>JBAZYY010000001.1:0-339200 GCA_041659065.1 Parcubacteria group bacterium
ATCGCTTATAGGAGCGTGGAAGATCATCAGATAAAAGTTACCCCGGGGATAACAGGCTGATCCCTCCCAAGAGTCCACATCGACGGAGGGGTTTGGCACCTCGATGTCGGCTCATCGCATCCTGGGGGTGAAGAAGCTCCCAAGGGTTTGGCTGTTCGCCAATTAAAGCGGTACGCGAGCTGGGTTCAAACCGTCGTGAGACAGGTTGGTCTCTATCTGCTGTAGGCGTCGTTGCTTGAGAGGAGTCTTTCTTAGTACGAGAGGACCGGAAAGAACGAACCTCTGGTGTACCAGTTGATCCTGCCAAGGGCACCGCTGGGTAGCTAAGTTCGGAAGGGATAACCGCTGAAAGCATATAAGCGGGAAGCCCACCTCAAGATTAGGCAACTGCCGTGCGTAGCACGGAATGTCAAAATCGAAAATCCAAATGACAAATCAAGCCTAAAATCCAAATAACGAAAATTTTAAAATTTAGTCATTTGAACTTGATTTGAAATTTGAGCTTTGAAATTTGAAATTCCGCGCTATGCGCGGCGCAACTTCCTGGAAGAATACCAGGTTGATAGGCTCTAGGTGTAAGCCCTGCGAGGGGTTGAGCCAAGGAGTACTAATAAGTTGAAGATTTACCTCTATCGTTCTTCTTCATCGGCAATACTTCAGTATTTCGGTGAAGAAAAAAGGCCAGCAATTAACAATTACTAATGAAATATGATCGCGAGTTGCAAATCTTGACATATTACGCAATGAGCAGGATAATAATAACCGATGACAGAGAAGATTAAAAAATATAAGAGCAGTTTCGCGTTAGCGTCTGTGGTTTTGCTCGCGGCAATCATTGCAGTAGTATTTTTTATGTTTACTGCCCCGGTAATTAACGCGTTTTAAAAAAAGTATTTTCAGTTTATAGTTCTCGGTGTCTCTAGCGACAGGGGTACACCTGTTCCCATCCCGAACACAGCAGTTAAGCCTGTCAGCGCCGATGGTAGCCTCCGGGCAAGAGTAGGTCGGTGCCGAGAACTATAAACTTAAATACATAGAGTGCGCCGACTTGTCCGTCCGAAGCTTTAGCGTAGGAGGGTGGTAGCCTCCGGGCAAGAGTAGGTCGGTGCCGACAATATTGTATTTAAATGTGTTGCAAGATAAAAAATCCCTTCGACGGGATTTTTATTTTTTATAAGATGATTGAGGGATATTACCCTCAGGCGATATCAAGAGATTTCCTTATCTTCAAGCTTCCAGGCTGGATCGACAATACATAAAAATTTCAATTCGGATGAGCCTGTGTTTTCAATCCATTGTTCTGAATTTGGGGGAATATAAATTGCTTGTTTTTTTTGAACGCTGGCATATTCACCATTGATAAATACCATACCCTCGCCTTCAATAATGTAGTAAATTTCGCTGGACTTGAGTTTATGCGGAAGTGATTTTTCACCTGGTTTCACTATGGCATGAGCGATACTATATCTGATCTTATTTCCTGTCTCTCTGGCGTGAATAATTTCTCGAAGAAGTGTTCCGTCTCCAGCGATTATTTCTTTGCAATTTTTGAAATCTTTTATTAACACTGGTTCGTAAACTTTACAAATGTTTATCCTTAAAAATCAATTCGTCCTAATCTCAAATCCCACCTGACTTTCAAAACTCGGAACGGATTTGATCCAAAACGGAAAGAATTTTACATCAATTGAATCGATTTCCGGAAATTTAGCGTAGCGCTCCAAGAGGGCATTTTGGTTGTACCCCATAATTGATTTTTTATCGAGAGTCTTGCTGGGCAGTTTGGACATCAGGACTGCCGGGACAGATACTTTCACTTCGACTTTGCCATCATTATTGCTGATATCCGATAACTCATAGGTGATGTTATCTTCATTGATGCTTTCAATTTCCTGGTTATCGCCGGTTTTTTCCTTGAATTTATCGACAGCTGCGTCTTTCAAATCATTTTCATTAAACACGATTGCAGAAACTTTCCCGCGGACGGTTACTCGAAAATTATCAGCCTGCGTTTCGGACGCGACATTCGCATGGCTCTCGATAATTTCAACTCGAGTCAAGGCGGGAGAAACCTTGTCATCAGCCGGGATTGTAGATTTTATTTTTTCCATCTCTGACTTTCCCAAATTTTCAGCCGTCTTCTGGATGGCTTTATTGACATCATCCTCAGTCACGAATTTTTTTTCAGTTTCTCCTCCCGTAAATTCATCAGAATTTTCCGCCCAAATTCTTTCGCGGTTCCATTTGCTCATGCGCAGAAAATAAAATTTTCCGGGAGGAACATTGCCGGACAAACCCTTGTTTTTTGCGGTCACGGTTGTGTCAACTTCGCCGCCTGCTGGCACGTTAACTTCCTGATCAAGTAAAAAGATATTTTTTGGAGCGTCACCGATTGCTTCGGGTGATTCTCCCTGAACGAGTTGCGCTCCAGCTTGCAAGAAGAAATCCTTTTTCCAGATATTCTTGATTTTGACCGATCCCTTTGCGAAATCTTCTATCTTTCGTGTAGTGACCTCTGTGATATTTTCCGTGCGTTCATTTTGCGTCTTGGCTATTTTTCCTGGCAGAATTCCACTCACGGGGTCGGGTTTTTCCGCCCTTGCGTCAATTAGAAGATTTATTTCTCCCGTTCTATGTTCGATTTTGGGATGAATAAAAATTGTAACTCGAGCAAGAGTAAGATTGGCAATAGTCAAAGCGGCTGCGAATGTCAAGAAGATAAACAGCCAAAAGAATTTCCGATGCGGAGAGTTGTCGTAGCGACCTAGATGCATAATATTTTACGCTTACCTGCTATGGAAAAAATTTCAGATATGAGTTTAAGCAAACTTAACATCTACTTCTTTGAGCACGCCCTGGAGCTCACGAGCGACATTCTTGTCATAATCGATGCAAAAGGGCGTTTCCAACCTACTTGCGGAGCCTGATAAATTTCTTTTAATCTCAAGGAAGACCTTGTAATTTCCTTTCTGGGCCTTATTCAGCACGGCCGAAATTTTTCTCAATAATCCGGAATCCGTGTGGTTCGGCAGGCTGATAAAAACTTTGCGGATATTTTTTTCTCTTTCCTCTTCAATCTGTCTTTGTTTTTCCAAGTTTTGATATCTTTCGATTTCGTCTTGGTTTACGATCCGAACTTCGTCGCAAATCAACTTAAGCTCGCCGTCTTTGTTTGAAACTTTTCCCGTTGCCAGGATAATATTGCCTTCCTCCCAAAGCGCCGCGTATTTTTCGAGTGTTTTGGGAAAAACTATCACCTCGATTCTTTTTCCACTTGCGTCTTCAACTCCCACAAAGCACATCGTTTTCTGGCTTTTCAGAAATATTTTTTTGATAGTTTCGATTATCCCGCCAATAGTAATTGATTGGTTGATATGGCTTTCGTCAATTTGCGCCACTGTTATCGAAAATCGCTTGAAAAAATCGAGATATTCCGCCAAAGGATGGTCGGTAATGTAGAGACCTAGGAGTTCCTTTTCCCAATTCAAGCGCTGGCGTTTGGCGGCCGACTCGGCTGGCGCCAGCGTTATTTCCGGAAGATGCAGCGTGTCTCCCGAGGATCCGAAAAGGCTGATTTGATTGGAGCACTGTATTTTTTGGAAATCTTTGGAATAATTCAAAATATTCTCGACATTTTCGAGCAGTTGGTTTCGTTCTCCCAGATCATCCATAGCTCCGCATTTAATCAGGCTTTCCAATGATTTTTTATTGAAATCCTTGGTCTGGATTCTTTCTATGAAGTCGGTTAAGTTTTTATATTTGCCGTTCTTTTTTCTTTCTTCGACAATTATATTAGCGACGTTCTTGCCGACGTTTTTGATGGCTCCCAGTCCGAAACGAATTTTCTCGGGTTCTCCCAGCCGGCAAATAGCGGCAAAAGTTACAAAACTTTCGTTGATGTTTGGGGGCATGACTTCGATATTCATGGCCCGGCTCTCTTCAACTTCAATAGCAATGCGGTCAATATTCTGCTGATCGGAAGTCAAAAGAGCAGCCATGAACTCAGTGGGAAAATGAGCCTTGAGATAAGCGGTTTGGTAGCCGATCATTGCGTAGCAAGCCGCATGCGACCGGTTGAATCCGTATCCCGCGAAAGGCTCGATAAATGCGAAAACTTTTTCGGCTATTTTCCGATCAATTCCGTTTTTAACGCATCCGTCAATAAACTTAATTTTTTCCTCACGAATAAGTTCCGGGATTTTTTTCCCCATGGCTTTACGCAAGATATCCGCTTCGGAAAGGGAAAAGCCGGCGAGTGCTTGGGATATCTGCATGACTTGCTCCTGATAAACTGCGACGCCATAAGTGTTTTTCAAAATTAACTCAAGCTTTGGATGGATGTAAACTATTTTTTTTCGGCCATGTTTTCGGGAGATGAAGTCCGGAATCCAATCCATCGGACCCGGGCGATAGAGAGCGACCATAGCGATGATATCTTCGAAGGTTGTCGGCTTGAGTTGTTTCAGGTATCTTTTCATGCCGCCGGATTCCAGCTGGAACACTCCAGTCGTATCCGCCCGCTGCAAAAGCTCGAAAGTTTTTGCTTCGTCGAGCGGGATATCATCAATATTGATTTCAACTTTCTTGGTCTTTCGGATGATGTTTAACGTGTCCTGAATGATGGTCAAGTTTTTCAGGCCCAGGAAATCCATCTTAAGGAGACCTATTTTTTCGACATAACTTGATTTAGTCGAAGATGAGTATTGCGTCACTACGTTTTCCGTGTCACCGGACACATATTGGAGCGGGGAATAATTAACTACCGGCTCCGGGGTGATCACGACTCCGCAAGCGTGCATGGAAGCGTGACGGGCTACTCCTTCCAAGCGCGCGGCGCTGTCAAGCAGCTTTTTAGCGGCCGGATCGGTACCATAAAGGCTTCGCAGCTCGGACACGCCGTCAAGTGCGTCGCGGATGGGTATTTGCATAGGAATCATCTTCGCCACCTGGTCACAAAAGCTGTAGGGATATCCTAGCGCGCGGCCGGCGTCTCGAACGGCGGCTCTGGCCGCCATTGTTCCAAAGGTGATGATTTGAGCAACATGATCTGACCCATATTTTTGTCTTACATAAGCTAAAACTTCATCCCGACGGGTATCGGCAAAATCAAGATCAATATCCGGCATTGATATGCGATCCGGATTGAGAAAACGTTCAAAAAGGAGATTGTATTTAATCGGATCTATATTCGTTATGTTGGTTAGGTAGGCAATGATACTACCGGCTGCGCTTCCGCGGCCAGGACCGACAACGATACCTTGTTCTTTCGCCCAATTGACAAAATCCGACACGATTAAAAAATACGACGCAAAGCCGGTTTTTTTAATGACCGCGAGCTCAAATTCCATCCGATCGCGGTGTTCTTGGCTCAGGGATTCGCCATAGCGGTTCACAAGCCCTTTCTCACAAAGTTCGTGCAGAAACGTATCAGGCGTGTAGGTATCCGGAACATTGAAGTAGGGGAGTTTGGTTTTTCCAAGTTCTATTTCCAGATTACACATTTCGGCGATACGAGCGGTATTTTCTATCGCTTCAGGGATGTGCCCGAAAGATTCGAAAATTTCGGCGTGATCCCGCATATGCAAGTTGAAATCGAGAAGATTGAGACGGTTGGACTCGGTCACCTTCCGGTTTGTTTGGACGCAAAGCAAGATATCCTGTATCGGTGCGTCATCAAGATTGACGTAATGCAGATCGGTAGTTGCGACCAGCGGCAGACCGGTTTTTTTGGAAAGCGCTATCAGTCCGTCGGTCGCGATTTTTTGCTGGTTGTATTTGGGATGGTCTTGGATCTCGAGGAAAAAATTTCCTTTGCCAAAGATGCTTTCGTACTCGCGGGCCATTTTTTCGGCTTCATCAACTTTACCACTGATGATTAGGGAGGGGATTTCGCCCTCGACGCACGCAGAGAGGCCGATAAGTCCGTCCGCGTATTCGCGCAGGACCTCTTTATCGATACGAGGCTTATAATAAAACCCTTCGAGATGGGCGATAGTCACCAATTTCATCAGGTTTTTATAGCCAATCTCATTTTTTGCCAAGAGGATCAGGTGATATCTTTGATCGTCGATCCTTGGCCGCTTATTCTCCCGTCCGTTTGGTGCCAGATACATCTCGCAGCCGATGATGGGCTTAATTCCCCTGGCTTTGGCCTTTTGGTAGAACTCTATGGCGCCGTAGAGGACTCCATGGTCGGTCAGTGCCAGCGCTTTCATGCCCAATGCTTGGGCGCGGTCGAGCAGTTCGTCGATTTTTGCCAAGCCGTCCAAAAGAGAATAGTGGGAATGCACGTGCAAGTGGACAAAAGGCGATTTTTCCTGATTATTTTTGGGCATATCTAAACCGCTTCCCCTTGAAGGATTTAATTGGTTTCTATCTCAATATTATAGCAGATCTTAGCGATTTGATAAAAGCCCGAAATTTAGCATCTCGGGCTTTGGACTTTTATGTGAATCAATGCAGGCACGCGCTAGTCATCCAAGTCTGAATAGTCATCATCATTCAGGATATCTATAGTTTGAGTTTTTGTGATAGTGTTTTTCTTGCGGCTCCATTTGCCTTTAACTAAGACACGGTCGTCCTCTTTGAGGTCGGCTAGTTTTATTTTTTTTCCATTCTCATTTTTTATTTTAGTCGAGCTGAGGATTGAAACCGCTTGGTCATCCCGGTCTATGGTGTTAATTTTGAGAGTGCTGGTTGTTGCGTTGGTCGAGTCTATTGTTCCGTAGAAAGTTACGGTTTTTTTGTCATAATAGCTCAAATCTCTGATTTTAGTGGCGGTCACTTTTTTACCGTCAAATGAGCCTTCGACCGTTATTACATCACCCTCTTTTATAGTGGAAAATTTCATACTGTTGCTGCTGGTAGCGCCTTTTCTATATTTTGCGGAAGAGGCATAAATCGTGTAAGTATCACCTTCTTTGATAGCCTTAATGACCTTCGTATCCTTATTAATGTCCTTAATGATAGCCTTCTTTAATATTTTAGTCTTGGCTTCCACTGCTTTTATCCCTGCACTAAAGGCGCAGAAGCTGATTGTGAGAAAGAGAATCCCGAGGAGAATATTTCTTTTTGTATTCATTTTTTCCAATTAATTTTTAGTGGCGCTTTTAATTATAACATCTCGCGCATATAATGAAAGCATGATCTATCCACATTTCGATTTGGAAAATGAGTGTTGGCAAAAAGGTTATAAGCGCGTAGCGGGAATCGATGAGGCCGGAAGAGGCCCTTTGGCCGGGCCGGTGGTCGCCGCGGCTGTTTTGGTTGAGCCAAGCCAGATGGAGTCCATCAAAGGGCAAAAAGAGCACAAGCTTGTTCGCGACTCTAAAACTTTGTCGGCGAAGCAACGGGAACGCGCGTTTGATTTTATCACGAGCAATTTTTCTTTTGGTATCGGATGGTCAAGCGAAATCACGATTGATAGGATTAATATCCTGCAGGCAACCTATCTGGCTATGAAAAAAGCACTTTCGGACGCCAGAAGCAAGCTTAAGGAGGAGCCGGACTTCATCTTGATTGATGGCCGAGCTCCATTGCCGAATATCTCCATAAAGCAGAAATATGTAGTGAGAGGGGATAGTATCGTATTCTCGATTGCGGCTGCATCCGTTTTGGCAAAAGTTTCGCGGGACCGGCAAATGCTTCGCTATCATGCAGAATTTCCGGATTACGGCTTTGATAGACATAAGGGCTATGGGACAAAAGCGCATTTTGAAATGCTGAAGGAATTTGGTCCCTGCAAAATTCATAGGAAATCATTTAACTTGGGATTAAGGACGAATCATTCTCGTTGAAATTATCAAAACTTTTTTGCAATCAAGCGAAAAGTGCAATTTTCGGAAAGTCTTGTCAAACGTCACATTTTAAGCTATTATCAGCCTTAGTGATTAATTATATTAAATAACTGCTATGTCAGTACCAAAACAGCGTCATACAAAGGGGAGGCGGGATAGAAAACGAGCCAGGTTCAAGATTGTCACCAAAGAACTTGTGGCATGTTCGCATTGCAAAAAAATGATCAAGCAGCATGAGGCTTGTCCAAATTGCGGATATTACAAAGGCAAGGCAGCCATTAAATTGGCTGACAAAAAGGTGAAAGGAAAAGCCAAGAAAAAAGAACAGGAAAAGCCGAAGAAGTAATTTTCCATTCTTCGAGAGGCGCATTCTCATGGCAAAAAAACATGAAAATTATTGGGAGCTCGTTTGGGCGCTGGCCCGAACTGACTTCAAGTTGAGATACCACGGTTCCGTCCTGGGTTATGTGTGGGCACTGCTTAAACCGCTCCTGACTTTTTTGATACTCAATTTTGTTTTTTCCTCCATTTTCAATACCCGAAATTCCGGTATTCAGCATTTTTCTCTTCAGCTCCTGACTTCCATAATGCTCTTCAACTTTTTTTCCGAGGGTACTATGGCAGGACTGACTTCGCTGCTTAACAAAGCCCAGCTGGTGACTAAAATCTATGTTCCGCGCTGGACAATTGTTTTGGCTTCCACCCTCAACGCGGCGCTTATTTTCACGATGAACTTGATAATCATCGCCGTCTTTTTCGCCTGGTATGGATTTTGGCCCGGCATCCCATCCATTCTAGCTTTCGTTTTTTACATCTTTCTCACTGTCTTGCTTATTCTCGCCTTCGCGTTTATTTCCGCTCCGCTTTATGTAAGATTCAGGGACTTGTCTCAGATCTGGGAAGTTGCCGTGCAAGCTCTTTTTTACGGTTCACCAATCGTTTACCCTTTGTCGATTATTCCTGATAAATATCACTCAATTCTTCTGGCAAATCCGATCGGATTCATTATCCACTTTAATAAGACCTCTTTGATTGAGCACCACTTCGCCACCTTTGCCCAAAATGGAGTATTTTTCGTTATCGTGGTTGCGCTTTTCATTGCCAGCCTTTATATTTTCAAAAAACTCGAACCGAAAGTCGCGGAAAACATCTAGAATAAAAATCCAAAAATCAAAGCTCAAATGACAAATAAAATCTAAAATCCCAATGTCAAAGTTTTGAATTTTGAGCTTTGAGTTTGATTTGATATTTGGATTTTGACATTTGGATTTCGAAAAAATGCTAAAACACAAATACAAAATCGCCGCAATTTTTATCTGCCTTTTATTTTTCTTTCTGGCGCTTTTTTCCAGCGCCGGTTTTGACTGGAAACACCTGAAATTTTCCGGCAACGGAATCATAGCTGACGAAATACCTCATATCTCCAGTGGATATTACTATCTGAAAACCCACCGGTACTTTATAAATCCGGAGCACCCGCCGCTCGTGAAAGATATCGGGGGATTAGGGCAGCTTCTCATCCACCCGGCTTTTCCTGATATTTCGGATCAGGAGACGCTGCTGGACAGCTATCAAAGGCCGACTTATCCTTTTCAAAATACGGTCTTTCCCAAGGCTCTGGAGTGGCAGAATAACCAGGATCATTTCGGAGTGATGTATCTCTTTCATCCTGGCAATAATCCCGATCTCATCGCGTTCTGGGCGCGTCTTGGAATAATTCTCGCCAATACGCTGCTTCTATATCTTGTATATTTTTTTCTTTCAAAAATTTGGACCCCGAGATCGGCTCTCGCGGGGCTGTTTTTTATGGCTGTGTCGCAATTCAGCATCGCGCACGGATCTTTCGTCGTGATAGATTTTATGTCGGGGTTGCTGCTGGTTCTGGCTCTGATAATATTTGCCATTTACCTCAAAAATTATGCCGACGGGAAGAAAAATTCACTGATGTTTTTTCTAGCCGCGCTTTTTTTCGCGCTGGCGCTTCTCTCAAAGTTCTCTTCCGTGGTGTTGGTGCTGGCGGCTTTTTTGGGCGGACTTCTGTTCATCATTTTCCACAAAAGGACAGTTAAGGATTCGCTAAAATATATTTTTGCTTACGCAGCACTAATGATTGTGGCTTTCTCTTTCGTCTCGATCTTTTACGCTTTTCATGTCGCTCGGATGGAAGATGATATGCTGGCCAAGCAACTTCATGATACTTTTCCGTATGAACAACTGCCGGCAATTGGCACTAAAGTGTTGGATGTCATGGTCTATGGCAATGTTTTCACGAAAGGCCTGGCTGAATATTTTAACGGGGTTTTTATGGTCATGAGCCGCATGATTGTGTCTGCGCAAAACACCTATTTTCTCGGCCATGTCTATGGCAACGAGGGCGCGGGAATTTGGTATTTTCCGGTACTCTATCTGACAAAGCTTTCTCTCGGTCTCCACTTTTTCACGCTACTGACACTGACGATCCTTGTCGCGGGGTTTTTCCGCGGAAAAGAAAAAATTTTGCCGCGCCTCCGAAAATTCATCTCCAATCCTTTGCCCTGTATTTTTGCGATCTTCATCGTTGCCTATATGCTGGTTACCTTTTCCTCCACTTTCCAAATCGGACTGCGGCATATCATGCCCGTCATCTTGGCAGCGGCGATTCTCACCGGGAGAGGCGTGGATGTTTTTTGGGAGAAAAATATCTGGAAAACAGTCAAGCTGAAACACGCCTTCATGGTTGTATCGGTGCTGATGTTTTTTTCGGTGATTTGCAGCTTTCCATATTACCTGAGCTACTACAACGCCTTGGCCGGGGGGACCGACAATGGCTATCTGGTCGCGACGGATTCGAATTATGACTGGGGCGGATCTGACGTCCGGCGGCTTGCGAAATGGATGCGGGATAATAACGTGCGCGAAATTTACACGCAGATGTTCGCTGACGTTCCGCTCAAATATTATCTTGGCGACGGACAAAGCAATTTTAATCTTCAAGACGCGGGCCAGCTGCCCCCGTCCGGATCGCTGATCGCGGTCTCAGTCTTTGAATATATGAACAATGTCTATTCCGACTCGATTCCGCCGGAGAGGAAATATACCATTCTCGACGGCCATCAAATCGCGCGGGTAGGCAAAACCATCTTCATCTTCCAAGTGCCATAGCTGCGTTATTTGAGCTTAAAGATAAAAAATAGATAGAATCATAAAAAATATTTAATGTAAATGCTACCATCATTGGTAGGATGGTAGTATATGCCAAAAATTAAATTATTTTTTACATAGAATCAATGAATAATAAAGAGGGTATACCGAAAGATGAGGTTTCAAAACTATTTTATAAACTCTGTGTTGCAATAGCGGAGATGAAAAACCCGCAGGAATCAGCAGAGCTTTTGCGTGATTTACTCTCCTATTCCGAATCCAAGATGATAGCTAAAAGACTAAAGATCGCAGAGTTGATTTTGATCGGGAAAACCTATGAGGAAATAAGAGAAAAGCTAAAAGTTGGTTATGGAAAAATTGCACGAGTTCAGGAATGGCTAAATATCTCAGGCGGGGGATATCGAAAAGCGGTTAATAGATCAAAAGAAAAAGACTATCCTCATGAGAATAATTCATCTGGAGACTCGGAGGGTTGGAGAATGTTAAAAAAGAAATACCCAATGTATTATTGGCCGGAAATGCTTTTGGAAGAAATGATAAGAAATTCCGGTAAAAAACAAAAAGAAAAAATAATGAGAGCGATGGGGGAAATGGAGAAAGCGAAACAAAAAACGGAACTTTTTCTCAAAATCAATAGGTTGCTTACTAGAAAATAGCGGAAATGCTACCACGCTACCAAGGATGGTAGTAATTGCAAAATTAGAGTATAGGATGGGGTGTGGATAAGTGGTGGTGGCGGGAGCGAAATTTGTTATATATAATAGGAATATTAAGACTTAGGGAGGTGGGTAGAAATGAAGATTTTTATTAAGTATCTGGAGTCTATTTATAAAGTAAGCCGCAATCTCACCGCTTTATGGTGGGGTTTTTAATACCCGATAAAAATTAAAAATAAAAAAATATACCGTAATACGGGTTTATTACGGTTAAGCGGTGTAAATTTATATAAGAATTAATCAAAAACAATCTCCGCGAAGTTTGAAACTGCGCGGGGTTGTGGAAAGAAAAAAATGTTTTTTGGACCAAATCCAGAATTAGAAATTAATATAAACATTGTTATCATAGTCACACTGTTTGTCATATCCGTTATTTTATTCGCATTTTCTAAAAAATTCTTAGTTTCAGTGCTATTTTTTTCACTTCTCGAAAATATTGTTATGGTTTTTAATATGTATACTAGATCCTTTCTGTTTATAAACGCTAGCTTTTTATTAATATATTTTGTGCTTCTTCTTTGGCCCCTGTTTAATATTGCTTTAATTTATAAATTAATAACACGCAGAAAATGAAAAAAACAAAAAGAGTTTTCATCGGAATATTGATTTTTGCATTTGTCATAGCTCCGATTAAGCCAAGCGGGCTGATAAATTATCTTTCCAGTAGGGCCATCGCGCAAGACAACGAGATAACGGAGGGTGAAACGTTTTGGAATGAAGACATCACTGTCACAGGTGATTTTTTTGTAGGTCCGGATGCGTTTCTCACGATAAAAAAAGGAGTAACTGTGACTCTTGATAACTCTAATTTTATAGTCGAAGGCGGACTTTTCGTTGAAGGTACGGTGAAAGATCCTGTGAAATTTAAGAAGGCTAATGAAAATAGTGTATATTTCCTCACAATAAGAGATGGTGCTTGGGCAGAATTTAAAAATTTTGACATAAGCGAAGCTGGCTATTTTGATGACGGTGGAATCCCCCCTGTTCAGGTTAGGAATTCAACTGTTAGCCGAGCTTATGCCGAGGAGCTGATTCCAGCAATTCAGATTGACGAATCCTCTTTTCTTTGCGACGCTTGCGCTTTTCATTCCAATGCTGCCGGAATTTCTCTAAAAAATTTGAAATTCTATTCGGAAATTAAAGTAAATCGCTCTAAATTTTTTGATAATGAAAAATACGATGTGAATTATGATAACAGCAAAGATTTATCTAGCTTGCTTGATTTTCAGCATAACTGGTGGGGGAGTAGGTCTGGTCCGGAAAAAACAGCTGGAAATATTAATACTTCAAATTTTACGGTCAAAGAAGATTTTCGTGACCCCGTTATTGTTATCCCTGGGATTATGGGTTCTTGGAAGGTCGGTGATAAATGGGAGCTAGATCCCATAACTCATTCATATGACAATTTAATTTTCGAGCTTGATAACGAGGGTTATACTCCAGGCTATGATCTTTTTGAATTTCCGTACCAATGGCGAAACAGCAACGTAGAAAACGCTGAATATCTGGGAAATTATATAGACGCTATCGAAACCCAAAAAAGTTGGCCGAAAGTTGACATTGTGGCGCATTCAATGGGCGGACTTCTAGCGCGACAGTACATCGAATCCTTTGAAAATGAATATGAGATTGATGTTGACCAGCTAATTACCCTTGGAACACCACATAACGGTTCCTTAGTTGCATATCTGATGCGGGAAGCAGGGGAGGGTTTTTCAGGTATTGATGGTTATGCAGCAAAAAAAATATTTACTCGTGAGGCTGAAAAGGCAAGCGAAGAGAATCTATTCTACTATATCCGTAATCGGCCGATGTCATCGGTCCAAGAATTATTACCTACAAATAATTATCTGTTTAACTTGGATTCTAATTCGCCAAAAATATATCCAACTGGCTATCCGCGAAATGAATTTCTGGAAAAATTAAATAGCGAAGACGGGATGATAAAATTGAACATGGTCGAATTCGACAATATTTATGGAGAATATTCAGGAGAAAAAACTCTAGGAGGGTTTAAAACTATCAATGCGCCAGCTTTCGGCGATTATTGGGAGCATGGCTATCCCAAAAATTACAATTTTCTTGGAAGCAAAGAAGGACTTGTCTATGTTGAAGGAGACGGAACTGTGCCGAAAGATTCGGCAATTTCCGTGCCGAGCGATGAAAGGAGGGGCGTCCCGTCTTCTCATAATAAATTACCAACCGAGGCTCAAAAAGATGTACTTGAATATTTGACAGGCATAAGGCCTGCTAACGAAATCAGGGATGCCGGAATGGATATACGAGAGATATTGCTGATTCAGGTTTATTGCCCTATTGATATTCAAGTGACCGATCCGAATGGAAATATCAGTGGAACAAATTTTGCGAATGGATCTTCTATTAATAATATCGAGGGGGCCGCTTATATAAAAAATGGCGACAACGAAGAATTTATCACGATTCCAAATCCGGTTAAAGATGAGCAGTATATAATCAAAACCAAGGGGACGGGTGAGGGTGGAGACTATAAGATTGAAGTCGCGAAAATAACTGAGAATAATTCAAATCCAGATCAAACCGAAGAACCGCCCGTGATAATCGAAGGAAATATTCAGTCCGGTGATTTTGACGAAACGGCGATAAAAATAGAAAATGATGAGATCTTAATTTCTGACCAGCCAGCGGACACCACGCCTCCCACCATTATCGGGTATGCGACAACTCAGCCGAATGCGAGTGGTTGGTATAATACCGATGTGGTTGTGCGGTTTGAGGCGGCGGACAGCGAATCGGGAATCGAGAGTGTGACGCCGGATGTTGTAATTTCCACGGAAGGAGCGAATCAATCTGTCACTGGCACGGCGATTGATAAGGCGGGAAACAGCGCGACGTATGCGGTATCGGGCATAAATATCGATAAAGCTCCTCCCGCAATCTCAATTACTTCCCCGAAACCCATAAAATATCAAAATAATCAAATTCTGCCGATAAATCTTCAAGTGGCGGACAATTTCAGCTCGCGGGATAAAATAGCAAGCGCTGCCGTCTATGACAAGGCGGATTTTCCAAAAAATAACATCGATCTGTCTCTTGAGCGTCTCGGGCCTCACAATCTAAAAATCACGGCCGGAGACGAAGCGGGAAATAATTCCGAGACAAAAGTTGATTTTTTTGTCGTGACGAATCTTGACGCGATCAGGAGTAATGTTGCGCATTACTGGAATCTCAAATTAATCAAGAGGAAAGTTGAGAAAAGTTATCTTGAAATGCAGATAAAAATTCTCAAGGAGCAATTCGGAGTTTTGGAGCGGACAAAATCAATGCGAATAAACCCGAGAATCAAGGAATTATTCATCCAATCCCAAAAGCAACTGATTAATTTCAGAATCAAAGCGCTCGTCAATCAGCTGAGACATAATTCTCCGCGCTGGATCGAAGAAAAAGCAGCCGCAGCCTTGATAGAGAGTTTGAATTCGATAAGAATACTCCAATAGTAAAAAATGCACATACTACCACGCTACCAATGATGGTAGGATATGCATGTTTTAAAAAAGTAAAGAGGGCGGGAAGGGAGAAGCGCTGGTCTGGCTCAGAAGCACCAATTAAAGGAACGCTCCCTGCCTGGGGCAGGGAGCAAAGGGCCAAATATGGCAATTTTAAAATATTGGCTAAAGATCTGGCGGTTTATGCCGGCGCTGCTTGGGCTTCTGAACCGCCTTGAGGCCGGTCTAGCAAGTAGTCATTCGCCAAGCGCAACGCCTCGCCTCTCGCGTGCATTTGGCATCCGACATCAGTGCAAGAATCCGGAACCTCAACGGGGAGCAACTTCTTCCCCGAATAAACTGCATACTGGACTTCCGGTACGCCGCCGCAGTCCTCTGAAATGCACTTTTCCTGCCGGGGTGTTATTTTTGTTGCCTCCACCTTGATGTTATCCGTTGTCATACACCTTCCTCCTTTATTCTTCCCATTTTTGGGAGATATGTCATTTTGTCATGAAATAAATCAAGGGTCAAGAGCGGAAAATATTTAGATTGCGGCTGCAATGCCTGTTTTTTCAGGCAAACGGCATAAATATTCACAAGCTGTGTATTGAGTAGCAATGGGAAGTCTTGGCGCTTCTCAAAAATCTAAGTGGGAGGTGGCCAGTCATGGCCGAGGCAAACCGGGAAATAATGGAATTATTGGGAACCTTGGCCATCGCAATCGGGCCAATTGTGGACGAGGAAAACCTTAAGGTTGAATATTACAACGTCCAGGACTCCTCGCTCAAAAACGAGCCGTCATATTTTTTGGCCAGCAGGCGGAGCGCGGAGCCGACTCTGCCGCTGTTTTCTCCCGAGAATTATATTTTGCGTTTTCCGGATCCGGCGCGGGAGGGAAGGCTACTGGCATCGAAATCGGTGCCGGTTCGGCTCATAAATATCCCAAAGTTAGCTTTTTGGGTAGAGGCCGCCCTCAAAGCTATGAAAGCTATCTATGCCAAGGAAGGCCTCATAGTCGACTTCAAGATCGAATATTTTGAGCCTCCAACATGCTAAGTCAGGGCATCGGAGAGTCGAAAAAAGGGACGGACACAAGGCGCCATCTTGCATCCGCCCCTTTTAAATTTGCTGCTTCACGGAAAGATTGAAAAAATGCGCCAGTAGGGGTATAATTTGACTCATGAGTCCGGTAGCGAAAATTTGAAAAACACTATGTTTTACGATAGGTCAATAGAAGTTGACTTTCTGAATAGTTTTAAGTATACTTAAAATATATCAATAAATTATAAATAGTTTTAAGTATGACTAAAATATATCAAAAACGCCCATATTATCTCGATAAAATCGCTCCTTTTATTGGAGTTGATCTTATTAAGGTGCTTGTCGGCCAAAGGCGCGTTGGCAAAAGCTATATTTTATTGCAGTTGATGGACGTGATAAAATCCAAGGACAAGAAGGCGAATATCGTTTATATCAACAAAGAAGAGAATGAATATGACGCGATTATTAATTATCGCGATTTAATTGTTTATGCTGAAAAGCGCGTTGTTGCTAAAGTTAATAACTATCTGTTCGTTGATGAAATTCAGGATATCGAAAACTTTGAAAAAGCACTAAGGCATCTTTTCGCAAAAAAAACTTTTGATCTTTATTGCACCGGTAGCAACGCGCGACTCCTCTCCTCGGAAATTGCCACCGGCTTGTCCGGCCGCTATATCGAAATTTCCATACACCCCTTGTCGTATCGTGAATTTTTGCAATTTCAAAAATTGCCGTCTGGCGAAAAATCATTGATGAAGTATATCCGTTATGGAGGATTACCCTTTCTTGCCAATTTGGAACTCACTGATGAAATTGCATACGGTTATTTACAAAGCGTATATAATACAATCATATTGAATGATGTGGTGGCGCGATTCAATATCAGAAACATCAATTTTCTTAATCGTCTCTTGGAATATTTGGCGGACAATATTGGATCCCTGGTTTCTGCTAATCGGATTAGTGAATTTTTGAAATCACAAAAAATAAAAACTACGCCTAATATTGTTTTGGATTATTTGTCATTTTTAACTTCCAGTTTTATCATTCGCGAAGTCAACCGGGCGAATATCAAAGGAAAAAAGATCTTTGAAATCAATGAAAAATATTATTGGGAAGATCTGGGGCTAAGAAATTCACTAGTTGGCTATAAAGCGATGGAGATCGGGCAGATTTTGGAAAATTTGGTTTTCTCGCACTTGTCGCGATTGGGATTTACAATTCATGTCGGCCAATTGGGAAATAAAGAAATTGATTTTGTCGCCGAGAAAGAAGGAAAAAAAATATATATCCAGGTGGCTTATTTAATAAATGACAATGTGACTAAAAATCGGGAATTTGGCAATTTGCTAGCTATATCGGATAATTATCAAAAGATCGTGGTTTCTATGGATAAAATGGTCGGTAGCGATTATCAAGGCATAAAACATTGGCAAATCGTTGATTTTTTGCTAAATGATAAGCTGTTGGATTAGTTATGACTATTTATACGCTCAATGCCCAAATAGTTATATAATTGGACAAGTATATGCAAAACGAAACAGCCGCTAAATCCAAAAACACCAAGCCGGCGGAAACGGCCATTAGGGTTGAAAATCTCTCTAAAACCTTCAGGATTCCGCATGAGAAAATATCCACATTGCGGGGGGCTTTTGTGAACCTGTTCCGGACTAACGGGTACGAAGAATTCAACGCGCTCGACAATGTTTCTTTCGAGGTCAAGAAGGGGGAATTTTTCGGGATCATCGGGCGGAACGGCAGCGGGAAATCAACGCTCCTCAAGATTCTCGCAGGCATTTATAAGCCCGGGAAAGGAAAGGTGAAAGTAAACGGGCTTATCTCGCCGTTTCTCGAACTTGGCATCGGTTTCAACCCCGAACTTTCCGGGCGGGACAATATTTATCTCAACGCATCAGTCCTGGGCCTTTCCCAAAAACAAATCAACGAAAAATTTGACGATATTGTGAATTTTTCCGAACTCCATCGCTTCATCGATCAAAAAGTCAAAAATTATTCATCAGGGATGCAGGTACGTCTGGCGTTTTCTGTTGCCATCCACGCGAACCGGGATATCCTTCTTATGGATGAGGTACTGGCAGTAGGAGACACAAACTTCCAGAGCAAATGCATGGATGAATTTCGGAATTACAGAAATGCCGGGAAAACCATTATTTTAGTTACGCATGATATTGAAACTGTCCGGCAATATTGCGATAGAGCCGTGCTTCTTCGCAGCGGTAAAATTGAGATGATAGGCGATTCGGATAAAGTGGGAGACAAATATATATATCAAAATATGTCAGATGAAGAAAAGCGACTCCTGGAAGAGGAAAAAAGACAGAGAATTAAAGCTGAAAAAGAAGCTGCACGACTGATTCGAGAGCAAAAAATCGCTGAACAACGACAGCAAACGGAAGAAGAAAAAAAACAAGCAGAGGAGGAAAAAAAGCAAGAGATAGAAAAAATAAAGCAAGAAGAAAAAGAAAAAAACAAGCCGGTTAAAATTATAAAAATAGAGTTTTTAAACTCAGAGGGTATTCCAGTAAATGCCATAAAGACGCATGATAAGTTAGAAATAAAAATTTATTTCGATGCCGCGAATACCTTTCAAAAAGAGGTGAATATAGGGGTCTCGATAGAAAATAGAGAAGGCCAGTATCTTTTTGGATACAATACGCTGATGGATAATTATTCGCCTCAAATAAATAAAGGATACATCTCTATTGTCTATCCAGAAGTGCTTCTGCTCTCAGGCAATTATTTTATTAACGTTACGATTGCAAAAAAAGACGATGGATCGACCTTGGATTATCAGCCAAGGACTAGGAATTTTAGAGTATTCTCCATTGGCAAAGAGAATTCGTATAAAGGAACCTTCAGTCTAAAGCATAAATGGAACCAGTAAATAGCGCATATGAACTTGGCAAATCCAAAAAAACATATACCCTGGATTGTTTACGAAGCCAAAGATTGGCTGGATGAATTTTTAAAAAAGGATATGAGGGTATTTGAATGGGGATCAGGAGGCTCGACATTTTATTTTAGCAAGAGGACAAAAAAAGTTGTGTCGGTTGAACATGATGATTCCTGGCATAAGAAAGTCGAGGAGACTTTGCTTAAAGAAAAAATAAACAATTGTGAATATCACTTGATAGCGCCTTATAAAAATTATCTGTCAAGAATCTTGCCGCTGGCTTGGAGAATGTATAAATCTGAAGTGTTCACGGAGTATAAAAATTACACATTCAAAAAATATGTTAAAAAGATTAGTGATTACCCCGACAACTTCTTTGATCTAATTTTCGTGGATGGAAGGGCGAGAGCCGCTTGTATGCGGCATGCCGTGAGAAAGATAAAGAAGGGCGGTTTTCTGATGCTGGACAATTCAGAGAGAAAATCATACAGAAATGCAATGGGGAAGTTAAGGAATTTTCAGCGGAGGGATTTTTTTGGGCACGGTCCTTATTCAGAAGATAAATGGCAAACTTCCGTGTGGCATATTAATTAAAATATTAATCTCGCACTCTAAATAAATGGAAGAACTAAAACTCCTACGCTATAAGAATCCGGACTTTAAGATGTACATAGAACCTGTATTTGAAATAGCTTATGATCCAGAAAGATTTGAATTGGCGACAAGGAAAATTTTCTCAAACCTAATAAAACCAGAGAGTAACTTTGTTGATGTTGGGGCTCATTTCGGTTTTTATTCACTTCTGGTATCCAAAATAATATCAAGTGGGAATATCTTTTCCTTCGAGCCAGTTGAAAGAAGCGTCGATATTTTCAAGAGAAATATCGTTCTTAACGGTTTTAAAGGGATAAAGATATTTAACTTTGCAATCTCAGACAAAAAAGGAAAAAAAGATTTTTATATCTCCGCGTTATCCGATTCATGTGGTTTTACCCAGCATCCGCGAGCGGGTTCGATAAGAAAAATTAAGATAGAAACGAATTCTCTTGATAATGTAATTGGTGATGAGAAAATTGACGTTGTGAAAATTGATACAGAAGGTCATGAGGTTGGGGTTATTCTCGGAATGAAAAAAATAATAGCAAATAATCCAAAAATAAAAATAATACTTGAATTTAATCCAAAATGCATAAGAAGTGCGGGAATAAAAATTTCACAATTTGCTGAAGTGCTCAAGGCTGCCAATCTTGAAATACATATGATTAAAGATTCAGGACCCTTTTTAATAAACCTCACTGAAAATTTTAACAAATGGGAAGATTATTTGGATGAGATATCATACGCAAACTTACTCTGCCTTAAAAAGGAAGAGAGAGACAGATTAATTAAGAAGAGCGAATTTTTTGGAAATATTTTTAAGGGAAATTAAAAGCACCCCATTGTCAAGATAAGAATTCTTTGATATCAGTTATAATTCCAGCGGGAGTGACAGAGAGGCGCTTGAAATCTCTCAATATTTCGCAAAACAAGATAATCAAAATTTCAGGGCGGCTTTTTCACAGAAGACGATAATCGTGAAATAGTAGGCGTAGTGAAAGATAAAGAGTATTTTTTCTATTAATGACAGCATGAATAAAAGAAATGAAAAAATTGGTAAATTCTGGTCAGCAGTTAGTAAGCAATCGGAGAGCAATGATTTAAAGTTAAGATGGTGGCAAAGTCCTCTTATAATTAGGCATGTCAATAAGCTAGTGGAGGGTGAATATTCGGACGGTCTCTCTCAGGGGCTTGTGAATAAAATTAAAAAAAATTACGGACATCTAATTCCGTTTAAAAAAGGAATATCTGTGGGTTGTGGAAATGGGCAAAAGGAAATTAATCTAATAAAGCAAGGAATTGTCGAAGAATTTGATTTATTTGAATTAAGTCAGACGCGAGTTAATCAAGGCAATGCATTAATTAAGAAAAATTCGCTTGCTAACCAGATGCGATATATTAAAGGTAACGCTTTTGAGATTATTACTAAACCAGAACAATATGATATTGTCCATTGGAATAACTCTCTGCACCATATGTTGAATGTTTTTGATTCTGTAAAGTGGAGTAGGGATATACTAAAGAAGGGGGGACTTTTCTATATGGATGATTTTATAGGGTCTTCTCGTTTTCAGTGGTCGGATAAGCAATTGGAAATTGCCTCTAGGGTTCGGAACGTCTTTTGTGAGAGCAAATATGTAAGAGACCCTGACAAAAATTCCTCCTCAGGAGAACTAAATATCAATCTCAGCAGACCAGATATAGAAGCTATGATTAGTGGTGATCCTTCGGAAGCGGCCGATTCGGAGAGAATAATTGATGCCGTAGGGAGGTACTTTCACGATGTGAAAATTATAAAAACCGGAGGGGTAATTTATCACCTAGCGTTATCTGATATGATAAATAATTTTGACGAAGTAGAAGATAGGCTTATACTTGATCTATTGATGCTCGTTGATGAGTTATGTATAGATCTGAATGAAACTCACTACGCCACAGCGATAGCCATTAAGAACTAATAATATGCAAGACTCACGAAAAACCTCAGTTGTTATAACCTGTCACAATTACGGAAAATTTTTGAAAGAGGCAATTGACTCAGCGCTAAATCAATCAGTCAAACCAAAAGAAGTAATAGTTGTGAATGACGCAAGCGCAGATGATTCGGAAAAAATCGCGAAAAGCTATAGGGATAAGATAAAGTATTTTCAAGTCGAGTTTAAAAATGCACAGAAGGCTAGGAACCTTGGGCTACAAAAAAGTTCCGGAGAGTTCGTTGTTTTTCTTGATGCAGATGACTATTTCGACAATAATTTTCTAAAATATACTCAAGTGGAATTAGAGGGAGACAAAGAATTAGATCTGGTATACACCGATAGATCACATATTGGGGAAAAGAAATTCCTGGAAGATTTAGGATTTAAGTCATGCTGGAAAACGGAAGAATTCGACTATGATAAATTGACTCAATATAATTATATCTCTCTCCCGTCGCTAATACGAAAGAAAAAATTTAAAGGATTCGATGAGGAAATTAAAAGATTCCAAGACTGGGATGCATGGCTAACGCTATTAAAAAACGGCGAGGCAAAAAGAATTGCGGAATCATTATTTACCGTTAGGTTTCACGGGGAAAATAAAACCTTTACGGTTGATAGCATCCTTGAAAGGATAAAGGTGCTGGCAAAACATAAGCTTTATGATATTTTAGCTAATGATTATAGGAAAGTTGTCTTGGAATTAGGTGATTTGCGCAAAACTATCCAGCAGAAAGATCAGGAAATCCAGCAAAAAGACCAAGAGCTTCAGCAGAAAGATCAGGAAATCCAGCAAAAAGACCAAGAGCTTCAGCAGAAAGATCAGGAAATCCAGCAAAAAGACCAAGAGCTTCAGCAGAAAGATCAGGAAATCCAGCAGGAAAGAAATGTTATCGCAGTAAGAGAAAGTATTATTCGACAAAAAAACGCCGAAATAAAAATGATGAAATCTTCGAGATTTTGGAAAATGAGAGAAGTATACTATCGAATAAACAGCAAGATAGCACGGAAAAAGAAGCATGGATAAAACGACTGGAAAAATACTATTCGTAAGTCATGACGCTTCCAGGACTGGGGCGCCTTTTGTCCTCTTGCATTTATTAAAGTGGCTAAAGGAAAACACTGAAGTTGAGTTTGAAGTTTTGTTAAAAAATGGCGGAGAGCTAGAGAGTGAGTTTGAAGCTCTTGCTCCAACTTACATATGGTATAAGCCTGGCAATCCGAAGAATTTATTTGAAAAAATATTGCTCTACTATAATCTATCAAGCTTATCTCCAAATAGTCACAAAGATAAATTATCAAGGTTGTTTTTGCAAAAAAAATTCAACGTAATTTTTACAAATTCAGTGGCGAGCTGTGATGCTATTAATGAATTGAAACAGAGATTGGATATTCCAATAATATGTTATTTGCATGAGTTGGAAATAAGCATCCGCCAATTTTGCGGGCTAGATGTATTTAAAGAAGCTCAAAAAAATATAGATCTCTATATTGGGAGCTCCAAGATGGTTGTAGATAATCTTAAGATAAATCATGGATTAAGTGATAAAAAAATTGATCTCGTCTACGATTATATTCCCGCGAAGGAATATCATGAAGCAAGAAACGAATATGATACGCAAGAATTGAGAATGAAAATTGGCGTTCCCGATGGTTCCTTTGTCGTTGGGTCATGCGGGACTATTGACTGGCGAAAAGGAGTTGATTTGATACCTCAAATATCCAGGCTAGTGAGACAGAAATCGGATCTTCCTATATACTTCGTTTGGATTGGGGGAGTTCAGTCAGGCGTGGACTTCGAAAAATTTTTACAAGATGTTGATAAGCTAAATTTGAAGGACAAGGTAATTTTTATTGACTACGCACTTGACTATTTTGCGGCTATAGATGTTTTCCTGTTGCCCTCAAGGGAAGACCCCTTCCCGCTTGTTTGCTTGCAAGCTGCAGCATTCGAAAAGCCGGTTATTTGTTTTGAACTTTCCGGAGGCATTCCTGACTTCGTGGAAAAAGATTGTGGTTTCGTGGTTCCTTATCTTGATATAGAAGCGGCAGCAGAAAAGATTATCGAACTGGCGCAGAATCGGGAGCTATGCAGTAGACTAGGAAAAAACGCTGCTCAGAAAGCAATGAAAAGGCACGATGTGTCAATTGCTGGAAGGCAGATTATGGATATAATTAAAAAAGTTTTGGCAAAAAGTAGGGTAGTCTAATTTAATGGTAAAAAAGGCAGAAATATCAATTATATTCCTGACATTCGACGGAATCACCGATTATTTCAAAGAAACGCTTAAAAGTGTCTTGTCCCAATCCACGAAGCGTAGCTACGAAATAATTACTATAGACTCTGGTTCCACTGATGGCACAGTCGAATTTGTGAAGCGCTATGGGAATGTTAGGCTTTATGAAATACCTAACTCTGAATTCAGCCACAGCCGCACGCGGCAGATGGGAGCTGAATTGGCAAATGGCGATTATCTCGTTTTTTTGACGCAGGATGCTACGCCGGCGGGAAATCAATGGCTGGATAACCTGGTAAGGAATTTCAATGATCCTGAAGTGGTCGGAGTATGCGGTCGGATTATTCCAAGAAAAGACGCCTTTGTGTTAAGAAAAATAAATGTAGAGAATGACTTGTCAGGCAGAATAAAACGAATTGAAGCGCAAATTGAGGATAAGGAGAAATTTGAAAAATTAAGTTATCTGGAAAAAAGGCTTCATTACTATTTTTTTTATAATATATCTTCTGCAGTCAGGAAGAATTTTATTTTGGAAAATCCGTTTCCTGATGTTCCCTTCGCTGAGGATTTAGAATTTGCAAGAGTAGCCCTGGCCAAAGGGAAAAAAATTGTGTATGAGCCTGATTCTGTTGTATATCATTCACATAATTATTCATTGAAAAAAACCTATCAAAGGAACTTGATTGATGCTCGATATCACAAAGTTTATTTAAACATTCGTAATGTCCCAACACTATTTCAGCTTTGGAAAAATGTCAGAGAATATGTCAGTCGGGACTGGATATCCCTTGCAAGCTATGATTTATCGAAGTTTGATAAAACTATCGCTATGCTGTATAGTCCAATAATTCACTTCGCTGAACAATTGGGGCAATATAGAGGAGGAAAATAAGACAGCTAAGAGATAATCTAAAGATGTGAAAAGTATATGACAAAGAAAAAAGACAGCATTTTGATACTTGGCGCGGACGGGTTTTTAGGCAGTAATCTTGCCTTGTCGCTCGCGAAAGAGGAAAGATTCAACCTGAGGGCGTTTGATCTATTTAAAAACGGATTATCAAATAACCTGGAATCAATTCGGAACGACATAAAATTAATTCAGGGGAATTTTTTAAACAAGGAGGATTTAAAAACATCTCTTAATGGTATTGATTATGTTTTTCATTTTATATCCCTTACGACTCCGAGCTCTTCATCTGACGATCCCTTCATAGAAATCGATACGAATATCCGTAGCACTTTAGAATTATTGGATGAGTGCGTGAAAGCTGGAATAAAAAGAATAATTTTTGCTTCAACTGGCGGAGCGATCTACGGAGACCAAGCAAAAAGTATTTATTCGGAAAGAGATGTTACGAATCCCATCTCACCTTATGCGATCTCAAAGTTGGCGATAGAAAAATATTTAGAGTACTACAGGATACGCCATGGGTTATCTTATTTAATACTTCGTTATTCGAATCCCTATGGTCCACACCAAAACTTAGTCGGAAGCCAGGGCATAATTCCGATCTTTTTAAATCAAATATTTGAAGGTCGTCCTGTTACGATTTTTGGGGACGGAGAGAATATTAGGGACTATATTTTTGTTGATGATATTATTGATATTACAAAAAAAATATTCAAGAAAAAAACAGAGCACAATCTGTATAATATAGGGAATGGAAAAGGAATAACGATAAATATGCTTTTGGATGCAATGAGGGATATTACCGGCAAGAAGATAAAAATAAAATGGCAGCCAAAACGTGAAATTGACATCAGGAAAATTGTTCTCGATACGAAAAGGATCAAAATGGAGATGGGAGATTTTAAATTAACATCGCTGGGTGAAGGGATTAAAAAAACATGGGAGTGGATCTCGCAACAAAAATCTCTTAAAAGATAAGTTAGAAATAGTTTGCAATCTACACGCTAATTCTTATTAATAACCTAAAATTAATTAAGTAATGATTGTTTGCACTTCAGTTTGCTCAAATTACATACCAAAAGCTAAGGTGTTGGCTAAATCCTTAAAGATGACGAATCCTAAGGTAAAATTCGTCGTCTGTCTCGCGGAGCGCAAGATTCCTGATTTTGCTAAGGATTTTGAATTTTTTGATGAGGTCGTACTCGCTAAGGATCTTGGTTTTGAAAATTTTGACAAATATATTTTTAAGCATTCAATCGTTGAGGCCTCCACTTCAGTTAAAGGCCAACTCTTCAAATACTTGTTTAAAAAATACGAAACCGAAAGTAAATTTGTATATCTTGATCCGGACATAGAGGTGTTTAGTGAATTAAGAGAGCTGGATACCTTACTTAATGAAAAATCTATCGTTTTAATTCCTCATATTACTGCGCCGGAAGACAGTATTGAAGCGGTGATTGACAATGAGTTATGCGCGTTGAGGCACGGCACTTATAATCTTGGATTTCTTGCCGTTCGAAATGACACAGAGGGTAATAAATTTATAAATTGGTGGACAGATAGACTTCGTATGTTTTGCTACGATAATATTCCAATGGGCATTTTCACCGATCAGCGTTGGGTTGATCTGGCTCCAAGTTTTTTTGATGTGTTTGTTCTCAAACATCCTGGTTATGACATTGCACCTTGGAATATTTCACATAGAAAGATTACAGAGACGAATGAAGATATATATTTAGTAAATGGAGAACCGCTAAGATTTTTTCACTTTTCAGGTTTCGACTCTGGCGCGAATGAGGCGATGGTGAAAAAGTATGTTCCAAACAAGAAAGATCCAATCTATAAGATTAGAAAAGAATATATTGCAGAGTTGGACATGGCGGGCCAGGTTGAATATGGGAAGTATCCATGGGATTACGCTTATTTTACAAGTGGGGAAAAAATTTCCGATAAAATTCGGTTGATATACAGATCAGACGAAAAACTTCAAGAAAAAATTAATTTTCCCTTCAATGTTTCAAGCGGGGTAATTACGTCTTTCTCTGAGAATATTGATTCCAGCGGCGTATATTCAGCGATTTCAAGTAACTTTGAAGATGAGAACTTAAGGGAACATTTGGGTAGGCTGGAGCGCGAAATACAATATTTTAAAAACTCTAAGTTTTGGAAGGCAAGGAATATCTATCTGAAATTGAAATTTGTTGTGCTTTCACCGCGCAAATTTATAAAAAAATATTACTCCAAAGCAAAATATCTTTTTTTCTCATACCACTCCTTTTTTAAACAAGAAGGCTTTATAAAAGCCAATCATAGACTTTCAAATTATGTTAGGCATGGCAAAGGATTTCTTGAAAAAACCACGGGCATGGACAATATATATTCCAATAAATCTCTCTCTGAGGCTGTTGGGTATTTAAATATTGTTTTAAGGAAAAATAGCCATTTTGGTGAAGCTCTGAAAGTAGCATCTGAAAAAAATGAAGAATATGACGATTCTATTGAAAAACAAATTTCTTCCGATTCATCGAGAAAGATACGGGATTTATTGCGAATGATTATTTCTGCAAATGGCGCCAAAAAAGGCCACCCGATACTTTTTTTCGACCATGAAATTGGAGGCGGCACAAATTTGTTTCGTGAAAATTTTATTAAGGAAAATATTTCTTTGGGTAAAAAAATTATTCTTGCCACTTATAATATGTCAGAAGGAATATATCACCTGAGATATTGCGAGGATCGGGCAGTTTTTGAATTTGTGTTCAACGACTTAAGCGAATTGAGGGATTTATTAAAGTTGATAAAGATCGACAGAATAGTTTTGAGCAGTATAGTGTCGTTTCCAGATCCTTTTCAGCTATTAAAACTAGCTAATGAGATGAAAGAAGTTTCAGAAATTAACCTGGAAATCTTGATGCATGACTATTTTTGCGTTTGTCCCAATTTTGTACTAGTGAATCAGGATGACAAATTTTGTGGGTTGCCTGATTTAAAAGAATGCGCGACGTGCATAAAAGATAATCAAGGCGACTTCAGATTATTTACAAAAGAAAGGGATGTAAAGTCATGGCGACAACATTGGCAAAAAACACTGAAATTGGCGAATCAAGTAATTTGTTTTTCAAATTCTTCAAAAAGCATATTGAAAAGTGCCTATCCAGAATTAAATGATAACAATATAAAAGTCAGGCCGCACAAAGTCGAGTATATCGAAACACTTCAAAAGAAGAAAGGGATCAACAAAAAAAATATTATTATCGGGGTTCCTGGCAGAATAAGCCATGTAAAGGGAGCGAGTGTAATTCAGGAAGTGCTCAAAATAATCGAAAGAGAAAAACTAAATATAATAATCGTGATTATCGGTGAGTATAGTAGCCCCTTTGAAAGCAAAAATTTAATAGTTCATGGAGCTTACGAGCGCAAAAGATTACCAAAGCTAGCGCAAAGATACGAAGTTGATATTTTTTTCATTCCTTCAATCTGTCCGGAGACTTTTTCATATACCACTGAGGAGATCATGCAAATGGATTACCCATTGGCTGTTTTTGACCTTGGCGCTCCAGCCGAAAGGGTAAAATCATACAAAAAGGGAGTGATCATTCCCCGCATAGATGCGAGAGAGGCGTTAGAATCAATAATTAGGATAAGTAAAGACAAATCGCAATGGGAGTAAAAACTGCATTTAAATGAAATTTTAAAGAATTAGAGTTTATTAGTGTTCCTGATAAACTCAACTCGGTTGAAGTAGTAAGCTATTACAAGGGTTATAGGGCAAAATTTTGCTCAAGCATAGTGCTAGAAGGCTGGATAAAAAAGGATGCTGACCTCTGAAAAGATCCTGTCGCGAGCAGAAGAGAATTGATTACAAACTTATACATAAAGGGCAAAGGCATTGAAATAGGCGCTCTTCATAATCCTCTAATTGTGCCAGAATCGGCCAAAGTAAAATATGTTGACCGAATGACTGTTTTTGATCTGCGGGAACACTACTCAGAATTGAGTTCTCTGGATTTAGTTATTGTGGATATAATTTGCGATGGCGAAAAACTTGAAAAAATAGAAAATGATTCCCAGGATTTCGTAATTGCCAATCATTTTTTTGAACATTGCTAAAATCCATTATTAGCCCTGAAGAATATGTTGAGAGCAATTAAAGCTGGAGGAGTAGTATATCTCGCCGTTCCAGATAAACGATATACCTTTGATGTTGACAGACCAGTTACCAATTTTAGACATCTTGAAAATGACTTTTTGAATGATCCGGAAATTTCAAAAAAGATTCATTTTGAAGAATGGGTAGAACGTGTCAAAAAAATAAAAGATGAGAAAGTAAAAAAGAATAGGGTATTCGAACTTATGAATATGGATTACAGCATTCATTTCCACGTCTAGGCACAGCACGAGATCTTGGATTTTTTAGTCAAGGCAAAAAAATTCTTTGATTTTGAAGTTGAGATGTTTTGCAAGAACGGACACGAAATTATTGTCATTCTGTCTAAGTCGATTTAGCTTCTACTATTTATTATGATACTTACGCTTCTATTAAATATCCTAAAATTGTTTATTTGAAAGCTTTCCATTTTATCGGTGGGATTAATTCTTGGTTTTTTAAGATTCTCTTACCCATAAATATATCCGAAAAATACTTTAAGGCAATAAGCAATTATAATTTTTTAATACGGTGAGAGCATTATGAATGCACGACAAAGAGTAATTTTTTACTTAGCGAAAGGAAATAAATATTGTTTTTTAGCGATTCCTTTGTTTATTTCTCTAGGGGTCGCCGCGTTATTCTATCCAGGATTTATGTCGTATGACACTTTGCATGCACTTCGCAGCGCAAGAAATGGAGTAACAGATTCCATGTGGCCACCGATGGTTAGCTATGTTTGGCGTGCTGTTGATTTGATATCATTAAATCCATCAGCAATGCATTTTACACAAGTTTTTCTATCATTAGGGTCTATTTTTTATATAATATTTTATTTTACAAAAAAAATAAGTATAGCAACATTGTTTTTACTTATTTATTTAAGTATTCCTGTAATATTAGGTACGATAGCTGTTATCTGGAAGGATGTATTAATGGCATCTTTCTTTTTTGCTAGTTTTTCAATTATTTTATTGATGAGGAAAATAGAAAAGAAATGGCAGTTTATTTTATTATCTATTTTAGTTGTTTTTTTGATATTTTTAGGAGTTTGTTCACGACATAATGCTATTACTGCAGCTATCCCAATAATATTTTATTTCACATTTATTATATGCTCTCGTAAATTTTATCGCCCTATACATTTGTGGTTGGGTATTATTGTATTGGGTTCAATATTAACTGGTTCTATTTATTTTACAAAAACATTACTAGATAATTATTCTCTTCCTAGTTTTAATAAAATCAATAATAGCACTGATGTCTTTATTCAATCCGTGAGAGTTCTTGATGTTGCTGGAGCAAGTGTTTGTGTTGGTAGTAATCTTTTTGCTGAGATGGCACCAAATTTATCTCTTGCTGAAATTCGTAGCCTGTATAATCCAAAGCATATAAATCTGTCGGCGGGGCTGTTAGAAAAGATAGGAGTCGATAATAGAATCAATAGAATATGGTTTAATAGCGCTGTTCATCATCCGATTTGTTTTTTAAATAACAAATTTCAACTAACTGAATATTTAATTGGTGCTAATAAAGGAGATCAATTTCTAATTACATCTGCGGCTATTGATAATAATGAATATGGTTATAGTTTGTCAAAATCACCCCAGCGGGATAACGTGGTGGCTTACATAATTAAAGCTTCTGCGTTGCCATTTTTCAGGCCTTGGTTTATATATTTAATTTCGATCGCGGCTTTAATTTATATGATTAGGTCTAAATTGTTAACGGGTGCCTACTTGACGATTCTCCTATCAGCCTTCTTTTATTTAGCCAGTCTTGTATTAATGGGGAATGCGGCTGATGCTAGACTGCCTTTCTATACAACGACCGTTCTTTTAATATTCATATTCGTTTCTGTTTCAGAATTCATAAAAAGGTATAAATTAAAAAGAGCCATCAGGGGTGGGTGCAAATAATAATCAGGCTAATCGATTAGAGGTTATACGTTAAACTATATTGCAGATTTTAAATATGATAAATTATAAATTAATAAGTGTGTAATAGCTGAATGAGTAAAATCTAAAAATTAATGGAAAATAAATATTTTTCTTATATTACAGAAATAAAATATTGGAAAAAGATAATCTTACTTGTTATAATTATTGCTGTTTGCTATTATATTTCTTTAAGGTTTATTTTTCCTGGTCATTTTGATCCTCTGATACCGCAAAATTATGATTACTTTTGGACATACAATGGGGTATCTTCTTTGCCTTGGGCAAAAGTATTCACATGCCCTAGGCCCATTGGTTTTTTTATGCTCAAAATTGTTGGCATCCTAGGGATGAGTGGAGCGATTATTTTTTTAATACTATTTAATTTTCTTAATATCTTGCTGACAATTATTTTTGTAAAAAAGATAAGTAATATTAAAATTTATTGGCCCATCATTCTTATTTATTTATTTTTAATATTTTCTCAGCCAGGATTTTATTTCAATTATACATATGATTTTTTTGATACGATAGCGTATTTTTTTGTAATAGCAACAATGCTAATCTGGTTAGGAATAGGGGAAAAATTAACTCCAATTCTCTTGGCTTTTCTGTCTATTTTAATAGGACTAAGCTTTTTTTCAAAAGAAACATATGTTGTTACGCTGCTGATTTTTTGGGCATATCAGTTTACTTTCAAAAAAAATAAAATACGGAGAAATGCAGCAATTATGTTCCTTATTACCTCAAGTATTTTCATTACGGTATTAATTCATGGTCGTCTTTCCCAAAGTATTTGGATTGATTTCGCTTCAAGTGCAGACAGCCCATACTTTACTAATTTTAATCCGTTTTCAATATGGGAAACCTTTTGTTTTTATATGGGTGGGTGGGGAAATGCAGGAGCGATATCCATAATTGCACTTTCTCTGCTTATAGTAGTTTTTAATAAGAAATATTTAAAGGAATTTTTATTGCTTTTGTTTATGGGTATTGCGGCATATGTACCTTATTCTATTTTGCCTAACCATAAATACGGATTTTATTTTTGGCTGGGAATTCCATTGAGTTACGGCGTTATTATGTTGGCGCATCCTGATATGATTAACACCTTTTTGATAAAAGTAAAAAATAAAAAAACAGCCGCTATTTTTAATGCTGTTTTTATTATTGTATTTATAGTTCTAGCTGTTTTTTCTTTGAAAAAAAACATGAATCAAAAGAAAGGTATATTTTGGGCACCTAGTATGGAAATGGAACAAGTTAACAAAAATGTTATGTCTAGTTTTCCTATTTTAAAAAATAATATTGAAGATAATGATAAAATTTTAATTACAGGAATGGATGTTGCGCGGCATCCATTCTCATGTCAACATGATCTGGTAGATGTTTATTTCAATAGAAAAAATGATTTTATTGAAAATTATTTTGGCAATAACCACGACTGGACTATTTTTAAACACACACAAAATTTAGATAAAAGTTGTGGTTCGATTAGCTATACTAATGATAGTAACTTAGATTTGACTAGCTATGATAAAATATTTATTTTCGAGAATGATGAAAAGCTTATGAAAATAGTAAGCAAAGACGAAGTAATGTCACGAAAGGATTCCAAAATTGGCAACGTATCTTATTATGAAGCAATTCTGAATCCTGAGTTATTTAATAACAATAGTCGGGTCTCAAATTAGAAAGAAAAAAGGAAGTCACGGTTTTGCAAAAACATTTTTTTAAAAAGAAGAAGATTGTAAAAATTCGTGTAATTAAAAGACAAGTTTTTTGTTTAGTAAGAAGGAAGTGATTCCTATTGGTAAAGTCATAATTGCTCCTGCAATGTAAGCGCTTATGTGAAAATGGATTAAAATGCCAACGCTAGTCGTGAATAATAAATAGGTTATCGCATAAACTCCGATAAAGCGGAAAATCAAGGTACTGTTTTTATTCAAGAATACAAATCTTCCTATAGTTTGAAAATTGAATAATATTCCACATATTGTTGCGAATAATATTGCTATTGGATAACGGAATCCTATAAATATAAAAAGAGAAAAAACTAAATAACCAAATATAGTATTTGCTCCGCTGGCAATAATAAATCTTATAAATTGTTTATTAATCAGCTTAATTATGTATATTTTAGAATTTTTATAAAAAGTATAATTATCATTTATTTCTATCATAATTTTAAAAATTTATTCTTTCTTTTTCAATGACTAATGGTTGATTTTTTACCTGTGTATATATGGATGCTATATATTCTCCTATTATTCCGGTAAATAGAAGTTGAATAGATGAAACAAAGAAAAATCCAATAACAAGGGGTGCAACCCCCACTTCAAAACTTCTCCAATAAATTATTTTATATATAAAATAAATAGTTGCCACGGTGAAACTAATAAAAGCTCCAATAAACCCAATGAAACTTGCTAGTCTGATAGGGAGTTTGGAGTGATTTACAAAAGCAAGCATAGCTATATCATAAAGAGTATAGAAATTATTGTTTGTCTTTCCAGCTTTTCGTTTAGGTTGAGTAAATTCGATTTCTTTTATGTTGGAACCAAACTTAGCGACTAATCCTCTGAAATAAGGATATGGTTCATTTAAACTTCGCAGAATATCAATAAATTTCTTATCATATAGACCAAAGCCAGTAAAGTTTTTGATATATTCTGTTTCAGACATCTTTTCGCTCAACCAATAAAATAATTTACGAACAAGAAACATTAATGGATTTTCTTTACTCTTATTCTTAATACCGATAACAATATCGAATCCATTTTCCCACTCCTTAATAAAATTACTAATCATATCTGGAGGATCCTGAAAATCAGCAGCCATCAAAACAATTGCGTCACCTTCTGCTTGAAGTAGACCATAAAAAGGGGAACAAATATGACCAAAGTTTTTCATATTTACAATAATCTTTATTCTTTTATCTTCACTAGCCATTTTTTTTAGAATATTAACAGTTGAATCTGTTGAAGCATTATCAATAAAGATATGCTCAAATAAATATTCTGGATTATCTTGAAATACTTTTTCTACACTATCAAATAGATTTTGAACATTACCCTCCTCATTGAAACATGGTGTTACTACTGAAATAATTTTTTTATCGTTCATGATGCATATTATGGCTCTAAACCAATAGGATAGAGCTATGATTAATGATACTTTAATAATATCATTTTAGGCCATATTTGGATAGGATAGGGGATTTGACGCAATGTGTATTCTGCTGATAAAATAAAAAAAGAATATAGCGTGTTTCAGAAAAAAGATGCTTGGTTCTTGTATCCTTTTATGTGTTTTTTTACTTTGAGTTGCTGGTGGTTTTTTATAAAAAAATATTTAATTAAATAATATTATATTATGAAGACAATAATTCTTTGCGGAGGACAGGGGACGAGGATGAAAGAAGAAACGGAATTTAAACCGAAGCCATTGGTAAATGTTGGCGGTAAGCCAATTTTATGGCACATCATGAAAATCTACGCCCATTACGGATATAATGAATTCATACTAGCGCTCGGTTATCGTGGTGACATGCTCAAAGAATGGTTTCTTCACTGGCGGACTCTTTCTGATAATTTTACCTTAAGTACGAAAGATAACGAAATAACTTTTCACAACAATGGTTGCGATGACTTCAAAATAACATTTGTGGAAACCGGCTTAGAAACTCTAACCGGAGAAAGGGTTAGAAGATTAAAGGAATATATTGGTGATGAAGACTTTATGGTAACTTATGGCGATGGTGTGGCTGATATTGATATTGCTGAGCTAGTAGCTTTCCATAATAATCAAAATACGATTGGCACAATAACTGGGGTGAGAAAAGAGGGGCGTTTCGGATTACTTGATTATAATAAGGAATCTAAAAAAATTAATGATTTTTATCAGGCTAATATCTCTGACGCCCTTGAGGCTCAATCGCAGGATTTAATCAATGGTGGTTTCATGGTTTTTAAGAATGAATTTTTAAGCCTTATTAAACCAGATACGATGATTGAACAAGCTTTTGATCCAATGGCAACCAAGGGGGAATTATCAATGTTTGAACATACAGGGAAGTGGCAGTGCATGGATACTTATAAAGAAGTCGAAGAACTCAATAAGAGCTGGATTAACGATCCTTTCTGGAAAATTTGGGAGTAAACATTCTTCCAAGAATAATTAGTTACAAAAATATGAAAAACTATTTTAAGGGGAAAAATGTACTGATTACCGGCGCAACAGGCTTGGTAGGTGGGCATATTGCTGAAAAATTAGTGGAGCAAGGAGCAGTGGTTTTTATTACCAGGCGGGCAAGAGACCCCCGTTCTTATTTTGCTGAAAAAAAATTAGATAAAAAGACTGTATCTGCCATCTGCGATATTAAAGATTATGATCGTGTCTTCGATATTATTTCTAAATATGAAATTGAATATATTTTTCATGTTGCCGCTCAGCCAATAGTTCCAACCGCTTTTATTAATCCCAAAGAAGCTTTAGGAACTAATATCATGGGAACGGTAAATGTCCTGGAGGCGGCACGGCATTGTTCAAACATCAAGGGAATAGTGGTCGCTTCAAGCGATAAAGCATATGGAAAGAAATGTGATAACGCAACTGAAGATGCGCCGATGGCAGGGGATCATCCGTATGATGTTTCCAAGTCGTGTGCTGATTTGATCGCCAGGACTTATGCTAAAACTTATGGATTGCCAACAGCTGTGAGCCGTTTTGGAAATATTTATGGTCCAGGAGATTTAAATATTAATCGTATTATTCCGGGAATGATGAGGGCTCTTGTTCTTGATGAAACTTTAGAATTAAGGAGCGACGGAACTTTTATCCGGGATTATGTTTATGTGAAAGATGTTGCTGACGGGTATATCTTGTTGATGGAAAATATTGACAAATTCAAAGGTGAGGCTTTTAATTTCAGTACCGGATATAATTTTTCAGTTTTAGAGTTAATAGAAAAAGTTTCAAAAGTCGTTGGAGCCGAATGTAAATACACAATAATCGATAACCAAAAGAACGAGATTCCTTCTCAGAGCTTGAATTATGAAAAGGCGACCAATGTCCTGGGTTGGAAATCCACATATACTTTTGAAGAGGGAATAAGGGAAACTTTTGAATGGTATAAGAAATATTTGAGAATGTGATTTATGAAATGTTCTGATTTCATTGCTGAATTCTTAAAGACCCAAGGTATTGGAGTGGTTTTTGATTTTACTGGTGGCATGATAACGAATATAGAAGATTCAATCAGTCGGTTGCAAGGAATTGAATGCTTGCCAGTAAGACATGAACAGGCGGCTGGATTTGCGGCCGAAGGTTATGCTCGCGCCAATAAAAACTTTGGTGTTGCTATTTCCACAAGCGGTCCGGGAGCGACTAATATGATTACTGCGATTGGGAGTTGTTATTTTGATTCAACTCCAACTTTATTTATTACCGGACAAGTCAATTCGAAGGAACTACGCAGTAGTAAAGACATCAGACAAAACGGTTTTCAAGAATTAGATATTGTTGAAATGGTTAAAGAGGTTACTAAATACGCAAAATTAATCTTAGATCCAAATGATATTTTGTACGAATTGGGGAAAGCATTATTTTTAATGAAAAATGGTCGTCCGGGTCCAATCTTATTAGACATACCTTTTAATGTTCAATCAGCTGAAATAGAGCCATCAACGCTCAAAAAATTCAATGAATCAAAAGAGTATAAAAAAACTTATAAAGAGGAATTTTGTAGCTTTCCTGATTTCAATAAATTGTCGGAATTGTTGGAAAAATCCAACGCTCCGATTGTTTTATTTGGTAATGGAATAAAGCTTTCTAAGACAAGTAGTAAGTTAAAAAATTTTTTAAATAAAAATAATTTACCATCAGTGAGTTCGCTTTTGGGTTTAGGTGAGATTACAACCGAGCAAAGAAATTACTTGGGTTTTATTGGTACTTATGGTAATCGGAGTGCAAATATTATCCTCGCTAATGCTGATTTAATAATCGTTCTTGGTTCGAGATTAGACTTGAGACAGACTGGCAATCCAAGTTTATTTGCCAATAATGCAAAAATTTTTCATGTCGATATTGATGAGTTTTCAAAAAAAGATAGTTTTAAGGATTATTTTTTTATTAACTCTGATTTGAATAATTTTTTTGATGAGATAGGTGCCTTAGAAGTTCCGACTAATTTAAAATGGTTAAACTTCATTGAGTCAGTTAAGAAAAACTTTAATGATGAATATTTAGAGACAGATGAATATTGTAACCCAAATTTATTTTTTGAGAATTTTTCTAGCATGGCATCTAAAAATTCTGTAATTATAGCTGACGTCGGACAAAATCAAATGTGGTTAGCACAGTCATGGAAAATTAAGGATGGACAAAGCCTACTGTTTAGCGGTGGCATGGGGGCAATGGGATTTTCTTTGCCAACGTCAATTGGTGCTTATTGTGCTGATAAGTCCAAGTCGGTTTGTTCATTTATGGGTGACGGTGGTGTCCAAATTAATATCCAAGAACTTGAGACAATAAAATATAATAATTTGCCAATTAAAATTTTTGTTTTAAATAATAACTCGCTAGGAATGGTTCGGGAATTTCAAGATCAGTATTTTAATAAAAATTATCAGTCAACAGTTATCGGTTATTCTTGCCCTAATTTAGAAAAAATTGCTGATGCTTATGGAATAAAATATTTTAAAATTAGTAAATCAGATAATTTTGATTTGTATACTGAAATAATTGATTATAATGGTCCAGCTATTATTGAAGTTAAATTAAGTCCCCAATCAACACTTCAGCCAAAGGTTGTTTATGGGGAATCAATTGAGAATCAGGCGCCATTTCTCAGTGATGAAAAAAAAGAAATATTGCGAATATTAAAAGAGAGGTTTTTGGATTAATTTATATGAAGGTTTTCTTAACTGGAGGAAATGGATTTATCGGTAAAAATATAATAGAACAGCTCGGTGATAAATATGAGATATTATCACCTGTGCGGCAGGAGCTTAATCTTTTAGATTCTTGTGCCGTTTTTGAATATTTAAAAATTAATAAACCGGAAATAGTTTTACATGTCGCCGCCGCTGGAGCCAACAGGAAAGATAATTTAAAACCAAATATATTAAAAAATAACTTAATTATTTTTTATAACCTATTGGCCGCCAAAGAATATTTTAATAGGATGATCGTTTTTGGTTCAGGAGCGGAATACGATAAACGTAATAATCTGCATCTTGTCGGAGAAAAAGACTTTGGTCGCAGTATTCCGGAAGATGAATATGGTTTAGCGAAATTTACCATGGCTAAGTTGGCAGTTAATTTGGATTTCATTACTCATCTAAGGTTTTTTGGTGTATTTGGTGAGCATGAAGATTTTCAAACTAGATTTATCTCTAATTCAATCTGCAAAGTTTTATTTGACCTTCCGATAACAATGAATCAAAATGTTTATTTTGATTATATTTATGTTAAAGATGCTGTTAATATAATAGATAGATTTATAGAAAATAAATCAAGAGATATTTTTTATAATGTCGGTAGCGGGAAACAGATTGATCTTTTGACTATAGCAAAAATTATTTTAGATATAACTAAAAAAGATTTACCGATTAAAATAGCCAAGAGAGGTCTCAATAATGAATATACATGCGATATAAGTAAGCTTAAAAACGAATTTTCAGAATTGGAATTTATTGATGTAAAAAATGCGATAACAGAAATGGTGGAATACTATAAGACGATCTTACCGAGTTTAAATAAGAAATCATTTATTTAATATTATCATGGAAATATTGCATTCCGAGATAAGGAAAATATTTAATTCTAAATTTTCCGTCAAGCCTTTCATTTCTGGAGAATCTTCAGTTCCTGTTTCTGGAAAAGTTTTTGACGAGAAAGAATTGGTAATGATGGTTGAGGCAGTTATGGATGGTTGGTGGACAGAAGGAAAATATGCGGCTAAATTCGAAAAAAAACTGGCTAATTTTTTTGGTCTGAAGTTTTGCGCCGCTGTTAATTCTGGTTCATCTGCAAATTTATTGGCGATAAGCGCCTTGACTTCTTTCAGATTATCCGATGAGAAGCGTCTTAAAAAAGGTGATGAAATAATCACTGTTGCCGCTGGTTTTCCAACTACGATTAATCCAATTATTCAAAACGGACTCGTTCCGGTTTTTGTAGATGTTGCTTTGGGAAATTATAATGCGTCGCTAGAGAATATTAAAAAAGCTATCACTAAAAAAACTAAGGCAGTCTTTATCGCCCATACCCTTGGCAATCCTTCTGAGGTGGCAGAATTAAGGAAGCTTTGCGATAAAAATAAGCTTTGGCTTATTGAAGATAATTGTGATGCGCTTGGTTCAATGTATGAGGGACAGCTCACCGGAACTTTCGGGCACATATCAACATGTAGCTTTTATCCCGCGCACCACATCACTATGGCCGAGGGCGGTGCAGTTTTAACTAACGATCCAGTATTAAGTAAGGTTATAAGATCATTGCGAGATTGGGGGCGCGATTGTGTTTGTCCAACTGGGGTTGATAATTTTTGCAGAAATCGTTTTGGTTGGAAACTTGGAGATTTGCCACAAGGTTATGATCATAAATATATTTATAGCGAAATTGGATATAATTTGAAAATCACCGATATTCAAGCATCATTAGGCTTGGCTCAGCTCGATAAACTTCCTGGATTTATTCAAAAAAGAAAAGATAATTTTTCTTATCTATATTCTGCTTTTAGAAAAATGGATAAATATTTTATTTTACCGGAATGGAGCAGTAAGGCTGATCCGAGTTGGTTTGGGTTTTTATTAACAATTAGGCATGGAGCTGGATTTTCCAGGGAAGATCTGTTGAGATATTTGAATGATAAAAAAATTGGTGTGCGCTTGTTGTTTGCTGGGAATATAACAAAACAACCGTATTTCAAGAATTACGATATTGATTATAGAATTTCTGGTGATTTGAAAAATACCGATGAAATTATGAAGAATACTTTCTGGATCGGCGTCTATCCTGGTCTAAATAAGGCGATGTTGGATTATGTCGTTAAGTCTTTTGAGGAATTTTTAGAAACAGTTAATTGATAGGGAACTCAGCGAGAACCGTCCTCGGAAAAGCTGTTTTCTCAAGTTAATGGTTTTATCAATGATATAGATCGGCCGTAGCTAAATTTATTACTATGAGCGCGGTTTCACAATACTTATATAAATTCTATCAGGTGCGCGTAAAAAAATATATTCCTCGCTCTTTTTTCAGGGCGATGAACAGTGTTTTTGGTTCGCTGAATTGGCAGCAGCACAAGTTCATCGGCGCAAGGCGAAAAAGCATCAGGGGGCGCTATCTTTTTGACTTAAAAAAAATCGAGAATTTGGAATTTTCAAATATTCAGGAGATTAAATTCGAAAAACAAGATGCTCCCGAAATTTCCATAATAATTCCGGCGTTCAATAAGTGGAGGTTCACCTATAATTGTCTGTCTTCGATCAGAAAAAATGCGCGTGGAGCGGCGTACGAAATAATCATTGTGGACAATGCTTCGACTGACGAAACCTCGGACCTCTTTCGAGATAAGATTAAAAACGTAAAATATCTGAGGCAGGAGGAAAATCTTAATTTTGTGGGAGGCAACAACGAAGGACTGAAACAGGCTAGTGGAAAATATATAGCTTTCTTGAACAACGATACCTTCGTGTTTCCCGGATGGCTTGAAAACCTGAAAGCCGTTTTAGACAGGGACGAAAAGATTGGCCTGGTGGGATCCAAGCTGATTTATCCCGATGGGGCGCTTCAGGAAGCGGGCGGAATTGTTTGGAAAAATGGGAATGCCTGGAATTACGGGCACTGCGAAGATCCCAATGATTTCGAGTTCAATTACGTGAAAGACGTTGATTATTGCTCGGCGGCTTCGATAATGGTCCGAGCGGAGTTGCTCCAACAGTTGGGCGGTTTTGACGCGCTGTATCAACCGGCCTATTTCGAGGATACGGATCTGGCGTTCAGGGTGAGACAATCGGGTTTCAGGACGGTTTATCAGCCCGCATCAGAGGTTATTCATTTTGAGGGCGTGACTGCCGGGAAAAACGCCAAAGAGGGATTCAAAAAATATCAGGAAAAAAACAAACATAAGTTTTTTGGGCGCTGGAAGGAGGTTTTACTGGGTGAGAATCCTGAAGAGGGAAAAGAGAATGCTTATCTGGCCAGAGACCGCTCCCAGTTGAAAAAAATTCTGCTATTCGTGGATAATGAAGTTCCCAGCTATGACAAGGATGCCGGATCTTATATTGTTCTTGAATATCTGAAAATATTTATCGACTTAGGCTATAAAATTGTTTTCTGGCCGCATAGCTTGAGCAAAAATGAACCCTATGTTTCGAATTTGCAGCAAATGGGCATCGAAGTTGTCTATGGCGGAGAAAACTTTTCAAGTTATATCAAAAGATATGGAAAGCACTTGGATTTGGCCGTCCTGTCGCGCCCTAATATAGCCGAAAATTATCTTAATAAAATTAGAAAAAATTCGAGGGCAAAAATATTATATTTGGCGCATGATCTGCACTTCCTGAGAGAGATGAGAGAAAGCCAAATCGGAAATAAGAATGGGCTGCAGGAAAAATATTCCGGAACTCGCGAAAGAGAAATTGATATAATGAAAAAAAGCGACCTGTCACTTGTCTTCAGCGGCGAGGAAGAAAAAATTATCAGAAAAGATTATCCAGAAATTAAGATTGAAACAATTCCCTGGATTGAAAAGGTGGATGAAAGAATAGTCAAAAAAGATTTTAGGGAAAGAACGGGCCTGTTATTTCTAGGGGGATTTGGTCATCCGCCGAATGTCGACGCGGTCAAATGGCTTCAGGATGAAATACTTCCAATGCTGAAACAGAAAATACCCGGCATTTTTGCCACGGTCGTAGGCAGCAAATCGCCCAAAGAAATTTTGGCTTTGAATTCGGAAGATTTTAGGATTGCCGGCTTTGTTGAAGACGAAGATTTAACGAAATATTTCGCGCGTCACCGGGTTTTCATCAGTCCGCTGCGTTTCGGCGCGGGGTTCAAAGGAAAGATTGCCAGATCCATGGCATGTGGCCTCCCAGTCGTGACTACTTCCCTAGGCGCGGAGGGAATGGGCCTTACGGACGGGGAAACCGCGTTAATTGCGGACACTGCGGAAGGGCTGGTGGAAAAGATAAGTAATCTATATAAAAACGAAGCTTTGTGGAACGCTATTTCAAAAAATTCTCTTGAGTACATAAAAAATAACTGTTCCGTAGAGAATGCCAAGAAAGTGATGAGTAAAATTCTAGCGGAGTGAGGATTTTTAAGCGTCAAAAAACAATAAAAAAACCGGCACTTGGTCGGAAATCTACTTGAGTTTCAACAGGCTAGGCAAATTTTTTTTCCAGTTTTTTGCAATATTTCAGCCAAACCTTAAATTTGGCTATTTCCTATGAATTGTTTGAGATGTACCTTAAACAATCGGAAGAGCCAAAAGCGGGTTTTTCTTGAATTTGGGCATTTTTCGGACTATTCGAAGATTACTCTTCTATAATATCCCATTTTCTGATAAAATTCAATTGTCGGACGGTTCGTTCGGACATATTTGACAAGATGCAGGCTTCTGGTATCATATAGATGCGTTTCCGTGCATTATAATATTTTATAAAATAAAGAAACGCAAATTATCGAACTAAGCCTTATATATGCATTTTTTCGACTTTGAGAAAAAAATGGTTGATTATCCTGTTTTTACCGTTCAAGAGGTGAAAAATATATTTTTTGACGAAACAAATTTGTCCGTTCAAACTTCACAGTGGGTCAAAAAAGGCTATCTTGAGAGAATCAAAAAAGGCTTGTATATTCTTTCGAATCGCAAAAAAGAAATCAATCCGATGGTTTTGGCGGAAAAAATTTATTCGCCTTCCTATTTGAGCCTTGAATTCGCACTGAACCACTATGGAATCATTCCGGATATTCCCGGGACATACACATCCGTGAGTTCGCGAAAAACCATGAATTTCAAAACAAACTTTGGCTATTTTTCCTATCAAAAAATCAAGCCGGAATTTTTCATTGGCTATCAACCCCTTATCGAAAAAGATGTTTCTTTTAGCCTGGCCTATCCGGAAAAGGCGATTTTGGATTTTCTTTATCTCAACAAACGCCGATTGAAAGCTGATCCGGCTTTTTGGAATGAAATGAGAATCGATGAGGACTTCAGGTTTGACAAAAAACAAATTGAATTCTATAAGAGAATTTTCCGGGACAAGAAAGTGGATATTTTGATTGACAGTTTATTGGAATATCAAAAAAATGCTCGATAAAAATTTTTTGGAAGATTACAACAAAAGAAACGCGATTCCGGTGAATCCGCGCCGCAATTTGACCGAATATCTGCAATCGGAAATTCTGGCTGCGCTATACGAATCGAAATATGGCCGCCATTTTTCGTTTATGGGAGGGACATGCTTGCGTTTCGTGCACAAAATAGACCGGTTCTCGGAAGATTTGGATTTTGATTTGATTTTGAAACAAGGAAATCCGGATATCAAGGGTGTGGCGGATTATATCGAGAAAAAACTCAAAGAGTTGGGGTTCGCGGCGGAAACGCGCCTCAAGGAACGGCAAAATATTTTCGTTATTTATGTAAAATTTTCTTCGGTGATGAAGGAAATGGGCTTGAGCGGCATGGCCGGTCAGAAGTTGACAGTGAAATTCGAAGTTGATCCAAATCCGCCGAAAAAAATTGAAATTGAATCAAAAGAAATTTCAGCTTACGGAAAGACTTTCAATCTTGCTTGCAACGCGCTAGAGACTCTTTTCGCGCAAAAAATTATCGCGGCGTCTTTCAGGCCATTCCAGAAGGGGAGAGATTTTTATGACCTCGTCTGGTTTTTACTGCAAAAAGATCTGGAGCCGAATTATGATCTTTTGCTTGAAAAGAAAATCAAGGCGCAAAATCGCGAACAACTGGTTCAAGTTTTGAAAAAAACAATCGCCAAGGCAAATCTCCCCGAAGCTGTCGCAGATGTTGAGAGATTTCTTTTTCGAAAAGAAAAAGCCAAGTGGATTTTGAATTTGCCGAAATATCTCGATGATTACGCGAAAGCAGGGAAATAGGCGAAATTATAAAACTAAAAAGCCTGCAACGCAAAGCGGTTCTCTGATATAAATTTGCTTCCGTTTTACACCCAACTCCGATAATGTGTCAAGATTTTTCTACTTCGGTAGAAAAAGACAGATTTGGACAAAAGAGTCAAATGAATACCGCCGGCTCGTCTAGGCGGTTCAGCTGGGAACGCCAAGAAAGTGATGAGCGAAATTTTAGCAGAGTGAGGATTCTAAAGGGATAAAAAACAACAAAAAAACCGGCGCTTGGCCGGAAATCGGAGTGAGTTTCGATAGGTTAGGCGAATTTTTTTTCCACTTTCTCAACGCGATACTTAAGATCATTGTGGGTGAATATATCAACCTTTTTATTCAGTTCAGCTTTTATATATTCCGTATCCGACTTTACTCCTTTGACATCGGTTTCGATCTTTTTAAATCTTCCCTCCATGTCTAAAAAACCTTCCTGAACAATTCTTGCCAAGTCGTCCATTGTCACCTCTTCTTTCTTCTCACTATTTTTTTCTTCCATCTTTTTTAGTTTCAACTTTTATCAGCTTGTTATCCTTGAGCATTTTAATTAGGGGCTTACTGCAAGCAAAACAAATCTCATAAGAAGCGAACGTCATAATGTTGCCGTTGCGTGTCAGGTGAAAACGTTCCGAGCTCGAGGCTATTGTCTTTTTGCAAATATCGCATTTGGTAATTGTCATAATCGAATTATACTGTTTGGCTTTTGTAGTGTCAATTTTTTTGCTCCCACGCCCAAGCGTCGCGGATAATATCTTTGAGGCTATATTTTGCTTTCCAACCTAAAATTTTTCTAATTTTTTGGCTGCTGGCAACCAGAACCGGCGGATCTCCCGGCCGGCGATCAGTTTCTTCAACTTTGAAATCAATCCCGGTGATTTCTTGGCATTTCGCGATCACTTCTTTCACGGAATATCCATTCTCGCTGCCTAAATTGAACCTTTCGGATTTGTTTTCTTTTTCAAGGTAATCGAGCGCCAGGATGTGGGCATCAATCAAATCTTCCACATGGATATAGTCCCGGACGCAGGTGCCGTCGGGGGTTGGATAATCGGTGCCATATATTTGGATGCCCTCACGCGTGCCTTTGGCGGCTTTGAGCGCCAGGGGGATGAGGTGGGTTTCCGGATTATGCATTTCCCCGAAATTGCCTTCCGGATCGGCGCCAGCCGCATTAAAATAGCGCAGGCAAATCGATTTCAGACCATAAGCATGGTCATAGGCGTCCAGAATGTTTTCAATCGCGAGCTTAGATACTCCATAGGGATTAGTCGGATTCTTTGGGTCGTTTTCTTCAATGGGAACTTTTTCCGGCTCGCCAAAAATGGCGGCGGTTGAGCTGAAAATAAACTTTTTCACGCCGCTTGCCAGCATAGCCCGGAAAAGACCAAGGCTTCCGGAAATATTATTTGTGAAATATTTCTGCGGATTTTCGACTGATTCGCCGACCAAAGAATAGGCTGCGAAATGCATTACAACGTCGATTTCATTACTTTTGAAAACTGTTTCGAGGTCTCGGGGATTCAGTAAGTCGCCCTTTATGAATTCGGCGTTTTTATTGATTAGTCTTTCAAATCCGGTGGAAAGATTGTCAAAAATAACCACCTCGTGATTGTTCGCCAATAAGTTTTTTACCGCAATGGAACCTATGTATCCCGCGCCACCGACAACTAAAATTTTCATATTTTTTTCAAAGCTAAGCTTTTGGATTCTCCCAAAACCTAGCTTTTTGCTAAATATCTAATAAATTCCTGAAATATTCGATTGTTTCTTTCAATCCTTCCTCAAGTTTTATCTTTGGTTCCCAGTCGAGTTTTTCTTTCGAGAGCCTGATATCGGGTTTTCTTCGCTTGGGATCATCCGCGGGCAGCGGCCGGAAAGTTATTTTGCTGGCGCTTTCGGGGACTAGTTTGAGAATTTCTTCCGCCAACTCTTTTATGGTAAATTCTTCGGGATTTCCCAAATTTACTGGGCCGGCGAAGTCTTCCTCATTATTCATCATTTTTATCATCCCAGCAACAAGATCGTCAATATATTGGAAGCTACGGGCTTGGGATCCGTCGCCGTTGATCGTCAGATCCACATTGCGGAGCGCTTGCACTGCAAAATTAGAAACAACCCGACCGTCGCCAGGATCCATGCCGGGACCGTACGTGTTAAAAATTCTGGCTATCCTGATTGGAACGCCGTATTCGCGTTGGTAATCAAAAAACAGCGTCTCTGCCGCGCGCTTGCCCTCGTCATAGCAAGCGCGAATTCCAATTGGATTCACGTTTCCGAAATATGACTCGGGCTGGGGATGAACCAGCGGGTCGCCGTAGACTTCGCTGGTTGAAGCCTGAAAAATTACCGCCTTATTCTTTTTGGCGAGTTCGAGGAGATTGAGCGATCCCAAAATAGAAGTTTTCCAAGTTTCGATCGGGTCTTTTTGATAACGCGGAGGGGAAGCGGGGCAGGCGAGATTATAAATTTGATCCAGTCCGCTTATTTCCAAAGGATGAATAATATCATGCCCTATGAAACTGAATTGGGGATTATTGAGCAATTTCTCAATATTGGCTTTCCGGCCGGTGGATAAATTATCCGAGCAGACAACCTCGTCTCCATTTTCGATAAGTTTTTCGCAAAGATGTGATCCGATAAATCCGGCGCCACCAGTAACTAAAATTTTCATAGCATTACATCTACTTAAGTTTCCAAACTCCGTCGGATGTTTTTACTTGGGCGTTGACGGATAATTTCAAAAGGCCCTCCGAAGGTTCGAGAAAATTATTTTCAATCAGGAAGGAATTGACCGGAGGTTTGCCTTTTATCAGCGCGCTATACCACGCGGAACCATCGGCAAAAGGAGCAATTAGGTAAATATTTTTATAGCGCGATTCGTCGATCAATCCCAAGTCATCCGCGTTGAAAAAATAAACCGCTTGTTTTCCGTAAAGCGAGCTTAAGGGCTCGCTCATGAGTGACCAGCCGCTCCCGCTTGCTAGGCGGTCGATCAGGATCAAGTCGTCCGGCCCGAAATTTTGCGAAATTTTTTCAATTTGGGGAAGAAGATTTTGATTTTCGGACAGCCCGATGTATCTGGCACTGATGAATCCGTTGGCCAAAACCAAAAATACAAGGCAAAAATACAGAAAAAGGCGGTGGTAGAAAAATTTATAAAAAGCAAAAACGCTGTAGAAGATGAGAAGAGGAAAGACCGCGAACGCGTAGCGCCGGAACATCCAGGGGTCATCGAGAGATATGAGGGGCAGGATAAGATAAATAAAAGAGGGAAATAGCAGGAGAAGCGGGGCCGTTTTCGGTTTCTGCAAATTCTTCCTCAGGCCAATCAGGAGAAAAATGGCGCCGGCCAGGCCCGCAACGACATAAACGATAAAATTATAATTAAGGAAAAGTATCAGGAGATTTTTATAAGTGCCGGACGATACGGCGGAACTGTTTTGCGAGACGGAGGGCAAAAAAACTTTGGCGATATTTTTGAGGCTGTCATATAGGGCGGGAAAATTGAGGTACAGATAGAGCGCCAGAATAACAAAAAACCCGAGATAAACGAATTTAATCTTTTTCGGCCGGAGGCCGGGCTCCCTCCGGCTGCGAATCGCCAAATAAATTACGGCCAGTGCCAAAAACGCAATGCCTTCAATGCGGCAGAAAGAAGCCAGGGCAAATCCGAAAAGGGACATATAGAGCAAAATTTCTTTTTTGTCCTTGAGATAGGCGATGAAAAAGGAAAGACTCGCCCAAACCAGAAAAAGCATGTAAGTCTCCGTGAGGGCGTATTTAGCAAACCATAGGAAGGGAAAAAAAGTGGCTGCGAGTAGAAATCCGAGAAGAGAGACGGATTTTGGGAAAAAATTTCTGAGAATCAGCCAAAAGGAAATGAAAAATAAAAATAAGAACGGCAAATTGGCGTAGCGGATTCCATTCAGGCCGAACAACTCATAACTCGCGGCGAGGTATGAAGTATACGCGACCGGAAAACGCGAAAGCAGTTTGCCGCTGGCCGTATAGTCAAAGCCCGGATAATTAAGGGCTTTTCCAGGCCCGTATTTTTGAAACAAGTCTGCGGAAAGGGGAGTTTCGAATTTCAGCTGATGGTTCCTTGCAAGATCCAGGGCCGCGGTTGCGATTGCACCCTGGTCGCGTCCTCCGAACGCGGAAGGGGTGGCAAAGTAGCAAGTGACAGCGCTCACTGCCAGCGATATCAATATGACAGCCAAAAACCACCTAAATTCTTTCTTCAAATCGGGCTTATCGGGGATGTATTTTGCTATAAGTAAGGCTAAAATAGCACTTATGACAATTGACAAAACTGCTGTTTCCCGGTAGAATAAACCAGCGGATGAGAGCAGCAGAATCAGCCATCCAAAAAAGAAAAAAAACATGACTAATCCGCAAAATCCTCTGAAATTCAGACCAATATTATTTTTCATCAAATAGATTTATTTTTTGCTTAAAAACTTACTTTAAGATACCATAAAAACATGGAAAATTCCAGCAGTTACAAGCCCCATCTATCAATCATAGCGCCTCTCTACAACGAAGAGGGGAATGCTTCCGAGCTGCATCGAAAAATTGTGAATGCGTGCCGGGAACTCGCTAAATCATTCGAAATAATCTTTATCGACGACGGAAGCGATGACAAGACAAACGAGGTTTGTCGGGGGCTTGGTCCACTGCGACTGATCACTTTTCGCAAGAATTTCGGGCAAACAGCCGCGCTTGACGCGGGCATAAAAAACTCAAAGGGAGAGATTATTATAACGATGGACGGGGATCTTCAAAATGATCCGGCTGACATCAAATTACTGCTCGAGAAATTAGATGAAGGATATGATGTGGTGTCGGGATGGAGAAACGAGCGAAAAGATTCGATAATGAAAAGAGTATTTTCACGGACGGCAAATATTTTGCGAAAATTTTTGATCAATGACGGAATCCAGGATTCGGGCTGCAGCCTGAAAGCTTACCGGCGGGAATGTTTCGACGATTTGGACTTGTTCGGCGAAATGCACCGTTTTATTCCGGCGCTTCTCAAAGTGCAGGGGTTCAAGGTCGCTGAAGTTAAAGTCAGCCATCATCCGAGAACGCATGGAGTTTCAAAATACAACTGGAAAAGAGGAGTCAAAGGGTTTGTGGATATGATCAGCGTCTGGTTTTGGAAAAAATATGCCAATCGGCCCCTGCATTTGTTCGGCGCCGGCGGGCTGATAATTTTCACGGCAGGAGTAGCATTCGGCCTTGCCTTGATAATCGCCAGAATATTTTATGCCGTACCGCTCTCCAATAAAATCTGGCCCCTGATTGCCGTTTTTTTGGTCTTGATGGGCGTTCAACTTTTTATTTTCGGGCTTCTCGGCGATATACTCGTCAAAAACTACTATAAGGCGCAAGGCAAAATGAATTATAAGATCAAGGAGATCATAGATAATTGAAAATGAAAAATTTAAAAGACTAATTTAAAATTGAGATTTACGTCTAATATTACTTATGAAGATTGCGATTTGCGCCAGCTTGTCTTTCACGGATCAGGTGGCGAAAGTAGCCAAAGAATTGGAAAATATAGGCTTTGCCGTTGAGATTCCTATCAGTTCAAGAAAAATATTGAAGGGACAAGTGACGCTTGCCGACATAGACAAGCTTAAGAAGCAAGATACCGCTTTTTCAGAATATATTATCCAAAACGATTCGATTCGGGCGTATTGGGAAATAATTAAGGGTTCAGACGCAATCTTAGTGCTCAATTTCACTAAAAACGGAGTCAAAAATTATGTTGGGCCGAACGTTTTTTTGGAAATCGGCTTTGCACATGTTCTAGGGAAGCCTATTTTTCTTTATAACAATCTGCCGGACGGGCAATTTACGGCGGAGATTCTGTCCATGCAACCGATCGTGATCAATAAAAATTTAGCAAGAATTAAAAATTTCGAAAGAGAAGGATGAAAGTACTAACCATTGCCGCGACGCCTTTCTTTTCCGATCGCGGCTGCCATATCCGAATTTATAACGAAGCAAAATATCTCGAGAAACTGGGCGCCAAAGTGCGCCTCTGCACTTATTATCTTGGCGAAAATCCAGCAGGACTGGACATCCAACGAACCGGAAAAACTTTTTGGTACAAAAAAATTTCACCCGGATTCTCGTGGGCAAAAATCTGGTTGGATTTCAAGCTTCTTTTTCTCGTCCGGCGGGAAATAAAAAAATTTCATCCGGATGTGATTCACGCGCACCTGTTTGAGGGCTTGGCTGTTGGGCGCTTGGCCAGCCTGTTGGCATTCAAAAGGATTCCGATTGTCTTTGATCTTCAGGGAGATCTGATGGAAGAGTTTGAGAGCTACAATGGGAAAAATAATTTAGCCAAAAAGCTATTTGTAGCCATATCGAATCGGGTCGCGAGCTGGGCCGATAGAGCGGTAGTCAGCAGCGAAAATGCAAAGTTTTGGAAACCAGGTTTCCAAAACGTGGGAGACGGGGTGGACTTGGAACTATTCAAAAATCCGGTGGAGCTCGGAGAGGATGAGAAGTCAAAAATTGAGAAAATCAAGGATTGGAAGAAAGACGCCAGGCTGTTGGTCTACATAGGTGGATTGAGCGATAATAAGGGTGTTGGGGGTCTACTTGAATCTTTCGGCAGGTGGGGAGAAAATAACCAATGGAAGTTGCTGTTGGGAGGGTTCGGAAAGAATGAAAAAAAATACAGAAAATATATCCAGGAAAACAATCTCGCGGACAAGGTGCATCTCGCGGGCAGGGTAAAATATTTTTCTTTACCGGCCTATCTGGTTCTCGCTGACGCGGCGATTGACCCCAAAAACGAAAGCGCGGAATCCAGCGGCAAGCTTATGGGCTATATGGCGGCCGGCCTTCCGATAATTTGTTTTGGAAATGAATTCAATAAAAAAAGATTAGGCGAGGAAGGTGTTTATATAAATTCAATGAGCGAGATAAGAGGCGCGCTTTTGAATTTGTCGGAGCGGAGCAGACGGGAATATGAATCGCAGGAGTTTTCCGAAGAGAAAGAAGTTTCGAAATTATTTTCAATTATCCAATCGTTAACAAAATAAAATCTATCGGTATTCTAGTAGACTGATAGAAAATAAGATGGCAAATAAAATTAATTGCAAAACGGGGCTAAAGAAAAACGTAATTGGCGAAAAAGTTTTTGTTCGGGAGATTTCGTTATGCAAAACGCTCTCAGAAGAAAATAAAGGTAAATGTGGATGGGGAAAGTGCGCAAGCTGTGGCGTAATTCCGCTACTGATTAAGCTGCACAAAGGAAAGCTGTTGGAGGATCCGCGGGAAATTAAACTGGCCAAAGAAAAATATCTCGAAAAATGATTTGAGCTTTGGAATCCTGGCGCATGAATCAAAAATTATGAAAACTTTTTTAATAAAAATCGGCAAGGCGTTTAATGTCCTGAAGCGGGACGGGATTATCCGGGGAGGCAGGCGAGTAGCAACCGCTTTTTTCGCGCTTTTTCGGCGGGTTGGATCGGGTGATATTCTTTTTATCACCGGCGGTGTCGGGGACAGCGCGCTTTATCGGGCCCACCACCAAGCGGAGGAACTGAATTTGCGTGGCTTTCGCTGTTCAGTCACTGTTCAGGATAATCCGTTGCTTGCAAGATACGCGGACAGATTCAAGATATTTATTTTTCATAGAACTCTATACACGCCACTGCTGAAAAAAATGATAGAAGAAATTAAGAAGCAGAAAAAAGAGATAATCTTCGAAACTGACGATCTTGTTTTTGATCCGAAATATCTCGAGTATATGGATTATTTCCAGCATATGAATTCGCTGGAGAAGAAACTTTATGAAAAGGGTGTAGGTGGAGAAATTCTCAGCGATCCGTACCTCAAAACTTGCGTTGCGACAACATCTTTTTTGGCGGAGAAACTTCGTGAATACGGCAAGAAAGTTTTTATTTCAAAGAATAAACTATCCAATAAGGATTTGGAGACAGCTAACCAGATTTTGGAAACCAGGTTTCCAAAAAGCAGTAATATAGTGAAAATAGGCTATTTGAGCGGCACTATCAGTCATAACAAAGACTTCGCGGCCGTCGAAGGCGCGCTGCTCAAAGTTATGCGGAAATTTCCGGAGGTAGTTCTTTTTCTCGCGGGGCCGCTCGATATCGGTCCGGCTTTTGACCCCATGAAAGAGCGGGTAGAAAGATCGAAATTTGTTTCCCGAAAAAAGCATTTTGAAAATATTTCCGGATTGGACATAAATATCGCTCCGCTCGAAGAAGGAAATCCGTACTGCGAGGCAAAGTCTGAGCTCAAATTTTTCGAAGCTGGAATTCTTGGCGTGCCGACAGTCGCGACGGCGACCCAGACCTTTCGTGAAACCATTCGTGACGGCGAAGACGGATTTGTGGCAAGCGGCAATGAGGAATGGGCGGAGAAGCTCGAAAAACTTATCCAAGACGAAGATCTGAGAAAAGAGATGGGCGCGAAAGCACGAGAAAAAACTCTTGCCGAGCACGTAACCAAGAACAGCCATAACGAAGAATATTATGTTTACTTAAGGTCTAAATTGGCATAGATAGTTGGTAAAATAGGCGCATAAAATTTGTAAAAAAATGTAAAAACTACCATCCTCGGTAGGATGGTAGTGAGTGTTATGGTTTTTCAAAACATATTTTATAGATAAGCTAATGTGTATGATTGAAGCGGCGGTAATCATAGTAAATTGGAACGGAAAAAATTTTTTGAAGGAATGCTTTGATTCTTTGGCTTTTCAGGCGCTCATGAATTTCAAAATATTTTTTGTCGATAACGGATCGGACGACGGCTCGGTCGAATTTTTGGAAGAAAATTATATCGGGAAGAATAAAATAGAAATCGAAGTCATAAAGTTGGAAAATAACACGGGCTTTTCTTTCGCGAACAACCTGGGAATCCAAAAAGCCTTTGCTGATGAAAATATAAAATGGGTTTTGATCTTAAATAATGATGCTAAGCTTGACCAAAACTTTTTCGCCGAATTATCAAAGTGCGCGAAAAGCTATCCGGGCGCAGGCTCCATCCAGCCCAAGGTTCTGAGCTATTATAACCCGGAAAAGGTAGACTGCGCCGGCATCTTAACGAGCTATGACGGTGTTTCGACTAACCGGGGATTCGGAGCGGATGCTAGCGAATTTAATAAGGAAAAAGAAATCTTCGGCGCAAACGCGACGGCCGGACTGTACGCGAGAGAAGCGCTGGAAGCGGTAAAGATAAAAGTAGGTGAATATTTCGACAATGATTTTCGGATGTATTACGAAGATGCCGACCTGGCTTGGCGGATGCGGCTGGCCGGGTTCAAATCATTTTATTGCCCGCGAGCCGAAGTCTTTCATCTGCATAGCGCCACAGCCAAGAGAGTGTCGGGGCTCAAGGCGTACTATTTGAATCGCAACCGTTTCTACGTAATATTCAAAAACTTTCCGCTAAAATATCTATTATTGGCTTTGCTTTTGACTCCGGCTCGCTATTTGATTGCGCCATTCCGCCGGCCAAAGGAAGCAAAAAAAACGGGTGAAGCCGGGAAGATAAGAAAAAAAGCCGGCTCGGCCGGAATGATTTTGAAAGCCTGGCTTGATGTCCTCGGAAATTTGTCGAGTATTCTTGCGAAAAGGCGAATAATCAGGGATAATAGACGAGTAAGCGGCAAAGAAATCAATTCCTGGTTTCAAAAATACGGCGCTAAGTTTAAAAAAACATTTTAAAGATAAATTTATATTGTTAAAGGAAAAATCTTGAAAAATAAAAATCAAAAATCACCGATAAAAAAAATCTTCCTGGCTTCGCTGCTATTATTCTTTTTTTGTTTTATGGGGGCGAAGATGGCGGAAGCCCAAACTCTCAAGATTGGATTCGTGGCGGACTGGGAGTATGGCAGCCAAAGAAAATATGACCACAAATCTCCTTCCAAGGCCAAGAAATACCTGAAGCGCGCGGTGAATTATTATAATTCAATTTATAAGCCGGACCTGGCGATTGGCGGGGGGGATTATATTCTCAGCCGAAAAATTAGCAAGAAAAAAGCAAAAAAGCAGTTGAAGGAAGTAACTAAAATATTTAACGGAGTCAACGCGCCCAAGATGTACTGCATCGGCAATCATGATCTTTTTGATTTAAAAAAGCCGGAGGCGATGGGAATCCTGGGTTTGGAATATAATTATAATTCAAAAGACATTGGGGGCGTGAGAGTTATCACCTTGGACACCAATGAAGACGACAGCGACGGGGCAGCAGGCAGAGTGTCGCAAGCCCAGCTTGACTGGCTGGAAAAACAGCTCGAAACCGAGCTTCCCGTGATTGTTTTTTCGCATCATAGCCCGGTTTTGACTCCAAATGGGAAAAAATTCAGGATGAATTTATATCAACCCGAGCAGTTGATGTCAGTTCTTGAAAAAAACGGAAATGTGGTGGCAATGTTCAGCGGCCATCGAAACGTGAATTATATGACGGAGGTGAACGGAATCAGCTATGTGATAATAAACAATCTCGGTGACACAAAAGCCTTGGGGAGTTTCGCGAAAATTAATATCGAGACTTCAGAGGATAATCAGGTGACTGTGCATGTGGAACAACTCGGGAAAAAGCCGACAAGCTACGATTTTTCAAAAATATTAAAATCAAATTAAAATAAAAAATGAAAAAAACGTTGGTAAAATCTATCCTCTTAGCGACATTGCTTTGTCTAATGGCTAGCTTTTGCGTCTCAAGCGCATTAGCAAATACCTCGCAATGGAAAAACCTTTCCGGGAAAAATGGAAAGGGAGGTATCATCAATAAAAAGAAAGGAACAGAAACGAATATTTGCGCGGGATCCAACGGAAGAATATATGCCACTTTCCAGGATAATTCCAAGCAAGCGCGTGTTAAAGCTTACAGTAGCGGCGTATGGTCGGATTTGGCTGATCAAAATAGTCCGAATGGGCATATAAGCCAGGGAGAGGCTGCAAATTCATATTTAGAAACCAGAGGGGAAGAAACTTACGCCGCTTTTACGGATTACAGCCAGGGTGGAAAAATCAGGGTTAGAAAATGGGGTGGGAGTAATTGGGCGGATTTGGCAGATTATAAATTTTCTCAAGGACTGATAAGTACCGGGGAGGGAGTCGAGCCAATCCTGGCCTTTGACAAGGCGCAGCAAAATTTGTATGCTGCCTTTTTGGACAAGGGACTTGAGGGGCGAACAAAAATAATGAAGTGGAGCATTTTACGGTTAGACTGGAGCGACGTGGGAAGTGGAGGCATCTTAGGCGATTTGACTTCTGCCGAGGTTGATCTTGCTGCCTCAAAGAAGGACGACAGTATTTATGCCGCATTTGAAGATTTTTCGATGGGTGGCAGGATCAGGGTTCAAAAATGGAACGGAACTAGCTGGCAGAATATATCTGACAAAAACCATATGGATGGGATCATAAGTCCAAGGCAAGGATATAGCCCATCGCTCGCAGTGGATGCAAATGATAACATCTATCTCGTCTATGGCGGAAAAAATCAAAAAGGAACGTACGTGTGGAAATGGGATGGACAAGTCTGGAGCGAACCGGGCGGTGGAGTTTTGGTAAAAGGCAGATCAAAAGAAGGGACAGTCGAGGTGGATTCAAATGAGAACGCTTATGTAGCTTTTTCGCAAAAAGTTGGAGGCCTAAGCTGGAAGGTAGCGGTTAAAAAATGGGACGGAAGCAGCTGGTCGGATACGAAATATAGAGGCAAAAAATATTTAACCAAGGGGAAAGGAATGGGCGACCCCGCGTTAAGTTTTGCCGACGGACGGCTTTATGTTTCATTTACCGACGCGAAGCATAAAAATAAACCAAGAGTGATGGAACTTAATACCGAGTAGAGATGCTGGATTACCTGAAAAAAAACTATAAAAGCATAATATTCGCACTTGTAATATTGATCGCGATTGGACTAAGAACCTGGCATTTTCATGACTGGCTTTTCTTTAAAATGGATCAGGCGCGGGATTCAATGCTCGTGAACGAGGCATATCAAAAGGGGTCGGGATACCTCCCGCTCCTTGGGCCAAAGGCCGGGGGTACGCAAGCTAATGTCGGTCCGGCTTTTTATTATTTTCAGTATATCCCAACCGTGATATTCCATAGCAATCAGCCGGATGTGATGGCGTATTCCGATTTGCTTTTTTCGATACTTTCAATCTTCCTGCTTTACGCGCTCTTCAAGAAATACTTCAGTCGGGATTGGTCAATGATCCTGGTTTCCGCCTATGCTTTATGCTTTTTGGGCATCCAATATTCGCGTTTTGCCTGGAATCCAAACTCGCTTCCGTTCTTCAATATCCTTTTCTTTTACTCCTTACTTAGCGTTTTTGATGAAAAGGTAAAATACCGTTTGCGCTGGGCGCTTGCGGCGGGTTTTTCTTTCGCCATTTCCACCCAGCTTCATTTTCTTTCTTTTTTCACTTTGCCGCTTATTACCCTGATATTCCTATATTTCAACCGCAAGAACGCGAGAAGATACCTGAATTGGAAAATTATCGCCATATTTATTTTTATTGCCGCGCTGATTTATGTGCCGGTAATTGCAAACGAAATTCATAGCCACGGCCATGCGGTAAAAGAATTTATAAAAGCGCTTCACAGCAAGCCGGATAACCATACTTTTTTCAAAAAAATAGTCCGGGACGTCAGGTACTTTGGCCAAAACTGGTTCATTATTTTCGCAGGGTATATTAGCAAAAAGAAAGAGTTGGCCGGGTCGGCTGTAGCCTGGATAATATTTATAATTCCGGCGATAGTGTTGAACTATCTGTCCTGGAAAAAAGAAAAAGATAACGTTAAGAAAAATTTTTTACTCATTACTTTAATCTGGTTTCCGACGTATTTACTGGCTTATATCCCAATTGCCTATGATATCCGTCCGCGTTTTTTTCTGCCGATGTTATTTCTGCCCTTCGCGTATCTGGGGTACATTGCAAATTTTTTAGCAGGCCGGAAGCAAAAGATTCTTCAGGCGCTGGCGTACTTAATAGTCATTGCGATAATCGCGGGAAATCTGATTGGAACTTGCTTATGGTTTCGGGAAATAATGGCAGCTCAAAAAAAAGGAGTTTATCCTTCGCGAACTATAATTTTAAAATCTCAGGATGGCATCGTACTGTGGCATTTGGAAAAAGCAACGGAATATATGGCCGAAAATTGCAGTTCCGAGAGGATATACTACTATTCAAATTCCGAATATAAGAGGCCAATCAAGTATCTTCTGAGTCTCAAAGGAAAGGATCCTGTTTCAGTGATGAATATGGAAAAAGGCGGTGAAAATTGCGTATTCGCCACGTATCTCACGCGGGCGAAGAAGCTAAAGCTGTCTCCGGTGCTGGCGGATAAATTCGATATTGAGAGCACCCAGAAATTCGGGGCATTAAGCGTTGACAAACTCGTTCTCAGGGAAGGATTCGTGGGTCAGGAGCTAAATCTCAAAAAACAAAAGGATGAAGATGCGGCCGAAAAAGCGGACAGGCTTTATTGGAAAGACGTAATAAAAAAATTCTAAATTCTAAATTCTAATTTCTAATTTTGAATCAAATTTCGGCGGCTAAAGTTTGAATTTCGAAATTATGCAATTCAAAATTGATTAAAAATTTAAAATTCCCGCCCGCTTCGACTCGCGAAGCGAGTCGGGCAGGCAAAATTCAAAATTTCAAGGAGATATTTGATTGGAAATTGGGACTTTTTCTGCTGGCAATCGCAGTTGGTATATTTTTGCGGGTTTATCAATTTGGGGATTGGCTTTATTTCAAGCTCGATCAGGCTCGGGATGCTTTTGTGATTTCGAATGCGTATTTCAACGGACCAGGGGCTCTGCCGCTGCTGGGGCCTAGGGCGGGGGGCACTACTTTACTCTTAGGGCCGGCTTACTACTACTTTCAGTATTTTGCCCTGCTGCTCACTCGTAATCTTTGTCCCACAACGTACGCATTGCCGGATATTACATTTTCTATCCTTTCGATCCCGCTGTTCTATATATTCCTAAAGAAATATTTCAGCCGGGATTGGTCTCTGGGGCTGGCTTCAGCTTACGCTGTTTGTTTTTTTGCGATTGAGTATTCCCGTTTTGCCTGGAATCCGAATCCGCTGCCCTTTTTTACGATCTTGTACTTCTTTTCAATTCTCAACGCGCTGGATGAAAGAAGTTGCCACCCTTGGATTTGGCTGACAATTTCCGCTGTGGCGCTGGCTATAGCCACTCAGCTCCATTTCTTGGCCTTTCTCGCATTACCGACGGTCACAATTCTTTTTCTGGTATTTTCGAGAAAGCAAGTCAAAAAGACTTTGGGCTTGGGGAAAATAATATTTTTCATCGGTATATTTTTATTTTCTTATCTGCCGTGGATCCTTAACGACCTATCCGCGAATTGGAAAAACACGCGATTATTTTGGAAAGCGGTATTGATAAAATTATTCAGTGCAACCCTGCTTGAGGATATTATTACCGGCATGGCCAATTTTGCGCATAACTGGCTGGTGGTTCTTACCGGTTATTTGCCCGGCAGCAAGAATATTGCGATAGCCTTGGCAATTTGGATAGTTTTCGTCATTCCTGCAATTTATGCGGGCTTCCGTTTATATCGGAGCGAAAAAGATTTCGCCAAAAAATCATTCATTTTACTCTCGATTTTGTGGATATTGGTGTTTTTGGTTATAGATATTCCTATCGGACACCAATTATGGCCAAGATTTTTCATGGGTACGCTTGTAATCCCTTTCATTTTCCTTGGCTATTATCTGCAGTACTTTACCGAGAGAATCAAGAGATTCAGGGCTTATATTTTTGTGGCGGCATTAACCATCGTTATAGCAGGCAATATTTGGGGAACGCTTTTATGGTTCCAACAAATAAAAACCGCGCAGAAGGGAATGGCGAATAATTCACGGACTTTCGTCTTCAAGGACGAAGACGGGGTAGTTTTATGGCACATTAATAAAATAGCGGAGTATATGCAAAAATCATGCCCAAATGGAAAGATATTTTTTTCTTCCGCGTCCATCTATGTCAAACCCATAATCTATATGTCGCGCTATAATAAAGGCGAATTAAACAAAGATCAGGGTTCCGCAAGCAATCAGAAAATCTGCTACTTTGGCATCGTCAGAGCGTCAGTCGCCGGCTTAAAAGACATTGAATCTCAAGTCGGAGCTAAATTCAGCGTGAAGGAACAGCAGCAGTACGGGGAACTTAGGGTCATGAGGATTATTCCGCAAAGCAGCGATAGCGCGGATTTATCCTCTAAATTCCATAATATTGAGGATGATATCAGGGAGAGCAAGACGGACAGGCTTTACTGGAAAGATGTTGTCCTATAACGCGGCTGAGCTCTGGAAAAAAAATTTAGGATAAGTTAATATGTTAGCATTGGCTTTAAGCGAATAATATCAAAATGAACAAGCAAATTTCAGTGGTTGTGCCTTGTTTCAACGAGGAAGAGACAATATACCAAAATATAAAAAGAATTGCCGAATATCTTCAGGCGAGATTTGATAAATTTGAAATTATAGCCGTGAATGACGGCAGCGCTGATAACACGGCAGTCGAACTGCTAAGATTAAAACAGGAAAATATTTCCTTGGAGGTTATCAATCACGAAGTGAATGAGGGAAAAGGAAAGGTTGTGCGGGATGGAGTAATGGCAAGCCAATATGATCTCGTAATGTTTCTTGACGCGGATCTGGGCATTCCGATTGAAGAGCTTGAGAAGTTCGTGGAAGAAATAGAAAAAGGATGTGATATCGCGATTGCCTCCCGGTTTGTGCCCGGGCTTAAGATAAAAAGGCCCGTCAAGTGGCATCGAAAAGTCATGGAAAAAGGCTTCCGGCTTTTGAGGGTTATTATTATTAATGATTGGTATATAAAAGATACCCAATGCGGATTTAAGGTTTTCAAAAAGGACGCAGCGATGAGTATCTTTCCGAGGTTAAGCGTCAAAAGATTTGCTTTTGACGCGGAGCTTATATTTGTAGCCAATAAAAAGAAATTTAAGATCAAGGAACTTCCGATTACGCTCCAAAATTCTCCGCGCAGCCATGTCAGAATTATTCGCGATCCTCTGAATATGACGCTTGACTTGATCAAGATAAAAGTTAATCATCTAAAGAAGAGATATAAATAATTTTAAACTGTGAAAGGCGTGATTAAATTTCTCAGAAAACACGAAAAAATATCCGTAGCCTCGTTCTTCTTGCTCCTGACAATAATCCTTACTTTGCCGGTAGTTTTTAGGTTTTTTTCTTCTGTTCCCAGCCTTGGATCTGACACCATGCAAGTTATTGGCGTCTCCGGAAATCAGGCGAACATCCTGCAGGATGAAGGTTTGACAAAAGGAACTCTGGACATCGTCAAAGGCGGGGAATTCGGCATAGTAACTCTTTACGCTTATTTTCAGCTGATTTTTGGAAGAATTGCGGGCTATAATCTGCTTTTTTTTGCTTCCTTCGTTTTATCCGGACTGGGGGCGTATCTTCTGACCCTTTATTTCGTCAAAAACAAACCTGCCGCGCTGGTGGCGGGGATGATCTTTGCTTTTTCACCTTTTCACATCCACAATGCATTGAGCACGAACGTGGGGACGATGCACCAGGAGTGGATTCCTTTTTTCGTACTTTTCCTTTTCAAATTTTTCGAAGATCTAAAATTTAAAAATTTCATCTTTGCTGGAATTTTTTTGTTTTTGATTGGCTTTACGGAACATCAGCTTGTGGCATTTACGGTGATATTTCTGCTGTTTTTTTGGGCCTACAAATTAATTACGAAGCCGAAAGACTTTTGCAGAGCAAAATTATGGGTCTATGCGATTATCAGTATCGTTGTTTTTTCTGCGGTTTTCTTGTTTATGTTTAGAAATTATCTTCAGATCGCGACTTCAGGAGATAATTTTTTGGATGCCGGGCTTAAATCAGCGGTAAAATATTCAAATGACTCGCTGAGTATTTTTGTCCCTCCAAACTTCCATTCATTCTGGCCGAATGCATTCGCGAAGCTGCGCGACAGCTTTGAACGCAATTATGACAGCTCCTTCTCAAATTATGCCGGTTACTCGGTTTTGCTTCTTTCTCTTTTTGCGGTTGTCAGCGGCATTCGAAATAGAAAAAAAGCAAAACAGGTCGGACTAATATTCTGGCTATTCGTGGCGTTGGGATTCTATGTTTTATCGTGGGGGCCTTATCTTCACTATGGGGGTGTCGTTGAACCTCCGATAAAAATGCCCTACTGGCTCATATATAATAATCTGCCCTTCTTTAATAATATCAGGACGGTAGGCAGGCTATTCATTTATTCCATGTTGGGATTTTCCATGCTTGCCGCTTGGGGCGTGGCTTTCTTGCTGGCAAAAACCAGCTCGAAGCGGGAAAACAATATTGAGCCAATCGATAAAAATAATTCATCATTCACCGAGGTAAAAAGAGGCAGTTTTTTGGGATTCAGCCGGCGCTCCCTGATTGTCTATCTCGTCGTTTTCGCGGTGATTATTATCGAATATCTCGCTATTCCACTAAAGGAAAATTCCCTTATGCATTCTTCGTTTTATGAAAAGCTTGGCCAAGACAAAGATAAGTACAGCGTCCTGGAAGTGCCGGGGAGCACGAATTATGATTTTGCTTCGCGCGATCTCGTCTGGAAAAGCATTCATAGAAAAGAAACGATTAATGGGTATGATTTTGCCCGTGTTTCCGACAATAGCTATCTTTTCCAGCGGGGAACGCCAATAATAAGGACGTTGCTGTATGATATTCCGGATGGAATCAATCAGGATAGTGATAGGGACATTATGCGAGATGCCTACTATAGAATTTCAAGCGAGATCTTAAATTATTATAATATTAGATATGTAATCCTTGATAAGGAAGGACTGAAAGGCGATCCCGCGAAAAATGAGCCGGACAATTTTTATTCAGCCAGAGCTTATGTCAGAAGTGTCGTGGATTGCGCGGGCGAATATGAAGATGAATATCTCTACGCCTGCGAAATAAATAAAAATGAGAAACCGGAACACATGTATTTGGCAATGGACTATTCCAATCCGCACTGGGTCGGAAAGGACAAGGGAAAAGAGGGGATAAGGCGGTTTGCTGAAAATGGTGCTGGTATCAAGCTGGTCAATATGACCGGCGCGTCTCAGAAAAGCAGCCTGAGCTTAAAGCTAAAACTTTACAAGCCACTTCTTTTTAAGGTCTATCTTAACGGCCAGGAAATGTACAGCCGCTATATAACGCAGATTTCTGAAAAGGCGCAGATCACGGTTGACCTTCCGCGAATTACTCCGGGGGAAAATAACATAACTTTCGGAGTATTCTCCGCGGACGGTTCCGAAATTCATTCCGACCAAAAATCCGATACGGCCACTGTATACAGCGTGGGCGTTGAATAAATTCGTGGTGTCAAGTCAGGTCGTTTCGCAGCGCAAATAAACAGGCAAATCTATGGACATCCGCCTGTTTTTTTGCTATAATTTAGCTATGCAAAGGCGCTTGTTTATTGCAATTTCAGTACCAGAAAATATCAAAAAGCGTGTTTTCAGGCTGATTGAAAGGGAATACGAAAATCTGCCTGTAAGGTGGGTCAGGCCTGAAAATTTTCATCTCACGCTCAATTTTTTGGGCTATGTTCCTGAAGAAAAAATTCCCGAAATTTGCAAATCCTTGGAAGCTGTGGCGTCGGATAAGCCCGCGTTTGATATCGACTTCACTGAGATTTGCGTTGGACCCACCGAAGCGGTGAAAAAAATGATTTGGGTGAAAGGCGGACAGAATAATAGTTTGGACGCGTTAAGATATTCTTTAGATCGCGAACTGCACTATTCTTCGCGGGAAAAAAATAAATTTATTCCTCATTTGACATTCGGGCGTATCAAGAGGACTCTTTGGAACAAATTAAAACCGCAGCCGCAGATCGAAAGGGAATTTAAATTTTTACTGCCTGTTTCAAATGTTGATCTGATGGAGAGCAGATACGAAAAAGGAAAGAGGACGTATTATTGCTTGGCGAGCTTTGTTTTAAATGGATAATGCCTTGAAAAAGTCGGTTGTAATCCGGACAATAAAATGAGAATTCTCGGCGTAAGAATCGATAATTATCCCAAAGATCAAATCGTTCGCCTGATTGACGATGCAATTTCCGGTTCAAGTCCCGGACAAAAATTCATAGTAACGCTTAACCCGGAAATTATTCTGAAAGCCCGCGCGAATGCTGAATATAAGCGAATACTAAATTCGTCCGATCTCAACGTTTGTGACGGCTTCGGGGTCAAACTGGTTTCGTTTTTGAAGAGGGATAAAATAAGGGCAAGAATCGCCGGAGCAGATTTAGTCGATCACACGCTTAAGAAAGCCGCAGGGTGCGGATCCGAAGTATTGGTCATTGTCCGAACTGATAGCTTAAGCAGGCCGGAGGAGATCGAGAAGGAAGTGCGGGATAAATATGGGATGAGTATAGCAGCTGAATATTGCGGGAATGGTTGTGAAATAAAAGACTCGACAGCTCAAAGGGCGGAAATAGTATTTGTTAATTTTGGGGCCCCGGAACAGGAAAGTTATATTTTTAACAATAAAGAAAAATTTCCCCGAGCCAAAATTTTGGTCGGAGTGGGGGGCACGTTTGATTTTATCACCGAAAAAATAAGAAGAGCTCCCAAAATCTTAAGAAGTATTGGCTTGGAATGGCTCTGGCGGCTGTTGCAAGAGCCAAAAAGGTTGCGAAGAATCATAAACGCAGTGGTTGTATTTCCGATAATCGCCCTAACAAGTTCAAAAGAATAAACATGCCAAAACAAAAAATATTTATTCCAATTGCGTCGCTTATTTTAGGCCTGTTTATTGTCTGGGGCTTGACATTTTTCAATTGGACGCCAGCGACATCTTATTTGGCTTATGCTATATTGGTAATTTTTTTTCTAGGAACTCTTGTATCGAACCAGCAATATGAAGAAGATAAAGTCGCAAAAATCCAAAGGATTATGGGCGCATTTCTTCTGTCGTATATTTTTTATTTCCGGCTGCTTTACGCGCCCATCAGCCGTTTTTTCTTCGAGAATCTGATCAGCAAAGTTTCTTTTTTTTCCGATCTGCTGACGCTCTTTCTTTTCCTGATTTTTTTCTTTCTTTTCGGGACGACTTTCCTGGTCATTAACAGCTACGCTCGTTTCGGCTTTCTTTCCGAATGGCGAATCTTTAACAATTTACGCGCTTATTATGCGTTTCGGATTCTTTTTTTCACAATGTTTCTTGCGTTCATAATGCTCTACGCGCGCAACTCATTTTTTTCAATCAATAACTCTTTCTATCTGAATAAAATTCTGGGTCCTGCTACATGCAACTGGACTTATGTGAGTTATCAGAATTTTCTTTCCACGGGGAAGGAAAAGCAGGGGAGAGACGTCTGTTTATACAATTACGCTCAAGATAGGAATGATGTTAAGTATTGCAATTTAATTTTTGATCCGGATGTCGAAAGCCAATGCCTTGAATATTTTAATCCCGGCTCAAGCGTTCAAGAATGACATTAAATAATCTCAAAAAACCTAGAGTAAGATTCGCGCCGAGTCCCACCGGCTATCTTCATATTGGGGGCCTCCGAACGGCGCTCTATGATTTTCTTTACGCCAAAAAAAACGGGGGAGATTACTATTTGCGGATCGAAGATACGGATCAGAAACGACTAGTGCCAGATGCTATCGCCAAACTGATTGAATCGCTAAAATGGGCGGGAATAATGCATGACGAAGGCGTATTTATTAGCCAAAAGGGAGATATCATTGAAGAAGGGCAGTATGGGCCGTACATTCAATCCAAAAGGATTAAATTATATCAAAAATACGCTCATGAGCTAATAAAAAAGGGGAAGGCATACTACTGTTTTTGTAGTCCAGAACGACTTAGTTCATTGCGCTCCATTCAGGAAAAAGCAAAAATTGCGCCAGCCTATGACAAGCTATGTTTGCGTACGGTTTCACAAGAAGCTGCAGAAGATCGCATAAAAAATGGCGAAAAATATGTGATCCGTTTCGACGTTCCTGAATCTGGCGAGACAGAATTTGACGATGTTGTTAGGGGAAGAGTTCGATTTGCCAATAAAAATTTGGATGATTGCGTTATCTTAAAATCTGATGGCTTTCCGACTTATCATCTGGCGCATGTAGTGGATGATCATCTAATGAAAACTTCTCTGGTTTTACGCGCAGAGGAGTGGCTTCCTAGCGCACCCAAACACATTTTGCTATTTAAAGCATTCGGCTGGGAGCCAACTCAATATGGGCATCTAAGCGCCATATTAAATAAGCAAACGAAAAAAAAGCTTTCAAAACGAGACGGGGATGTAAGTGTTGAAGATTTTAAAAAGAAAGGATACTTGCCAGAAGCAGTGATAAATTTTATTGCCCTACTCGGTTGGAATCCAAAGACAGAACAGGAAATTTTCACCTTGCCTGAGCTAATTGAGCAGTTTGATGAAAAAAAACTTAATAAAGCGGGCGCGATTTTTGATTTGGAAAAGCTGGATTGGATGAACGGACTTTATATCCGCGAAAAAAACATCAAAGAGCTGGTTGACCTTTGCCGGCCGTATCTCGAACCCTCCTTCGCCAAGGCTACGGAGGGCAAGAAATTACCCGATGATTATCTTGAAAAAATTGTGAGCGTGGAAAGAGAGCGGATGAAAAAACTTTCTGACATCGCTGAGAATGCTGATTTTTATTTTAAGCAGCCGACATACGAAAAAGATCTGTTGATTTGGAAAAAAATGAAAGGCGCAGAACTCATTGAATCCCTGCGGAGATCCTTAACGGCGCTGGATGGCATTCCGGATAATAAATGGAACATAGAAAATTTAAGCAGTATTTTATTGGAGGCAGCTGATCCCAAAAATAGGGGAGCGCTTCTGTGGCCCCTTCGAGTGGCTCTTACCGGTGAAAAGAGAAGTCCTTCACCCTTTGAGGTGGCATGGGCGATAGGACGCGTGGAGAGCATTAAAAGGATACGTAAAGCTATAAGTTTAGCGGAAAAATAAAATTTAGTGAATACAAAAAAATTAAAATTTAAAGTTAAAAATTTAAAGTTTTGGCGCCGCTACGCTACGACTATTTTTTATATTTTTCTGGTAGCGATATCTCTATATTGCGTTAAATACAGGACATTTGCTCAGAGCGTAAATACTTCAACCAACAGCAGCTCTACGGATAACCAACAAATTATTCAGGACAAGCAGCAGCAAATTAAGGACCTTAAGCAAAAGGAAGAGACGTACCGGCAGATGATCGATCTCAAGCAAGATAAGGCTCAAACGCTTGAAAATCAGATATCACTGATGGAAAGTCAAATTTCATCCCTGGAAAATGATATTGCCGCATTGCAAAATCAAATCGATAAGACCACGCTTGATATTAATGATCTTGAAGGGAAAGTGGGGGAAAGAGAAGCGGAAATTGGGCAGCGAAAAGAAATTCTATCCCAACTAATCCAGTCTTATTATGAAAATAATCAGGATCCGGCGATGGAGATAGTTTTGCGGAACGCGAGTTTTTCGGAATTTTTAAGTCAGTCTGATTATATTTCGCAAACGGGAGTAAAAATGGATAATGTTTTGGCCGGGGTAGTGGAAATAAAAAATCAACTTGAAAGCGAAAAAAAGGAGCTGGAAATCAAGAACGCGGAACAAAAGGAGCAGCAGGGCAAAATCTTGGAAAAGCAATCATATCTCGATAATGAACAAGAATCCAAAAAACAACTACTTGATCAGACGCATGGGGAGGAGCTTAAGTATCAAGATCTCTTGTCACGAGTCGAACAGCAAAAGCAAGAACTATTGGGAGATATTGATGAATTAAGCCAAGAAAAAAGTTCCGATCTGGCTGCGGTTGAAGCAACTATTGAGAAGCCAAAATCCGGCCTGGCTTCCACAAAATGGTATTTTTCGCAGCGCGATTCGCGTTGGGGTGACCAGCATATCGGTTTTTCAAGTACCCTTATGAAAAGTTACGGGTGCGCGGTAACGGCGATATCCATGGTGCTCAAGTATCATGGGATCGGTATCGACCCGGGCGTAATGGCCCAGCAGTCAATTTTCTATCATGACTTGATTGTTTGGCCGAAACAATGGAAAGGAGTCCAACTGGTTTCTTCCACGGGTCATGGAAACATTGAGTGGGATGTTGTTGATCAAGAAATAAAAAATAAAAATCCGGTGATAGTATTTGTAAAAGCCACCAAAAGGGGAGCGGGGCACTATGTGGTGATTCATGACAAAGATAAAAACGGCGAGTATGTCGTGCACGATCCATACTGGGGGGACAATATTTTTCTGAGTTCGACACGGGCATATGTCGGCGCGCTTTATAACAGCCCGACTGCGATTGATCAAATGATCATCTATCATTAAACCACGCTTAAAATTTATTTTCTTAATTTTCAGTGAAAGAAAAAAAACGAGGACTCTATAAATTATTATCAAGAAAAAAGATTTATCAGAATCCTTGGCTGGCTGTTCGTGAAGACCGCGTTCTTCGTCCAGGTGGAGACCAAGGTGTTTTCGGGGTCGTGGAAATGCAAGCTGGATCCACAATCCTTGCGATCAACGACAAGAATGAAGCTTATGTCGCCAAGGAGTATAAGTATGCTATTGATCGAAATTCCGTCGAGCTGATAAGTGGGGGTATTAATAAAGGCGAGTCTCCGCTCGCAGCGGCAAAGCGAGAACTGAAAGAAGAAGCTGGCCTAAGAGCCGCTAGGTGGATTAGTTTGGGGGTCGTTGATCCTTTTACGACGATCGTGAAGTCACCGAATTATATGTTTTTGGCGTTAGACGTGACGGAGGGAGTCAGGTGTCTCGACAAAGGAGAGATATTAAAAGTCATTAAAGTGCCCTTAGTAAAGGTCGTGGATATGGTTATAAAAAGTAGAATTACTCATTCGGCGAGTTGTGTCTGTGTATTGAAGGCGAAAGAGTATCTGGCGGGAAAGAGGTCCAATGTCGCATAAGCTACATTGTGCGACATTGCCTATGCACCTCAACCGCTCCTTCCCTCTCAAAAAATAATGAATAAAATAAAATATTTTTAAAATATATTTTCTTATTCTTTTAACAAAAACCTCCGCTTCTCTTCCGGGAGCGGAGGTCTTATATATAGGAGACGGTATAAATAAATTTATTTTTTCTTCTTTACGTTCATACTCGTCTTCTTTCTCGGCGTTGATTTTTGCGGCTTCCCTTGGTAGTCCTCTATAGCTCGTTTTAAAGCGTCTGCTGCCAAATTTGAACAGTGCATTTTAGCCGGAGGCAGGCCCTCGAGGTTTTCAGCTACGTCGTTGCGGGTTATGTTCTGGGCGCTCTTCAGATCTTTTCCTTTTGCCATTTGAGTGATCATGGACGACGTCGCGATCGCAGCTGCGCATCCCAAAGTTTCAAATTTTATATCGGAGATGGTTTCTTCTCCCTGCTTATCCTTTTTTACTTTGATATAGACGGTCATAATATCGCCGCAGGATGGATTTCCCACACTGCCAACGCCATCCGGATTTTTTATCCGGCCTTGGTTCTTCGGGTTCATAAAATTATCCATAACAATTTTCGAATACATTTTTTGGTATTTAGTGCTTAGGGATTGGTATTTAGTTATGCATGCTTCCCTGCTATTTTTCTCAATTTGATAATGACCTCTTTCAGGGAATCAATAAAATAATCGATCTCCAGCTTTGTCGTATATTTTCCCAAGGTGACTCGCAGGCTGCCATGGCTTTCCTCTTCTGGAAGTCCGATTGCTTTGAGGACATGAGACGATTGGAGATTCCCCGCGGAACAAGCGCTTCCGGTTGAAACTGCGATTCCCTTAATATCCAAGCCCAGAAGAATTCCCTCCCCCTCAACATCTTGAAAAGTGAAGTTTGCGTTATTTGGACTTCGTTTTGTTTTATCTCCATTAAGCTTCACGCCTCTGATTTCTTTTGTGATCCTTAAGATTAAATGGTTTCTCATCTTCTCAACGATTTTGGAAACCTTGTTGCGTTGTTTGTCGGCAAGCGCTATGGCTGATCCCAGCCCGACTATCCCGGGAACATTATGAGTTCCCGCGCGCATATTGAATTCGTGGCCTCCTCCGTCTTGGATTCTTTTTAGAGGGGTATTTTTTCTGATATAGAGGCATCCAATGCCTTTGGGGCCGTATATTTTATGGGCTGACATGGAAAGCAAATCGACACCCAGGCTGTCAACCTTGCAGTCCAGGTAATTTATGGCTTGGGTGGCATCCGTGTGAAAGTATATCTTACTATGCTTCCCGGAAACATTGATTTCAGAAAGGAGCTTTCCGACTTCCTTGATCGGCTGGATTGTCCCGATTTCGTTGTTCACATACATAATGCTGACTAAGATGGTTCCCGGTTTGATTGATTTTTTAACATCTTGAATATTAACTAGCCCGTTTTTTCCCACTGGCAAATAGGTTATCTCGGCCATCCCCTGTTCCTCAATCTTTCGACAAGCATTCAGAACGCAGGAGTGTTCAAATTGCGTAGTAATGACGTGTGGCATGCCGACATTCTCGTCTTTCTTGGCGCTGGCAAGAGTAATGCCCTTTATCGCCAAGTTATTGCTTTCGGTGGCTCCAGACGTAAAAATTATTTCGGACGACTCACAGCCAAAAAAATCAGCCGTCTGTTTTCGGGACTTTTCAACCGCGTCATTCGCTTCCCGCCCGAAGGAATGAAGAGACATCGGATTGCCGAATTTTTGCGAAAAAAACGGCCGCATCGCAGAAAAAACAGCCAGGTCTACAGGTGTTGTTGCGGCGTAATCAAGATAAATTCTTCGCTTTGCCATATCCAATAGTAGAATTCTGATCTATAGTTTATAGAAATTTTATAGACATAATCCTAAATTCATTTATATTCTGCCCGATATATTGCATTATTTTGATCAAGAATTAATCAAAATTTCACTACCGGACATACAATATTATACTATTCCCTATCGCGAATTCTTGCAAGAATGCTAAGGGTAAGTTAAATTAACTAGGGTCGGCAAGGTCTTCACCTAAATTTTAAGAACCGGCATTCTAAAATATAAATATTATGAACACTTCCTATTCCGCTCTCGACACGTTTCAGACTTGTCCGCTGAAGTATAAATACCAGATAATAGACAGAATAAAGACGCCTAAATCCAAGGAGCAGTTTTTTGGCGTGCTTTTGCATAACACTCTTAAAATTGTGCACACGCCTGGGATTCTTTCCCCTACTCTTGAGCAAGCGCTTGATTTTTATTCTAAAAACTGGAATGCGGAGGTTTTTTCCGACGAGATTGAAGAACGATCTGCTTTTGCGCAAGGCGTTTCAATGCTTCAGGATTACTATAAAAAAAATGATATTGCAAGAATCAATATTGTTGATCTCGAGTCCAGATTTCAAGTGGAAATCGGTCCCGCAAAGGCTGAAGCTCACGGGTCCAGCGAAGAAAAGCACATTTTAACGGGCATAATAGATCGAATCGATAAAACAGAGGATGGGTTTGAAATAATCGACTACAAGACCACGCGCAAGCTTCCCAGCCAGGAAAAAGTGGACAATGACCTCCAGCTTTCTCTATATTTGAAGGGATTTTTAAAGCGGTACCCGAAAGAGATTGAAAATCTGGATAAGATAAAGGTAAGTTTGTACTATCTGAAGCATGGCGTTAAGCTGACCTCGCAGCGCACGCTGAGCCAAATAAACGAGAGCGAACAATTGGTTTCGGACCTCATTGAGCAGATAAGCAAGTCAAGCTTTGAGCCGGACATCTCCGGTCTCTGTGATTGGTGCGGATATCAAAAGATTTGCCCGATGTGGAAACACAAATTCCGAGAAGAAGAAAAGCAGGATGTCGACATAAAAAAAACGATTCAGGATTATATCTCATTGAAAGACGAAATAAAATCAAAAACGGACCGAATCGGGAGGATTCAAGGGGAGATCAATGATTACATGGACAAGGAAAAAATAGATCAGGTCTTTTCAGATGCCGGAAGTGTTTTGCGGTCAATTAGAAAAACTTATAAATATGACAACCTCAAACTACGCGAACTCTTGGAGCCGCTCGACAAATGGGAAGGAATCTTAAAGGTGGATGGAACTGCCCTAAGGAAGATTATAGGGGTTTTGCCTTTCAACGTGAAAAAAGAAATCGAGAAAGCCAAGGAAATAGACAAGGAATCGAAGAGTTTTATGATTAAGAAAGGTCAAAAATAGGCGATAATCTTAATTAAATAAGTTTAATCGGTTGCGAGCAAGCCGCGAACTATGAATTTGTCTCGCTTAAAAGAAAATTTAAAAAATTGGATACGCAAATTCTTCCTGATCAATGATACTCCCCACAAGATAGCGGGCGGGGCGGCTTTGGGTATTTTTCTGGGAATCACGCCGGGCGAAGGGGTTCTGGCTACGCTGTTCCTATCTTCTCTATTTCGCTTAAACCGCCTGGCGGCTCTTGCGGGCTTGGGGGTGGTGAACATATGGACGACATTCCTGGTTTTTCCTTTAGCAGCGGCCGTTGGGAGCTGGATTTTTGGGATTGATTACGAAAGCCTGAAAAATAATTTCCATGGTGCGACCGAATCTGGAATAAGATATTTTTTTAGCAAAGCCATTTTTTTTGATTTAACGCTGCCGCTTATGGTTGGTTTCGCAGTAGTGGCCGGAGTAATTTCCGCCTTGGTTTACTTCGGGCTTTTGTATCTTTTGATAAACAAAAAGCATCTTCGAAAGGATACTCATATGCTGGAAAAAAAGATAATTTTGCAAGTAAGGCGCAATCCTCATTAAAGGTAGCCTCGATAGGACGGTTTTTGTTTTAGCTGGCTATTTTATACAGCATTTCGCACCTTGGTATCCCCTATTCTTCGCTTCTTCTTCGGAAGAAAAGCAGATTTTATTTTCCGACTTTATCCGAGCCGCCCATTGGCAGCTGGCGAGATGATATTTATTTGAATTTTTGCTGGCAACATAAGGGCAGTTTTTCGTATCTACAAGGGGCGCCTCATTAACTTCGGAGCCCGCTTTCATTTTGGATGATTGGCCGGTTGTGGGGGCGCTATTTAAAACCGTACTTACCTGCTTTTCAGTTTTTGCGGCATCCTCTGCGGGCGCAGTCGGATTAGCAGATTGAGCTGTCTTATTAATTACGATATTACTGTCCTTTACCTCTTCTCCTTTTAAATAACCAGCTTCAAAAGAGATAGCCGCAATTAAGACAATTCCAACTGCGAGTATTAACTTATCTCCGTATTTTTGCCATTCGGATTTAAATTTGTGTCCAAAAGATTTCTTTTTTGTTTCAGATCTAGCTTTATAAAAGCCATTTTCATCGACTTCCAGTTCAAATTCAAGCTGGTCTTGTGTTGACATTAGAGTGGTAATGGATTATACTTTTTTTGTTATCTTCTACTTTAATTTTATTTTTTTGCTCGCCCGCAGCGCTAGACATAGCATTGTGGGCAGGTTTAATTCTATGGCGCATCGAAAAGCTGGTGGATCTACTCAACTAGGTCGTGACTCCGTTTCTAAGAGGCTCGGCGTAAAAAAATTTGGCGGTCAAAAAGTCAAATCTGGCAATATCATTGTTCGTCAAAGAGGTGCAAAATTCAGGCCCGGGAAAAATGTCAAAAAAGGAAATGACGATTCGTTATTTGCGATTGCTGACGGAGTTGTAAAATTTTCCACCAAGAAAGTACAAAAATTTACCGGAAAACTGGAACTTGCGCGATACGTAAGCGTTGAATAAGATTTTCTTCCTAAAGTTGAATCCTGCAGCTAATAAGCAAAAATAGTCAGCCTTGGGCTGACTATTTTTTGTTGGCAGCTGCTTTGACGAATTCCAAAAATAAGGGGTGGGGTTTCAGAGGTGAGGATTTAAATTCGGGATGAAATTGTGTCCCCAGAAAAAAGGGATGCATGCTTCTTGGCAGTTCGGCTATTTCCATCAATCGTTTGTCAGGTGATGTGCCACTGAACAGCAGGCCTTTTTCCTCAATAAGATCTATATATTCAGGGTTAACTTCCCAGCGGTGGCGATGGCGCTCTGAAATCGCATTGCTCCTATAGGCTTGGCGCGCAATGGTGCCGTTTTTTATTATGGCCGGGTAGGCACCGAGCCGCATTGTCGCTCCATAGTTTTTGTCTTCCAAATTCTTTTTTTGTTCGGGCATTATGTCAATGACCGGATGCGCAGTGTTGCGATTTACTTCCGTGGTGTGAGCATCCTTAAAGCCTAAAATATGCCGGCAGAACTCTATTACTGCAAGTTGCATGCCATAACAAAGCCCAAAGTATGGGATTTTATTGATGCGGCAAAATTCGATAGCTTTGATTTTTCCTTCAATTCCCCGCTCTCCAAACCCGCCCGGAACGATAATTCCGGAATATTTTTTGAGATTTTTGAGTTTGGAGGGGCTTTTTTCGAATTCCTCGCTATTGATCCATTCGATAGCCGGTTTTCGGTGGTTTTTATAACAAGCGTGCTTCACGGACTCAATGACGGATATATACGCATCGGAAAGAACGAAATCTCCCGTGCCAAAATATTTACCCACAATTCCTATGCGCAATGGTTTTTTGGATAACTTAACATTTTGAACCATTGCCTTCCATTTGGTGAGGTCCTTCTTTTTTGATTTTAAATTGAGCTTTGCCAGCAAACGATCGCTAAGATGATCCTTTTCAAAATTTAGCGGGACTTCGTAGATGCTTTCGACATCGGGAGCGCTGATAACATCATCCTCTTTCAGATTGCAGTGATCGGCTAGCTTTTCTTTTCTCTTTTTATCAAGGGCAAGCGCAGATCTAGCTACGATCAAGTCCGGTTGCACTCCGGCGGCATTCAGCGATCTTACTGCGTATTGGGTCGGCTTGGTTTTCATTTCTCCGATCATGGAGGGAATCGGGAGATAGCTTACGAGGACGAACATCACATCATCCCTGTGTCTCAGGCGCAGCATTCTGCCCGCTTCAATAAACAGCAGGCCCTGATATTCCCCAACTGTTCCTCCTATTTCGATTAACATCACGTCGGCCTTGGATTTTTGTTGGGCTTTTTGAATTCGGCGGATAATTTCTTTCGGTACATCCGGAACAACATCTACGCAACGCCCGCCATAACCCATAGATCGCTCTCTGTCGATGATGGCCTTATAAACCATCCCATTAGTCATATAATTGGTGCTGGGTAAGGTAAGGCCAATAAAACGCTCGTAATGTCCCATGTCTTGGTCGGTTTCCATCCCGTCATCTAAAACAAAAACCTCTCCATGCTCCGTTGGATTCATTGTTCCCGCGTCAACGTTCAGATAGGGGTCGATTTTCATGGTAGTAATCCGGAAGCCTTTCGATTGCAGGATATTTCCTATCGAGGCCGTAGTGATGCCTTTCCCAACGCCGCTCATCACGCCGCCGACAACAAATATGTATTTGGGTTTTTTCATAACAATAAATTAAAAAAAATTAGGGTGGCAAACAGATACCCCCTAAAGGCACGCTTGAAATTTTTAATCTTATGTTAATTTTCCTCAGCCACTAATATCAGCCGCAAATTTGCCTCGAGGCCATGGTCGAGTTCGATTCGGATATCATAATCGCCCATTTCCTTTATCGGTTCGTCAATCTTCACATTAGCTGCTTCAACCTTCAAACCTTCATTTTTGAGTTCTTTGGCTATATTTTTTTCGTTAACAGATCCAAACAATATCCCATCTTTTTCTTTGACTTTCATGTATAGTTCCCGTCCCTCCAGTTGTTCAGCAAGACTCTGCACTTCTTGCAATTCCATTTTCGCGTCCTTTTCTTTTCTGGATTTATTGGCATCTGCTGAGGCGACGTTTTGCTTGGTCGCTTCGACCGCAAAACCTTTCGGAATAAGAAAATTCCTGCCGTATCCATCGGCTACTTCTTTTATGTCTCCCTCCCCTCCAAGATTGTCCACTTTTTTAGTTAAAACTACCTTCATAGCATTGTCTTTTCTTTAGTATAACCTATTTTTAAATTTTTGAAAATGCCGCTGTTATTTGCCAATTTTAGCTTTAATTGTTTCCAGGGCTTTGTCCATCTGGGGATCCCTGTTGTTATTGTAGTCATCATCAGTGAAGTCTACATCGATAGTCGGGTCAATTCCCTTCTCCATTATATAGTCACCGCGCGGAGTAAGCCAGCGGGCAATTGTAATTCTTACACTGGAGCCTTCGCTTAATTTTTCCAGCTGTTGAACCGATCCCTTTCCAAAAGTTTTCTTCCCGATAAGTGGCGCGTCAAGCTCATCCCTCAATGCTCCAGCCGTAATTTCTGACGCGCTTGCGCTCCCGCTGTTTACCAGCACTGCCACTGGCAAATTGCCTAAAATATCGCCTCCTCGAGCTACGTAATCTTGCTTAGCGCTGTTTCTCTCCTCTTCTGAAACTACAACTTTGCCTTTGGGTATGAATTTTGAAGAAACGTCAACCGCAGCTTCCAAATATCCGCCCGGGTTGTTTCTCAGGTCTAATATTATTCCTTTCGCATTCTGTGAGACGGCAATGTTTGCGACCCTACTCATCTCCGAAGTAGTGTCATCGCCAAATTTGGTTATTTTAATTACCGCAATATTATCACCTTTAAATTCCAGTTTAACGCTCTTAACGTTGATCTGTTCGCGAGTTATTTTGACCTCGACTGGATTATTGCTCTTATCATGCAAAATGGTAATGGCGACTTCCGTGCCTTTTTGGCCTCGAATCATCGAGACTGCTTCATCGACTGTCATATCGGTGGTTAATTTATCTCCGATTTTAAGTATCTTGTCTCCCGCTCTCAGGCCGGCTTTTTCCGCTGGAGTGCCTTCGAGTGGCGCAATGACTGTCAATATCTCATTTTTCATTCCAATTTCCACGCCGATACCCTCAAAAGTTCCTTGCAAATCATCCGAAAACTGCTGGCTTTCTTCCGGATTCATAAAGCTTGAAAACGGGTCACCGAGGGACTTAATCATCCCGGAAATTGCTCCGTATACCATCTTGTTTTTATCGAGCTTGCTCTGGTCGACGTATTTGTCGTTTACCAGATTCCATGCCTCCCAGAAAAGGCTAAAATCAACGTCGCTTGGCTGGTTTTTGTTTGCATTATTCTTAGCTAAAAGGTTTCCAATGGACGACGTCGAACTGTTGCTCCGAGAGGTCTTATAACTGGAATAAGTCACGCCGCCATAAAAGCTGACGCATAATAAAATTGCGACAATAAAAATCTTAAAGTTTTTTCTGAAGCCAGATTTTTGGCTATGTAATAAAGTGAGCTTCTCGTCTGGCTGCTGGTCTAAGTTTTCCGTTTGTGGTTCAATTGGCATAAAATTTGTTTCAAACTATATGGGGATTAGGTTTTCCCAAATACTTCCAGAAATATTTAGCGGCGCTTCGGATGTGGTTGCGAGTCAGGTGATTAAAGAGCACGGCGCCAAAAACGTTTCGGCTTGCAGATCCTTTGCCATGGTAATGGAACATCCTAGCATAAGGGAAATACACGACTTTCAAATTATTTTCCCAAAATCTGCGGCACCAATCCACATCTTCAAAATACATAAAAAAATCTTCCACTATCAGGCCAATATTCTTCAGCGCGTTTCGAGAGGTCATCATTGCCGAGCCCATAATCCAATCCGCTTCAATTATTTTGTCGTGGTCGAAGTTTTTATACAAAAAATCATCGACTCTCCTTCTCGCGGATTTAAGCCTTCCAAAGAATGTCCTCCGAAGCAATATGACCAGCGGTGTGTAAAATCTGAAACAGGAATACTGCAGATGTCCGTCAAAATTCAGAAGTTTTGGCCCTATCAATCCTATTTCCGGATTTTTTTTGAGATGTTCCAGGAGCAGATTAACGGCTTTTTTCTCGACTATTATGTCTGCGTTGAGAACAAGGACATAGTGCCCATTTGATCTCTTGATCCCCTGATTGACCAGGTATCCGAATCCGACATTTTCTGCAAAAGGATGGTATTGGAATTCCGGAAAATCTTCCCGCATCATCATCTCCGTATCTTCCTCAGCAGCGCTGTCCATAACATGAATATCGTAGTCCAGCTCGAATATATTCTTTTTTAAGGATTCCAGGCAGAGCTTAAGAACCGTAGGATTCTTGTAGCTCGTCACAATTATCGATAAATCCTTGTCCATTTTGAGTTTAGTTGAAGATATTCTTGCAGGCCTCGTGAATTTTGTCATAATTTCCGCCTTGAGGGAGAAGGATGTAGGTTTTTCCCTCGGGAGTATCGGCCCTCGATGAATATAGGAGGCCTTCATCAGTGGTGTCAAAAACCTTTTGCTTTATCTGAGGATCCTGCATTTTTTGGGCGAGCTCATAGAATTTTTTCATTTCGGAAACATCCATATCCATCCGAACATCCGCTCCCAGTACTGTTAAAATATCGTTAACTTTTCCAAAATCGGATAAGGTTCCCAGGCTCAAAAATTTATCCTTCAGGGCAATAAGCACCTGCTGCTGCCTTTTTGCCCGTTCGAAATCAGAAGATGCATAACGAGCTCTCACGAAGAACAAGGCTTTGTTGCCGTCAATATGGTTTTTCCCGGCTGGCAAGGAGAAATCCAGAGCATTTTCCCCTTCGAATTGAGTAGGTTCAGAGAAAGGTTTGTCCAGATAAACATCCACTCCTCCCAGCTTGTTGATCAGTTCTTCAAATCCCACAAAGTCGATGCGCACCGCATAGTGGATTGGAAGCCCTGTAACTTCTCCTACGATTTTTTTCATCGCGTCGAGCCCTTGGTTTTCTCCTCTTTCTTCTGCGTAGGCATGAACAGCATTTATTTTCATCTGAGTGGAGCTTCCCGGCATGGTGACATAAAGATCTCTGGGAATTGAAATCAGGGCAATTTTATTTTCATTCGGTTTAATGGAGGCGACCATGATAGAATCAGCCAGCAGCCCCCCGCCAGGAATTTTTTCTCCGCGCATTCCGAGCAAGAGCACGTTTATCTGTCCTTCACTTTGTCCCTGGAGCTCGTTTACGCCTCCAACTACCGGAATCGAATTCCAAATGCTTTTTAAAAATCCATCCTTAGTTGAAATTTGGCTGAGAGTCATACCTGCTCGGTACATCACAAATCCTCCGGCGGCAACTATAAGCAGTATCAATATGATGAGTGCCTTAAACCATCTTCTTTTATAAAGTCTTTTCTTCTTTGGGAACCCATCTTGCCTGCCGGCTTTTCTCGAAAATACGCCCATAGAAAATGCGTGAAATTTTAAACAAAAAATACTCGGATCAAGAAATCCTCAATGAGTATACTATACTATTTGAGGGATGGCAATGCAACAGAAATACCTGTGCTACAGATATCTGCTACTTATTTAAGCTCAAGTAAATTTCAAGAGTTTTTCTGGCTGTTGTCTGCCAGGAAAATTGTTGGGAAACGGCCAGTCCTTTTTCGATCAGAACGGACCTGGCCTTTGTGTCTCGGAGTACTTGGTCAATATTTTCGGCAAATTGCTCGTAATTTTGCGGATCACAAAAAAGCGCGCCGTTCTTCCCGATTTCCGGCAAAGAAGTTTCATTCGAAGAGACAATGGGCGTGCCGGATGCCATTGCTTCAAGAATAGGAAATCCGAATCCCTCGTAGAGCGACGGAAATACAAAACAATCGGCCAATTTATATAAAATCGGCTTGTCTGGCTCCTCAATCCAGCCCGGAAAAATAATATCGTCTTGTAGCTCCATTTTTCCGACTAAATCATCGATTTTTCTGTCGAAATTATGCGCGTTTTTGTCTCCTGCAATAACCAGTTTCAGTTCCCTATGACCGTATTTACCAAGCAGTATCCGGTAGGCCTCAATGAGCGCCGGAATGTTTTTCCTGGGCTGCAGGGTGCCGAGATATAGCAAAAACTTTTCAGGCAATTTATATTTATTTTTAACCTCTTCCTTTTCCTGATTGCTGAAGTTCGCACTGTAGCTGTCGAAGTCAATTCCGTTGCATATCGACGCCACTTTTTCCTCCGGCGCTTGATAATATTTTATAATATCTTTTCTGGAATATTCCGACACGGCGATTACTCGATCGGCTCTGCGAATGCTTCTCGGAATAAAAGTCTTCAAAAAAAATAGATCAAGTTTCTTGATGAATTCCGGAAAATAATTAAAAGAGATATCATGAATAGTAGTCACTAGCTTTGTTTTCCGGGGAAGCCAGAACGGAGTTATATATTGGGTGTGATAAACATCCACTGGATTTTTTTTAAGATGCATGGGAAGCTGCCATAGATTCCAGCTGAATTTGTCTTTATTTCCCACAAATTCAACCCTGAAATTATTCCCCAAACTGAGCTTTTCCAACTCCCCTGCTAACTGCTTATCGCTGGCGGGATCCCGGTCCGTAAAAAGATGATACTCATTGTCCTTATCAATTACAGCCAAATTTTTCACCAAATTGAAAAAATAAACCTCACTACCGGTTTGATTTTTGCCTATTAGCCTGATATCGATCCCAATTTTCATAATAACTTGCAAATAAAGGGCGTATTAAAGCGGATCAGCGCCGATAATTAAATCTTTGGCGCTAACAACGGTCGCCATACCCAGCCAGAAAGTTCCCATAAAAAGTCCGGCGTTAAACAAATTGGGTATGATGAGCGAAATGACGCCTAAAACCAGAAAGATATTAAGCGTCTTCTCGAATTCGCCTTTTATAGTCGGGCAGCTAATGATTTTGTTTAAAGGGCAAATTGGAGAAATGCGGCGGAAAGAATATACGAATAAAAAACCGATTACGGAAACGAAAATTATCAGGCCAAATAGTCCGCTGCCCGCCCAAATTTGCAGAAAGATATTGCTTTCATTAAGGCCTGCGCCTCGTTCGTCCGCGCCCAATGATTGCGTTATGGATGCGTAGCCTACGCCAGTAATAGGATGTTTTTTGATAATCTCCCAACTTTGTTTGTAGATTGCGCTTCTGGTCATTACATTCGGATCTTTTCTGTAGATTTGGGCTATCATTTTTCCCCGCGACTTATAGCTGGCTATATCTTCCAGATTAATGTGCTGGCAACCGAATTTATTCAGCTCGTCCGCAGTCGCAACCGATTCGGGAATGCTGGACCCTGGCGCGCAGGCGACAGTTATTTTTTGCTCGCTGGTGGCGGTTGATCTGGCTCGGTCAAAAATATCGAATTTCGAAAGATTAAAGATTCTTATCAAAAAAATAGAAATGAGAAGGATAATCAGAAATATTGCTATCTGCTCTGCTGATTTTCCGTAGGAGAATTTGAACCAGCTTCCCTTTTCTTTGCCAAGACCGGGTATTAAAAAGATAAAAAATATCGATACTATTGCAATTCCAATCCAGGTTGACCGCGAAAGAGTGAGGATCGCGAGGAGAAGGGCTGAAAAGATAAATAGGTGAGTTATAAATTTCAGCCAGCCGGAGTATTCTATTTCGCCGCGTTTGGTCGAGAGATAATAAGCTACTGACAAGAAGGCTGCCAGAGAAAAACAAAGAAAAATTCCCAGCCAGTCGGGTTCGGCAAAAGTGGAATTCGGGCGGCCAAACATAACTTCAAATGATTTGAAGCCGAATTTATCGGCTAGCACCTGATAGAATCCGTATTTGACAACAACTAGATATGATCCGACGAAAAAAGCAAAAGTTTTTATGAGGTCGCTTTTATTCCTCACAAAATTCCTGATTAGAAAGTATAAAAGCACAAAGGAAAGAAGAATTAAGCTGTTTTTTACATTTAATGCCTTGAAGGTTGAGGAAAGTAGCGGCAATAAACTCAACGGCATTAAAGAAAAAAAAGCTGTGTCCATCCAGTTGGGTTTTAGAATTCTGAAATCCAATCGCTTCGAAAGCCAAAGGATAAAAATGGCCGCAACTAATATCGCTTCCAAAAATTGGTAAGGCCGAAGTTGAAGCGGCAGAAAATCGGAAACCAAAATGATGTTTTCGAGTGGAATTAGGCTTATAAATAGGAAAAAAATCCAGCGCGGACGGTAAAGCGCGACGAGCAAAGTTAGGATGGATATAAAGGTGAAGTCGCCTTTTCCGAGAGGAAGTTTATTTTTTAAAGACAGCGTAATAATCGCAGCTGACAGCAACAAGCTAAAAAGCCAGAGAATCACGAGCTCCCGTTTAAAAATATTTTTTAGCGCGCTTGTAATTTCATTCAGCATAATTTTAAGTTTAGCATGTCGCGAGGAATAAAAAAGGTTTTAGCAGCCAATAATATTTTTGTTAAACGCATCCCAACTGAATCGTTTCGACCTCGCTTCAGCTTTTTCCGAAAGACTTCGTCGCAGCTTCCCGTTTTTCAGAACCTTGGCCATTACTCTGGCCATTTCTTCTGTGTCATGAGAATTAAAATATAAAACAGCATTGCCGCCTACCTCTGGAAGTGATGATGACTTTGAAACCGCGGCGGGCGCTCCGCTAGTCATAGCTTCAAGGACCGGCAGCCCGAAGCCCTCATAGATTGACGGAAAAACAAAAAGATCGCAATTTCGATAAAGAGCCGGCAAATCTTTTTGCTGGACGAACCCAGCAAGAATCACTTTGTCTTTTAAGTCAGCCGTTTTGATCTCTTTTTTGAGGTCGGAGAACAGCGGGCTGAATTTTGATTTGTCATCGCCCGCAAGAACCAGTTTAATATCGCCGAATTGATATCGGGAAAGCATTTCCCGAAAAGCCGCGAGAAGATCAGGGATGTTTTTCCGAAAATCAAATCCACCCACGTAAAAAACGTATCTTCCGTAAATGTCATATTTATCAAGAATTTTATTGTCAGACTGGGGGTCTTTTTCCCCGGCGAATTCCGCGCTTATGGAAGGATAGGACACCTTTATGCTCTGCGCTTTAATTTTCAGATATTTATGAATATCCCGCTTGGTCCATTCGGATACTGCGAAAATTTCGTCGGCTTTTTTCACGCCTCGCCAAATCAATGAGGCATAAAACTTTTTTCGCCAATTATCCAGATATTCCGGAAAAATTTTCCAAACCATGTCATGAACAAGCATTTTATGCCGGATGCCTTTAAGTATCGTCGGTGATTGATAAAGTGAAATAAAAAGTTCGCATTTGTCCCTGGCGGCCATTCTTGGCAAAAGAAGTTTTTCCCACCATATTTTTCGGATAAGGTCGTCCCGTCCGTAAATTTTTGGCAAGGAGATGCGTTTTCTAAAGTTTTTTGGCAAATCCAAATCAATGTCATTTTCCAAATATAAAAAATACTCATTATCTTCAGGGTGAGATTTTATGAGATTTTCAATAAAGCCTCTGGTCACCTGCCCGATTCCCGTGTCCGACTTTCTTAAAAACGAAGCATTAATGCCAATTTTCATAATGAAATTCTATAGTATTAGGGAGTTTTTAACAAGCAGATTTTAATATGAAAAAGGCGCCTTGGGGGTTTATTTTCAAGACGCCACAATTTACGGCTGTGCTCAGTACTACTTAGCCGACGAAATAACATAGATCCGCCGATCCTTGAGTCTCTCGATAGTTCGTTCAGCGTCAATGCCGGGAAGATTCAATGAGTTGAGCTCGCTTACTCTATCGCCGATTAAGTCAAACGGGCGTAGGGTTTGAATCTTCAGATTGCGCCCTCGGAGGATATTATCTTCGGCATCCCGATGACTATCGTAGGAGTTTTTGATAATCTTCACGCCAGTCATCCCAGCCACAAGCTCGACGACCAAGCGAGCTGTCTCATCCAGGCTGAGAATACTTTGGACGTCTTTCTTAGACCGGATATCCTGGGTCACCAAGATGCTACCAGGCAACTCTGAGAGGACCATCGTAATTGCATCGAAAAATTGGTCTTTCATGCCGAGGTTAAAATATTGGAGCACCCCCTCGGTATAAAAAAATACGCAATATCCTCGTAATATTCGGCATAATTCCCGCATCTTAGACTTATTTAGGATATCCAGTGGATGTAGGACAAGGTTACAAGGAATTTTCCCTTGGAATTCTCCTTCTATAAAGACTTCAAGATGTTTTAAAACATCCATAGAAAGATCCGTATGAAATGCTATCTTGTTGCTTTGCTGGGCCATTTCAATAAGGGAGGGCGATAGCCCGGCGCCAAGGCCACAGATATGGTTAAAGCCAAGCGCATATGCAAGAATTTGCGTGACCAGTGTCCTAACTTCAATGATTGGACTTAATAAATAAATCCCATGTCGGATCTCTTCCGTCTTATCGGCGATCATGGAAAAATTCGCTAATGGCCATTTGGCCCTTACATGCTCCAAAACATGCGTTGCCATGATTTCATTTACATCCAGGAATTGCGCAAACCTAGAGGCTAATGAATCGGATTTAGAATACAATGATCGCATAAATAGAACTAGGTATGCAGTCTTATCGACCAGTAGATTGCCGTTATATTTATTCATTTGCTGTCTAGCCTCCAAAGCAAGATTTAAATTACTCCTTTATCGCGATAAAGGTTTCGATTTATAATGAGTTCTTTAGCTCATATTGTCAAGCGGAAACTCCCGTCATTTTACTCGATTTTTTTCGGCATTTATGCTATAGTTAGGTCTGTAATTGTAAGAGCCTTTAAATAGCTTAAATAAGGCATAAATTATGCGTTTAATTGTAAATATTCCGGCTTATAACGAAGAAGATAAAATTTCCGAAATAATCGAGAATATTCGCGCCAGTTTTGCTTCCGAATTTTACGCCAATGGCAAAGGAAAAATTATCTCGGAAAAACTAGTTCAAGTGGTTGATGATGGATCGACCGACAGAACTTTTGAAAAGGCGCGTGCTTCGCAGGCGGATATTATTGTGTCCTATAAGCCTAATCGTCGACTCGCCTATGCTTTCAAAAGAGCCGTGGAAAGTGCTCTGGAAAACGGGGCTGACATTATGGTAAATATTGACGCCGACGGCCAATTTGATCCCAATGATATTTCCAAGCTGCTTATTCCCATACTCGATGGGAAGAGCGATATGGTGATTGCTAATAGATTCGGAAAACATAAGGCGAAGGATATGCCCATGGTCAGGAATTTTTTCAATCGTTTAGCCGCTAAAATGGTAGGCTTTTTTCTTAACTACAAGACGGAGGATCTGACCTGTGGTTTTCGCGCGCATAGCCGTGAAACGCTTTTGCGGTTGAATCTCACTAATATGAATTTCACTTACACGCAGGAAACCATAATTGACGCGATAGGCAAAAATCTCAAATTAATGTGGGTTCCTGTGACCGTGACCTATTTTGCGGACAGAGAGCCGAAAATAACAAAATCCATCTGGAAGTTCATAGCCAATGGCTTCAAAATAATTCTGAAGGCTGTCCGCGATGTGCGCCCGCTGAAATTTTTCGGGAGCCCAGGCTTTTTCCTGATAGCTGTTTCTTTGGTCGTATTTTTATTTTTCCTTTATCATTACTTCCTTACTTTTCAGATTACAACTTATCGGAACTACATCCTTCTCTCCTTTTTCCTCTTTGTGGTCGGCTTTCAATTCCTGGTTTTTGCGCTTATCGCCGATATGATAAAATCAAATCGAAAATTAACGGAGGAGCAGATGTATATGTTTAAAAAAGAAAAATACAAGAAATGAGAATTTTATTCATTTCGCGCGCCTACCCTCCTGTGACTGGCGGAATTGAAAATCAGAACTACGGTCTAGCCAATGCTCTCAAGTCCTTTGCAGACGTGAAAATAATCGCCAACAAAAAGGGTAAGAGAAACTTACCGTTTTTTTTGCCGTGGGCGGGCTTGGCAGGTTTGTTTTTTGCCTCCCGTTTTGACGCGATAATTCTGGGCGATGGCGTACTATCCCCTATCGGAAGAATGCTAAAATTTTTTTATCCTCGGAAAAAAGTATTTTCAATCATCCACGGGCTGGATATTACCTATGCCCGCAAAAAGTCACTCCTTGGGAGAGTATATCGGTCCATAAATATTCCAGCTCTAAAAAGCTTAGACAAGCTGGTTATGGTCGGAAACAGCACGATTGAAGAAACCGTAAAATCAGGTATTTTAAGAGATAAATGTGTCTTCATACCAAATGGTGTTGATCCAAAGGATATATGCGAAAAGCACGGGAGATCGGAGCTGGAAAATCTGATAGGCATGAGTCTCGACGAGAAAAAAGCAATTGTTCGCGTAGGAAGATATGTCAAGCACAAGGGCACGGACTGGTTTATTGAGGAAGTCATGCCAAAGCTTCCAGAAAATTATATCTTGGTCGCGGCGGGCGGGGTTGTGGCAAAAAAGACTCCGGGAGACGAGAATATTCATCCGATTTGCCAGAAAGCGGTGGTTGATAATAAACTAAAAAGCAGAGTTGTCCTACTGACAAATCTTCTCTGGCGGGACATGAAAGTTCTCTTCAATACCGCTGATTTATTTATTTCTCCGAATGTCAAAATAGAGGGCTCAATGGAAGGCTTTGGGATTAATGCCATCGAGGGTGCGGCTTGCGGAAGAGTTGTAGTGGCTTCCCGCCTTGAAGGGCTCCAGGATGCCATTACGGATGGAGAAAATGGTTTCCTGATTGAGCCGGGAAACGTGGAAGAATACGTAAGAACCATAACCAGAATTCTTGAAGACGACGAATCTCGCGCGGAATTTTCCCAGCGGGCCAAAAACTATACGACTCGCAATTTCAGCTGGGATGTTATCGCGAAAAAATATATGGAAGTTCTTGCAGGCGCGCGCTAGAATTTAAGCGATATGATTTTTGATATCCTAAAACTAATTGTAGTTTTTCCGATTATCTTGGTGCTGCCAGGCATATTTTTTATGCTCGCGGCTTTTGGAAGATCGAATGCGAAAATCTCATTTTTTGAAAGAGCGGTATTGACGGTACCCTTCAGTATAATAATCATCGATTTGATTTGCTTCATTTTGAACCGCTTTGACATTCCGATTAAAGGCGTTATTCTCCTGGGATCGATTATCATTTTTTGCTTAATCGGGTTTATTGCTTATCAGTATCGATTTAAGTCCCGAGGAGAAAAAAATAAGGAAGCTGATTTGCAGCCGGATAATCTTTTTAATTTTTCGAATTGGCAGACAATTTTTATCCTGCTTTCAATTTTTGTGGCCGTTTTCATCCGCGTAGCTTATCTCTCGGATACGATAGTTCCTTCCGCCACGGATCTTGGACATCATATGTACTGGTCGCAAACGATTATCGACAGCGGAAAATTACCGGTCTACGGAATGCCCGACTTTATTATCGGCGAACATATTATTTTTGCGGCAGTTAATCTTCTGTCCGGAGTCGGCCTCATGACAGCTATGCCCACGCTCCTGTTGCTTTTTGTGAATATTGCCGGTATTTTCACGCTTGTGATTCTGGCCGCCAGATTATTTAAAAATAAAAATATTACCGCAGTGATGTTTCTTGTCGCGGGGGTTTTGTATGCCATAAACGCTCCGCAAGGAAAATATGTAAGCGGTGGAGTCGTTGGGAATATAATCGGCGACATGCTGATTCCGGTCGTTCTTTATTTTCTCTATCGAGCGCTGGCCGAGAAGGACAGCTTTTTTGGCGGGCTTTTTCTTTTCAGTCTTATAGGTATTCTCTACACGCACCACTTGAGTTCGTTTATTTTATTATTTTCGATAGCCGGAATAATATTTTTCTATCTGGCGGTCAATTTTCGCGGAATTTTCAATATTATCCTTGCCTGGATCAAAATATTCGCGCGCCCTTTTCCCATCGCAGTCCTACTGATCGCGCTAATTTTCTTCATTTTTGTATTTATGCCGTCGTACTTCAACCCGTCCGCCGTCAGCCAAGCTACCGGAGCGCCCACAAAAATAACCAGAGTAGGCTTAAATCTAAATCAAATTGAGATGAACGCCGGCAGTGGGCGCCTGATCCTGGGAGCTTTAGGAATGCTTTTGATAGCAGTACTTGCCTGGAAACCAAAAAAATATTGGATATCCTTCGCGGCGGGCTGGGTGATAATAAGCCTGGTTATGGCCTATAAACCCAATTTGCTCCTTATAAATATTCCGAGCGACCGAGTTGGAAATTATCTTTTTCTTCCCTTTTCTATTCTTTCGGCTTACGCGTTGGTGAAATATTTTGAACTGTTCAGAAAATCAGCCTCAAAATTTTTTGCTTCAGTTCTGTTATACGCGCTGATGTTTTTCATCATCACCAACGGACTTTCGGACAGCGCGGATGCCTTCAAGTCAAAGAACCAATTCCAGGAAATCATGGAAACATATCACTCGGCGGAATTCTTATCAAAGAACGTCGATACCTCAAAAGATATTATACTCAAAGATCACATAAATATCGCCGGAGACTCTTTCTACAAACTTTTTTTCATGAAAGATTACAAATATCCGCTAAGCCGAGGTAATCTTTCGCGCTATGTCGATCCAACAAAACCGCGCGAAATCTGCACGCGCGACATCATTGATGATCCTGAAAATGACACCGGAAAAGCGTGTCTATCCGACACGGGAGTTGATTATGTCGTTCTTAACGCTCAGCTGGAGGGCATGAGTTTCGAGAAGTATCCAAGCTTCTCAAAAGTTTACGCGTCGAATTATATCTCGGTTTTTAAGAAAAATTAACCTGTATGCAAAGCAAAATAATCATTATCGCAACCATTATACTTTTTATCGCGGGTATCGCGGTCCTCTTCATGATTGAATCGCTGAATCATAACTATGACTATGGCAAAAGCTGGAGTGTAGTTTATTTCAGCAAGCCCTCTGATAATTCTGCGGATTTTACGATTGAGAATCATCAGGGAGCGGATGAAAATTACAAGTATAGTTATCAGATAAACGGAGAAGCAGTCAGTACCGGGGAAACTGAAGTGCCGGCTGGAGGCAAAGTCACCGTCGCGCCACCTCAGGAATACGAAATGAAATTGCAGGAAGCAAGGGAATCAGTCAGCGCGCCAAATGTCATTGTCGATGTAATACTGGACAGTTCCGAATATAAGATTAACAAGGTAATTCGTAATCAGTAATTGGTAATTTGGATATAAAATGTCCGAATTACAAACTTTAAATTGCCAATTACAGGATTTTTTGTGAAAATTCTTTTGCTGACTCGCCCGATTTGTCCGCCCTGGGACGAAGGGTCGAAAAACTTCGCTTTTACTTTAGCAAATAACGTACATAACGCGGAAATCCACATTCTGACCTGTGGGGCTTTGGAAAATCTGCCTAAAAATGTCATCCAGCATCCCATATACTCATCCCCCAAGCTGAATCTAGCGCAAAAAATAAAATTATTTTGGTTTCTCAAAAAGATGGATGGCTTTGACATTATTCATTCGCTCTTCACGCCCACTAAGATAAATTCTTTTTTTATCAAGCGCGCTATTAAAACCAAGAACTCAAAAATAATCCAAACGGTTGCCACTTTGCGCGAAGATTTATACAAGGAGGATGATTTCAAAAAAATACTCTTTGGCGATTTAATTATTACCTATTCCGATTATGCCCGTGAAAAAATTGAAAAAACCGGAATTAGCGATGTTCGCCGCGTTTATCCGGGAATTGATGTGAGCAAGTATAGCCCTCAAGAGAAGAGTGCCGTATTAATGGAAAAATATGGAATTACTAGCCAAGACTTCGTTATAAATTTCACGGGAGAATATACTCGTTTGGGCGCCATAGAGGATGTGATCAGCTGTTTTTTGGATCTCGCGGATGAAAATAGCAGTTTCAAACTGCAGCTGGCTTGCCGGATAAAGAATGAAAAGGACGCACGGAAAAAAGAAGAGGTGAAAAAGCGATTGGAAATTGCAGGGATATTAGATAGAGTGCTCTTTTTCGACGATCAAAAATTTGAGATGCCAGATGTTTATAATCTTTCGGATGTTTCGATCTTTCCGGTAAGGACTATGGATGGAAAATTTGATATTCCCCTGGCAGTGATCGAAGCTATGGCCTGTGAAAAACCGATGATCGCGAGTAGTTTGGAGCGGTTGAAATATTTTTTGAACGACAGCAATTGTATATTGATTAAACCGGGCGATCGGGAAGCGCTCAAGGAAAAAATTTTACACTTATACAAGAATCCGGAAGTTCGAAACGAACTTGGCGGAAAAGGCATGAGGTTCGTCCGGGAAAATTTTGATATAATGAAGATAGTCGGAGAATACGAAAAAATTTACTTGGAAATTGGTGGCAGTAAACATTAAGAGTCACATGTATTATCACGCTACTAAGCATGATAATATATGCATTATCTACAAAAATGAGTGAGTACGTACTGAAAAAAGTCGGCGAGCACAAAAGGATAATCGAACCGGTTGGCAATATGAAAGTGCCTGTAGTCTTCCCTGTTTCGGATGTTTTGATGCCCGGCACGGCTACGATTGAGGAATTAGCCAATGTCGCTTGCGACCCGCATGTTTTCCATCATGTTGCTGCGCTCTCGGACACGCATTCCAAAAAAGGCCGCAAAAATCCCACCGGCTCAGCGGTAGCGACCAGAAGATTTTTTCTTCCTCAGGCAATGGATACGGCGCCAAATTGTGGTATGCGGCTTATCAGTACTCCTTTTGGAGAGAATGATTTGGACGGTAAGGCAGTTAACAAGCTTTTTGAAGAGCTTATTAAAGTAATTCCTACAGCAGTATATGTTGGAACCCGAGTGGACATTGATACTGTGGTGGACGTCTGCCGTCGCGGAACGAAGGCAATTCTCGAAAAACTGAAAATTGATTCGAGTGAATACGAATATATTTTTAACGGTGGGAACTTTTTCAATGAAATTCCCAGCGAAAAAGATATACTCGACTCGATCCCAAGGACTTTTTTGCGGATTGCTCAATTGCGACTGGGAATTTTAGGCGCCGCCGGAAACCATTTTTTGGATTTAATGAAAGTCGCTGATATTTTAGATGAAGATGTTGCAAACAAGCTGGGCATCAAAAAGGGCCAGTATCTATTTTTGATGCATACTGGATCAGGAATGCTCGGTCAATATGCTTCATATTTTTATACTCCCAAGGAAAAAGAGCATCGCAGCCAAAAGATTGTCCTTGAAATGGGGCGGAGAGGTTTTTTGAAAAAAAATAACCCCGTTCATGAACAACTAAGGCGTGAAATTCCAGCCTGGAGGAACAAGCAAGAGTTTTACTCGATCGACAGCGAGTCTGAATTGGGGAGAATGTATATGACTGCCCATCGAGCCAGCGCAAACCACGGTTTTGCCAACCGCTCGATTCTGACTGAGCATATTCGTTTAACCGTGAAAAAAGTTTTTGGAAAAGATTTCGAGCTGCCGCTCATTTATGACATGCCGCATGTCCATGTGCAAGAGGAAACCCATTACGGGGAGAAAGTCCTGGTGCATCGTAATGGCGCTAGTCGCGCGAATGGCCCCGAACGAATGCGAAAATTACTTGACGGAGGATCAGCCTTCGTCAATCCGTTGCATGCCGAAACAGGTGAGCCAATTTTCATTCCGTCTTCGATGGCGACTCCTTTTTATTTTGGCGTCGGTACCGACGAAAATGATGCGACCTTCTTTTCGGCCAGCCATGGTACCGGAAAAGCGAAAGAAAAGCAAGGCGTCGTTCCGAAAAATCGCGAAGAGCTGATGGAGAAGATGAAAAAAAGCAAAGTAAAGCTTTTTAACGCGAAATCTCGGCAGATTATCGATCAGGACAGTTCGCATTATAAAGACGTGGAAGAAGTAATCGCCGGAATGACCGAAAATAAAATAATTAAAGTCGTGGCAAAAATGGATCCGATAGCGGTTTTGATGGCCTAAATATGAAAATTATTACCATTTCCGGGCTGGATGGTTCGGGAAAATCAACTCAAATCGAGTTTCTAAAAAAATATCTTGAATCACAAGGCAAGTCTTTTTATTATTTTCACGCAGTTCAGTTTTCGATATTTAATAGAATATTAAATAAGAAAAAAAGAAATAGTGGAGTCGAAAAAAGCGCGACACAGGCTAATTGGTTTCAAATTCAACTTCGGAAAATCTCATTACTTGTTGATATTTGCAGATTTAAAAAATTAGTTAAGAAAATAGATGCAGATTACATCATCAGTGACCGGTATTTTTATGACAGCGTCGTGAATATAAATTTTCTTTCGCGGAATAATAAAACGCTATTCGCGGAGAAATTTATTCCACGGCCCGACTTAGCGATTTATCTCAAAGTGAACCCTGAAAAAATTATGCAAAGGGAAAGAAAGCCGGATCAAGGGCTTGAATATCTTATAAAAAAACAAGAGTTATATGAAGATAAATCAAAGTATTGGGATATAATGGTTATTGATGGAGAGGCAGCTAAAGAAGAAATATTCAAGGTCTTAAAATCCAAAATATAAAACTCAAAGTTCAAATCAAGTCTGAATGACTAAGTCTAAATATTTGAATTTTTTATTTTAGATTTGATTTGATATTTGGATTTTTTAATTAGAAATTTATGAGTCGATTTTTGGTAAAATCATTTTTTTGGGTGACGCTTTCAGAGATTATCTATAATCTCTCGGCTTATGTTATCCATGCCGTGATGGGGCGGGTTCTGGGTCCTTCTGATTACGGCCGATATGGGATCGTTATCACGCTGACTACAATGATCGTTGTGCTTATTGGACAGGGTGTTCCTACCGCAATGTCAAAATACCTTAGCGAGATTTTCGAAACGCAGCAAGGCTTAATTCCGGTCATTAAGAAACAAACTGCTCGGATTCAAATTATCTTAATAGGAGTAGTGACAGTTATCTTTTTTCTCTTGACCCCTTTGATAGCCCGTGTTCTTGGTGATTCTACGCTAACTCCCCTTTTCCAAATATCGACTTTAGTCATTCCAGCCTTTGCGCTTGCGTCATTTTATTTTTATTATTACACCGGACTCCATCTTTTCAATAAACAGGCTATTCTTAAGACTTCCCGGTCTTTCGCGAGAATAATTTTCATTCTAGGGTTTGCTTGGCTTTTGAAATCACGAGGTATGGCTCTTCAGGGAGCGATTATCGGTTATATTCTGGCTCCCCTTTCGATTTTTTTCGAGGCCAATTTTTTCGATCCCTACAAAAAAATTAAAGCAGGAGGCTTTTTTGATTGGCGAAAGCTTGTGAAATATGCCTGGCCAATGACGCTTTTTCTGATTGCCTACGAATTTATGATAACTATCGACCTGTATTTAGTTAAAGGTCTTCTAAAAAGTGATTATCTGACTGGAATCTATAATGGAGCGATTACGGTCGGCAGAATCCCCTATTTCCTTTTTTATGCTTTAACGATAATTATCCTGCCGGCGGTTTCCAAATCGACTTCTAGCAATAATGACAAAGAGACTAAAACACTTGTTAGCGAATCATTACGGCTAATGGTCATGTTTCTTGTCCCTTTGTCAATTCTGATGTCAGTATTTTCTCCTTCAATAATAAGGGTTTTCTATTCGGCAAAATATTTGGATGCCGCTTTGCCGATGTCAATCCTGATGAGCGGGGTGACCTTTCTCACGGTTTTCTACTTTTTGGCCTTTGCGCTGAATGGCGCGGGAAAAGTAAAAATTCCAATGGTTATCTCGTTTGTCGGTTTGGCGCTTAATGTAATATTCAGTTTTATTTTTATAAAAAAATACGCCCTCATGGGCGCGGCTCTGGCAACATCAGTGACTTCCTTTATTACCATGCTTTTGGCGTTAATATACACGTATCGATATTTCGGCTATTTATTCGAAATGAAGAGGTTTATAAAAATAATCTTGGCATCCGCTGTTATGTATTTTGCGGCCCTGCTATTTCCACAGGGGAAATTAACATTTATTCTCTGGTCGGCTATCCTGATCCTCTTTTATGTATTCCTTCTTTACGCAATGAAAGAACTGGGGTCTTCTGATGTTCAAATAATAAGGCAGCTGATTAAAAGAAAAAATAAGAATAAAGTAGAATTTGAAAAGGAAGAAATCGAAGAAAGATAGGTATTTAAACGCTTATCCCTAAAGGTTTAATTTCTCGCCTTCAAGCGCGAAGTATCGTTTGACGCCTTGATAGACTTCGCTTTCTATCTCATCGTCCGCCTTAGCCGCGGCTATGCGTATCCATTCCTGCCAATCGGCAGTTTTTTTGTTAATAACGCTTAAGCGTTGCTGGGTTTCAAGAAATCTTTGCTCAATATTTCCCTCTTGTTCGCGAAAATCCCTCATCTTACTTTCGTTTTGAAGCAGGATATTTTCCAGTTCACCCTTTTTAGAATCGTAGTTTTCGATATCATTCGGTGTGACTTTTGTTTCTAGCTTGGCTCCTGATATTTTTTTGGCGGTACCATTCGCATCAATATGAATATTTGTCAGGCGGCCCAACTGATGAGAAATAATTCTGTCAACCTTCATAATGTATTGATTGATATCTTCGAGAAACATTTTTTTGCGGTCAAACCAGCCGGAAATGTGAAGTCCCTCAATTTCATTAAACATTTTTTTTAAAATACTCATGGCATGAGAATAGATTCTATCAGCTGTTTCGAGCATTTGGCGATGCCTAGCAAGCCGCAGCTCGATCTCCCGAATGCTCTCCGTCTGCAAGCTTATTTCGGAAAGCAGTTTTTCGAGTTCTCTGCGGGCGACATCTCGCTCCTCACTGGATCGCACGAAGATATCAGTCGTTCTCTCCGGTTCAGCTGAAAGACTTGCCAGATTGATGACGTTTCGCAGAAGTATGGCGACTGTCATCGGTCCAACTCCACCAGGAACAGGTGTAATAAAAGCGGCTTTCGAGCTTACTGAATCAAAATTAACATCTCCCGCAATCTTTGTCCCGTTGCGGGATATTCCGACATCAATCACAACGGACTTCGACTTAACCATGTCAGCCGTGATAAGCCCCTTTACGCCTGTGGCACTGACCAAGATATCAGCCCGCTCCGTAAAGTCGGAAAGATTATGGGTTTTGTCATGGCAAATAGTTACAGTTCCGCCCCTCTCCAAAAACATTTCACTAAGCGGCTTCCCGACGATATCAGAATAGCCGACTATGACCGCATTCTTTCCGGATATCTCGATGTCGTATTCGCTCATTAATTCGATTATGCCCAGAGGCGTTGCTGGTCCGATCAACATATTTTGTTCTCCGGATTGCATGAATTCTCCAAAATTTGCCGGAGTTAGGCAATCTGCGTCTTTGCCGGGGTCAATTGCGGACAACGCATTATATCGATCAATGTGGTCGGGCAGCGGAAGTTGGACTAGAATGGCGGTGATCCGATCATCGGCGTTGAGAATGTCAATTTCTTCGATTAGCTGATTCTCGGATATTTCTTCGGGAAAAACAATCTCTTCTGCGACAATCTCGACCTCTCGCGCGGCTTTAATTTTGTTCTCAACGTAAATCCTAGAAGCCGGATCTTCTCCGACAGTGACAATTGCCAGCACTGGCTTCTTCTCCATTTTCGAAACGGAATCTTTGATTTTAGATCTGATTCTTTCAGCTAATTTCGCGCCATCAAGAAGTATCATATTTGAATTTTAGAGAATAAGTAGTTTCCGACAATAAGCAACAGCAGGGTTACAATCGCAAGAATATACAGGTCAACGTGCAATCCAAAATGAGTCATATCGATCAGGGTTCCCCTGAGGCCATCTACGCCGTAAGCCAGCGGATTCAGGCTTCCGATAATCGTAATTGCTTTCGGCAGCCCTTGAAAGGGAAAAAGCGCTCCGGAAAGGAAAAAAATTGGCATCACCAAAAAATTCATAATAAGCTGGAATCCCTGCATGTCTTCGAGGACTGAAGCGATTGCTGTTCCCAAGGCGGTGAAAAGAAGCGCTATCAAAAACATGAAGACAAGCGCTACTGGAAAAAGCAGCCAATTCTCGGGCCGAAATCCCACAGCTAAAGATATTAAAAAAACGATTACCCCCTGCAAAAGGGCAACCGTTGCTCCGCCAAAGGTTCTCCCGATCATGATTTCCATTCTGGAAACCGGGGCGACCAAAGTTTCCTTCAAAAAACCGAATTGCTTGTCCCAAATAATTTCGATTCCCGAAAAGACGGAGGTAAAGAGCACGCTCATCGCAATAATCCCCGGGGCCAGGAATTGGATATAATTTCCGCCGCCGGCTCGCTGATAAATCGGCCCGAAACCGTATCCTAAGGCAAGTAAAAACAGCAGTGGCTGGCCAATCGAGCCAATAATCCTGGATTTCGACCGGGAGTACCGCTTGAGTTGCCTTAGCCAGAGTATATAGATAGTGCTCATGCTGTTGTTATATTACAAACGGATAAAATCTTGCGGATGTGGATTATCTTCTTGTCCAGAGGCGGCTATGCATTCGCATTTCAGCTTTACTTTCGGCGTGTTCTTCTCGAATGTCGCGGCCCGTGATCTCCAAGAAGGCTTCTTCCAGGGAATCGGTTTTAGTGGACTGTTCCAGCTCTTTAGATGTCCCCGCCGCAACAATTTTGCCATGGTCAATAATTGCAATCCGATTAGAGATTCTTTCGGCTTCTTCCATGATATGGGTCGAGAAGAAGATGGTTATCTTTTCTTTTTTATTTAGATCTCCAATGTAACCCCAGATATGGTTTCGCGTTTGTGGGTCAAGCCCAAGCGTCGGTTCGTCAAGAAAAAGTATCTTGGGGTGATGCAGGAGTCCTCGGGCGATTTCCAACCTGCGCTTCATGCCTCCGGAAAAATTTTTTACATATTCGTCTTTTCTGTCCCATAGCTCGACAATTTCCAGCAACTCTTTGGTCCGCGTATCCCTGATTTTAGGGGGTATCTTGTAGAGCACTCCGTGAAAATGCATGTTTTCATAAGCCGTGAGTTCATCATCAAGGCTTGGATCCTGGAAAACAATTCCAAAATTACGTCGAACTTCATCGGGCTTTTCGGTTACATCGTAGCCATTCAGCAGAACCTGGCCGCTCGTGGGGCGCAAAAGGGTTGTCAGAATTTTTATGGTAGTTGTTTTGCCGGCACCATTGGGTCCCAAAAAAGCAAAGATATCCCCCTCTTCCACCTCAAAAGAGATGTCATTGACAGCCTCGATTTCTCCAAATTTTTTTACTAAATTTTTGACTGAAATAGCTGGCATATACGATTAGTACGTATTAAGAAGGTATTTTATTATATTCCTGGTACCGGATATTTACGAAATACTTTTTCAATTTCCTCTCTTAGTTTATTTAAATAATTTTCATCTGAATGATTATTTAAAGCATCAACAATCCATCCGCCTATCTTCTTCATCTCATCTTCTTTCATTCCCCTGGTTGTAGCAGCGGGAGTGCCCAATCTTATTCCACTAGGCTTTAGGGGTGGATTAGGATCGTCTGGAATAATCTGTTTATTGACAGTAATTGATACCTTATCTAGTGTCTGTTCCGCTAATTTTCCATCTATTCCAAAACTTTCAACAGTATTCGCAACCATCATATGATTGTCCGTTCCATCAGTAATAAGCTTAACTCCATTGTCCATCAATGTTTGCGCAAGAACTTTAGCATTCAGGAGAACTTGTTTGCCATATTCCTTATATTCAGGTTGTAACGCTTTTCCTAGCGCCACTGCTATTGCCGAAATGGTATTCATATGTGGTCCTCCTTGAAGGCCTGGAAAAACGGATTTATCTATTTTTTCAGCGAATTCTTTTTTGCACATAATTATTCCTCCTCTGGGCCCTCGAAGGGATTTATGCGTAGTAGCGGAAACCACATCAAATCCATGATCAAACGGATTACGCATGACGTCGGCTGCTATGAGCCCGCCAATATGAGCAACGTCTGCAAAAGTTATTGCCCCTACCTCATCCGCAACTTTCTTGAAGTCGGAATAATTATAATCTCGTGGATATGAAGTATAACCGCACATCACAATTTTTGGTTTTATTTCTTTCGCCAGCCTCATCAACTCATCGAAATCTATTCTTCCTTTTTCATCTGGATGAGTTTTGTACCGAGTAAAATTAAACACCTTTCCCATGTGAGAAACTGGAGCGCCATGAGTTAAGTGCCCTCCATGAGTCAATTCCATCGCCAGTACGGTATCGCCAGGTTCCAAAAAAGCGAAATATACAGCTTGATTCATGGGTGATCCTGAAAGAGGCTGAACATTAGCATGCTCGCATCTGAACAACTTTTTTGCTCGCTCTCTGGCAAGATCTTCAACTATATCAGTATAGGTTTGGCCGCCATAATATCTTTTACCAGGATATCCTTCCGCGTACTTATTGGTCAGTATTGATCCGTTAGCTGCAAAGACTTCGGGATAGGTATAGTTTTCTGAAGGTATTAGCTCTATTCCTCTAGATTCTCGTTTTTCTTCTCCGATGATTGCGTCATAAACTTCCGGATCATTCGTCTTTAGCAGATCTAGATTTTTTTTCACATCCATATTTATTTTATTTAAGCAAATTAACAAACTTACCCCCGGCTTTCTGGAAAAGCGGGAGTATGATAAAATTGTAATAAAGTTTAGGGTTTAAGGCAAATAAATTCTCAAAAATGGAGAAAGGACAGTCTAGTTTTTCTGGCGGGCCTTCCTTTGAGCTTAAGCAAGAGATTTAACCAACGATATAATCAGTGGGATGAAGGAATCAATTCTTTATGAAAAACTGAAAAAAGAGCTTATAAGATGCAAAACCTGCAGCCATTATTGCGTTATCGCGCCAAAAAAGAGGGGGATTTGCGGAGTGAGAGAAAATATTAATGGAAAATTATTTTTTTTGCCTTACGGGCGGGTTATCGCGAAAAGCATTGATCCGATCGAAAAAAAACCGCTTTTTCATTTTTTGCCGGGAAGCCTCTCTTTTTCTATCAGCACTGTTGGCTGCAATCTGCGTTGCGCGAATTGTCAGAATTGGACAATTTCCCAGTTCGGGAAATTGCCCGGTGTTACCCGGGAAATGATTGAAAAAAGCGGTGAGGAGTTGCCGCCCAAAGAAATAATCAAGCTGGCTAAAGAAAATAATTGCCCAAGCATTTCCTATACTTACACCGAACCCACAATATTTCTTGAATATGCGCTTGAGACAATGAAGCTGGCAAAAAAAGCCGGTCTCAAAAATGTATGGGTGTCTAATGGATTCATGAGCAAGGAAACATTTCAGCTGATTACTCCCTATTTGGATGCCATAAACATAGATATCAAGTCCTTTGACGACAAATTTTATCAAGAAAACTGCGGAGCAAGGCTCGCGCCGGTACTAGAGAATTGCAAACGCGCGGTGAAAAATAAAATTTGGCTTGAAACGACAACCTTGGTTATTCCGACGCTTTCCGACGACGAAAAAATGCTGCGAAAAATCGCAGAGTTTATAAAGACAGAATTAGGCGATTTCGTCCCTTGGCATGTCAGCGCTTTTTCCGGTGCAATTTCTTGGAAGCTGCAGCACCTTTCCGAGACAACTGTCGAAAAGATCAAGCAAGCTTACGAAATTGGAAAATCAACCGGCCTCAAGTATGTTTACGCGGGCAATATTCCCGGTTCGGACATGGAAAACACTTATTGCTCCAAGTGCGGAGAAAGAATGATTAAAAGAATTGGCTACGATGTCAAGAGGCTCGATAAAGAAGGAAAGTGCGGCAAGTGTGGGGGAAAATTAAATCTTGTAGAATAAATTTCTAATATCCAATTTCTAATATCCAATGAAAATTCCAATATCAAAATCCAAATGACAAATAAAATTCAGAGTTTAAAATCGAAAAATATTTTAAAATTGGAATTTGGAGGTTTGAGCAAAACTATGGCTGGTAATATTATTAATAATTCAATTAACGTGTCTCATGATTAGGTTTGCCGCTATAACCCCTCATCCCCCCATAGCTATTCCAACAATCGGAAAGAACGATTTAAACTTGTGCCGAAAGACAGTTAATGCCATGAAGCAACTGGGAGAAAAATTCCGTGCCGTAAAAGCAGAAACTATTGTTCTTATCTCCCCGCATGGCCCGGTTCAATATGACAAATTCCTCTTTAATTATACGCCGGTTCTCCGCGGCGATCTGTCTCAATTCGGGGATACTAGGAAATTTTTATTCGAAAATGATCGCGGACTGGTGGATGAGGCCGTAAATAGCTTGAGAAATAACGGTCTTCCAGTTGGATTGGTTCGCGAGTTGGAACTTGACCATGGGGCGTTGGTGCCTCTTTTCTATCTTCTTAATGAAAAAGATGCCTCATATAACCCAAGGCTTGTCCATCTTTCGTATACGATGCTGCCTCTTGATTATCATCTGAAATTCGGGAGAGTTCTGGGGCAGGTGCTTCAAAGTTCGGAAAAAGTAATTTCGTTTATCGCAAGTGGCGATCTTTCGCACCGAGTGACCCAGGACGCACCAGCCGGATATTCTCCTCAGGGGCGAATTTTCGACAAAAATTTAATCAGCTTGATTCAACGCAAAAACCTCAAGGGAATAATGGAATTGGATCCGGCATTTATAGAAGAAGCGGGAGAATGCGGATTGCGCTCGATAATCATGATGCTCTCGGGCATTTCAAATCTTCGCTGGGAAATAAAATCATTGAGTTACGAAGCACCTTTTGGAGTCGGGTATTTAGTTGCCAATATCAACATCAAATAGGACTTCGGCGGATATCAAGAGGGATTTAAATCTATTTTTATCATATGGAGCGACATATTCAGCTGGCCAAGAAAGCTATTGAGAAATTTGTCAAAACCGGCAAAAAAATAGAGATACCTTCCGATCTCCCCCCGAATTTTTACGAGAAGGAATACGGAGTATTTGTCAGTCTCCACAGGGGAGATAAGTTGAGGGGCTGTATAGGAACCTATCTTCCCCAATATAGAAATTTAGCTGAAGAAATAATTCAAAATGCTATCGCGGCCTCGAGCGAAGATTACCGTTTTCCACCAGTTACTGCTGATGAAATTAACAATCTGGAGATCAAAGTCAGCCTTCTAAACCAGCCCGAAAAAATTGGCAGTTTGGAAGATCTCGATGCAAAGAAATACGGCATAATTGTAAAATCAACGGATGGCAAGTGCGGCCTGCTCCTGCCTGATCTTGAGGGAGTTGAAAGCGTGGAGCAGCAAATTTCGATCGCCTGCCAAAAGGCGGGTATAAATCTGAGTTTTGATAAAGATATTGAGATCTCTCGATTTGAAGTCACAAAATACCCGGGAGAAAATAATCAAGAAAGCTAATTAATGCGAGATAAACGCTACATAATACAAGTCATTCCACTCATTCGCCTGCCGCTCATGCGGACGCAGGCTTTTTCGTATTACAATCCGGAGATTCTGCCGGCAGGTTCGCTGGTAAAGGTTTCATTTTTTCGCCAAAACGTACTGGGAATCGTAGTCGGCATCAGAGATGATTTTGAGCATAAGGGTACGATCAGAATAAAAAACATTGGAGAAGTGATTGAAAAATCTTTTCTTACGGAAAAGCAGCTGGCGCTTGCTAACTATGTAGCGGAAAAATATATTTGCCCGCCTGGCATCGTCCTCAAGGGAATGATTCCAAGCCAGTTTAAAATGAGGGCTAAAAAAGGAAGCGCCCAGACATTGAAGGGCAAAAATATAATTACTAAAAGCGCGATAGCGGAAAAAATTTCAAAAGACAAGTCGAAATATTTTGTACTGGATGGGAGCGGGACGGAAAGAGAAGCGGTAAACTTGGCGCTCATAGGTGAATTAGTAAAAACAAAAAAGCAATGTCTGATTCTTGTTCCGGAAATATATTTTTCCCATGGCATTTACGAAAAAATTAAAACAAATTTTCCCGAGCAGGAGATCGCGCTGTTTCACAGCAAAATGGCCAAAGGAAAGCAGAATGAGTGGCGGGAAAAAGTGAAGGAGGGAAAATTAAAAGTAATTATTGCTTCGCGGGCGGGAATTTTTCTTCCCTTTAAATCTTTGGGTCTCGTCATTGTGCGGGAACCGCAGGAAGCATCCTTTAAACAGTGGGATACAGCGCCGCGGTATAACGCAGCCGATAGTGCTCGTTTTCTGGCTGATCAATATGGCGCAAAATTGATATTCGAAAGCTTCATGCCGTCCGTTAAACTATTTAAAAAAATCGAAGACCGGGAATACATGCGGATCAGCTGCAGTCAAACTGGAAAAGAAAAACGCAAAATTGAAATTGTGGACATGTACCCGGAAAAGAAATCGGCTGATTTACCGATCTCAAAAAATCTTTATTCGGGGCTTGCCAAAAGCATAGAGGATAAAAAGCAAGCCTTGCTGCTCGTAAATCGCCGGGGTTTTTCAACTTTTTCGATTTGTCAAAGCTGCAAAAAGGTACTTAGTTGCCCGAAATGTGATAAGGCACTTGTGTATTTTGACGAAAAATCACAATATGTCTGCCTCCACTGTGGGTATAAGCGAGATCTCCTGAGCTCCTGTCCAAGTTGTGGCGGATTTCAGTTCTCGCATTATGGAGTGGGATCTCAAACCGTCGAAAAGAAATTAAAAAAGCTGTTTCCCTTTATTAAAATTGGAAGGCTCGATTCCGACACGATAAAAAGCCAAAGCCGCCTAAAAAAACTTTATGCCGATCTTTTTGGGAAAAAAATAGATATTCTTACCGGTACGCAGATAGCGCTGGAAAGCATGGAGTCCGGCAGTTTCAGCTTAGTGGGAATTATTTCCGCCTATGACTTTTTTGGGAAGCCGGATTACAATTCCAGAGAAACAGCGTTCTTTAATCTTGGCCGAGCTCGCGAACTCGTAGGAAGCCAAGGAGTCCTGATTATTCAAGCTCCATCCCTGAATGACCCGCTTTTCAAATATCTGGAAAGCGGGAAATCCGAAGATTTTTTGAAAGACGAATTAAAATTAAGGAAAAAGTACGCCTATCCTCCCTACTCTCAAATTATTAAACTGAGCTACGCCGATCATTTGCAAAAAAAAGCGGAAAGCGAATCTGCGCGTGTGTTTGACTTGCTGAATGTTAAAAGCCATAATAATATAAGGATTGAGGACCCGTTTGCGCCGTATCTCGCGAAAAAAAGGGGGAAATTTACAATAAATATACTGATAAAGATATCAGGCAAGGAAGTTATCGCCGACACGCCTATTTACGCAATTATGAGTTCGCTCGGGAAAGGCTGGAAAATCGACGTGGATCCCATTTCAACCGTTTAATTCCAAATAACTATGGACAACAACGAAACGTTGAATATAATAAAATACCCGGATGGCTTTTTAAGAAATAAGACTCATGCGGTCAAGGATTTTAGCGATCCCAAGCTTGAACTGCTGATCAAGGGCATGGTAAAAGCGATGGAAGTTAACAAAGGCATAGGGCTCGCTGCTCCTCAAGTCGGATCCAGTCTTAAAATTTTCATTTGTAGAGTCGATAATGAACTTTATGCCCTGATTAATCCCGAGATCAAATCCTTTTCAAAGAAAAAAGAATTTTACGAAGAGGGCTGTTTGAGTTTTCCCGGAAAATATTTCCAGATTGAACGGCCCATAAAAGTCAAAGTCAAAGCGTACGATCTTAAAGGGAAAAAAATCAGGATTAAAGCCGATGGCCTCTTGGCGAGAGTTATTCAGCATGAGATTGACCATCTGGACGGAGTTTTGATAATCGACCGGGTAAAATCGGATAAGAAAGATAAATAGAAAATACTAAATTACTAATGACAAAAGATCAGCGCATAATTTTTTGGGGGTCGCCGGAATTTGCGGCGGATATTTTACATAAGCTGTTAAAAGAAAAATTTAATATTGTCGCAGTCGTCACCCAGCCGGACAAAAAAATCGGCCGGAAACAGGAAATTTCAGAGCCGCCAGTCAAATCAATCGCTTTGAAAAATAAAATAAATATATTTCAGCCGGAAAATCTCAAAGAGGAAGAGTTTATAAGGCAAATCAAGCGACTTGAACCGGATTTGCTTCTCGTGGCCGCGTACGGAAAAATAATTCCCAAAGATATTTTGGATATTCCCCGCCGAGGATCAATTAATGTCCATGCTTCGCTCCTCCCAAAATACAGGGGTGCTTCCCCTATTCAAAGCGCGATAATCGCCGGAGATGAAAAAACCGGCGTGACTCTCATGCTTATGGACTCTGGACTCGATACGGGAGACATTATCGCCCAAAAAGAAATTAAAATAGGAAAAGACGAAACTTCGGAGACTCTGACAAAAAAATTATCGGCGCTTGGAGGCGAGCTTCTTGTGAACTCTATCGGCTCTTGGCTTGAAGGCGGAATTAAAGCCATTCCTCAGGATAGCGGCCAGGCCAGCTATTCTAAAATCATAAAAAGGCAAGATGGCGAGATAAATTGGGAAGAGCCGGCATTGGAAATTTATCAAAAGTACAAGGCCTACTTTCCCTGGCCGGGCCTGCATACGCTTCTTGATGTCAAAGGTGAGTTAAAGCGCATCAAGTTGGTTGACATCTATCCCCTGAAAAGCCCTGGAGCTGGCGGAAAGGCGGGAAAAATCATAAAAGTGGAAGAAAAAATTGCCGTGCAGACCAGCGAAGGATTGCTAGCTATCAGAAAGGCGCAGATTGAAGGAAAAAGAGAAATGGCGGCTGAAGAAATTGCCAAGGGCTATCCGGAACTAATCGGTTCTGTTTTTCAAAACAATTTCAAATAAAACTATCCAAAACATATGGGCCAAAATAAAGATAATCAGAAAGCTTTTATCGCTGGATTCATTTTAATTTTACTGGTTATACTTTGGGTAATTCTAAAGCCTGCTATTAGTTCTTGGAAGGGGTCAAAGTCGCAAAATGCAGAAGATAAGATGGCAGAGGTTTTTTCGGCTGCGCCGACTATTTCCGCGAGCGACCTCTACAAAGAGCTTGAGCAAAATTACGACCGATTCATTATCGATACGAGAAGCGCGATAGAATTTAAAAAAGGTCATATCGCGGCCTCGAAAAATCTGGATCGAGATTCTTTAAGCGTAAGTACCTTAACTGCGCTTGGAGTAAAAAAAACAACTGAAATTATTTTAATTGATAATCCAGAAAACATCTACAAAACGGCCGGAAAAGTAACTGAGCTTTTAGGCTCCGGATTAGTGGAGGTGAAATATCTCGAGGGAGGTCTGGCGAGTTGGACAGAGCTGGGCTATGCGCTGGTTTCTTCAGGCGGATCCGATCTCGACAGTTCCAAAGTAAAAAAAATCAGTTTGGAACAATTAAAGAGCGATCTTGAGAGATCTTCGGATCTGGTGCAAATTATTGATATTAGGGAAAGTTCAGCTTATAACCAAGGTCACCTAAAAGGCGCGGAAAATTTTCCGCTGGCTGATTTGGAAAAAGGGAAGAAAGACATTTCCTCCATTAAGGAAGTAGTTGTTTATGGCGGAAGCGAAGAAAGCTTTAACGCAGTGGTTGCTTTATTTGATCTTAACTTTTTCAACGTCTATCAACTGAACGGAAACTATGAAGATTGGAAAAACTCCGGGGGAAATATCGAAAACTAAACAATTCGCAATTTAATCTTTCGGAAACAAAAAAAAGGAAGCCTGGCTTCCTTTTTTTGTTTTGAATACTGTTGTTATTTCAAAATAGCCAGTATGTCTTCGTTCTTCACGATCAAATATTCCTTTTCCCCGACCTTCACTTCGCTACCAGAATACTTGGAATAAATTACTTTCTGGCCTTTTTTTACTTTAATCTTCTTGTCATCTCCCGTTGCGATGACCAAACCTTCCTGGGGCTTTTCCTCGCTGGTGTCTGGCAAGACAATTCCTGAGGCGGTTTTGGCATCGGCTTTCAGGGGTTCAATCAACACGTTCTCCCCTAGTGGTTCGATGGTTACGTTGGATTTAGCCATAATATCATGAGATTAATTATTAGTAGCGCCAATATTAATTCTAGCTTGAAAAGAGCCGAAAGTCAATAAAAATAGCAGAATAAATTGGCTTATACGATTTTCTTTTGAGTGCTCTCGCTCGTGATTTCTTGCGGCGCCGTTTCAACGGTTTTTTTGCGACTGATCGCGAAAATATAAATAATTTCAAGAATTGCCAGGGTATTTACGACAAGTAGAATAATAAACCAGACAAGATTTGACCTTCGAGCTGCTCTCCAAAGAGCCACGCCTTTCCAAGAAATAGTCCAGACAGCCGCCAAAGCGATGATCCAGCCGTGGGTCGAGAGAAAGCTTATAAGTTGGCTTTTGTTCATAGGGGTTTGAAATAAATATTTAACTTGTTTGAAATCTATTTTATCACAATGCAAATGGCATTATCAAATCTTTCTCGCATTAATGCCGGGGCGAAGGATACAAGCGATATTAGTCCAAATATTGGCCGTTCGGCAGAAGCTTTTCGGGTATTCCCAAACCTTGGTCTCTCAATTTTTTTCGTTCGCATTTCTCAAAATCATTCGTGCAGTAAATTAATACAATGGCTTCGCGGGACGTATCGGTGCAAAAAAGGCCGTAAATGGGACATTTCTCGCAATAGGGGCATTCATTTTCTTTCATAGTGGATTTAATATTTATAAATTAAGAGTTCCTTCGGTTATCGGAAAAATTAGCAATAAATGTTGGAAGTCATCAGGTTAGCAATTTAAAGCCTTTTCGGACTGCGATTTTTTCCGCGTCTCCATCTTGGAAATATTTATCGATCTCATCTTCACTGATCCATCTATAGTCCGAATGATCCTCAGAATTCAGCTTGATTTTTTGAGTTGGATCGGCCATTTTCGCAAAATAGTCAATTTCCACGGAATGTTTGTTTTCATTTTCCGAAATATACGTGAAAACATGAAACGGATTTTTTACAATCGCTTCAATGCCCAATTCCTCAGAAATTTCTCGCTTGAGCCCATCCTCGATCGTTTCGCCAAATTCGATATGCCCGCCAATAAGTTCGTATTTTCCAGGCAGGAATTTTTTCACATCAGCGCGTTTGGCAATAAATAACTTGCCGTCACGATGAAGGAAAACGCAAGCTGTAATGGCTTGATATTTTTCCATCTTGATTCATACAATAAACTTGAAAGATGTCTTAATTATACAACCTACGCAAAGAAACACCAGTCTGAGTTGAGCTAGTGTTTCCTATAAAGTGACTGGTTGCTAGGCTTTATTAAAGTAGGTTTCCACGGCTTGGGCTATACCATTGGCCGCTTTTTCCCACCGCGACAACGCATATCAAAAGTAACGAAATCGAAATTGGCCACCAAATTTGGGCTTGCCATGGTACGGGAATAAGGAACAGAACATCCGGTGTAGTGAATGACTGGGGCCAGCCGATCAGGGCTTTGAGCCAAACATAATAAAAAATGTCCCAAAAAGAAAAGACCCAAAAGAAAATAGCCCAACGATTATACTTTTGTTTGACTGCTACCACTGCGATGAGCAAAATGAGTATCAAGGTTGCGGCTTCACGATACATTTCCGCGGACAGGAAATTAAACGGCAGCTTGGCAAGAATATCTGCTTGCTGATAAGTGAAAATTAAAGCTATCCCATCTGTGGAATTGGCAAGTCCTATAGCTCCGCGCAGGTACATTACAACCGCAGCCTCAATATATCCAAATGCAATGCCGAAGATAGCCGTATATACCAAAACCGCGCGCGGGATGGAAAGTTTACCGCGCCAAAGATAAAAGCTTATAAAGGGTATCAAGGCAAACAAATTTACCCACCAGGGCGACGCAAAAAACTGGAATCGGTCCATATTATCTAAAATTTATTTAAACTGCAATGAATGTCCTCGCTGGGTGCCTATCCTCTCCCGGCTTTTCGCGCGCCTTTCTCATCCGAGCCAAAATGGTGGGCAATTTCATGCCGAACAGTGCTCACAATTTGGTTTTTCAGCTCTTCCTTTGTCTGGCAGATGCTTTCCAGCGGTTTTTTGAAAATAGTGATCCGATCCGGGAATACCGGTCCGACATCAAGCCGCTTGGATTGATGGTACCCCTCATAAAGACCGAGAAGCAGCGCGTTTTTTCTGCCGCTAAGTTTTGCTTTTTCCAGTTGATCCCGGGTCGGAAAGTCTTCCATAAAAAAAGCCAGATTATGTATCCTATCTTGAAATTTTTTGGGTACGTTGTCTATGGCTTCAGCTACCCATTTTTCAAATTGTTTTGCGGGAACTTGCATAGTAATGGGCGCGTTTTCATTACTGCTTTTTGCCAAAGTTATACCCTAGCAAAGCCTTAATTTCACCTTACTGTCTCTTCTTGCAGCAAAAAGTAATGTATTCGGGAAAAGCAATGATTATTGTTGCGTGAAGATATCTCGGCAAGCGGTCTGCATCTGGGAATAATTATCCTGTCCCGCTATGGGGACCAAGACATAGCCCACTCCGCCAGTCCCAGGGACCTTCAGAAGGCCCTTCTCAGAATTTTCAAAAACCCGCTGGACGATATCGGCTTCTTTCAAGCTGATAAATTGGTCATAGAAACCTTTCATTTCATCAGGCGTAAGGTTTGTTTTGACATTATTGCCGATTATGGTCAGGATATTGTTCAGCTTGCCGAAATCCGCGAGCGTCCCCAACGTTACCAACTTGTCTTTCAACGCTTTGAGAATTACTTGTTGACGCTTGGAACGGTCGAAGTCATTGGTTGTCTCCCGGGCGCGGGCGTAGCAAAGAGCTTTGTCGCCATTCAAGCGATTGGTACCCGCCGGAAGAGAAAATACTCCTCCACATTCATTTCCTTCAACAAACTGCTTCGGTTCGGTGAATGGTTTCAGAATTCGTACGTCGACGCCTCCCACCGTATCAATCAGTTGCTTGAAACCGTCAAAATTAATAACTACTGCGTGATCGATTTTGAGGCCCGTGATTGTCCCCATCATTTCTTCCATTTTTTCCATCCCCTGGGCGCGTCCACCGCTTTGCCAATAGGAATAGACTGAATTGATTTTGCCACGCTCATTCGTGCCGGGAATTTGCACGTAAAGGTCTCGCGGGACCGAAATCAGTCCGACTTTATTGTTTTTGGTGTCAAACGAAGCAACCATAATTGAATCAGCGAGCAGTCCCCCGTGAGGGTCGCTTGCGCCTCGCATGCCCAAAAGCAGGATATTAGTACGCCCATTATCTCCCGAAAGAGCTTTGGAGCCGCTGAGTAAACTGCCAAGGGCCGAATTGCCCGAGCCGGAGATTTTGTTCATAATATAACCGGTTTTCCAGGCAAAAAATCCCCCCACGGCAACGATTATGATGATTACAAACAAGGATAATTTAAACCACCTTTTTTTATAAAATTTTTTCTTATGAGCCAGGCGTTCGGATTGAAAATTTTTCATTAAGATTTCGCTTATTAGTTAGTAGTATAATTTTTTTCGTGACCGCCAGATTGACTCAATAATTCTAGCACAAACAAAAGCTGTAGTATACCGTATGCCGCTGCAGCAGTTAAGGTGAAAAGAATCCGACTCCCGCGGGATTTAAAGTTTCTTTGATTTTTTGATCAGCGTCAGTTTTTCAGATTTTCTCATTTTTTTGATTCGAGATTCTTCTTTGGAAGCCGCCGAACGGTTTTTAAATTTTTTGAATAAGCTAATTTCACCGGCCGTCGGGCAAAAGTGTATTTCGCGCCCAACTTGGAATCGTTATGTTCGGCAATTCTCCGCGCGAGATTCGTGGTAATTCCGGTATATAGAGTTTTGTCGGCGCATTCGAGGATATAAAGGTAGTACATAATTCTGTGTTTTGGAATTTAAGCCGGAGCTATATTCCTTAAGCTTAATTCTAGCGAAGCATTGTCACAGCCGCCAAGAGGAAAAGCAGGCGGATGTAGTCAAATAAGTATTAATTTTTTAACAAAGGTTATCTTCGTGCCTTGTTTAATTTCAGTATCTGCAGATTTGACTAATTTTCTCTTTCCCGGCACTTTCATAAGTTTTTGTCCGTTGGTTTCAATAATAAATTCATCTGCGAATCCTTTTACTCTTGACAACCCATGTCCCGGTGAACCATATAAGATGTCATTATTCGGATCGCCATCCCAGCTTTCATTATCAGCTACTATTACTGTAATTTTATTAGGTTCAAAGTTTACTGCTATTTCACCTCCGGTGGCGTACTCTAACGCATTTTTGCTCAGTTCAACTATGCAGTAGCAGAGGAAAGATATTTTTGGGTTGGCGGAATCAAGTTGATTCTCGGCAAATATTGTATCTAACCAAGCATTTAATCTTCCAACTAAGCGGTAAGTATCAATGGGTGTTTCAATATCGCCAAAATGATCGTCATCGAAATGAATTTTATAACATTTGGGATTAGTCTCTTTTTTCTCCGGTTGCTTAAATAACCTTCCTTCGTCTTCCATGCAAATTCTATAAATATTAAGCTAATTATCCTTCTCCCCCGCTATTGGAATTCAGAGCGGCTCATCTCGATATTCCCCCTTGTAGTTTATAAGTTGATCACTAGGAATTCCAAGCGATAGTCCGTATCGCTCTGCCTCGTCGTATTGCTCTTTGCTTTTGCGATTCACGCGGAAAACTTTGTCTCGGTAAATTATATAATGGTGCGTATCGTTTTTGAAATCGGCGTACCAGGAACCGCCGTGCGCGCTGTCGAGCGAGTGGCTGATTTTTTTCGCGACTGACGCCGCCTCGTCTTCCGGAATGTCAACTTCATGTTTTGTCCACTGTGAAAGCCAAGGGGTTTCATGATGCGCGTCAACTTTTTCAATCTCCGTGCCCAAAATTTTGATATCTTTCAAAATATACTTGTTTTCCAGACTCTCTTCGATTATAACGCCTCTGTAGTTCATATATTTCCCTTATACACCGTCGGAATTACATAATTATTTTATCCCTAAGATTAGACTTTAGAAATGGCTACAAATTGCATCATAATATTACGGCCGTGGAATTATGAATCTGTTTCCTAAAGTTCGACTTTAGGAATGATTGGATTTATCTTTTTCGAGAATATGCCAATTGCTTACCGCGAAATTGCTTCTTTGCCGCAATATGCTTTGCCTTATCACTCGTTTTATGTTTTATTCTTGCGATCTGGTCGGCTATCATTCGCTCGGCGTAATATTGTCTTTTGTCTCTCGCATTCTTTGGATCAAAATCTTTCCCTTTTTCTTTGAGGAGCCACTTTCTAATGAGCTTTTGCTCGTCTGGTGTGGCTAAAGTAGCGAATTCTTCTGGATAATTAATATATTGTTCACAGAGTATCGCCCAATATTCTGTCGTTATGAGATAATTTTTTTCATTGGGGTTAGGATTTCTAATTGCAGCAAGATAATTTCGAAAGACGCTTGTATTCGCAAGCTCGGAAGTCTGATAAGCGCGGCTCACTTCGACAAAAAAATCAATCCTTTGCTCCGGTGTCATAAAATTACTGAACGTCCCCTGATGCATATGCCCTATCTCGTGGCTTAATCTTAGAACAATTAACCTCGCATTATAACTAACTCCAAGCTCTTTCCCTTTATATTTTGCATTTTGGGGCGCTTTAAAAAAAATCAGATTGTCCTTGTTGAGACTTTCAACTCCTCCGACGACATAATCATTTTGCATCCCGTATTTGGGCTGAGCCTTATAAACCTTATTTTGAAATTTTACTTCTGCAACATTTTTGTTTATTGTTCCCGCAGGATAACATCCTTCTTCTTCGCTAAAAATTTTTGACAAAAATTTCTGGTCAACTCCAAGCTTTTCGAACCCAATTATTTTTGGGCGAGCTGGAATTTTTCCCTTGGCTTCGCGAGCCTGTTTGTCGGCAATCGATAATTGTTCAAATAAGTAATCCGAGTATAAATCATCGAGGTATTCAATTTTTTCCCGATACTCCGGGTTATTTTTTAAAATTCTTTCTCTATATTTTTCAGCTGCCTGTGATTTGACTTGTTTTTTGGCTAGCGCCGCGTCACTTGTGCCCAAAGTCAAAATTCCGGCTGCCAATGCGACGTTAGCGAATTTTTTAAACAAATTTCTTTTTGCCACAGGATTATTTTCAGAATCCGAAACTTTTTTTATTTTGGTAAAATTTTCAAGTCCCATAAGGCTAATCTATTCTATGTGATTTTTTATATCTTCCCTCGCCGCCGGAATTACGTAATTTGTCATGTAGCTCCCCTGATTCCTAAAGTTCGACTTTAGGAGAGATTATTGTCTGCACGATTATTTATTTACCTCCCCGATTCATAATCGCCAACTCTCTCTTAACTCTCGATAATTACCTCCACCTTATCTAAATCAAAAACCTCTTTAACCTCAATGATGATCGCGCATTTGACCTCAAATTTTGTGCCTTTGTTTCTTTTTTTGGCGATTTCGAAATATTCTCCTTTGTCATGAAGATCGGCCGTCCCTTTGAGGCGCAGATATTTCCCGCTGTTCATGGCGACGACCGAAACCCGATTGTCTTTTTTGAGATTCGAAAGAGTCGTTTGCGTTTGGCAAGCATTGATGAGTAATTTTTCACCAATGAAGCCCTCCGACATCATCACGATGGTATGCGGCCCGCTTTCTTCGGAATAGGTCGCAAGAACCAGCTCCACTCCCTCTTTAAATATTTCTTTCCAGTCCATAAATTTTATTTACTTAGATAATCGCGGATTTGTAATCCTTTCCTAGCTAAACAGGGCTTTGTCGTTTAATGAGGCAGTAAACCAACCGATGTCGCCCACGAGCTTAATTGGCAGGGTGAGCTTGATGCTGCATCCTCATCCTAGCCCAAATTCCGCATTATTTCAAATAAAAAGCCCCGGTCGGAAAAAAATGAAACATTGACAATGGGTGGTTTTTGCTGTAATTTTCAGAAAAATACCGAGATGAGGAGGCGTGGCCATGGAGGGATATGGGGGAAAAATTTCACAAAAAATAGCCAGAATTTGGAATCGCGTCATTGTCAGGAGTAACTATGATGTACTCTATGACGAACTCCGAAGCCTGGAGTTCTTTTGCATCCTGTTCGTAGTTGGGGCTTTCGGCTTCCTTTTTGCCCAATGCGAATTCGCATCAGTTTTAGAAAAAGATCAATTTCTCGTGTTTCTTGAGGCGATCTTTTTTCTCTTACAAGCCGTGATGGCATTATTTCTGAAGGCCGCATCAAAAAAAGCCATCCTCAGGCTCAAGAAGGACTTTGAGTTCATCAATAGCGGATTTGCGCGCATGATAATCTTAACTAGGTACGAACGTGCCGGTGCGCAATTCCGCAGGATGTTGAGAAAAATTTTCCCTGGCCAGTTGAGAGGTATATAAGAAAGCTCCCACCTGTCATCAAGGGCATCCCGCTGGCTGGGATGCCCTGCTTTATATACAAAGCAACTTTATAATTCAAAAAAAATATCTTTTTCAACCTTTCAGCTTTTTGACCCAAGCGATAAGCGCAACCAACAGCTCCTCTATTTTTTCCTTGCTCTTCTCATTTTGAATTTTGCCGCCTATGATATTTTCCGCTGCGAATGGCACCATGACTTCCGGGCGATTGATTGGATACATATCAAGAAAAACAAAAGACTGGCGGAGATGATATTGTGCTCTCGCTCCTCCGAGCATGCCAATTGAAGCGCTCATGACAGCCACCGGTTTTCCCTCAAGGCTGTTGTCGCCGTGAGGACGCGAAGCCCAGTCAATGGCATTTTTAAGCACGCCGGGGATTGAATAATTATATTCAGGAGAGGCAATTAGGACTGCGTCAGCTGATTTTACCAAATTTTTGAATTTTTTCACGCCTTCGGACGGATTAGTTTCGAAGTCTTGATTAAACAAGGGAAGGTTGATGTCCGCGATTTCAATTTCCGCTTCCGGCGGGCAAATTTTCAGAGCTTCGTTCATCAAAGCTTTGTTGTAGGAATCTTCGCGTAGACTACCAATCAGTCCGACTATTTTTATTTTGGGTGCGTTATTCATATCTTCAAATCTAATAATTATTGCTTATGAATGCGATATCTGATAGATTACCCCGGCTTTGTCGTCCGATACGTAAATTTTCCCGTCTGGTCCGGTGACAATCCCGACAGGTCGGCCGAGGGCTTGGCTGTTTCCGGCCAGCCATCCGGTGGCAAAATCTTCCGAACCGAGATAATTTCCGGAGGCGTCGAATTTAAAGCGGACTATCTTATATCCTGTCGGAACGCTTCTGTTCCATGAGCCGTGGTAAGCGACCAGGAGGTCATTCTGGTAGTCCGCGGGAAATTGGCTTCCCTGGAGAAAATCAAGCCCGAGCGGAGCGGAATGCGCCTGGATGTCGATGAAAGAAGGCTCGGTAGTTTTGCAAAAATCAATTTTAGCTCCGGCGGGATCAAAATTGGAGTCATGAACTTGCTTTCCATAGCAATAAGGCCAGCCGTAGTTTTTTCCTTCGCGAATTATATCGATTGTATCCGGGGGCAAGTTATCACCCAGGAAATCCCGACCCATATCCGTGGCCCAAATTTCGTTTGTTTTCGGATCCACGGCCATGAACACGGCGTTCCGGAGGCCGGTGGCAAACGGCTGGAAATTGCTTCCGTCTTTATTGAGGGAGGAAATTGCCGCCCGGCGCGCATCATTCTCGACGCAGGCGTTGCAAGAAGACCCGATTGAGACATACAGCCGTCCGTCCGGACCGAACAGCAGGCTGCGGGTAGTGTGCTCGCCTCCCGCGGGCAGATCAACAATTTTTTGCTTGGTCGCTTCGGTGTAGAGAGGAATTTTCGAGATTTGGTTTTCTTCGCCGATATAGAGCGTGGCCGCGGCATCCGGATCAAGCGCGAGCCCATGTGGATGGTTAAGTCCCGTCAGGACATCGCTTTGATTCATGACGACGCCATTTTGAATTTCGAGTTGAGTCACAACGCCGGCAGAGGGGCGACTGACCCACATATTGCCAAGCTTATCAAAAATCATTACCCGTGCGTCCGGAAGATTTTTGGCAAAAATAGAAATTGAAAATCCGGCCGGCAAGGTTAGTGGCAACCCGGTGGAATTGGTCGTATTCGTTGGGGCTGCAGGACTGGGGGAATTATTCGAAGCAGTTTGGATTGTAGTGGGCAAGAAATCAGTAATGTTCTGCGCCGGTTTCTGAAAGGCCGGGGCGCTGCCTCGAAAATTTTTCCACACAAAATACCCGCCCCCGGAAAGCAGGATGATGACTGCTAAAATCATTGCAAATATGGATATTTTTTTCATAATGCGTTTGGCGTGAAAAATTATCACTTACCCTCTATTGCAGTTATTACAATCAATCAGCAGATTTCTTTAAGGATTATAGCATATTTTGCCGCAAAACAATTTCTTGCAAGCTATCGAATTTTAGGCCTGGAACTTGATAATTACCGAAAAATCGAATAGAATAAATGAGTCTGTTTATCCAGATTGCCGTGTATATTGGGGAGTAGCCAAGCGGTAAGGCAGTGGCCTCTGAAGCCACCATCGGGGGTCCGAATCCCTCCTCCCCAGCCATCTTTCGCCAAGGCTTCAGAGTGGCTTTGAAACAATCTTTTGCGTAAGACCACAGAGTGGCTTTGGCTGCAATAAAATGTTCTATTTATATATTATTTATAGCTCAAAATCTAGAAATTTCTATTACGTCTAAAATCTGGATCAGAAAAAGCTTTCGCATATAAAAGACTGCTGAATTTGGAAGCCTTAAGGAAAGATAAGTGAAGCGCCTTTGGTATTCCGAAGCTTTAGCGAAGGATACCCTCCTCCCCAGCTGATAAATTAACTTTTAGAAAATATTTACTTAAGCGCATGGATAGAGTTGTGCTATTCCGTTATCACAAAAAACCGCTTATTTGTCGCAGCAGATTGCGGCTGATAAGAAAATTTAATCCGAGAATAAAGATTTTCGGACTTTATGGCGGGAAGGAATCGCAATTTCCAAAGTATCAAAAATATCTGGGATCATTTTTTGAGCATAATTACTGCATAAAAGGCAAATCAAATAATTGGAAATGGAAAAACAGCGATCTGGCTATCAAGCTGTGGTATAAAAGTATTGGCAAAAAAATTGAATTTGATATGCTTCACGTTATTGAGTGGGATCTTTTGCTTTTCGATTCGTTGGATAAAATTTATAAAAAAATTCCTGAAAATAGCCTGGGCTTAACAGCTCTTACTCCATATAAAAACGTTGAAAATAAATGGTTCAAGCCATTTAGAGGTGAGTGGATAAAGCTATTGAAATACGCGCAGGATAAGTATAGCTATAACGGAAAACCCCAGGCCGCGCTGGGGCCAGGCTTTTGCCTCCCCAAAAAATTCTTGGAGAAGTATAGCGAAATTCAAGTTCCTGTATTATGTAACGATGAATTGCGCCTGGCGTTATTTGGTCAAATTTTTAAGCATAAACTAATTAATACGGGCTTCTACCTAAAATGGTTTGATTTTGTTGGAGAGCTGCTTTTTAATTGCAGGGGGAAAGAAATTCCTTTGGCGTTAATTAGAAGAGAGCTTAAGAAAAAGGGCGGAAAAAGATCATTTCATCCTTTCCGAAAACGACTTAAAAAATCTATGCTATAGCTTTTTCATATATATTAAAAAAAATTCAAACATTGTCTCGCAATTGAAGCAACTGTTAAAATAATAGCTTGCAAAAGCTTTTTTCGTTTGCTTAAATTGACAATGGAGATAAAAAAGACTATAATAGATAGTTGACCATCAATGATGGCAATTTTTGTTTTTGGGATTGGAGTTTAGTTATTATCTTAGGTTCCTTAAATAACGTAATTTTTTCTACGATGCTAGCTTTTTTTCGCTTATAAATAGGAAAAAGAAAGCTCGTCTCGTAGAGAGAGCTATTAAATTTTATGGAGGTGTACGATGGCAGCAAAGTCGTATGCTACTGGCTGGACCTCGGAATCCCCGACGCCCGCCCAGATGAAAGAGTTCATGGCACAAGCTGAAAGCGGTCGGATCACTAAAACCCGGATGCAAAATTTTCTTCGGGCAAACCATGACCAGATTCTGCTTTCCAGAACGACCGAGGCAGAAGCTCGGGCGAGCGAGATTTTAGATCGCCGCAATGTTATCACTGCCTATGAGGTCGCAGAGAGATGGGCAATGGAAATTGATCCCCCTACCCGGATTCCCTACACCGCAAAAACGTTGGAAAGGTGTGCCCGGGAAAATGACAGTAATGAGAACTGGTACCTGATTTATGTCATCGGACTTTCATTGCGTGAGCAATACAGCATCCGTGGACCTAATATTCCCGGCGGTCGGGGTGGGAGTTTTAGGGGCAAACCGCCTGATATCAGCGACGAATATCTAGAGCGTTCATTTCAATCTGGATACTACCTCTTAAACATCCGGTGCAATTTCACTAAAATGAGGTGGCAAGATCAGACAAATGTTATAGGGGCCTGGGGTGAAAAATATAAGCGCGCAGACGAGCGCATGCTTAGCGAGGTTATGCTATCTCGCCTTATGGTGAAATATGTTCACTTCGCTGGCATTTATCCTGGATTCTATCACTGGGGATTTGGGATGATGCCCGAATGCAATGGTAAGAGGATGGGAAGAGTCACTCTATATCAGGAGGGCGGTAATATCTGCTTTTCCTCCCAGCATCCTGACCACTTTAGTTCCTCAAACTATGGCGTCGTCATGCTTCGTGAGCCCGATTTCTAAGCCACGGGTTAAGAGGTAAAATTTAGGGTATTTGTCAAATAACCTGATCCCTTCTTCGAAGCCGAGGTGCTGCAGCGCAGTACACACCTCGGTTTTCTTTTTTTAAAAGCAAACTTATAAAATCCATATCGCGTATAAGTAAAAAACCGACCTCTCGAGGCCGGTTTTAAATAGGTCAGGTAAAAAAATCATATCTTCAAATATTTTCGGATGGCAATGAGGCTGCTGATTGTGCCGAGAAGAATTCCCGCGAGGACTATGACCAAAAAAATGAGGATAAAATAGCGGGAAAAATCAGCTTGGACGACACTGACATAACTTGAACCGACAATCATCGGAGTAACAATCTTAATCATAGGAAACAGAAACGCGGTCGAGATGACGGCGGCGACAACGCCGTAAATAATCCCTTCAAATACGAATGGCAAGCGAATGAAGCTGTTGGATGCCCCTACAAGGCGCATAATTTCAATTTCATCGCCGTGCGTGTAGATTGTCATGCGAATGACGTTGAACGTGATCAAAATCGCTATGGACGCAAAGAGGATAAACAGAAAGAGGCCGGTTTTGCGCACGGTTTTGAGAGTTGTGCTAAAGCGGTCAATCACCAGCTTGTATTGCCGGTAATTGATGCTATTAATGTCTTGCTTGAAGGCGGAATTCTCAATTGAGCTCGCAATGACCTCATATTGCTCCGGATTCGTCGCTTTTATATTGATCGACGCCAGGAGCGGATTTTCATCCACAGCGTCCACTGCCTTCAAAATGTCAGGCTTATCGGCATTGTTGGTTTTGAATTCATCCAGAGCCTCATTCTTTGAGACATATTCCGCTGATTTGACTTCTTTATATCTTGATACTTCGCTCTTAAATTCAAGAATCCTGGACTCCGTTACTTCGCTTTTAAAATAGACCCGGATATCAAGCTTGTCCTGGATATATTTGAGGCCGAGATTGGCTGTGATGCTCAAAACCAGGATGATGCTGATAATAATGAGGGCTAAGGTCAAAATACTGACCGCGGCGACGCTCAGTGATCCGTTTCGATAGAAATTCAGAAAGCCTGATTTAGTTGTTCTCTTAAGAAGTACCCACATGACCTAAATTTAAAAAATATTAAATTGCATAGCGGCCTTTGGAGTGGTCCCGAATAATTCTGCCTTGGTCTAGTGTTATCACTCTCCGTTTAATGTTATTTACGATATCCTTATCATGCGTGGCCAGAAGCACGGTCGTGCCCAGCTTATTGATCTTGAGGAGCAGCTGGATAATTCCCCAAGCGCTGATGGGATCGAGGTTTCCAGTCGGCTCATCGGCAATAATCAATGCGGGTCTGTGCACCAAAGCTCGGGCGATAGCGACTCTCTGCTGTTCTCCTCCGGAAATTTCCCGCGGATAACTTTTCATTTTGGTATGAAGCCCGACGATTTCCAAAATCTGCGGTACGGATTCTTCGATCTCGCGGTCGGTATGCCCGGACACTTCAAGCGCAAAAGAAACATTTTCAAAAACGGTTTTTTTAGGGAGAAGCTTAAAGTCTTGAAATACCGTGCCGATCCTGCGCCTGTGTCGGGGAAGCTGTTTGGAGGTAATTAAAGTGATATCCTCGCCATTAAAAAGAATTTGTCCGGAAGTCGGTTTGTCTTCGGAATAAAGCAGCTTCAAGATTGTTGATTTACCGGCGCCGCTGTGTCCCACAATGGAAACAAAATCTTTTTCTTCAATATCAAAAGAAACATCGTCCAATGCGACGCAGTTGGCGGCTCCAGTATATATCTTCTGTACATTTATAAATTGAATCATCGGCATAAGAGAAATCTCAAAGCTCAAATGTCAAAAGTTAAAACTATGAAAATTATTTTTTTATAACTTGCAATTATCCGCGAGATAAGCTTCGACGAATGCGTCCAGATCCCCATCTAAAACGTCGGCTGGATTTTTGGACTCAACCTTTGTGCGATGGTCTTTGACCAGTTGATAGGGATGCAAAACATAAGATCTAATTTGACTCCCCCACTGAACCGACGCGTGTTCGCCCTTGAGGCTCTCTTTTTCTTTTGCTTTTGCTTCCAGATTTTTCTGGAACAGTTTTGCTTTCAGTATATTTAAAGCTTTTTCTTTGTTTTGCAGCTGGCTTCGCTCGCTTTGGCAAGTGGCGGTTATTCCGGTCAGGAGATGCGTGATTCTGACTGCGCTTGAGGTTTTATTGACCGATTGACCCCCGGCTCCCCCGGAGCGATAAGTGTCGATTCGCAGATCCTTGGGGTCAAATTCGACTACATCCGAGGCCGAATCAAGCTCTGGTAAAATCTCAACTAGTGCAAAGGATGTTTGCCTCAGATTATTGGCGTTAAACGGAGACAGTCTGACCAGGCGGTGGATGCCGGCTTCCGAGCGAAGATTTCCATAAGCCATCCTACCTCTGATTTCCAAGGTCGCGCTCTTAATCCCGGCCTCCTGTCCTCGGGATTCGGATATTATCTTAGCGTGCCATTTTTTTCTCTCGGCAAAACGCAGGTACATTCGCATCAGCATCTCAGCCCAATCCTGCGCGTCCACTCCGCCTGTACCGCTATGAATGCTTAAAATCACATTACGGTTGTCATATTCTCCTTGGAATGTCATTTCCTTTTCGAGTTCAAGTAGTTTCTGATCAAGCATTTCAAGCTCGGTCTGGATTTCCCTTTCCATCTTCTTGTCATTTGCGGAAATTTTTGAAAGTTCGGAAAGATTATTCAGGGAAGATTCAGTCTCGGACAGTCCGCTTACTTCTTTTTTGAGCATCTCCAGCTCTTTTAAGGTTTCCTGCGCTTTCTCCGGATTCTGCCAGAAGTTTTCATCCGCACTTAAGACCTCGAGTTCGGTGATTTTTTTTGATTTCGAGGCAAAGTCAAAGACAGTCACTTAACGAATTGACTCTCAGGCGCATCTCATCAATTTTGTTCAAAATTTCTTGCATTGGCCTAATTATAACATAGAGGGACATTTCCGCCAATATCCAGGGTAATAAGTAGCTAACTTTTGGGAGTAAATTTGGCTGAAATCATGGAATTATTTGCGCTCAGGAAAATAGTTGCTATAATTCAGAATGTTGTTGTGGGCCTGTGATATTTTCCTTTGAGTTTCAAAGGTTAAGCTAAAGGACTACTAAACAGTTGAAAAAAACTATTACTTTAACTATCGAGGGAAAATATGGCAGGCGGGATTAGTTTAGTGGCAGAACACGACCTTCCCAAGGTTGAAACACGGGTTCGATTCCCGTATCCCGCTCCAAAAATTTGCCGATGTAGCTCCCTCCGTCGTCCCGCAGAGCGGGACTTTGGCGGGCAGGCAGTTGGCAGAATAAAAAATAAGCCCACATAGCTCAGCTGGTAGAGCAATGCTTTCGTAAAGCAGAGGTCGTCGGTTCGACTCCGACTGTGGGCTCAGGCTTAGGTAGGCGGGGCGACGCAATTCCGCCAAAGGCGGATAAACTCCACGCGTAGGTCGCCGGTTCGATCCCGGCCATCGGCTCAAATAAAAAAGCCCGGCCGATAAGAGCCGAGCTTTTTACAAAAACATTTCTACGGAAATACCGAAGGGTCGCCTTGCGAAGTTGCGCCCAAGGAGCTTTCAAATTGTTTCATTCCTGAGTCGGTAAATTCAGCAAGCTCTGAATCCTTATTCCAGGCGTAATCCTTGAGAAAAATTGTGATGTTATAATCTTTTGTTTTTTCTTTTAACCAATCCGCAAAGGTTGTTTTTTTGACAAAAATTTGCCGGATGTGAACCAAGTCCTGGTCATCTTCGGTCTTTTTTTCTTCAAGTTTGATGATATGGAAGCCCAAAGGGCTTTCTATAGCCTCACTTACCTCGCCTGGTTTCATCGCGAAAGCTTTGTCAGAGACAGCTTGGATTAGTTGGTCCTTGGTTGACCAGCCCAAATCTCCCCCACCTTGAGAACTTTGCCCCTCGGAATCGATACTTGCAACTTTCGCGAAATCTTCCTTGTTCTTTGCTACTCTTTCCCAAAGCGATTGGGCTTTTTTAAGCTGGGTGGAGGTATCCACTTCATTAGCGTAAGCTTCTGATAACTTCTCGGCGTATAACTCCGGCTTCACTACCTGTTGTTTAAAATCAGAAAAGGTCCAGCCATAGAGCCGAGCCAGATCGCTGATGAGTTTTTCCCGGTTGCCATATTGCTGAATATTATTTTCAACCTCGGCGTCAACCGCCTGATCACTGATTTCTATGCCACGTTTTTGCGCCAAGCTCAGAATAATTTTATTTTCAATAAGTTTGTTAATCACCTCTTTCTCTTTTACTTTCAGCCGCTTTTCCCCCTGATCTGTCCCGAAGTCAACTCGCATGCCGATCTGTTCAAAATCCTGGGATTCATAAAACTTTTTAACGGAGTTTAAATCCGCTTTGATTTCATTCACGCTGATTGAGCCCGCTCCATTTACGTAAACGGCAGGAAAAGGAAGTAAGTTTGATACACTAGTGAAAACACGATTGTTCCAATTAAACTTATATACGCCGAGTACCATAACCAAAAGAAAGGCAAAAATAATAACAATGGCCGCAATGACCGAGATTAGCAAAGTCAGCTGCTTTTTTTTATTCTTTTTCATTGAAGTATGATTTAAAAATTCAAAATTCTCACGCTATACTTTTGGAGTAAAAAAGAATTTCCACCACTTTTGCCAATTCGGCGAATTGTCTTCCACGGGAGCTTGTTCATTTGAATTCACGTTTTCATTCTTGCTTTGCTGGGCCCCTATCTCCTTTTGAAGTACGATCATTTTTTCGTCGGCCTTCTGGAGATTTAATTTTTCGCGAGCTTCCTTTTCCTGGTAATCTGATGAAGAGAGATAAGATAGCAAGTCGCCCAACTGGCTATTTTCCTTGTTTAACCCTTCGATTTGGCTTTGCAGCTCGTCAATTTCCTTTTGAATTTGGTGTTTGCGGTAAGTCTCTTTGCCGAGAGATATCCCGATTAAAACCAGCACAGTTAAACCTCCCAGAAAGAATAATCCGGAAAAAAATTTTACGCCGATCTTTGTTTTATCTCTCCTAAGTCCTCTCGGCATCGGCAGTCGCTAAAATGATTATGAAATGCAATGTAAATACTAAAGTCTGAAGAGCGGCGCAAGCGTAAAGGCTACCATTGAGATAACGGCGAGAAGAGATATGATTATCCAGATTAATCGAATTTTTTTTCTATGGCTGTTTTTCACCTGGCTAAAAAATTATATTTAAGTGTATCTAACGTAACCCACTATTTTAATTGCATCGCTGCTGGCGGGGTTTCTTTTATAAGATTATACCATTATTTCCGCATTACCGCCAGAAAGGCGGAGCTTGGTATTTCAACCCGTCCGACTTGGGACATCTTTTTCTTCCCCTTTTTCTGTTTTTCAAGAAGTTTTCTCTTTCGAGTGACGTCTCCCCCGTAGAGTTTGGCGGTTACATCTTTTCGGAAAGCCTTAATTGTTTCGCGAGCAATAATTTTTCCGCCGATCGCGGCTTGGATGGCTACCTGGAAATTCTGGCGAGGGATGGCATCTTTGAGTTTTTCTACGGCTATTTTTCCATCGGAAAATGCCTTATCCCTGGGTACAATTCTCGAAAACGCGTCTATTTGATCTCCGGCGACCATGATGTCGAGCTTAATGAGGTCATTCGGTCTATAGCCCGTTACCTCATAATTCATGGATGCAAAGCCGCTGGTTGCGCTTTTTAGCCGGTCATGGAGGTCAATGATTACATCCGTGAGAGGCGCGTTAAAGGTTAGGATGATCCGCTCGCTGTCCAGATACTCCGTGTTTTTATACTCGGCTCGCGTGGTATTCATGAGTTCCATAATGTTTCCGAGATAGCTCGAGGGCGAAATAATATCCAGCTTTACATACGGCTCTTCAATAGACTCGATCACGGAGGGATCGGGCATTTCAAGCGGTGAATATATATCCAGCATCTCATTTTTGCCCTTTGCTTTTACTCGATAAACAACACTTGGCGACGTAATTACAGGCTCAATTTCAAATTCTCTCCTCAGCCGTTCCTGGACAATTTCAAGGTGCAGGAGTCCTAGAAATCCGCAGCGAAAGCCTCGTCCCAGTGCCTGGTTGCTTTCGGGTTCAAATGTAAAGGCGGCGTCATTTAATTTCAGTTTGCCCAAGGAGTCTCGCATTACATTATAGTCATCTCCGTCGGCCGGATACAGGCTGGCGTAAACCATGGGTCTGATTTCTTTATAGCCCGGAAGTGGTTCAACGTTTGCGGCCTGTTTTTCAAATGCAATCGTATCTCCGACTCGACAGTCCACGACACTCTTGAAGCCGGTTGCAATATAGCCGATCGCGCCGGCGGAAAGAGTATTAGTTTTCTTTAATTCCGGATGAAAATACCCGACTTCTATTACGCTGCTTGGCTGCCGGGTCGCGATTGTCATAATCTTGTCTTCGGATTTAATTTTCCCATCGATTATGCGGACATAGGCCAGAACTCCTCTGTAAGAATCATATTTTGAATCGAAAATTAGGGCCCGGGCGGGTTTTGCTAGATCTCCTTTTGGAGCGGGTACTTTTTGGATGACATTTCTAAGGATTTCTTCGACCCCCTCCCCGCTTTTCCCACTGGCGAGAAGAATTTCCTCGGGCATGCATCCGAGAAGATGAATAATCTCTTTCTTTGTTTTTTTAATTTCGGCATTCGGAAGATCAATCTTGTTAACGACGGGGATAATTTCCAGCCCTTGCTCAATGGCTTGGTACAGATTCGCAACCGTTTGCGCTTGCACGCCCTTAGTCGCATCAACCAGAAGCACCGCGCCTTCCACCGCAGCGAGAGACCTCGAAACTTCATATTGAAAATCAACATGTCCCGGAGTATCAATCAGGTTCAAAACGTATTGATCGTCATCAAAGGAGTACTGCATCCTTACTGGCTGCAGCTTGATGGTGATTCCCCTTTCTCGCTCAAGATCCATAGTGTCTAATAGCTGTTCTTTCATTTTCCGGTCCTCGACAGTATTCGTGATTTCGAGCATTCGATCCGCCAAAGTCGATTTACCATGGTCTATGTGAGCTATGATACAAAAATTTCGGGTATTTTTTTGAATATCCATATTATTTAATCTAGCGCATTTTCGGCTTTTTGCAAATAAAAAAAGTGCCGTGAAGTGACACTTAAATTTTCATTTTAAATTTTTTAGATCCCACTCGCCTCCGTTGGGTCTTCCGGCAGAGCTTGTCGCTGGCGCAAGATATTGCGAGAAAAGAAATTTTTAATCGCGTAAAATTCTTTAATTTTCAGCAGCCAGCTAAGCAAAGCGTACAGCGCCAATCCGACTGCTCCGCAGAAAAGCATTTGTGAAAAAACTCCCGCGAAAGTATCGAGATTCACAAATGACTCGATTAGGTATTTTGAAAGCTGCGCGGCGATTCCGGCCGCCAAAGCGGAGATGGCAATCTTGATTGTCCCTTCGGAAATAGAGCTGTCATTCAAATTGCCAGCTTTTATATGGAGCATTATCATAAGCAAAAACATATTCACGATACAGGCGGACGAAAACGCGATGGCAAGTCCCAGAACGCCCCAGTAATGAGTGAAAATTAAGGCTGCGGCCAAATTAACTACCTCGCTGATAATTCCGGTAAAAAAGGGTATTTTTGTGTTATGCAGGGCATAGAAGGAACGAGTTAGGAGAGGCAGAATGCTTTGCGCAAAAAGACTGATAGCAAAGATACCCAGACATTGAAAAGTGAGCGTGGTATCCTCCCAATCGAACTTTCCGCTCCCAAGGATTACTCGCACGACCTGAGCTCGAAGTACTAGGAGTAAAACGCTGGCCGGGATGACAAAATAAAGAATTTGCCGGAACGTCTCCGAAAAGTGACTGATGAAAACCGGGAAATCTTTTTTGGCGGCGGCATGAGACAAACTTGGGAATACGGCCAGCGCCAGTGGTATGCCAAAAATACCGAGCGGAAAACTTTGCAAATTATTCGCAAAATTGAAAATTGCCAAGCTTCCGGCAGCCAGAGTCGAAGCGATAATTGTAATAATTAAAAGGTTGATCTGCGTGACAGCCAAGCCCATAGTCCGTGGTATCATCAAGCGAATAATTTTTCTGAAATGTTTATTTTTGAGGTCAAAATTTAAATGGAACGAGAAGCCTGAAAGTTTAAGGGCCGGGTATTGAAGCAGCATGTGCAAAAAAGCTCCCAGTACCACTCCCCAGGCTAGCCCGGCTATTCCAAAATATTTTACCAAAAAAATTGCTCCGACAATTATTCCCAAATTGTACATAATGGGCGCTAGAGAATAAATCAAAAAGCGCTTGAAAGAATTCAGAATGCCTCCAAAGACGCCACTGATTCCCAGAAATATTGGACTCAAAAACATTATTCTTGTCAAAGTGATGACTTCCTTAAGCTTGTCGCCGGAAAATCCGGGTGTTATGAGTTTCATGAGATAAGGAGCGAGAATGGCAAAAATAACGCAAATTATCACGAGGAAAAGAATACCCACACTTAAAATTACATTCACCGTTTTCCAGGCTTCGCCCTCCTCATCGTTTGCAATAAGGCCCGTAAAAACCGGAATAAAGGCGGAACTCAACGCTCCGAGAATTAATAAATTATAAATCAGATCAGGCACTCGAAAAGCGGCATAATAAACATCCAGATTATCCCCGGCTCCGAAATGAGAAGCTAAAATTCGATCCCGAAGAAGCCCCAGAACCCGGCTTAATATCCCGGCAGTCGCTATGATTAGGGCTGCAGAAGAGATAGACGCCGATGGGCGGGATTGGCGTAGTTTTTCGCTTAGAGTTTTAATCATGGTTGTTCAAATGTAATGCGGGAATTGTTGCGATCTTAACTGGTTTTATTGATTTTTTTCAATTGCAAGTCCAACTACTTTATCAACGTCCAAAGTAGTTTCCATTGTATAACTTTGTCCGTTTTTAGCCAGGTTGTCTGGCCATTTCCAAATTGCGGCATATTTTTCCGGAAGCATAATGTTTGAAATTAACTTACTGCCTGGGCTACCGGATTGCTTCTGGTAAAGCACAGAAAATGAATCGGCGGGATGATGCAGGGAGTCAAACTCCAGCCGGAATGGCAGTAAATATTTATAGGTGACCGTCGCTGATTCTCCCGGGCTTACATAAACCCAATTGGCGAACACGGATTTATTCTTATCCTGATAAATTTTAGTGCCGGATTCCTCGTCAATTTTAGCATCCTGATTCTCTTGCTCAACTTGGGGATCTCGCTTGAAATCCAGAGTCTTGTAATCAAGCGGGGGCGATACGATCTCGCGGGTTTGCCCGCTGGCTTCAAGAAGTTTCGATCCCTCAGGCACATAAACGCGCATATAGTCCGCATTGACTTTGTTCCACCATTCGTATTCTTCGTTTCCACCGTTGTGCTTCCGCGTGATAGTGACGGTGTCAACAATACTGCCGTCATTTTGAACATCACTCTGATGACTGATTGTCTCGTCGATTACCCCATCGGTCTTATAACCATTAATATTGGTATTAATCACGCTCAAATAATCTCTATCCGCGTTTAGGATTTCGCCTGACCAATTCTGATCGGAAATGAGTTTTTGGACGTTATAATTTTTGGAATAAAGAAGAATTTGTTTTTCTTTGAGGGCGCGACTTAAGATTCCCAAGACCTTAACGTTTTTGTCGAGTCCCTTCAGGCTGAAGACGCGATCTAATATTTTGGGTGTCAGGTCAGCGATAAATTGTTTTGGCTGATTCAACTCCTTGTCGTAATCAACCTCAACCTCATTTTGAGTTTTTTCGATGAAATTTTCCTTACTCACAGTAGTATCATATTCCGGCATTTCAATCGGTCCAGTCACCTCCAATAAATTTTGGATTACTGTCGGGGTTAGCGTAATGATGCCATCCACAGTCGGTCCGCCGGTCTTTTCATAGAACCAAGCTATTTTCTCAGCAGAAGTGGGAAAATCCGGAAACCAGTTGGCGTCGTGCATCGTCCAAACAGCGCTCATTTTTTGGATTGGCTCAGGCGGAATGACCCGGGCTTTGAGCTGTCCGTCCGGATTATATATACCGTCCACGAAAAGATTTTTTATACTGCCTTGGCTGATGTCCAAAATCCCATAGCTCCCGATAAATCCTCCCGTTGCCCGCATTTCCTGGTTATTTTGAAAAAGAAACAAATATTTTCGGGGACCGTTATAGCCCAGGACATCCAGAAAAATCTGGGAATATTGGTTGAAATTATCCAAGGTCGAATTAACAACCGCCAATTTTTCCTTGGCCGTTACAAAATTATCCCTGATTTCGGCCGGCAAGTCGTCAACTCCAACTTTATTGATATTATTTTCCGCCTCCTTCAGCTGGCTCGAAGCATCCGCAATGCCGTCTTTTAATCCAAGGAATAATCCGGAGAGATCCGCCTGGCCATTTTCTGAGAGTGGATTGCCGATATTGTTGACCGAGCTTACAACCCTTGATAAATTTTTTCCGGCAGTAGCGATGTTTTCACCGGCAGAGATGATATATTTAGCCGAGGCTACCTTGGAAAGACCGGGGACAAAACGCAGTAATTCGCTGAAGTTTCCTCCAATTTGGGAGATTTCCGAATTGGCTTCGGACAGAATTTTATAGGAGTCATCAAAATTGACCGCAGCTTGATTAAAATTGTTTTGGGACAATTCATCCTTCGCGGATGCGAAATGGCCGAGCGCCATAAGGCTGTCTGCGGTAATTTTGCTTTTTGCCTCAATTCCTTTTTGGACTAAGCCCAAGGCTGGCGCCAAAGAGGAAAAGAAAAGCAAAACCAAAGCGAAAGACAAGGCAGTTCTAAACTTTTGTCGAAAGGTCAATTCTAATCCTGAAAAATCGGGTATCTTGAAGTGTTTTCTTTTTGGGCGGAAAAATAACTTTAAGGACTTTGCGTGACCGGCGAAAGCTAAAATTGATTTCCCAAGATAGCCTATGATGAGAGCGGGCAGGTATAAAATTATTTTACAAAGCCGTTTGACCGCTTTGAAATAATTTTTTGCATGAGCTATTTTTTTTCTTTTGGAAGGCTGAAATTCCCGGTCGCCTTCCCAATAATATCCCGCGGATAACTGATTCCGACTGTTAGGAGTATGCCCGATGGAATGGTCGGCAACTTTTTGCTGCGCGTAGGCTTGGTGCGGCGCTTGATTCGCGCTAAATTCTTCCGGACGGTAGCTATCATATGAATCAAAGTCCGAAATTTGGTCGACTCGAATATCCGGCGTATTTTTCGGATATTTTTGCTCTAAGTCCGGGAAATTAGCAGGCGAATTTGCGTAGTTTGTCCGGCTAACTGTCTCCTGAGAATTAGCGGCATTGCTTATCCTTCTTGAGACGGTTTTAACATCAGTGACCGGCACAAATTTTTGGCTGCCCGCCAGCCTCCTGCTCTTTTTAGGCTCGATGCGAACTGTCCTATGAACCGATTTTACTTTTGACATATCCAAAGATCCGTCCCTCTGAGTGGGCCGCACATCAAACATTTGTTTCAATACGGTGTTTTTGTTTTTCACGTAAGGCGCGTATGCTTAATTGTTTCTTTGTATATTTGCAGAGTATTTTTCGCAAGATCGTGCCAACTGAAAGCTCTGGCTCGAATTCCCCCATTCCTGATGAGGATATCCCGCAGTTCATTTTCCGTGGCTACTTTTTTGATCGCATCCGCCATTTCCGAAACTCCCTTGGGATTAAAATAATAAGCGGCATTCCCTAAAATCTCCCGGAGACATCCAATATCTGAACAGGCAACCGGAATATTTTTTGCCATGGCTTCAAGCGGGGGAAGACCGAATCCCTCATAAAGAGATGGAAAAACATAAAGCAAGGCTTCCCGATAAATCATAGACAGCTCCTCATCGCTAACAAAATCAGTGAAGATAATATTGCGAGTCTCATTTTTCTTTACGAATATCTTCAGGCGCTTGTAGAAATAATCCTCCTTTCCTACTAGGACAAGTTTGAGATGCGGATGGGATTGAAGCACATGCTTGAAAGCCAAAACCAGCCGCTCTAAATTTTTGTGCGGATAAGCATTACCTACATATAATGCGTATGGTTTTATTATACCATATTTTGAAAGAATTTCCGCTGGCATAGTGCTGATAGCGTTTTGCCGGATATCGGCCGCTTCGTAAGTGACGCATACTTTTTCAGGGCCAACTCTAAAATGTTTCAGAATATCTCGTTTTGTATGCTCAGATACTGAAATAATTCTCTCGGATTTTTCGATTGCGTTTTTGATGACTCGGTGATAGGCGTTCTTTTTCAATAAATAGATGATTGGTGAAAGTGTTGAAGCGCGCCTTGTGGGATAGTGAAAAAGTATGAGGTCATGAATAGTAACAACGAATTTTCCCTTCCACCTTAAAGGAACATTAAAATGCGGAAAATGCACAAGGTCGAGGTTGTATTTACTTAAAATCTTCGGCAGGGCAATCTGTTCGCGGACGCTGTACCAGGGAATGTCAGCCAAGACTTTCGTGAAATTCGGATTGTGGGGCTGATATTCTTCCCAATTGCCACGGCGCAAAAAAATAAAATACTGGTTATGCTTGGCCCAGCTAAAATCTCGTCCGCCTTGAGCGGAAACTACTTCAAGATTTTCGATTAATTTTTGGGTATAGCGTCCGAGTCCTTTCCCGATAGAGCCGTAGAAACGGGCGTCAATTCCAATTCGCATGGTAAATGTAAAATGAAAATTTTAATATTCCGTCAAGCAAGACGATTGCTACTTATTTTCTGAAACAGGTCTAGTGTTTCTTGGGCGCATTTTTCCCAGCTGAATTTTTTAGCCTGATTGAGGCTGGCGGAACTTAGGCGGTCTTGCAATTTATTGCTTTTTAGCAGGCTCAAAAGGATTTCTGCCATTTCATCGGGACGATCCGGGTCTATGGTGATGGCGGCTTTTTCCACGACCTCTGGAAATGAAGAGGAATTAGAGCAGATTATGGGTTTTCCGCAAGCCATAGCTTCCAAAACCGGCAGGCCAAATCCTTCAAAGAACGAGGGATAAATAAAGATTGAAGACAGATTGTAAATATATGGTTTATCGTCTCCATCCACATAGCCTATAAAAGTGATGTCTTTGATGTACTTGGATTTCTGGGCTTGAAAAACGCTTTTATAGCTGTGAGCGTTCATTTGCCCCGCGATTACCAACTTGTATTTAGTTTCTCCGGAATCTTTTTCCCGGTAAAGATCGTAAGCCCTGATAATCGAAGTTATATTTTTCCTGGGATCTACATTTCCCAAATAAAGAATAAATTTATAGGGAAGGTCGTATTTTTTCTGGACTTCAAGGAGTTTTGGATTATTTCGACTAACGACTCCATAGGATTTGCCCACACCATGCCGGATCACGGAAATTTTAGCGGAGCTTACGCCGTATAATTTTTCAAGATCTTCCTTGGTCGATTCCGAAACCGCGATTATTTTTTCGGCCTTACGGATCAATTTTCTGGGATTAACAAAAAAGAAATGCCAGAGCCTGGTTTTTCGGGAAAAAAATTCTGGATACCTCTCGAAAGAAAGGTCGTGGAGAGTAAGAATCAACGGGCAATTTTTGCTCACAGCCAAAAAATTGATATTGGGAGCGAAAAAAAGGTTTACTCCGCCTATAAGTCGATCAATTTTTGGATATCCAAAATACCAAAGGCTGAAATTGAAAAGTTTATTCGGCCAACGATATCTTTCTATTTTCACATTAGAAAATTTAGCAAGCTTTTCAATATGCCCGATTGCTTGCTTGTAAGAATTTGAAAAAATAATATATCGGTTTTTTTTGTCAATTTCCAAAAGATGCAGCAGGAGTTCCAGGGTATATTCGCCAACGCCTGAAATATTTTTTTCCTCAAGACATCTTCCGTCTATGCCGATTTTCATTTTTCTTCCTCTGAAAAATAATGCTTAAAGAAAATAAAAATTACCCCCAAGAAGAGTCCGGCAATACCGGCCACCCCGAGATTAAGCAGAAGATTCTGAGTGTTTTTCAGGGCAATGTAGTTTGAGGGAAAAATCTTGAACCAGGTTGCGTCTTGAGAATTGGCGTTAAGATTTTTAGTCTTTTCGTCGATAACGATTCCAATAGCATCGCCAATTTTTTTAGCTTCATCCGGATTGGCAGCGGAAAATCTGACCTCGACTGCTTCTGGTGAAAGCTTCTCGCCGCGAAAACTTCCGGAAAGTTGACGTAAAGTTCTGTTGTTGCCAGAAAGGTCGGCCTTTGAAATTATTTCGGACGCAATTCCAGGCGCGGAAAGCCACTCAGAAATTGTGTCGGAAAATTTATCATCTGCTTGGATCCTGTAAAATTGGTCGTATCGGTATTCCGCCGTGTTTTGCGTGTCGATCCGGCTGACATTCAAAAGCAAGGACGCGGAATAGTTCTCTGCTTGCTTAATGGACCAAATGTACGCCACAACGACTAAAATCACGATGGCGTAAATAGCTGTCGCGAAATTGGCTCTCAATATCCTGTAATATTCTTTTAGCTCCATAAGGGTGTATTAAAAATTATACGAAGTTGAGTAGCTGTGAGGTAAGCTGTTGATTTATCCGATTCCGGGCGTCGCCAACCTGGCTTTGTGCCTGGATAGGCTGTTTTCGACGTAATCCTTGATTTTAACTTTAAATTTTTTCCTATCAAAAATTAAGGATTTTTCCCGAATTTTTTGGGCATCAAATCGCAGATACTGAAACTTCTCCAGGGCTTTGATCAGGTCGGCAGAGGTTTGTTGCTCGAAAAATAATCCTTCTTCGCCCTCTCGGATATGCTCCACGATATCTCCGCCGCGATACGCTATTATGGGTCTGCCGGATGCCATTGCCTCGATCGCAACTATTCCAAAATCTTCTTCTTGCGGAAAAATAAAAGCTTTGGCTTCAGCATAGGTTTTCGCAAGCTCCTCATCGCTCAAACGGCCGGTAAATTCAATATTATCGTTTGCCATTTTCTTTAGGCGCTTGTAATCCGGACCGCGGCCGATGATTTTTAGGGGCCAGCCTAACTGGTTAAACGCTTCGACCACTATATCAAATCTTTTGTAAGTCATGAGTCTTCCAACCATTAGAAAGTAATCCCCTGCTTTCTGTGTGGCCGAAAACTGCTCAACATCGACCGGAGGGTTAATTACCGTTGATTCCCGTTTGTAATATTTTTTGATTCGCCCGGCCACAAAATTTGAATTTGCGATGTATTCATCGACCCTATCGGCGCTTATTCTGTCCCAGACTCGAATATAATTCATCAGGAATGGAATAAATTTTTTGACAAATTCCGGGAATCCGAACTCCTGGATATATTTTTGGCAATCATCCCAAGCGTAGCGCATTGGAGTATGACAATAACAGATATGGAGGGTTTCCGGCGGGGTGATAATACCTTTTGCAAAACTGGAAGAATCCGAGAGCACTAGGTCATATTTCGAAAAATCAAACTGTTCAATGGCAGGCGCCATCAAGGGCGGAAAGATGCGGTGGTTGGCGCGGGAATACGGAAATTTTTGGAGAAATGAAGTATAAATGCGCTTATTGTCGAAAAGGCCATGCGTCTTTTCTTTGTCGTAGATAAGCGTATAGATCGGCGCGTAAGGCCATATTTCAGCAAAGCACTCCAGCACCCGCTCTGCTCCGCCGTATTGAACTAGATAGTCGTGTACAAAGGCTATTTTCATTCCGAAGAAGAATGATTAAATGTTAAATTTCATTATACTTAAAGGTTTTTTGGCCCGGACAAGATTACCCGGGTATGATGAAATTGTAGCCTTTTTACGGCATTTTGGCAATAAAAAAAAGCCAATCAAGGCGGTTATCATTGGATATGCCAAGTTGTCTATTTTACCGTGCTTTTATGCGTCTCAACTGCCCATAAAAACATACCCGCGCCCCAAGCGAATGGTACCGCAGATTTCCAGAGAAGATGATCAAAGGGGCGTCCGTTCAAGAAATATGTCTCGTGGAGGTGTTTATTCTGTAAGATTATCTCAGAAATATTTTCTAGATTCTTTCGCGCTTCTTCTTGTTTTCCAAATTTAGACTGCGCTATTATCAGTAGGGACTCCAGCCAGGACCAACTAATGCCATTGTGATATCTCCCGATGCCAAATATTTGCGCTATGGGATTCACCTTCCAAAAAGGGTACAATGGCTCATTAATCCGATGCAATCTGTCCCCTTTTTTCTTGCTAGCTCTGATCTTTTTAAAAATATTTTCACGTTGTTCCGCATCCGCTATTTCAAAAAGTATTGCCAGCAAATTTCCGGCTAAATCGAAATATTTGTTTTGCCGGCCAGCCTTCGGCAAATTATCGGCGAAATATTGTTTTTCAGCGATCCAGAATTTATCACGAATTGAGCGCCTCACTGCGATTGAAGATGGTAGCCGCGATGAATCAGGTTTCATTCCCAGTTTTTTTTCTAAATTTTCCAACAACCTCAAGGATTCGTACCAAATGCAGTTGGTGTATAAAACATTTCCTTTTTTGAAGATCGTATCCATCCAGTTTCCAAGCCCTTTCTCTTCTATCAGATTTTTGGAAAGCAATTGCCGTTTTTTATAGAACTCCAGTGATTTTATGGCTTTCTGAAAATGTTCGCGGGCGAAAATTAAATCCCGGGACTGCTCCACGTATAAGCAAAAGGCAATCGCAAGCAGCAAGTTGTCATCCATGGAAAAAAGAAAACCGATCGGGGAATAGTAAATCGGCCTTGGATTTTTTCGGCAAATTTTTAGGCCGAGGTATTTAAGTCCATTGTAATCAAGGGCAATTTTTCTAGGAATTTTCCCGTCAGCGCGCTGATACTTAAAAAACAATTCAAGCGTGGTTTTTACTTGCCTGGATTCCTGGTCCGTATTTATTTTCAGCATCCCTAAAGCGGCCCAGAAGGTATCCCGTGCCCAATAGTCGGAAAAATTAACGGGTGAAGCTAATATTCCTCCTCCTTGTATGCAGCAGGAACGTAGATCATGAAGGCAAATCGCGTAAGCTTTTTGGATGTTACTGCTTAAGATTGGCATTTGCACTAAAATTTTGATCTTAGAAAGAGAATTGGGCTAATCGGTGATTATTTTCGCTTGTTTTTTCTTATAAAGATTGACAAGCACAAGCGTACTGATCGCTAAAACGAAAATTACGATACCGGCGTATTTAATATAGCTGCTGATTTTGTCGGCAGCATAGCCGAAAAAGTACCCAATAATCACCAAAAAAGAACTCCAGACTATTCCGCCTAAAATTGAATAAGTGACAAATTTCGAAAGTTTCATCCGCAACGTTCCGGCTGTTATGAAAGTGATATAACTCAGTCCTGTCGTTGATTTAACATAAAAAATTATTTTACCGCTGTTTTCGTGGAATTTTCTTTTGAGTCGGCTGACCGTCTTTTCGCTAATTTTCAAAAATTTTTCCACTCTTGGAAGTATTTTTTCGCCTCCAAAATAGCCGATATGGTACAAGATTATATCACCGATCACGTCTCCGGAGACACTCAAGATAAAGACAATTCCGATATTGAAATATCCCATTGAAGCTAAAAAAGCCGCAATGATCGTTACGACGGGTCCCTCGAGAGTCATGAGAATCAGCATGGCTGGATATCCCCAAGCGGATAAAATATTAATTAACTCTTGCGGAGGATGCTGAAGCATAGAAGTTCTTAAAAATTATTCCTTTTCTTAAGCAAAACGAAAAAAGTGTTGAATAAAATTTGAATATCAAGCCAAAGTGACCAGCTTTCAATGTAATAGATATCAAGCTTTGCCTCTTCTTCGAAATTAAGGTCCGAGCGTCCGCTGATTTGGGCTAGTCCCGTGACACCGGGTTTAATTGAGAGAGTCCTTTTCTGCCATTCATCGTAACGTTCCACTTCGCGGGTCTGATGAGGTCGCGGTCCAACCAGGCTCATATCCCCCCAAAAAACATTAAACAGCTGGGGCAATTCGTCAATGGAAGTTGCTTCTATGATTCTACCTACTCTGGTTCGGCGCGGGTCGTTTTTTATTTTATAAACCGGTCCCTTGCGCACGCTTTGTTTTTCTGCCAACTCTTTTTCATAGTCCAATGCTTTTTTATGCCCCGGGTTTTGCTCGCCGGTGCAGTATTTAAAGCGCATATAGCGGAATTTGAATAAATTGAACTTACCTTTGTGCCCTATCCGTTCGTTGCGAAAAACTGCGGGTCCGGGAGACTCCAGCTTTATCGCTAAAGCGGTCAAAAGCATGATGGGCGAAGTAATAATTATTCCGACCGCTGAGCCAATAATGTCAAAGATCCTCTTGGCAATCTTTCCCCAACCGTCGAGAGGAGTATTTTTTATTTCAATAACCGGTTCGTCAAATAATACTTTTATTTCAAAATTTGTGCTGACGGATTGAAGAATAGCAGGAATAAATTTAAATTCTATGCGGTTGCGGTGGCTGAAATCGCTGACTTTCCTGAGTTCCGCCATTGAGTAATTCGGGTCGCAAACCAGGATTTCATCGATATCCTTCTCCTTGTGGATTAGCGCCAATGAGTCTGGATCGGCCTTCGCGCAAGACGCGATAGCCTCGTAGCCAAGTTCCGGACGTTCGAGATACTCCTTTTTCACGAGATCACAAAACCCATTTTGTCCGATTAAAACCAATCTGTGCCGACCGATGCCTTTGTATATAAGCAGGAGTTTTTGAATCAAGTTGACGGCATAACGGGATCCTGAAATCAATACAATTGATATAAGCCAGGCGCTTAAGATAACAAATCTGGAGGAAAACCATTCCCTGCGTAAAAATATGGCCAGAATCACGATCGTCAATCCAACCGAAGTAGCAAATATAATCTTGAAAAATTCTCTCCAAAAAGTGCGCGTTGATTTTAAGGAATATAAGCCTTCAAAAGCAAAAATTATAATAAAAAAAGGAGCGACCAGGGCAATCGCTTTAAGATAAGTATGAAAAGAAAAATCGAATAGTACCGGCTTTATTTCAATAATGCCAGGAGTGAATCGAAGCCAAAAAGCTATGCTCGCGGCCAGGATAATCATTAGATAATCCAAGGGAACCAGAATAGCCGCAAAAAATAATTCGGATTTCTTCATTGGGCATGGAATGCATATCAGGGAACCGAAACAAATAATTTTTATTCCCCGTTTATGCTACGCGTTAAACAATGGTTAGCCAGAGCCTGTAAGCCGGATTCTGTCTTATCCCTCCCTATCTTTTTATCCAGTAGAATCAAAAAACAGGGAGGGATGAGATAATCATTTATCTAGCTCCGACGTTACCGTCGGAGTCAAGCGTCTTCTCCGCAAATGCGGAGCGCAGACTTGCACCAAGTAGGGTTTGCCAATGCACGATTGTTGCCAATCGGATAGAGCCGAAGCCTCAAAGGACACCAACTCTCTTTTCACGTTTGTCCGCCCAAGTTTTGCTGATGAATTATTTCGCGTTGAGCGCTGTTAAAAAAACATCTTCAATTTTCAGCAAAACTTGGGCGGATTGTATTGTCTCTGTGGCACTTTCCCTCGACATATCTTGCAATATGACTGGTGGGTGTTACCCATTACTCACTTCCCACCCAGATTTTCAGTCCAAAAACCTGGGTGGGGGTGTCCGGACTTTCCTCCCCGGCAACGTGCCGAGGCGATTATCCGGCTCTGACTAATTTTATATATTACAAAATAATCGAGACTTTGTCAATATCGGCTGGAGCCGATTATTTGCCATAAATAAAGCTAATAATTCTAGAACATTCTGCTTTGAGCCCGAGTGGCTTCATCCAGAGCCATATTCGCTAGGCGATCTGCCTCAGAATTATTTTCTCGAGGAATATGAGTATAGCTTACTTCCTTAAAATCAATCGTCAGATTCCAAAGAATAAGGAAGTTTTTTTGGATATTTTCATCATTCACTTTATAAAGATGATTGAGCTGTTTTACTACTAGCTCACTATCCAAATAGCACTCAATCTCCAAGTTTTTGCTTTTTATTTTTCCGTATAATAATTTTATTTTTTGCAGTCCGAAAATAAGAGCTTTATATTCTGCTTCATTATTGGTCGCGTAGCCGATAAACTCCCTATATGTCTTTTTTGTCCCGTCCGCCTGGATAACGACACCGATACCTGAGGGTCCGGGATTGCCTCGCGCGCCGCCATCGGTGAATAATTTAATCTTGGCCATAAGGCGTTTTATTGAAATAGTTAATTTCTATTTGCTCTTTTCCAAATCAATAATATTCATTTCAATTCGATGGTTTCCATTCCATTCGCTCGACCGCAGGTTATAAAGCGCGGAAACTGAATCCCCTACTTTCACATCTTTCGCGGATGCCACCCCTTTAAAGAATATCGCCTCAAATGATTTGGCTCCATTTTCAGTCGTTCCCAGCTTTAGCTTCAGATGTTTTTGGCCGTTTCCGACTATTTTCATTTCCTGTATGGATAAATTGTGAGAAAGAAAAATTGGTTCCCGGTTGCCTTCTCCGAAAGGTTCAAACTTTTTTATTTCAGAAATTATGTCCCAATCCAAATTGTTCGGGTCGATTTCTATATCTGCAGAGATAGCTTTTCCCCATTTTTCCGGAGTATATTTTTTTTCGATCAAAGAGAGTAGTCCATTTTCAAAAAGTGCAAGCTTGTTTTTTTTGACTTTGATGCCCATGGCCTGCGCGTGGCCGCCAAATTTTTCCAGATGCTGGTCGAGCTGGCTGACATTTTTAATCAAATCAAAAGCCTCGATGCTTCTGCCTGAGCCCTCTAGTAAATCCCCTGTTTCACGGAGAATGAATGTTGGGCAGCAATATTCATCAGCTATTTTCCCAGCAACCACTCCTAGAATACCGAGGGGCCAATGCTCTCCTTTTCTGATGATTAACTTATGGTCTTCCCTAGGAGCCAGAGTTTTTTTGACTTCTTCGTAGACATGCTGGGTTACCTTTTGCCGCTCACTGTTTTTACTCTCGATTTCGAGTGCCGCGAGCCGTGCTTTTACCGGATCTTTTTCTGTGAGAAGATTCAGGGCTATGTCAGCATGGTCCATCCGTCCGGCCGCGTTGAAACGGGGTCCGATCTGGAATGCGATGTTTTCCGCGTTGGGCGGATTTTGTTCATTGATATTCAGCCGCGCCGTTTTTATGATTTCTTGAACGCCCAGTCTTTTTGTTTTTTGCAAGACGATTAATCCAAATTTGGCAAATACTCTGTTTTCATCCACGAGCGGAACGCAATCTGCGATTGTGCCGATAGCTACCAAATCCAGAAACCACTTGAGCTGTTCAACTTTAGCAGGCAGAATTTCTTGATAAAGCGCCTGAGATAGCTTGTAAACAACGCCTACTCCGGCCAATTCGCGAAAAGGATATTTTTGGTCGGGTAGTTTTGGATTTATGAGGATTATATTTTTTGGCAAGATTTTTGGAATTGAATGATGATCGGTTACTATCACTTCTATCCCTTTTTTTTGGGCATAGCCAATTTCTTCGCTATTGGAAATTCCGCAATCGACTGTAATTAAAAGTTTTGGTCTATATTCAGCCGCGATAAAATCCAACGCTTTTTTATTCAATCCGTAACCTTCCTTGTTCCGGTCCGGAATATAGGAATAAACTTCGATGCCAATTTCCCCCAAAACCTCTTTTAGGATGGCTGTTGATGTTATTCCGTCTGCGTCGTAGTCGCCGAAAATGACTATTTTTTCTTTTTTATTTCTGGCTTGAATAATTCGAGTCACGGCTTCTTTGACACCGGAGAGAAGGCAAGGAGAATGCAGATTGCCAAAATCCGTATTAAGGAATTTTTGAATTTTTTCTTTTTTTAAAAAGCCTCTCTGCAGCAGAAGCTCGAGAGTGACAGTATTCAAAGACAACGATTTTAGCGTTGGCGGAAGTGACACCTTCGCTTTCAAGTTCCATGTCATCGGATTGATATTTTTAGGCGGTGAAATCGCAGTTAGAGCACTTCAACATTGCGTCGAATCCGCCGTTTTCTTTCTTGGGGGACAGTTCAAGTAAGAGTTTTCCTTGGCAGTTTGGGCAAGTCAAGCCTTGCAGACCGGCTTGTTTAGCTAGCCTTGGCGCGTCCCATCCATAGGGATCGATACTCACCTTAAACGTCATTGAATTTGAAATTAAACTCCTCAGTTTGTCTACAATCTCTAATGGAGTCATCGACCCTTGAACGATAAAATTATCTATTCCCATCCCTTGGGCTCTTTTGCGGTCTTCTTCCCGTCCCAAATGGCTTATGATGGCAATGGGTATATCCTTTGTTTGGATATTTTCTTTAAGCGTGGTAATTAGCTGGAAGCCATCCATTCTGGGCATGATTATGCCCGTCAGGATGATATCGGGTACCTCCTTCGTAGCTAAGTCTAATCCTTCCACCCCATCCTTAGCGCCTATTGGGTTAAAGCCTTTCTGCTTAAAAATTTGCAAATAGGTTTCCCTGATTATATCGTCGTCATCCACGACAAGTACTTTATAGCTGACATCACTCATTATTTTAATTTAATGATAAAAAAATATTTATGCGAGATACACCTTTGCGTCTAAAACTTGGCCTTTTCTGCCGTCATTATATATTAGGAACGGATTAATATCAATTTCTGATATTTCCGGGTTTTCCGAGGCTAGCTGCTGAATCCTCAGGATTACATTTGCTATTTCTTGTAGATTATAGCCTTTCTCCCCTCGATATCCCTTAAGAATCGGATACATCTTAAGATCACGTAACTTACGCAGTATCTCTTTGGGAGTGACCGGAGGAATAAAAATTACACGGTCACGGAATATTTCGGCGTAAGTTCCGCCTAGCCCAATGATAATCACTAGTCCAAAGCTGGAGTCGCGCTTCATGCCTAATATCAGCTCAAGTCCGGGTTTTTGCATGGGTTGAATCAAAAAATTTTTTGATTTCGTGTTCTTTTTGATCCTCAAATAAGCTTTTTTAAATTCGGAAAAATTACTGATGTTCAAAACTACGCCTTTCTTGTCCCAGCGGTGCGCAATTTTAGGGTCGTCAGTTTTGAGGACGCATGGAAATTTAACTTTTTTTAATCGTGGATCATTCAGAGCAGCAAAGGAGGTGGATTTAAGCAGCGGTATTTTGTATCGATTAAATATCTTTTCGGCTTCGTTCCAAAACAGCATGTGCCTTTTTTCCCGCAGAGCGCCGTCAAAAATTTTTATTGAGCTCGATTGCTTTTTTAAGGAGAGCTCCTTCGGGCTATTCCCAGTTCTTTTTTTCAGGTCTGATTGTGAGTTTCGGAATAATAAAATCTTTTCCATGGCTGCCAGGGCTTCTTCCGGAGATGAAAAATCAGAAATGCATTTTTCTTTCAGCGCAAGTTTAGCCTTGGAAACTTTTTTTCCTCCCAGAAAAGAAGTAAGAAGAACTGGTATTTTTTTCTTAGACTTAACCAAGACTTGCGCCACGCGATCCGGATCGGTTTGCGATTGAGGTGTCAGAATTGCAAGAGTTGGATATTTCGCTAAATATTTTGATAATATCTCCAGGGTGCCTTGGTATCTTTCAGGGGTGGCATCCCCCAGAATGTCAATTGGATTTTCAACTGAGGAGCCCGCCGGCAGCAGTGTTTTCAACTCATTTTTGACTTTTGTGGGGAGTTCCAAAAGAGATAATTGCTCGGATTTTCCAATAAAATCCGAAGCCAACACTCCTGGTCCCCCGGCATTTGTGACCACGATAATCTCTCCACTTCGGGGAATTTCCGTGAAGCTTAAAAATTCAATGAGGTCTTGAAACTCCGGGATATTGTCAGCCTGGATAAGATTGAATTTTTTAAAGGCAGCTTCGATAATGGACTCGTCTTGGGCAAGCGAACCAGTGTGGGAACTAATTGCCTTTTGGCCCAATTTATTTTTACCGGCTTTGATAACCACGACAGGTTTTCTGCCGGATAATTTAGTTAGGGCTTCGATAAATTTTCCACCGCTTTTGATGTCTTCAAGATAGAGGGCGATCGCGTGGGTATCCTTGTCGCCGGCGAGATAATTAATAACATCACTTTCGTCGACTACGGACTTGTTACCAATCGAAATGACCTTGGACAATCCGGCCCCGATACTTTCCGTCCAATCCAAGAGCGCCACAGCTAACGCGCCGGATTGTGATACAATGGCGACTTTTCCTGGCTTGAAATTACCGCTAGTGAAAGTTGCATTAAGCTTTTGCTTCGGGTTAATAAAGCCCAGGCAGTTAGGTCCTAAAATATTCAGTTGGTACTTTTCGGAAATTTCGACAAGCTCACTTTCGAGTTTTTTACCTTCGGTTCCCGCTTCCTTGAATCCGGATGAAATAACGGCAAAATTGCTTATTTTTGGGGAAGCGGTTGCTCCCTCCAGAAGCGCTTGACTAACCGCAGTGGCAGGAATGGCAACCAATACAAGATCCACTTTCTTTTTGATTTCCTGAAGGCTAGCGAAATATTTTGCATGGTTTTTCGCGTATTTGGGGTTAACTGGGTATATTTGCCCTTTCCAACCGGAAATTTTGATGTTTTCTGCCAAAATATTTCCCAGCTTTCCTCTCTTTGGGGATGCCCCTACAATGGCGATTGATTTTGGATTAAATAATGACTCTAATTTTTTCATAAGTAAGGCTAAATGGATAATTTTTTATCTTTTATATTATAACTCGGCGCAAAAATAAAACCAGCCGATACTTTTGCTTCGCAATATTTAATGACATTAAGCCCTAAATATTTTTTACAAATTATTTCATACCCCTGATTTGTTTGAAATTCCAGTGCCTACGTTCCACATACACAATCCTCCACCAGCTTTTTCCCAAAAGATAACCCAGGATGATTCCAAAAAGCAAGAAGCTCCAAAATATGCGAACTGGCAGCGCGGTGTAAAAAATTCCCATGATATGCTCTTCCTGAATCGGGAGATTGCGCCCATACATAATTACTATAAATTTCATTTCTAAAAGTCCGTAGCCAAGCATAGACAGAAGCTCGGTTAAAATAATAACCAGAAAAATGTAAGTAATCATTTTTGTTTTCATTTGGCTGTTTTTTAGCGCAATGTTGCTTCCTCAGCAATTATAGAGAGGACGTTGATAGAGAATAAAGCTATAAACAATAAAATAGGACCAGAGATTTTATGACTAATATTGACTATCTCTTTTCTATAACTTTTACTTTCTTTAGTTTGCCTATAATTTCTTTTTTCGAGAGCAGGCCCCGGGTGGTTCCCAAATAACGTACCACACTCGCGCTATTCAGGATGCCCGCGCGAAGTGAATCTTGAAGTGATTCTCCTTTTAGATAAAATCCTAAAAATCCGGCAGCAAAAGAGTCTCCGGCTCCCGTGACATCTACGGTCTCTACTTTCTCAATCGGGGAATAATAAATTTTTGACGAATGACTGACATACGCGCCATTTTGGCCGTCAGTCAGGCAAACTGTTTCCGGTCCGAGTTTACTGATCAGATTTAATAGCATCTCGCTTTTATTGACTTTGACTCCCAGCCTGGAGGCAATTTCCAAGGCTTCGTTACGGTTAAGAAAAATTATCTGTGCATTTCGCATGATTTTTTTAAGATCAATGAAGTCATCCCGAATTTGGCTTGTGCTGGGCGAAACAATTAAACCGGTTTTATTTTTTTTCAGGTAATCCAATATGATTTTTGTTTGTTCTTTTATTTTTCCTTTGAGCGAAGAAACATACAAAAATTTTGTTTTAAATCTAAAGATGCTTGAAAGATCCAGATCGCCAGATGATTTTTGGGAAAAAATTACTCTTTCGCCGCTTTTTTTATCGACCAAGAGGATGGAAAAAGGAGTCGCGCGACCTTTTTTAAATGCAATGCCGCCAATTTTTACTTTTCTTTTTTTTATTTCCTTAGTCAGCCAGCGCGCATCCTCGTCGTCACCAAGCGTGGAAAAAGGTAAAGAGTTGAACCCAAGCTTTTGAAGTCCCAGCGAAACACCAATTGCGACTCCTCCCATGGATTGATGCACTTCGTCAACTTTTATTTTTTCCCCCAATTCGAATCCGAGCCATTTGGAAGCGAGTAGGTCTCGGGGTGTCTTGAAAATTTTTCCCCGGTCTGTGACTACGGTGATGTCCCTCGTGACGGACCCAATAGAAACTAAATCGTACATTCAAAATAGTTAGTAGTTAGTAGCTAGTAGCTAGTAGCTCTTGCTAATTCTAACTACCAATCATCAACTACTACTTCATTTCACTATAATAGGCTTCTTAATTTCATTTCGGGCAATTTCGGCGTTCGCATGAATTCACATAGGGTTGGAGTAATATTTCCCAAAACTCCGTCGTTAATCAGCTTTTTTCCGCGGAGATTGTTGCTGCATGCGATGAAGGGAACGGGATTTTTAGTGTGAAATGTCATAGGCAGTCTTGCTTTTTTATCCCACATGCAATCGGCATTGCCGTGGTCGGCGGTGACAAACATTGCTCCATCGATTTTTTCTATTTTTTTATATAGACTTCCCAGACATTCGTCGACGCATTCAATGGCTTTGACGGCCGCTTTCATGTCCCCGGTATGCCCAACCATATCGGCATTGGCAAAATTTACGGCGATAAAATCAAATTTGTTGGATCCGATTGAATCTAAGATATATTTCGTTATTTTTTTGGCGGACATCTCCGGTTTTTTTGCGTAGGAATTTACTATTGGCGATGGGATCATAACACGAATTTCATCATCAATCGGATCGGGGTAGCCTCCATTCAAAAAGTAGGTAATATGCGCAAATTTCTCAGTTTCTGCGATATACAGCTGTCGCCGAGAGCGGAGCGCAACCGGCAAAGTCCCATTTACGGGGTGACCGGAAAAAGCTGTATGGACGGGAAGGTCGGGACCAAAATTAGTCATAGCCACGAAATAGAGGTTTTTTACCCTAGGCTTCGGTAATTTCAGCTCCTTTGATTTCGGAAGGACAAAAAGCTTTGAAAATTGCCGGGCTCGGTCAGAGCGAAGGTTATAAAATATAACCGCGTCATCGTTTTTTATTTTTGCAATAGGTTTATCACCGGTGCATATTACGGATGGCTTAATATATTCGTCAAAGATATTCTTACTGTAGCTATTTGTGACGGCATCTTGGGCGGAATTGAACATTTTACCCTTGGAATTTACGAGGAGGTCATAGGCAATTTTCAGCCGATCCCAATTTTTGGAACGGTCCATGGCATAAAATCTTCCGACTAGAGTTGCAACTGTACCCACGCCAATCCTTTTGAGGCGGCTTTCCCATTCCGCGATATGGCTTACGGCGCTTTTTGGATATGAATCCCGCCCATCCGTAAAAAAGTGAATGTAAACATTTTTGACATCATTTCTTTTTGCCAGCAACAAGAGAGCTTCCAGATGATAAGGGTTCATATGGGGACTATCCATATTCCCCAAGAGCCCCATGAGATGTAAGTCTGAATTATATTTCTTTACGTGTGAGATTGCTCCCAGGAAGGCGGAGTTGTGAAAGAAGGTTCCCGTACTGATACACTCCGAAATAATGCGGGAATCCTGCTTTATTATCCTTCCCGCGCCGATATTCATGTGTCCAGTTTCGGATCCGCTTACTTGATGGCTGTCGAGACCCACTGCGTTGCCGTACGCAGCCAGTTGGCAGGAGGGGTATTTTTTGCAGAGCATATCAAAAGTTGGTGTTTTTGCCAGATGAATAGCGTTAGTTTTATCTCTGGGGCCAATTCCCCATCCATCCAGAATAGCTAAAATTGTTGGGCGATAATCCATTATTGTTCAGAAGGAAGTAAATTTTAAAGCTCTTTTTCTATTTCCAATAAGCGGTTGTATTTCGCAACTCTTTCTCCCCGGCAGGGCGCGCCAAATTTGACATACTCCGCTCCGGTCGCAACGGCAAGATCGGCAATAAAATCGTCGCAAGTTTCTCCGCTACGATGAGAAACTACGCATTTAATATTGTTTGCCTGGCACAATTTGATGAAATCTACGGTTTCAGTGAGCGTTCCAATTTGATTTGGCTTGACTATGGCGGCGTTGCAAGCATTGAAATCCAAGGCTTTTTTGAGGCGGTCGGTATTGGTAGTTAGGAGATCGTCCCCGACAATCAAGGTATTTTTTCCGAGCTTTTCATTCAGCTTACTCCAGCCATTAAAATCATTTTCTTCCAGTCCGTCCTCGATGGAAAAAAACTGGTATTTATTTTTCCATTCATAATAAAGCGCGATCAGTCTTTCTTTGTCGAGAGCGGTATTCTCAGGCTTCAAAACGTATTGATCCCTTTCGGAATCATAAAAATTTGAGGCTGCAGTATCAAGCGCCAGAGCGACTTCTCCGCCAAATTTATAGCCGCTTTCAGTGATCGCTTCTCGAATGTATTCCAGGGCTTCTATCTGCCCGCCCATACGTGGAGCAAATCCTCCTTCATCGCCCACACTTACCGAAAACTGAGGATTGCTTAAGAGTTCCTTGAGCTTATGAAATATTTCACTGGCACTGCGAAGTTTTTCCGAGAAAGAATCGAAACTAAGCGGAACAATCTGAAATTCCTGAATAGACAGTCCCGAGTCGGAATGCTTGCCCCCGTTTATGATATTAAAAAAAGCAGTCGGTAATTTCCGGAATGATCTATATCCATAAGACTTAGCCAGGTATTTATAAAGAGGCACTCCTTCGGCAGTCGAGGCTGCTCGGGCACTAGCCAGGGATACAGCCAGCGTAGCATTCGCCCCTAAAGATGCTTTATTATCCGTACCGTCGAGCTCTATCATTGCCGCATCAATCTTTTTTTGATCACTAATTTCAAAGCCGATCAGCTTCTTTTGGATGGTTTTATTGATATTTTCGCAGGCACCGAGCACTCCCTGGCCCAGATAGCGGGAGTCGTTATCCCGGAGTTCGACAGCCTCATATGCCCCAGTCGAGGCGCCTGATGGCGCGGAAGCCGATCCGACAGTTCCATTATCCAAATAGATAAAGGCTTTCACGGTTGGGTTTGCCCTTGAATCAAGCACTTCTTGGGCGAATATTTTTTTGATTTTAGCCATATACAATATATTAATTATATCATTATTATACAATGAATATTTCAAAAATAAAAGCAGGTCTAATTTCAGAAGACCCGTTTATAGCTTCAAAAAGGCAGAATTTAGGCATTTTCTTCCAGGGCAATAATCCCAGGCAATTTCTCGCCTGCGAGAAACTCGAGCATGGCTCCGCCGCCCGATGAAATAAAGTCAAAACAATCGTTTTTTTTGTAATTTTGAATTATCTCAACTGTTTCCCCCCCTCCGGCAATCTTATAGGAGTCCGCTTTACATAGCGCGTTAAAAACCGCCATAGTTCCCGCGGCATATTCTACTTCTTCGAATTTTCCTAAAGCGCCGTTCCAAACCGCGAAAGCAGCCGCCTCGATAACTTTTGCATATTTTTCCGCGGTTTTGGGGCCTATATCTTTGCCGTCCACGTAGTCCTCCGGAAGAATTACGTTTTCCTGGAGCTTAATGTTTTTTTCTTGGGCTTCAATGCCTATTTTGCCGCCCACAAGTATGATATCGTATACTTTTGCCAGTTCTTCTATCACCGGCAGCTTTGTTTCAATTTTTATTCCTCCAATAATGGCAAGAGAGGGCCTTTTGGGTGGATTTAGCGCTTTAGTGAGCTCGCCAATCTCCTTTTCCATAATCAAACCGGCACAACTAGGTTTGAACTTTGGTATAACAGAGATGGAAGCGTGAGCGCGATGCGAATCGCAGAAGGCATCGTTTACAAAAACGCCGAAATGATGGGATATTTCAATGGCGAATTGCTCATTTCCTTGTTCTTCCTCCGGATAAAACCGGATATTCTCGACAAGCGCGATTTCTCCCTCGCCAAGTGATTGGATAATGTTATCCCCTTCCGGACTGAGAATATCCTCAATAAATTTAACTTCTTTTCCTAGCAGCTCAGATAGCCGATCAGCAACGACCCTTAGGGAATAGTCCGGATTTGCTTTGCCGTCCGGTCGGCCAAGATGGGATATAATCACGAGCTTGGATTTGGGCTGCTTTAGGATATATTTAATAGTCGGTAGGGTTGCCCTGATTCTCCAGTCGTCTTTAATTATGCCATTTTCAATCGGAACATTAAAGCCGGCTCTTAGAAGAACTCGCTTATTTTTAAAGTCAACGTCTTTAAGAAATTTCATGCCTGGTAAATATAAAATTAAATTATTTTACTTCCCCATCCCGATTATTCCGATGACCAGCCCAATGCCTGCTGTGACACCGGTAATAATCCAGGCGCGCATGGTGATTTTGGTTTCCGGCCAACCAATCGCCTCGAAGTGATGATGAATGGGCGTGGATAGAAAAACTTTCTTTTTAAATAATTTTTTAGAGGTGAGTTGGATTATCACGGAGGCAGACTCAACTACATATACAAAGCAGATTATCGGCAGGATCAAGACAGAATTAGTCATCATTGCGATTACAGCCAAAGTGGCACCGAGCGAAATAGCGCCGGTATCCCCCATAAAAAACCTGGCCGGATGGATATTGAACCATAAAAAGGCCATCAATCCTCCGGAAATTACGGCGCAAAAGGCAGCCAGGTCTATCTTATTTTGAGTGAAGGCAATTACGCCGAAGGAAGCGTAGGCTATCAACAAAATTCCCCCATTTAAGCCATCCAGTCCGTCAGTTTCATTGGATGAAAAAGCCGTTGCGAGGACTACGAATATAAAAAATGGGATATACCATAAACCAATTTTGAAATCCCCAAAGGCTGGGATATGAACAAAATCGTTCCCAAGCTTAAAGTAAAACCAGAGTGAACCAAGGATTGCGATAATAAAAAGCCAGCCAAAACGATATAAAAATCTGATGCCCCCGCCTTTATTTGATCCCCAGCCTCTGGCGCTGAAAATATCATCAAACGCGCCCAGAATCGCCGCCGTGACCAACGCAAAAATCGGCAGCCAGGTCTGAGAACGGCTTAAAAAATCAAGCCGGGTTATTAACTTCGCATCAAAAAAAGGGGTGACGAGATGCATAAATACAGCCAGGAACAAGAGTGTCACCCATATTAAGGCGCCTCCCATCGAAGGCGTGCCGCTTTTATCCTTATGCAGTTCATGATAGATCGGTGCTTTTTCTCCATCAACTGAGTTATTCTTTATCTTTATTCCAATCCTGTATTTATAAAGAAAATGCGTAAGAAGAGGCGTCCAAGCCATTGCCAAAATAAACGCAAGCGTCCCTAGAATTCCAATCTTGAGGATGGCCATAGCCGCGTGAATTGTCGTGATATCCGCAAAGCGTAACATGTGCATTGTTGATTGAATAAATTAAGTTTTATCTTTTATAATACGCGCATCTTTATTTCCACTCGTAGTTCTCAAATGTCCAGGCAATCAGATTCTTCATGTCAGCCCAGCGTTCGTTATCATTCAGAATAACTGCCACGATTTTGTGCTTTCCGGACGTTGGGTCAGCGGAGGCGAGCATCAGAGATTTCCCTGCATTATAGGTAAATCCTGTCTTACCTCCGAGACAATTTGGCACTTCGTCTAAGATTACATCCGTACTCTTGAGAATGTGGGTATACTTTCCATCAATTGAATGCACCGTATCTTCCTTCGTGTCCATGATACTCCAAATCCTGTCATATCGCATGGAATAGGCTGTGATGCGGGCTATATCGTAGGCTGAGGAGTAGCAGCCATCTTCATCAAGTCCGGAAGGGTTGCAAAAATGAGAATCCTTCAGCGTCAACTCCTTAGCTTTTTCGTTCATTAGCGCGGCGAAAGCCTTTTGGGAGCCAGCGACATGCTTTCCAAGCGCGATAGCGGCATCGTTAGCGCTATCCATCAGCATCGCTTTTAATAAATCACCTACTGTAATTTTTTCTCCCAAGTGGAGTTTTTCGTCGATGCAATATCCCGTAGTCGGACAACCAACTTTAGTGCCTTCTGCCGCGAGAGCTTCTTCGTCAATTGTCACCACTTCATTCAGATCTTTTACTTTCTCCAAAATCATGGTTGCTGTCATGACTTTTGTTAAGGAAGCAATCGGAGTTTTGGTGCGGCCATCGTCATAATATAAAATCGTGCCGGTGTTAACATCGATTGCCACAGAAGAGCCGGCAAATATTTTTGTATTGTAAAAAGTGCTTTTTTTCTGTGGAATAAGGCCTGAGCCTCCGTAACCATCTTGGCTATTTTGAAAATTGTCCGAATCGGAAGCAATGCTATTTTTGAGGCTTTCCGGCAGTTGCTTCTCTGTGGAGATCTCAGCCCCTTGCACTGATCCAATCTGAGGTTGGTCATTCTTCAGTTGAGCCTGATCTAAAAACGGCCAGTAAAAATATAAATTGACTGGAAGAAATACTGCGTAAATAATTGCGGCTATCACCTGCATAGCTGATGGTTTGTTATTCCGCTACCGGCGCGGTCTCCGCTTCACCTTCTGCTTTGCTCTCGATGCTTTCGGCAAGCGTCTGATTAATTTTCTCGTTTTTAGAAAGCTCATCCCAGTCAGGAAGCTGGCTGGAATTGCTTATTCCAAGCACCTTAAGAAAATCAAAGGAAGTTTTGTAAACATATCTTCTGATGTCGTTGGTTTCCTCTCTTTCCACCAGGCCTCGAAGCAGTAAGCTGCGCAGGACATAACTGCAGTTGACACCTCGAATTGCTTCAACTTGAGATCTAGTAATTGGCCCACGATACGCTATAATCGACAAAACCTCCAGAGCCGCCCGCGAAAGGTCGGTATTCAGTTCACTATCAACCAATTTTCGCACGTAGGCTGAATTCCGAGAAGCACTGACTAACTGTAAAGAATCCTCACTTTCCATAAGCATAAGGCCTCCCAGCCTGTCTTCATACTCATGCTTAAGTTGGTCTGTCGCATTTTGAATTTCTGCCTTTGAAGCGGAGCAAATCTTCGCCAAACGGTTTAGTTTGAGTGGCTCTCCCGAAACGAAAAGTAGACTCTCGATTATTGATTTTAAGTTGTTTTCATCCATAATCTTTAGCTTAATTCGAATTATCAATTTTGGCAATTTTTATGTCGGAAAAAAGTGAATTTTGTTCGACCGTGACGAGTCGCTGTTTGATCATCTCCAGTAAGGCCAGAAAGGCTACTATCACGTCAATCCGATTCTTGGCGGTGCTGCTCACGTGGGAAAAATAGAACTCCACTTTGCTTTGCAGCTTTTGATGGAAGTCATTAATCTTTTCTTCCAGAGTTATAATCTCTTGAACTGCCTCCTCATCAACTTTGTCAGGTAGGATTATTTCCGCAATGATATTCAGGAGAATCTTTTTCAAATCAAACGCGTTTAAATTTTTTGGAGGCAGAAAAACGTCAGCTGAGACATTGAGCAGATAGTCGCGGGAAAAGGACCGATGGCCTTTTGCAAAAATCTCCTTTATTTTTTCCGAGGCTTCCTTGAATTTTTTATACTCCCGCAGCTGCTGCTCAAGATCTTTGATTTCTTTTTCCTCTTCCGGAGCTATCTCAAGATTTGGCAAAATACTTTGGGATTTAATCAAGATTATTTTTGAGGCGACAGTAATGAATTCAGCTAAATTTTCAAGTGAGATGTCTTGACTGGCGCGGATGTATTCAAGATAATCATCGGCAACTTTCGAAATACTAACCAGCGTTATATCAAGCTTCTGCTCTTCAATGAGCTTTAAAAGCAGGTCAAGCGGCCCCTCAAATTTTTCCAATTGGACATTATATGCCATGAACCGGTAAACGCATAGCACGCAACAATTTGTCGCATGTTTTGCGGTGTATATTATGTGCGTTTAGCGCCGAAACTTCCTCTCAGCGGTTTCTCATTTTTCAAGTACTGCTTAACTGGCAGCTTGACCGAATATTCATATTCTCCGGATCCGACATAAATATTTTTTTGTTTTGCCAGAAGGTTATCGATAAAAATATCATATTCAAGCAATTCCCTAAAGGGCGGAACGGCGCCGATTTTTCCGGGAATATTTTTTTTCATCCAGGCTTCTTTTGCAAGATCCAGTTTTTTGAATAACTTCTCTTTCAGTTTTTTCCGATTGGCATTTATCTGCTTGAGAAGCTTTTTTTTATCAAGCATTTTATTCGCGGGAATGAGAGAAAGAAAGTGTGTATTGTCAGCCTTAACGACAAGTGCTTTGGCAATCTCGCTGGGACTAACTTTTTTTTGGTGCTTTTGTGTAGTTTGTGAAGTGTCCCAAGCAGTAAAGGTTGTTCGATGCTCAATTAGTTCATACTTGTAGCCATTTTTCTCAAGATAATTGATAATTTTTTTGGATACAGCCATGGATATAAGTTGAAAATTTAAAATGGAAAGTTTAAGGTTTTTGAAGTGTTATTAACGCTTTATTTTCCCTGAAAGTTGGCCATAAACTGGCGGTATACGGCTGGAAGCGAGCTTCAGGGCAAAGGGTACGCCGGTCAGCATCATAATTCCGATAAACACAAAGACAAAGTGAATGTGCAAAAAATAGACAATCGGCGCGGCAATAAACAGGCCAATGATGTAGGCCATCGGGCGTACGCTTCGGAAAAAATCCACAATATCCACATCGGTATGGTCAATGCGCTTATAAAAATAAGAATCGCGGAGAATTTCAATCAGGCTGGCTCCGATCCTGGTGGCAAAAAGTATTGCGGCCCAAATAGCATAACTATGGGAGCGGATAAAAAATATTCCGGTTGTGAAAATAGCCATAAGCAGCAGCGCAATAACAATCATGTTTTTTTCCTCATATTTCTTGTCAGCCAGAATGCCGGCTGGATATTGCAATATAACGAAGGGGATCAACATGATCGTGAAAATCTCGCCCAATTCCGACCAGGAAAAACCCAGTTCCAGGAGATAAAGCGGAGTGTAAACGATCATCAAGGCGTAGAAGAATTCAAGCAGAAAAGATATATAGTATATCCTCATGACATTCTTTCTCTGGACAACTTTTTTCATTAGGGAAAAAAAACTGAGATCCTGAATTTTGCACTCCAAAATATCTTTGGAGCGCAGCGCTATAATGAGAGTTACGACGATCAAAATGAGGGCAGCTACCAGAAAAACCGATTTTATCCCCCACTCGCTGATCAGAAGGCCGGCAAAAAAGGGGGATATTAAGTATCCGGCATTCATAATGGTGAGGTACGCCCCTCTTATTCTTCCTGTTTTAACATCCTTTGAGCAGGATTCGAGTATCACATCGAGGTCAATCCACATGAGGACCGTGGAAACAATATATAATACCAAACACCAGGCTCCTATATAACCGATCGGGAAAAGGCCCAACGCGATCACGACAATTGATTTTATTATTATGTTATAAAGAAACACCCTGACTTTGCCGAATCGATTTACGAGATGATGCCAATTAAAAATCAGGATGAGGGAAAGCAAATACGCAATAATGAAATAGAATGTGACATTATCGCTTCCCAAAGCTTGTTTAAAATAGTCCGATTCGAGGTAAAGAATCAGAGCTGAGGAAATTCCGAGAAGAAAAGAAGAAAAAGAAAGGATTTTCAGAAGCGGAGAATTCAATTTTTCTTTGTGTTTGATAATTTTTGTTTTTGCCATAAAACAAAAAAGCTTTTAGCAAAAATAATATTTTGTAGAAGTCTTAAGGAGTTAACCGTTTGACGTCGCGCGGGAAAAGAATCGCCTCTTTGATGCTCTTGAGGCCTAAGATTTTTTGCACGATTCTTTCACTCCCAAGACCCCAGCCTCCGTGCGGCGGCATGCCATACTTAAACATTTCCAGGTAGTGCTTGAATTCATCCGGATTGAGTCCTCTTTTCTCGATGCTTTTCTTAAGCTGTTCATAGTTATGAATTCTCTGTCCGCCCGTAGCAATTTCGATGCCGCGATAAAGAAGATCGAAAGTCAGAGTCTCTTTAGGATTTTCCGGATCTGGCATGGCGTACATTGGTCGAATGCTCGTTGGATAATGCGTGAGAAAAACAAAATCGCTTCCTTTCTCTCTTTTTGACCATTCGCAAATCATTCTCTCCCCCTCCGGATCGATGTCAAGATCATCTAGCGTTTTTCCGAATTCCTGCTTGAGTATTTTAAGCGCTTCTGACAGCTTAATCCGAGTAAATTTTTCAGGGATATCAACCGAAGATTGATAAACTTTCAATTCATCAGAGCAATTTTTTGTGACATCGCTAAAGATATGCTTTAGAGCTTTTTCAAGATAATCCATGATGTCTTCATGGGATTTAATAAATCCTATTTCAGCATCAAGCCCCACGAATTCATTGACATGCCGGCTTGTAAAATGAGGTTCAGCCCTAAAGATCGGACCAATCTCGAATACACGTTCAAAAAAAGATACACCTGCTTGCTTATAAAATTGAGGACTTTGGGCGAGAAAAGCTTCTTCTTCGAAATATTTGATCTTAAAAAAGTTCGCGCCTCCTTCAGTCGCGGCAGAAACAATCTTCGGAGTTTTTATCTCTAAAAATCCCTTAGAACGCATAAAATCCGCGTATGATTTAAGTATTTCGGCGTAAACCTTAAAAATAGCACTGACTTTTTCATTGCGGACCGTAAGATTGCGGTGGTCAAGCAGGGTTTCGAGATGGAGATTCATTTCCTCCTGCGCTATATCAATTGGCAGTTCCTGTGCTTCTGATAGAACCTCAAATTCTTCGACATCTAATTCTACTTTTCCAGTTTCAAGTTCGGTGTTAATTAATTTATCCGGCCTGTTCTTAACCGTTCCGACTAAGTTTATGACCCACTGGGGCCGAATATTTTTTGATTCTTCGTAATTTTTAGTACCGGGAGAAATGATGCATTGCAAGACGCCACTTCTGTCTCGAAGGTCGATAAAGGAGATTTTACCATGATCACGCTTAATTTTTACCCAGCCGGAAACGCGGACTTTTTCTCCGACTTTTTCAGTTGTTTTAGAAATTCTAGTGCGTTCCATATTCGCTATGCTTTTTTAGCTTCAGATATTAATCGCTGAACCTCGGCGGATACTTCCCCGGGAGTAATTTGGGTCTTGATGTAGTAATCATTTGCACCCAAATCCATGGCTTTCTTAACCTCGCTATCCATCGCGGAATTGGAAAGAATAATAACCGGCGTACTTTTTGTTTTATCATTGGCGCGGAGCTCCTGAATTGCCTCAAAACCGTTCATGGCCGGCATCATCATGTCAAGTAGAATGCAACCGAATTCTCCTTTTTCCGCCTCCGCCAATCCCCAACGTCCATTTTTCGCCGCGACCACTTCGAATCCATCCTCGGCAAGCTTAGCGCTAAACATCTCGATGAATACATCCTCGTCCTCAATTATCAGGACTTTTGATCCATTCGGATTTTTTGGCTGCATACTCGTCATTTCTCTGCCGAGTTGGGTGGCAGGCGCTTCCGCAGTGATTGGCTTCGCATCCGGAACGGGTGACCCTTGCGCGACGAGGATTTTTTTTAGCTCGTTTACAAGCTGAGTCGGGGTAAAATTTGATTTTGTAATAAATCCTTTGGCACCCAAGGCAGTCGCTCGGTCCATATCTTCGCGCGAACTCAGGTTGCTAAAAACATAAATCGGAATATTTTGAATATTCGGATCCTTTGAAAAAGCTTCCAATATTTCAAAGCCATCCATATCCGGAAGGACAATATCCAGAAGCATTACGCTTGGCTGAAAAGAGGTTGCTGTCTCAATAGCCGATTTTCCGTCACTGGCAATCTTGAGTTCAAATCCTTCATCAGTCAATTTTTTTTGATATATTTCAACCAATAAAGGATCATCCTCCACGATCATTACTTTGCTCATTGTTTTTCCTTAAATAGGGTAGTTATGCTGGACTTATATTATATCAAAAAAAGCCTTTTGTAAAACAAAAATTATTTAAAAATAAATTTGAGCGTAGCGAAAACTACAATTTTTAACTTTAAATTTTTAACTTTTAACTCCTATTATCTTCCAATCCCGCGATAAACTATTCCAGCTTTTTTAATTTTTTCCATGTCTAAACAGTTTTTTCCGTCTATTATCACGCGGACACCATTTTTTCGAAACGATACCGCTGGGATATTCAGGAATTGAGAGTGATTAGCCGCCACGATTACAGCTTGGGATTTTTTTAACAGCTCAGTCGCGCTCTTAACCGTACTGAATTCGTGAAGATAAGGATCAAAAATTTCCAGGTTTGCTTTTTTTGCTCTCAGAAATTCAATTATCTTCAGCGCCGGACTTTCCCTCAAATCTCCTACGTCCGCTTTGTAGGACACCCCTAAGATACCAATCCGGGTTCCTTTGATGGATTTTTTAATTGAGTTTAAAGCTTCCTGGAGAAGTTCAACCGTGTAAGCCGGCATACTGTTATTAATATCCCTGGCAACCCGCAGGAATTTGTGGTCAAAGTTATTTTCCTTGGCTTTTTCGATTAAGTAATAGGGGTCAACCGGAATGCAATGTCCGCCCACTCCGCAACTGGGCCAATGAGCCATGAAAGCAAAGGGCTTGGTCGAAGCGCCGCAAATTACATTTACAACGTCAATACCCAACAGGTCAAATGATTTTGCCAGCTCGTTAACAAAGGCAATGTTGATGTCGCGGAATGAATTCTCCGTAATTTTTACCGCTTCCGCCTCTCGGATTGATTTCATAGGCATAATATTGGCATCGATAATACTGCGATAAAATTTCAGCGCTTTTTCAAGCCCTTTTTTCTCGAAGGATCCCACGACTCTCGGGATATTCGTGACATTCCATTTGGGATCTCCCGGATTTATTCTTTCCGGACAATGGGAAATAAAGACATCCTTTCCGATTTTATAGCCTTCTTTTTCGAAAACCGGCTGTACGATTTCCTCGCAAACGCCCGGATTAATAGTTGACTCCACCACCACAAGCGACCCCTTTTTCATATTTTTCGCCACAGTTTCAGCGGCGGAAACCACAAAACTTAAATCAGGATAATACTTTTCATTAACGGGTGTCGGAACTGCAATTATGAAAATATCGCATTTTTTGAAATCCTTTTCATCTCGAATAATGTTTATTTTATTTTTAGGAATCAGTTTATCGAGATATTCTTCGTTCACGATATTCTCCCCTCTTTCGATGCGTGCCAATTTTCCTTCGTCTTTATCGTAGCCGAATACTTCATAGCCCTTGGCCGAGCAGAGAACCGCCAAAGGAAATCCGACATAGCCGAGGCCGATAACGCACACTTTTTCCCGTCTGACTTGCTTGGCAACTCGAAGCGGGTGAGCCTTATGTTTTTTCATAATTTAGTTCAGTAAGGGTAAATAAAAAAAAGCCGAATTAGCTCCTAAAATATTAGCTCAAAACAACTCTGCTGACAAGCACGCTGTCTAAAATTCAATTATGCAGCAAGCGTAGTATTTTGCACAATAACAACGGGTAGCTCCAGAATGAACCCGCCGTTGTGAAAGCTTTGACGGGCCAGGCCGGCTCAATTTATGGGGAGTTCTAAAATAAATCTCGAGCCTTTTCCGTGACCGTCGCTTTCGGCCCAAATACGGCCTTTGTGTACGTCGACGACTTTCTTGCCAATATACATTCCGAGGCCCGTGCCGTCCGTGTGATAGTGGCTGATCTGCTTTCCGCGTTGGAATTTTTCAAAAATCATACCAAGTTCCTCTTCATCCATTCCAATTCCTGTGTCTGAAACAATAACTTCGACAACTTTCCCAAATCCACCTTCTTCCTTTGGCGTCAGATGATCAGTAATCCTTACTGTTATCCCACCCTTTTGGGTGTATTTTATGGCGTTGTCAACCATATTGGAAATAACCTCTTTAATTTTTGTGATGTCCATTTTAATCTTTGGCATTGGTTCCTCCGGCTTCTGATAATTGAGATAAAGGTCTTTAGCTTTCGCGGAGAGCTCCAGGGTACTCACCACTTCTTTCACTAAATCTTCAACCTGGCCCTCCTGAAAATCGAATTCCATCCTGCCCGCTTCAATGCGGGAAATATTCAGAAGGTCCTCAACGAGCTGAATTAGCCTTTCATTGGAGATGTACACTTTTTCCAGCGCCGCTTTTTTCACATCATCCAGCGCTCCGTAAGTACCCTCCAGAAGCAGGGATACAAAACCTTTGATGGATGTCAAAGGTGTCCGCAATTGATGGGAAGCGATGGAAATAAATTCGGATTTAGCTTGATCGAGAACATGCAGTTTGTCATTGGCAACCGAAAGTTGGTTTGATAAATTTTCAAGTTCCTCTTTTCTTTGCACTTCAAGTTTAACGGATCTAACTAATATATATCCGAATCCAACAACTCCAGCTAGCGTAATCCCAGTTAAGATTATATTGACTGAATTGCGGACAAAGAAAAATTGAGCGCCTATTAGTATGAATAATGATATGACAAGAACCTGAGCAGCAAGCAGTTTAATGTTTAGCATTTGATAGCGAGTTATCGCATACGTAATAGCAGCGATAAATACCAGCATGCCAATAGGGATAAATAGAGCAATATTATCACTATTTGCATAGTTTATTGAGACTAGGTATTGCATAAAAGAAACGAAGGACAGGAACCATACAACTAAAAATATTATTGCAAACATAACAATTTTTATTTGTTTCTTGAGTTTTTCATCCGAGCCCCTATAGTATTTTTTCAGAAGAGTTTTTATCGCAAGAAATACATAGATGAGCGCAAGAGCATAGACGTAGTAATAAAGATTTCCGGATTGATTTTGACAATTTTCTGCGTCAACCAGGTAGACATTATGGTTAGAAAATAGAAGTATTAAAATCGGCAGGAAGGGAATAGATAGGGTAAATTTCGCAAAAAGACCCAATGGTTTTCGGGTTAACTCATGGACAAACAGTAAAAAAAAGAACAAAGAAAATATTTCAAGTATAGACAGTCGATCAGCAAGAAGCATTAAGTCTGACTTTCGCGTATACCAGGATACGACATTCAACAGCAGCCAGAAAGTAAAGAAGCAACTAAATATAAACAAATATTTATTTATATTGGATTTTTTATTGGATATTAGGATAATATAAGCAAAATAAATGCTAAATATTATCACTGGTATATAGGCATAAAGAAGAAGACTAGGTATTTCGAATTGGCATGTCATTTTGTGTTGATTTATTTGGAAGATGTTTTATGATATTTTTAGGATAAGACCACCAATAATCATCAAGAGATTCTCTTTCGCTAAAAGCCTTGATAATTAAGGGCTTCATTCCATACTTTTTCTTAGCTTTTTTAAATGTCGGTAAAACGACGTTTAAAGTAAATTCCCGCTCTCCTTTATCCAACAGGAAAACCTCGAATAATACACCATGATACATGAAGAAGTTAAGGAAATATTCGTAGTAGTGTCTGACATTTGTATCATTCAGTTTTAGCCACCTTGATCTTGAAGCATCATAGATCACAGATTTTCTGGAATAATATCTGAGCAAATTATGATGAAAATTAACTAAATTTTCTCCCCATATCGTATTTATTTTTTTCAATGAATGCTTCTCATATCTCTTACTGTTTGCGATAATGATTTTTTTAAAATTTGTTTTTGATTCTTTTCTTAAATCCGGAATGATTAATTTACACCTTGAAGAATTATCTTTATTGACTGTGTATAGTTTATCTTTAGAATAAACTATATGCAAGGGCTCGAGTCCCATCATATCAGCGGTCTGCAGAAACTTTATCGCCTCATTATCGTAGCCAGCTATGCATCTATTTAATACTAATTTCGGCGACCCTAAAAAACAAGCTGGAATATAACCAAGATTTTTCTTAACATTAATAAGTAATTTTTTATTTTTTCTTCTCTCTCGCAGTTCCTGACTTATTTGATTAATAGGAGTATAAATATTTTCTAATTCATCGAGTAATCTTCTTTGATGTTTAATCATAATAAATTATCTTATGCTCAACGATCTAATAATCTTGTGGAGCAGCAATCTAAATTTTAAGAATAATAGACTCTGTCTAAGGGTTATTTCAATATATTTATAGGGTTCATTATTCCCGTGTTTCCATGCAGGGATATCTCGCGCCAGAGTAATATCTTTTGAAAATAATTTCTTAATTACATGAAATAGTCCGTTTGTTACTCTGGCATGCGCTGAATATTTATTAATGTTTCTCTTTTGAGCTGTCCTGATAAAGAAAAATATTAGTTTCGTGAATCCGCCGCGACTCCTGTATCCATTCATTATTTCCATTGTTTCTATATAATAGCGTTCGTTGTCCTCTTTAATCAAAGGATCATCTTCTATCAATTCTAATCTCACGTCATTATGAGGTCTTCCAAGTAAATAGCCCACAGCTTTTCCGTTACTTCTTAAAACAAGACTAATATTGCTTTCGTCTTCAAGCATTTCCTTAAAGAAGCTGTCCATATCGTCATAATGAAAGCTGCTCTCAAAAGAATCCTCTTCGATTTTAATTATTTCACGAAGTAGCTTTCCACTATAGCCATTCGCGATTTCTACAATAAAATTAGGTTTTTCGGATAATCTTATTGACATTATGTTGATGAATTATGGATATTGGTATTATATTGTTTAATTATGCAGGGATGAAAAAAGCAGGGTTAAGCGATCGCGCTTTTTAAAGAGTGCACCTTATCCATCAGCTTTCCTGATATTTTTTCAAAAACATATTCTCCTTTCACTTCCTTAGATTCTATAATATTCCCAAAAACAACCTTAGCGCCAATTATTCTTCCAAATCCCCTTCGGTTATAGGATTTGTTTATAATCCTGACTGGCAAAATATTAACATCACTATGTTGGAAAATATACCCAATTCCCTTCTTAGGTTCAGCTTTTTTTCCATATTTAACGCGCCCTCCCTCTGGGAAAAAAACAATTGAGTATTCTTTATCGATAAACTCCAGGGTTTCTTTCAGACTTTCTTTTAGTTCACCCTTGGGCTCGATTTTATAGCAGTGCAAAAATACAAAAAACCAGCGGATCCAAGGATTATCATAAAGCAGCGGTGTGACCGGATTTCTCCAAGGATATAATTTTAGATAATTCTTCCAACCTAGCGCGGATAAAATTAGAAATGGATCCCATTTTGATGAATGGTTGCTAATAATTATAAGTGGTTTTTTTGCCTGAATTTTTTCTTTTCCGCTGATTTTTATGTTAAAAACATATTTTATCCAGAAGATAAAAATGATAAAGAAAAATATTTGAGAAATATGAGCAAACCAAAATCGACTGTTTATCTCTCTCTTTGTTTTAGCTTTCTCGTTTTTAGTCATGCCCATTGCAGCTAGAAATGCCAGTTGCATAATTGCCGCTATAATAATTATTAGAATCAGAAAATTTGTTCGCGAATACGACCAAAAACTTTCAGCTTGAATTCCAATCGCACTTCCTAATTGGAGCGTCAGAAGATAAATTATCGATCCCTTAACATATAAGGTTCGGAGCATATCTTTCGATATCGCCGAATAAATAACTACGCCCGTGAAGCCAAAAGCGCATCCAAGCGCGAACAACGCAATTATAACCCATAAAATTAAATCCAGGTAGGTAAATATTCCCAAGGCAATAATAGAGAGAGAGAATACCAGAATACCTAGCAATATTATTGATTTTTCATTATTGAAGTTTTTTCTTGCCGCCAAAATGCTTCCAGTAATAATACCAACGGAAGCCGCGAGAATAGCTAAGCCCGTCATGCTCGGAGAAAAATCCTTGATTTCCTGAAAATAAACTGAAAAAATAAATTCCAAGCCGACTACTACGGCGGATATTATTCCCTCGCAAAGAATCAGAAGCCAAAAATTACGGGAAAAACCTTGGCTTTTCTCCGCGTTGATATCGGTTGGCTTTTCTGTTTTGTCCTGATAATTTAGGCTGAAGATGATCACTGTCGCGGCGCAAATAATCGCGTTAAACAAGAAAATATATTTCCAGCCATAAATAGCCAGGCCAGAAAAAACTCCGCCGATTAAGGGTCCCGCGACAATTCCTGTAGCAAAACCTATTTCCGTCCACATCAGCGGTTTTTTAATTTCATCTCGAAAGGATTCATTAATTGCCCATAATTCACCTACGAAAGCCATTCCAGCGCCTAAGCCCTGGATAATTCTTCCTAAGAAAAATAGCGAAGGATTATTCGCGAAATAACAAATTAAACTTCCTAGCGTGAAATAGATTAGACCTTCAATAAAAAAAGTTTTTTCGCTTTCTTTTTTACTGATTCGCCTTGATAATATGAGAAAAATCAGAAGTGAGAGAAAAAGAGCGTAAAGATAAGAATTGATAACAAAAGACAAAAAAGACTCCTTCAGAGCAAAAAAATCAACCACTTTAGGCGCAGCAATCGTCATTGAGGTTATTTCGATAGCGGCAAAAAAATCAACCAACAAAAACGCGAAAAATACCAATTTTTTCCTGCTAATGCCAGATATTTTCATAGCTGATTATAATAGTATATATTTATAACGCAGTCAAATAATTTTATAGCTTATTTAAGGCAATATTAGCTTAAATTATCTTAAAATTCCCAAATAAATCAATAAAAAACCATCTCGCCATGAGTGGTTTTTAGAAATTGTTTAAACTTTTAAGTGGCCCATTATTTAAAATAAGATGCCAGTATGTCTATTTTTACTATTTCACTCTTTGATTCATTTCTTTTTTTTACTTCCACTCCCCCGGCCTTCAAGGATTTCTCACTCATTACAACCCGGTATGGAATGCCGATCAGATCTGCATCGGCGAATTTTGTTCCGGCGCTTGTATCTTCTCGGTCATCAAATAATACCTCTATTCCCTTTTTCTTAAACTCATTATATGTCTTTTCGGCTTCCTCGTTTTTTCCAAGACTGATTAAATGGACTCGGAAAGGCGCGACAGCTTCCGGCCAGATAATTCCGTCTTTGTCGTGATGAACTTCAACTATAGTTCCCATTAGCCTTTGGATGCCAATTCCGTAGCAGCCCATGACTGGAGTAATCTTTTTCCCATGCTCGTCTGATACATTCAGATTGAAAGGCGCGCTGTATTTTGTGCCAAGTTTGAAAATATTCCCAACTTCAACTGATTTTTCAGTCTTGAATTTATTTCCTCCACATTCCGGACAATTTTCAGTCTCGTGTTTTATTTCTTTGTTTACGGCTAATCCACATTTTTCGCAGATATAAATTATGTCCTCGCCAGCATTAGTCAAAGTTTGATATTCATGGGAATACTTTGAAAATGACCCACCTGAGGCAAACGTTAAATAAGTCTCTTTGCCAATACCCGCCCGCTCAAATATTTTTTTGTAAGCGTCTTGAGTTTTTTTATAATACTTATCAAGATCGCCTTGATCCAAATGGAACGAATATAAATCCTTCATCAAAAACTCCTTGCCGCGCAAAACGCCCGATTTAGCCCGGAGCTCCATCCTGAATTTATTTTGAATCTGATAAGCGGCAAAAGGCAAATCTTTGTATGAGTTGATAAATTTTTTAGCGAGCGGAGCAATCACCTCCTCATGCGTTGGTCCCAGCGCAAATTCCTTATCGCTTACATCCTTGACTTTGTATAAATCATCCATCGTATTCCAACGGTCCGTTTTTTCCCAATTTTCCTTAGGCTGCAACGAGGGCATAAAAAATTCCTGTCCATCGATAGCGTCTATCTCTTCGCGAATAATATTTTCTATTTTATTAACCACCCGCCATCCTAAAGGCAGAATCGAATAAACTCCAGCCATCAGCTTGTCTACAAAACCGGCTCGGATGAGTAACTGAGCGTTTAGGCTCACTTCGCCAGCCGGCGCGTTTTTTTGAGTTTTTGTGAAGAGTTGGGATTGCCTCATGTTTTAAGAATAGTAAAATTCATCGTTCGTGTCAAAAAAATGAATATAAAAAGGGCTCAGCCTTCCTTGGCGAGCCCCGGTCAATTTTTACTGTTTTTATCAGCGAGACAGCCTACCTCCATGTACGCCCGCAGAAATAATAAAATCTCGCCAGTAGATGTTAGGGGCAAAAACTGAGAACTGTGGATTTTCATATCCAAAGCGATAATTTGATTTCCCTCCGTTTTTCCAGAGCATATTGGTTATTCCCCAAATTGTGCTCGATTCATACGCAGTTAGAGCTTTTCCTCGACGTGACTCAAAAAGACTATACGCCATATCGATTAGCTCAAATTGCTCGTAATTGCACATCACAAACGGAAACTGATATCTTAATCCTACGTAGGAGTTATCAACTCCCTGCTTAATTTCAGCTCTGCAGATGTAGTCCCCGCCAGCATCGGCCGTGTAATACCAGACGAACTCAGAATCAGTTTTAAAGTGCTTGGTACAAATAAAGCCCTGTCCGATGAGAGCTTTGTCCAGCTTTTGCCTAATAACATTGAAATCAGCTGGATATGCCGGATTGAAAAAAATAGCCAGCGCCAAAATAATTAGACTTACCTGTAACACGTCGAACCTCCTTTATCTTCTAGCTGAGATTTTTTTAACAACCGCTTTTATCGCCCATTCCGGAGTCGATGCTCCGGCAGCAATACCCACTTTTTCAATATCATTAAACCAGTTTTTTTTCAACTGGCTGGCGTTTTCGACAAAGTGCGATCTTGAGTTGATAGATTTTGAAATGTCATACAGCCTTTTGGAATTTGCGCTGTCTTTTCCGCCGATAACAATGATAACCCCATTATCTTTAGCAAGTTTTCTGATTTCCTCTTGGCGATCACTTGTCGAGGGGCAAATTGTATTGAAATGCTTGAAATTTTTTAGTTCATTTTTTAGATATTTAATTATCTTTTGAAATTCCTCGACATTTTGCGTGGTTTGAGAGAGTAAGATATATCTTTTGCTTTTATCGAGTTTAAATTTCTTTAATTCTGCGAGATTTCGGACAATTTTGGCCTTTTTGTCCGTCCAAGCAAAAATACTTTTCACTTCCTTATGCTCTTTGTCGCCAAAAATTATCACATTATCCCCTTTTTCAATGTGATTTTTTGCGAGCCGCTGGACTTTTATCACTTTAGGACATGTTGCATCGATTACATTGAGGCCCGCGCGCTTCGCCAATTCGTAAATTTCCGGTCCTTCCCCATGCGCGGTGAATATTATAGAGCCACTTTTAATTTGGTTTAATTTTTTTACTTCTTCAATCCCTCGCTCCTTAAGTTTTTTTACAACCTCGTTGTTATGTACTAATCTTCCCAAGACGTAAGACTTCTTGCCGTTCTTAGAATTTGTGAGCGCCAAATCATAAGCTCGTTTCACGCCAAAACAAAAACCGCTGTGCCGCGCAACGGTGATTTTTAGTTTAGATTTTTTGGGACTTATCATGCTATTTTAAATGTTTTGCTCTTCCGACATTTTTCAAAAACTCGCCGTATTTTTTCAGATTGACTTTCGTTTTGAGCTTAATCGAATCAATCTCGGCGCCGAGCGAGAGTCCGTTTTTCGTTTTGTGCTTCCTGATTTCATCCACGGCTTTGATCGCGCTCGCGAAATCCGAAATATCCGGAGATTTTTTCAGTTTGATTTCTTCCGGCCATTTTGAGATGTGGATACTCTTTAATTTCTCGAAATGCTTAAAATAGGTCTGGAAAATCTCTTCCGTCACAAATGGCATGATGGGGGCATATAGTTTCACAATATTGAAGAACACTGTCGCAATTGTTTTTTCGCCCACTTTTTTCGATTTTACGTCCTCGCCAAAGAAACGATATTTCACGAACTCAACATAATAGTCTGCAAATTTAGACCAGAAAAATCCGTCGATTTCTTCTTTAGCTTTGGCATAGGCATAATTTTCAAAAGCTTTGGTCGTTTTCGCGATAGTTTTATTGAGTTCATCAATGATCCACGCGTCCGCTGGCTCAATCGTATCCGTGGATTTAAGTAATTCCGCCTTTTTCACATTCATTCCTATGAATCGGGCGGCGTTCCAGAGCTTAGTTGTGGTCCTCTGGCCCATTTTTATCTCTTCTTCGGAATAGTTAATATCCTGGCCTAAGCTGCTTCCCGCTGACCAAAAACGCAAAGCATCCGAACCGTATTTTTCCAATATTTCTTGCGGAACAACTGCGTTTCCAAGGCTTTTGGACATTTTTTTGCCTTGAGGATCAAGCACGTGACCTGAAATCATCACATTTTTCCATGGAATCTTGTCGAAGTGATAATAGGAGCGCACGACCGTATAAAAAAGCCAAGTTGAAATTATATCATGGGCTTGCGGGCGAAGATTCATCGGAGTCATTCTTTGCGAAGTTTTCTCATCAAAAAACAGTCGCAGAGCTAGCTGCGGCGAAAGAGAACTTGTCGCCCAGGTATCCATTACATCTTTTTCTGGAGTGAATTTAGAGTTTCCGCACTTCGCGCATTTACCTTTTGGTTTGTCTGTGAGCGGATCAACTGGCAAATCTTTTTCTTCCGCCATCTTTACTTCTCCGCATTTTTCGCAATACCAGATCGGGAAAGGAACACCAAAAAATCTTTGGCGCGAGATTGCCCAGTCCCATCCCAAATTATTAATCCAATTTTCATAGCGCGCCCGCATAAAAGGCGGATGCCATTTTATTTTTTTTCCAAGGTCGATAAATTTCTTCTTTTTATCGAGAATTTTGATATACCATTGCAGAGAATTCAGGATTTCGACTTCATTTTTGCATCTTTCATGAATATTGACCGAGTGACTGATTTTTTTCTGGCCAATAAGTAGTTTCTTTTTTTCTAGATCATTAATAATATTTTGGCGCGCTTCCTTTATTGATAGCCCAGCGTATTTTTTCGCCTGCTTTGTCATTTTTCCGTATTTTTCAAGTGAAATCACGAGGGGCAGTTTGTATTCTTTGAACCATTCAACGTCGGTCTTGTCGCCAAAAGTGCAGCACATCACCGCACCGGTCCCCTTTTCCGGATCGACTTTCTTGTCCGCAAGTATTTCAACTTTATTGCCAAATATCGGCACCTGCGCATATTTACCGATCAATTTTTTATATCGCTTGTCATTCGGATGGACAAAAACCGCCACACAGCTCGAAAGAAGTTCAGGACGGGTCGTGGCAATAATCAAATCTTTTTTATCTTCCAGCTTGAAAATAATGTCATTGAAAAGAGTCTCCACTTCTTTGTCTTCGAGCTCGGCTTGCGCGATAGCGGTTTGACAATGCGGACACCAGACCACCGGCGCTTCCTGGCGATAGGCGTGGCCCTTTTCAAAAAGATCGATGAAATATTTTTGACTTATCTTTCGAGAATGATCATCAATTGTAGAATAAGTTTTTGAGAAATCACAGGACATTCCAAGATTTTTCCAGTCTTTGCTAAATTCCGGAACTATTTCTTGGATAGTCTTGATGCAAAGCTTTATAAATTCATTCCGATCCATACGATTTGCTCTCACATTGGCTTTTTTTTCCACGAAACGCTCGGATGGAAGGCCGTTGTCATCCGTCCCAAAGGGATAGAAGACATTAAATCCTCGCATCCTGAAAAAACGAGCTATGAAATCTTCGTGCGAATAAGAATAAGCATGACCAATATGCATGCGTCCACTAATATTCGGCGGCGGGGTGTCCACGGAAAAAACATTCCCTTTGGCTTTAGGGTTAAATTTATATATTTTCTCTTTTTCCCAAAATTCCCGCCATTTCGGCTCAACTTCTTGGGGATTGTAACGCTTTGAAATTTCTTTCATAAGTATATTGAAGCGTTTTGAAAATCATTCAGTATTCTAGAATACTGAATGATTTTATTTTCTCACCTTCACCCCTAACTTCTTCTCAAGCGCATGGATAATTTTATTCACTACGGTATCAATTTCGCTTGAGGTCAGCGTTTTACCATTAGATCCTATTTCTATACGAATAGCCAAACTATCTTTATATTTATCAAACAGAGTTATATTTTTTATGAGTTCTCCGCCAGTTTTTTTAATTTCTTTTGTGATATCCGCGTATTTAGTATTTTCATCCACAAACATTGAGATGTCCCGATTCACGGTTGGAAATTTGCTGATTGGATGGTAACTTTTTTCAAAAGCATCGCTTGTTTTCATAACTTCTACGACATCTAGCTCGAAACATACAAGCCGATCTTTTAAGTCATACTTTCGAAGTATATTAGGATTTAATTCAGCTATATAGCCAACTACTGTATTTTTTAATTTTATAACTGCTGTCCGCGTTGGATGAACAAAATTTCCCGCAACTTTCGGCTGTGCGAATTCAACGTCTGGCAAATTGAGGCATCGAAAAAGTTCTTCAAGTTTTCCCTTGAGATCGTAATATGGATTATTTTTTTGATTGCGATTCATCAAAGCGCCAGCCAATTTCGTTTTTTCCCCTTTTTTAGCGGAAAAAATGTCGCCTATTTCAAATATGGAAAAATCATTGAAATATTTCAAGTTAAGCGTCGCATTCCGGACAATTCCCGGAATGAGCGTGGTTCTCAAATATTGCTGGTCCAGACTCAAAGGATTTGATACTTCAATATGATCCGACTCATCTAAATTAAAGCTGGCTACTTCATCTTTTCCGTAAAAAGAATAATTCATCACCTCTGAAAATCCAAGTCCCGTTAAAATATTCTTAAGCTTATTTTCAAAAATCCTTTTTTCGTTTCGTGGCGGAGTTTTGAGTTCAACGCAAAGTGCTTGCTCCTTAATATTTTCATATCCATAAATACGGCCGATTTCCTCGATGAGATCTTCCTGAGTCTTAAGATCGATTCGGCGGGTTGGAGTTTCGCAGTTCAGAAATTTTCCAGATACTTTTACGATTAAACCCAGATTTTCCAAAATACTTTTCATTTTTGAAACCGGAATATTTTCGCCAAGCAGATTATTTACGTAATTTGTGTTCAAATTTATTTTCCACGGGCGTATTATTTTCGCATAAACATCAGTTAATGCGATCACCTCGACATTTTTGCCACCTAATTTCTTTATCAATTCAATCGCGCGCACAACTCCGATTTCTGCCAGATTCGGGTCAATTTCGCGTTCAAAGCGGTGCGAAGATTCAGTGTTGATGTTGTGGCGCATTCTTGTTTTTCGGATACTCGGAGCGTCGAAATTGGCCGATTCAAGGATTATCGAAGCAGTCTTATTATTAATGGCCGAGCCAATGCCGCCCATCACGCCAGCCAGTGCTAGGGCTTTTTCCGAGTCAGCAATTACTAAATCATTTGCAGTGAGTTTATAAACTTTTTCATCTAATAACTTTATTTCTTCATTCTTTTTGGCTTTCCTGACTATGATATTTCCCGCAGTTCTTTCTAAATCGAAAGCGTGTAGTGGTTGCCCGGTTTCCAGCATCACATAATTTGTAATATCAACAATGTTATTAATTGGCTTAACTCCACTAGCCAGCAGCCGCTGCTGCATCCATTTTGGCGAAGCACCGACTTTTATATTTTCCAAAGCCGTTCCAATATATCGCGGGCAAAGATGCCTTTCGTTTACTTTAATATTTAACTTCTGACTAAAGCTTAGCTTTAGTCGCTGGCTATAATCTAGTTCTGGAGATAACTTCCGACCTTCAATCGCGCAGATTTCCCTTGCCATCCCGATATGCGAAAGGGCATCGTGTCCTCGATTTGGCAATATCGCAAATTCAAGTTGAGTTTCGGTCCCTTCTTTTTTACTATCTTCAAACTCAAAAGCACGCATGCTAATTAGCTGCGCCAGCTGTTCTGGCGTTTTTTTTGTTTTAGATAGCTCTTTTAACCAATTGTAGCTATATTTCATATTGTTTTACGAAATACGAATTTAACGAAACTACGAAACAGTATTCACATAACCAGAAAATTTTCGCATTTCGCTTGATTCGTAATTCGTAAAGATTATCTAGAATTGCTTTATAAACCTCAAATCTCCGCTCTCAAACCAACGAATGTCATCTATTTTATATTTCATCATCGCAAGCCTCTCGATCCCAAATCCCCAAGCAAATCCTTGAAATTTATTTCTCGGGTACCCAGCGGACATAAAAACATTTTGATTGACCATTCCTGCCCCGCCTATCTCAAGCCATTTCCCATATCTGCACGAGGGACAGCCTTTTCCGGAACAAACCGTGCAGCTGATGTCGAATTCAAAGCTCGGCTCAGTAAAAGGAAAAAAGCTGGGTCTCAACCTGATATCAACGTCTTTTCCAAAAAAAGCGCTAAAAAACTCTTTGGCTATATGCTTGAAGTGGCCGATGTTGATATCTTTTCCCGTCACAAGAGCTTCAAATTGATGCAGTGTGTGCTCATGCGTCGCGTCCGTGGCTTCGTTTCGAAAGACTCTTCCCGGTACGATTACTCGAAAAGGCGGCTTATGCTTTTCCATATATCTCACCTGAACTGGCGATGTGTGAGTTCTGAGTACTAATTTCTCCTTATCCGACTTTACCCCTGCGCCAATCCCGCCGCCGTTTCTCCTCAAATTATTTTCAGATAGCGAAGCGGCTTCGCCTTCAGAGGGTATCTTCATTTGCATTTTATGGTTTGGATTGGTGATGGGGTGAATCCAAAAAGTATCTTGCATATCCCGCGCCGGGTGATCAGGCGGAAAGTTCAAAGCGGTAAAATTATACCAGTCAGTTTCCAGTTCCGGACCGCTTGTAATCTCAAAACCCATTGAAGAAAATATTTGCTCAATTTCCCTGTACACTATCGTGATAGAATTGAGACTTCCCAGCTCATTTTTTTCACCCGGGAGTGTGACATCAATTTTTTCTTTTTCCCAATCAATCTGGTTTTCAAGTTCTTTTTTGCGCTTATCAAGCCCATTGTCGATTAGTTGTCTCGCGCCATTTGCGAGCGGTCCTATTGATTTTCGCTCTTCGGAGTCAAGATCTCTTAATTTCTTCAGTATTTCCGTAAGCCTCCCTTTTCTTCCAAGATATTTGACTTTGACATCATAAAGCTGTTTCGCATCCTGTGATTCGGCGATTTCTTTCGCGCTTTCCGCTTCAATTTGCTTAATATCAGCTTTATTCATACCTTAAATTTATCTCAAAAAGGATAAAAAGTCCAATCGGCAGCCTGTCTGCCATTAACGGATAAACGACGCCTTTCTTGACGTTTCCAGACATTTTTCGAGTTCTTTTTTGTTTAATATTTTACGCTCGTACAGGGCCCGGTACTCCCGAGCAAGTCCGGTGCGGCCGAGATATGGCGCGTCAGTGTTGATCGTAAATTTTACTTCGTTTTTCAGAAAGGTCCGCAGGATCCAGTGCATTTCTTCCCAGCTTGCTACCGAACCGGTCATGACATTGATAGTTGGACAAATTTCAAGCACGACATCATGTTTTTTTAACAGGTCCATTGCGTTTTTATCATAGGCCGTTCTTATGCCGTGACCAATCCTATCCGGTTTTATGGCTTCGACAACGCGCATTACTCTTTCTACGCTTGAGTCCTTGGTCTCGCCGGTATGGACCGTAATTCCCAATCCCTTTTCGCGAGCCAAAGAAAATAGCGCGACATATTTATTAAAATATGTCCCTTCCTCAAAATTCAAGTGGCTCGGATCAGCTATCTTGACTCCGACGTTTTTTCTGAAGTGCTGGCGATAAGTCGCGTAATCCTTCTCTTTTCTAAAGGTAAATGCCTCCGGACCCGCGATATCTACGCCCACTACGCCTCTTTTTCTGTACGCAATGGCTTTTTTGACAATGACTTCGTTATGCTTGAAAGACAAACGGCGATCAAGGCAAAAAATCAGGCCGGCCCTCACGCCATAATCAAACATTGCGCGCTCCATTCCATGGATAGCTGAATTAATAATGTGATCCATGTCGAGCTCTGACCCGCGGGTACGAAACATGGGGTTGAAACGGAGCTCGATTGTCGAAACATTAGCGGACCTATATTCTTTTGAAATCACGTTATATATCCCGCTTTCGATAGCCTTGGGGCTGCTTTGAATCCGGTCAGTCCATTCATAAACATTCAGGAGATCCTCAAAACTATCGATATCCCGGAGAAAGTTGCAGAAACTCCAGTAATCTCGCGCCGGAGGCTTAATGCCTTGTGATTGGGCAATTTCCCAAAGGATATGCGGACTCATTGCGCCGCCAACATGAATATGAAGATCGACTAGGTCTTCGCGGAGAATATTTTTGGAATATTTATCGAGTTGTCCTTTTGCGGGAGTCATAAAAAAAAGTATAAATTAAAACACCCTGACGAAGGGAATTAATGGAAACAAGAATATATACTAATCTAATACATCTCGGATGTTAAGCGCAAGCCGGCTGCCTTTTTGGATTTCACCGCTGATTATTTTTTTCACTATCCTATCTCCGATCCGGTCTTGAATAAACCGGTCAATTGATCTCGCGCCGAATTTTTTATCATAGCCTTTTTCCACGATAAATTTAGGGAATTCCGGATTGAAAATGACGTCGATATTCTCAACATTTTTCAGATTTTCAGCATATTTAATCAGCAGATGCTTCGCAACTTCAATAATCTCAGCCTGCGTGAGCGGCGAAAAAAATATTACTCCTTCAAAGCGATTCAGAAATTCCGGCTTGAATATCCCTTTTTCTATGACATAATTTATAACTTCTTCCCTGACTTTGTCCGGTTCGGTATCTTTTTCAATCGCAGCCTTAATAATATCCGAAGCCGCGTTAGAGGTGGCTATTATTATTTCATTTTTAAAACTGATTTTTTTCCCGAAAGCATCGGTCAACCATCCTTCGTCAAGAACCTGTAAAAATAAACTGAGAATATCCGGGTGAGCCTTTTCAACCTCATCGAGGAGAAGAAGAGAATAGGGATTTTCCTTCACTTTGTTGGTTAGTTGGCCCGAAAATCCCGATTCCGGAGATCCCAAGAGGCGGTTGATCGATTCTTGCCTTTGAAATTCACTCATATCTAGCCGGATCATCCTTTTTTCATCGCCAAAATATGCCTCCGCGAGAGCTTTGGCGGATTCGGTTTTTCCCACCCCGGTAGGACCCAGAAAGAGAAAGCTTCCCAGTGGTTTATTGGCGTTTGCCATGCCGGTCCGCGCCCTCCGGATAGTTTCCGCAATTTGCTTGATCGCGAATTCTTGGCCGATAACTCTTTGGTGAAGAACTTTTTCCATGTCAATCAGTCTGTCTTTTTCACCTTCGGTTATCTCGCCAACTGGGATTTTATATTTTTTCGAAACAACTTCATCCACCGTTTCCGGAAGAATGTACTTTTCATTTGAAATATGGCTCCAATAAAGAAGGACTTCCTCCAAAAGGTCAAGCGCTTTTTCAGGAAAAGGCGAATCGCTGATATATTTTTCACAGGATCTCACAATTTCTCTGAGAGCTTGATAGGTGAATATTACTCCGTCTTTTTCGAGCTCTTCTAGCTTTCTAAAGAGCACGTCTAGAGTTTCTTTCGCGCTCATTTCTTCAATCTGTACTTTTTCGAAATATTTAAGCACCTGCTCATGGCTTTCAATGTCCCCGTGGTAATTTTCCGGCGTAGAAAGTCCTATAATTTGAAAGTTAGGGTAAGCTAGAAATTCAGACAGCACTGCGGATATATTTTCTCCGGCATTTTTGGGATCTTTCTTGAGATAGCGATCTATATTTTCAATAACCAGGATAATATTTCCGGCATAAGTCGCTTCAAAAAAAACTTTTCTGAGGATTTGTTCGATTTCCTGTTGGTGCGTGACGCCGGATACAACCTCCCCGATATTAAGCACCAGCACTCTCTTTGTGCCGACCGCTGAATATATGCGATGTTCCCTGATCCTTTTGGCCAGATGATGAGCTAGCGACATTTTTCCCGTCCCGGCTTCTCCAATCAACAAAATACTGTTCTGTGACGGCCTTGTCAGGATTAATTCCAGCATCTCAATATCCTGATACCTGCCTTTCTCATCATCATCCTTATAATCAGTAAAGTCTCCTTTGGACAAATCAGAAGAATACTTATCCAAATTTACTGTGTATGCGAATGTCCAGTCTGCCCCGATTGGGCGTTTGGCAAATAAATTTTCCCTTGACCAAAATCTTTTTTTAAGCAGCCTTTTGTTTTCCCGCTCCGACTCCCACGCTATTATTTTTTGAAATTCTTCAGCAGTAACTTCGTAACGTTTAAGATTATCGGACGTTGGGCCGGTCTTTTCAATAAAAAGAATGCCGGGATCGTCTTTTTCAACTCCAATCCTGTTCCAGACTCTCTTGAACCATTCCTTTTTTAGATACTGCTTGAAGCTATCCGCGCCTTCGTCTTCCTTTGAATGGAAAAAAGCTTTTATGGAGATAATAAAAAGAATGGCCGAAACTGCCAAAAAAACTCCGGCCGTAGCCGACAAGTACAGCGTCTTTGAGTAATAGGCCACGGCCAAAACAATACTTACAATCAAGACAAATGGGAGCAGCAACCATATAACAAGAATAATTACTCCAAAAACTAAAACTAGAAGCACTGCAATCAATCCAAAAATTGCCGTGAAAAGCCTCACAATTGCTCCCAGAAAACGCGTAATGAGATTTTCAAAAGCCGATTGGAGAAAAAGTATCGGATGTAATCCCCGCTCACCCACTCTCGAAATATCCCTTTTCCATGGCGAAAAAAGAGTCAGAAGCATTCTTGAAACGCCAAAATACCACCAAAAAAATGCCAGATAGTTCCTCCAGATTTCAAAAAATTTTTTCGTACCCTTCGAATAGTGCCAAAAAAAGAAATTCATTTTGTTTTTGCGTTCGTGCTTTTATATTAGCATAATCCAGCTAAACATAAAAACCGCATCTTAGGAAGCTGTTTTATTTTGAAAATTTTCTATTTCCCAACATCCGATGCTGAGAAGCGGCTAATTTTTACTTATAAATGGCTTCCAACTTTTTCGTCTGCTCCGAAAGCGCATCAAGTTTAGCGAATATTGATTTTTGCTTTGATACGGGTTTTCCTAGTATTGAATATTGGGAGGGGTTAATTACCCTGATTCCTAAAGTTCGAAATTAGGATTGGTTTTCCTAACATTAAATGTTAGAAACGGTTAGAGGGGCCAGAGGTGAATGCCCAAAAATCAAAACTCCTTTTATGGTTTATCTTTTCTCTAAAATATCATTAAGCGGTTTATATATATACCAGTACCCATCATGACGAGGCGGTGCATTTTTTAATACTGACAAGCCCTTCCTCGCATGATCTTTCATTATATCAATATTAGTTTTATTTATGCGCAACCCTAGTAATTCAAGCGACCGTCCAAGTCTATCGAGCTCATAATTGAAATCAGATTCTGCAGTTCTCGAGTGTAAAAGTTTTTCAAGATTACCTATTATTTCCTCAAATCTTTTTTCCCAATAAGTAGTTTCTTTTTCATAAAATATATTAATAAACTCATCCCTTAAATTTGTAATGATTTTTTCTCGCATTGCAAACTGTTCAACACTAAGGGGCACATCAGATTTGACATTACTATACTTGCCAAAGTCAAGGTTCTCAATCCGATTCTTTCCATGAAATATCGCATATGCGATGTGATTCGCAATAATATGCCTATCAAAATTATTTCCACCGATAATTGAGAACGCAACATTAAACTTTTTATCCCTATCTCCTTTTTTAACATTTTCTAATGCATAAAATATTCCTTCGAATGATTTGTTTATTGTTGCTCTAGAACTAATGTACTCTGTAACATATAAAAAACCATTTTCGATTTTATTTTCTATTAACAAATTACTCACCACACTTTTCACGCCAGAACTGTCAAGGTTGTGATGCTTATGATCATGACCAATATCGAGTGAAACAAGTTCTGCTAATTTTTCATTTTTTGTTTCATAGATTTTATTTATCGCCTTATGTATTATTTCCGCAGGCAATCGACCACTGCTATCTTCTGAAAAAACTACATCATAAGCATGCGCATTAACTGCATCACGCATTTGTGGTACCATTTTTTCAAATGCACTCATCATTATATCACTGAGAAAATTAATCTCTGCATTTGGTGTTTTCCAATTTTCATGAAAGATTCTCGCCTCGGTTTCAGCCAATTCAATGGCAGTAACCTTGGGAAGGTTGAAAATTTTAAACAGAATACCCCTTTTCTTGTTTTTTAATTTTGCCAATTCTTCCCATTCAGACCAAGATTCTAAAACTTCACGTCTTATAAAACCATTTTCAAGATTAACGAAATTAGCACGCTCGTCGCTTGGCAAATCCTCAACTTTTTTATATTCAGCATTAAATGGATTAAATTTTTCTGACATACCCTCGTATTTTCGATTAATTATTTTCCCCTGCCGGAATTACGTAATCAGTTACGTAACAAATTTTATTCCTAAAGTCGAACTTTAGGAACGGTCAGTTTTTCTTTCGAGAGACGGCGGATCGAGCGGGCGAAAGCTTGCTGATTGATTTTTCGCCATTCAGCCTTGATCAACCTTAGATTCCTATAGTACTGCCGGGGATCCCGGGAAAACCCCAAAGCGACGCCTCCCATAAACGCTAGCAATATTTTCTTTTTCACCGACCCTATCCTGTACATAAATATATTTTAGCATCAATATACGGCCGTGTCTAAAAACTGAATTGGAGCTGGAGAGTATAAATGTGGGTATAAATTATAAATATTGAGCAAGGAAATATTCAACAGAATATAGCTTTAAGATACGGCCGTGGGTAAATGCTGGGTTGGGGAAAAAAGATGAAGGAGGTCGAATGAAGTGCGAGCGAGAAAGTATTGCTGCTATTTTTCAATCCATCCCCCGCCGGAATTACGTAATTGGTTACGTAATTATCTTTACCCTAACATTCAATGTTGAGTTGGGTTATTTTTTTAGCTTCTTTTTTTCTTCAACTTTCGGCCAGCTGGCGCCCCGAAGCTTAATTTGATCCTGTCTTTTCGCAACCCATTGTCTGTGCGCGTCAACATTATTCTCTTCCAGACTTGGATGCCTCCAAACTTGTTCTGGAGGAGGTATTTGCCCTTTTTTTATCAGCACATTTTCTTGATATTTCGCTTGTTGCTTTTTTCTTCTGCCTCCAATACTGAAATATCTTTTGGTTTCTTTTCTCCTTTTTGCTCGCTTGGCTATTCCCTGAAGGATTATCTCCTCGGGATTTTCAATATTGGATTCACTATCAACATATCTAAAAGTATGAGGATTATCTTCCGGCTCAGCAACCTTTCTAATATTTGGTTTCCCGCTGTCTTTTTTGAATTGCCGTTTTTTTACAGGAACCGTATCGCCTATTTTTTCCCGAACGCCCAGAGGCCCTCCAGATTCGACTCGCAAATCATCTTCAGTTTGGTGCGCCGATTCTCCGAAATTATTTTCCTTTAATTGATCCACGAGATCCGGTCTTTCGAGTTTTGGCATATATTATTCTTTATTTATTATCTCCCCCGCCGGAATTACGCAATTAGTTGCGTAATTATTCTCGCTAAGGTTCAACCTTAGCGAAGCTCTAGTTTCTCAATTATTTTTTTAAATGCCCCATATCCTCTGTATGACTCACCTGATATATATTCTCCACTTTCATCTTTATATTTTTTTATTTCGCCATTTTCTTTAATTTCCCTCAACTCTGAAATAATTTCCCAAAGCAAATTAACAAAATCTTTACCCAGATTCCGGTTATTAATGGCAAATTCAATAAAAACTTCGTCGCTGATTACCATTTTAAATGTTTCGAAGGATATTCCACTTATTCTTTCCTTATCAATTAATCTTTTATTATTATTAAACTCTAATAACAATGCCTTCTTGAGAATTTTATATTTATTTCCCCTTCTATAATTCTCTGCTTTTTCATTTAACTTAAATGCAACAAAAACACCAAGAAAAGTAGCGATTAAAACAAAAATGAATTGAGTAATATCTATTATTGTAATCAAGTTTAACTGATATAACAAAATAACCAATAACAACACTAATAATATAAGGTATATAATAATTTTTTTGTTGCTCATAAATTTTTGATTCCTAAAGTCGAACTTTAGGAACGGTTAAGAGAAATTGCAGTCTTGTCAAAAGCAAAGACTGGATTAGTATCCATTTCCTGTGGCGCTTTTTTGTCTTCGCGATCAAATGCCATAAGATTAGAGATTTTTCTAAATTATTATCCCCCGCCGGAAATACGTATTTAAATACGTATTTATTTTTATTCCTAAAGTTCGACTTTAGGAACGGTTAACTATTTTTTTTTGGCTTTGGCTTTCAGTTTTTTGAGGTGCGTGGCCGAATCACGGCAGGTGCAGTTTTTCGCGTGGCCACCGTGCCACTTTATTTTCTCCTCAAGAGTTGCATTTTTGGGCATCTTGTTCTTCAAATGCCAGGTTTTGTTGATTTTCATCTTGTTTTATCGCTATTCTAACATTGAATGTGGGGTCGGGTTACCCTTGGACGGAAGTTTTGACGAAAGCTCGGCTTTCGTCAGGTTTACCCCAACATTGAATGTTGGGTTGGGTTATTTCGATATTTTTATAACCGCTTGGGTCCCATTTATTATTTTTAAAAGCATAATTTTTACCATCTGTCATGATTTCAATACTCGGATTGTTATTTTGCCCAAGAGTTGATCTTTCTAATATATAAGTAGGATCGTTCCTCTCTAGAGATCTAAAGATTGCTGATAATGTAGTCTTTCCGCGACCATTCTCGCCAAATAGAACCGACATTTTTTTCAATTTCGTATCTCCTAGAGATTCATATTTTTCAAATCTTCCGACATGGAAGATTTTTATTACTTTTTCAATCATAATAAATTATTTTCCTCCTTAATCCTAAATTTTCCAGATTTGACTAATTTTATACTATTATAATTTTTCGGTTCCTTAAATTCGAATTGCCAAGTGGAATATTTTATTCCTTAAGTTTAACTTTAAGAACGGTTAATGATTCTTCGTTAACATCGACCTATTCCTCTTCGCGATCTTCTGATAAATCCTCAAGAAACCACTCTCTACCGCAAATACAGCTTCCCTGATATGAATACTGATATTGACCACCAATAAGTTTTATTGCAAGTTTATTTCCACATTTGCACTTTATCAACATCTGCTGATTATCCATAAATTTATTTGTATTTTTTTATCATCTCCAAGCACTCCTCATATGCATCTGCCTTGCCGCCAATAAATTCATTTAGACCAAATTCTTCGATATTTTCACTCTCCCAAAATTCCTCTTTCCACTCCTTTCGATAATTTTTTGCTAATTCTGCGATATGAGCTTCGAGCGATTCTCCAGTAATTTTTTCCAAAAATCCTTTTGCCATCAGTCGTGTCGTAACTTCATCCAAATTTTGCAAATTTTCCCACAATTCAAACGTCTGATATTTGTCATCGCTTGCAATCATTTTCCATTCATCCGGTTCGACTTCGACAAAGTCATCGTCTTCTTCAGTGTATTCTTGGCACATGACCAGAAACGGGAAATAAAAATCTTTATGCGAGTCCAGATATTTCAGTATTTTTATTGCGATTTCTCTTGAAATTTTCATAAATTGACCAGAAATTATCTTTTTGCTTCTGATCAATTTTTGATCGTTTTAAAAACCTTGTCAAATAGCCAATTTATACTTTCCCCGCGAGACAAAATTCAGATAGCCTTTATCCCTCAAAACTTGCAGTTGCTGACGCAGCTTGTCTTTGATGAAATTGTTGTCCGGATGTTTTTCTTTCAGTTCTTTTTCGAAAGCATACACGTCATCCAGTACAAATTCCCGTTTACCGATTTTATCGATGCAATTCATCGTATCCAAAATCCATCCTTTTCTCGTTAATTCTTTTTCTTCTCGCAAAAACAAGGTTTTGCTCCAATTTTCCAAAACATCTTTTTTGGCTTCCAGTTTTCCATCCTTGATATAAAATATCTTTCCGGATTGCGGAACGCTTTTAAGAACAATATTGCAACCGACCCATCCGGCCCGCCGTGCATTTTCCGAGAGCGGTTTTCTTTTCTCGATTATCTCGGGAATAAAAAAGTGCTTCGGAATAACCATAAAATTAATAACCGAAAAATTTTTCAAATTATAATTTAGGAAAAAGAAATTGGGATTGCGCTCGCTTTGCAACCGCTCAATCATTGTTCGATATGCACCGTCCACTATTTTTTTGCCCATTGAATCCTTTTTGCTTTTCAGCTCATATTCCTCTTTGCAGTCATCGCAATAGAAATCGGCTACCGGTCGATTGTTCTCAAAGTGATTGATGATAGACCCACAAGCCGGACAAAAAATATTCCTCCCGACCCAATCCTCACTTACCGCTTTTATTTTTTGCGACGCATTGCTATATTTCTCCGCAAGTGTTGAGTCAAATACTATCTGCATAATTATTTTTGCTTCTAAAATCCTAATCATCCCGTCAGCAATATTTTATATAGATTGACGAGTAGGTTGTCTTTAATCCCTATCTTTATTTCTTAACCCCAATAAACTCCCAAAATCCTCCTGATTTATCATCTCCGTGAACTTTCATAGCTTTTTTAAGTTTGTCTATTTTTACCAATCTCCATTTAGGCTGGTTTACCGAAGGATCAATCAATCTAACTATTCCTTTTGGCGGATAAATCCTATCCAAAACACAAACATGACCTCCACCACTCTCTTCATTTTTTAATATTCCGTGATTGAAACAGACCAGCATGTCCTTATCCTTTTTAACCGCATCAGTAATAAATTTTTCAAAATCCATCTGGTTAAAACGACTGATTGGATGATATATCATTTTCAATGGAATTTTCAGCTTGGGAAAAATTGTGTTGGGATGATTTCGCTTAAGATAGATCTGAGTCCCATATCCTGACGGCGGCTTTTTGCCGGTTCTGGCATTCCAAAATAATTCCTTATATTCTTTGTCCACAATCAGCCCTAAATGATAGCCCAATAATTCCTGTGGCAACAATGGAATTCCATTTTTATACATAATCATAGAAATGCATGTTGGAACACAGCATGATTTTTGCTGGGCTAATGGGACATATCTTGAATCTTTTGGAACAATTTCTTTTTTCATTTTTTACTCCGATAATCGCGGACGGTCATAGAAGGGATTACTTATTTATCCTACATAATTGCCTTTTATAAAGCAAATATCATCAGTTATCCACAATTTAGTTGAAATATTTTTCGAATTATGCAAGTATTATAAGTACCAAGACCTGTATTCCGAACTATCACCGGATGGTGGTGTGGCTGGGACAACCAGTCTAGGAACGTGGTCGGAGATAGCCCTTCGGGGCTGTTTTTTGTTATTTGAAAGGCCATTCATCTTCAATATGCTTCTTTATTATACTTTTGTATACGGCGCGATCATTTTTTGTATTGTCATAGCTTCTTCGAATGCTTCCCGCAGTCATATCAGCCATTTGTATGAGGACATTGCTTTTTGAATTTACAAGACGGCAATTTTTGATGATTTTCGTTTGTTTGGAATTAAGTTGCTTTCTCAAATACGTGATAAAACTTTTTCGAAACACTCTGTCACCGCTTCCGTCAATTTTTATCGATGCATTGAAAATCGTGGAATTGTTATATTTGAGAAGTGTCTTGATTATATAGCTGTAAAAAGAATCTTTGCTGTTTTTCAATTCGTCGCTTCTGATTATCTTCTTATCGACGACGAGAGACCTGATTCTAAACTCGAATTTGTTCACTGTTTGGAGAAATTTTTCTCTCACATCTTTTCGGGATTTGTTGAATTTGAATTCAACCTTATCCGAAAACTTCAAGTTTCTTCTCAATTCTTTTATCGCAACTGCGGCTTTTTCCGCTTCCAGATTATCATCAAAAATAACTGCACTTATCACAAAAAAGTCAGTTGAGCCCCTTTCGAATTTGAAGCCGGCGTCGCCGGAGTCATCAATGAAAACCAGCATAATTTATATTTTGAATGATTCGATACCTATTTAATGAGGCAAATCTTTTCACTTTTTCCAATCCTTATATGCCTTCTAACCATTTATTGATTCATTCTCATTATTTTCCCACATCCAGGCAATCCCAATAATGATCAACGCCAAAACTGTCTCAATGGTCGCGATGGCTATGTAGTGAGGATATGATGATACTGTATATATCATTATAGATCATATTGATAACCAGGACTGTCCAAAGCCCGGATAAAACCTCTTTCGGATTGCTTTTGATGATGTTTTTCATTTATTCATCCTTAATTTTATTTTTTTCAATCCTTGATATCTTGCGGATGTTTTGGTCTTTCATTTAGTTGCTACTTACCTTCCGCCCGAGGCGGACACGTGCTACATAACAATTCGCGATTAAGGTGACTGTTTCGCTATTAAATAAAGGTTTTCTGTGCTTTTATGTTATCACTAAACTCCCAATTTCTCAAATTTTTTGCAAAAAACCCCGCTGTTTCCAGCGAGGCATTCGCGAATGTGTGAATTTACAACGAAGCTCGAAGGCACCCCGCCAATGGCGGTGGCAGTCTTAGTTAAATTTGTGGACAGTTTGGGACAAAGTTGGAACATACCTCGCTTTGCATAGTTATTCTACGTAATTTGAGAGAATTTGCCAATTTGCACTATTTTGCTTTATGTAATATTATTTTTTTAGGGGGATTATCAGTAATTTAAATAAATGGAAAAAAAATCATTAGAGGGATTTCCAGAACAATTTAAGCAGAATATTGAGGATGTCGATCAGCAACGACACGAATACGAAGAGGAAATGACAGCGACTCGCTTTGACGCAGAGAAAGATGCTGCTGTTTTAGCAGAATTAGCCAATGAATTGGCAAAAAGGGAAGGGGGAGATGTTGACAAAAAAATAGAAGCCATGGATATATTAAAAACAGAAGCCGAGAAGATGGACGGATGGAGGGAGCAAGATTACTCTAGAAAAGTAGATGATCTAATAAGCCAAATCGGCTTAAAAAAACAGCAGCCTTTTCAAGTGGAGAAAGGCGGAAAAGAGGTTTATGGAGATGTTTATTATCAGTGGCCGAATAATAGTAGCTCTTTATCAAGTGCTATTGAAAAAGTTCGGAAGGATATTCCGAAACTATTTGAAAATGCCTGGGTTATTGAACGTTTCGTAGAGCGTACAAAAAAATTTGAAATACTAAGATATATTCCCGAAAAGCTTAGGCATGACAAAACTTTTTTGCATGGGATGATAAAAAAACAAGGTATTGAAGCTCTCAAATATTTACCTTACGGAGTGAAGAACGTAAATTTTCTGCTAGAAGTCGTAAACAAAAATCCAAACTTAAAACTTGCCGATTTGAAAGAAAATATTCCGGGTGAAATCTATTCAGTATTGGAAAAGAATTTGAAAACCAAAAGCGACTAACGAGGATATTATTTTTTTATGAGTTTAGAAACTTCTGCCGAGGAAGAACAAGGCAACGATTCAATAAAGCAATGGGCAACGGAAGAATATTTTGATACTATTTTGCGAGTTGCTTGCTGTGCCCTCCCCCAACTTAATGGAAGTGAAAAAGAATTATTGCTCAATGATGTTGAAAGTGGGCAAGGAGATTTAGCGGAAACATTCGCCGAATTGCTGAAAAAGCAAAGGGAATGCGATAAAATGTTTCACATGTGGGTTTCCGTAAAGCCCGTCAAAGAATCACCTGTATTGCAAGAGCATTACAGAAAAAAAGATGAGATAACCTTTCATTTAATTACACTTTTAGCTTCAAGGATTTCCGAGTTAAGACAGCCTCGCTTGGTAAAATAATAAATGTATTCTTCCCAACGATTTGACTTTTTCCAAATCCAGCGATACACTAACCTGATTCAATCAATCAGGTTTTTGTATGCCAAAAAAAAGAAATTCATTTTGTTTTTATTTGCGGTGTTGCTGGTATTTTAGCATAAAAAAGACAAACTTAAAAACAGCCTTTTAATGAAAGACTGCTTTTACGATTACTTAAGTTGTTTGTGGTACCTTTTGGTTAAAATCCGAACTTTTTTTGACGAAAATCCGGATTTTGAAAATTGGCGGGTAGGGAGGGATTCGAACCCCCGTAGCCCGAAGGCGCCAGATTTATGTCGCCTCTTGCGGCACCCCGCCAATGGCGGTGGCAGTCTTAGTTAAATTTGTGGGTAGGGAGGGATTCGAACCCCCGTAGCCCGAAGGCGCCAGATTTACAGTCTGGTACAATTGGCCGCTCTGTCACCTACCCGTTACTTTATTCTTTTAATCAATTTTTTAAACGCGTCACCACCTTTGTATGATTTTATCCGTAATTCTCTTTTGTAAGCATCATTCTTAGTATTATATTCTTCCGTATAAATAATTTTCCAGGGACGAGCACTCTTAGTCGATCTTACTAATCCTCGGTTATGTCTTTCCAGTCTATTATTTAAGTCCTGCGTACGGCCAATATAATATTTATTAGATTTTTCTATAGATTCTAAAATATATACTCTATACATAACATAATAGCATGAACATTCTGATTTATGCCGCCCCTAGCGGCACCCCGCCAACGGCGGTGGCAGTCTGGTACAATTGGCCGCTCTGTCACCTACCCGTTACTTTATTCTTTTAATCAATTTTTTAAACGCGTCACCACCTTTGTATGATTTTATCCGTAATTCTCTTTTGTAAGCATCATTCTTAGTATTATATTCTTCCGTATAAATAATTTTCCAGGGACGAGCACTCTTAGTCGATCTTACTAATCCTCGGTTATGTCTTTCCAGTCTATTATTTAAGTCCTGCGTACGGCCAATATAATATTTATTAGATTTTTCTATAGATTCTAAAATATATACTCTATACATAACATAATAGCATGAACATTCTGATTTATGCCGCCCCTAGCGGCACCCCGCCAACGGCGGTGGCAGTCTGGTACAATTGGCCGCTCTGTCACCTACCCGTTTTAAAATAGTACTATTCGCTCCGCGTCATCAACCGGGAGCCGGGAAGAGGAGTCGAACCCCCAACCTACTGTTTACAAAACAGTTGCTCTGCCATTGAGCTATCCCGGCAAACTCAACTTAAGCATTTATGATCCTAATCTCATTCGCATCTCAATTTCTCTCAAGCTACTTTTTGCCTTTAGATCCCGTGGTCGCAATTTCAGAACCATCTTAAAAGAGTCTTTAGCATCTTTTATGTTGCCCGTTGCCAGGTAGTAGTCGCCTAACTCGCGATAAGCTTCAATATCCTTTGGATTTTCCGCAATTCTGAAAATTAAAGCTTCTTCCCGTGCTTTATTTTCCGGTATTGGCTCTTCTCTTAATTTCGGAAGTGGCATTTCCGGCTGTTTTTTTCTCCTTAGCACAGCAAGTCCACTGGTAAAACCTGCCCCTTCTTCTTTTCTAATAAGCATTTCTTCGTCCGTATCAGGCCGATTCTCATCGTCCAGACTTATGTTCTTAATCTTATCAAGAAAACCTGCTTGGTCTTGCAGTTCATTTCCCGGTGAGGCAAAAGATTGTTCATCCGTATTTCGTTTACCCTTTTTCATTTTGAGCGCCCACCCTGATACAATCATCTCGGATTTCTTAAAACCGTTTTTTAATAAAATCAGAAGATTTTCCAGGATTCGGGCTAGAGTAACTAATATTCTTTTTGACTTGGTTCCTTCGCGCTCCGCGTTAACGCTGATTTTTTCCGAAACTCCGAGTTGAATGCCCCGGCTTTTCAGTCTGGAAATCTTTCTCCAAACCAAAAGGATTAGCGCCACGAGAGAAATAAGCAATATTATTGGTGGTACGTAGATCCAAAACATAAAACCATTTAACAAATTATTTTACAACTTTTTTGGGTTCTTCTTTTTCCTCCTCCTTTAGTTTGTCACGATAAAAATCCGCTTCGTATGCGAGACAGCACATCAGCCGCCCGCATAACCCGGAAATTCTTTCCGATCCCCTGTGCAGAATTTGCTGGACCTTAGCCATCTCTGAACCGATACTGGGCAGATCGCCCTTGAATGTAATGCAGCAAAGATGCCTTCCACAAATGCCATATCCCCCTTGCTGCCTGGCTTCGTCCCGGGCGCCGATTTGATGAAGCCTCACGGATCTTTGAAACTGCTTTGACAGATTTTTCACTAACTCCCTGAAATCCACCCTTCCATCCGCGATAAATGCAAATGTAATGATTCCCCCATCAAATGAATAGTCGGCAGACACAACCTTCATCGGCAAATTGCTTTTTTTAATTTCGCCATGGCAATATTCTATCGTTTCCTCAGCTTTTTTCTTATGCTCGCGGATAATGTCAATATCCCGCAAGTTGGCTTTCCGCAGAACTTTCGCAACCGGGAAATTTTCGGCATGTTCACGCTCGACGTAGTTTAATTCGTCCACAATGGCTGACTCGAGCACATCGTCAATTTGGGCAATAACGATGTCACCAACATTGAGCGGAAAATTACTCTCCGCCTTTTTGGATTCTTCCCATTTATGGATTTTTACGGAGATATAGCTCATTTACCCTATGTCTTGAAAATTTTCTAGATTTTAAATCTCACAAAATTTTTTATCTGGATATTTTCGCCAATTTTAGCAATTTTTTCTTTGAGTAAATCCCCCACTGTAATATTATTGTCTTTTACGAATGGTTGGCTCAAGAGTGACAACTCTTCAAAATGCTTCTTGATTTTTCCACTTACAATTTTTTCAATAATTTCTTCGGGTTTATTCTCGGAGGATAATTCTTCCCGCGTAACATGTTCAAATTCTTCTTTTTCCTTTCCGCTGGCGTCATCAATAGACAAATATTTAGGATTCATAGCGGCTATATGCATGGCAATATCATAGGCAAGATCTTGAAACTCGGAATTTTTTGCGACAAAATCTGTCTCGCATACCAGTTCGACCATCGCTCCAACCTGTTTGTTGCTGTGAATATAGGCTGCGACAATTCCCTGTCCCGTCTCCCTGTCGGATTTTTTTTCGGCTCTTTCCTTTCCTTTTGCCCTCAGAAAATCCTTGGCTTTTTGCATATCGCCAGAAGCTTCTTCCAACGCGTTGCGGCAATCCATGATGCTGGCTCCCGTTTCATCTCGCAATTCCTTAACTATGCCAGCGGATATTTTTGTTTTTTCGCTCATATGATCCTATTGTTGTGAATTATTTTTGGCGTCAGCTTTCTTTTCATCAGCTGCTTTCTTTTTTGCCAGCTTGATTCGTTTTACAACCAAACCCAACAGGTATTTCAAAGATGATAAAGCGTCATCATTTCCCGGAATTGGATAATCGACCAAAGTCGGATCAGTATTGGTATCCGCAATTCCTATTGTAGGAATTTTAACTTTTCTGGATTCTTTCAAGGCCAAAATATCTTCCTTGATATCTGTCACAAAAACTGCCTGCGGCATCCTGTCCATCGTCTTGATTCCGCCCATCTTTTCATTCATCTTGTCTATTTCCTTGTTTAGCTGGCTCTTTTCGTATTTGGTGAACTTTTCAAAATCTCCCCTGGATTTTCCCAACTCCTGATCGTTCAGATATTTTATCCGCTTTTTTATAACGTCGTAGTTAGTAAAGGTTCCGCCCAGCCATCGGTGCGTGACATAAGGCATCTCGCATTCATGAGCGACTACCTCAATCAGCTTCCGCGTCTGCGGCTTCGTTCCGATAAAGAGAATTTTCCCGCCACTGGCGGCAATGCCTTCTATATAATCAAGAGCCTTCTCAAACAACACGGCTGTTTTTTCAAGATCGATTATATGAATATTGTTCCTTACTATAAAGGTATAGGGCTTCATCTTTGGATTCCAACGCGATTTTTTGTGCCCAAAATGAACACCCCGCTTCAACATTTCCGGCACTGACAGCTCCAGCGCCTCATAATTAAAACCACCGAGAACTTCTTGTCTCGAGGCTTCATCAACTGAAGGGCTTTTTGAGCCCTCGCTATTACTTTTTTGCATGATTGTTTCCTTTAATTATTTACCCTGTTAAATGCCGGTAATGGGCGCTCCTGCCTGGCAGGATTACTTAATAGGGGTAACTTCTATTTCCTTCTGCGCCTAAGCCATATACCCGGAACTGAAGCCTAAAATAGCTATAAAACAGGACCGGGGCAAGGATGGCAAGCTCTGGAAATATGAATGATAACACATGGATTTTAGCAGGTGCCAAGAGGCTTGTCAATTCTAATATAATATGGTAGCCTATGATAGTTATTATTTATTGGGATTAGCTTATATTATGAAAAAAGATATCCATCCAACTTACTACACTGATGCTAAAATTATTTGTTCCTGTGGCAACACTATCATCACGGGTTCGACAAAAAAGGAAATGAAAGTCGAGGTCTGCAGCGCCTGTCATCCCTTTTATACTGGGAAAAAACGCCTAGTTGACTCCACGGGACGTCTTGACCGCTTCAAGAAGCGCTCTGAAAAGACGGCTCAGATTCAAGCCGTTGAACTAGCTAAAAAGCAAGCGAAGAAAAAACCCGCCCCGGCAAAAGCGGTGAAACCAGCGAAAAAGAAAGTTGCGGCCAAAAAGGCTGTTGCGAAGAAAGTGGCTGTTAAAAAATCGACAGCCAAGAAAGCACCGGCAAAGGCGAAGAAAAAATAACTTAACTTCTCGTTAAGGAGGTGTTTTACCGTGTTGATATATTCAAGGAAGCGGATTTTTAGCCCCAAGGAGCTTGCAAATAGGGCGGCATTACTGGCAGCCCGAAATCGCAAGCGCGCAAATCGGGCAGCCCGACCGAAACTCACGCCAGCAGAACTTGCCGCTCAGGCAAGAGCTGCGAGGATACTGATCCTGGAGGCGCAAGAGGAGAGGACACGTGATCTCGAATTTCGCCAACGGGGGCGGTACGCCTACCGGGGGTGGTAAAACCATTCTATATTTATCCCGACGAACGTTAGACTGTTAAATGCAGCTAAAGAATACGTTCGTCGGGCACATTCAAAAGCAGTTTTTAGAAAGACTGTTTTTGTTTATTTACAGTATTGATTTAATTACTTCAATTATTTTCGCATTTTTCATTCCTTTTGCGACTGCGTACTGGAGATATTTCACGGAATTTTCATGTTGCTCGAGATCATATGCATCGACGCAATCGAGCGCCAGAATTACTTCATAATCTCTCTGATAAGCGTCAATTGCAGTGACGCGGACGCAAGTCATAGTGTTTATGCCCGCTATTATGACCGTATCAACTTTTAGCTTTTTTAGCAGTTCCTCTAAATTGGTATTAAAAAACGAGCTATAGCGTTTCTTCACTATTTCATAATCATTTTTATTTTTATGTAATTCCGGCAAAAATTCAGCGCCGGGCGTGCCTTCAATCGTCGATAATTTATGATGCTTGCGGTTATATAACGGCGCGTCGGACAAATCCGCCTTAAATTTCTGCCGGATCCAAATCACCGGAATATTTTTATTATGCGCCGCATCAGCCAATTTATTGATATTAGCCACCAATTTATCTTTATTTTCCTTAAGCCGACCTTCTTCAAAAAATTCCCGCTGAACGTCAATGATTAATAACACAGTTTTCATATTTTCCTATTTAAATCTTAACAGCGCAACTCCTCCAATAATACCGTTATTTTAATCCTTTCTTTTAAAATTTTTCGACAAAATCTTATCCATCCACACAAATGCTTTCCCCTTTTTTAGCCCATTTGTGATATAAAATTTTTCCGCCTTTTCATTCTGACTATCAACGAGAGCGCATACATATTCGCATTTGATGGATTTAAGTTTTTCAATGGCTGTTTTCAATAATTTTTTCGCGATTTCCCTGTTTCTATGCGAAGGAGTTATGAAGATATTTTCGATAATCGCTTTTTTGAATGTCGGATTATGATTAATGATTATAAACCCGACTATTTCTTCATTTTCTTCCGCGACAAATAGAAAGCCTGATTTACTTTGTATGCAATTGCGTAAAATTTTCTTCGGCCAAAAGTTAACAGTGTCTTTGGAAACGCTAAATTCACTAACATCTCTGCCAAGTTCATCAATTTTTTTCACATCATCTACTTTTGCTTTTCGAATGCGCATTAAATATTCTATTAACTTTTAATATCGACTTTTTGGAAAAAAGTGGGGGGCCGCCAGAAATATATTATATTTGACAGCCCCTATGCTGCAAGGGCGAAGTGAACAGCAGGCTCGGTTTCAGGTTTGTATTTGCGGATTTTATCCGGATCCTCAGGTGGATCGCATGACGGGAAGATATGATACTTGTAAACGACCAGTTGGCCCTCTTCGATACGAACAGAGGCTTTGTAACATTCTCCCGGCATAATAAATTGACAGCAATTATCACACCAATGCTCAATTTGAGCAATGCGAAGGTAAGTCCGCAAGATTCGCATAGATGCCCCCCCTCTCTTGATAGATTTACCCGACAAATGCTTTAATGAACTTCTTTTTCGAATAGAAAATAATCCTGATGGTGCCAGAAATTTTTTAGATTGGCGATTTTTTTATATTTTTCCGACTTAAGCAACTTGATTGACGCAAAATTATTCACTCGAGTATCGCACCAGATCTTATGTGCTCCTCTTTTTTTCGCCGAATCGTCAAGCGCTCTGATTAATAATCGCCCGACGCCTTTTCCCCGGGCTAAGCCTGTCACGGCAAACCATTCCAGCCAAACGACCGTGCCTTCATCCTGATTTATGCAAAATCCCACAATCTCATTTCCTTCGCGAGCCACTAAAACCGAGAATTTATCTTCTTTTATTTTTCGCAAGAGAACTTTGGCTGAGTATTTATTTATTTCGCAACTTCTGGCCGCCGGCGTATAAAATTCAAGAGCAGAGATGATTTCTCGCGCCAACCTGGAAACTTTAGCAGCCTCCAAAGCCCGCATCGGTCGGATAACAATGCTATTTTTAAGATTTTTATTTCGTTTTGCTTGAAACATATTGACGCAACAAAGAGTGGTTATAAATTATTTTTTTCTGCAAATTGAAATATAATCGCCATACTCTGATTTAAAAGTTGGCCAGGTTTTGAGGGTTTCGACGCTGCTAAAATATTTTTCATAGATGGGTAAGCGTTTTTTAAAAGAGGTTTTAAATTCATTCATCATTACATCGTTGTGGAGAATATCAACAGTTGCCAAAACAACATCTTCGGGAGCACCATTGCTTATAGTCGCACGCAAATATTCATACCCCAACTTCGCGGCTGCGATCTTTCTTTCTTTTTCGCTTGAATAATCATCAATATAACAGTCTGAGATTATGCAAAATCCGTCAGCCTTTACCATTGAAGCCATTCTTTCAACAGCCTTTTCTTGTTTTTCATAAGGTATATGGTGAACAGATCCTGTGCAAATAACTACGTCAAAAAGCCCTTTTGGTTCCCAGAAAAGAACATCGCCAACTTCAAAATTAATTCCCGGGTATTTTTCTTTTGCATAGTCTATGTATTTTTTATTCAAGTCTACTCCCAGAAGCGACAAGTCCTTTCTTTGTCCAGCTATCAGGCTTAATAAGTAACCGGTACCGCACATTAAATCCAATAAACTACCATTTACTGGGGATTGCGAAGTGATGGTCTCTAATACTTTCTTTAAAGATTCTTTGTAGGGCATATAAGCCATCTCTCCTTCATATGTTTTTGATTCTGGCAGTTCCTTCATAATGGCCTTTTAAAAATTAAATTTTGCCCAACTCATATTTAGTTGAGCTAATAACTAGATAAGCACTGAATGTTGTGTATTACCTAGATATATGCTACTTTTATTTGGAAATTGAGGTTAATTTGATGATACCGCAATATTTATGAAAAGCCAAATTGACGCGATAAAAAAGGAATATCTGGAACTTAAAACCGAGCTCGAAAAGCCCGATGTGGTTTCTGATAACCAAAAAATGAAAATTATGGGAAAAAGGATGGCGGAACTCGAACCGATCATGGTTAAAATATCCGAACTTGAAAAAATCAAAAAAGATATGGCCGGAAACGCTGAAATCATAAACAGCCAGCAAGATGAGGAGCTGGCCAGCCTGGCAATGGAAGAAAATATCAAACTCTCCAAAGAAAAGGAAATCTTGGAAAGCGAGCTGCAGACACTCCTGATACCGAAAGACCCGCATGATACCAAGGATGTTATTGTTGAAATCCGGGCCGGAGCCGGAGGAGACGAATCTGCGCTTTTTGCGGCGGAGCTATTGCGGATGTATTTGCGCTATGCGGAAAAGAACGGCTGGCATGCTTCTCTTTTAAGTTCGAGTCCGAACGCTATCGGAGGATTCAAAGAAGTTATTGCAAGCATTGAAGGAAAGGATGTATTTGGAAAAATGAAATATGAATCAGGCGTGCACCGAGTGCAAAGAGTTCCCGAAACGGAAAAGATGGGGAGAATTCACACTTCAACGGCAACGGTCGCAGTTCTTCCTGAGGCGGAGGAAGTTGATGTTGAGATTAATCCCAAGGATTTGCGCATTGACACCTTTTGTTCTTCCGGACCCGGCGGACAGAGCGTGAATACAACCTATAGCGCTGTCCGCATCACGCATATTCCAACCGGCACTATCGTATCTTGCCAGGATGAAAAATCTCAAATCAAAAACAAGGAAAAAGCCTTGAAGGTTTTGCGGTCGCGAATTTTAGCGACTCAGGAAGAAAAAAGGCTGAAGGAACTCGGCGCGGAAAGGAAAAGTCAAATTGGAACCGGGGATCGATCGGAAAAAATCCGGACTTACAACTTCCCGCAAGACCGCATCACTGACCATCGTATCAAAGAAAGCTGGAGTAATATTAGCGCGATACTCGACGGAGATTTAGGGAAGATTATTGATTCGCTGGAAGAAGAAGACTTTAAGAGAAAAATGACGAACTAAATCCAAACTCTAGAATCCAAATGCCAAATCAAGTTCAAAGCTTAAAATATAAAACTTTTTTAATTTAGATTTTAGAATTTATTTGAAATTTGAGCTTTGAAATTTGGATTTTATAAGTACGTGATTATTAAAAATAAATTATTGACCGTATCTGAAATTTTAAAAGTTACTCAAAAAGAATATAAACTATCTCCCTTCGATGCGGAGATTCTTTTATCTTACGCACTTGAAAAACCGCGCGAATATTTGTTCGCGCATCCGGAAAAAAAGCTGGCACAAAAACAAATCACTAGATTTAATAAATTAGCTAGGCGGAGAAGCAAAAATGAGCCCATTGCTTATATTCTCAAACAAAAGGAATTTTACGGCCTTGATTTTTTTGTTGACAAACAAGTTTTGGTCCCGCGTCCGGAAACGGAAATACTTGTCGAAGCTGCGCTTCGCCGAATTATGAATTATGAATTAGGAATTAGGAATTTTATTGACTTGGGTACGGGCAGCGGGAATATAATTATTTCAGTTTTGAAAAATATGCCTGCTAACCTTAGAAGTAAAATAAATTTTTATGCTTCGGATATTTCAGGGAAGGCTTTAAACGTCACGAAAAGAAATATAAAAAAATATAAAATGGAAAAAATAATAAATTTGAAAAAATCGGATCTATTGGACTTTGTTTTGGAAAATAATTTATCTTTAGCGGGAAACACTATCATAACGGCCAATCTCCCCTATCTTGATGGCAAATGGAGAAATCTCCTTGAAAGCAGTGATAGCAAAGACCTTGAATCTGAGCCTAAAATCGCTCTAGAGGGCGGTTGTGACGGTCTGGCCGTGTATAGGGAGCTGGCCAAGCAAGTCAGGCGCTTAAGGGCGCAAAACACCGGCAGCCGAATGTCAATTTTGTGCGAAATAGGGCACTCACAAAAAAGCGGAATAAAAAGTATTTTTTCTTTTGTTGAAAAGATTAAATTTCATAAAGATCTTGCCGGAAGAAACAGAATAGCTGAGATTATCTTATAAACAAACCCGCCCAAGTTTTTGGTGGGCGGGTTACATTTCAAAAAGAAAACTTATTTCAAACTATTTCTTCTTCTTTTTCTTTGCTACTTTTTTCTTAGCTGTTTTCTTTTTTGCTGCTTTCTTTTTCTTTGCCATTTTTATTTTCACCTCCCTTCGTTATTAGTTTAATTTCTAAAAAATTTTTTGTTTTTTAGATTTGCTTTAATTATAAATAAATTATTTTGCAAATGCAATACAAGAAAGTTATCCACAGGTCAAATTTTTCAAAAAATTAATTTATTTTCTACGCTAGCCTCCAAAAAATCCTGTCTTTTTTGGAAACTCGAAAAAATATAATTTATTTTCTCCATTCATTTCATTCAGAAAATAAAATATTCCATTCCCTGCGTCATAACTTCCCAAAAAATTTTCCGGATTGCTTCCGATAAAGCTGGATGACAGCCTCCTGTCTCTTCCGTCAAGCTCAATGATGTTCAGTTTACCCTGATTGCTGAAAAAAATATGCTCATAATCCTTGTACCAGGCTACGTTGTAGACAGGAGAAGATAATCTCGCAATTTGCTGTATCTCGCCTTCTTCTCGTCTGGGCTGCACATCCCAGGCGCGGAGATACAGCACATTGATTTCATTCTTATTCCAGAAAAGCATTTTTTTTCCATCATCTGAGAATTGGATGCCTTCGCAATCATCCATCAGGGATTTTATACTGTCTTCCTTTCCGTTATTTCGCAGATACAGTTTTCCGTCAGTTGAAATTAAGGCAAGACGGTCATCATCATAGACAATCAATCTTGCGTCATCGCCTATCTCATTACTTGTAAAAGGAGACGGCAATATTTGCGATTCATTTTTTCCCAAAAGATCCGTCTTAAAAACAACATTATTGTTTTTAAGAATATAAACCGAACGCGACGAAAGGTCATAGGTATAAATATCATCCGCAATTGTCAGCAACTCCCTGCTTCCGACATCAAGCTGGTTGAGATTTTTTTTATGCTCTCCATCCCTGAGAGTGATAAAATACAGCAGATTTTCATTGCTCGGACTCCATCGTGCTTTAAGCGGGACTTCATCTTGGGGCAAAAAAGATGAAACAAATACCGGCTCAAAATCTTTGTTGTCAGTTGATAAGATGAGGTATTCTTTTTTTCCTCCCTTCAGAATCGGGCAAGCAACAAGGTCTTCTTTAAAATTCCATTCGATATTCTCCCTCGAATCGTCCGTAAAAGAAACATCACGGCCCGAATACAGCATGGTATTTTGCGAATTTTTGAGGTCGTTAACCCAGAGCTGAAACTCGTCATCCTTGTTCACGACATAAGCTATCTTCTTTCCGAAGGGCGAAGGAAAATAGCGCATCGGATTAGACGCATTTATCTCTTTTATCTCCGGGTCATTTGGAATCAAAACCACATTCCAAAATTCCGTCGAAACGCCGCTGTGCACATCTATTGTCTTTGACCAATCCTTATAGCCCGCGAGGCTAACCCTAATTCTGTAGTTTCCAGGCCTAAGGCCGTTAATAGTCACCGAATTATTGATAATATCCAAAGCTCCGGTTTGCTGCTGAACATCATCCAGAAAAATAGCTGCATTCGCTGGTGTAGCTTTTATGGTTATTGAGCCACTGTGAATAAAAACCCCCTTCTTGTTATCAAACCTATAGCCCTGGGAATACAAAATTATGTAAGACGCCGTAACAAGAAAAAGGAGGGCAAAAATCCAAAATAATATTTTTCTTACAGATTTACTCATTTGGGTAATAATTCAAATAAAGTTGCTATAAAGTAATATATGCTTTCTGGCAGACTTTGTGAAGTGCGCGTTAATTATTTGTTCATAAAAGGCTGGCAGCAAAATCATACTTTGCAAATTGCCAAAAAACCGGCTTTGCCGGCTTTCTGGTATATCTCTAAATATAAACTCTATAGAAAGGAACAATTTTCTTATTTGATTCCAAAAAAATTAATTTCAGCTCAATCCAGGAACTTTATCCGCGAATTTCTTGAGATTCTTCAATTGATTTTCATTCAAGATCTTGGATTTCTGGATAGCGTTATTCACCATGTCCTTGCTAAATTCCCTAGTGTCTCCGATTTTTAGTCTTCCGTCCGGAACTTGCCTTCTGAGGTAGTCCTCAATGTATATCTTATGTTCCACAGTCAAAGACGCGTCCGGATTTTTCTCGAGATAATTCGCAAGGGCTCGTCTGGCGAGATTCGTCGAACCATCCCCTTTCACCGCAGTTTCAACAAATGAAGCCTCGGTTTCTTTGGATGTTTCAGCCGGAGTCTCGCTAACACTTGGAGTTTCTGCTTGAACTTGCTGATTCTCTGAAGGTGCAGGAGCAGCTGCATTTTCTTCACTGTTAGCTGCTTCGTTCTGTGAATCCCCGCCAATTACGCTGATTTTGCCTTCTCCCTCCTGGTTTTGGGCAACCTCTTGCTTTTCATTTACTGAGACGGGGTTCTGGGTTCGTTTGGAATAAGAGTAGATGCCACCAGCAATTATAACCACAATCAGAACGCTGATAATCATCCTCAAATTCTCTTGAAGCCAAACTTTCATGTTTTCCCTCCCATTCTCTGAAGCCTCGTTCTTGTCTTCAGAGTCAACGGGATTTTTTTCCACTTTAACACCTGCCTTTCTAGTTTGCCCGGTTAAACACCGATAAATCGGAATTCCCATGAAGTGGGAAATATTTAACGGGTGGAATTATTAATGATCTTAAACTGATATTTCTCGTCGCAACAATGTCAGGATTTATTGAAATATATCAGATTTAATTTAATTTTGTCAAAATTAAGCGGCATACAGCCCAGAAGCTAACGCTTCTGCCATTGAGGGGCGCGGCGGGCTTTTTTGAGGCCTGGTTTTTTGCGCTCCACGATTCGCGCGTCCCGCGTCAGATATCCCTTATCCCTCAGGGGCTTTCTAAATTCTTCATTAAATTTTACCAATGCTCTGGCAATTCCTAATCTGCTCGCTTCAGCCTGGCCTCTGACTCCGCCCCCTCTAGTTCTTATGGAAACGGCGAAGTTTTCTTTGATACTTGCAACCTGGATTGGATCTACGACTATATTTCTTAACTCATCCGAAGGTAAATATTTTTTATAGTCAATGCCATTCATAACAACCTCTCCGGTATTTTGGTCCGAGGCTGTTTTTTGCAAAAAGCTAAACCGTACTTCAGCGATAGATTCTTTTCTTCGTCCGATCCCTCTGAAGTATTTTTTACTCTTTGAAACTGCTTTGGCAGGCACTGGCTTTACGGCATCATCCTTCGCCTGACTTGCTTTTTTAGTGATTTTAACTGGCATAAAGTTACGGTTTTATTTGCTTTAATTCCTGCTTAAATCCATGCTTTTCGTCCTTAAATATCAACAATCTCTTCATCCGCTCGCTCCTCAATTTATTTTTTGGAAGCATGCCGTAAACCGCCCAGGATATGACCTTCTCCGGATCTTTTTCGAGATATTCACCCAATTTTTTAGCTCTTATTCCTCCCGGATAACCCGAAAAAGAGTAATATACCTTGCTCAGCGTTTTATTTGCGGATGTCCTAAGGGCATTCGCGTTAATGATGACAGCAAAATCTCCCCCGTCAAAATTTGGCCTGAAATCCGCCTTGTGTTTGCCTTGCAGTATAAAGGAGGCTTTCGTGCCGATCCGCCCCAAATTAGCGTCTTTGCAGTCAAAAAGATAGTAATCTCTGGTTATTTTATTGTTCTTTGGAGTTTTTTCTGGCATTGCTGCTCTCTTAGTCAATAAATTCTAAAATTGCTTTTTCGGCCGAATCTGATTTCCTTCGACCCGACCTTACAAGCCGGGTAAAGCCGCTGTTTCTTTTCGCAAATCTTTGTGAAATTTTCTTTAAATCCGCAGGGGTAATATTTTTTGACAGCACAGTTTTCAAGATCCTTATCTTCGCGATATCCATGCTTTCTTCCGATGCGTAAGCTTTTTTTATCTTCGATACTGTCGCTTCAGCTTCTTTTTTCAGCTCTTTGGCTTTTGCCAAGGTCGTATTTATTTTTCCTCTTTGAATAAGCTGAGACAGCAAGCCATTCATCAAAGCTTTTCTTTGTTTCGCTGTACGGCTAAATTTTCTTCCTACCTGTAAGTGCTTCATTTGTTATTTTAGGGTAAGCCCGAAATTACCGACTGCTTTTTTGATTTCCTTGATTCCTTTCTCGCCCATGCCTTCCAGCCCATTTAGTTCTTCTTCCGTAAACTTAATAAGATCTCCAATGGTTTTTATTTCATTCTTCTCGAGTACATTCATGGTTCTTGTCGAGAAAGACAACGTCTCCGTTCCGATACTCTTAGCATCCTGCTTGGGCTCAGCTTCATTCGCGCCAAGCATATTTTCATCTGGCTGAACTGCTACTTCCTTAGCGGCGGGTTCTTCCAGCTTCTCATCATTGAATTCCGCCAAGGCTTTGTACTGAGCTATAACAGTTCCCACGGCTTCCGTAAAAGCTTCTTGCGGAGACATGCTGCCATCTGTTTCCACTTCCAAGGTAATTTTATCGTAGTCGGTTCTTTTTCCAACTCTGGTATTTTCAATGGAATAATTTACTCTTTTGATTGGCGTGTATATAGCATCAATTGCTATCAGGCCAATTTCTTTTTTTTCCCTTAGCTGCTGCTCTACTGGAACATAACCCAATCCTTTTTGAATTTCGATTTCCATGTCCAACTCACCCTTTTTATCAGTAATCTTCGCAATGTGCGCGTCTTTATTTACCACTTCAACATCCGCCGGACATTGTATTTGAGCCGCGGTAATAGTTTTGACGCCGATTTCCTTAAGCGTCAGTCTTATCGGGCCGTCTTGATGCGATTTAAATCTGACTTTCTTCAGATTTAAAATTATTTGTATAACATCTTCAAGAACACCCGGAACGGTTGAAAATTCATGAGTGACTCCCTTGATTTTTATGGCAGTTACGGCTGATCCCTTCAAGGAAGAGAGCAAGACTCTCCTAAGGCTGTTAGCAAGAGTAGTGCCGTAGCCCGGATAGCAGCCATCTATTTCAATTTTCCCCGTATTGTCGTTTAGCGCGACATAGGTGGGATTTTTGGGTAAAGTTACCTCCAACATTTTTATTGATCGGGCTAAAGTGCTTCGCAAAATAGCCTGAATTATATTAATAAATTAAATGCAAAATTTACCTAGAGTAAAACTCGACAATCATTTGAGGATTTACGCTTAGGTTTAGAGAATCTTTGGTGGGCTTTGCTGTGACTTTTACCGAGAGTTTGTCAGCGTCCATCTGCAGCCAGCTTGGCAAAACTTGATCTTTTTTACTTCGAACCACCTCGGCAAGATTCTTAAAAAATGTCTTTTTAAGCTTGCTGTCTTTGATTTCTATAACATCATCCTTTTTTACTATGTATGAAGGAAGATCGACTATTTTGCCATTCACCGTAAAGTGCGAGTGTTTCACTAATTGACGGGCCTGGCATCTGCTGGAAGCTATCTGGCACCGATAAATAACGTTGTCCAGCCGCATCTCAAGCCTCTGCATAAGAAGATCTCCCGTGACTCCGGATTTTCCTTTGACTTTTTGGAAATAAATCTTAAGCTGTTTTTCCATCACGCCGTAGATGCGCTTTACTTTTTGTTTGGTCGCTAATTGCTGGCCAAATTCGCTCAAACCCTTCCTGGAAATGCTTTTATGCACTCCCGGTGGATAAGGCCGTTTTACAATGGCGCATTTAGGCGTCGCGCAACGGTCACCTTTAAGGAAGAGCTTCTCTCCTGCTCTTCGACATCTCTTACATTTTGCCGTAAAATCTCTAGGCATCTGTCTTTATATCTTAATGCTCAATTATTATACTCTTCGAGGCTTTTTCGGCCGACACCCATTGTGCGGAATCGGCGTAAGGTCCTTAATCATCACGATATCCAAATTGTTATTCGCGAGCGCCCTAACTGCTGCTTCACGTCCACTTCCAACTCCCTTCAGGTAAACTTCCACTTCCTGCATACCGAATTTTTGAATTTTATCGATAACGCTTTTTACGATTTGAGTGGCCGCGAACGGTGTGGCTTTTTTCGCTCCCTTGAAGCCCAGCGATCCCGCACTGGACCATGCTACGGTCCGACCCTGCGCGTCGCTGACGTTCACTATAGTATTGTTGTAAGTGCATTGAATGTGAGCCTGCCCGCGAAGAATCTGGCGCCTAATCTTGCGTTTCTTTTTCTTCGCCGCTGCCTTTTCAGCTGCCAACTCTTTGCTATTATCTTCCGTATCTTTAACTTCTGGTTTTTTTTCCGCGCTTGCTACAGCTTCTGATTTACTATCAGGTTTTTGCGAATCTTCGTTATTTTTTATGTCCTCGTTAGCCATTTTTACGAAAAATTATTTGAGATTAATAGTCCAAGTTAAATGCAGATTTAGCGCGCCCAGAACATTATGTCTTTTCAGCAGATGTCTTTCTTCCGCTTCCGGCCGTTTTTCTGACATTTCCTCTTACAGTACGCGTATTCGTTTTCGTTCTCTGCCCGCGAACCGGCAAGCCTCGCATATGCCTAATCCCCCTGTAGCATCCGATATCCTTCAATCTTTTGATATTCATCATTTTCTGATGCTTAAGCTCGCCCTCAATCGTAAAGTTCTTTTCAATATATTCCTTCAATTTATTGACATCCGCCTCGCTCAATTCGCTGGTCCTCATATCCGGATTGAAACTCAAAGCCGAAAGTATTTGAGCACTCCTGGCGTTTCCTATTCCATACAGATAGGTTAACGCTATTATTATTCTTTTGTCGTTTGGAATTGTGATTCCTGCGATACGTGCCATGCTCGTTTCACTCGAGTTAAAAAGTTAAAAGATGTCATGCCATAGGCAGATCAGCCTTCGGCTGAAAAAGTTTAAAATTAAACTGAAGGGTTGAATTAAATATCAAAACTGTTAATTTTGAACTTTTAACTTTAAACTATCTTATCCTTGCCTTTGCTTATGTTTTGGGTTAGTGCAAATAACATAAATCTTTCCTTTCCTTCTGATAATTTTGCACTGAATACAAATCTTTTTTACTGATGCTCTTACTTTCATTCTATTCTTATCTTAATATTCGCTTATCTAATTAATGAGCCGGCAGATCCAAAAATGCACCTCTAATCCTGCCCACGAAAAATTGATAAAATCATTAGCGGGATAAATATTCCAGATTTTAGATTCACATCCGCTGAACTATTCTGCCTTTGGTCAAATCATACGGACTCATTTCAACTAGAACTTTATCTCCAGGGAGCAGTCTAATATAGTTGACTCTCATTCTCCCGGATATATGCGCTAGAATTTCATGCCCATTTTCAAGTTCCACTTTAAAAGTGGTGCTAGGCAGAGTTTCTGTTACTTTGCCTTCCAGTCTTATTATTTCCTTCTCCTTTGCCATTTATAATTTTTTATTGAATACAAAGCAAAAAAGGGGCTACCGCCGAAAGCCCTAATTATCCAGAAGGCGGCACATCCAAACATTCCAATTTCTTGTAAGGCACTCCTTTTTCAGCTTCATTATTGCTGAAATTATTTTAGCTGTAATTGAAAATATTGTCAACAGTCCGGGGGTGATTTATCCGCCGAAGGAGGCTCCTATTCTGAGACATTAATAATGATACGATTTTCAAATATTGGCATTTTCTTCAAAAAATACGGCCACATCTGTATATCTATTTTGCTGATAGACGGATAACTTTTTGCATAATTATAGGCTGATTCAACGCTTTTTCCTAAAATGCCGCGCTTAAAATTTTCTGCGTCAATTTTTGGATTTTCATTTGCATCGCCTTTTATATTGAAGCTGAGGGTGTCATTATCCAAGTCATACCCATCCACGATATAGTTCAGATTCTCTCCGTCCACAATATTGCTACTGCCTAAGTCTCTTGTTCCAAAAATCACCTCAGCGATGTCGCCCTTACTGACAGCTAAGCCTTGCAACTTCACATCAGCGGTGAGTGTGAATTTATCAGCTGAATCTCCGACAGAAGCAGAAGAAGTCGTGCTGATTATTTCAGCTTTTACAGTATCTTCAAATAATTTTTCATCGCTTCCCATCTTTTGCGCAATCTTATCTATGGCTTCTTTTTTAATCTGACCGGCTATATCCTCTTTGGCCGCCTGTAAATCTTGAGAGGAAACAATCTTTGCCTCGTCTGAAGAGCCGCCTGTCATATTCGCAGCCGATTTGGCGTAAAATTTCTGATATTTTGGGCTGTCCTTAAATCCCGGGATCGTAAAGGACGTTGGCGCTATATCATATTCTTGTCCTGGCTGATCGGCTAATACTTCTACTTCGACCGAGCCTGGAGAGTTGTCATTTCCTGACTTTTTCATGCCCGGAACAACTGCTGAATTCGTTATCCTGAAAATTTTTCCATCCGGCGTTTCCAGCCTGGTGGTGGCTACCAGTGCCTGGTCTTCAGTGCTGTACTCATTGTATATTATCACTTTTCCCCCAGATTTGCCTTTTCCCGTTTTTGATCCGGTAGCATTATATTCCAGGGCTTTTTTTTCGGTAAATTCCATTTTTTTGGCGGGAATATTGCCGCTGGCTGCGTCGACTGCATTTACACTGGCGGAAGCGTTAATATTTTTAGACACGGATTTAGCCAAGCTTATCGGATGAATATTGACAGTAGCCTTTGGAAGATAAACATAAGCGAGAAATCCCACTGCAGCTACTGCAAAAAAGGCCAAAAAAAATAAAAAGTATTTAGCCGCAGAACCCTTGACCTTTTCCGTATCCATGATCTTTTTTTCCTTTCGGCTATGGCTGAAAATCGATGATCTGCCAAAATACGCATCCGTTTTTTTAGCAAAATTATCAGTCAAAAAAATGTTTTTATCCAGTTTTTCCAAGCTATCCTCTTTGATTATTATGGCTTCGCTGTTTAATGTTGCGGAGTTGCTCTTCGGAGTGTGAATATTTTTTTCAGTTTGTCTCGCCATAGGAGTTGATACGGATTTCCTTCCAGGCGCTTTTTTCTTCGCTTCTGGTATAATATCACTCATTCTTACCGATTTTTTCTTTACTTTCTGGCTGCTTGCTTTGCTTGCAGGCGAAACAATGTCATTCTTTTTTTCAGGAATTTCAGGGATTTCATTCTCATTCTCTTGCGCAACCGGCATACTGACTGCCGCCCCGTAAAAAAAGTCCGATCCAATTTGCCTTTTAAAATCGCTTTGCTCAAAGTTGGTTTCCTTTGAAGCAGCTGACTTTTCGAGCAATGACTCATTTATATCCTCCACGGCACTTGCCGAAACTTCGCCCTCCGGCCTGCCAGCGCTCTTTATGCCCGCCTTTTCAATTAATTTTTTTCCAAGCTTATCCTGGGTGACAATTATTAATTTCTTTTTTCTCCGATCTGATTCCCGCTTCAGAAGACGCAAATTTACGAGACTTTGTAAAAGCAACGCTCTTTTTGGCGCGACTACAATCACCTCCGCTTCTCTCGATTTTTTCAATCGGTCGATAATAGAGGTTATCTCCTCGTCTATATCAATATAGATAGTTTTATGTGACAAAAATTACGGAGCGCAGAACATGTAACGCAAAGATGTTTCATGCTATGTGCTGATATATTATGTGAATTTTAATTCTGCATCATCTTTACCGCACGCCGAAGCATATTTGAGAGCATTTTTTCTTCACCCACTAAATCCAAAGCAAGATTCGCAAGGCCCATCGGCGTTATATCCTGAGGATCTTTCAAAAATCCGGTCGTATCCTGGATATTTACGACATCTTTCGGCTGCAAAAAATTCACACTTGGCATCTTGCTGAATGGCAAATTTTTTGACCAGTTTCTGTTCAGCAAAGCTCTTTTTATGCCAGGAAGCGCGGATCCTCCTCCGCACAAAAGAATTCTAGGCGGCAACAAATCCGTTTCAGAATATTCATTGAGCGACAATTCTACCCCATCCAGCCATACTCCGCAATCCTCCTCTAGGATTTTGTCCAGTTTCGGCGCTATGTCCGCGCCCAACTTCCCTAAACCGTAGCTGATTTTAAGATGCTCAGCTTCTTCAAAAGAAATATTCAGCTCTTGGGCAATTTTCTTTGTAAAAGCCCGCCCACCAAGAGCAAACATTTTGGTCCCTTCCAGTCCGCCGTTTCTGACCACGGCAATATCCGTTGTCCCTCCCCCAACGTCAATGAAAATCGCGCTAAAATCGACTGTATTTTCGAGTCCCATCGATCTGGCAACCGCATAGGGTTCCGCGGCAATACTTAGCAGATCCAAGTCAAGCTCCTCAGCTATCGCTTGAAGGGCGCCCAAGTGGACAATCGGCGCATAGGCATTGAAGATGCCGATTGAAACATCCCTGCCCTGAAATCCCAACGGATTTGTCACCCTATACCCATCGATCCTTACATCCACAATGGCGGCGTTTATTAGCTTCACATCAATCTCACTATGTCCTGTTTCCCAAGCCAGCTGCTGGCGAATTCGGTCGAATGCTTTCCATTGCACTTTTTGAATAATATTTTTAAGTTCCGGAAGATCTATCCTTATCTCCGGTTTTAATCTTTCGTAATGCACGGTCGTGGTCGAGCCCTTTACCAGCTCTCCGGCAATTCCCATTATGGTCTGTTCAATCCTTCTGACATTTGCCATATTTTCGGCCATTTCAATCGCATGCTGGCAAGTTCTTATGACTCCGCTAATATCACTGACAGCTCCGCTTTGCATATCGCCAAGTTTTTGCCTGACTTTCCCGACACCCATGACTATTCCCTTTTCGCTTTCCTCATCAATCCTAAAAATCAAGGCCTTCACTACTTCAGTGCCGATATCCAAAGCAAGCGCAAAATTAGCCTTACCTCTTCCCCTAAATATATTAGAAAATAGGCCCATTGGGAGTATTTATTATTTTTCCATTACCTGACCTTTATTATACTGACAATCATCCTTTTTGACAAAAGCTGCGAATATCCGTAATCTTAAATCATTGACTATGCTATCAGCTGAACAAATAAAATCAATTTATAAATACCTGCGGTTTTTTATCTATCTCATCCCACTCATGACCGTTTTTTTTGGAGCTTTTTTTATTCTTTTTCCCACGGACAGTTACAGCTATACCGCAAATAATTCCGCTGCATCGAAATTCGCAATAAGTGAAAACGAAGTAAAAAACACTTTACATTTTGGAATTTTTCCGCTTAGATCCTTCCAAAATATAAACTTAAACCTTACTCTGAAAAATACCGCCAATAGCGGCTGCCCCAAAAATCTTACGATTTCCCTGATTAAAACTTACGCCGCTTTTCTTTTGCCGGAAGGGAAACCGATCAGCACCGAGGATGAACTAAACCAAATTCTATTTGATGAAAATAAAACAAAATATCCCAACGGATCTCTCTTGCATTTAAAGCCTACAAACGAAGTTTTTTTCGTTAGCCATGGAAAGATTACGCTATTTCCGGGTCCGGAAATATTCGAAGCCTTCGGCTTTAGTTTTGACAATCTCACGGATATTGACAAAGCCACTGCCGATTTATTCCCTGTCTCGGATACCAAAGTATTCAAGTGGACGGACATCCATCCGGACGGCACTATTTTCAAAGCGTACCCGTCACATCGCCTCTACATCATCTCTAATGGAGCAAAACACCTGATTGAAAACGGAGATTTACTCAATAAGGTTTGGCCGCAAAATTTCACCGTTCCGGTTGATGATCCGGATACCCTCGAGAGCCAAACATGCAATGTTTCAAATCAAGCATTGAGAAATGGCCGGGTAAATTGCAAGTTTAATAATAAGTTTGGGTCTCTCGGAAAATATCTTAATTTCACCATCGCTCCTGCTGAAGGATGCGGCATCAACTCAATAGGCATTAAACAAGCCGAAGTAAAAATTATTTCCTCAAAGACAATGGAAACAGCGAAACAGTCCCTGCAAAATATTGCTGCTTCAATTTTAAATAGATATTTTTTTAAGAGTAACTAATTGACATGAGCTGGAAGAAATTTTTTATTTCAATACTTAAAGACCTGACGGTATCGTTGATCGTCACTTACTTCATATTGATCATTCCCGAACTCGTCTTGCCTAATTTGGTGAGCTCGCATGTGAGCCTTAAATACCTGCTGGCGCTGATAGTGCTGCTTGGCTTGGCTTATTCCTTGCTTGCTGAGAAAAAAACACGCCCGGAAACAAATCCGAAGTTCAGGTCAATTTCGCAAAACATCTTGAACATCCTTCTTTTTCTGATATTCGCAATGCTGCTTCTAAGTCTATATAAGATGAGGTTTTGGGAGGTCGTTTTAATCTCCGCGCTTTCTCTTTTATTTTTTATCTCACTGGAAAATATACTATTTTCTGAAAAGAAGGACCTCGCCAATAATCAGAAATTAATAAAGTAGTTCGTCAGTTTATTTCCGATCCAACGCTTAAGCCGTTAACATCGCTTCGTTTTACTTTTGTTATTTTTTTGAACCCCATAGTGGAGGCAAGTTTTTTTGCTGAAAAACGCCTTAGGTTTTTATTTTCAACAAAATAATATCTGCTTTTATAACTCACCACTCCGCCATCTTGGACTTTCAGCGAGTTTTTAGTTTTAAACAATTTTAATGCTTTTTTTGAAACCCGCAGAACCATTCTGGAACTGAAACTGGCCTTAAATACTGTTTTGGAAATTTTCAGCTTTACGGACCCTTCGGCTATGTAATAATAATCCTTTTTGTTGCTAGTAATTATTGTCCCCGCAGGCAGATTGCTGATCGTTTCTATGTCTACTCCTGCTTGGTAAGCGCTAATCTCCGCATCGGAGATTGCCTCGGAGCTGTTTAGATTCACCAGTCCCAGTTCGCTCTGAGGCAAAACCAGTTTACGCTTCAAACCGCTTTCGATTAAATAATAATCGTTTCCGCTGCCTCTCACAAACGCTCCGTTTCTGAGATCAGCTGCACCGCCTTGCTCATAGCTTTCCCACTTTGCCTGGCTTATCTCAATAATATTGTTAAGATTATATCCCGTAAAAAGAACCGCGGAGCTATTGATCGGCCGAATTTTTCCGTCCTCCAGAATTCCGCATTGTCCATTTTCCGCCGTCCTGAATATAGTTCCGGATGGATAAATATGACCGGTATTCTCTCCCGAGCTTCCGATCTCACCTGCCAGCGGAAACATCATTATTTGATTCGAACTCAAAGCGGCCACTTGCGGCTTGTTGCTGTTGGTATATCGTTTGCCGTCCGAGAACTCATTCAAGCTGCCGTCAGCATTATTTTTGAACGCGAAATTTTGATACGAGGCGGCGTAACTTAAGCTAGCTTTCCTGATTTCCGACAAGGTATTGTACAATTTTTTGCCTGGACATTGGGTGCTGGTTAAATCCCGGTGGCCTACTACCGCCGAATCAAGATTCCTGCTTGAAAAATGAACTTTTTTTGAAAGATCAATATCATTAGCCATTGCGAGCCAGCCTATTAGTTTATCCAGCGATTCTTGAGCCGCGGACGAGATATTATTGGATTCGTAATTTCCTAGAATTGCGATTCCTATCGAGCCTTCGTTATAGCCGGAAGTATGTCCCGCAATCACTCCATTGCCGCCTTCGCGACCCTCGAAAATTTGTCCATCCTTTCCGATAACATAGTTATAGCCAATATCACCCCATCTTTTAGTATAAGAGTGGTATTTATAAATACTTTGGATTTGTTTGGCATCGGATTTGCTCGAAGACGTATCGGTATGATGGACGACAAATATTTCGGGATCCGCATATTCCTTGCTCCAGGTAACCCCTCTTTTCTTATTCTTTTTTTCAAGCGAACTCATCGCGCTGTTCCACCAATCGGATCGTGCGTGAATAATCGGAACACCTGATGTGTCCAGCGCCTTTACCTTGTTTTTGGCGCCGCATTCCAAGGCAAAATTAGAAGCCAAGAGGCTGCTTATAGCAAGTGAAAAAAGAGAAAGTCTTATGAATTTTATCATCTCGAAAAAGAGTTATTTTTGTTATTTCACCGAACCAAGCTTGGTGTCATCGTCAACGTATTGAAATTCACAATTTTCGTTGTTTTTCGCAGAAATAGCTTCAAAAGCCTCGGGAGAAAGGCCGCCTACTCTTCCCGTCCAGATTGCCGGTCCGGCTTCCAGAATAGAGGCTACAACTTTTTTTCCATTTCTCTTGTTGGTGACCAGTACCTTTTTCTTTTTATACCAATCTTTTTTGCTCGTGCTTGAATCAAGGGCTCGAGTGACTCTCTCCCACTGTCCGCCCTTGTATCTATATTCCAACCTCACGGCGTCATTTTTATCATGGGCGGCTTTGGAACTTTTATAACCCCGGCTTAAACCCTTCAATTTATCGCCGCTTTTGGAAGAATAGTGCATATATTCACCCTCTATTTTTACATAGCCTGATTTGGGAAAATCATCCGCATCCTTAAGCGTGATTGATTTTGCAACCTTGTCTATCTTGCTTGCCAACTCTGATTCCGGTTCCTTCCAATCCGTGTATTCCCAACGCATGGTGACGTAGTATTTTTCTTCGTTTTTATCGCCGCTATCAAGTGGCCCAAATGATCCGTAACCCCCCGCCATGCCGTTCTGGCAGCTCTTGGACACATTCGCCATGGAATAATGGCTACTAGCCGATTGGTTCTTTTTTAGCCAAAGATGCTGCTCAATCGCGATTTTCCCAACAGTATCCGGAAGCGGGTATTTGCCACTAACGACATTAACGACGTCGCTCGTGCTCGAAGGAGAATTCCCGCTGTTAGTATTATTATTTTGAGAAGCGACGGCAGCCTGATAATTTTTTTTAATCTTATTGTATTCGGTGCGGCTTATTTTGGGCAGATATTTTTCCCAGTATGTTTGCGGCACGCCGTTCTGTTCCAGTATGTTTTGCCATTTTGTCTTTTTGGCGGCTTGGCACGAATATCCAAACAGGACTAAAGCGGCAATGAAAAAAACAGACCATGCGAATGATCGTAAATATTTTGTTATTCCCTTGTTTTTTGGTTTTATATTCGAAAGCATCCTTAACCGATGATTAAAAGATAGATTATTCTATAAGCCAATCGAGTGTTTCCTGGGCGCATTTCTTCCAGCTAAATTCAGCTGCTCTCGCTAATCCCTTATTTTTAAGATCATCTTTTAGTTTATTATTTTTTAGTAATTCGCGCAATACCCTTTCCAGATCTTGCGAATCATTCTCGTCGAATAATAATCCGTTTTCCCCTATTATTTCGCTTAAACTGGAGTTATCCGCAGCGATTACCGGCACTCCACAAGCCATCGCTTCAAGCGCTGTCATTCCAAAACCTTCGTAGAGCGAAGGCAATATGAAAGCTTCCGCTCCCGCCAGAAGTCCCGGAAGATCTTTGGTTTCAAATTTCCCGGTCAGGATCACGCTTTCAGATTCATTAATTTTTTTTACAATACTCTCGTGAAACCAGCCTAAGTCTCCCGCGATGACCAGTCCCATATCTTTATACGAACTATCTCGCTTTAATGACGCAAAAGCATCCAAAAGAACCTCGATGTTTTTCCTGGGCTGAATCGCGCCGACATAAATCAGATATTTGGCATAAGATACATGATGCTTGGCTTTAGCCTTATTGATATCTTCCGAAGGAATATTTTCATTAAACAGCTCTTTGTCATATCCATGATAAATTACTTTTATCTTATCTTCCCTGGCGCCTGGATACAGCCTTAGAATGTCACCTTTTGTTGAATTTGATACTGCAATAATTTTATCGGCTCTTTTTATGGCGTAGTCGGTAAAATAATTCAGCCTTCGCAGATCTTTGCCGGGGAAATGGTCCGGAAATAACTTGAAAGCCAGGTCATGTATCGTAACGACAGTTTTTGTCATTTTTGATCGAATGCACGGCAGGGAGTGCATGGGCATCCATAAAACATCCGGTTTTTCGCGCAAAATTTTCAGCCCAAAACGGACTTGCGTCCACCAGAAGGGAAATTCAAGATTAATAATTTGATAGTTTGGAAAGACAGGAAAGCTTAACTCCGGATTAAATTCCTTGTTTTTGTGGTAAATCAAAAATTGGTCCTCTTTATCGAGAAGACCAAAATTTTTCAATATATTTCGGATGTATATTCGCGTTCCGTCAATCCGCGCGTGATCAAGATCGGAAGCATTAATCGCGATTCGCATAAAAACCGTAAATATTTAACTCCTTTTAGATTAACAATTAATCTATCTTGCCTCTCCGCATCTTATTTACAAATTGCGCAAAGCCAACTTGCGCATCCTGCTCAAACATTGCCTTAATTGCTATTGGGGTAGTTGCCGGTGATTTCCAATTATAGATAGGCTTTAAATTCTTTCTTATTATATAAGCGGTTTTGACCAAAAAATTAGTGTCTCCCTGAACCGGGCAAGCATAGATATAATCTTGCAGGTCGCCGCTCTGGCTGAACGTGCTCTTGATTTCGAAAGAAATTGGCAATCCTCTTTCTTTTATTTTTCTATATGACTCGACCGGATTGGGATAATGATTAAAATTCTTGTTCAGGTGTTTAATTTCCTCGTTTTTAATGTTTTTAAGTTGATTGCTTTCCACCATGACCACCCGCCGAATTTTTTTGTCGAAAAAGCAGGCTCCGCCTTTCTGCGGCTTAATAGGATTTTGCGCGACAATTTCCATAACCATATTAAAGCCTTTTCTTCCCAGCTCTAGTGCCAACGCCAAACTCGGTAAATCAACTGCGCAGGTCAGATATCCCAAGTCCTCGACGTTGTAGGAAAGCAGGTCATCGTGTGCAGCTAAAATTCTTTCAAATTCAATGTTGGATACGAACTCCCGTTTTCCGCTATTTTTTTTATCAACTCTAAAAAATACGTTGTCATGCGCTTTTTGCATCATCATCTGGCCGTGATTATGCAGCCGCTTATTTTTCTCCGTGGTTTGGTCGTAATACAGGCTACCTTCCTTGATGTATATTCCGTGAAAGCTGCGCTGGATCATAAATAAAACTTTTTTGGGATCTAATCCAAAAAAATTATACTTTCTGAATTTATCGAGAATTTCTTCCGCAGTCTGTTCATTGAGAACTATGATTGCCGTTTGCTTGGCTAATACCTTTTTAGGATCTTTACGATTCCGCTTGGCAATTTGAGCCACATCAAACGCCATCTGGAGCATATGTCTGTTTCCCAGGGAAATACCTAAAAGTTTTTCGGGATGTCCCCCGGCAATGTTGAGAACGCTTTTCGCGTTTATTTCCTGGTTTATTTTTTTCCTTTCTTTGGCAAGCTCTTTTGTCTTATATCCTTTTTTCTTCAACTCTTGGAGCGCCTCTTGGCGTATATGCGACACCACATCGCCCAAGGAAAATTTACTTAAATCCAAAAGATATTTTGTTCCCAATCCCAGTCGGGTTGCTTCACCAGCAGCCGTATGCTCCCAGAGGAACTTTCCCTCAAGAATCGCCTTTTCAGCCGAGGCTGTTCCTATTTTATCCTCATCCAAAACTATAATATCCTTTTCATTTATGGGCTCGAGCTGTTCGAAATTTTCGTAAGTATTTATTTTTTCCTGATCTCTCTCGATATCTTTCAATGTTGCTTTCTTGATATTTTTATAATGCCGGTTAAGCATCCATTCAATATATCGCAAGACTGAAATTCGATATTCCTCAAAAGAGTCCAGGTGAATTTTTGGCTTAGTGTTCATATAGTGAAGTTATAATAATCTTTTCTTGGCTATCACTTTCAACGCTTCATTAAATTCCTGAATAGCCTGGTCAATTAAAGGATCGAAATTCTTGTTTATGCCTTTATCCCGAACGATATTCCCCGCGTCAAGAAGAGAATCGTACGTACCCGCGTCCAACCATTCCCCTTTTATAATATTAACATTCAATTCTCCCATTTCAAGATATTTTTTGTTAATGTCGGTAATTTCTATTTCTCCTCGCTCTGAAGGATCCATATTTTTGGCAATTTCAACCACCCGATTGTCATAAATATAGGCTCCGGTCACGCAAAAATTGCTTTTTGGCTTTTCCGGCTTTTCCTCGATTGAGATTGCTTTTCCCGATCCGTCAAATTCAACAATGCCAAATCGTTCCGGATCCGGCACTTCTTTGGCAAAAACGACTCCTCCCTGCTTGAAATTTTTAATAAACCGAGAGAGATCGTCTTCGAAAATATTGTCACCCAGAATCATCGTCACGTTATCCTCTCCAATAAAAGATTCTCCCAGAACAAATGCGTCCGCAAGCCCGCGCGGAACCTTCTGCACTTCAAAATAAAGATGCACCCCGTGATTCTTAAAAATTGACCCCAAGAGATTCAAAAACTGTCCGGAATGATCCGGAGCCACAATGATCAGGATTTCTCTCACCCCCGCCTTTATGAGGACATTGAGCGGATAGAATACCATCTGCCGATCATAAACAGGGAGAAGCTGTTTGCTGGTCGTAGCAGTGAGAGGAAACAGCCTGGTCGCTGTGCCGCCCGCCAAAATTATGCCTTTCATATTAATATTTTCCATATATAAAATTTAATTATTTATTCCCATAATTTTCATGTAGTCGACGAGAGCGTCCTGATAATTTCTCAGGGGTTTCAACTTTGAGTTGATAAGCACTGAAGACTTTGGCCGTTTGGCAGGCCGCGGAAATTCCGAAGACGGGACAGGAACGGTCTCAATATCGATTTTAGCCAATTTAAAAAGAAAATCAGCCGCTTCGAACCACGTACAAGCCCCTTCGTTAATCACGTGATATATCCCGTACGGAATTTTCTCTTCAATTATTTTTTTCGTTTCAAGCGCGAGATCGGGAGTGTAAGTAAAGCAGCTTTTTTCTTCGTCTACTATTTTCAAGACTGAATTGTCTTTTGAAAGCTCAATCATGGAATCAAAGAAACTTCTCTTAGCCATCGCGGAACTGCCCGGAGATCCAAAAAGCTTTGATGACCGAATCAAATAGTAGCTGTCGGTATTTTTTGCGACTTCTTCCTCCCCCAGCAGCTTCGAGCGACCATAGTTGCTGATCGGATTAGGCTTCTCATTTTCGTTATATTCGCCCTTATCTCCGTCAAAAACATAGTCAGTGCTGTAATGGATGATGGGAATGTTTTTTTCCTTGCCGATTTTTGCCAGAATCCCCGGGCCGTACCCATTGATTTTTTTGGCCAATTCATATTCAATTTCGTCCGTCTCGCACCGGTCCACGGCGTTATAAGCGCTGGCATTGATCACAGCGTTGGGCTTGTCTTGATCAATGATTTTTCTTAAACTTTCTTCCGAAGTTATATCAACCGATTCGCGGTCGTACCCAAAAACTTCCCAGTTCATGTCATTTTCAAAGACTTTGACGAGATCCTGTCCTAGCATTCCTTTTGATCCGATTATAATTAGCTTTTTCATGAGATTTGGCTTAATATTTTTTCGATGTATTTCTTCGCTTTTAGTTGGTCACGGAACGAGTTCTCAAGTTCAATGGCAATATAGTTTGAAAACCACTTTTTGGGGAATTTTCTGAGATAATTCAAATCGGAAACATTCCTCATCTCATGGCTATCAAACCGATACGACCTATCAGCTTTATCAAGTCTTTTTCGACGGGAGAAAGCGGACACGTGACAGCATTTTATGGAATAATTCTTAATTAACTCCAGTTTTTTTGGATAATAAACGGGATACTCCAGCTCCTCCGCCGCCAAATGTGAAAAATCCGCGCATAGTCCTGGAATTTTATATTTTTTAAAATATTTTTCGCTGAAATATTTTCTTCTGGCCGGAGCGTAATGCGTTTCAACAAAAATTTTGGCTTGATATCTGGAATTTTTAATGAAATTATACGCGTGCAGATCCGCGTGCATGTTAAAACATTTCGCGCCCCATCTCGTGGCCAGATAATCTATTTCGTCATCAGTAAAATCGTGCCGCAAATGAACAAAGGGTATGGCTTTCAGTTTTGTTCTCTCAATCAGTTGGTAAAGAATTTTTCGGCTATTAATATCCAGAAATGTCGGGAATAAAGAAATCTCTCTGAGTCCAAGCTCATCTATCTCTTTCGCTTTTCGCTTCCAATTTGAGCCGGGAGTGGTGGTAAGCGCCGGCAATATTTTCCTCTTTTCACTTCTGCGAGCCATACTGTTTTTCGTAGTACTTGAGATATTCGCCATTTTTAATTTTGCGCCACCACTCCTGATTATTTTTATACCATTCGACAGTTTTTTGCATGCCGGATTCAAAACTTTCCAGTGGCTCCCAGCCCAGTTCGCTTTTTACCTTGGAAAAATCAATCGCGTAGCGTCGATCATGGCCGGGCCTGTCCTTCACAAATTCAATAAGATCATCACTGAGCCCCATGAGTTCAAGAATTTTTTTAGCAACATCCAGGTTTGCAATCTGGCAATCTCCTCCCACGCAATAAGTCTCCCCAATTTTGCCGTTATGAATAATCAGATCAATCGCCCGGCAGTGATCATCGACGTAAAGCCAATCCCTGATCTGCATGCCGTCTCCGTAAATCGGGACTTTTTTGTCTTCCAGTAGATTTGTAATAAACAGTCCGTGCAACTTTTCCGGAAATTGGAAGGGACCATAGTTATTCGAGCAATTTGAAATTGTCACCGGAAGCCCGTGAGTATGGAAGTAAGCCATCACCAAGTGGTCGGAAGCGGCTTTTGAAGCGCTATAGGGACTTCTGGGAGCATAAGCGGTGTTTTCATTGAAGAGCGGGTCGTTCGGCCCCAGATGGCCGTAAACTTCATCAGTCGAGATATGGTGAAATCGCTTGAGCCCGTTTGATTTTGCCGCCTCAAGCAGGTTGTGTGTACCCAGAACATTAGTATGGATAAAACTCGCGCTATCAAGTATCGAACGATCGACATGAGACTCCGCCGCGAAGTTAACCACCACATCAGCTTCCCGCACCAGACGATCGACAAGTTCTTTGCCTGCTATATCACCCTTAACGAATTTATAGTTCGGATTATTTTCAACCTCTTTCAGATTCTCAAGATTCCCCGCGTAGGTCAAAAGGTCAAGATTTACAATCTTATAATCCGGATATTTTTTGAGAATATGGCGGATGAAATTGCTTCCAATAAATCCCGCTCCGCCGGTAACGAGAAGTGAGAGTTGGGATTTGAGAGTTGGGATTTGAGAGTTATTTTTCATTGAATTTAATTAACCCGCTTAACATTTTTGAAATTTCTTCGCTTAGTCTATACAATTCGTCGTATTCCGTCTTTGAAATATAATTTTGCATCAAGGATAAATCCAGCAAACTCACAACTTCATAAACAGATCCTTTTGCAATGTTAAATAAGTTCCTGCTTTCTCTGCTGCCACTTCTTCCGCAAGCTTCGGCTATATTGGCAATAACAGAAATAGCCGCTCTTATCATTTGGCTAACTAGTGAGAACTTGAGATTATCCGGAAACTTATTGGTTATTCTAAAAATTTCTTTGTTAAAAATCAGGGCTTTTTTATAGACTTCCAGTTTTTCAAATTTATACATATCTCTATCTCAAATCTCTATCACATTTATCTTTTCTCTGTCACGACTCCCTATCTCATATCTCAAATGGGTTTCTGCTTTTAAAATCTTTGAAAGATTGCAGTCCCGCGTCTTTCTCTGAAAGAATGGGAGTCCTCATCGGCCATGCAATATCCAAATCCGGATCATTCCAAATAATTCCGCTGTCGTATTCCTTGGAATAATAATTATCCACCTTATAAATTATTTCCGTGTTATCTTCAAGAGCCATGAAGCCGTGCGCGAATCCGCGCGGCACGAAGAGCATATGGAAATTCGAAGCAGACAGCCCAAAGTTTTCCGACTTGAGATAGGTCGGTGAATCTTTGCGCAGGTCAACAACTACGTCATAAATCGAACCTCGAATTACCCGAATCAATTTTGCTTGTTCGAATGGAGGCAGCTGAAAATGAAGCCCGCGCAAAGTTCCTTTTTTTGCGGAATATGAATGATTATCCTGAATAAAATCTGCTTTAATGTCTTTTTCTTCCAGAACTTTCTTGGAATACGACTCTAAAAAAAATCCCCTCTCGTCTTGAAAAACTTGAGGTTTTATTAGATATGCACCCTTTAGTGAAGTCTCGATTATTTCCATAATTCGGTTTTTATATAATAACTCGCGCGGCAAAAAAAATCAAAAAACTTGTCCACAAAAAAAGAGAGGCACCCTAATCGCTTCCGGAATTAATCCGAATTTTAGTGATAGAGTGCCAATTGAAGCCGCCTAAGCTTAAAGACGGCTAAGGCCGGTGTGTTTGGCAGCGGCGTGATCTTCGAAAGGCGGGGCGTAGAACCGCAGTGAAAGGCCCATGACCTTGGCGGCGGCTCGCACAGCTTCGTGCGCAGGAACACCGTCAGTAATCACGCAGCACTGCCACGTTAAAAGAGCTGCCTCAACTGCCTCATCCCGCCGCTCGTCTCCCGGCCGCCGCAGACAATCCCGCCTCTCTGCCATCTTTTCTAAAATTTTATACAGCGTCCTTCCAGTCTTAGTCGTTCTCATTTGCCACCTCTGAATTTAGTTGATGTTTATAATTTTTATAAAAAAAGCGCCAATACTAAGCGCTATTCCCCTTTGCCAAAGAACTTTCCCTCCCCAATCTTGAATCCGCTCGTAGTTTCAGATTCACTCAAGGGTAAGAAAATTCTTTTGATTCTATTTTAAATAATTTTTGATTTTTCGTAAACCATCTTCTCTCTATCTCTATCTCAACTCCCTATCTCATATCTCAAATCTCTATCTCAGCTCTCACATCCCTAAAGCTCTCCTCGCATAAGGCGGTTCAGCCGATCCTTGACCTCGTCATCGGTCGGTTCATGAAAATTTTCCTGATTATTCTCAACTTTTTCCGTTATATCCTCAGCTATAGGCAGATTCTCCGGCGCCCCGCCTCTTGCTGCCTGAGTCGCGGGTTTCACAATTTCCTCATATCTTCTCTCCGTTTCAGGAGTATAAGGCATTTCCGGCCTGATCATTGGCATCTCTTCGAGTATCTCAGCCTCTTCTTCGTGAGCAAATGAGGGCGATTTAATTCTTTCTTTCGTCGGCTCGATTGTTTCTTCCGGCTCGATTTCTTGAGCAGCGCCGGCGATCCCGAACAGAATCCAGTAAAGCGTGAACAAGACTAGCCCGGCTAAAAATCCAATTCCCGCGTACAGCGCGACATTCGGTTCGGTCGGACGGGCCGAAACTTCAGGATCACCAATCAAAAGATATTTGAAGGGCTGTCCGCCGTAAAGGTCTCGCGTGTAACTCGCGACATCATTGGGAAGCTCGACGATTTTATTCTCGATATTTTGAATATCCGCCTGATTACTGCGGAAAACAATCTTGACGGTTGAAGAATTTTTAACGGCTTCAGCTGAATGGAAATTCGCCGCGAGATTTCCCAAAATATTTTTCTGAAAACTCTGTCCTTTGACTATTTCCGCCGTATTAGCCGACTCCAAAAATAAATTAGCCGCCGCGGTCGGAGAAGTTATGGCCGGGACTATCACGATTTTGCCTGTCACATCCCATTTTTTCGTAAGAAACATCGAGTACGCAAAACCAACCAGCGCCAGAATTGCGCCTGCCAGAATTGCTTGCGATATGAAATTTTTTAGCGTATTGGACTCATTCATATATTTTTTGTAGGTGTCCGACACCTACAAACGGCTGAATTATTTTACCAGATCCGCCTTAACAATCAACCTTCTGAAATTAGTACCCAGCGGCCAACAAGTTGAGAGGGTTAGGGTCGGTTCGGCCGTATCTGAAAATATAAGCGGATCATCTGGAGCAACAATTTTTTTGAGGCTGTTTACTTTATAGTGGTAAGTTAGCACTCTTCCATTTTGCTGGATCGTTTTCACGTCCACCATGTCGCCTTCCACGAGATTATTTAAGTTTTTGAAAATATAATTATAATCGCCCTTGACCCAGATATAGTTGCTACTGTGGCCGGAAATAACCATATTGCCTGTTTGGCCGGGCGTGGCTGATTTCGGGTAATGATTAACTCCGCTTTTAAGGTCTTCGAGCATACTGTTTTCATCCTCGCTTGTTGACCAGACCATTGGCACGGCCACATCGATTTTTTTGATCGTAATTTCCACGCTCGGTTTCGCTTCCCCTGGCGAATCCGGATCAAAACCGTTATTTATTTCTTGTCGATCGCTGAATCCATCTCCGTCTGTATCGGCATTTTTTGGATTTGTCCCGTGAGCGTATTCCAGAAAATTCGGCAATTTATCAGCGTCCGGGTCATCATCAAATTTTCCGTCAGCGCTGGTGAGTCCAAACGCCGTTGCCCACTCTCCATAGTTTAGATCCGCGACATCCGTCGAGCCAATTTTTTCTTTGAGATCGCCGCCCAAAACTTTTCCGGAAAAAGAGGCGTCTGAAAGTGAGTCTGTTTTCTCGGCGGGCTTTATTTCCATATTCACGAGATAGAATAATGCCGCGAATACCACGAGAAATATAAAGACCGCTAGGAACAGGGATTTCCAGCTTTTCTGAAGGCCATTTTTCAATATGCGCCAAACCAGAGCGAGAGGATAATATATCGGCAAAGTTCTTTTGGGTTTATCCTCGCTCTGATTTTGGCTATGAAACACCGCTTGGAAAAGTTTAATCATTTCCATTTCGTAATTTCAAAAGTAAAGTTGGCGATTTCGATTATTTAGAGAATATGTTGCGAAAAGATTTTTTGGATCCAACCGCGGCGAGACCGGAAACAGCCATAATACCAGCTAAAGCCATAGAACCTGAACCGGTAGCCGGCAAAGTCTTAGCTTCGACATAGACGACTTTTCCGTCATTGTCTTTGTAATAGCGTTTATGATTGCTGTCATAGTGATAGTTGTGATTATTGTCTTTGTCACAATCGCTCTTGCAATCATGGTTGTCGTTGTGATCGCTATCAGCATCTGCATCTGCAGAGCTGGAAGCGTGCGAGCCATCCGCATCGGCATCAGCAGAAGCATGCGCATCTTTTCCGGCTGAAGCGGCAGCGGCTGAACTAGCAGCGGCAGAACCAGCCGACGCAGCAGCGCCAGAACCAGCGGCAGCAGACGCGTCTTTTCCAGCTGAAGCAGCAGCGGCAGCGGCGCTGGAAGCAGAGCTTGAAGTCGAAGAATTATTAACTACTTTGGCTTCGTTTGAATCCGACTTTTGAGATACAGTCGTCGAATTCTTAGCAGCGGCGGCAGCAGCTGAACTAGCAGCGGCGGCAGCAGACGCACCTTCTCCTGATTTCTTCCCAGAATTTACAGCGGCGGCAGCCGAGCTTGAAGACGAACTGGAAGAGCTTGAACTGTTGTTCACGCTGATGTTCGTCGAATTCACGTTCTTGTTGACGTTCGTGTTGCTGTTGTTGTTAATGTTTACGTTCTTGTTTGTGTCAGCCATTGTCTTAGCCGCACCCAAAAGCAGGGCTAACGCCAGGACAATCGCTACTCTCATCGAGATTTTGCTTCTCTTTGACATAGTTTTTTGCTTAGATAATTAAATTAATGGCTTATATAATTAACAAAATAGAATAGCAGGGTGGCTATTTTTTGTCAATAGCCTGACCCACTAATAATTATGGCTTATATAAAGCATAATTAGAATATTCTCATATACTTAAAACCAAAAATAATAGTTTTTACTAAATTATATTATGCAAATACTACCATCCTACCAAGCGTGGTAGTAATTGCATTAAATGCTCTAACTAAGGATTTTTGCTGACTTAAAGGTATATTTAAGCCTTTGTAGGGATTTTAAGTAAAAGAAAAACCTCATAGTCTCGCTCTATATCCATCCTCCGTTTTCGGATTAGGTTATCGATTGAAACTATGAGGCTTAGTTGAGGTCAGCGGCCTCACCCGGAATCCGGGGTTATTTCTCCACAACTTTTGCCTTGGAACCCGACTTTGACTTCGAGTTGGCAATACTCGTGGTATCCACGTCCACGTTAGTTTTGGTAACCTGGACGGGCTTACTGATGAGCTTGTTCCTGTTCTTGTTGATATTGGTGTTGTCGGAGTTGCCGCTGCCTTCGACACCGGAGACACCGGAGATAGTGGTCTGATCTGGCCGTAGGGCAGCAAATGCGGCTTTGAGAAAATATCCGCCGATAGCCGCTACCCCAACATCCGAAACCATCTTGACAATGGCCGCCAAAATCTTGGGGCCTGGGGCATCCAAGGGATACCCAAAGGAACTGAAGATGGTCACTACTTCTTCAAGAGCGCCCTTGTCCTTTAGCCAGATCATCATTTCATCCCACCCTTTTCTTACTTGAGTGATCTGGTCATCATTTGGGCACTTACCCGTTTGCTCGTACCAGGCGAGCTTAATCTTCTCTTTTGTCAGCCTTTCGCTGGCGACCATCTGAACCAGAGCTTGGAAGCCCTGGGTGGCTCCGCCGTACCAAGGCTCGCCGTAAATTTGGATGGAAGACACGACCTTGGCTGTCGGAGACAAGATGACTGTTTCCGTATAGATACCTTTCGTCTCCCCATGAGACATAACAGGGGCAAACACCATCGCCAAAACTAGCGGCAATACAATAAAATTCTTCACGAGAAATTCTCCTTCTTCTCAATCAGTGTGGGTTTAAGTTCTTCGATACCCTCTGGGCACGAACCCATTGGGCCAAACACCGGCCTTAAAAACACCTGCCCAGACGCTGACTCTGCCCAAAACAACGTTTGTTGGATAGGCTTTTCTACTCGTTCAGACTGAGCAGTGTGCGGATTAATTCGCTCCAGACAGTGACCTAGATCGTTCCAATCCCCATCTGGCGTTTTCTGTGGCCATTGATAATAGCCACTTTGAACTTCTATATCACTGACCGTAGATTGCTCGGCAGTATTACCTGCTATATTTTTACCCGCGAACTTTTGGGGTGCTGACGCGGGATTCTTTACATCGGGGGTGACTGCTGGTAAATCATATTTCGAGTCCGAGCGGAAATTTTTGGGTGCTGACGCCACGGACTTCTGAATATCGGGGGTGACTGCTGATGAATCATATCGGGAGCCTTCAGGCCGAACTTTTGGGGTGTTGACGGCCAAAGGCTTCTGGGTCTTATTTGTCTCGGGGACGACTGCTGGGGTGAAGCTATGCGGCGCAATAGCCGCTATTTTCGAAGCAGGCTGACCCTGCTTTTGGGCGCCGATAACCGGCGCAACAGGGCTGCTGCTGAAAGAAGGCTTATTGATAACGTTCGAATCCGCAAACTTTTTGGATGATGACGCGGACTGAACCTTCGGCGCATTCTTTTGCGCCTGGAAACCATTATGAAACGGGGGCGACTGCTGGTCATTCGTAGAGGTTAAACCTCTATTGACAGGAGTTTCAACTTTTTTCGCCGTCGCAATTGGCACAGGCGCGGTAGCCATAGTGGGCTGAAAATTAAAGCCCGCCTTAGCCTTAAGGTTGCGAGAACGAGAAGAGTACTTCGATTTCGCCACGAACTTTTCCATCCGTTCGCGGTTAAAAACCGTCACTCTCTTCCCATTTTCTTTCCAGCTTGCCCAGATGAGGCCATCCTCACTGGAGTATTCGGCGATGTGATCCACACCGCCGATCTGGAAATTATACAACTTGGCCTCGGCCAATCCCGCGCTTGCTAAAAATATAGCGACGGCGGCCAGTGCCAGAAAACCTAGCAGCCTTTTCATGGCCGCCTCCTTTTATCAGATTTTTACAGCATATATTAACGGCAAATTGCCGTTTATGAAGTTTTTAATGATCTCATTATATTTTTGACCCTATTTAGGGTTAAATATATCCGCAATATAAAGCAAAAAAGGATATTCCGGGAATATTTAACACTAAATGGATTTTCCGCCGATAATTAGAGATTTTTTCGTTAATAGTTAGAACATTGCATACTAAACGAAAAATTTATGTTTGTCAAGTAATTTTCTGCCTTAAATAAAGCTAATTTTTTAGCATATTTTACTTGTTAGCACGTTTTAAAATTGAATTTTAGAACTATTTTTGGATTGACCTGCAAATATATCACCCTGTCATTATTAACCTCTACGGGATAATTTGCTTATCCCCTTTTAGCGGTTCTTTGCTTTCCAAAACGCTGCCATCGGCTTTTTTTATCTTAATTTCCAATGGGACTTCACCTGATCCGGATTGTTTTTGAATAAGCAGGCTGTATGGTTTTGATTTGAAATCATCCGGAAGATCATAGTCAAGCGTAATTTTCTGACTGTCTCCGATCGGGACATAAACCAGCATTCCGAAAACTTTTTTCCCAAGTTCATTCGCGAATACCACATCTCCGATTTGTCCGCTGGCGGAGTTAAGCCGCGATCCATCCGGGGCATACACCCGCAGCCAATCCCGATAGTTTGCCGTCATCCAATCGGCTGTACGGCAAGTATGCTCATAGTTAATCTCGAGATGCGCCTTGGGCGTCTCGCCCGCCAGGTCGACTTCATATCGCATTTCCCTCTTGATGCAAATGTCGCTCTTCAGTGAATTTAGATTCGCATCCACCGCCATGAGATAATCTTCTTTGCTTTCCGCCGTTCGCCCGCCCCAATTGATGTTTTGAATTTCCGTGTCCAAATTATTATCCTTGAAAAACATCTGAATATCTTTGGCTTTAATGTGTTCTTCGATAATCTTGGCGAGCTCCACTTTCTGCGGCAGGGAAAAATTCCGGATTTTTTCCTCAAGAATTTTTGCGAGGTCTCCAAGAATATTTTTTCTCTCCCCTTTTTCTATGCCTTGGTCGAGATATCCTTTTTCAACCTGATATTCGAGCTGCAGTATTGCCGTTTCGTCATTGTATTCTCCGGGGTATCCGTTAATTTTGACCGGACCAGTGATGGCGAGCAGCGAATTCAAGACATCTGTGTTTATCGCGATAATGCCATCGAAGTTCTCGCCGCCTTGGCCCAGTTTATAAAAATATTCCGCCTTTTCGGCATTGGTGCGAAAATCCGGCGACCAGTTCGAATCGCGCAACTTCCACGCCTGAAGTTTCAGAATTTTCGTGAGCGGCTCGGGCGGAACCTCGGTATTTGGAATCCTCACATCAAAATTACCCGTGTCATGCACTTCGATATCCGAAATCCTGCCACGGTTAAGCTTGATAATGCCGAAAGATCCGATAAATCCGCCTCCCGGTCGAAGCTCCATGTTATTTTGAAAGAGAACCAAAAAAGTTTGTTCGCCTGAAAAGCCGCCAGCTTTTTGATAGAGATCCGCCGCGGTTTGAAGTTCCTTTTTGCGTTCGGTACTGATTGGAAATAATCGAATCAAAGTTTTTATTCCCTCAATATCCCTATTTTTTATCTCCAGAAAAGCAAACCAGGCGAAAAGTAAAACCGCCGATGCCGCCCAAAACACGATCCAAAAAACCGGCCCTTGCCTGTTCCGAGCTTTTTGCAGACTTACTTTAGCGGATTTTTCCTCAATTTTCGCCATAAAATTCCTTGAATTTGACTCTTAAGGCTATCAAAATCATATACGCTTGTCAACAAGATTTAATTGACGCCGGCGCCTGCATTTGTTATTTATAATATGCGCTTATGAGCGGAGTTTGAGAAATTGCAAGGTTGAGGGGTGTCGTTCGGTCCGGGAGCGCCAACGACACGACAGCTTGAGCCATCTGGGGGAGACTGGAATACAGTTCCATTTTGGCCCGCTGTCTCTCAACCCCGCATACCTCTCCTGCTTATCAACCTCTCTCCCGATAGGCAGTCTCTGCTCATAAGCTGTTTCTTATTGCACGCGAGGGTTATCCACAGGAATAAATTTGACAGAGTGGATAATTTTGCAATTTTAAGGTATTATTTGGATAAAGGACTTGTCTAGCAAACCTAGCAAAAACTGTTATTTTAAAATTTCTTCGTAAATCTCAAACTCCTCACGATCCAATTCGCAAATGCAGACAGGTAGCATTCTGCGCCTGATCAGCTGGGGAATACACTATAAGGGAGGTGGTGGCCAGAGGAAAGTTTGGCAAGGAATCGGCTATATTTTTGGAACCCCGCTTGCGGGAGCAGTTCGGTTGGCTTTGGCCATTAATCACCACTCAATATCGTCATCGAGCGATCCCTTGTCTGGTGTGCCCTAGGCACCCCTTCACTTTTTATAGCAATTGACCAAAATATTTCGGTCTTTTTTTATACCCCAAAATACAACAATACAAATTCGCTTGCAGTTATCTAGCATATTGTAAATGAATTTTCTAAAACATAAACGCTTAAAAATCTAAATCCGTCCCTTTTCTTTACATAGTAAACCAGCTCAATCAAATCCTACAGTATACTGTAATACTGTAGGATTTGTTAATCGCATTTTAGAATGTTTTTTTCTTTTTCAAGTCAGAGTTTAAGTTCTTAAACTAAGACTTGACAAACTCGGCGTAATAATTATTATTAAGCCAATTCTTCTTTCTAGGTATGCTTCTGCATGTGGATCCGGGCGCCTCGGGGAGTGGAGCGCACTGGGCGCTTAACTTGCCAAAGCTACAAATTAGTTATAAGGATAAGTAAGATCGCTCCCCGAGGCAAACTCTTCAAAATTATGGGCCCTGCAAGTCAAACCTGCCCCGGTCCAGCCAGATCCTTTCCAGAGCTAGCTGGTGTGCTTGCAGGGCTCCACCCGTTCTTTAGCAAGTACAATTTGCCGAGGCATTGATATCCGACACCACCATCCTCCTTTCAAGATTTGGTAGGTAAGTCGCATATTTCTTGCCTCGGCAATCCTCAATCCCGCGCGCTAATCCTAGCGCTTTTCTTTTATGTAAATCTTTTCTATACTTTAAAAGGAGGTTTCGCAAAGATTTCGCAGAGCTGACTTCGGGGGAGGTATCAGCATAGCGAAAAAAATTTCGGGAAACCGGATCGGAAACCTCTAGGGCTCGGGATAATACCCACTATCGACTGAAAGCCTTACCCACTTTCATACAACCCGATAATGGCATTAGAACGAGCCCGTCCATTTTTTTTACTCGCCTTGATTTTATTGAGACGATTTTTTTATACAAAAAAGATGCCGCGAAGCGGCACCCTAAACTTTTCACTTTTAATTTTTAACTTTAAACTTTTTTTATTCATACCGAAGCGCGTCCAAAGCGTGGATTCGAGAGGCGCGCCGCGCCGGCATCAGCCCGGTCACAAGCCCCAAGAAGAAGATAAAAATTACAATCGCCACCACGAAATAAGAAGGTATAAAAATGAAGTTTAGGGTCGAGTGTCCGGATCTGATTGCTAGTAGGTTGAAGATAACATTAATCACGTATGCCGTAGCGTAACCGCCCATGAAACCGATAGCACCGCCCAGAAAACTTATTATCGCCGCTTCGAACACGAACATTTTGAAGATGTCTTTTCTTTTCGCGCCAAGCGCTTTGAGAATTCCCACTTCTTTTGTGCGTTGCAGAAGCGAAACTGAGAGCGTATTGAGCATGCCCATGGCGGAAATGGACATAATAATCGTTCCTAAAACGATCATAGCAACACGAATGATGGTAAAAAACGAGTTGATGTCATTCACAAGATCCACTACGCTCTCCGTGACAAAGCCCATCTGCTCGACTTGCGCCCTTATTTCACCGATATTTTTGACGTCAATCTTGAGTTTTCCGGATTGAGCGCCGGATATTCCTAAATTTTTCTGAAGATAAGGAAGCGGCAAGTATAGGTAGGTACTTTGCTCGTCCGCGATCACTCCCACCACCTTAAGCTTTCCTTTTTCCGAGGTCGTGTCTTTTTCCACGTTGGCCGCTATATCCGAAGACAGAACCATGTCGAATTCCAACTCTTTGCCCAACGCGTCCGCGGGATTCGCAAATCCCAAAAATTTCGCGAGTCTGGCTGAAATGGCGGCGGTACTGCCCTCCGGATCCCAATCCGCCGCATTGCCATTGGCAAATTTCACGTTCGCCATCTCAAGATATTCTTGATTGGTGCCATAGATAATGCTGTCAGTCTGCGAGTCAGCCCAATAAACTTTGCCGCCGGTATTCATCAAGGCGGCGATTTTTTCCACTCCCGGGATAGCTTTCAGCTTTTCAATGCTTTCGTCATTGATGACTATAAAATTCTCGAGGTTGCTATTGCTTATGTCAACCACATCAATGGAATTGTTTTTCGTGACCTCGCTCACCACTAATTTCTGGACTCCAAATCCCAGGCAAATCAAAATGGTGATTATTCCGATCCCAATGGCCACTCCGCCAATCGTGAGGAAGGAACGAAGCTTGCTTGAACGCAGATTTCGATATCCTATATAAACCAGCATCCCCAGCCGCATTTTCGAAAGCTTTGCTCTCTTTTTTTTGACTTCGGTTTTTTTCGGATCTATTTCCCCGTTTTTTGGATTTTTTGTGGGAATATCGGCAATTTTAGATTTTTTTGAGAATGGATTTAGATTCATTTTCAAAATGCATAAAAATTATTAGATTCAGCTTTTTACGATTTTTCCGTCCACCATTTGAACCAAACGATTGGCATATTTGTATTGATCTTGGTTATGCGTCACCATCAGGATTGTGATATTAAACCGCTCGTTGAACTCCTTGAAAAGCTCCATTATTTCCGCGCCCGATTTTTGGTCAAGATTCCCAGTCGGCTCATCCGCGATAATAAATTTTGGGTTAAGCAGGAGCGACCGGGCCATCGCGATTTTTTGCTGTTCTCCTCCGGAAAGGTCATACGGCCGATTGTCCGCGCGATGCTCCATATTTACCAACTGAATCAATTTGGCCGCCTTTTCCATAGCTGAGCTGAACGATTCTCCCTTGATCGTCGCGGGTATGGCCAGATTTTCAATAACCGAAAAAGATTTTACCCAAAAGGATTGCTGCGGAATAAAGCCGATATATCTGTTCCGAAAATCAGCTCTCCAGTTTTTCCCCTCCGTCCAAATATCCTTATCTTCTATAAAAACCTTCCCGCTGCTCGGCTCTTCAAGTCCGTAGATAACATGCAGAAGTGTTGATTTCCCGCAACCGGAAGGCCCTACCAGCATCACGAAGTCTCCCTGATCAACTTTAAAACTGACATCTTTCAAAATATTCACTATAGTATCGCCAAGTTCAAAATCCTTAATCACATTTTCAACGCTAATAATTTCCGATTTTCCCGACCGGCCTTCATAATTATGACTCAGATATTCTTCAATTTCTTTTTTGGTCAACTGCGGATTTTGTTCTCTTGCGCTTTGAACTTCTTCTTTTGGCTTTTTAACTTCGCTCACGGTTTCAGCTTTTTTTTCAGGTTTATTGCCAAAAAGAGATTTCAGCCATGAGTCTTTCTTTTTTTTATCAGACTCATAGCGAGTTCCAGTGCTTAAAAATTTATTTGGTTTGTACCGGGCAGCTGCTTTCTCGGGCAACTTTCCGTTTTGATCCGCGCCCAGCTTTTGCCAGTAATTTGTGAGCGGACTGGTCGGTTTATTTTTTATATTTTTATTATCCACAATATTGAAATTATTATTTTTTCCCGAATAAAGTTCCTAGCCAGCCGAATTGGCGCGAGAACGTCCCGGTCACTATTTCCGCCGCGTTAGCTTTGTTGTCTTCGACTACGATAGTGTTTGGTTTGGCCAGAGTTTGATTTCGCGCCATATCATACGCTTCCGCCTGATAGCTATAGACTTGGCCCGCCTCCACGGGAATAGTGATCATATGATAGGTATTGGCCGCATCCTCCGTTGTGTTTTGGTCAAAACCCGAGACTGTCACGCCCTTGCTGTAATTTATTTTCACAGCCGTAAGTTCGTTGGTTTCGATTTTGATGTATACCGTAGCCTGGGCGTCTTTTCCTCGCCCGTTCACTTTCCCGACCGCGCGATTTACAATAACTTCTGGAGGCCGGCTGTCGGAGCGAGTGGTGACTTTGATTGTCTGCGATAGCGCTTCCACTCCGGTTCCGCTGATTCCCGATAAAATCATTTCATATTCTTTGGCCGGCTCAAGGCCTTCTATCGTGGCCTTGTGCTCCGTCACGCTGTCATTCGTTAGATAATTATGATATGAGCCTTCGTCATTTGACTTGAATTTGATCAGCGTCGTCGTAGACTCATCAGTTTTGTACGAAACATCCACCGTTGGGATATCGACGTTTTCCTTGTTTTCAACCTGCGGTTCCGACACGACTGGCTGGCGCAACGTGGTAAAAGTATATTCATCCGATGAAAATATATTTCCATCCCCATCAGTGCAATCCGCCATCACGTTATAGGTTGTCGAACTTTCAAGACCGTCCAACATTTCCATGTGGCTAGTCGCGGATGCTGTTTCTTCAATCGTCGAGGTATAAGCGCCTATTCCATACTTGATCGTGCAAACCGCTCCTGCGTTTGTTTTGAACCCGATGTGAGCCGAATTCAAAGCGACATCCGAAACCGCGAATTCAGAGATGGTCGGTGGCGGCAGGGTCGTTAAACTATCAACTTCTGAAGTGCCGATATTACCATCCGGATCAATAAATTTTACGCGATAGAAATATTTCGTATCCGCCTCAAGTCCTTTCACTAAAACTTCATGGTCAGTCAGGGAATCAACCTGCCCGGTAGTCTCGCCCAGCTTAATTGTTTTTCCATATTCCACGAAAGAACTACAAACACGATTCGTCGCCCAGCTAAAAGTCGCCTGGTAAGACTGGACCGTGGTCGAGGGTTGCTGCACGATTTTCGGCGCAGTCGTGTAGCGTCCGGTCGGAGTGAGGCTCACCGTTGAAGAAGCAATTGAATAATTATTAGTTTTGTCTTTTGCTTTGACGTAATAATAATAAAGTTTGCTTTCAAGACCCGTATCCACAAAAGCCGAGCCGGTCGTCATTGCCATCTCAGCGAAGGTCGCGTTGTCTTCCGAGCGAAAAATTGCGTATCCGGCGAAGTTTGAGGTGTCGATTCCCTCGGGTGTGCTCCATTTGACCGCTACGCTGTATTCCTGCGACTCGCGGTCGGAAGTGTCAAAGGCCTGCACATTTACGGGAACCGGCGGATTAGCCGTATCCGCCGTAAATTCGACTGAAGAGTAGAGGCTGTAGTCAATATTTCCCGATTCATCTTTAGCGACAACGTAGAATGTGTTCGTTCCTTTTTGAGTCGCGAATGGCGCTGGTCCGACAGCTCTATTGGGAGTTTCCGTTATATTAAATTGTGTCGGTTTGGCATTGACGGAATAATAATATTTTAGTTTTGAGCTTTCTCCGGCAAAAGCCGCCGGTTCGTCCCAGGAAAAAGAAAATGAATTTGAATCGGAATATTCGGGATCAACTTTCAGATTTTCCGGAGGCGAAGGCGCGGTGGAGCTATAATAAAATTCTTGCGCGATTGCGGAAGATTCATTGAGAGCGTTGTCGACTGCTCTGAGATAAAACCAGTTTTTCCCGCCTTGGTACGCGCCTGTTATATGCTCGGAATTGGGAATGGTTATTGTGACGGCGCTTGGATCATTTATGTCGTACCACTGGCCCGTCTCGTCGCCATCCGTTCGATACTGGAATTTTTTTATCCCGGATTCGGCGTCCGACACGTTGCTTTCCCACAGAAAAACGAAGTTATCGCTGGCTGTATAACCCGCCGGGGTCACAGAAATATCACTTGGATTCGTCGGCGCGGTGCCATCAAATTGATACGTAAAAGCCGGGAATATATCTTCCGGAATATTATTCGCATTGTCCTTGGCTTGAATGCGCAGATAGTAGGTCTGGCCACTTACAAGGTTTGAAGCAGTATAATTATTACTTTCCTGAAACGAGGTCGGCTCTCCATCCGCTTCCGTTCCAAAATAGACGTAATAACCGGAGACTCCTGACCCGCCTGCGTTGTCGCTCGCTCCTCCTTCCGCTCCGACGGCCGGCCATTCAAAATAGGGGGTGGCGTGTTTGTACCAAGTGGCGCTGTTTATAGGAACTTTTGGAGTCTGCTCCGTTCCTGTTTGAATGTTATAGGCGGAAACGGCGGTCGGATTTTCAGGCGCGCCTATATCTTGATAATAATTTATTTTGAAATAGTCCATCTCTGGCGAAAAAATCCGATCTGAAGAAGTAAATTCTATCTTAGTCTGAATGTATTTCGCGGGAGTAGAAACAATATTATATCGATATACCCCACCGGCATAAGCATGCTCGTTGTTTGCCTGACCCCAATCGGACCAATTGGATCCGTCCGGAGAAGTCTTAGTATAGACATTAACATCCGTGTTGTCCGGCAGAGTATACTTCGTCTCAAGGTTTGCCCACTGATAAACCGCCGTAAGATTAATCGGGTCGGATGTATAGGTTCCGTTTTGTTCAAATCCGGTGCCGTTCACAGATGACCCAATCACATAGCTGAACAGTCCGTCGGAATATGAATTCGTGCCTGCTCCCGCCGTCAGCCAGATACGGTTATTTTCATACGCAGCGCTCCCGCCATTATATACTTGAGCCGGTACGGAGCTGGCTACTTCCCAGCCCGGAGGATTGGAAATTTTATAGCTATAAAACTTATTTGTTCCTCCCGAAGGATATACTCCTCCTAAGGCAGCATAAAGATACCCGTCAGAACCGTCGACTAGAGATCCGCCTCTATCTATATTTTCTCCTACTGGCAGGCTCGCCAGCGAACTCCAACACGCTCCAGGAAGGGAAGCCGTATTGCAGGCGAAAAAAGTATTCGTGTTCTCACCTCGAGTCGCATAGATAATTCCGCCTTTATAAACAATCTGCGATCCGTATCCCTGTCCCCAGCCAGCGTATGTCGGAAGAGCCGCCGACCAACCTGGCGTGCAAGTTTCTCCTTCCTCTAAATTACGGCAAGAATCGTATCGCCACCAGACGCTTCCATTGTTTCCCTGCGTCAAATATAAAAATCTTGAACCGTCATAAGCCATACTTGATCCGCGATAAATTTGTCCCGGCGGATCAGCAAATTCCGACCAAACATTGGTTGTAATATCATATTTGTAAAAATAACTTTTCGTAGACCGGACATCCCCCGGACTATAATAAATGGCTTGTTCATCATCGACATAATCAAGACTTGCACCGTTGTATGCTCCCATCGGCAAACGAGCCAGTTCCGTGAATGTTCCTGAAGCGGTTTCATATTTTCCGAAAGTATTATCATAATTTCCTCGAATAATATACAGATTGCCATCGTCATCATTGGTTGTTGCGGTTCCAAAGCTGTAAGCGAAATAATTTGAACCATCAAACGTAGAAGGCCCGAAAAAGGCGCGCTGCGGAACTTCCCATGAATTTTCTTCAATATTAAATTTATAGAGACTGTTGTATCCATTACCTCTTTGGGCGTAAAGAGTCCCGTCAACCATCATCAACGACGCGCCGTATCCCATCGAAGCCGGGGTGTCAGGCATTTCTTCCCAGGTATTTGCCGCGACATTGTATTTATAGAAATCGCTTCTGGAACCTCCGCGCAGGGCGTAAATAACATCGTTTTCACTGTCGTATCCAAGGCTGCCGCCGTTCACAAAACTGTTTGGCGCGGTGGCTAGCGGTGTCCAGGTGTTGGCTGTTTCACCGTGTTCCGGATCAGCGACAATCGAGTATTTCGCGAAATATGGATAAGAAGCCCCTTGAGTCACATATAAATTATTGCGCCCGTCATATACCATATCCGCATCAGCGCCGATAAATTGGCCGCTGCTCGCGTTCGGATTTCCGAAATTGGCGCTCGCAGGCGAAGTCGTCCATTGGCCGTATCCATCATTGGCTTCAGTATCAAACCGCATCAAAACATCATCCCCGCCCGGCATAGCATAGATATATCGGTTGCCATCGTAGGCCATCACAGAGCCATAAGTGAACGTCTTCGGGGCGATAGCCATCGCTTCCCAAGTATTGTCGCCTATATTGTATCGCCAGAATTGGTTTGTAGCGATCCCTTTTGCTCCATAAAGATACCCTTCCGGCCCTTCCACAAGCGAACCGCCGTAAGCTACCAATTCATTATTATACGCGTTGCTTTTTTGAGTCCAGGCATCTGCCGTGATGTCATATTCGTAAAAAGTATTCGTACTGCTTCCTCGAAAAGTATAAAGGCATTTGTGATCGCCGTTGCATTCGCTGTAGGCAAATTCTCCCCCGTTACTTATAGAAAGCGTCGCCGCGGAAAGCCGCGACTCGTTCCAAAAACCAGAAGCCGATTTGAGGCGCAATGAATCCGCGGAATCCACCGCTTCGGCATTATCCATATCTCCCAAATTGAAATCATCCGCGTCCGTGATTTCGTTGGAAAGCGGAGGGGAGATGCCGTTATAGGAATAGGTGAATGCGTCCCAAGCCGAATCCTGAATATTTCCATTGTCGTCTTTTGTTTTTATGCGCAGATAATAGGTGCCCGCCGTCAATTCTTCGTTGACCATATACGCGGTGCTAGTGATATAAGAACCTTCCGTTTCTGGATCGGCGCCGCTCTCAGTCCCAAAATAGACATAATATCCATCCACTCCGGATCCTGTGTCCACCGCACCGCCTGCTGTTCCCGGGTCCGGCCAGTTAAAATAAGGATGACCGTAGGTATATAAATTTTCCGTGCCTGAAACTAAAGGAGTTCCGCCGATTTGCGCCGACGCGCCGGTTATGGTTGTCGGATTCGTAGGATCCGCAGACTCCCGATTGAAGGAAACGGAATAATCGAAAACTGTGGGCGTGCTCGCACCGTCCGTGGAAGAAAGCGTGATTCTCACTTGAAAATATCTTTTTTTCGGCGAGTTGGGCTTGCCTTCATGCAGCGTGTCCCAGGAAGACCAATTCGCGTCGGGCGTCGCTGTGTCTCCGGTTCTCGTTTCATAGACCACACTCGTATTCGCCGGCGTGCTGTCATGCGAAGTGAAAGAAACCCAATTCGCGACATCAGACAAATCCATGACTTGGCTCACATAATTTCCCGTTGTCGCCGGCCCAACCGGATAATTCGTCGCGCCCACCGAATAGCTCCACATATCCGCAAATCCCTGCCCAGTCGTCGCGTAAAGAGAACTTCCGCCGGCGTATTCGATCGAGGCTCCGCTATAAGGCCCCCGGCCATAAGAATATTCCTGGTTGTTTGGAAGCCTTCTCCATGTTCCCAAGGCGCCGTTCGACGGGTCGTATTCCCATGTTTCGTTTTTATAATATCCCGCGAGCGCGTAAATTTTTTGCGTGGCGCTGTCATAGGTCATATCCGTTCCGTAATATTGCGCGAACGGCGTCGGAGCGACTTTACTCCAGGCTCCGCTGTGATATTTCAAAAAAGTCGTTTCGCCGTCTCCCAGCATTACATAGATATCTGTTCCTTTAGCCGCGATCCTTGCGCCCTGGTAGGCGTAGTATGTCACGCCCCCGACAATCATTTTATTAAGACTTGTATCCCAACCTCCGTCTGGCGTATAGGAATAGAAATTCTGCGTTGCTCCTCCCTGAATGGCGTATATTGTCCCGTCCGAGGCGCAAGTCAGCGCTGATCCATGGCTATCCGCAGCCGGAAAAGGCTGGGTATCTAGCGTTTCCCAATCATCCTCGGTATAGCGATAAAACGCTGTGTAAGGCGCCACCCCTTGGAGAAAATAAACGGCATTATTACAATAGGTTCCTTTCATGTCTCTGCCACCCACTGATGATGGCAAGGGATCCTTGGCCGCCCAATCGTTGCTGGTCACGTCGTAGCGATAGAAATTCGCGGTATTTCCCTGCGTCGCATAAATGAAATTACTCGCACCCGATCCGCCATTCCAAATAAGATCCGACCCGGTGTTCAGGGTGATTGTGCTGTCCATCACCTGCTCCGGCCCCACCCATTTTCCCGTTGTCCCCAAGGCCGGATTGAATTTCCAAAGGTCAAAGGTCCCATTTGAGCGGAAAGCGTATATTAAATGGTCGCTCACGTTATAAACAAGTGAAGCCATATTCACGGTTGAAGGCGGGCTATCAAGAGCTGCCCAGGTATGCCCCTCAAGATCATAGCGCAGATAAAAATACTGAATAGTGCCCGGGTAGTAATTGTAAGTCATGTAGTAGAGATAACCGTCAGCATAAACCGGCTTGTTCTCGCCCTCAAGTCCGTATCCTGTCAGCAAACTTGTTTCCGCGCTCCATAGACCAGCGCCTTCCCCAGCGCCAAGTTTATATTTGTAAAAGTTATAGTTAGTCCGCCCTCCACAAGCAAGATACAAGTAACCATCCTTTCCGTTTACTAAATTCCCGCCCGTCGTCACATTACATGAAGCGGCACTCATATTCGGCCAATGTTCGTCGCCGGTGGCGCTGTATTTCCAAAAATCATTACTCCCGTTTCCACGGATGACGTAGATGTCCGAACCGTCCGCTTCGATCGCTCCGCCCGACCAGACCGTGTCGGGAAGATCCGGCAACTCAATCCAGTTTTTGTTTTCGATATTATATTCATATGCTTTCTTTGATTGACCACCAAAGATCGCGAATATGTTTCCCGCGCCATCATACGCCATATCCGCGCCATAATAAGCCGGGAAGGGCGCGTCGTCCAAAACCTCCCATTCATTTCGCACCGTGTCATATTTCCAAAACGCCGTGTCTGAATACCCGTGGAAAACATAAATATCCGTTCCGACAATCACCGATGAATGACCAACGTAAATTGTGTCCGGCGCCGGCTCCCACACTCGCGCATTCCAAGTTCCGGTTGATTGAAGCTGGATTGCATCCTCCGTGGCAGTCGTTCCATATGTTTGGACATTCGTCAGTGTCCCCTGTTCCCACTCACTTTTGAGCGTCACGCTTACTGACTCCGGAGCTGAAAGCGCGAGCGGGCTCACGAAATAAATTATCGCAAGCAGGGCAATAGCTACGCCCGATCTCCACGACAGGCGTAAAAATAACTTTCCACAAGCTATGGATATTTTCTTAAATCGCAAAAAAAAGTCTGACCAAAATTTGAGCCGGCGGAGTGTCCGGCTGAAATTTTTCTCAAACACTTTTTCCTCCTCAAAAAATTCCGACAAAAGCTTTTGTGAAGAAAAATCTGGTTTATTTTTTTTTACTTTTGTCCTCGCCGAGGGGTTTTTTGAAGCCACGGATTTTTTATTTTTTGTTTCTTTCTCTTTCTCTTTAGCCCCACTTCTTTTTTCTGACCTGGTCAATAAAACAACCGCCGCCGCGATCTTCTTCTTCGAAGTGTTCTTTATTTTAGTTTCAGCCTTACTCTGTTTTTTCTTTTTCATTTTTCCAGACCCCCGTACTAATCGCCACACAAATTTAAATAGTCCGGCTGTTAAATTATGCAGCCTTGCATTAAAATCACAAACTTTCTGAATAATATGTTAAAAAATATTTTATACAGGCTGTAAAGACAATTCAGTTGCCTATTCATCCCAAATACAATTATAACTCCTCTGAATCATTTGCAAAAGACTTTTCTGGCTTGCACAAGCCTAAATTTTTAAATAACCTACTTAATTAATATTTGACAAACCAAAGTTTGTTTTATTGCCAATATCACTAAGTAATTTTCAAATATCATAAATCCGATATCAAGCCGATATCTCTGATATTTTAGGAAATAAAGGAACAATCTTTTGATTAAATGATAACTATAATTTTCTATGTATAGGTGAAGAGAGTTTTAAAAACAATCCAGTGATCCTGCTTTCGCGCGATGCGCCGCTAAATTTTTGACTGCGCTGGTTTTGAGTTATCCACAGCTCAGAACGAACAAGGCACCGCTTAGCGGTGTCTTGAATTGAAAAACCCAATGTCGAAATTTCACTTTCTCAGTGCTTCAAGCGGCGTAAGTTTTGATGCTTTCCAGGCCGGATAAATCCCAAATGCGACTCCGGTCAGTATCGAAAACAAAACCGCGATAATGATTGAATTCATCGGAACCGTAAAATTAAATAGATATCCCGCCCTCACCAATAGCAGATTCAGGAGATAGGTAAATCCAATGCCGAGAATTACTCCGATTATTCCGCCGAGCATCGTGACTATTATGGCCTCGAACAAAAATTGCCGTAAGATGCTCGAACTCTTCGCGCCCACGGCTTTTCGAAGCCCGATCTCTTTAGTCCGTTCCACTACCGCGACATACATGACATTCATAATTCCAACTCCCCCGACGATAAGTGAAATGGAAGTGAGCGCCAGGAGTAAATAATTTATTGTTCCAAAAACACTGTCGAGAATTTTCATACCCTCCGTGGCCGACATGACTGAGAAATCTTCCTTGTCCGGATCAGTTGTCTTGTGCTGCTTGTCCATCACGGCACGAATGTCCAAAGCTGTTTGCTCCATCTTGGCTCGATCCGCAACCTTAAAAGTGATGAATTGAAAATAGTTTATCCCGAGAAGTTTTTTATTAAGCGTATTGACGGGAATAAAGATGGCATCGTCAAAACTAAAGAAGCCAGCTGTCCCTCTATTTTTTAGTACACCACTTACTCTGTAACTCTGGCCTTTGATTTTTATATTTTTCCCCACCGGATCCTCGAGACCGAAAAAACTGTCTTTGACGCCAGAACCAATGACCGCCACTTGATTGAGAGCGTTATTCTCGCCTTCCGAAAAAAAAGCACCCTCTTCGATTTCGGACTGGGCGTCAATTTCGGGCCAGGATGGACTCACACCGAATAATATTGCTCGCTTTGTTGTGTCCTTGTAAGCAACTAGTTCCTGATCCATATTTCCCGCGGCCCAAGTCGCAACGTTCGGCAGCTTGGCGACCGCCTTGGCATCTTCTTCTTTGAGTGTCGTTATCGTGACTCCGGTCGCGCGGCCGGTGGCGTTCGCAAGCGATGTCGCTCCCGTCCCGGGAACCTTAACCTCCACCTGAACATAGTCACTGCCAAAAGCTTCGACCTGGCCAACCACAAAATTTTTGAGCGCCGCTCCTCCCGCCATCACGACAATCACGGACATGATCCCGATAACTATGCCGATCGTCGTAAGTGCGGTGCGTAATTTATTCATTCTGAGATTCCGGAATGCCATGCGGAAAACAATCAGCCACTCATGCGGCGAGCGAATAATGAAACGGGCTAAAAAACCAAAATATTTTTTTTGATTGTTATTATTCATAACGCAGGGCTTCAACAATATTAAACTTGGCCGCGCGCCGAGCGGGATAAAGCCCGAAAAAAATTCCAACTATCATGGATATGAGGACTGCGAGAATAATTGAAGAAAGCGTCACTATGAATGGCCACTGATATCCCAATTTTTGCATAATTATTGCCGTCAAAAACGAAACGAGTATTCCAAAAATTATCCCCACGATTCCTCCCGTAAGCGTGATAACCGCCGATTCAACCAGGAATTGAAACATCACGGTTGAGTTTTTCGCCCCAATTGCTTTTCTGAGGCCGACTTCTCGAATACGCTGATTCACGCTGATTAGCATCGTATTCATTATCCCCACGCCGCCGACCAAAAGAGAAATAGCTGCGATCGCCGTCAAAAAATATTTTATGGCGTTAGTGACGGAGTTTATCGTATCGAGGCCCGCCTTCTGGTCGCGGACAGTGAAATCATCATCGACAGGATTTTTGATATGGTGCTGGCTGCGCAAAGTTGCTTTGATATCCGCCACCGCCTGATCGATGTTTTTTTCGTCATCCACTTTAATTCGCAAAAAATTGACGTAATCAATTCCAAGAATTATTTTCTGCGCCGTGAAAAGCGGCATGATAATTGACGTATCTTGATTTGAAAAGGCTGTTGACCCGCGAGATTCCAAAACTCCGATGACCATGAAACTTTGGTCACCAATCTTGATATTTTTTCCAATTGGATCTATATTCGTGCCAAAAAAATCGCGGGAAACCTGGGAGCCGAGGACAGCCACGCGTGACAAATCCACTTCATCTTCTTTTGTGAAAAAACGGCCATTCGCAACCGAAGCGCTTTCAACGTCAGTATAGCTGGCGGTCGTCCCCGTAAAGGAAGTGCTCCTACTCTGATCCTGAAATTGGACCGTTTTGTTTCCGTTGACATAAGCAGCGCCATCCGTAGCATTCGGGACATTTTGTTTTTTGAGAATCGCCTGGAAATCAACGTATTTCAATGTTGTTATGGCTACTCCAAAAGCGCCGGCGGGTGCCCCCTTTTCCTCGGAGGCTCCCGGCAAGACACCCACTAAATTCGAACCGATTCCTCGAATTTGATTGAGAATGAGTTGCTGAGCGCTCGTTCCAATTGCCATTATTATTATGACTGAGGCGATACCGATAATGATCCCCAGGATAGTTAAAAAAGAACGGACTTTAGCCGCCACAATATTCCGATAGGAAATTTTAAGAGGATCGGAGAAACGCACTGTGTTTGATTTAAGATTTATGCTTTACGGATTATGGATATTATTTTCATAGATCGCAAGCCTATTTTAAGAGCCTCTCTTCGCCATCCGCGATTCTTCTTTTTTTTACCAATCCGTCAGACAGAATTTTTCCATCGAGCATTTGAATAATTCTCTTTGCGTGTTCCGAAGTATAAGTTTCATGAGTAACCATTACGATTGTATGTCCCTCGTCATTGAGGTGCTGAAGAATTTTCATAATTTGAAGCCCGACTTTCGAGTCGAGATTTCCTGTCGGCTCATCCGCCAAAATCATAGCCGGATCATTCACGAGAGCCCTGGCTATGGCCACCCGCTGTTGTTCTCCTCCGCTCAGTTGATTGGAAAAATTGTTTATGCGATGGCTAAGGCCCACCGCCTCAAGCACTTCGCCGACTCTCTTTTCTATATATTGCCGGGATTCACTTCGCTCGTCATAAAGCAGGGGCAGTTCGACATTTTCAAAAACCGTCGTGCGCGGGAGAAGGTTGAATGACTGAAAAACAAAACCGATTTTGCGATTGCGGATAAGCGCCAAATCGTCATCGGACAAATTTTGAACGTCTTTATCCTCAAAGAAATATTCGCCGGAAGACGCGCGATCAAGTAGTCCTATGATTTGCATCAGAGTCGACTTGCCGCTGCCGCTTGGACCCATGATGGCTACGAATTCTCCCTGCTTGATATTAAAAGAAACCCCGCATAGTGCGCGGGTAACAACACCTTCATTATCGTATTCTTTGCAAAGATTTTTAACGGAGATAAGCATAATGATAAATTTCAAATTTCAATTTAATTTAAATGGCTGAACTCTGGACAGTTTTGCAATCCTTGCCATTAAAAATTCAAAATTTATACTATTTCGTTGCCATAATTATTTCATCGCCTGCCTTGATCCCACTGGCTATCTCCACCATCCCCTCATCCCCGCTCAGTCCCAACGTGACGATGCGGTCAACTGATTTTCCATTTTCTAAAACCGATACAACCTTCTTCCCATTTTGATCCCGCACTACCCGTTCAGGAATAGCGATTATGTTTTCTTTTTTCGCAGTCGCGATATTAACGTCGGCGCTCAAACCATCCCTGAATCTCGGATCAACTTTCGAGATACTCAGTTTAACCACATAGTCCACGACATCCTGAATAACCGTCGCGGAAGGTTCAATGGAAACTACTTCCGAATCAAATGTTTCATCGGGAATCGCGTCGAAAGACAAAGTTGCTTTTTGCCCAATGGCGACTTTAGCTATGTCAGTTTCCGAAACCAGAGCCTCAAAAATGAAATCCTGCGAAATCATTTGCGCGAAAATCCCGGTCGTAGATGTCACGCTTGGCGATCCGATTACCTCGCCCGGCTTGAAATTAAGTTGCGTAATTGTGCCTGTGACCGGAGCTCTAAGCACCGCCTTGTCGAGATCATTAAGCGCGGACTCATAGGCAGCTTCAAAACTTCGCACGACAGCGTCGTTGCTCGCTTCAACAAATCTTGATTTAGCAGCCTCAAGACTGGCCTTCGCTGAATTCAGGGTATTTTTTGCTTGGGTTTCGCTAAGATCCGCTTGCTGGTCAGCTACATCCAAATTTTTTTTCGCTTGATTGTAGCCTCCCTCAGCCGTGTCGAGTGTCAGTTTCGCACTTTTCGTAATTGAATTCGAAGCACCGCTTTCATCTTTGACCTGATCATAATAATTCTGGGCATCTTCAAGTTTCTTCTTAGCATCAGACACAGTTTGGTCCGCGGCCTCGACGTTTGCATCATTCAGCCTCTTTGTGTCCTCGAGAGCTTTTTCAGCGTTCTCCATCGCAACATAATCAATATGGATAGTATCAGCATTGGCGCCTGCATCCGCGCGCGCTTTGTCAAGATTCGCCTTGGCCTGCTCGACGCTAAATTCCAAATTCGATTGGTCGAGTATCGCCAAAACATCACCCTTTACAACTTTCCAGCCAACATCAATATTTACTGTTTTTATCCGACCAGGTACTTCAAAATTAAGGCCAAGCGTATCATTAGCCTTCAAAGTGCCGGTGACCGAAACCGTCTGCGCCAGCTCGCCCAATTTCGCCGTTTCGGTAGCGTATTGCACTTTTGGCTTTCGATAAAAAGAAAATATAATCAAACCCAAAATCACCAAAATAGCTGCCGCGGACCATATTTTTGTTTTTTTGCTAAGCATCCTTGAAAATTTAAGAGTTTATTTTATGGTAAAAAAGATACGGCTAATCCCTTCAAGTTCTCCGTCGATTTTGTTTTTCAAAATATTAAGATTCTCCATTTCGGAAAAATATCTTCTGGCGCTTGAAAAAAATTGGTTGTCGCTCCTGGAAAATTCCGCGTAAACATCTTCGAGTCTCTGCGGATCGGTGTTCTTTTGAACTGCAACTTCTTGAATTGCAGTCAAATAATTATTGTATGCCTCAACCAACTTTTGGGCGTCGTCCCTGAGTCCAGACGGCATTTCATTCGGGGAAATCGAGGCCCCCTTCGCCTTTGCCTCGTCAATCATATTTTTTATGTCCTCCAGGGTCGAGTTGTCATTCATCTTACTGAACACGGAAGATACTTCCGTTATGCTTTTTATGAAATCAATCACTGCCTTGAGAGACAGCGCCTGTTCATTCGCCTTTTTATAGAAATCCGTAAGATCATCTTTGATTCCTTTGGTGCTTCGTGGTGCATTTAAGCCGCTGACAGCCGATTGGGCGTCTCGAGTCAGATTGACGAGCGCGTTAATATTGTTTTGAAAATTATTTGCGTTTTCTTGGAGCGTTTCCGTATCCTGGCTTCCGGCTTGTTGAAAAAATCCTTCCAGTTCTTGCAGCTTCCCGTCAAAATCGTATCTTACTTGAATAGCTTTGGAATTTTTTGCGAAAGCCCTAATCTTGGCGGCGTTGTAAAAACCAAAGACAAGCGCGATCAACCCGGCAAAAAGAAGCGCAAAAAGCAAGAGTAAAATAATTTTTTTCATAATTAGCATTCCGAAAACAATAAAGTTCCCTCATTTGCCATATACAACCTTTATTATGAACTTTAATGGGTAAAAATGCAAACAACTCAACTGCTTCAATACTGCCCTTTATCTGCCTTACAGCTAAACTAAAAGGCCCTCGCATCCTCCATGCGTGAGCCCGTCTAACGATGCTTTGATTGGCGAAGATCCGGTCCTTTGCATTTCTCTATACCCGCTTTGACAAAGGCGGCCACGATCTTCTTTACTGCGAATGCCTGAAAAGATTCTTCGGCCGTGTAGTCGTATTCCTGAACGGCATCGATGAGCGCGTTGGTCGCGATATCCTCAATTTTCGCGGCCTTCTTATTGCCAAAAATTCTTTTTCCCTCCCAGCTATGGCAATAAGCACTTGCCCATCTCGCCAGAGGCAGGTTTGCCAAGACTATTCTCAGCCTTATCCGTTCCGCCTCGGCCTCGTCCTCACACCACCTCAGCTCGATAAACTTGCATTCCAACCAAATATGGCCTCTTTTGACCATAAATCCTCCTTAAAAAACGGCATTGCCGCTTTTTATTTATTACAACTTTTGCTTTTCCCACAAGTCAAAGAGTCTTCCCCTGGACTTGCATAATTCTCCGAAACTTCCCGCCTCGATTACCCTGCCTTGCTCAATTACTAAGATTTTATCCATCTCGCGGATAGTCGTCAAGCGGTGAGCAATAACCACAGCCGTAACCTTTTGGAAAAACTTATGCAAAGAATCTTTAATTTTCTCCTCTGATTCCAAGTCCAAATGGGAAGTGGCCTCGTCTAAAAATAATATTTCCGGCTGTTTATAAACCGCGCGCGCGATCCCCAGCCGCTGCCTTTCACCGCCGGAGAGCTTGACTCCTTTTTCCCCGATGAAAGTATCCAACCCTAAAGGAAGTTTATGGGCAAAGTCCGCTACGTTAGCAATATCAAGCGCTTGCGCCAGATCTTTTTCACTGCGATCTTTCGAACTGGCAATTGTAATATTTTCGCGCAAACTAAAATTGAATACTTCGGTATCCTGCAAAACCACTCCTATCTGGTCAAAATATGATTTCTTTTTTATTTTTTTTATGGATAAATCATCAAAAAAGATTTCGCCCTCATAATCTTCATTTTCTTTCAACAATAACTTAAGCAATGTTGATTTTCCGGCGCCGGAAAGACCAACTATCCCGATTCGCTCCCCGCGATTTATCTCAAACGATATATCTTTTAAAACCTTATTCTTGCCATACGCAAAAGATAATCCCACGACCCTTATTTTTTTCCAATTTTTCGGTAGATCAACCTTATTTTTTCCGTTATCAATCCGGACTGGCTCATTTAAAGTCCTCTTCATGCGGGCAATGCCATATTTGCAGACAATCAAATCTTGCGTCGCCTCGGACAACTCGTCTACGGACTCAACTAAGCTGTTAAAATAACCGCCAAAAAGAACCAAAATGCCAACCGCGTAATTTCCATGCATTATGCCGTAAGCGATCAGGATCATCGTGCCAATCCTAAAGATAGAACTTAAAAAGTTTAGGGTTACACCGCGTGTCTGGAAGCGGGAAATCCGCCGTCTAATTTTTCCAAAGAGCTCCGAAATTTTGCTTTCCACCATTTTTAAAATTTTATCCGCCATAGCCAGCACTTTCACGCTCCGGATGTTATTAGCAGTCTGAAACATCAAGCCCGAAACTCCTTCTTCCATAATATCAACTTCTTGAGAAACAGCGGATGCTTTTTTCAGCAGAAAAAAAGAAATAGTGAAATAACTTATTAAAAAGATAAGCATTACAAGGCTTACTAGTTTATCAAACCGGCTTAAAATAAAGATCATACCGACAAAGTTGATTCCAATTTCTATAAAATTATTAATCCACATGCGTAAAATTCGATTCAAGCCATCCGACCCTTTTTGGATTCTTTTTAATTTATTGCCGGCATTTTCTTTTTCATGCCAAGCGATATCAAGTAGTGCGAGATGTCTTATCATTTCAACTTGCGAGTCAAGCGCAACACGCTCCGCAACTTGATAACCGAGATACTTTGCCAAATATCTGAAAAGATGTTTAATTGCGTAAGCCGCGGCGAGAATGGCCGTAATGATCCAAAAATATTTCAGGGATTCCCCGGGATTATATTTACTAAAAAAAGTTACTATTAAAGCAAATCCGTAGGACGGGTAGAGGCCTGAAATATCACTGGTGAATCTGGATAGCGAGGCAACCATAAAACGCCCCCGGTAGGGTCTCAAAAATTTTCCGATATCCTTAATCAACATCCAGTTGGAGTATTTGATCAAATCAGCCTCATAATTTTCCTCACGAACATTAAGCATCTTTATATAATATCAAAAAAATTTGCCTTAAACAAACTGATAAATCAAGCAAACATTAATTACTAAATAAAAACAGCGGTGCGAGTGGTGCCTAAATGAGCACGCTTCTCGCAACCGCCGGTTTTCTGGAATAAGACCCCTCCAGGCGGGGATTAGATTTCCGTCTGTCCGGCTTCGATGCGCCTCCCCGCTTCGAGCTGGCACAGCATAACGATATTGGAGATAAGGATCTCCGCTATAGCCGCATCGGCAAATCCTTTTGCGCCTGATGCTGAAGCAGCGAGGCCATCGCGATAGAAACCTCCGGTATAAAGGAATTCCCCCGGATCAAGACTCCAGGGTCTGGCAGCGATAACGACGCTGGTCGGCGATTTTTCCCGTAGCGCTACCTTGAGCTTTTTCGCAGCGATGTTTACGAAGCGTTCCGGAGTACCCCAGTCGCGCTTCCAGATGCCATCTTCATCGGCGCTAAAGTGAAAGGACACAGGATGCTCTATGTCGGGGCCTGTCGCAAACCCGAAGACTTGCTTTGGCCCCCAAGTCGCACCCCTTTGTTTCAGGATCGCCGTGGCAGTGGGCTCTGCCAGTCCGATCGCCTTGTAGATAAGGTCCATAGTCAAAATTCTTCCTCCGGGAGTTTTTTCAGCAGCCATGTCTTTTCTAACCTCGCTATTAGGGTTGTTGGTTGTATATTTCTATGGTTGTAAGAACAATTGAGTGTCCATTCAGACTTTATATTGAAGCAAAATTTTACAATTTTGTAAAGATATCCAAAAAACAAGGCTAAAGTAGGCCTTGTTTTTTAATCTGCACAGGGTGAGGGAATCGAACCCCCGATAGCGGATTTGGGAACCCGTCGCTCGCGAGCGACTGGTGAGGCGAATTGATAGATAGATTGCACGGGTGGAGGGAATCGAACCCCCGTTACCGGTTTTGGAGACCGGCGTACTACCACTGTACGACACCCGCACTATTTTAAACCTAATCTTTTGAATAATCCTATATAAACTGACCCACTTTTTTTAAGCCCTTTCTCTCTTTTCAACGCTAAATATTTGTCATTATAAGCTTCATAATATATTAATTCCGGCTTTCTATTTTTTGTTGAACGCGTGTTGCCACTTTTATGCTCAGCGATTCTTTTTCTCAAATCACTAGTATATCCAATATAAAATTCCTTCCCTCCCTTTTCTTCAAGTTTTAATACATATACGTAATACATTTCAGTTTTGGAGACACCCGTCGCTCGCGAGCGACTGGTGAGACCGGCGTACTACCACTGTACGACACCCGCACTATTATTCTAATTTCAATCTTTTGAGCAAGTCATTGCGCGCCAAATCGATCTGCTTTAGGCTTATTTCATCCACATATAAAATACAACGTATATACGCTATACGCAATACTTATGTTCGATATACAAAATACTATATACGAATTAAGATTTTGCTTCTTTATGTAAAGTATGCTTTTTACATTTCGGGCAATGTTTCTTCATCGCCAGTTTTTCCTTGATCTTCTTCTTGTTGCGATATGTATGGTAATTTACCTTTTTGCACACTTCGCATTTAAGTTTTACCAGATTATCTTGTGACATAGTTTTTCACTTTTAAATTTACTGCCCGTAGCGAGCATCGCTTTAGGCGGGAATTTTTAACTTAATTAATCTATTCTCGTCCAACTTTTCTCATCCGGGTCATATTGGTATGACATCGTGTCAACCGCGTTTTCAAATTTGTCGGTCCCCTGCTTGAGCTCATAGTCATCTTCGCCCATTTCCCAATATGCCAGAACTTTCGCGTTATATCCGCTGCCGCTCTGAGTAGCTTCGACTAATATTTTGCGAGCTGTATCTTCGTCAATGTCGCTATTTTCGTCGTCCTCGATTGCATCGTAATACTCCACGTAGAAATTATTCTTGTCCACGAATTCGATCGTGTCTATCGTCCATTTTTTGTAAGGCGCTTTTTTCGGAGTGATGCTGTTGATGTTTGCTTCCATGTAATCCATCAATTTATTCCTGTCGCTGATCAAATTTTTGTCCGTTTCATCCCCCGCACACTTTATTTGGCTGACCGCAATTTCTTTTTTTGAGGGATTCAATACGCCCTGAAGTTCCACTTGCCTATTTTCAAAGTAGTCGAGATCGCTGACTTTTTTGTCCGCTACGGCGTAGCTGTTCGTTCCCTCAAGGTAGTAGAGATAGTCCGTAAATTCACTCGGAGTTGCTTCATCTCCCGGATAGACCCGCCTCAGCTTCCCGGATACGGTGCTCAAGTCTCCGGATTGATCCGCTATCTTGTACCACTCGCCATTTTCACAAATAGCGTTGTAATCTTTGTCCGGCTGATCGGATTCATCGGCAATATCCGAGATGCTTTGATCATCGGCATTTTGAGCCAGATTTTCGTTGATTGCGTTGCCCTGGCTATCGCTCGCAACCTGCGTTTTGGAATTCAGGCTCTTTTTGGCCGAGTAACTCTGATACCAAATAAAACCTCCGAAAATAACTGCAATGATGACTATTACCACCCATAAATATTTGTCTTTTTTGCCTGCCATATGTTTATTTTGTGCTAATTGTTAGCTGCCAGTGCTAATATTAGCAGATTAGTTGATAATTTTCAAATCTCGGAGCCCATGAGCAGATTCGAACTGCTTACCTACTCCTTACCATGGAGTTGCTCTGCCAAGTGAGCTACATGGGCAATCTTTTGGAAACCAGGTTTCCAAAAATATTATTCGAGCAATATTTTTGCCATGTCCTTTTTATCCCAAATTGCTTCCAGAGAATTTTCAGCAAACTCCCTATATTCTACATCATTTCTAAATTGTTTCAAGACTATGTCTTTTTTGCACTTAATATTTCCGATTATTTTTTGATTTGCATATTGATTCCAGCTTGAGAATGCTCGAGTCTTGTCTATTTTATGAACTCGATAGTTAAGATTGATATAAACACTCAGATGAAGAAGGTACTCGTTTGAATTCACATTGATAGCCTTAAAGGGACTTTGGAATAATGCTCCGCTTCGACCGTATCGCTGATTATAATATTTTGTATAACCCAAAACAGCCTTATGCATAAAACGCGAAATACCTCCCTCAGTATTTTGTTTTAATAAAAAATGATAGTGATTTGGGTTTACGCAATAACATATAAATTCTACTAGTTTATCTTTTTTGGAAACCTGGTTTCCAAACTTATCTTGATAATAAAATTTTTCATACAGACTTCCGATAGGCCGCTTCACGTTAAACTCATTAAGACTCTGAAAAAATCTTTTTATGTCCGCCCTATCCCTTGCAAGAATATTCTTATCTATGCACCGATTATAAATATGATAGTACTCTCCATTTTCAAATTTTGTTTTACGCATACTCTAATTATAAAAGCATTTTACCTTTTTGGAAACCTGGTTTCCAAAAATGATTTGGACCCGCACTGCGGGTCCGGTTAAGGGGAGGTGTAAAATTTTATGATCGCTGAGACTGGGAGTGCCAATATCATGCTAACCAGCAAAATCCAGAGCACTCCCGGAAGCAGTAGAAATTTTTCAATTAGAGCATGGAATACTCATTCTTGCGATTCATCGCCATTTTTCGCCTCGTGTCCATGAAAATGGACTATGAGAGACATGACACCGACTCCACCGATAATAAGCAGGATAAAACCAGAAACAAGTAGGCCGGCGAGAAGCCAATTTTCAGCTGAATAAAGCTTAAATTTAAATCCAGCGAGCATCAGACAAATCAGTCCGCTGAGAATCATTAACGCGCCCAACCCGGCCATGGATAAAAATAAAATTAAGTCGCGCCGGGACTTCTTGCCAACTAGTTTTTTGAAAAGTTCGCGAGACAACTTTTCACCTCCCACTTCCGCAATTCTGCGGGTTATTTAAACTCTTTTAGCTACATTAACGCAACAGCTGTAAAAACTACCCTTTATCTGCCCCCGATACTCTTTGATAATTTTATTTTTCACCTTCTTCCGGCGGATAGCTTTCTCCGGAGTCTATTGTTTTATAATTTTTTTTGATTCCTTCTCGAAATAGATAAAGATAATACAAATAAATTATCGCGCCGCCTATCACGGCTAAAATCACAAACCAGTTGTATTCCCGGCACTTATCAAAGAAATACCAAATCAGGAAGGCTGCTATGAAAAACCCGGCCTGCCATGTCCAGCGCAGCTTTTTTTTCTTAATCTGCTTGTCTAATTTTTCAAATGTCCGCCAAGCAAATAACCCAAAATAAATAATAATCATGAGGATCCAAATCCATTTCGGCCAGCTCTGGCAAAGAGAAATTTCTTCGCCTTTTACCATTCCTTCTTCGGGGGATAAATCAGCTTGCTCTTCTTCGGCAATCCCCTCTGCGGAAATCTCCGCTCCACTTACTGCTCCCGTCGCTTCCGTTGGCGCCACGACCGAGTTGAACAGCCCGCTAATCACACCTGTTGGCGGCGTATTTCTTTGATTTCCGTTTCCCACTGGCGGATTATTCGGTCTTCTGCCTCTAAATCCAAGCTTCATGTCAAAACCGGTAGTCACATTCTTAAAGTCATTTCCAGCATTAGCGTCAAAGGTTAGGATGAATTTATATTTTTTCTCGCTGTTTCCCGGAATTCTATTGATGATAATTTCTTTCCCATCAATACTCCTGATAGCCACATTTTTTGAGCATCCAAAAAGGCATTTCTCATTATTTGCGTTTATTATTCTCAGAAAAAGATGGTCTGATAGATTTATCGGCTCGGTTTTCATTTGCATCTCAAATTGGAATCTCCGGGTTTTTCCGCTGGTGTTCGCGACGGTCATTTCCGATTCAAATGAATTACCGGGAGCCGCATTCGTCACAACAAAGAGCGGGTCGATATAAGTTATGGTTAAGTTTCCGTCGGTTACGGTTTTCTCAGCAGCCTTGGCGTCCAATCCAAACAAAAAAATTCCGCAAAGTAATGTGACGGTAAAGATAAATATTGTTCCGACATTATTTTTCTTGAAGATTTTTTTTCTCATGGATTCAGGAGATTATTCTCATTGTCCGGATCGCCAGCGTCTTTTTTATCCTTTCCGTCACCGCCCTGAATCGCATCGACATTATCTGTTTTCGGCGCAATCGCCTGATCGGACACAGCTATCGCGGCAACTTTTTTCTTTTTCGACTGCTTTTGAGCCTTTATTTTCCTATTTTTCACGGTTATCAGCAGCACTAATTTGTTTTTCTTCGGAGCAACAACCTGCGCACCCTCCAGCAAATCAAGATCGCTAATTCTAATTTTTATTTCACCCTTTTTTTCAATTTTTCCCATCTTTGCCAAATCAATCGCGATTTCCTTGTCCAAAAAATCGCCCGCAATATCAACTCTTTTAATTTTCTGCTTAATTTTATATTTCAAGCTTTCGGCAACATCCAGCGCACCGATGATTTTTATAGGAATATTTTTGGAAATATTTGCAGAATCATCCGCATCATCTTTATTTCCAGAAGCTGTCATCATTGGCACAACTTCGATGATTTTATGTCCTTCGCTTGGATCATTTTCAGATAAATTTGCATGTCCCGGCGTTCCGGCATTGAATAAAATATCATCCAAATCCCAATAACTTTTCATTTTCAATAAATCCGCTACGGACATTTTTCCCGAGTCGCAATTATGCCAACCCGTTGCCGGATCGTCATTTCTTTCCATCGACCAATGCAGCAACCCGTCAGGAATAAACAGACCTTCTTTGCCCGCCGGCCACTTATGCTTTCCCGTATCAGGAGTCGAGTCTATTTCCGTAAGACTAGTGTTTCTTAGAATAAGTCTGCCATTGTCCGCATAGTCGTTGTTTAAGCTGATCTTGTTATCCACTAAATCGGGAGAAACATTGATCGCAGAGCTTGTTTCGCCTTTTTTTGTTATCAAAAAGTATTCTTTTGCTTTTATTTTGCTTCCATCAAGGATCACCAAATCTCCGTTAGAAGAATATGCATTGTCGATTATCCACCCGCTTATATCAATATCCTTATTTGTTGTGTTTCGAAGTTCCAGCCACTCATCGTCGGATTCCTTGAGGCTGCCCATCCACATCACTTCATTGATAATGACATCGCCGGGCGAGGCAGGAGGAATAGTAATGGTCATAGTAGCTTCCGCAACCGGATTTTTTGTTTCAATGTTCCCCTTCCCGTCATCGCCATCCGTTCCGTCTGCCATATCCGCGTGCTCCAGGTCATCCGCCTCATCCTCAGCAACTGTGTAAAAATCATAAACTCCTATGTCTGCCGCCGTAAACGAAATCGGCGAAGAGAAAAATGTAGTTCCGTATTGAGTCCAGTTTCCCCCGTCCTTTCGGTAAAATAATTTAACGTCCTTTATTCCCGAGCGGTCATCACTCGCAGAATAATCCACGTCAAAAACCAAATCTGAAGTTGTGGTCGGAGAGAATACATTCGCATGCGAAGTTGGTTCAACTGCGTCGCGCGTTAGCCGCCAGTCGCTTGACCACTCGCTCATATTCCCCGCTTCATCAACTGCCCGCACTTTTCGGTCATAGCTTCCATCCGCGCTGAATGTTCCCGCCGGTGCATCAATACAAGTTCCCCCCGACCCTACTTGATCGTTCGGAAATTGCGAATCATGAATCAGCCCGCAGTAATCAACGCTCTTCCACGCGCTTTCACCCACCTTTTTGCTTTGATATTCGTACCCGGCAACACTTGAAGTGCTATCCGTCGCATCCGCCCAATCTATCAAAATATGCTTGTTTTGGCGGGTAATTGATCCGTCAGCTGGTCTTTCCCAGTTCGGAACGCTCGGCGCGACCGTATCAACCTTAAAATCGCGATCAATTTCATCACTGACCCAACTTGAATTCGCATTATTGACCGCATAAGCGGAAAAACTGTTTTTTCCTTCCGGAACATCAAGACAAGTTCCTTCTGCAATAGTGCCGCTTCCCGGATTATCCCCGTTAAAGCTGTAGTGAATAGTCACATCATCGATGTCCGAATGGAGTTTCACGCAGGGAGCGACCACATACCATCCGTTATCACCATTCGGAGAATCAGGAGAAACAGTCATAGTCAAAACCGGGATCCAATATCCCGCGCTCAAAGTGTTTCCTGCCACCTCCGCGGTATCCGTAAAAAACGAATTCGTTCCCGGCGTTTTCGCGATAGCCACGGCAAAAAACAGCAGAAATACCACCAGTATAATTTTCTTAATCGATCTGAATATGTTCATGGACCATGGGTTTATTAAAACAATCGCTTCACCTAGACAATTTTTTTATTCCTCTCTGCTCGCTTGAATGTCGCTTCGGGAACGGCATTCTCATCCTCAATTTCCTTGAGCACGCCGTCCGCCACTTTATCCTCTTTTTTTCGCCCGCTCACCATCTTTTTGATCTCATCCTTTATCTTATTCATTTCGTCATAAATTATAATCACTGCCGGAATGACAATGAGCAGAATCAACCCAGGCGTCGTCTTGGCGTATCCGACCGGGTAACCGACATACGGAACTTTGAAAATTTCCTTTCCGATAATGCCGTCTTTGGTAAATTTCTCCCCATCCGGCGCGTTGTTCGCGTCTCCTTTCGTTTCAAACGCGATTTTTCCCTGCACTTCTTCCTTGGAAACGATTCGGTGGGTGATCGTCACTTTTGGATCGGTCGTGCGACGTGTCACAATGTCGCCGACATTATAGTCCGCCTCCGGCTTCACAAAGATCAGACTGCCAGTCTTGATCGTCGGCTCCATTGATCCGGATTGTACCGTGAAGACTTTATAGTTCCCTGGAAACGGAACGAACGAAAACACAACAAACACTCCAAGAAGAACGAGTAGGATCAATAATGTGTTTACCGCGTATTTGAATATTTTTCCGATTGTTTTCATAAAATTTATTGTTATTTATTCTTATAATCCGGAAAGCAATTCATTCGCGCATTTTTCGCAATAGCCGTGCGTGATGTCCCTGTCAGTTTCCACACCTTCTTTTTCTCCCAGAAAAGCTTGGCACTTTGAGCAAATTATTTTGATCTTTTTCTTTTTGGGATTTTCTTGCGGCGCGACTCCATTCTGCTCATCGCCTGGCATCTTTTCCACCATATTTTTGTTTTGTTACGTAATTAATTACGTAATTCGTGTCCGCCTCTGGCGGAAATTACTTACATGATACATCCCCCTTTATCGATCACACCTTCGAGAGATGTGATCTAAAAGGAAACTAATCTACTATTCTTCGATCTGGTCAAGGCCGAATGTCGTGTTGAACGTAACACTTTGACCCATTATGCTATTTCCGACAGATGAAAAAGGGATGGACCATGCAACTTTGACACTTGCCATACTGCCCACTAAATTGCCATCATCATTTGCTGGATTTCCGTTAATGGGTCCAAGTTGGTACGTATTGTGATTCCACGCGGATAGAGGGCCATGCGTAACTTCCTCCCAGCCAGCATTATCATTATCGTCATCATAATGCACAGTGACGATCAAATTGTCGGCAAGTACACTGCTTCCAGCTGTCTTATCGAATTTGATCGTGGCGCTGCCAGGAACATCACCAACATTTTTTATGTCGAATATCTGTTCGCCGCTACTCCCTGGTCTTAGCTTATCGAGCCCAAGTTGATGAAGTTGATCGGTGGTAACAGTAAAGCTATCTCGCCAATCAAACACATCACGAGCTGGATTAGCATCTATTCTGAGATACATTGGATCAGCAGATGCAGTAACACCTGCGACCGTACCGTCTGTATGATAAGCTGCATATGTTGCTACCCCAGCAATTGCTGCAACAGCAATGATAAAAACCAGGCTTCTTATTATATTTTTCATTTTTTTCACCTCCTTCCTTTTTTATTTTCATCTAATCATACAAGCATTTGCTTTCGCTAAAATATAGAATCATACTTCCATATTTTCATGTTTAAATGATTGAGCGCAGCGTATGACTTCATGAATCACATCCTCGCTCTACTCACCCCGCCGAATCGACGGAGTGAAAAGAGATTGGAATAAACTAAAAGTAAGTTGCGCCAGTATGGGATTGCTCTGCATCAAATTGAAGGTCAAAAGATGCTGAAGCCCCTTGATAACCAGGATCACTTACTGAAGCTGGTAGTCTGAAGTCTAAAATTATCGTATCTTTTTTGTCGGGCGCCATGACATGAGCAGCTGTTGCATCCCGATATACAGCCATTCCAAGAATATTTATGTCTGTTAACCACGTATTGACGGGTTGGCCATTTCCCCAATCAGGAGAATAAATTCCTTGATCAAATCCATCTACTGTCCCATATAATGCCACAGTCATCACGTCCAGTAATCCTTTTGGATCGTTTTTATTAACAGCACTAACTTTTAAAGATGCTATATCCAGCGTTCCAGTGTTTTTTAATACGACCCATTTACGCACGGTGTCCCCGGGCTTAAGGTTAGGGAAAGAAACATGTGTCATCCAGAAATCGGAAACATCGCTAACATTTAGCGTTCCTGTCGCAAATGTCATCCCTTCAACCTTTACTTGACTTGTGAAATAAGCATACGTTGCTCCACCGGCGATTGCTGCGACTGCAACGATCAGGACTAAGCTCTTTACAATGTTTTTCATAATTCTTTCTATTATTCAATTATATTTCCGCATTTTTAGGCAGCCAGTCGCCTTCGACCTTTGTGGCTGGCTTTTTTATTGAAATAAGCGACAAATCTTTTATGCCCTCCAGCATTCGCTTGCCCTCCGGGGAGGGCGTAAATTATCGCCGCTTATTTCTTTTGGAAACCTGGTTTCCAAAAGAAAAAGCCAACTAGGAATCACGTCATAAAGAAGTGAGTCCTAGCCGGCTTTCTTGATACAAAATATCCAATTTTACCTAAAAATTCTTTCACCCTAGCCTTTTTAGGTTATTTTTTATCTATAATAAACAACAAAAAGAAGCCACTCTAACCTCCCCTGTTTTTATTTTTTTCTTTTTTTCAAGTATAGGCGCATATTTTTATATATACAAGCTGAATTATGTGGATAACCCAACAGGAAAAGGGTATTTGTGTCGTAAATAATTCGCTTAAATACACCAAATACAGGAATTTCTCCCTGGACTATGGTTGCGGTGAGGCTATTGAAACAAAGTAAACAACAAGACGTATTAGTTAGTGTGAGAGTAGATTAAAAATTAAAGATATATTATGGTTGCCTATATTTAGGGCCACCTCAGGAAGAACGAAGGTAATTACGCACATTGTTGGTTTATTCTCAAAGAGGGGGGAATAGTCAACATGTGCGGCAACAAAGTTGTCAAAGAAAGTAAAATTTAAGTGTAAAAACTTAGGTTTAGGATATGAGGTGGCTTTTTTGCGGATTTTTATTGAAAATAAGCTGAAAAGCTTGTTTTTTTTGATGCCAAAATTCCACCGGGCCGCTTAAGCCGGGCCATTCTTCGATACTTTTTTGAAATAAGAGTAGTAGCAAAGAAGTAAAATCAAACCGATCAGGACAGGCCACCACCAATACCCTCTATTCCAAAATGGCCACCAAAAAAGCAGGGCGCCCGCAGTCGCGAAAATGGGTATAATATAAACTCGCAGAAATTTTGAAATATTCATACGTTGAATTTAATCACTGGCAATCAAGAATTGATCCGCCCGCGTTTCAAAAGCGCCCAATAAATAATCGCGTAATATAACGACCCCGCCAACAGCCACATCCACCAGGATGGCGCAGAACGCGTGTTATTTACCCAGGCACCCTGAACTTTTCCGGGCGAAGGATCACTGCTGGCGGCATTGGCGGCCGGTATTATTCCCACCATTTCGTCGCCCGAGGCAATAACCGAGGAATCATAGCCGTAGCTGTAATAATAGTATGTGTAAAACGAACGATTGGTTTCCGTTTCAATTGTCGGATTGAAAATTGCGATTTTGACATTTGATTCATTGGATCTCACTTCATTATTATCACTGTCATAGCCAACAGCCACGGCGGCGTTGGCGTAGTCCCCTTCTTGGGATCCTGGATTTATAATCAGTCCGTATTTTACTTCCGCTTCTTGGCTCGGCGCCAAAGCTTCAACATCCCAACTATACTCGCTGACTTGCCCGCGTTTATTCCTGATTGTGTCCGTAACCGTGATGTTTTTTACGGCTGTGTCTCCCGTGTTTTTGACCAGGATCTTGTGCTTCGCGACATTCCCCATCTTAATTTTATTTTTTGAAACACTTCTGTTCAGTTTCAGCTCCGCGTGAGATGCTGAAGCGGCAATTCCCGCGTTATCAGACGCGAAATTTTCCATTTCCTTTTCGTTCAGCGGAACAAGCACGCCGGTCGCGTCTGCCACGATATATGTCTTGATGCTATTGCTCGCCATGTTATTTCCGAGCTTCACTTCCTTGGTTCGGGTGCTTGCCGCCGCGTCAGCCTCAAGGCTTTTTGTTTCACTCGTTAGATTGCTGCTCACTACCGCAAAGACTTCAAACGACTTCTCTTCTCCGGGTTTAAGGCCCGCGAGATTCCATTCCAGCTCATTCCCGCTTCGCGCCGGATTTTTTCCGCTGGAGTCCCCCTGATATTCTTCGGCTTGCGAAAGATTTAAGCCTACTGTGACATTTTGGCAGTCCGCCTTGCCAATATTTTTATAAGTGATCTTATATTTGAGATTATCTCCTCTCGTCGCCTTTTCCTGATTCCCGCTCAAGGATACTGCCAAATCCGGATAAGCAAATTCGACATCGCCAACCCACCGCCCCATTACGTTCACTTCTGCGAAAAACCAGTTATTCCCGATCAGATTATTATTGATGAAGTTGAAAACATTCGTTTTTGCGAACGCGTTTCCACTATTGATGGATGCCGACCCCCCGCCGTTATTGATTTCATTGCCACCGGTATTTGCGGACGTAGCCACGTTATTTGTAACCGAGACTTGGCTCGTCCCAAACAAATTCACAAGCCATCCTCTAAAATCGCTCGTCGGCGCGTCCTTTTCATCAAATTTGTAGCTGTAAACCGTGTCGTAGTCGTTTTTTTGCTGGTCCCAATTAAGCACGTTGCCTACCCAAGATCCCATATTATTAATCACCAGAAAAAACCAGTTATTGCTCGTTGTGGTCGTATTGATTACATTTTTAACATTTGATTCGGCATAGGATTCTCCGGTACTGAGCGCCACGTTTCCCCCTTCCGCATTAATCTTATTTTCGCCTGAGTTGGCCGAAGTAGAGACATTATTTTCCACCTCCGCGCTGCTATCTATATCCACGCTACTCAAGGCTATATCCCCGGTTTTTGGCACCGCCAGAAGTCCGCTGCCGGGAACAATCAGGTTTCCCGCCCAGCTTCCAAAAACATTTACAACCGCAAAAAGCCAATTATTCCCAATAATTGTCGTATTCACTATATTCACGATATTGGATTGCGCGCCGGCATCGCCAGTCGCAATCGCGGCCCCGCCCGCGCCTGCAATTTCGTTATTTCCCGTATCAGCCGCTGTTGTTACGTTATTCTCAACAACTGCCGAATTATTCAAATTAACCGCAATTGAATTCAGATTAGAAATATTATCCTTATTGAGGTTGTCAGCTTTCTGTAAAAGTTCATCAAAGGGCTCCAGCAAATTTATGTCACCCTCGTAGTCCCCATTGATATTTTGCACCAGTTCCGCCCCGTTATTCGTCACTATGGTCGTATTCACTTCATTCGCGACATTTGAAACGGCATTTGCGTCCTCCGTTGTAATTGACGTATCCGGCGTCTTCGAAATCTCTGAAATTTTCTCGTCATCGCCAATAGGTTTGTCAGACGGCGCATTCAGCGCCGTTTTGCTTGGCTCACTCTGTCCGTCTGAACTCGCTTGTTGGCCTTTTGGATCCACAGCAGCGCTTTCGCTCTCATCGCCCTCTGAATGAATCGAGTCTTCTTTTACTGCCTCATCGCGCAGGGCTGTTTCATTGCTGCGAGCTTGATCTCGCAAATCCAAGGGATCGGCAATATTTTCAATCTTGTTGTTTCCCGTATTCGCGGTGGTATCCACGGCGCTTTCAATTTGAGCCGCGCTTGAAATATCTAATCCTACCTGCAAACATGCTTTCATCTTGTCGCAATTATTCTCGTCCTGACATTTTTTTCCACCACTCCCTATTAAGGCCTTCTCATTTTCGTTTAAACTGCATGTTTTCCAAAAAATTTCCGGCTCCTGGGAAACCCTTTCGCCGCCTGCCTCTGCTTTGGGGATATTTTTTTCAGTATCGGCGCTCAGGCCGGCTTGATCGTCTTTCGGGTCATCCATTGCCGCACTCTCACCTGGACTTACCTTGTCGTCCGCCGAATGATTTTTTTTCTGCTCCACCACCGCCCCGCCCAAGAGCGGATTACCGGCATCAGACTTGTCTTTTTCACCCGTAGGATCATCTACTCCTTTTTTTTCATCTTTAGCGGCCTGATCCGGTTTCAGAGCAGCGTCATCCATTGCGGGTTTGCCGCTTTCGCTTTTAGCGGCAGTTTCTTTGTCGATACTGGCATGATCTTCTCTTTCGAGTTTTTCTTTATTTATTCTGTCTTCTCCGCTCTGATCATTGGTTGAATCATTTTTTACATCTCTGCTGTTTTCTAATTCAGTACTCTGAATAGCGCCGCTCGAACCTCCTTCTTCAGCCGCGCTGGTCGGACGCGTTAAAAATGGGAACACGCATTGCAAAATCAGCAGTTGCCAAACTAATAAAATTGAAAAGACCGAGCGCAACAACTTAGTCTTTCCGCGAAATATAAAAATTTTTTTTGAGTTGACCAGCTTGACCTGTTTCATTGTGATGAGCATAAGAATATCTCACAAAGCAACTTGGAAATTCCTAACGTGCCCGCTAAAGAAATGGACTTGCCCCTCTTTAAATTTCGATTGTAAATTTCAAGGCGGCAGAGGGCGCTATTCGTCGCGCGTCGGATAAGATTCCGTAATCGGCGCGGACGATACGCCCTTCCGCCTTGTCTCAAAAACACCTAACGTACTGTCACCGTCGAACCTACAACCTTTGTCTGGACATTCGCTCCAGATGAGGAGTTGCCAGTGTCTACATCAACGCGACCGGCGTGAGATACTACAACGTTTCTGCCACTATTGGCGTTGGTCCTCACGTTATTTGATACTCTGCCGTTACTGTCAGCATCAACATCTACAGAGCCTTTAACAGGCGCTGTGACGTCAACATACGTCCCTTCAACGTCGTTCCCGACTACTGAGGAGGCAGTGGTAGCTCCGGTATCGACATCCACCGAACTGAAATACCCGGCTGAAACAAAGTTTGACCCGGATCCGGCGTTAGTCGACACGTTATTCCTAACACTGGCGTCAGTGTTAGCATCAATGTTTACACTGGGACAGCATGTTTCATGTCGGTCATCGCAACAACTGCTTCTGTGATCTCTGTTGATTCTGACCGAAGCAAAAGACGCGGTTGCCGTCAAGGCGAAAACTGCTGCTATCGCGGCTATTTTAATTGTTTTCTTCATTCTATTTCACCCCCTTTCAACTTAGAAATACTAATCTTTCTTTTTTTGATAACCATGATCGGTATTTTCTCAAAATTCATTTATCGCCACGATACTTATTGATTTTACGCAGGCAGGATATTAAATTTTATTCTGACGCTAAGTAAGATGGTGAAATCTTAGGTAAACACGTACAAGCGTGAAGAATGTTTATTTTTAGCCTTTAAAGCCTCCTCAAAAAATACTACAACCCACCACTTTATTTTTTTCATACTTAGAGCGATCTGATTTTTTTAAAAAAGCCAGAATGTGCTATAATAAAAAAAATGCGCAAAGGAGGCGCCATGAACACAGCTCAAAGAATTTCTTCTATTTTTTCGGTTATCGCGCTTGTGCTGATGAGCATTGCGTTCATCGCCTACTGGAGCTGCGAGCCAAGTTGCAAGAAAAATCAAGAACTCGGAGTAATCTCCGACCTCGACCAGCCCAACCGCTCTTTAAAGATGTCCTCCGTAACGCGGAAGTACACAAGGGTCTTGAATAATGTTCAAAATATTGACTACAGACCCTTTGTAGAAAAGCTTAGTAACTCCGAAATTCAGCGTAAATCCATTCTGCTAGTATATGAGACCGTTACTGATCCGTTGTTTAAGAAAAGCATCACTGTTCTTAAAAACGTGGATTATTACTATGATAGAAAGGCAAGATGAGATTATCCACCCACTAAGATGCAAACTTTTAGGCCGCCCCAGGCGGCCTTTCCCTTTGGAGGCCTTTGATAATATAAAAACCGGGAAATAATCCCGGTTCGTTTTAATAAAATTCGACATAAAAATGGCTTACATTTCGGCAATGTCATAGTTTTTAAATTCAACGTCCATAAAATCCGTTCGAATGCCGCCATGTCCGCTATCCATAATGGCGTCGCCCCCGTATTCACTACCGTCATCAGTGACATCAAGTGCCAGCTGCCAGTTGCCTTTTTTTCCTTGGTCAATGAATAGTTTTATTTCTACCGTGCCATCGTCGATATTTCTGACCTCGGTTTTTATTCCAAACCAGCTGTTCACTGGAAGAAAATTTGACGTAGACTTCTTATCGCGGTTGTATTTTTTGGATTTTCCGTATATTTTTTTATCCGCTATGGTATAGTAATCTCCGCCTACTTTCTTTTTAATGACTGCCCGACCGTCGACTCTGAGGCCCGCGTAATAGAGATCATCTCCATCCTGGTAACGATTAAAAAGCAAAACCCCATTTGATTCATTACGGTTATCGCTTTTGCTCCGATTAATTTTTCGAATCCTAAAATAGGCCTGCTGGGTAAAATTTTGCCAGCTTCCCCGCGACACCAGCCGAAAAATATTCTGAGGGCGGTCTCCGCCATCCGTATCCTTCGGATTAGTTTTGGCATATAGTTTGTGCCAGCGATTGCTGGATGAAAGTCGGCCAAAATTGGGATGGCCTTTGTCTTTCCTGACTTTCATGAGTCCCCCGGAATTCACCCACCAAAAATCATTGGGACTTTCCGAGATTTTTCCCGTCTCCCGAAGCATTCCTTTACCCTTTAAATCGAGATTAAAGGCCGGCACCGCGCTATCCGTATCAGGGTTATTGAATGATGGAAAAAAATTAGAAATGCCGCCTTCCAGCAGATAGTAATCGATAGGGCCCGCAAAATAAACCGCCAGAGATGCGCAAATCAAGATTATCAGGGCTAACGGGACAATAAAAAATCTCAAGGAAATTTTTTTTCTCTTTGAGTCATTGAGCGCGGCTCCGCTTTTTCTTCGAATTACCGCGTCCTTTTCTTCAGGGTCCTTTTTTTCCTCCTTTTCAATTTGGGGCATCTTAGTGGTAAATCCGTAATAATTTTGTTTCCTTGTTATTGCCTGCATTTTCTCCGATATTTTAAGGGATATAAATCGATTTAGCCCGTTTATCAGTGGATATTATATCACATTAAAAACTTCTGTGCATTTATTGGATCGGATTGACTTCGATTCTATTAATTAACAAGTATCCATCCAAATCATTGCCGCTCCAAGTCTTAACGCCGATTCCTCCCTGAATGAACCTGGGATCCGCCTGAACGGAAAGAATTGAATTACTACCCAATGAGCACTCGATTTGTCCGCCTTTATTGGTGACCGCTGCGGGAATAAGCTGATCCGCCAAAAAATTTCCCGGTTTTTCCGCCACTATCCTTTCCTGTCCGTTATTTACCGCGATAATTGCCACTTTATCCGATCGATAATCGCAGGCAAGATAATCTTCACTGTCCTGAATTCCGACGAGAATAGAAAGATTGTAATCGCCCACAGCCTTAAAATTCGTTTTCACTGAATAATTTTCCCATAAGTAAGTGCCCTCGAGGAACGTCATATTTCCGCTTTCGGAATTTATTTCGTTTCTAAGCTGCATACCTTCGTTGGTTTTGAACATCGTATCTCCCCAGGCTGTCATCCACCCGTTATTTTGAGACAAATCGTCTATATAGGGAAGCGTTTTGTCTTTGTCGCCATCCAGTGTGGATAAGAGCTCGCTGGTCTTCAATTTCGAGTTGACATCTATCCGGTTTACCATAAACTTATCTTTTCCCGGATAATTCTGCATAAACGTCTCGGACCAGATCTGAAAAAAAGCTTTCGGGTATATCGATTCCACCGTTGCTTTAATAAATTTTTCCGCGTCCGGATAGTTTTCGGTTCCCTGTCCGAAGTCATTGAACGGATAGGCAAATCCTATCACCTTCTTGCCGGTTACGGCTTCGGTTTCTTTCTTTGATTCGGCAAGATCGTTTGTCACCCTTTTTTTATATTCATCCTCCGTTTCAAGCCTGTTTTCGCCAGCCAGCCACAATCGGTTGGAGAGAAAATGTCCCTTTGTCCCGTCAGCATCAATGTTATACCAGTCATGATCAAATTTACCATGCGATTCGATCTCCCATCGGCCGCTTTTCGCCATTCGCGCAATCTCCGAACTGTCTAGATAAAAATTATCCTTTGTGCTCCCGAGCGAACGGCTGGTTATGACAAACATCACTGCCGAAAAATCCAAAGCCCGGAGAAGCGGATCGGCGGGATAGTAACTGTCTTTTCTTCCGTCATCAAATGTCAGCAGAAAAGATTTCGGAGGTAATTTTTTTTCTCCATGCAAAAAACTTGAAAAATCCTCCAGACTTATCGTGTGATAACCCGCCGCCTTAAGCGCGAGCATCTGTTCCTTGAAATCTTTTAAGGATATGTTGGTATCATCCGGCTGCCAATTGGGATCTTCGATTATTCCATGGTAGAGAAGAACGGGTATGGACAAAGAGCTGGGTGACTCGCTCGCCGCCAGCGTCGGATCAATGCTCCCGGCGATGAAATCCAAATTATTTTTTTTATTGAATGCCAGTTCAAGTTTGTATTTAGCATAGGAAATTTCCATATCAACCATTTTTTGGTTTATTTGATTGTTCTTCACTATTTTTATGCCACTGGTCATAACCAAAACCAGCATCGCGATAACGACCATGAAAAATATCTTTATCATTTTTAGGTTAAATTCAGCCACGTTCGTTCCACTCAAGTTAAAAATTAAAAGTGTAAAGCTAAAAGTTAATGAACTCGCTGTGCTCGCATTAGTTTTTAAAATTATTACCAGGCGATATAAAAACTTTTAACTTTTCATTTTAAACTTTTAACTTATCTCGTTCCCCATCTCCGGTCATTGAGCCTTGCCAGTGAATAAAACATTAAAAATGACAGGATAAACAAATTAAAGAGCGACCAGAGGAAAAAATACGGCCAGTATTTATTTTTATTCGCGACCAAGCGGTAATAAGCCGCAAAAATCGCTGCTACCATAAGGATGCCTACGATGTGATAAAACGGCAAAACTCCCTTGATGAAGGGAAGGTATATCAATGCCCGAACCGACATTATCGGAGATAAAAATGACACCGCGATCAAGGGAAAGAAGTAAGTCAAAGCGACAAAGGGCTGGGTCTTCCAGATAAACTTAGCGTTATACAGGGCATTCACGAACCATGATTTTTTCCAGCGGACTTGTTGCTTGATTAATTTTGCAAAACTTTCAGGAACAATCGTCTTGGCAGTGGCCTGGTTCGTGTATAAAGTTTTGTATCCCTGCTTCAGTACACGGCTCGTGAGAGCCCGGTCGTCTCCCCATGTCACCGGTTTACCCAAGAATTTTTCCCCGAGCCACTCGTCAAGAGTATGTAGAACATATTCTTTCCGATACGCGGAGGCGCATCCGCTGCAGCAAAGCACGGTCGCAAAGGTCGATTCTGCAGCCTTTAGAATCCGAAAGGAAGTGAAATAATAGGCCGACTGCATCTTTGTCAGGATATTCTTATCGGCATTTGCCGGATCCGTATGCGCTGATACGGCGCCCACCTCCTGATTCTCGAAAGGCTCGATTATTTTCCGAAAAGTCTTCGGATTGACATAGCTGTCGCTATCAAGCTGAACGACAATTTCTCCCCTGGCTTTCCGAAAGCCTTCCGCCATCGCGTGTTTTTTGCCTTGATTGTTTTTCCAATTGATGACAGTGAGATTTTGATATTTATTTTTCAATTCGCCGAGTTTTTGCTCTGTGCCATCCGTGCTCCCGTCGTTGACAACGATCACTTCCAGCTTGCTTTTCGGATAATCCGCCCGAAAGCAATTTCCAACTGTTTCACTTATCGCTCCTTCTTCATTTTTGCAAGGTATAACAAAAGTCACTGTCGGCTCGTACACGGAATGTTGCACGGATCCAAATACCGGTCCAGCCACGAAATCCCCCCTTGAGTCAGCGTTTTTTTTGCCCTTGATAAATCCCGCGTAAGAACTTTCATAAAACATGGCCCCGATCAGCCTTGAAAGCTGGAAAGTCGTAATGAATATAGTGTAAATGAAAAGAGTCGGCTCGAAATTCCAGTCAGCCCCAGAATTGGCTTTCATAACTATAATGAAGAATAAAAAAATAATTCCAACCGCCACTATTCCGATTTGAAACAATGCGCGCCCAAAATTAAACCTCGAGAGCGGCTGATCTATTATTTTAGTGCCTGTGCCATTCATAAATTCGTTCAAGTATGGTTTTATCTATTATTGCTATAATTTAATACCCTCTCAGCCGGAAATACATTTCAGACTAGAATATCGGTAATTTGGGCTGATATATCAAAAAAATCAGCCCAACTATTATACATGCATTACGCACTTTTATCAAATATAAAAGCGGCCTAAATGAGTCCGCCTTCTCCATAAATTTATCAAAACGAAGATTATATTTGCTCCAGTACCGCTTTTATCCTCCTTACTCCAGCGCTGGAAGATTCTTCCTTGGTGATTTTAAATTTTCCCAGTTTCCCTGTCGCGCTGGCATGCGGGCCGCCGCAAATTTCCCGGGAAAAATCCGAAATGGAATAAACTTTAACCTTATTCCCATATTTTTCTCCGAAAACTCCCATCGCACCCGTTTTTTGCGCTTGTTCAATCGTCATTTCATCACATTTAACGGGAATATCTTTTGATATTGCATCATTTACTAAGTCTTCAACCTTTTTGATTTCCTCTGAGGTCATTTTCTTGTCATGAGAAAAATCAAGACGCAACCTGTCACCGGTAATGTTAGACCCTCTTTGAAGGACATGCTCGCCCAAAACCTGCCTCAGAGCCGCAAGTAGCAGATGTGTCGCCGTGTGAAGTTTGGCGGCATTTTCACCGGCATCGGCCAATCCGCCCTTAAACATTCCCGCACTCAACGTGCGCGATGTTTCCTGGTGTTTTTTGAACTCTTCGCGAAAAGAATCTTCGTCAACCGCTACCTCATGTTCGTGGGCGATTTCTTTAGTGAGTTCTAACGGAAAACCATAAGTTGAAAAGAGATGAAAAGCTTTTTCTCCGGAAATTGTCCCCGTAATTTTGCTTTCCGCGATAGCTTCCTTTATTTTTTTCAGCCCTTTCTCAAGCGTTTCCCTGAATTTTTTTTCTTCCTCGTTCAATTCATTGAAAATCTTATCCTTCTTGCGATCCAACTCAGGATAGACTTCCTTATATTCGCCAATCACCACCTCGGCTATTTCTGGAGTGAATGCCACTTCTATTCCCAAGATTTTTCCCTGCCTGACCGCCCGACGAATAAGTCTGCGCAAGACGTAGCCTCGTCCGACATTCGAAGGTATTACGCCATCGGCAATCATAAATGTTGCAGCTTTCAAATGATCAGCAATGATTCGCATCGGCCGCTTGCTTTCCTCATCGGCATACTCCTTGCCCGATAATTCCTCTATTTTTCTGATAATCGGCTGGAATATCTCTGTGTCAAATACGTTGTCTTTTCCGTTCATCACGACAATTGTCCTCTCGAGCCCCATCCCGGTGTCAACATTCTGCTTTTTCATTTTTTCAAATTTTCCATCCGGTTTTTTGTTGTATTCCATGAAAACATCATTCCATATCTCAAGCAGGCGAAAATCATCAACGAGATTTTCAAATTTGCCATTAATTGCACCCATCTCCGGAGAAACGTCATAAAACATCTCCGTGCAAGGCCCGCAAGGTCCTGTTTCGCCCACCGGGCCCCACCAGTTGTCGTCCGCTCCAAGAGGAATGATATGTTTGTTTCCTTCGACATTCTTATCCCCGCCGGCTATCTCCGGATCAATGCCGACTTCCTTAAATTGCTCTTGCCAGATCTTTATTGATTCTTCGTCGCGAGGCGCGTTTTCATCGCCCTCAAAAACCGTGACATATATCCGGCGTGGATCGAGATTGAGCCATTTCTCGCCGGTTAAAAATTCGAAACTCCATGCAATCGCCTCCTTTTTGAAATAATTCCCGAGTGACCAATTGCCCAGCATCTCGAAAAAAGTGTTATGCCGATTGTCCCCCACTTCGTCTATATCAATGGTTCTTATGCATTTTTGAACATTTGCCAATTTATCCCCTTGCGGATGCGCTTCCCCCATGAGAAACGGCACCAACGGATGCATTCCGCAGTTGATAAAAAGAGCCGTCGGATCATTTTCCGGAATAACAGGCGCCGAGGGAATAATCGCATGCCCTTTTTCCTTGAAAAAATCAAGATATTTTTGCCTTAAATCTTTAACAGTCATTATATTTTCCCAAATGTTAGTTCATTGAAAAGTATTATAAAAATAGCTAATTTTATGAACTTTGTAAACCCCTAGTTAAAAAGAACCGAGGAAGCCTTATGGGGCCGCCCCGGGTTGAGGTCAAGCGAATCATTTGTTTTCGGTAATACAGATGGCGATCCATATAATACCCATAAGCGCCATCGCTAAAAATTTCCCAATCCTTTCCTTGATTTTCATTGGATTAACAACCTCCGCAGATCTCCGATCCAGAAATGCTTTTTCAGGATTCGGTAGTTAAATAGGGAAAAATGCTTCCTTCCCAGTCCTACGGCCTGGCTTTATGAAGGTAAAAGTTTCTGTTTTTTCTTTAACGACCCCAGCTCCTCGTTGAGGATTCGCTCATCATCTTCCAGTATTTTTAGCTTTTTGTCAAGTTCTCCCTGTTCAACCCGCAATCTCTCCTCCGCCTTCTTGAGTTTTCGGTGTTCCAGCTCAAAATCAGCCTTTTCGCGCAATAATTTCTTGAGATCCGCTTCTTTCATTATTATTTCCCGTTCAAGATCCGTTTTTTTCTTTCGAGTATTTGAAGCATCATCCGACGCGGAATAGTTTGATTGAGTGTCTTCTTGGTAATCGTCTAATAAACCCATAAAAAATAAATTAAAAGTTTAAACTGTAAAATTAAAAATTAAGGTATCCCTGCTTACCGAGTAAAGAACGACCTTAAAACTTTTCACTTTTAACTTTGAATTTTTAACTTATTATTCCTCCGCCCAGCGCTTCCTCGCCGCGATAAAAGACTGCTGATTGGCCGGGCGTCAGGGATCGAAGCGGCTTTTTAAGGCTCACTTTGATGCTTCCGCGCTTGTCTTTCTTGATTATAGCATCAAAAAGAGGCGCCTGGTAGCGGATCCTGACTTTTGCTTTTGATGGAAATTTCAGATCACCTGCGATCCAATTGGGTTTTTCTATCCCGAATATTTTTTTTGAAAGGCTTGGATCTGCCGGATTATTGCTCACAACCAGTTCATTCCGCCCCAGCTTTTTTTCTGTTACAAAATATGGCCCAGTACCTCCAATCTCCAATCCCTTTCTTTGTCCAATTGTGAAAAGCGCGAGTCCCTGATGTTTTCCTAAAATATTTCCCTCTTCATTGATGATGTTTCCTGGTTTTAAGCGCAAGTGCTTTTTTAAAAACGAACTAATATCCTTGTCGATAAAGCATACATCCTGCGATTCGCTTTTTTCAACGGGCAATTTGAGTTTTTTAGCTATTTTCTTCACTTCATCTTTTGTATAATTTTCCAATGGAAAAATAGTTTTTGCTAATTCTCGTTGAGTTAATTTATATAAAAAATAAGACTGATCTTTCTTTTTATCTGCGGCTTCCAGCAGTTTGCAATTAGTAATTCGTAATTTCGGATTTTGAAATTTAGATTTGATTTGAAATTTGAAATTTGGAATTTGAAACTCTTTTATCCTCGCGTAATGACCGGTAGCAATATAATTCGCTTTGTATTTTTTTGCCAATTTAATTAACAATCTAAATTTTATTTCCTTGTTGCAGACTACGCATGGATTGGGAGTGATCCCCTTTTTATAAGATTCCAGGAAATAATCAATAACTTTTTTCTTAAACGCTTGGCCCGCACCAATGGATATTAATTTAATATTGAGCGCCTTAGCGATTTTTTTTGCCTTTCCGAAGGCATCCCGATTTTTTTTTCCGGAAAATAAACGCAAAAAAACACCAACGACTTCGCATCCCTGGTTTTTGAGAAGCATCGCGGCTACCGCGGAATCCACCCCTCCAGACAGCGCGACCAGTATTTTTCCGTCAGATGTTTTCGCCCTTTTCATTTATTCGAATTCGACTAAAAACTCGTCCTTATTAAGGCTTACGCGCGTTCTGCCAAACGCTGGATCAATCCTATACTTAAAAATAAAGATAGTTAAAATATAATAAGAATTGCTTGTTTAAGATAATATTTTATTTTTTCGTTTCCAGACTTTCTTTTATCAGACTTCTCACTTCATCCAAATTGACTTGTTTCCTTATTTTTTTTCTGGGCGGAGTAAAGGTTTTCGGTCCCATCTTGACCGCGTCCCTTAATGAAATTTCAGTAACTCTTCTTTGCTCGGGCTTTCCCGAATTCCCGGCACTACTGGGCCGGTCTTGTTGCTTCAATTGAACGTGCTGCTGAACTTTTGCTTGCTGCCGCTGATAATCTTTCAGGCAGTCTTTGCAGAATGTGGGCCGCGAAGCATCCGGCTTGAAAGGGACTTCGATATCAATGTCGCAAGTTGCGCATTTCGCGGGATACATCTTTCTATCATCGCTCGCGGGCAGAGGAGTTTTTATATCGTCGTTAACCACAAGAGGCTTCCGGACAGGCTCCGCCTTTTTGCCCGAGAGTATTTTTGCCTGCGGCGCGACGGCTTTTTCAATGTCTTTCTCGGTGACCATCCCGCTCCAGCGCGCAATTTTATCCTCGACAATATCCCTTCTTGATCCATACCGTTCACGAGTCACTTTTATGACTTTTGCGGCATTCTCTTGCGTTTTTGACAAATCAATCGGCGGCAAAGTCGTGGCTGAAAAAGCATTGCCCGTAAGGCCGTCTATCATAAGCTTGATATAGATATTGTGATTCGGAAGATTAACGAGATCTTGAATCATAAAAACCGGTTCGAATTCTTTCTCCAAAAATTCCGCGTCTTCCGCGCCTACCCTGAAAACCGCCATCGTACCGACGTTCCCAAAAACCGCGTCCCTGACTCTAGTTGAGGTATCCGTGACAAGCTGGCCGATATATTGATGGGCAATAATCAGATTCAAATGATATTTTCTGGCTTCTGACAGAATATTCGCGAAAGAGTCGGTAGCGAAATTCTGAAACTCATCAACATAAAGATAAAAATCCCTTCGCTGATCTTCCGGAACGTCAACTCTGGCCATGGCCGCCAACTGTATCTTTGTTATCATCATGGCTCCGAGAAGCGCGCTGTTATCTTCCCCGATCCTTCCCTTCGAAAGATTCATGATTATGACTTTTCCCTCATCCATCAATTCCCGTATGTTGAAAGCCGACTTGGTTTGACCGACGATATTTCTGATAAGCGCGCTTGAAAGGAATTGACCGACCTTATTCTGAATAGGTGAAATTACTTCTTGCAGCACGCGATCATTCCACTTTGTGAACTCATCTACCCAAAATGACTTAACCACCGGATCGGTAATTCTGTCGACGACGCGTTCGCGATAATCCTTGTCCACCAGAATGCGGGTCACGCCCAGAAGCGTGCTGCCCGGATACTCAAGGAGGGCGAGAATCGCGTTTCGCAAAATATATTCCAAACGAGGACCCCACGAATCGGCCCAGATCTTTTTGAAGACTCCCACCAACCCTGAGGCAATCAGATGCCGGTATTCCGCGCTGACTTTCTCCATGACATTGAAAGCTATCGGATATTCCTGATCGGCCGGGTTAAAGTAAATGACGTCATTAATGCGGCTGGACGGAATAGCGTTGATGAGAGTTTCCGCGAATTCTCCGTGCGGATCCACAACGGCCACGCCACGTCCGCTCTGAATATCCTGAATAGCCATATTCTGGATCATGGTTGTTTTCCCGGTTCCGGTTTTTCCAATCACGTAAAAATGGCGCCGTCGATCATCAGTTTTGATTCCGAAAGCCCGGTCCTGCCCCCTGAAATTTGTTTTGGCAAATGTATTTATTTCGTCATTCATAAAAATGTCTGATATTCTAGTAGTAGTTATTTATTATTCTTTTTAATTCACTCTACGGGCAAATTTTGCGGCGGACCGCCCTTCTTGGCCTCGACTCGCTGAATGGAAGGCGAGACAACCGACATATCCGGCAGATGAATGATGGTTGCCAATTCTTCCGAATTAAGAAACATCGCCGGACCGTCATAATCCCGATCGCGATAACGCGTCAGAAGTTTGCGCTGCACATAACGCGTGCGGGGGTCGATGAAAAAATAGTTGGCGTAAGTCTTGGTTTGGTTTTCCGCAACGATATAATTTAAATTTTGGTCGCCAAATTGCATCAAAAAACCGTTCGCCGCGTAAGCGAAATCTTTGCTGAATACTTCATGTCTGGCTAGATAAATATAACGAATTTTTACGATAAAGCCTTTTTTATTGGCGCTTTCCTCAACTGCCTGCAAAGCGCTTTCCTCACCCGGCGTGATAGTCCATCTAAAGGGCTTTTCTTCGGATTTTTTCTCGGCCTCAAATTCAATGGGCTTGAAAATTCCTCCAATTATAATTCCTATGAAAGAAAAAATACCTCCAAATATTCGTGAAAGAAACCCTGGATTACTTTTTACTTCTTTTTTGGCAATCTTTGCCACAACAGCTTTCACCATTGCGATCCAATCGGCGTCTTTCACGGGAGTAAACATTACCTGCATCCAAATCTGGCTGCCGGGAGACAAACCGCCAATAGTATCGGCCAAAGTGGCCAACGGATCTATCATGCCTTTTGTGACATCATCCTGAAAATATTTGTAAGTCCGTATCGGATAGGCATCTTCCTTGGCAAGTTTGTAGTCTGAACCGAACAAATTCCATTCCGGATTCGGGATGTCTTTCGGAACTTTTAAGGTGTAATCTTCAACTTCTTCGATTTCCGCCTCCGGGTAATGCCCAAAAACAGCCGCTTCGAACATGTTCCGGTCTCTTCTGGGAAGCTGGCAAAAAAAATGCATCTTTCCGTCAATTCCCACAATTTCAAAACTGAAAGTATCCTGATGATACTTCCCTTCAAACCACATATCGAACAGGTTTCGAGAACTGTATACGCCGTACAAGGTGCTGATCACCTGCTCCATCGTCTTCGGGCTTTTTTCGATATTTCGAGGTGGTTTTATTTCAAGCAGAACTCGGTCAAGCTTCTTATAGTATTCTCCGATAATATATTTGTACCAGAGATTTTTGAAAAGATAGAAAAGGGCAATGGGAAAAGCAAACCACCAGGTAACTACAATTACCTGACTAGTGGCTTTAAAATATTCTGAAAGAAAAGATATAAAATCCATAGGGCCTGTTTAGGCTGATTTTTATTTTTTAACGACTCTTTTAAAAGTTCCAGTGAATTTGCGCTAACTGCGACTTATTTACTTGAGTTTATATCCGCCCTTCACTTTTTCAAACACCTTTTTATCGGACAGATTAACGGCGATAGTCGCCTTCTTAACCTTTCGTTTTTTCAGAACACCTCTTAGCAAACTGTCTTTGGCTAAAAATCCTCCGGCGCCTTTGATGAGCGATACTATAACATCCTTTACCGTCCCTTCCTCGTAGCCCCATTCCCGGAGCGCGTAGGTTCCGCGGCCGACCAGTACAAATCTCTTATCACGGATCAATTCATTATGCACGGTCTGCGGATGGACTTTTTTCAGGCTTAATTTATATTCTTCAATCAACCGACTTACTTCTTTGAAATGTAGGGGTTTTCCGATTTTTTGAAGAACCAGCGTAGCTTTTTCCCGGACACCCCTGGGCTTTATGAGAGGCCACTTGGCTTTTCCCCAATCTCCGAACACATTGCGGCCGAATTTCTTGGAAACTTCCAGAAAACTCTCCAGTTGAACCGCGTCAATTTCCGGAAATTTTTCAGCCAATTCAGAGCTTTTAAAAATCTTTTCTATTTCAGAAATTGAGTATACTTTTTTTGAATCGTTCAAAATATTTTCAAGCCATTCAACGATCTGACGAAACTTTTTCGCGTTAAAGCTTTCATGCGACCAGCTCTCGGAAAGTTCCCGGTTGCTTTTCACTCGCTTTAGTCCCGCTATCAAAAAAATTATTTCCATTAACCGTCCTTCTTCTTCGCTTACCACGTCCTTGCTGAAATGGCGTTTGTATACTGATTTCACCAAACTTTCGGTATATCCGATTCCGCCCTTTTCTTTCAAAACCTCCGAGACGACAGCTAAAATATCCCCTAATTCAGATTTTTTCTCGGACTTTTTCAATTGACTAATGGCGTCAGTCTCAATTTGCCTAACTCTTTCCCGGGTTATATTCAAGTTTTTTCCAATGGATTCCAGAGTCTTCGGTTCGCTTCCGGCTAGACCAAAACGGCTCGAAATTATCAGTTTTTGCTTAGCGCCAAGCGCGCTGAGTAAATCAATAATTATAGATTGGATATCACCACCGGAAACCGATATTTTTTTAACCATGCCGGTTTCTGGAAAACTCTGCTTTTCGCGACTTGCTATCATATTATTATCCTCACGCCTAAGCTACTTTTTGGCTTATTATAGCTAAAATACGCGTGAACAAAAGTAAATTATAAGTTATGCTTATCAGCTTTATTTTACTGATTCTGAATCATAACATATATTTACTATTTATGTCAAGTATGGGGTCTAATATTTTATATTACCCTCATGCAAGACGCGAATTGGATGTTTTGTAAATGTAAAAGTGCAGAAATTATTTATTTTACGAATAGTCAGATATCTGCAAATCCTAACCTTTCCGCTGCTCCCATTTCCACCAATCGACCATTAGCGCGGACGCGACAAATATGGATGAATATGTTCCAAAGGTTATGCCAATGAGAAGGGCGAGGGTAAAATTTCTGATGGATTCTCCTCCAAAAACGAATATCGCCAGCAAAGTGACAATAACAGTCAGGGATGTATTGATAGATCTCGCCATGGTCTCGTTCAAGCTTCGGTTAACCACTTGGCTGAAATCCTCTTTCCCGCTTGCTCTCAATAAATTCTCCCGCGTCCGGTCATAAACAACAATTGTATCATGCACTGAAAATCCAAGAATTGTTAGCAGGGCCGCGATAAATGCTGAATCAATTTCAATGCCAAAAAATTTTCCCAGAATGGCAAAAATCCCGACTGTAATCAGAACATCATGAACAAGCGCGATTATCGCTCCAATGCCGTATTTCCAAGATTCCACCGGCCGCGAGACTTTGCGAAAAGCATACGCGATATAGAGGGCGATTCCGACCACAGCCACAATGAGGGCAAAAATTGATTTATGCTTAAGCTCAGACGATATGGAAGAACCAATATAATCCAATCTCGTATTTTCGGCGGTAGGATATTTCGCCTTAAGATCACCGACGACTTTTTTGTTCAGTTCGTCGTCGGAATTCTGGTATCTGATTATGAAGGTGTTGTCTTGGGAAGGCTGGATTGTGGCATCCGAAACACCCGCTTCTGAGAGAACGCTTTTGATTTCATCGCTTTTTGGAATAGTATCGCCCGAAAATTTCACCTCCATGAGCGTTCCGCCCGTGAAATCGAGGCCATAGCGCAGTCCCCATACCGAAAGCGCCGCGATGCTCAAGATGATAAGCGTCCCGGAAAAAATGTAAAAATATTTTCTATATTTCAGGATATTGTACATAACGTAAGTAAAAACTAAGAGTGAAAAACTAAAAGCAACAAAAAGGGAACAAGGCTTTTGGTTTTTAGCTGTTATTTTTACATTTTAGCTCTTCGTTTTTAGTTAAGATTTTATCTCTTCCTGATCGCTGACATTTTTATCTCCTTCATGTGAAACCAATATCAATCCCCTTCTCTTCTCCGCCCATTCGCCGATAAGAGCAGTCAGCAGAATCCGGACGATTACAATTGCCGTGAACATACTAACCAACACTCCCAGGAGCAGAGTTAGGGCAAACCCTTTCACAAAACCGCTTCCAAACCAGATAAGTATTAATGACGTGATTATCGTGGAAATATTACTGTCGCGAATGCTCGGCCAGGCCCGGTGAAACCCCTCTTCGATAGCTCCCGCTAAACTCCTCCCTTTTCTCATTTCCTCTTTGCTGCGTTCAAATATCAAAATATTGGCGTCAACAGCCATTCCCACCGACAAAATAAAGCCGGCAATTCCAGCTAAAGTCAAGGTAATCGACCACGGCGTAAACCCGGAGAACTTAAAAATAGCAACCATGATCGAGGTATATATCAGGAGCGCGAGAGAAGCAATTAGCCCCAGCAGGCGATAATAGAAAATCATAAAGATCATTACCAGCACGATCCCAATCAATCCGGCCTTAAGGCTCTTTGTCAGAGAAATCTGGCCGAGTGAGGCCTCAACGCTCTGCTGGCCTATGAGAGTTATTGGCATTGGAAGCGCCCCTTCATTGAGTCTTTGCGCCAGTTTTTTCGATTCATCCAGCGTAAAATTACCCGTAATGACGGCTTTCCCGTCCGTGATTTCGGTTTGAACCGTCGGCGCGCTGATAACCTGGCCGTCGAGATAAATAGCGATGCGCTTTCCGATATTTTCTTTGGTGATTTGAGCGAACATTTTCGCCCCCTCACTGTCAAATTCGATCGCGACTTGGGGTTTATTGGTCTGCGGATCAAAAGTTACATCCGCCCTCTTTAAGTTTTTACCCGAGAGTCCGGTTGATTCAAACTGCGGCCCGGCCATCTGAGCTTCAAGCTCCGGATTTTTTATTGAAAGCAAAATATGTTGGGCATGAACTTCTTTATCGTCCCCTTCTCCGCGCTCTTCGATTTTTTTGATTATATGATATCCAAATTGCGTTTCGACTACCTGAGGATAAACCTGTCCAGGCGCGAGATCGCTGTCAAACAGCACTTTATCAAATTCCGGAACGAATGCGCCGCGTTTTACAAAACCCAAATCTCCACCCTGGTCCTTTGAGCCCGGATCTTCGGAATATTGTTTGGCCAATTCTGAAAAGTCAGATCCATTTTGGATTTGCTTCAAGAGATCCTCCGCTTTTACCTTCTGGTCCGCGTTGTATTTCTGATCTTCGGGACTTAACTGGGCAGCCGGGGCAGCTTGCGCGGACTCTTTCTTGAATTCCATAAAAGGTGTCTCCTTTATCATCTCTTTCGCCTGTTCAATATCTTTCACTCCCGCGAGCTCCACTATCAGCCTTTGTTCTCCGCCAGACTTTGAAGTCTCGATAACCGGCTCGGCCACTCCGAAAGCGTTAACCCTCCGCTCAATCACATCTTGCAAGCCATTGAGAGCTTCTTCAACTTTCGACTGGTCCACTCCGCTGGTATCAACTTTATAAATAAGGTGGATGCCTCCCTGGAGATCCAGCCCGAGATTTATCTTGAATTTAGACAAAAAATTTCCAAGCCAGGCCGGTTTAGAGACAGGCTTGGGATAAGAAATCAACGCCGTTACGCAAAACAGCGCGATAACCAAAACAAATTTTATCCAAATTTTCCTATGATTGGACATATAAACAAAACTTCTAATGCAATTTTCACATTAGTATTATATCAGAAAGCAATAAAATATTCTAGGGGATTCAGCTAAAACCTACCCATCCGTTATTATGGATTCAAGGTGGAATTTCTCTTGATGTATTCCTCAACCTGTGGCCAACGCTGAATCAAATCCTCCCGCAGCGCTACATTATCTTCATCGTCCTGAAGCTCGCCCCATTCCAGCTTGTCCGCGATCAGCTCATCCACTAATTCCTCATAACCGGCTTCGTCGGTCACCAGCTCTCGCACCGCCATCCTTTTGAGCTGAAGCAAGAGATTTTCAATTGACGGTTCGATCACTTTTTCCATATATATTTTATTCCTATGGTTATTTTACCTTCAGGGCTATTGGCTTTACGTTTGATAGTAGAAAGGCGTGCCCCTTTTCCAGTACTTTCTTGGATTTCTGGTAAGTAATACGCTCAATTGCCTGCTTATATTCCAGCCAGGCGTAATCCACATGCTCAAAAGACAGTTTGACTTCCTTTTGCGCGGTTTCGGCCAGATAGTATGTGACGATTTTAAATATATTTATGCCCTTCCCTGAGCCTCTGCGCCTGCTTTTTTCAGTGCCTTTAGCGCGATAGAAATATCTTATCCAGGTATAAAATCCCGGAGTGATTCTGAGCTTTGTTATCCCAGTCTCTTCTTCGACTTCCCGACGAAGCGTATCTTCCCAAGTCTCCCCTTTTTCCATGTGGCCTTTGGGAAAATCCCAATGACCGCCTTCTTTATCATCGGAAACGCCCGGATGCTGGATTAGGAGGTATAAAATTTTATTTTTCTCTTTCCGGAACACCACCGCCCCGACGGATTTTTCAAATGCCATTTTTATTATATTAATGCTAAATTTAACATCCTGTTGACAGAAATACTTGACATATTTAGATTAATGTGCTATCAATTATTCACAAACAAAAAATCTTTGTAGCACAGGAGGCTCTTCATGAAACGGTTCAGAAATATTCTCGCGGTTCTCGTCCTCGGCGGGCTTTCCCTTTTATCTTCTGGCTGCATTGCAGCCGCCGCCCTGCCTTACTTAATTGCTCAAGGGGCTATGATCGCAGGCGGAACGGCTGCCGGCGCAGTCGCTGTTAAAAAGGCGACCGAAACCCCCGCACCAGCCCAAGGCGCACCGGAAGCGATGCAAGCCACTCAACAGACTGCTGCACCGGCCCCGGCGGCTAAGCCGACGGATGTTGTGGCCAAGGCCGCAGAGCCCAATGCTCCCGCCAAGGTCGCCAAGCTGACTCCTCTGCCAGCGGAAAAAACCTTTGACGTGGGCGCCAGTCTGGCCGACGCCCGCAAAGCCAAGAAGACTCAGGGCCTCAAGGGTGTGATGTTCCAGGATCGGACCAGCAAGGCCTGGTTTCTGGAAGATCAGGAGGGCTGCACATGGAAACTTCGGGGGGGCACGTTCTGTAAGATTTGATTTCCCCATACCTCTATATTATTAACTCCCTCTTGGGTGGCGCTCGATGCGCTACCCTTTTTTATTGTCATTATTTTAAATAACTTATTTTTCTTCCAAAAATCCAACTAGCTTTTTTTCATCCAGGCAATTCACGATATCCTTTTTTGTTGCCCAGCCCCGACGGGCTTGCGCAATTCCCAAATCGAGGTAATGCAGCTGGGTTTTGCTGTGAGCATCGGTCCCCAGGGATAATTTGACTCCGCGCTCGATAGCTCGTCTGGTATTAATGTCATTCAGGTCGAGCCTGTCCGGAAAGCTGTTTATTTCAAGGATCGTTTTTGTTCGAACAGCAGCCCGGAATATTTCTTCCAGATCCAGCTCATAGCCGGCTCTTTGATGAATCACGCGTCCCGTGGGGTGGGAAATAATGTCCACGTGCGAATTTTCCATCGCGCGGACCAATCTTTTGGTCATTTCAGCCTTTGGCATTTTGAAATTCGAATGGATTGAACCCAACACAATATCAAATTTCGCGAGATACTTGTCAGCAAGCGCGATTGTTCCATCCGGATTGATATCTACTTCGCAACCTTTGAAAATCTTAATGCCTGCCAACTCTTTGTCGACTTTTTCAATCTCTCGCCATTGCCTTTCGATTGTCTTTACGTCCATTGCGCCCGCGATTTTCAGATGCCCTACGTGATCCGTGATCGCAATATATTTTCTGCCCAGTTTTTTTGCCGCTTCCGCCATTTCCAAGACCGTATGCGCACCGTCCGAATAGGTCGTATGCATCTGGAGGTCCGCTATCACATCTTCATATCCGACTATATGGGGCAACTCGTGTTTTTGGGCGAGCTCGATTTCTCCCCGGTTCTCGCGCATTTCCGGCGGCATCCAATCCAGCCCCAACTTTTTATATATTTCTTCCTCCGTTTTTCCGGCGATCAGTTTGCCCCGCGAATCAAACAGTCCGTATTCATTTAGCTTCCATCCTTTCTTGATGGCAATTTTTCGGAGTTCAATATTATGGTCCTTGTTTCCCGTAAAATATTGCATCGCCGCGCCAAAAGATTTTTCAGGAACAACCCGCAAGTCCGCGTCAATCCCGCTATCCAGCCGTACGCTGGTTTTGGTGTCGCCTTTTGCGATAATTTTCTCAACATTCGGCATCGAGGAAAAATATTCCATAACCGCGGATGAGTCCTCGGCCTGAGCCAGGATATCAATGTCGCCGACTGTTTCTTTCCGCCGCCGGAAAGATCCGCAAGTGATGATTTTTTCCGCGCCGGAAACAGAAGCTAGATTGCTTTCCATTTCGTGCGCGATAGGGGAGACGTAGCCCAGAAGAAATCTTCCTTGGTGCTCGCGCGAAAGCTCAATGGAACGCAAAATATTCTCTTCCGATTTTTCGCCAAAGCGGGGGAGAGCGCGTATCTTCCCTGCCCTGGCCGCTTTTTCAAGGTCCTTTATATTTTTTATGCCAAGATTGTCATAAAGCGCCATCAGCATTTTCGGCCCGACACCTTCAACCGCGGAGAAGCTTTCGAGATCGAGGGGAGCTTCCTTTTTCAGCCCTTCAAACACTTTTATCTTCCCTGTCTTTATATATTCTTCAATGTGTTCAGCGAGACCCCTTCCTATCCCCTGAATTCCCATCAAGCCTTTCAATCCGTCTTTTTCATAGATTTTTTCAAGGTCATCCTCCATTCCATCGATAAGCCTGGCAGCCCGCTCATAAGCCCGGGGTCGAAATTTGTCGTTCTTCATCATGTAATACTGAGCCATCTGATTGAATATTTTCGCGATTTTGAGATTTAGCATGGTATTTTTCTTTATTACAAAATGACTCCCGCTTTTATTTACCATTTCCCGCTTTTCTGGCTTCTTCAAAAATAAACACTGTCAATGTTGCGCCGACTACAACCATCCAATCCCAAAAATCAATCGGCGCCATATGCAGGCTCTTCTGAAAAAATGGCACATACATGAATGAAATCAACATTCCCACCGAAATGACTATGGCTCCGATAGCGTATTTATTTTTGAAAAATCCAATTTTGAAAACCGAAAGTTTTTCCGACCTGGCTTGCATCAGGTTTGCCATCTGGGTCATCGCCAGTACCGCATAGGTTGTCGCGGTAGATTTGATGTAAAGTGCCGAGTTAAAGTCTATTTTTTGTCCGAAATCCCAGCCTCCCCGTTTCATTGACCATAAAAAGGCAAAAATAGCTCCGACTGTCATGATAAACCCGACGTAAATCAGTCTCAGAAACCCACCCGAACCGATAAGGCGTTCCTTGGGATCAAAAGGCTTCTTTTTCATAATTCCCGGTTCAGCCGGCTCCAAACCCAAAGCAAGCGATGGAAAAATATCAGTACCCAAATCAATAGCCAAAATCTGAACTGCCGTGATAGGGGATGGGATTGAGAGCAGAGTCCCGAATATCACCGTGAGAAATTCGCTGGAATTCGAAGAGAACACGTAATATATGAATTTTCTTATGTTCTGATAAATAGTCCGTCCTTCTTTGATACCGGCGACAATTGAGGCGAAGTTGTCATCAAGTAGGATCATGTCCGCGGCTTCCTTGGAAACGTCAGTTCCGATCTTCCCCATCGCGACACCGATATCCGCCCGCTTAAGCGCCGGCGCGTCATTTACACCGTCTCCGGTCATCGCTATCACAGCTCCGGATTTTTTTAGGGCGCCGGCAATTCTCAATTTTTGCTCAGGCGTGATGCGGGCAAAAACAGAAACGCCGTTTCTTATCCTTTTTATAATCTCGCTATCCGACAAGGCATTTAGCGTTCTTCCATTTATAACAAAATTATTTTTGTCATTTATGTTTTGGATTTCATTTGAAATTTTATCGGATATTTGGGATTGGGAATTAGTATCCAGTAAACCGACTTGTTTTGCAATTGCTGCCGCAGTCACTTCATAGTCTCCCGTGATCATAATTACTTTTATGCCGGATTCTTGACACTCCCTTATCGCCTTGGCGACATCCGATCTTGGAGGATCGATCATAGCCATCATTCCGACCCAGATTAAATCTTTCTCGGCATCACCGATTGAAATTTTTTGCGAGCCTGTCTTATCAAGGCTGGAAATTTTGACAGGCCGATAGGCGAAAGCTAAAACTCGAAGCGCCTCAGCCGACATTCGGTCATAAATTTCTTTTATTTTCTTTTTTTCGCCATCAGAGAAGGGGACTATCCCCTTTTCAGTTAATTTTTTGGGGGAGAGGCCCAGCAGCGCGTCCGGCGAGCCTTTAACAAAGGAAAACAGCCCTTTTTTGCCGGCTTGCTTATTTTCAAAAACAACGCTCATGCGCATCCTTTCAGATTCGAAGGGATTTTCATCAATCTTGGTCTCCCCTGTTTCGTAAAATTTTTCGTCAGAATTATATTTTCTGGCCGCCACAACCAGCGCTCCCTCCGTGGGGTCGCCGATAATCTTATAGTTTTCACCCTCTTTTACTAAACTCGCGTCGTTGCAGAGCGCCCCGATCTTAAGAATAAAATCAAGATTCATTATATCTTTCGGATCTGCCGGCGCCCCCTGCAATAAAAATTTGCCAACCGGGCTATACCCTTCTCCGCTTACTTCAATTTCTTTTTCATCTAAAATAATTTTCGTTACCATGAGCTCGTTTTTTGTGATCGTCCCGGTCTTATCTGTGCAAACTATGTTCACCGAGCCTAAGGTCTCAACTGCGATTAATTTTTTTACGAGCACCTTGACCTTTAATAATTTTTTCATTCCCAGCGAAAGAGCAATGGAAAGCGCGGCCGGTAGCCCTTCCGGCACCACTGAAACGGCCACGGCCAGGGCAAAAAGGAAATTTTGATACCATGACAGCTTATGAAACCCTCCTGCCACCACCACCGCAAGCGCGATTAAAGCCGCGAGAATCGAAACGTCTCTGCCAAGTGTCCGCATTTTTTTCTGGAGCGGAGTAAGTTCATCCGTAATCTCCGTAGCAAGCTGGGCGATCTTGCCAAGTTCCGTCCTCATTCCCGTTCCTGTTACGATAAATTTTGCCTCCCCCATTGTTATCTGTTCCCCTGTGAAAACCATATTGCTGATATCCGCAATCGGCAAATTTTTTTCAGCGCAAATTTCAGCCCCTTTTTTTTCGGGCTTTGATTCCCCCGTGAAAATAAAGCTATTCGTGTGAAAGTTGTAGCTTTCAACGATGTACCCGTCTGCCGGCACGCTATCCCCACTAGCAACAAAAACGATATCCCCTGGCACGATTTTTGAAGCTTCGATTTCATATTTTCTTCCATTTCGGAAAACAGTCGCTTTATCCGACGCCAAATTTTGTATCCGATCCATGATTCTTTCCGCCTTCCATTCCTGCGTGAATCCAATAATCGCGTTTAAAAAAACGATAATCAAAATTATCGTAACATCGCGATATTCTCCGAATAAAAGCGCCAGAATCGCCGCGACTAAAAGAATCCACACTAAGGCGTCGTTAAATTGATGCCCGGCTAATTTAGCCCAGCGCCATCTTTGTTTTTTTTCAATCCTGTTCGGACCGTATTCTTTTAACCTTTCACCGGCTTCCTTATCCAAAAGGCCATCCAGGCTGGTAGAAAATTTTCGAAATATCTCTTTTGGAGAAAGATTGTATATATTTTGCTTCGCTTGCGCGGCCATATCTGAATTATAGCCCAAACAAAGCCTAAAACAAAATCTAGGGCGAATAATCATCGCCCTAGACAACTCAATAAAATATAGCTTGCCTGTTTGCCTTATCTTACTGTCTTGCTTCCAGCGTTATCTGGACCGTTTTTGTGTCTCCCTTGTGCCAAATGGTAAGCGTAACGGTGTCACCAACATTGTATTGCCCCAAAAGGCTTGCGAGCGAATGGTCGACATTAACCTTCACTCCGTTCACCTCAAGAATGATGTCGTTTTCAACAATTCCCGCTTTATCCGCCGGGCTTCCGGGAATAACGGCGAAGTCCGTCACGGTCTGGCCGCGAACGACCAACGCGCCGTAATCAAAAGGCAGATTATTGTCTTTCTGGATTTGCTGATCAATAGGCATATAACGCACGCCGATATAAGGCTGGGTAATTTTCCCTTGGCTGTTCACGCTTTCAATGTCTTTTTTCACTAGGTTGACTGGAAGCGCAAAACCGATGTTTTCCGCGCCCTGCGCCATAGCTACATTGACCCCAATGACTTTTCCTTGGATGTCGAGAAGAGGTCCGCCTGAATTGCCGGGGTTAATTGCCGCATCCGTCTGAATAACTTGGCTTAGCTGTTCAGATTGGCCGAATCCGGAACCCGCCGAGACATTTCGCTTCAACCCCGAGATCACACCCTTACTTACCGTATTTCTGAATTCTCCCAACGAATTTCCGATCGCTATTACAGTTTGGCCGATTTGTAAATTTGAAGAATCACCCAACTCCAAAACGGGCAGATTAGCCGCGTCTATTTTCAAAACACCTAAATCATTCGCGGGATCGATTGCCTGAACTTTTGCGTCATATTTTTTCCCATCGCTTGTCATCACGGTATAGTCGGCATTTTGATCGGATATAACGTGTTTATTGGTCACCACTAAACCGTCGCTCGAAACAATAAATCCCGACCCAGCTCCGACTTCCTGCTTTTGACTTCCGTTACTCCCTTGTCCTTGATTTTGACTCGGCGCTTGCTGCTGAAAGCCGAATGGATCAAAAAAAGGATCGGAAAAAAAGTCCGTCGCTTGCGGCACGTTCTTGGAAATGATAATGCTCACCACCGCCGGGGAATCCTTTTTTACCGCCTGGATTACCGCTGATTCTTCGTCAGGAACACTTATGGTCTGAGTATTGGATTTGCTACTGGAAGAGGATCCTTTATTTTTGAAACCGGGAATTACACTTTCGATTTTCGGCAAAATCTTACTTTGACTCAAGCCTGCCGCCATAAACCCAAATAATGCTCCAAAAAAAGAAGAAAGGAGAAGGGAAACCAAAACTACAATGACAATTATCTTGTTAATATCACTCTTCGGCTTATTATTATTTTCGTTTTCACTCATCGATAAAATTGCTGTCCACTAATCATAGTCGATATCAATGGTTAATGGCCAATACTATATTAACTTATTATTTTTCGAGGGAGATCGCATTTACGGGGCAGCTACTCACGACCTCAGCACAATCACAGTCGCCGCAATCCTCCGCGATGACATGCGATTTTCCATCTTCAATTTTAAATGCTTTTGGGCAAAGAGCTTCGCATGTCCCGCATCCAATGCAAAGTTCTTCATCTACTTTGGGTTTTGCCATATTTTTCTTACGCTTATTTATTACGCTATTATTGAAATATTTTTTCAAGACTCGGCTTTTATACCTCCGCTAAATTCACCAGTTCTTCCCAATTATTGCGTATTTCCTTTTGAATTTCCTTAATTACTTCCTCGTTTCCTGGTTTGAATAAATGTTTGAACCGGCCCTGTGTTTTGATAAATTCCTCAATCGGTTTCGGATTCTCAGTTGCCCAATTTATCTTATATTTGCCATTTTCGTATTCATAAAGCGGCCAAAAATTTGTTTCAGTCGCGAGCTTCCCTATTCGCACATATTCGGACGTGGGATATTTCCAAAGATTCGTGCAAGGCTGAAGAACCAGCAAAAAACTTGGCCCTTCCGCCTCAAATGCTTTTTTCGCTTTCATTTCAAGGTCACGAAGATAGGCGGCATTCGATTGCGCCGCATAGCGGATATGGTGAGCAATCACGATCGACATCAAGTCTTTTCTTTTTTCCCCTTTTCCAAAACTGATTCTCCCGGCCGGAGTGGTTTCCGTGTCCGCGCCATAGGGCGTTGCGCCGCTCCTCTGCCCTCCAGTATTCATATAACCCTCATTATCATAACAAACATAGAGAAACTGATGCCCGCGCTCCAGCGCTCCGGAAAGACTTTGCAGCCCGATATCGTAGGTTCCACCGTCTCCGCCGAATGCAACGAATTTTATTTTTTTCCTTTTCGGAATTTTCCCGCGCTTTACCAGTGCCTTGTAGGCTGTTTCCACGCCGGAAGCAGTCGCTCCGGCATTTTCAAACGCATTGTGGATAAAAGGCACCTTCCAGGATGAATATGGATATAGGGTCGAGGTTACCTCAAGGCAGCCCGTTGCGTTGATAACGACCACGGGATCATCCGTCGCGCCCAGCACTGTTCGCACAATTGCTGGAATTCCGCAGCCCGCGCAGGTGGAATGTCCGGGAGCAAATTTATTGGTTAGATTTTTGTTCATTTATTTAAGTCCGATATATTTTACTTTTTCCTTGCTCGTAACCTTTAGATCTTCATAAACTTTTTTAATGTCTTTTGCGAATATTTCTCTTCCGCCCAAGCCATAAATATAAGAATGAATTGAGAATGGAGAACTGAGAATTGAGAATAGGCTATTTACTATTTCGCCATAGAGGGGCGCTACGCTTCCAAATGAAATTGAGCGGTCAAGAACAGCAATGCTTTTCGCCTTTTTTAAGGCATCCCCTATTTTTTCAAAAGGAAATGGCCTGAACAATTTTACTTTTAGCAAGCCCACCTTCTCTCCTTGCTCCCTTAGTTCATCCACAACAACTTTCACCGTTCCAGCCGTGGAACCCATTACGACGACAACTCTGTCCGCGTCCTCCAGCCGGTAACCTTCAAAATAATCATGCGCTCTTCCACTGATCTTCTGAAATTCCGCCGCAACTTCTCCATAATTCATCAGAGATTCTTTCATCGCTTCCGCTTCTTGGCGCTTAAACTCAAAAAAGGAATTCTGGAGACTGACAGGCCCGAAAATAACCGGATTATCAGTATCCAACAAAAATTGTTCCGGACTATACTCACCGATATATTTTTTAATTTCAGCGGTCTCGATAATCTCGAGATTTTCTACGCTGTGCGAAGTTATAAAGCCATCCATAATAACCATGGCGGGAAGCCGGCTTTTTTCCGCGAGCTTCAGGGCGATAAACATATTATCGTAAACTTCCTGCGCGTTTTCAGAAAATATTTGGATCCAACCCAAATCGCGGACCGCCATAACATCTTCGTGATCCCCATGGATGTTTATCGGGCCTGAAATAGCCCGCGCGCTTACTGCCATAAGAACCGGCAAGCGCGAACCGGAAACAATCGGCAATACCTCACTCATAAGCATAATCCCCTGCGAGCTGGACGCGGTTACTGTTCGCGCCCCGGCCGCCTGAGATCCCATTGCCGCGCTCATGGCGCTATGTTCTGATTCCACCTGAATTATTTCCGTATCGGCTTCTCCATCAGCTACAAACTTGGCAAAAGTTTCAATGATCGGCGTTTGCGGCGTAATGGGATAAACCGGCATCACATCCGGATTGATCTGCTTCAAGGCTTCCGCCGCCGCAGCCCCACCAGTAAGAGCAATTTTTTTAAAATTATTCATGATATAAAAAATTTTACAGTCTCCTAGAAAAATCAACAAAGTCTAATATGTTATTTGCCAGATCAGTGAATGTTATCTTGATTTTTTTCTCCCTATGATCGATAAGCACCTTATAATTCATCATGCCAGGATTAATATTATAACCAAACACTTCTGAGAGATGATTACACACTTCATCAACATAATCAGATATTTTCCATCTTCCACTAATTTCCGACATGTTTTCGTTAAAATTTTTTCCCGGAATCCAGCTTCTTATCCATGAGCCAACCTGGTTATTTTTTTCAATTAAGATACCGCATTGAGAAACAGAAAATTCTGGCGAATATTCCATTTTTTCAATTTTTATTTTTTTATTTAGGGGATTAATATTTTTGACTAGATATTTTTGTACGTCTCTCATGACCTCGTAATATTCTTTCAGAACAGGAACTAAGTCCTTCTTCTTTTTTAACCTTCGTTCTAGATTGTCATAAACTTTTACAAGCTGGGTTCGATCTTCAAAACCCTCCAGTTTCACCAGATAAACCGTCGAATCCTTTCCCGCATTTAAACTGTGGGTGCTAGAAATTTTATCTCTGAATCCCTCCAAGTATTTCTCGGCTTCAGATGACATGCTAAATTGCATTCCCTTCTGAGATGCTAACTGCATTTCTGGAATCTTCTTTTCTAACTCGGAATAAATTAAACTTTTTTTTCTTTCAATCATGCACGGAGCATTATGTATTTTTTCCCATTCTAATTGCTTTTTTGGGACAAACTGTCGCGCAAACTCCGCAGCCTTTGCAAAAATCATAATCAATATCCGCTTTTCGTTCAGAATCGTAATCAATTGCGGCTTCGGGGCAGAAAGGCATGCACTGCCCGCATCCAATGCAGGATTTTTTGTCGACGGTTGGCTTCATATATCTCCAATTGCCCGTAATCGGCGCTTTTTTGATATCATGCTTAATCACTGCGCCTTCTTCAATTGTTTTCCATTCCTCGCTCATAATTTTGCTTATTGTTTCAGATTTCTAATCATCGATCTTCGGAAGACTAATAGCTATCGTAGGCTTTTTCAATCGCTGAAATATTTTTTTCTGTTTTTTCTGATCCTATTTTTTCCGCGTATTTTTCCCGAAACGAGTCCGTCAAACTCTCGAGTTTCACAATCTCTGAGATCTTTATGATTTTTCCCAGTATCGCTGTATTCGGCCTAGGCTCGCCAATAATTTCCATCGAGAGACCCGTCGCATCTATCGGATAAATATTTCCGACGTAGCCCGTCTTTTGCGAAATTGTACCTCTATCTTGAGTCGTGTTGACTATGAGAGTTTCATTTTCATCGAGATTATTGGAAACATTCGCGATTCCAAGCAATGTTTCATCGAGAACGGCCACCATATCCGGATCTACCACCGGTTCGTGGGTGCGGATTGGCTCATCGGAAATCCTAACATAAGTACGCACAGGCGCACCGCTTCTTTCGGGACCAAAGTCCGGAAACGCTTGTACAAATTTTCCTTCCGCGAGCGCCGCCTGCGCTAAAAGCTCAGCAGCAGTCTTGGCTCCTTGTCCGCCTCGAGCGTGAAAAATAATTTCAAAAATTTTTTTCCCAATTTTCATAAAAATATTATAGCATAGAAGTACAATTACAAAAAGAAATCGGGCGATTAAACCCGATTTCCCAAAAACTCTCAAATCTCTATCTTAACTCTAATTCGCCAATTGCGCGTCAATCGACTGCTTTAGCTCTTCATAGCTCACTACGCCGCCAAAGAATTGATCATTGACGAAGAATGAAGGAGTTCCGGAAATCCCGAATTCCTGAGCTTGAGCTTGGTCCGCGGCAATCTGATCTTTGTATTTAGACTCATCCATGCATTGGTTGAATTTAGCTGTGTTTAATCCCAATTGCGCGGCATATGTCTTGAATTTTGCTGTCCCATCAGTATTGCCCCAATCAGCTTGGGTTGCGTATAGTTTATCTGACATTTCCCAAAACTTACCCTGTTCTTGAGCACATTCACCAGCCATTGCTGCATTCATCGCTTGCTTATGGAAGTCCAGCGGAACGTGCTTAAACACGAAAAGCACCCGATCTTTATATTCGTTTATTGCTTGCTTGTAAGTGTCATAAAAAGTTTTACAGTACGGGCATTGAAAATCGCTGAATAGGACCACCTTTACTTTAGCGTCTTTCGGGCCAACTTGGGCATCGTCATCGGATACTGTCGGAGTTTCCAGAAATTTACCTGATTTTATTCCAACTTGTTCGGTATCCATAAGATATCCATCGCCAACTTTTGTGAAAATTCCTTGAGCTTGAGCGTAGACATCCGTCTTGGTGACATTTTCGTCGAACACAAAAGCCGGAATGCTTTTTACTTTGAACTCTGAAAGCATCGCCTGCCCCTCAGGGGAATCCACTTCAACTTTGCTAGCAAGCAGCGTCGGAACCACTCTCTTTAGCCATTTTAATGGTTCGGTTGGATCACATTCCGCGCATTTGCTGTCTGTAAGAACTCTAACATTCACGACAGGTTCATTGTAGGCAACCCAGGTTTTCCCCTCAAAAGGGACAACATCAACATTTTTTAAAGCTCGCGGTGAAAAACCTTGCTTGCTGAAAAATTGAGCAACGTCCACGAAAATGCTGCCCAGAAGAAGTCCGGCTAACAAAATAATGATGGAGACGTAATTTTTCATCCTCTTTTTGTAATCTTTTTTGGGCTCATCGGTCCCATGTTCTTTTTTTTCATTCACTTCCGTGTCCGGCTGTGAATTTTCTTTTTCCTCCTTGATACTTGTGTCTTTTTCTTCCATTTAATTAAAATAAAACTAATTACGTTTAGTCTACTGAGCAACGGGTGTCGGCACCTCGCCCGTGCTTTCCGGCTGGGTTTGCACATCCCCGTTTGTCGGTGGTTGCTGGCTGTCACCGCTGTCGTTAACGCTCTGAGCTGGAGCGGGCGTTTTCTCCATCAGATTAAACCCTTGCTTCATCTGTGAAGCCGTATAGTCATCATAGCCGATAGTTATTCTTTTCTTTGCTTCGGTTTTAACCGCGACCCCGATTAAAAATCCGAGGATAAGAATCAGCAAAGAGTTGACTAAATTCTCCGTAATTCTAAACTTTTTCCACAAATTAGGCTTTTCTTTATTTGTATCCATGAGCTTGTTTTTTTAATTACTTGTTTATAGATTTTTTATGCACGCCCAGTCTAGCAAACCGCTGAAATTTAGGCAAGCGGATTATTGCCTGATGGAGTCATTAACGCTAATCATATTTTTGTCGCAAAAACCTTCTGGAACTTCAAGCACCGAACTGGAGGGCGCGGGTGAAGTGAAAATCCTGTCATCCTGAGGTGAGATGTTTTTTTCACATCCCGTCACCTTATCCTGCGAAATCCAAATGATATCGATGGAAAATTGCATGCCTTTCATCCAGAATTTCTGATAATCCGAATTCGGCATCAAAAACAGCATCCCTCTCCCAGGCGAAATACTCGCGCGCCCGGCAAGGCCTTTTTCTATTTTTTCCTTTGAGTTGACTACCTCAACTTTCACCGGTACGTTTTTGACGTAAATATTTTTTATGGGATTACCGTCACTAGAGTATATCTCAGAACGAATGTAATTCATGGCTATAAAAATAAGAACCACGATGATAGCAATTATAAAAATCACGAGGCCCGTTTTTTTATTCATATGTTTTCGATCTTAGCCTTTAGTTTGCTAATTGTAAAAAAATACAAAAATGAAAAAATAACCATGAGGAATATTTTCCCGCTTGCGGACAGCGCTAAAGATGCCGCGCCTATCAATAAAGTCAAAAAACATAAAAATAATACGACCTTAACTTCGCCTATCCCGAATTTTAGCAACTTGAAGTGAAGATGTCGATCATCTTTTGAAAAGATGGATTGTCCCTCGCGATACCGCTCCAGAATCACCCAAATAAAATCAAGAACCGGAATCAGAACGGCTATCAAGGTCGTTGCAATTTTCGCTCCGGCAAAAATCGACAGGGCGGCAAGCGCAAAACCAAAAAACCACGCACCAGACGTTCCTGCAAAAATCCTGGCAGGCGAAAAATTAAAAATTAGAAATGCCAGAATAGTTCCACCCAGAATTGAGCATAAAATGGCCACGGCAGGCTGATTCACTTCAGGCTTGAAACTCAGCAGAAATATCACCACAAGAGCTACGAACGCGACTCCCCCGCTTAATCCGTCAACGCCATCAAGCCAGTTCAGAGAATTTATAAAAACCAAAAAGTATGCAGTAAAGAGCGCGAAGTAGATTATGGGATTTCCCAGATTTATCAGCCCGCCTAGAGGACCGGCGATATATCCACTTCGAACACCGAAAAATATGACCGTCACAGCTATTATTATTTGGAACAACAGCTGCCACTTCCAATTCAAATTTTTTAGATCGTCCCAGAGCCCAAAAATAAATATTAATGCGCCCCCGATAATTATTCCCCAAATTGGCCCTGTAATGACCAGATTTTTATCCGCCAAGACAAAGGCTATAAATACCAAGATAATAACCAAGCCTCCGAATCGTTTGATCGCAGAATAGTTATACTTTTTTTTGAGCCATATCAAAAAATAAATCGTCACAACCGTAGTCCCCAGCGAATATAAGAAAGGCAAAAGAAATTTTGTCATATTTTATTTTTCCACTCGAGGTTTATTCGAGGTGAAACCTCGAATAGGTTTTATTAGATACCAGGCGCTAAATACAAAATACGAGCTACTTTTTCCTTACTTTTTCCGTCACCCAGAATTCGCCAAAATATTTTCCGAGCATGATGCGAGTTTGAGCGTCAATCGCGGGCATGGCTCCCAAAAACGGTGCCGTAATCGGAACTAGAAACCACTGAAGAAACATATAGATATATTTTTTTCGGGAATATTTAGCCGGACGCGGCGGAAGCAACATTAAACTCAAAAACATGGAAACAATTAATCCAAGAAGAGCGAGATTCATCAAATATCTGGTTATATAAGGTAAATTATGTGCAAGCACGCTTTCGTTAAATTTCGGCCCCCCGATAATTACTGGGAGCCACCCCAAAAGAGCAACGATGAAAGAGTTGGTTGCCCAAGACCAATGACCTTCAAGCATGATATAAAGATGCCGCGCCTTTTTCCAAATCGAAATTTTTTTGTTACCCCAAAAGGCCCTCACGAGCAGCGGAAAATTTTCGATTCCGTATGCCCAACGCCTTTTCTGCTTATATTGATTGACAATTGTCTTCCAATAGCTCTTCGCGAGTACCGCATCGAGAGAAACAGGCAAATAAATCGGCTTCACTTCGTATTTTCCGTCGAAATAATCATAACCTTTCCAAAAAATGACGCTATCTTCCGAAATAACGTTCACCGGCCAATAGTTAACATCGATAATCGTCTTCAACGGTTCGGAATGGGAAGAAAAAGTCACCATATGCTCCGGACGCATCGCCTCGACCATATGCCAAAAAGACGAGCCGGTAACGATAATCCGGACAAAAGCATTCGTATCCCAAATGTTATTGTGATACATCGGGATCGGCTGATACGCGAATTTTAGGCGATTGGGATCCGAGATATACTTAAACGTAAGCGCGGAAAAATATTGTGGATGGACGCAAGTGTCGCAATCGAAATTTGAGAGCACCACATTTTCAAAGGATATATCTTTTTCTTCAAGATATTTTTTGAGCTCCTTGACGGCGTAAGTGGTATTGGATGATTTCATTTTCATTTCTCCCGGCGCTACAACATGCTCCGTCACGATAAAATCAAAAAACACATCTTTGAACTTGTCTCTCAGATAATCGACCTTCTCCATTCTTCGTCCTTTTTCTTCCCGCTCTTCGGTAGCCAGCAAAATAATAAACTTTTTATTTGGAAAAGCCGAATCGGCTACGGATTGTATTGCTGGCTCTATGATTTCAGGCCCTTCGTTAGCCGTCGGCAGCATAACAACATGATAAATATCCGCCCAATTCAGCACCTCATTTTTATGCTTCAGAACCAACTTCACTTCCTTCTTGAGATCCTTGACTGACTGCAATTTTCGCTTCAGTGCCTTTTTCTTCTTGGAAAAAAAACTGCTCCAGGACCCTCGGTATTCTTTCCCGGCCTCGTTCACTTTCTTTTCAATTTTTTCAAGAAACAGCTCTGTCTTCCCGATATTTTCGCAAACTTCCTGCCAATCTATGCCTTCATACCGGCGCATCTTGCGAAAAGCCAGGATGGAATAAAAGGCTATGTATACCGTTCGATACAGCCAATAAATGTCGAAGGCGATAATAAAAACCGCCACCCAGACAGGAAATAGGAACGAAAAGACAAACATTCCAATTAAAGTAAACCAGGTTATAAAACCCGGAATTATTTCGAAAATTCTCTGAAAAATATGCGCCTTTGAATTTTTTGTGCGCGGGTCAGGATATTGAAACATCTTAGAAGTTTATGATTATCACGCTAATAATTCCGATCACCATCAGCAACTGCAAAATAAGAGCCGACGCAGAAAACAAATATGCCAGAAGACGCTCTTTGTAATAAAAAAAACGGGAGAGCACCAAATTAATAAGTAGGAGCGCCAGGGCCAATCCGGGCATAAAAAAAACATTTTTCCAACTTCCGATAGCATCCACTCCGAAATAAATGTTGTAGTGCAAGATAATGTCTCTATCTGTGGGCTCAATAGTAATAAAAAGAGCCACCCATAGGGCAATGTTTACTATGACTGCAGGAACGATCGAAAAAAAGACAACCGGATCAGACCAGAATCCATGCCAAAAAAACCTTCTCAATCGATCTCGAATTTGACTCCACCAGCCGTTTGTTTCCATGCAATTAAAATAAAATTAATAGGGTGGGTTAAATCTTGACTTCGCCTTTCTCTATTAGCTTTGATTCCTCAGGCTCATCGAGCTCCTTGGCTTTGGATTTTTCAAGCCTATTCTCAAAGCGATCCAATCTTTTTTCGGTGTCGGAATATTTTTTTGCCGCGTTGTTTAAATGGCTTCCAAGCAGCACAAAATCACTCCTTACTTTCCCGAATTCAATCTCGAGCCGCTTTAAATTTTCCAAAATTACCTTGGCATTTTCTTCAATCTGGAGCCCTTTGAGTCCCTTACTGATAGTTCCAAGATAAGCGTAGAACGAGTTTGGGGAAACCGGTATCACTTTTTTTTCAAAAGCATAATCAAATATGTTAATGTTCCCGAAATTATGACTTATTATTTCGTAGTAAACATTTTCTGCCGGAATGTACATTAACGCAAAATCCATAGTGCCTTCGTCCGGCAGTATGTATTTCTGTGAAATGGAGTTTATGTGCTTCTTTACATCCATGGCAAACTGTTTTTTCAAGCCTTTCTTTTCTTCTTCATCTTGAGATTCAGTCGCTTTTTTGAAATTTTCGAGTGGAAACTTCGAATCAACCGAGATCAGATAGTTTTGTAGCCGGATAACCGCGTCAACTTTTTCCCCGCTCTTGAAAGAGTGTTGGGACTCGAAGTGGTCTCGCGGGAGCATTTGGCTCAACAGCTTATCAAGCCAAATCTCTCCCATAACCCCTCTTACTTTTGGCGCCCGTAATATTTCATGAAGGCTGGATATATCCTTCCCGACTTCATGCACCCGTTTTACTTCTCCCTGGAGATGGGCCAGCTGCTTCTGGACCTCACCATAGGAACGGGCGGCATTGTCCAGCCTATTAGTGTTTTCCCCGAGCCGCTGATCGACGCTTTTTTGGATCGTACCGAGATTTTGAGAAAAATTTTGCGAAAGAATCTGAATCTGGTTGCTTATGTTGCTTACAATATCACTGCCGTTGGTTTTTGCTTCCTGCTCCCTTTTCCGAAAATCCTCCAATTTATTCCTCATATTTAAAATTAACCCGGCCAGCGCCAGGATAAAGATAACCAAAATACCGACAGAAATGTAGGATATTAGCATAATTATTTCTATTTATTTCCTCAGGCAGATCTATTTTTTGCGTTGATTCACGATTTGCTTCAAATTCGGAATCTTATTTATGATCTCCTCATAAGGCGCCTCCAAAAACTCCATCACGAACTTGTCCAACATGTCGGTCCGATACTTAAACTCCGTCGAATTCATTATTGAATAGTTTATTTCTTTTCCAACCTCAGCTTCGAGATTTTCCAAAAGGTGCTTTAATTTGGCACGGCTCAATTCATCGCCGACAATAAAAATGTCTGTGCGGCTTTTGGGAAAATTCAAAAAAACCCCGGAGATTAACGCTAGCTTAACTTTACCCAAGCTGTTGATGCGGTTCAGACTTCGGCATTCCGGCAATGTATTGGATTTGATGACGAGACTTTTGAGCTCAGGATAGAAGACAAAATCTTCATTAGTCCTGAAATATTTTTTCCCTTTTTTTATTTTTTGCGTAACCAGCTTCATTTTTTCGAATCGCGCCATTTCTCTTGCGACTTGCGCCGAAACCAACTTATTTTTTCTGACCACCACATCCTGGGAATACTCATGCTTGTCATTCAACATAAAAAATTTCAAGAGCCTCGCCCTCACCTTTGAATCGAATAACTGGGAAAATATCTCCGACATATTTGAAAACCAGCTTAAAAATTACTTTTTTACACCCTATAGTATAAAACCTGGCTGAAAAAATGTCCAATTGTAAATTTCCGTTTATTATTCTACAATAGTGACCAATAAGACATTTATGCCCATTTCACACAGAAAAAAAGCCATATCCTATCCCAGAGCCGTCTTTAGACAGGTATTCATTAGCGAAAAGAGCTCCTTGGCGCCTTTTGGGGAAGTTTTTGCGTTTTCTCCCGAAAACTATGAGGAGCAAAAATTAGGGCATATTTTCGGAGTCATTAAAATAGATGATCACTCATCGGACTCGTCTTATGTCGTGAATCTCCTCACTTCAGTAATAAAAAAAGAGTATTTTTCCAAACCGGACCGGACCGCTGAAGAAAGTTTCGAGGCTAGCCTCCGAAAAGCGAATTTAGCTCTTGCGGAACTTGCCCGCCACGGAGTCGTCAGCTGGACGGGAAAAGTTAACTTTGCCGCCGGATCGCTAGAGAGAAACAACTTGCATTTTTCGCAACTTGGGAATACCCACATCTTACTAATCAGAGCCGGACAAATTGCGGATATCGCTGAAGATCTGAATGCCCAAAAAGAGGCTGAGCCACATCCTCTGCGAACATTTTCCAATATCTCAAGCGGAAAACTGGAAAAAAATGACAAGCTGATTTTTACTACGGATGATCTCTTGGAAATATTTTCACCCGAAGAGATCCGCCAGAACGCAACTTACTTTGACTGGCAAGAATTTCCAAGTTTTATCGAAGCATCCTTAAAAACGAACACGAGCCTTGCTGGAACAATTGTTATGGACTTCCGGGAAGAGCTGCCGAAAATTCAAAAAATTACGAAAAAAGTCCCCATGTATGAGCATCTGCAGCCAGCCCTTAAATCGGACGAAGAAATCAGGATTCAAGAAGAACCCATCCGTGAGAGTATTCCGGCTTTGAATATCGCCGCGCCACCAAGCCCGCAAAATGAATCCCTCTACATAGTTGAAGGCACGGAAGCGCCCGAGAGAACCAAATATATTAATGTAATTTTATCTTGGCTTAGCAGTAAAACTGTTAAATTAGCTAGTCTCTCGAGAAAATATCTCACTAGGTCATTATCTGCTCTGAAAAACATAAAACTGCCCCAAAAAAAATTCCCCTCACGACTTAGCGGGTCTGCCGAAAATATATTTGCCAAGATCAAACTATCGAGATCCGACCTGGGAAAAAGAATAAGCGCAAATATTCCGACTGAGAAAAAGCATCTCAAATACGCGAGTATATTTGCAGCCGCTTTATTGATCATAATCCTGGGAATATTTTCTTTTCAAAAAATTTCCTCGAAAAAATCTGCACCGCCGGCCGAAAACAGCGCATCGGAAACCAGCACGGCCCCCGCTCCCTTGAATGACATCTCCGTAAAAGAAATAAGCAGCCTGGAGAGCGTGGCCAGCCTTCCGCAAAACGCGAATAACGTTGTTTTGATGAATGATACTCTTTATGCCATAACGGAGCCGACCTCAATTGTCAAAATCGATCCGGCAAATGGCCAAACTGAAGAGACCAGAAGTACCTTGAATTCCGGAAACTTCTCTTTGCTAGCGGCTATGCCCGACCTCAACACCCTCTTTATTCTCACTGAAGATAACAAGATTATCTCTTACACCCCAATAAATAAAAATTTTCAGGATAACCAAATCTCGCTCCCTGAAAACTTCAAGGCGGCGGACATGAAAACCTATCTGACTTATCTGTACGTTCTGGACGCATCCGCAAACCAAATCTATCGTTTTCCGCGCGCCGAGGGCGGTTTCAGTGAAGCCCAAAAATGGTTGAAGAGCGGTCAAGATTTGAGAGGGGCGAATAGATTTGCCATTAATGATGACATATTCACAGCCAACGATATAAACATAATCCCTTTTTTGCAGGGTAAAACCGACACATCTATTGATTTCCAAAAGCCCCAGGTGCCACTGCGCATAAACGCTATTTTTACGGCCCCCGGACTTAGCAGTATCTACGTGCTCGATAACGCGAATCAAAGAGTAGTCCAATATTCAAAAGACGGTAAAATATCGAATCAATTCTGGAACGACCAGATAAGCGGTTTTGAAAGCCTCGTTGCGGATGAAAAAAATAGCACGGTTTATCTCGGGAAAGAAAACGAACTTTTGAAATTCTCAATCAACTGAACCTCCGCTGCATTACAGGAATGAAAATAGGCCGGCAATTTTGTCGACCTATTTTTTATGTTTTCGCTTCAGTAGCGGGTATTAGCAATATCCTAAAATCTATTCCAAAGCATCTGATTTGTCACTTCATGATGATAGATGACTTCGGAAATTTTGATTGTGTTCCCCAATTCTTTAGGGCTGCGATTAGCCACCGCGATTTTCGGTAGAAGATATTTTTCTTTCGTTTCTTTTCCCAGAATATCACCCGTAAAATCGCTGGTCTTGAAAATTTTTATCGAGTCGTTTATGTTGTCCGGAAGAAATCTCATGCGATCCCGCTTATCTTTGTCTTTCTTGAGCTTTTTTCCTTCAAAAACGGCTTTAAGAATCGAATAAAAAGCAAGGTATGGATTGGCATCCGGCGCAACGGAGCGAATCTCAACGCGAGTCGTCTTTTCATTGCCAATCGGCATTCTAATCATTGATCCCCTGTCCTCAAAAGAGGCTTTTATCTGGTTAGGAGCTTCATATTTGGGATCCAAGCGGCGATAGGCATTAACGCTCGGATTGAATATCAGACATAACTCCGGCGCATGGTTTAGTAGCTTGGATATGGCATCCCAGGCCAAGCTGGAAATACTGTTTTTGCTTTTTTTATCAAAAAAAACATTTTTATCTTTGGCGCTTAAAGAAAAATTGAGATGCATCCCGCTCCCATTAATTTGAACAGTCGGCTTAGGCAGGAACGTTGCCGTCATTTCGAGGTTATTGGCAACTTGCCGGCAAACCAATTTGTACAGCTGAATCTGATCGCAAATTCTCAATACTTCGCCATAGGAAAAGTTAAGTTCAAACTGGGACGGAGCAACCTCTGGATGGTCTTTTTCATTTTTGAATCCCATCGCTCGTTGAGCCTCTGCCACTTTATCAATAAATATTTTTAGCCTGCCCAGGGGCAGCGAGTGGTAATAGCCTCCGCTCGAAATTAGCTTGAAACGATTCGCTTCGCTGTATTTTTGTTCGGCCTGCCGCCCATCCACCAAAAAACCTTCCACTTCAGCCGAAGCATTAACAGTTATCCCCTCTTTCTTCTTCAGCCCGGCTGCATACCGCCAAAGTCGCCCTCTAAAGTCCGAGGGATATAATTCCCGACCGCGGTCTTCAACAAAAGCAAAGAGGATTACCTTGCCGGGGCCGAAGACATCGGACGGCAGCCAACGAATGCTGGTCCAATCAATTTCGAGGCGCAGATCAGACTCTTGTTGCGTGCTGAAACCGCGGATAGACGACCCATCGAAGGTGAGATTTGCTGCTGATTCCAGCAAAAAGTTTTTGTCGTAATCAAGGATATGGAGCCGGCCCTCGATGTCGGAAAAACAAACCGTCACGGCCTTAATTCTTTTTTCTTTTTTTAGATATTCCCTATATTCTTTTTCTAATTGCTCGGGAGTTTCTTTGCGTGCCTTTTCAGCCGCCTTAAGATTCATTTCTTCAAGCTGGTCGTAGGGAATCTCCAAGAAATTTCTTAAATTTTGATTGTTTTCTTCCATGGCTTAAGTTTTTTAAATATTTAATATTGTTTTTGATAATTCTGGCAGGGCTGACGTTGTCTTCCCTGCCCCCTGGCACTGTTTTGCCAGGTATAATAGTTACGCCTCCGAACCAGCGAATATCGCCCGATAAATATCCTCCGCGCTGCCCCATTCAGGAGCAACACTAACAATCAGGTGTTCTTTCTTCTCATTAAAAGGTTGCGGTTTGTCGTTTGCCATCGTTAGGGGACAAGGATTCTCTTCCCATCCCCAGCTCCCCAGCTCGCATGGTCCTTTGCCTGGAATCAGATGCGAGCAATCTAGGCACATTGCATTGTATGCCATTGAGTCACCTCTGCTTTGGGGTTTATTTTTAATATTATTATAATTTATCTTTATTTTATGTCAAATTATAATAATATTATATCATTTTATATTTGTAGATTATATTACATTAAAAAAACAGAGCAATTCAGCCCTGTTTTTTCAATAAAAATCTTTGAATTTGAAATTTACTTCAAGTTCACAGTTGCTCCGGCATCTTCCAGTTTCTTCTTGATTTCTTCCGCTTCAGCCTTGGGAGCCTTTTCTTTGATAACCTTTGGAGCCGCGTCAACTAAATCTTTGGCGTCCTTAAGCCCTTGTCCGGTAACTTCCCGAACAACCTTGATAACATTGATCTTCGCGTCACCTGAGGAAACAAGCTCAATATCGAATTCGCTCTTCTCGGGAGCTGCTTCCGCCCCGCCGTCTCCGGCAGCTGGAACACCAGCTACAGCCATCATAGGCGCAGCCGCGCTCACTCCAAATTTTTCTTCAAGCACCTTAACCAGCTCTGAAAGCTCAAGAACAGACATCTTTTCGACTTGCTCAACTAGAGCTTTGAACTTTTCAGGAACCTCAACTTCTTTTTTCTCTGAAGCTTCGGCACCCTCTTCTTTTTTTACTTCTTCAGCCATGGTCTTAAAAAAATTAATTATTGATTAAAAAAATGTTAGATTTTAGTTAGTTTGCTTAAGAAATCTAATACTTTCGACACTAGACTACTTTAAGCTTTTTCCGCGATGGCTTTCAATACCCCGACCAAATTCCGCAAATTTCCAGCCAGGACATTTACAAACCCTGAAACCGGTGCGTTGATTGTGCCAACTAATTTAGCCAGAAGTTCTTCTTTGGACGGCAGTATAGCCAAAGCTACGACATCTTTGTCGGATAGCACTTGATTTCCCAGAACTCCCCGCAAAATTTTGAAATTCTTATTCGCCTTTGCAAATTTATGCAGGATTCTAGCAGCCGAAACTTCATCCTGCTGTCCAACCGTAAGGCCGATTTGCCCTTCCAGACCCAACGAATCCGCTTCGATTCCCGCTTCCTTAAATGCCCGATCGAATAATTTCTTTTTGCTGACCTTATATGTCGCTTCCGCCTGTCTCAGCTCCCGTCTCAGCTCCTGCATTTTAGCAACCGAAGTTCCCGTAAAATCAGTGAAAATTGAAACTTTACTGGATTTAATCTGATTGGTTAAATCCTTCACTAAAGCCTTTTTTTGATCTTTGTTAAGCATAAAATCACAAAAAAATATTAAAAAATCCTGCTTTTCCGCAGGCTTGCAATAGCAACAAGAATCACTATTTGTTTCCTAATTAGGACTTACTTTATTGCCTAATTTCTGCGGAAAATACTTATCTAGCTTGTAACGCCAATTTTATACCGATTACTAAATAATGTCAATAGATCACTAATAACCATGATCTCTATAAGCCATATTTTACCTTATTCGCTTCGTGCTCTTCGATAGTCTTCGAGAAAATCGTTTTTCCCGTTTCCGGATCCGTCAAAAAGTAAGTATAATCCGTCTTTGTCGGATAAATCGCGGCCTCAATCGCGTTCAGTCCGGGATTATCAATCGGACTCGGCGGGAGGCCTTTATTAAGATAGGTATTATAAGGCGACGGCGTCCTTGTATCATCGAAAGAATATTGCTTCTTTTCCTTCCCCAAAACATATGCGACTGTAGCGCAGCTTTGAAGCGGCATACCCGCGCTAATCCTGTCCCAAAAAATTCCACTCGCGATTTTCATATCTTCGGGGGTTCTTACCTCCTTCTCCAAAATGCTGGCCATGGTAACAACCTCATACACACTTTTACCCTCGTTTTCTATATCGCTCTTCATTTTTTCGGTTATTTTCTCGTCGAAATTCAGAACCATTCTGTCAATAATATCTTGGCTCGTGGCATCTTTGAAAAAAATATACGTATCTGGAAACAAAAACCCTTCCAAGTTTGCATCCCGGGCGTCTTGAGACAGAAAATCATAATCCGTATTAATTCCGCATTTGCATTTAAGCTTGCTTAAAAAATCGTCACCCTTAAACCCTTTTTGCCCCAACACTTCTGCCATATCCTTGGAATTCATGCCCTCCGGAAAAGTTACTTTGATCTCATTTGGGATTATCTCCCCCAAGGATAGCACCTGCACAATCTCAGGGATCGTAAGGGATCCCTTCAATTCGTATTCTCCGGCTTTTATTTTGCTCTTGCTGCCGTTTTTCCAGATATAGTAGTCAAAATAGTATTTATTTTTTATTAAGCCGGCTTTTTCAAGTTCCGATGCGATCTCCTTGACTCCCTCTCCTCTTTTTAGTTCAAAAGTTTGCGTTATATTTCCCGGACCATGCGAAAAATAAACCTGGCGGCTAAAATAATAATAGGCCACGCCAAGCAGCACAAAAAAAGCAATAAGAATAGTTAGCAGCTTTCTCATAGAATACAATTATACTACATTTCGATTATTTGCAAAAGATTTTAAACTTACCAGCTACCGCCTCCTCCGCCGCCAAAACCGCCTCCTCCGCCGCCGCCAGAAAAGCCCGACCCTCCACTGGCAGCGGAAGATGGCTGGCTCGCCATTGTCGTCACTGCAGAACTGGAAAAGTCAGAAACTATACTACCAAGTATTACCGCGTTGAAAACACGACCGGAGGAATCTTCATACCAGCTTGGCTGTTGTTTATATATTTCCTCAAACTGCTTCGCCCACTCTTTTTCAACGCCTAAAACCATCGCGTATGGCAAAAATTTCTCGAACATTTGGGGATTTTTTTTCGGCGCATTATGGAATTTCAGGCGGTCTTTTTCCGTAACGGAAAGAAAATCCTTGAAACCCAAGATGTGCTCCTTGAGTTTAGCGCCGCGCATGGTCACCGCCGGCATCAAATAGCCGAAGACCAGAATAATAACTCCCGAAAGCATTCCGCTCCCAATTCCCCAACCTCCCTGGAACATTCCGAATATGACAGCCAAAAAGGCTCCGCCCACGATCGCAATTGCTATCCACGTTCCGAATACCGTATTCGGGTTTTTGGCATAATACCCCTTTTGCGTCACGTCTTCGTAGAGCTGGCTTTTGACAACCGAAAGGGTTTTATAAAATTTGCTCTTAAGATCCGCAAGCTTTTTTTCCTTGCCTCCATCAAAAATTCCCTTCATTATTTCTTTTTCAAAATCCCGCTCCGGCTCTTCGTCTTTCAGCCTTATAAAAGTATATTCCGCACTTGTCTTCCCGAAAAAACCCTTTTCTTCGGTCCTTTTTATTTTGAGAAAACCCCGAATAGCAAGGTCGATGATCGTCGATGAAACGTCCTTATTATCCGCGGAACCGTCCATCATCGTGCCAACTTCTGCTGGAGCCAGCCCATCCGGCGCTTCGTATTGGGCAATGATCGTTCCCCGCCCCTTCGGATCACGACCCTTCTTGCTCCAAAGTCGGAACATCAGGACAAAAACAATAATCGGAACAAGGAGCGTCCAATTGTCGCGCACGGTGTCGAATATTTTCTGAAACATTGTCGGCTCGGGCGTGATGCCCTTGGGCCATCCGGCGACGATTGTTATCCCTTCGCCGGGAGACAGCGCGCCATTCGCGGCATATTCAATTATATTTCCGCTCACGTTTGATACGCACTCATCCGTGCTTCCATATACCCCCTGGTAGCATTTGGCCTGTAAATTATTGCCAGCTCCGTTAGGCAAAATAATTTTCACCGATGCGTTTTCTATCGGAATTTGCCACTGATCTCCCGTAAAATTCCAATATAGCTCGTCATGATCGGGAAAATAGTTAACTGCCCGACGGACAACATAGCTTATTTCATAATTCTTTTGACCGCTAACATATTCATCCGCATCTCCAATTTTTATTTCAACGTTATCCTCGGGGTAAGTTAAGGTGAAATTTTGTGGCGCGCCGGTTTCATCCACCACCTTGATGTCCGATAGCCGCAGGTTATAATTCCCACCCCGAGCCTTATACTTTACGGGAATAAACCGAAAAATGCCATGTTTTTGCTGCGCACCAAAATCATACTGAATATCTTCCTTGACGTTAATCGTGCTGTCAGCATTAATTTTTATTTCACCAGTAAAACTTATAATCTTTTCTTCACCAATAGGACTCTGCGCGTGGGTAAAGCTAAAAGCTAAGAGCGAAAAGATAAAAATAACAGCTGAGACATAAAAGCTTTTGGATTTCAGTCTTTGTTTTTCCATTTTAGATTTACGCTTTTAGATTTTTAGAATCTCGCGTTTTCATCGATCACCATTTTCTTTTTGAGTGACAGCCCTCCGCGCCGCCTTAAAGTCATAATCTTGTCCTTATCCCTGTCAATTTGCGATTCCATGCTTTCGTACACATTATCGATTGAGCCTTCGATTGATTCAGTTGTATCCTCACTGCGATAATCCTGGTAAGGCGTATGGAGCATTACCTCTACGCGGAATTTGCCTTTTTTATCAAGGTCTATTTCAACTTCAGCCGTCACAACCGCATCCTCGCTGTAGGATTGAAAGAATTTTCCCAATTTTTCAACTTTCTCCGTGACATAGTCCTGAGTGCGACTATCGATTTTTACTTCCTTGAATAAATAGCGGATATTCATGGATTATTTCTTAAAAATTAAATTTAATCCTTTTTATTTAATACTTTACCAAGCGAGTTCTTTTTTCCTTACCTTCACTGTAATGCTTTTTGTTGAAAAAACAAGCAGAATTATGGATAGTAATGCTCCCGCCAAACCCAAGACTGAAAATGCTTCCGAAAAGCCGACTAAATCAGCCAGGAGTCCCGCGATTATAGGACCGACAATATAGCCTATGTTGTTAAAAAAATCCTCGAGAGATTCTATTTCACCTTCAACGACCGGCGTTTCATTTATATAATCGGCGTAAGCTCCGTTGATTGCCGGAAACGCGAAATCGAGAAAAAACGCCGCAATAAAAGTTATTACGATGGGAATAATTGGACCGCTCCCAAAAGAAAATCCGACGAGCGCTAGCGACCCGATCAAAAGTCCAAGATAAGCAGTTTTTTTCTTACCCATCTTTCGGGTTAATGAACCGACGAACCAACCGACCATAAGGGTTGGAATAGAATAAGCAACCAGTAAAATTCCGCCGAATTGTTCAAGCCCCAATCCTTCCGAAAAAATAGGGCCGATTGTCCAAAAAAAGGCATCCACAATATACAGGAACATAGTCAGGATCAAAACCGGGAATATGGTTCTTCCAACTTTTCTCCAAAGCCTCAGCTCGATCAGGATTTTTTTATTCCGGCAAACTTCGTTTTTTTTGGAAACCTTGAACTTATTCTTATTATAAAAAAGCAGACTCATAAACAAAAGAAAGGCAATCAGCAGAAAGATCCAACCGATAGAATAGGCTTTCCAGTCCACAAACTCAATGATAACCAAACCCGCGACCAGCGGAGCGATTATTTCCGCGAGCGACCTAAAGACGGAAACGACACCAAAACTGGAGGCGTGCTCATCCTCTTTCGTAAATCTCCCTACAAAATCAAATACCCCAAAATTAAAAAGGTCGTAATACACACCCCAAATAGCCATGGCGATCAGAAATATCCAGATAGTTTTGGCCTGGGATAAAATCAGAGGAAATACAAAGCATATGGCGAACATGATCAGAAAAAGCCTGCGGAAAAAAAAGTTTTTTACTATCCGGCAAATAAAAAAATCAAACAGCGCTCCGGATATTGATGAACTGCCGATAATAATTCCCATGGCTGTATTTGAAAACCCAGCCTGGGTAATCGCAATAGGCGCGATAAAAGACATTATGCCGTCGAAAGTCGCCCAAAAAAGTATCATTATCGACAGAAAATAGAGGGGCCTGTGATTATCGCCGTATTGCTTGAAATGTGTCACTAGATGCCTGATAGTTGGCACAGTTTTGTATTTATGTTTTTAGAATTGCTCTCTATCTGACTTATTGTTTTTCCCGTCTGGCTGGCCTCAGAAACCAACCATCCGGACCTCCTCTTTCAACTGTATGCCAAAATGATTTCTGACTTTTTGCTTGATTAGGCTGGCTAGAATTATCACGTCTTCGGCTTTTGCGTTTCCGATATTAACGATGAAATTTCCATGTCTCTCGCTAATCATCACTCCGCCAATTTTTTTACCGCGCAGTCCCAGCCGATCAATCAGATAACCAGCGGGGATGACGCCGCCTTTAGCCTCTTTTCCCGTATCCTCTTTGAAATCCGCTAGCAGCTTTTCCCTATTTGTGTCTGCGTTTTTGAAAAAACTTCCGGAACTCGGGAGATCATACGGCTGCAACGCTTTTCGCTGTTGCATGATATCCGCGACCATCTGCTGGCTTTTTTTGCCATCTCCCTTTTTGAGGCGCAACGCGCATGACAAAATTATTAAATTTGGATTTTGTTTAAAAACACTGTCCCGATAACCAAATCTGCATTCCCCCGATTCATAGCTCTCGACTTTTGCATCTTCATCGGCATTAATCTTTTCCGTATCCAAAACTTCCACTCTTTCCACTATTTCTGCCATGCTGGCTCCAAATGCTCCCGCGTTTCCCGCAACCGCCCCGCCAATTGTGCCAGGAATACCCGCCGCCCACTCGAGGCCTGTTAAGCCGTACTTTACTGATTCCGACACAACTTTAGCTAAAGGGCATCCTGCGCCACATTCTACTTTAGCATCTAGTCTGCCTGCCGGCGAGGCAGGTATACGGCATTTAGTATTTAGTATTTTTATGATTAATCCGTCATATCCCTGGTCACTGACAAGAATATTGCTGCCTCCGCCCAAAATGAAAACCGGCAAACTTTTTTCTTTTGCGTATTTTACAGCTTCGATTATTTCATCTTCTCTCTCGGCCTCAATAAAAAACTTCGCCGGTCCGCCGATTTTAATCGTTGTATATTGCGCTAAAGAAATATTTTGCTTGACTTCTACACTCATCTCAAAGATTTATTCCATTACAACTTAAACCGAAACTTTTCACTTTTAATTTTAATCTTTTAACTTCTCCACTACTTCCCATACATTTCCCGCGCCCATGGCAATAATCACATCTTCCTTGCTAATTTTATCGGATAAAAATTCCACAGTTTCGCCGATCGTTGGCACATATTCCACGCTCTTATGGTACCTCGATGCCTCCGCGACTAAATCCTTTGAATGCACTCCGCCCTGCGTTTCTCGGGCACTGCCATAAATATCAAGAATTATAACTCGATCCGCATCCGAAAAGCTCTGGGAGAACTCAGAAAGAAGCGCTTTGGTCCTTGAAAATGTGTGGGGATGGAAAACGCACCAAATCCGACGCTTGGGAAAAAATTCACGCGCAGCGGCCAAGGTTGCCTTTATTTCTTCCGGGTGATGAGCGTAGTCATCAAGCAAAATCGCTCCATTTCTCTCGCCGATATAGTCGAATCTTCTTGATGTGCCCTCAAACTCCGCCAGAGCCTGCCTCACTTTTTCCATCTTGGCGTTGAATTGATGGCTCATTGCGATCGCGGCTGCCGCGTTCAGCACGTTGTGTTTTCCGGGAAGCTCAAGATCGAATTCGCCAAGCTTCTTATCCCCCGCCCAAACATCGAAAAATTGTTTCCCTTCCCTGATCTTATGGTTTTTTATTCTGACATTATTGTCTTTTCCAAATCCGTATGAGATCACCTTGCATTTGGCTTCTTTTGCAATCTCGAGCGTTTCGCTCCTATCGCCGCAAACCACCAAGAAGCCATGCAGCGGAATTTTTTTAACGAATTTCACGAAAGTTGATTTATATTCTTCGAAGCTGGGGAAAAAATCCGGATGGTCCCAATCAGCGCTTGTGAGAATCGCAGCCTTAGGGTTATAATAGTCGAATTTACCTTGATATTCATCAGCTTCAATCACCATGAATTCACTCCGGCCGAAAAGTGCCGCGCTCCTCCACTGCTTCACAAGCGACCCGACAACCGCGGTTGGGTCAAATTCGGCTTTCCTCATAATTTCCGCCAGCATAGCTGTCGTCGTAGTTTTGCCATGCGTGCCGCAGACCGCTATTCCGAATTTCTGGTCAAACAGTTCACCCAAAAGTTGCGGATAGGAGGCCATTTGTAATCCTTTTTTGACAGAAATCCTGAATTCCTCATTATTATCTTCGTTATAAGCCGTGGAATAAACAACCAGGTCAATGTCGTCAGTGATGTGCTCCGCGCTGAAACCTTCATAAAACTTAATACAAAGCCTTTTTTTGAGAATATTCTCCGTAAAAAATTTTTCAGTCGTGTCGGATCCTCCAATCTCAAATCCAAGCCTGTGTAATATTTCAACTAGAGCAACCATTCCGCTGCCTTTGATGCCGATAAAATAAATTTTTTTTATTTTTGAGAATTCAATCATATTTAAAAAGAGGAGATAAATTTGAACTTCCGTTTATTTCCTCTAAATTCATCCAATGATTTTCAATTATCTGCTTAGGTTTATGAGTTCATCCGCGATTACTCTCGCTGCCTCCGGATTATAAAATTTTTTCACCCGTTGGCTCATTTCAAACCTCAATTCTTCATTTCCGAGTATTTCCTCAATCTTTTCGAAAAGTATATTCTCTCCCAAATTATTTTGCTCAAGAGTTATGGCCGCCCCGGCTTGAGAAAAGACAAAGGCGTTTTGCTCCTGGTGATTATTGGCCGCCCCATCGAGCGGTATGAGAATCGAGGGCTTGGCATTTGCCGCGATTTCGGTCATCACATTGGCTCCCGCGCGACTAATAATAAGGTCGGCTAAGGCAAATACATGCGGCAACTCTTCCCCTAGGAAAGGAACCGCGATATATCCCTCGTGTCCGGCTTTTATTCCAAGCTCTCCCACTTGGTGGATTACTGATTCGTACTCCCCTTTGCCGATAATATGGATGATCTGGTAACTTTTCAGCAATCTTTTCAAAATTCCAATCACAGCATGGTTGATTGCGCGCGAGCCTTGGCTGCCCCCAATAATCAAGATTGTCTTTTTGTCCGGCGAGAGAGAAAATTTTTTCATAGCTTCCTCCCTATTCCCTTCCGTAAGCTCTTTTCTGATTGGATTTCCGGAAAGAAAAGTTTTCTTCTCCGAGAAAAAACTCAACGACTCCGGAAAAGAGATTGCCACTCTTGCGGCCAATCTTGATAATATCTGGTTGGCAAGTCCCGGCATGACATCCGACTCATGGATTAGGATGGGAATTCTATAGATATACGCCGCTATTGCCACCGGGACACAGGCAAAGCCGCCCTTGGCAAAAATTGCGTCAGGCATAAAAGCCAGCAGCCGGAAAAGTGATTGGATAATTCCCACGGGAATTTTGAAAACATCAATAAAATTTTGAACCGAGAAATAGCGCCTAAATTTTCCGCTAACAATTTTTTTGGCGGGAATTAGCTCCTTTTCCATCACTTCCTTTTCCAGCTCTCCTTCTGTACCCAGAAAAAGAAGCTCCAGATCCTCCTTTTCACCTATTTCTTCTTTTAGTGCGCGAGCTACCGATAAAATCGGAAAAATATGCCCCCCAGTCCCGCCACCCGTCAATACAATCTTCATAAAAACTTAAAGCTAAGAGCGAAAAACTCAAAACAATAATCTATTATCCTATTTTTTCGCTTTTAGTTATTTCTTTTACATTTTAGCTTTTCACTTTTCCTTTCTTCTATATTCTTTCACATTTTTTGGATATATTCAACAATATTCCGACTCCTACCATGACGAAGACAATCGAGGTCCCGCCGTAGCTGATAAAGGGAAGAGTCACGCCCGTCAGGGGCATTAAACCTGTTATTGCGGATATGTTTATAAGCGCCTGAAATATTATCCAGGAGGTCACGCCTACCGCGACTAATTTGCCGAACATATCAGGAGCATTTCTGGCGATCTTAAGGCCCCTCATTGCCAGAGCCAGGAATAAAAGGATGAGAACTATCGCGCCTATCATACCGATTTCCTCGCACACAATGGCAAAAATTGAATCTCCGACCGGCTCAGGCAGATAATTGAATTTCTGCCGGCTGTGCCCTAATCCTAAGCCCCAAAAACCCCCCGACCCGATTGCCAGAAGCGCTTGGTTGATTTGATAGCCAATTCCTCTCGGGTCCAATTCCGGATGCATAAAAACCAGCAGCCGGTTCATTCTGTATGATTCGAATTTAACCAGCATGTAAAAAGCAAGCGATCCCAGGCCGAACATCGACGCCAGATGCGATATTTTTGCGCCGGATACGAAATATATAGCCAATGATATAATTAAAATAATACCCAGCGTTCCCATATCCGGCTGTTTGATGATCAAAAATCCCACCATGCCGATTATCGCCAAAAAGGGGATGAATCCCTCAAAAAGATCCGTCCTTTTTTCATTTCTTCCTTCCAGCCAAGCCGCCAGATACAGAATCATCGTAAGCTTCAACATTTCCGAAGGCTGAAAAGAGAAAAATCCCAGCCGAATCCAGCGACTCGCCCCTTGAAAGTTAAGTCCGGCTCCCGGAATAAAAACCAGTATCAAAAACAAGATGTTGACCGCAAACAGGACAAGCGCAAACTTTTTCCAGAAATGATAGTCTATTTTTTGCACTATAAACATCAGTAAAAGCCCCGGCATGACTCCATAGAAAAGCTGGTGCTTAAAAAAATAGTACGGATCCCCAAACCTGTTTTGGGAATAGGCGATACCCGCCGATGATAAAATCACCAAACCAAAAACGATCAGCGCGAACACCGAGATTATTAAAATTTGATCCGGTTTTTTTTCCTTGGATTTCATGAGTTGAAAGAATTCTAAATTCTATTTATTTTTTTACTGTATTTCTCCCGCCATTTTTCAATTTCCTTGTGATTTCCGCCCATCAAGACCTCCGGCACTTTCCAATTTTGAAACTCCGCCGGCTTTGTGTATTGCGGATATTCGAGATAATTTTTCCGGGAAAAAGATTCTTCTTTTGGAGATTCGGCGTTCCCCAGCGCGCCTGGAATAAGCCGCGTAATCGAATCCACCACTGCCATAGCCGGAATTTCCCCGCCAGTCAATACATAGTCGCCAATCGAAATTTCTTCGTCCACCAAATATTTTGCCACTCGTTCATCCACGCCTTCATATCGCCCGCAAATCATAATTAGATTATCATATTTTTTCAGTCTCTTTACATCGCTTTGAGTATATCTTTTCCCCTTGGCGGAAAAAAGGATAACCCTAGTCTTCCTTAATTTTGAATTTTTAACTTTTAACTTTGAATTTAGAGATTGAAGGCAATCGTAGATTGGTTCAATCTTAAGCACCATTCCCGCCCCGCCCCCATACGGCGTATCATCCACTGTCTTGTGTTTGTCAGTCGTATAATCCCGTAGATTGTGAATCTTAATATCGATTATTTTTTTCTCGCGCGCACGCTTAACAATGCTCTCACTGAAATAAGAATCAAAAATTTTCGGAAAAATTGTGATGATGTGAAAATTCATATTTTTATCTGTAAATTCTGTATTCAACTTCCCTCATTGGCTTTCCCTTGGCGTTTTTGCCTTCAAATTCCTGAATCACAACGCCGCCCAAACGTTCCGGTATTTTTCTGCTTGCGATATTATCGACCACGACCGGATATTTAAGATAGTCATAATCCAGGTTCTCATCGGCCCATTTTTTTATGGCCGCGATGGCTTCTTGACCGTATTTATTTCCATGCGCGGATTTTTTCAGCCAAATTCCCAGTTCCGGATTTTTTTTATTAAGATCATGCAGGCCGGCACAGCCGAGAAACTCTTTGCTATCCCCCAGCAATACGACAAACTGCAGATTGCTTCCGCTTTTCATTTCCTTCAGAGATTTGTTTATGAAATCTTGAGTCTCCGCGATCTCCGCGGGTGACTGAGGAAACATGTGGATAGCAATTTCATCAGTAAACTCCCTGAAAATAATTTCGGCGTATTCCAAAGATATTGGTTCCAGTAATAGTCTGCCAGTTTTTAGCTTAATTTTCAATAGATCTTTCATTTTTCTTTTTTTCTGGTCTTAAATACATCTAAGGTTGTTTCTGATTTATTTCAGTCTTGGATTTCAATCCTCTGCGGAAATGATTTTATGTTTTTTCCCAGCCATATTCACTGTAGAAAATATTTTTTCGGATGCAATTGATTGCTTGCCTGACGCACGGAATAGTGTTTTCGGGAAGTTTATCCAGCGGAAACCATTTTAGATCGTCACATCTATGCGGCTCCAGGTTGCAAGGCTCGCCTTTCCATTTTTGGGCTCTTATAAAAACATCCACTCTTTCTTTCAGTTCGACGGGATTTGCCTTTTCATATCGATTCATCAAGTGAACGACTTTCATGTCTCCCTTTCTTATTTCCAGACCGGCTTCTTCTTTTGCCTCACGGGCAAGGGTTTGCCTGAAGGTTTCATTGCCATCGAGGTGTCCCGCTACCAGGCTGTAATTGCCGTCGTTATACCCAGTATTGAATCGCCGAAGCAAAAGGATTTTATCGTCCTTAAACAGGATGAGATATGCGGCGGGAACAATTCTAAATCTGTCTTTGCTCATAGGTTTTTTTATCCCCCGCCGAAATTACGTATTTCCTGTCCGCCTATGGATGAAAATACGTATTTTTCTCTCCTAAAGTTCGAGTTTAGGAAAGCTTAGGAACGCCTGAGAACCATCGATTTTTATGTCTTATATTTTTCTTTTTTTTCGTCGATTTTTTTCTTCATTTCTTTCAGCCGGCCTTCACAGCGCGCGAGCGTTGGAGCCACACCATAGGCTACTCTCAGAGCATTGAAATGATTCAGGATCACGTGGGCGTCCATCACCTTGGGATCTTCGACCTCGTGTTTTAAATTATTCACCCGGTAAATTTTATTATTCTCTCCCACCAAGAACGTATAAAGTTTTTCTCCTACGGCCCTTGATTTCCCGATTTTGATATTAAACCCTTTCCGGTTGGCCAAAAGGCATGTCATCGCAGATACCGTAAAACAATTCCAGTTGGCTAATTTGCTGCCGTTGAAAAGCGCCTGGATATTTTCTTTTTCATCGCGCATAAAGTGCTTGATCTTATCAAACAGTTCAGCTTCGTCGACGTTTTCTATCCCGCCCTTTCCAAGGTATTCATCAAAATTATTCTCCAATTCGTCGATAATCGGACCGATACTTAATCCATCCTCAAGTTGTTCGGAATATGTTTTTTCTTCGAGAGTTTCTTTTATTTTTTCCATATTTTAGAAAATTATTTATCCCCCGCCGGAAATACGTACCTAAATACGTATTAAAAATCCGCCGTTTTTCTTTTTACCCCAACATTGAATGTTGGTAGAGGTTGCATATCCCCACTGTGTCATAATCATACGGCCGTGTTTAAGTGATACATTTTCGTTTTGGATATTTGTCTTTATTCATTCCTGCCGGAATTATATAATTCTTACCCGCCTATGGAGGAAGTTACGTAATTATATTTTTATTCCGACAAAGAATCGGTGGCCAAATTTGGGGCCCTGCTCCTCTCTGATTATTTCTAGATCATTTTCCGATTCTAAATAACTTTTTACGTTTTCGATATCATCGCCCTTTGGCAGAACATCAACCATGATATCAGTCATTTCATGCGGAGAATTCTCCATATCAATGACAAAGATTGAATCGGTGACTAAGACTTTCAGCTCTTCTCTTAGTTTTAAAATATTTCTCGCTTCTCTTCCTTGATTGTTTGTTGAGCCGTCTCAATATCTTTTGACGTGTCGTCTTCGCCAGTCAAGCCTTTTATCCTTTCGGCTTCCTGCAGAGATTTTTCGAGTGAATATTGTTCCATATAATTTTTTGTTAATTATCCCCCACCGGAAGTACCTGCCCGAAATGCTTTTCAAGGCAGGCGGGCGTATTTGAATGCGTAATCGCATTCCTAAAGTTCGACTTTAGGAATGTTTAAAAGCTTTATTTAACTCCCTGGAAAATTCTCTGACAGCTTCAATATTTAGATTGAGGCTGTGGCCCAAGATATCCCTTGTCATCTGCGCTCTCAACTCTTTTTTCTTCTTCTCAAGATTGTTTTTGATATTGTCAGGCAATTCACTTTGTTTCATCAGCATACCATTGTTATCCATTGGATGACCATATAGTTTTCTTTCTTCTGGTGACATCAGGTCATATGCAGCCAGAAATCCAATTGAATCCAGGTCAAATCCCCACGACTCGCCTTCCAGCCGGACATTAAATTCATTGTTAACAAAAGCCAAGCTCAGACCTCTTCCTCTGAGCTGATTCGCAAACCAGCCGTAATTGACCACGTCGTGATAGGTATCTATCTTCATATTCCTTTCGATCAAAATATTTTTGAGATCCTGTTGAAGCGAAGCAGCTTCTTTTTGAATGTCTGGAGAAAACAAAAAATATACCAGCCTTGCTGTTCTCCCATTTCCATCCGCAAAAGGATGCGTATATATAATCAAGTTATACATTGTGAGGGCAATGGCTTCATTTTTATTGGGATGATCTCCATTTGCGATCACTTTCATTTTCTCAAATGTTTCCCGAAAAATTTCATTTTTGTCTTCCATGTCTGGCGGCATGAGATTCACCAAATCGTCGTACCAACCATCTACCAGCTTTACCTTTTTGTTTAGAATTTCTCTCTTTGGTGGCTCAATGTCGTTTATTATTCCATTCGTTCTTTTCATGAGATCCAGAAACCGCTCAAAATCAGAATTCCGAATCAGCTCGATATATACTTCGCTGCTACCCATGTCCCGTTCTCCAACGGATCTTTTCATGAATGTATAAATTTTGTCCGCCCCCCGATTTTTCCTGTCTGCAGACTCCTGCTGCTGCTCTTGAAAGTCCTCCAATAACATGTCAATTGAAATTTAATTATCTAATAACGAAAGCAAGGAAATCTTATGCTGATATACTCATCCCGTCGCGATCGGCTTCAAGGGTACAATATAATAACTTAGTTTTTCATGACCAATATCCTCATCTTCGATTCTTGTATCAATCGTGCGCCTCATCTGACTGATTTCAAGGCGAATTGCCTCTCTTATCCTTTCTGGTGTCGCGTGTTTTAAAACAGACAGGCGAAGTTTCTCTTCATCTTCATTTGAAAAATCAAGTTCTTCCTTTGAAATCTTGTTGAGCACTTGAAACCACAATGCAATTTCCTTTATTGGCGAATCATCTGATGATCTTTCAGGATGCTCCAACCTTATGACAACAGCTTCATCGTGCCTCGCGTATTTTTTCCAGTACTTTTCAAAAAAAGCTAGGATAGCTTGCTCTTCTTGTGGTTGCAAATTTTTGCGTCCGTATTTCAATTCCTCTTCGCTTCTGTTTTTCCATTTTTCTATCCGCATTTTCAAATATTTGAGAGCATCTTCATAATTTCTGTTTCTGAAAGACTGCTCGTGTGAAAATTTCGAAGTAAACTGGTCAAACCATTCAGGTGAACCTTCGGCATAGCTATAAGCGGCTTCCGCATCTCCCGTAACAAATATCTTGTCCTCACTATTCAGCTTATACCACCCGAAAGTCTGCTCACTTTCACCGATTCGCTTCATTATTGAAATCATTTCTTCAATTTCGTTGCACTCAAAATCTCTTCTCTCTCTGCTTAATCCATGCTCCCTGATGCCCTCAAGCGCACTGAGATTCGTTCCGTGAAAATAAATTTCCATCACGCTTTGCAAAATGCGTTCTGCGATGACCAATGATCCTTCAATATTTTCACCGAATTTATTTCCTATGATCCGCTCTGCAAGTTGGATATATACATCCGTAAGCCCGTAGCTATTCAAGCCTTCGCTTTTTCCGCCCCATTTGGATATTCTCGAAATTGCGTCTTTTTATTGAAATTGATATTCCCAATGACATCAGGGATATAAGCGGACTCCTTTCCATCCCCGGTTATGGAAAGTGCGCTCAAGCAGGCTGAAACGGCATGCCTCAGGGCAAGCTTATCCTCACATCTCAAAAATATACCCTGAAACTCCTTCTTCTTCAAGATGAGGGGATCTCTGATTGAGTCATTTGAATTTTTCTCTCCTTGATTTGAAGATCCACTTTCTTTTTTCTTCACAGTAGGAGCTCTTGACAGACTTTCTTTTTTATCAAAAATGTTTCCCATAATTGTTGCAATAAAAATGTCCCCCGCCAGAAATACCTGCCCGAAATGCTTTTCAAGGCAGGCGGGCGTAATTAATTAGGTGATTTTTTTGATTCGTAACATTTAGCTTAGAGAGCATTTATTGTGTCATAATCATACGACCGTATTATTGTGATGCAATTATCTTTTGAAAAAATGCCCTTTAAGGGTGGCTTCATTGTCGATGCTTGTGGTAGTGACTATCCTGACGTAGGGACCGGCCGAATAGAGCGAAACCAATTCCTGAATGGGTTTTTCGAACGGATATGGTGAAACAAAGACGCTATGCTGGAGCTTCAAAAATTTGAGTGTCCGCAAATGCTCGCGCAAAATATCACGGAACAGCCGATTTTTCTCAGGAATGTCAAAAAGGACAAGTCGCCATTTTCCGTCCCAGCGCTTCGGTTTTTTGAATCTAATGGAACTCCCCAGGAGACTCAATATCTTTGCCTCTCGTCTGCCTCTTGTCGTCAGAACCAATCTAAAAGATCCGTCAGGCAACTTCTTCTCTTCAAGCAGCTTCTCTAAAGACAAACGGCGCAAAGAACGGTTGAAATTGCGCTGGTCTATTTTTTTCCATTCTGACCGCAGCATGCGCAACGTCCGATAATATTGCCGGGGAGACCGGGAAAAACCAAGGGCGAATCCGCCTGAAAGGCTGAGGAGTATTTTCTTTTGCACCGGGCCGAATTTATACATATTCTCATTGTATCATAATTATACGGCCGTGTTTAGATGATACATTTTTGTTTTGGATATTTGCCTTCACTCATTCCCGCCGGAATTACGTAATTGGTTACGTAATTCCCCTGAATCCTAAAGTCCGATTTTGGGAATAACTAGGTTACTTATTTCCGTGGTTTTTGGATTCCTAAAGATCTCAATGTCGCCAAGATTTTTTTCTTTATCTCAGCGACTGTCTTGAATTCCAGTCTGAAGTCATTCTCGTCTTTTCTATCTTTATTTCCATAAGCCGTATTGTGGCGAGTATGTATATTGCCTCTTGATCCCGTATCGTGAACATACAAATGCGACCAGGCATGTGAAAAGAGTTGCGTTGCCACAATGTCGAAATGGATTTTGAAATTTTTGTCATTTTTTATTTTTTCCAGCATCATTTGATGATGATCGTCGCTGCCTGCTGCATTATTGCCAGCGCATGACAACGCAAAATAAAATATATTATCAAATCCCTGACGGCAATCCTTAATCATTTTGAGCGTCGCCGCTCCTTCACCATCGGATATTGTTTCATCGACGAAAAAAACTTTTTTATTCGCCAAATGGCCGACATTATTCTCGATCAAGGATTCATTTAATAAGGTCATGTTTATGTACGCCATTTTTAGATTTTCATCATTAAAAAACTGAATTTCAGGCATTTTCTGCAAATTCATTTCCTGGAGATATTTTTTCATGGGAGTTCCGAACATGCGCGCGCCTTTATCCAAAAAGACAATTACGTCCGGTTGCTCCTTAAAAATATTAACAACTAAGTCCTTAAGAGCTGGCCGAATAAGCTCCAGATCGGATTCGGCCTCTTTGATTGCATCCTCGTACAGATTTGCCAGCAGTTCCTGTTTTTTTTGATCAGTTAAGGTGTTTTTTCTTTCTATTGCGTTTCCTTCCATAGCTATGTATCGATTTTTATACAAGCGAGTCTTTTACCCACTTTAGGAATTCCAGATTTTCATAGAATTTTCTAACATTAAATGTGAGAACGGGTTACTCCTAAATAACATTGTACGGTCCTCCGATGTTGAGTAGATCCGCAAAAAATACAAGAATTGGGGTCAAAATAAAATATAGGCCGAGCAGCCAAAAAATCCACCGCAAAATGTGTCCTTTTCCACCTTCTTTATAAATTATCCAGTATATCCTTACGCAAAGAATAAGGATAAACAAAACCGCCAATTCGATCGCTGCGTTCGGGCCATGGATGGTCATGAAACATGCCGCACAAAGCATTATGGAAAAGATATAAGTATAGAAAATGGCCACTATATAAAACAAGACAAGCGTTAGCAGCGCATAGCCGATAAATCTTAGGATTGGTTTCTTCATATTTTTTGTTTAAAAATTTCCCCCCCGCCGGAAATACGCAATCGAATACGTAATAAAAAATCCGTCGTTTTTCTTTTTACCCCGACATTGAATATTGGTAGAGGTTACATATTCCCATTGTATCATAATTATACGGCCGTGTTTAGGTGATACATTTTTGTTTTGGATATTTGTCTTTATTCATTCCCGCCGGAATTACGTAATTAAATATGTATTTCTTTTATTCCGAAGTTTGACTTTAGGAACGGTTAAGCCATTCTACGCGCTTTTGCAAATAGTGTTTGTCGTAAAGGCCAGTTTCTGCGATTTTATCTGCCAATGATTTTAGTTTCTCTAATATATAACTGTGTGTTTTTTTATTCCTAAAGTCGGACTTTAGGAATGATTAATACTGTGAAACCTCGCAAAGGAATTGATAATCTGACACCTATGGAGAAACTGATTGAATATTTTTATCCGACGGAATTGTAAACAACGCTCTTAATTCTTACAGATTATATCTTATGTTTAATCTAATTATAGCCTTTTTATAAACAAAAACCAGTCCTTTCGAGCTGGGAAAACTTCGCGCTATTGGACTGTTTTTCATCCACGTCCCCGTCTGCCAATTTAGGAGAAAAAGCTGGAAAATCACGCTTTGTTTTTTTGTCATGCGACAACTGTATTATCTGTCACGCCAAACATATATATAGCCGGGAGGCGCCGGGGGCTTAGGTGGTTTTGGAGGTTTGGGCGGCCGCGGTGGACGAGGTGGTCTTGGTGGTCGCGGAGGCTTTGGCGGTTTTGGCGGAACCAATGGACCCCGTGGATCTTTTGTTAATTTCCATGGCATAATTATTTCTCACCTCCTTTCTTAATCATTTTTTCAACTTTATCTGTTTATACGGATAAATCATTCTTCAATATATTTCGGATTGTCACAATCGCTTTTATATACTGGCATAGTATCGCCGGCTTCATCCACAGCATCAAAAAGTTCATATGCTACCCAATACTCCGGCACAGTCGTCATTTGACCATAACTTTTGTGTTCGAATTTTACAAATGGCATAAGATTTGAAAAAATTATTTAATCGCCTTTTCAATAATCTCATCAATCTTTTTCCTCTCCACTTCGATTTTTTTCTTCATTTCCTCTTGCTTGTCCAGCTCCGCTTTGATTTCATCAACGATTTTTTGCTGTCGCTTTATGTCTGGAATTGGTAACTCGAAATCATATAATTCTTTCGAAGAGATTTTTACCATTGTTTGGTTTTTTCCTTTAGCGGAATACTTGAAATAAATTCTTCCAATAATAGAGTTGAACGCATATGCTATATATTCTTTATTTATCTCATTTTCATCAAATTTTATTTTTATCATTAGATCTGGATAAATAAATTCTTTGTCTTCACTTTCAACTTTTGCCACAGCTGCTAATGCAACTAGCCCTAGCGTGTTCCCTCGACTTACAAAAAAATCACCGTTTTGGACAAAAAAATCTCGGCTATTATTTCTTGTTTGTTGTGTATATTTAGGATTGCCAAACGTCATTTTCCCATTTTTCTGAATTGAATCTATTCCAAGAATCGCCTGCCCACCTTCATCCTCATTGCATTCAGGTGACCATCCATTTTTTGTGCTTTTAATAAATTTTCCCAAAAAATCAATACTATCATTGTTTTTGTAAAGTTCACCCTGAACTCGTTCAAGCTGACTCCATCTGTAGCTAGATCTCAAATTGTTGTTTTTAAAATCGAGCAGTGACAGATCAATATAAAATTTTCTATCATTATCAATCTTATGAATTTTTTCCAAATCAAACCCAAACTCGCGAGCAAAGACCTTGTTCATAGCTTCCTGCGCAGGAGAAATTTGATTTTTCAGCTCCTTGATTTTATTCTCAATCGGTTCAATCTGAGAAATAATTTCATTTTCGAGTTTCTCCAGCTTATCAATAGCAGCCTTACTAAATTTCAAATAAAATAAATCATCTTCCTTGAGAGTCGGATAGCCTTTCCCCTGTCTTGAAATCGCCATTAAGTCATTATAGAATATTGTTCTGAAAGCATAATAGAATATTTTGTTTAATTTCCTTGGTTTCAAGTTGATAAAAGCGGTTGTGTAAAAATAATCTTTATTTTTCTCATCAACAAAGACATATTTCCTTAAATTCGGTCTGACTTTTGCCAATAGGATGTCATTCTCGTTGGATTTTTGTATGTCTCCCTTCTCTATTTTTTTGAAATAATCAGCGACCAACTCATTTATATTGGAAAAGTTCAATTTTTCCGGCTCAACGTCTCCCTGTTTTGTCACATTTCCGATTTCGGCATAATAAAAATCATCATCTAGGTGGTCTATCAAATCCATTCTTTCTTTTTTGGTTGAGTTTACTATTTCAAATAAATCCCTGAATGAGTATCTTTCTTGCCTCTCATTTTTATTAAAATCGGCAAAATCAACGTCGAATCTATTCGACGCTTCTTTCGCTAATTCCAGAAAATCAATTGCGAATTGTTTTAGCGGCATAATTATTTCTCAATAAAATCAATGAATTCTTTCTTCTTATCTTCTGTTAATTTTCCTGATTTCAATTGGTTAAGAATTTCCAGTGGTTTATCTCTTTCCTTTTCATCGAACTCAACATATCTTTCCAATGTATCTGGAAATTTTTTAATATCAATAGTAAAAATATTTTTATCATCAAATATTTCTTTATTCCTTTCTTTGTGTTCTTCGTTTTTGTCGCCATCCCCATCAAATAAAACACTATGTTTAATACCAAATTCCAAACATAGACTCATAAACCTTGGTATATTCCACTTGCCGCCACAATCAATAATATAAACATTCGCGTCTACATTAAAATTTTGAATTAGATAGTTAAGAAAAACTTTGTCAGTTGAACCTTCAACTAATATAACCTTATCAACAAAAAACATTGTATTTCTATCCGGATTTAGCCAAAGAACAAAACTAAAGATGTCTTCCTCTGTCTTGAGCTGATCTAAAAAATTTTGACTGGCTTTGAATATTTCCGTTTCAGTATTTTCTTTCACATAGCGAAAGATGCTGAAAAGTGCGTTGCTCTTCGTGGTAATAAGATTTGGTGAATGTGTACACAAAAATATTTGACTAGATCCAGATTTTGCTATTTCTTCTAAATTTTTAAGGAGTTTCTTTTCCTGGTCATAGTGAAGCAATGATTCGGGCTCCTCATATAGCAATAAAGTAAGATCTCCACTGAATATTTTTTTACTAGCTTTCTTTTTTTTACTTTCAACTTGAGCCCATAATAGCAACAGGCTGTTGACGATTGACCTTTGCGCACCTGATCCAAGGGTCAGGGGGTCTTCCTCTTGACCCGTATCCTCAGACAAAAGTTTTAATTTTGAGCCTGAAATAATTATATCCTCCGGTGTTGGCGGTGAAATATCAATTTGAGATCGCAATCGCCAAGACGAAAGCATTTCCGTTAAACTTTCTTCGATTTCATGCACACTCTTTAAGTTGCCTTCTCCGCTATCCTTTATAGGACTTTTCAAATCATTCGTAAATTTTTTCACTTCCCTAACCAAATCATTCCATGAATCTAATTCTACTAAAGCTTCAGAAAGTATTCTGCTTATGAGTTTTGTAAAGATTGAAGATTTTGTTTTCTTTAACTCTTCGCTCAGATCTTTTACTGCTGGAATGTATATTATGTCGCCCAACTTTCCCACAGGAACATTCTTATCCCCAAAAAATTCACTCTCTCTTTCCTTTATGATTCCACCTTTAATTTCAAACCCATGAAATTCACCTTTTAATTTTTCCTTGGTAAATCTCTTAACGACTTTTAGCCTATTATTTGGTAATTTATAAAATTCTGGCAACTGTGAAAACTCTTCTTCATGAAGCTCATATTCTAGGGTAATTTCGATAGGCGCAGAACTGCAGCTTCGACAAAAATCCTCAACAGTCACATTATAATCAGCATAAAATGCTCGAATAGCATGAATGACTGAAGATTTTCCCGCATTATTTTGACCGATAAATGTCCAAATATCATCTGTTGGACCACTCAAATTTGCGCTTTTGATGGATCGAAAATTTTTTATTTCAATTTCCTTTATCTTCATGATATTTCCTATTTATAAACCACACTGCTCCGCAGTTCAAACGCATCTACCCCCAAAATAATCGCCGCGAAATCAATCAGCCAATGATAGATCCGTCCATAGGTTGCATTGAAACCGCCGAGTTGCCTATTTTTGTATTCATCAATGAAATTCCACAGTTCTTTTTCCAAATCAATCCCTTTTTGCAAAATCTTCTCGGCAAACTCCGGCAAAGCTTCGCGAAAATATTTTTCCCGCTCCGGCGTATGTCCATATTGATCAAAAAACTGCTGATTGAAATTCTGGATTTCTTTTCCCATTTTTGTTTTTGCCTCCTCGGTCATATTTTTTTGTTAATTTTTATTTTGCGGTTTTACCCTATTAAGTAAGATTTGAGCCTGTTTTTTATGTATCTCTTGTCGTAAATTGTTTTAAGATATTTCTCTCTTTTGGTGGCATCTTGTTGATTTAGACAAGCTTCATAATAAACAAGGTTTAATGGCCTTCTGTCTTTAGTAGAATCCACTAGCCCTTTGTTATGTTGCTCAAATCTTAATTTTAAATTTTTAGTATAACCAACATAGTTTTTGTTATCTTTTAAGCTTCGCAAAACATAAACGTATCGCATGCTAGCTTGGCAAAAATTTAAAATTTACTTAATAGGGTGAATCACCACTCGATTTTTCGCATATAATCCAACGCGGTTTCCATTTTTCCATCATCCACCAAGACCTTCCCATCTTTGTCGATTCGATAGAGCTCGTTCGGCATTGGTTTTTCGCCGCGCTTGGTACGCTTGTAACCGACGTTTTCCACTTCCGCCATGAAAATTTTGTAGTTGAGCTCGCGGGCCACTTCGCCAAAAACCCACCAGGTGTTCACGAAGCCAAAAACATCTTTCGTATCGTTGTCATACTTGCAAAGATCTTCGAGTTCCGAGGCGTATTTTTTTGCCAATTCTCTCGCAGCAAGCTTCTGATCATCTTTCTCGACGTAATTTTTGAGCATCCTGGAGAGAACTTCTTTTTCTTCTTTTTCCTTCAATCCTTTGACTGACGGTAATTTATTCCTATTTTTTCCGTTCAAATATACTTCGGCCAAATTTTCACACCTAGTCCTAAGATTTCCCCATTCGTTTCCATATTTTTTCCAAAGTTCGTCCCATTTTTCAATTTCCGATTTGGCTTTCTTCTCGGCGAAGAGCAAGCTCGTTTTGGTCGAAGTGAATGGTTCAAAGGTAACTTGCGGGAGTGACACCACCGCTTTGACTTTGAAATATTTGTAGATAAAAAGACGGATATATTTGTTTTCTGTCGTGTCGAAAACGCTTTCCGGCAAAACCGCGCCCAACCGGCCGCCATCTTTGAGCAGTTGATACCACCTTTCCACAAAAAGATTCTCACTATTTTTCTTGCCGCCGAAAATAAATTCTTCTTTGACATTGTCTTTGGTGTCTTTATCCAAATCGACGCTAAATGGCGGATTGGTCACGATAATGTCAAATTGCTCATTCACCTCTTTGTCAAAATATTTCTTGTCACTTTTTGATTGTTGCAGCTTGTTGGAATAGAAATTGAAAGGCAAAAGCCCGTCTTTCACATAGATATTGGCCGAGCCATCGCCATGCAAAATCATATTCACTTTTGTAGCTGTCCCCAAATTGAAATTTATATCCGTTCCATAAATATATTCCTCCGCCCATTGATTTTCCAGATTATCGGGATAGAACCAGCTTTGCATCTTGTTTTCAATATTTCTGGAATTTTCTATTCCATCCTTGAATCTGCGCTTGATGTTTTCAGTGATAAACTTCATGTATTCAATCAGAAAAGTTCCACTGCCGGCGCTCGGATCAATTATGTAAGGAAGTTTTTGATTATTATTGATGTTGGAAATGGCCAGTTTGTCCGCCTGCAAGCCCCACAGCAAAAACCTCACCACATTTATATGGGTAAAAAATTGTCCTTTTGTTTGTTTGAATCCGTCGCGAATTATTCCCTCAAAGAAATCTCCCAGAATATCTTTTCCGTTAAAACTATTCTTCCCGTCCACGAAGGAATAGCCCTCTAGTTGCGACACTGCGTACTTAAGTTTAGAGAGAGGAAATTTGTTTTCATCGACGATATAGGATTTTTTTAATTTGACTTCGTCCGTGATTCCCAGCCTCTCCTGCAACGCTCTTCTGTAAATCTCGTTTATTCTTTCAAAAAGCTGTTCGTTGGTTTCAAAACTTTTTCCGTCTTCAAAAGAAAATATTTGAAATCCATATTTTTCTCCTTGTCTTCGCTCACTCTCATCCTGGATTTTGGCCAAAATGATATTGACCAGCGAAGAAAAAATATCATTATCATCCGTGCCGCCGCCGCCCCAAAGCACATTGTGCAAATTCTTACTCAGAGAATCAAGATTTTCGTGAGTAAAGCTTGTTTCCAAATCTTTCTCTCCTCCTTTCACATACGGCTCTTTTTGTGCTTTGCCATATCTGACCGGCAGCTCGTCCGCAAAATCGCGCACTTCCTTCCAGGAGCTGAAGGAGGAAAATTTTTCATAGTCAATCAAAATGCACTTGTCTTTTATTTCATTTTCTATTATTTCAAAAGTATAGAGCGTGAGATATTTAACTTTCTTTCCTTGGCCTTGTTCTTGTGAAGCTAGATTAAAAAGCTGTTTTTCAATAACCTCATCTTTGTCTTTTTCATAGTCTTGAGGACTTTTGAGTTCAACATACAAAAATGCGTCGCCTTTGTCATCCCTGACAATGATATCAATTCTCGGTTTGTTTACTTTTGGTCTTCCGATATCGTATTCTTTTTCAAGTTCGATGTTTTCCGGTTTATATCCGAGTTCATTTACTAATTTAGCAAGAATATATGCTCGAACAATTTCCTCGTCGCCTTTGAATTTTTCGATTTTCCAACCCTTTATTTTTTCGGAATATTTGACTTTTTTATTTTTAAAATCATAGGCTTCAACAACCTTTATTTTTTGACTATCGAGACATTTTTCAATTAATTGTGTATTCATAATTTTTTTATGCAAAGTCCTAGGGCAGCGTGGTAATACTATCACTATATCACTATTATTATATCACTGCAAGCTTTTTCCTGTGGATAAATTACTTTTTCCAATCCCTAATCACCACCCCGCCTTTAATTTTTTTGACCACCACTTTCTGCTTCTCCCGCCAGCCGAGTTCGCGAACAAGTTCAATCGGCAAGGTGAGGCCGATTGATTTTTTGCCAATCTTCGTCAACTTGCGGATGTTTGTTTCGCCAGCTTTTTTAGTCGGCATATTTTTTGAAGTAAGCAATTAATTACTTAATTCCTTGAGTTCTTCAAATATTAAGCTCGTCCATAAGCCTATTTCCAATTCATTTGCGTGATCGTCAGTTGGAGGATTGTCGCGAAGATGACCCACAAAAGATATGGGATGTTTACCAGCGCAATCCATTTTGCATGGGGATAGATCGCGACCATCGCCCAGATAAGCGTTCCGAGGACGAGCAAAATATCAACCGCTGCGAGGAGATTATTTTGGAGCCGGAATTGGATGGGCGAAAAGGCGAGATTGAAAACGAGGTTCAGGATAAACGGCAAAAGGACGAGAAAAGTTATCCGGCCTTGGAAATACAAATAGCCGGCCGCGCCGAACGAAACGGCAATGACTGCGTATAAAACCGACCACACCGGGCCAAAAAGCCACGCCGGCGGCGCCCAGGAGGGTTTCGAAAGATTTTGATACCAAGTTTGAGTATCCATTTTTTGTATATTTGCGCCTTTATTCTATCCCAAAACCCGCTTTTTTTCAAATAAAAAAGGCCTCTCTACTTTGAGGCCGGTGGTGGTTTTTTCCAGTTGGTTTAATGAGCAAAGTTGCGAGCCTCCTTAATACCCAGATCGTTTTCCTTTTTTAGGCAGGCCCTGTCGAATCTCTCGGGCAAGGTCGAAGATTTGTCGCTGGATATGGCTTTTGCCTGCCGTTTCAACGCTGAGCGTCTCGAGCTTTTTCAGCGCACTCTTCAGGGAATTCAAACTCGGACTCGGACTCGCAAGGGTCGTAGTTACATGATCCATCAGTTGGGCTAACTCTTCCCTTTTGGGCGATGCATAGTTTTCCTCAATGAGGACTCTGACGCCTTTGGCACTACTAGCTAAGTCTGGGTTAATTTGCATCAGGAACTCCTTTTTTCGCTAGAGCCGCATTAACGAACAGTCTCCAAGCCTCATTTCACATTCTTCGCAAGGTGCTCCCTGCCTGGATCTCTCGGGGGTATTAGGACCTCCGCAAAATGGACAGCGTCGACGATGCCAGGTGCCTTTTCGACCTCCGCGAGACAACCGCATTCTTGGAGACAGTTGCTCTTTTTTTGCCATCGTGGCCCTCCCATCACTTGAAATAGAAAATTCTGGCTATTGGGTTTAGACGCTATTCCGGACTCTATTATCTTGGCTTGAAATTAGTTTAGCTTATAATGCCCTTTTTTTCAAATAAAAACCCCTCGGGCGGTTATGCCTCCGGGGCGTCATTTTTTTCCTTTCGATGCTGCAAGCTTCATCCAGCCTCTGAAAGTTTCGCTGAGGAAAAAACTGGCAGCTTTTTCAGGATCGATGCTGTGACCCCATTCCCAGGCCTCGTTTTCATTAAAGAAAGGAGGGTTATCCTTCAGAAAAAATCTGAAAGAGGGTCGCTTTTGGCAGCATTTAGCGATTAATGTCGAAAGAAACATGTCTCTCCATCGAGTGGCGCTGGCTTTGTCGGAAAAATAGCTGGCGCTGACATAAGCAAAAAAGGCGCCATTGTAGAATTCAGCGATGAGAACCGCCTTCCAGAAAAACTCCTCTCCTACCCGCAGAACTTTCATTTTTTCCTCTCTGAAGGTGTTTGGGCTTAATGTTACAAACGAACTGTTTCATTTTTTTATTCATCGTCCATCATTATTCTCTTTATTAGCGCTGCTATGCGTCCGTTGGTCGATAAAGACAGCGTGACCGCTAAGTACCGCTTGGCAATACGTCTCGGATCGCCAGGCTCGATGAACTCGTCATTAATCAGATCAAGGTCATCATCTATAACGCTACTTGGCTGACAGTCATCAATATTCGGATAGGCCAGGCTGGCTTCGAGAATCCCCTCGAGAAATTCGATAGTCCATGCGTTAAGAGTTTCTTTCGAATAAAAAGGGCCGACATTTATCGCTATGCAGTCGTAGCTGCCATCGCGATAGATGATATTAAAGGCAAGTATTGCCTGCTTCGGATTTAAGAAAAATAGCTGTCCCACGATCTCCTCCTTTTTCAGGCAGATATTTTCCAATAAGTTCCCTAAAATAAACTAGCAATAATCCTCTTATTTTTCAAATAAAAAAGGCCTCTCTACTTCCGCGGTAACCGCCCTTTATTTTTAAGAAAATTAAATTTTAACTCTTTAGAAATGATTTTATAAAAGATTCCATTTCGCTATTTTCTTTTTTTTCCTGATCATTTTAAAAAACCCAAACAAAAACCGCGCATATTTGATAGCACGGTTTTTGCGTAAGATAAAGTCCAAAAAAAGACTTATAAGCTACATTTTGATGTCATTGACAACGTCGTCAATGCTCTTCTTGGCTTCGCTTCTTTCGCCTCTTTGGCTTCCTTCCGGTTCGTTAATCTTGAGATTAACGCGAGCATTGTTCTTAGCACCAACCACGCGTAGAAGAGTCCGGATGGCTTTCGCCGTGGCTCCTTCTCGACCGATGACCATGCCCATATCCTTTGAATCAACGTCCAAAGTGATTAGCACGCCTCTTTCGTCGATAGTGCGTTCGGTCTTTACGGCATCTGGAGTGTCAACCAGAGCCTTGACTACAAATTCTACAAATTCCTGATCTCTTTCCATCTTTTTCAATCTTAAGCTGATAATTTCGGAATTTGGCATTTCGGCATCGACCTTCTGCCCGCCACTTCCGCTTATTTCGTATTATACAAAAAAACTATAGTTTGTCAAACCTATTTTTCCTCAGTTTTCTCAGACTTTTCTTCAGGTTTGGTTTCTGCCGGCACTTCGCCGCTGTCTTTTTTTATTTCCTCTTCCGCCTTTGCAGGTTCAACCGAGGTTTGCTCGCTAGCAGTCTCCTTCTTTTCTGCCGGGACGTCTTCTTTCTTTACTCCCCCGCCTGCCTCGTTTTTTGAAGCGTCTTGGGCAGGAACCGGTTTCTTCTTGATTTTGATGGCTCGCTTGGAACCTTTTATAATTCCGGCTTTGATCAAAAGATTATGAGCGCTGTCTGAGCATTGCGCCCCTTTTTCTATCCAGTATTTTACGCGATCTGTTTTGAAATCCCGTTCTTTTGTCTTGGGGTTGATAAACCCCAGCACTTCAATAAATTTTCCTTTAATAGGAGCTGTATGCTCTGTCACGACCATGCGGAAAAAAGCACTATTTTTCTTGCCCCGGCGAGTTAATCTGATTTTTAGCATAAATTAATAAAACTTAATCTGTGTATTAAGGCACTGGGATATAGTAATAATTTTTGGGGTTTTTGTCAACTGCAATGGATAAATATATCCCTTCTCCTTGCCATTATCACTGTATTTCCCCTTTTTCGCCTACTTGGTCCAATTTCACTGACAATACTTTGGAGACGCCGTCCGAGCCCATCGTAACGCCGTAAAGAGCTGAAGCCTGTCGCATGGTTTCTCGGTTATGCGAGATCAGTATGAATTGAGTGTGAGTTGAAAGCTCTTGCAAGATCCTGCCGAATCTTTTCGAGTTGGCCTCGTCGAGCGCCGCTTCAACTTCGTCCATTACCGCGAATGGAGGGGGGTTGTTGGATATTATCGAGAATAGCAGAGCCTGGGACGTAAGGGTTCTTTCGCCTCCTGAAAGCATAGTGAGCCCGCTGATTCTTTTGCCGGGCGGACAGGCCTTGATCTCAATCCCCAGCTCTTTCTGTTTTACATTCTCTTCCTTTTCTTCGTCTTCCATTTCTTGATCATCGAGCTGGCTTTTGCTCGTGTGCCTGCCCTCTATTTGGACACGGGTTAGCTCCGCGCTGCCACCTCCAAATATTATTTTGAAATATTTGGAAAATTCCTGGTTAACCCTTTTGAACGTTTCTTCAAATGCGCCCCGAATTTTAAGATCCATTTCTTTGATGATATCAGCCAGAGTTACAATCGCCTTCTCAAGGTCTTCCGACTGGCTGCTCAGAAAGTCATATCTTTTTTGAGTTTCCTCATATTCCTCAACGATCATTGGATCGATTGCCCCGATCTGCTCGGACAATACCTTAAGCCTTCCTATTTCCCTTTCCAGCTGTTCGATGTCTAAATTTTCACCGCTCGTATCGCTACTAAGCGCCTCATCCGGGTTACTTATATTCAGATCCAGTTTGATTCTTTGCCCGAGGTCCTCTTCCCTGACTTCAACTTTGGCCAGCCTTATTTTCACTTCATTGCTGCGATCACGATATCCGTTGAGCGTTTCCCGCAGTTTTCTCAGCTCGCTTTCCAGTTCAAAATACTCCCGGCGCGCTTTTCGGTCATCGGCAATTAATTTTTCCATGGAAGACCTGTTTTCTTCCGATTTTTTTTGCATTATCTGCAATTTGTCGGAAAATTCTTTTTTTCTTCTCTCCAAATCTCCGACTACCCTCAAATCAACCGTATGCTGTTGAGTTTCATGCGTTTCCTCGATTTTCCCATCGTTAATCTCCTGATAGAACTTGTTTATTTTTGCTTTGAAGTCGGCTAGATCCGCTTTCAACGCCTCAAGGCCGTCCAAGCTGGTTATTTCGTTTGCTCTCTTTTCGATTTCCTGGTATTTTGCCAGAATTTCCTTCACCTTATTTTTAACATACGGGAGATCGACTGGAATCTGGCTTACAAGTTTAAGATTTTTTGCTTTTTCTTTTTCAATTTCTATCTTTGCTTCGACGACGGAAATTTCCCTCTGCAGGGTATTAATGCCGGAAAAAATCTCCGCCCTATCTTTTTCAAGCGCGTCTCTTTTGTTCTCAAAATCGAAATTAACGTTACTTTCCTTTTTTAGCCTTATTTCCAGATCATCGACTCTTCGCTGCAGTTTCATTTCTTCTCTCCCGACTCCTTCCTTTTCTTCATCAATCTTATGCTTTTCATTTTTTATCCTCGTCCAAAGAAAACTGAATAACGCTTGCTGTTTTTCTTTTAGAGACTCCGAGACTTCCTCGCCGCGTCTCGCTTTTTCGGACTGGCGCCGGAGCACCCTGAGATGCGGTTCAATTTCTTTGATAAGATCGCTTGCCCTTTGCAGATTATTTCTGGTAGAGTCCAATTTCCTCAGCGATCGTTCCTTTTTTAGTTGAAACGGCTTTACTCCGGCCGCTTCTTCCAGGATGACCCTTCTTTCGATCGGCGTGGCGTTCAAAACGGCGTCTGCCATGCCCTGGTTGATGATGCAGTAACTGCGCTGCCCGATTCCTGCTTTTGCCAGCAAATCCGTGACGTCTATTAATCTGACTTTACTGCCATTTATGGCGTACTCTCCTTCGCCGCTCCTGTGAACTTTTCTTGAAACCACCACTTCCTCATACTCGATCGGGATTTTTTTATCCGAATTGTCAAAAAAAAGAGAGACCTTGGCGCTGCCGAGCTGGGCTTTTTTGCCCGATCCGGCAAAAATTACGTCCTCCGTTTTTTTGCCCCGCAGGTTTTTGAGGGACTGTTCGCCCATTGCCCATTTCATGGCATCGGCGACATTACTCTTCCCGCTTCCGTTAGGCCCGACAATGGCGGTTATCCCGCATAATTTACCCTTGCTTTCAATGCTGCAGGACGGCAAAAAATCCAAGACAGTCTTGGTTGCAAAAGATTTGAATCCGGTTATTTCGATGCGTTTTAAATACAATTTTTGTTTTTGAAGAATTTAGAATTGTGAATTTAGAATTCTGAATATAAATATTGAGTCTGGAATGCCAAATTCTAAATTCACGATTCGACTTTTACCATCCTTTTGCGTCCAGCGCGGCTTTTGCCGCTTCGCGCTGAGCTTCTTGTTTGGATGCTCCCTCTCCCTCGGCAACTTCGGCATCGCCAAGAAAGACTCCAATCACGAATCGCTTGTCGTGATCCGGTCCGGATTCAGAAACAACTTTATAGTTCGGGGTAATGCCGACCATCTCTTGAGCAGCTTCCTGAAAATGAGATTTAGGGTCAAGATACAGCCTGTTTTTTATAACTTCATCCAGATGTATTAATATATTCTCCTTAATAAATGTGCTGGGAGCCTCATATCCGGCATCCAGGTACATCGCTCCGATAATCGCTTCGAGAGCGTTCGCCAAAAGATAATCCCTGGCCCGTCCGACATCTTTTGACTCGCCTCGGCTCATTAAAAGAAAATCTTCCACGCCCAGTCCCCTGGATACCCTGGCCAGCATGTCTTTATTAACGAGAGCCGCCCGCCAATTCGTCAGTTCTCCCTCAGGATTTGGAAAGTTTTTATAGAGATGATCAGTCACTACCAATTCTAAAACAGCGTCACCTAAAAATTCCAAGCGTTCATTGTGATCCAGCTTATAGCTTCTGTTTTCGTTCAGATATGAACGATGCGTAATAGCCATCTTGAGCAGATCCGAATTTTTGAATTTTATTTTTATTTTATCTTCTAACCCCTCTATACCTTGAACAGCCATATATTTGCAAATCCTAAGTCCAAAGCTCAAATGTCAAATCAAGTTTGAAACCCGAAGCCCAAATTTAATGATTAGGCGTCTGGATTTAATTTGTCATTTGGATTTTGAAATTTGGATCTATGAAAATATTAAATAATTATTTGTTAATTTAATAAGTGTTTTACTCCTTCTGATCATTTTTAGCAGCTTCTTCTCCCTTTTTATCCTCTTTCATCGGCTCTCCCATCTCGCGATAGATTGTCCCCAGCACGCCGTTTACAAATCTGCCGGAAGATTCCCCTCCATATGTCTTCGCGAGCTCTATCGCCTCATTAATGGCCACCTTGGGCGGAACTTCCTCGTAATTCCCGAAGACCAGCTCATAAATTCCCATTCTCAAGACATTTCTGTCAACTATGGTCACTTGCTCCAGTGGCCATTCCGGCGCGCATTTTTCAATCAATTTATCAATTTTATCGCGATGTTTCAATACTCCTCTCACGAGGGAGTGGATGAATGAATCATCGTCTATGCCTGGGCCAAATTCTTTGATATTATGCAAAATAATCTCTTCCGTCAGCTTATCGTTCTTGTCACGGAAGTCCCATTCATAGAGACATTGCATGGCAATGGAACGGAGTAGGTGTCTGTTAGCCATAAATTATATCAAAAATAAAAGATTTATTTTAAAATTATTTTACTAAAATGCAATTTACCAACTTTAATTACTTTATTATTATAATCTTTTTTGTTTAATTCAAGCTTATAATCACTTATTTTTTTATCATCAATACTAACTCCGCCTTGTTCAATTTTTCTTCTGGCATCAGAAATGCTCTTTGCGCTTCCGGAGCGAACCATGAAATCAGTCAGCTTTATTTTTGCGACATTAATTTTGACGGAACTGACCTTATCCGGCGACTCTCTCTTTTGAAAAACTCTCACAAAATTATCTTCAGCTGACTTAGCTTTTTCCGCGCCATGATACAATTCAACAATCATCCCGGCCAGCTTCATTTTTGTGTCACGCAGGCTGATTTTCCCACTTTTCACATCGCCCCGAAGAGCATCCAGTCCTTTTTTGTCGATATCTGTCGCCAGCTCAAAATATTCCTCCATCGCATCATCCGGAAGCGACATTATCTTTCCATACATTTGATCCGCATTGTCTGTCACTCCGACATAGTTATCGAGAGATTTGCTCATTTTTTCTTTTCCGTCCAGCCCAACCAGGAGTTTCATGATCACAAGCGTTTGAGGATCCTGCTGAAATTTTTCCTGGTAATGCCGGCCGAACAGCTCGTTGAATTTTTGGTCACTACCCAGAAGCACTACGTCATTTTTAAGTTCCACGCTGTCATAACCTTGCATGACAGGATAAACCAGCTCATGCAGCCCGATATCTCTTCCACTCTTCATTCTTTCTTGGAACATATCTCTTTCGAGGATTCGCGCGGCGGTTGTCATGGTCATCAGATTCAAAAATTCATAAAAACTCATCTTGGAATACCACTCGGAATTAAAGCGAATTTCGAGTAAATTCTTGTCGAGCTTCAAAATTTTCGAAACTTGCTTGATGTAGGTCTCGGCATTTTTCTTTATTTCAGCCTCACTCATAACCGGACGGGTTTTATCTTTTCCGGTCGGATCTCCAATCTTAGTCGTGGCATCCCCGATGAGAAACAAAACTTTATGTCCCAATTCCTGAAATTCCCTAAGCTTTCGAAAGACGACCGCGTGGCCCAAATGCAAATCAGGCCGAGTGGGATCGGCGCCGAATTTAATTTTTATTTTTTTCCCAGAAATGAGCTTCTTTTCTAAATCTTTGCGGCCGATAACCTCAGCGATTCCGCCCTCTTCAAGAAGTTTTCTGATCATTTCTTTTTTCGCGATCATTACTCGGTTATAATAGCATTTTACCCCACATATAGCAATAAACAAGCCTGAAATCCATTATTTCGCTCCTAGTCTGCCCCTGAAAAATCAACTTCATTACTGTTTACAGCCGTCCTTTTGACTGCAGTTTCCGCACCAACATGCGCTGGACACAGTTGACTCCTTTTCCTTCGCGGCAGGGCGGTTATTTTTCCAGTTTCTCGATCTGAGCCTGGAAAGATTCAATTTTTTTCTTGTCCAGATCAATAATATAATAGCTTCCCAGCTTACTTCCCAAAGTTAAGGGATTTCCAATCGCATACCGGACTTTCCGGTATTTTTTGGAAAATTCAAAATGCCAGTGCCCGGCCAGAACTATCTCAACTTTCCCATCGTTGCTAAATGCACTTTCCATGTCTCTGTAGCTTTCATATATATCGCTATCTTGTTTATCAAAAATCGGGTGATGCATGACAACCAAAATCGGCTCTTCTGTATCCTCAATCAAATCTTCAGCCCAGTTTTTTTGGGCAGGGCCCATTCCACCCGTTACCGCCGCTAGCTTTTCACTGGTATCAAGCACGACTATTCTCCATCCATAGCGATCCAGATAATAGTAGTTTTCCTCCGTTTTCATGAATCTTTTTACCAAGCTCTTGTCATCGTGATTTCCGCGTGCCCAAATCAGCTCAAGTCCATTCCGTCTGGCAATACTCCTGATTCGTTTGGCGTAGCGAACTTGTTTTCCATAATCGGTAGAGTCCCCGGAGATAACCAATGTTTTGATGCCCTGGCTTTTAAGTTCGCGCGAAACCTCAAGAAAATATTTCCGAAAATATCTGGGATAAAAGACATTAATTTTACTCTTTTTCTTTTTTTCAGCATTCCCGGCATGAATATCCGTTACCCAGCCTATCTTTTCCGCGGATGCCAGACTGGGAATCATCAGGCAAAGGAAAATTAAAATTGCAATAAATCGCCTAATTTGCACTAACTTTATCTGAAAAATTATATTCAGCTAGGCTTAGTATAACAGCTTACTATCGGCTAAGTAAACACATCCCCGAATAAATTTTGCGGTAAAAATAAAGAGCCCGCTTGGATGGAAGGCTTTTCATCTCGCGACATCGATTCCAGTTCATTAGAGAATAGCAATGTGCGCCAAAATTACAATCCTAATTTTTCTTTGGCAAGTTTTGCCTGTTCGTCTGTCAATTGGCCGGTCGCTTTCATTTGCTCTATGGTTTCAAGAATTTTATCCTTGTTTTTAGCGATATTTTCGGGAGTGAGCGCTTTTTGCATCAGTTTCTCGCGCTCTTTGGGATCCATCGACATTACTTTTTTCATCGCCAGACGCTGAAGCATGCCCATCTTCTGCTTTCCCTGGCCATCATCGTCATTTTTCTTGCTCCAAAACATACTTTTCTGACAAAACTTCAATACTACGTAGTATTGAAGTTTTGTTTTAGTTTATTTATATAATATTGGTAATTAAAAATTTAAAAAAATAAAGATTAGAGGGCGCAAGCGCCCTCGCTATCCCCCTTGAATCCCCTTCTTACTTTTTCTTTTTTTTCACAAACTTCTGTCGCGCTTTGCCTATCCTTATCCACCCGAATTCCCCATCAAGCATCGTAGAATCAACAGGTCTCTGCTGATTCAATACTCCGCAGAGATTAACCCGCAGGCAAATTAAATCGCCACTCAGGTTATCAACCTTAGTTATCGAGTATCGGCCTATTATGGTTAAAGCAACGGGCAGCATAAAGAGCCTGGGAAGATATTTGCCCTCAATGACATAGTAATAATCTTTCCCCTGACTCCATATCTCACCGAGAGCCGGCTTTTTTCCTTTTTTACCCTGAATGATAGCAAGTAATTCCGCCTCCGTCTCGGGAACCTTATTCTTATTATGCAGCAGTGGTTCAATATGAATCAGTTTCTCGTTGCCTAAATCAATGTAGGTATTGAATACCAGGACGTTATTACCCTGTCGAGTATTAAATAACCCCCGCAGAGTTATATAGTCGACCTCGTAAAAAAGATGCCCATATAGTTCTCCGCGATTATTAACATGCCCCGGAAAACTGGCTACAAGGCCATTGGAGAACTCGCCAACCGGCTCGACAAACAATGACCAAGGATTTCTTGGCTTCATAGCGCCCTCCCCGCGCGAATTATTTCCAAAGAACTGCCCTCTAGATTTAAATTTCCAAAGTCCAGATCGGTCAATCGATTAGATTATCCGACTTAAGCTTGGGAATTGCTTCATGCTCAAAAATTGAGCCAACCTTCATATCTTTGGGGATTCCTGATGATATCCACCTTATTTCTTCTATTTCAGCTGATGGCACAGGATCGTTTCTCCAATCCTCAACTGTAAACACATCCATTCGTAGCATATTATCTTCGTTTCCAGCCGCTTGTGCATAAAAAGTTCCAAATTCTTTAATATTTTTTCTTTTAATTTCAATTCCAAATTCTTCCTTGAGTTCTCTTTGAAGCGTTTCGAACGCACCTTCTCCTGATTCAACTTTTCCGCCCGGCGCAACAAAAACATCCTTATTCCTTGACCTCGACACCAATAATTTCCTGTTCTTAATTAATACTCCACCGATTTTATGGATATTATAATTCATATTTTATAAATTTAGGCTTCCAAAAATCAAGGTCACATTAAACCCGACAGCTCCAATAAATTTAATGCTGTGATCGTAGGGCCATCTTTAATTTTTCCAACTCTTATCATCTCTCGAAGTTCTGTTAAAGTAACTTTCTTTATCTCCATGCCTTCCTCTGTCTCCTCGCGATTAAATTTGCCTTCAGAAAGATCGGTGGCAAAAAATACAAAACATTCTTGGCCGATTGCGCCCGGACCTATCCAAAATGATCCGATTTTTTTGATTGTTTTCGCCGTTTGCCCTGTTTCTTCCTGGAGCTCTTGACTCGCAGTTTGTTTGATGGAATTGTGCTCGTAATGCCCCTGCGGAAATCCCCACGAAAATGAATTAACGAAATAACGATACTCACCCACCAGAGTAAATTTTTCGCCATCCCAGGGAATAGTCAGGGCAAATGGTTTCTTATGCACCACTCCGTAAGTAAGTCTTTTGCCGGATTCAGTTTCGACTTCATCTTCCGTTACCCGCATAAAGCGATTGCGATATACTTCTTCGGATGAAATTTTTTTCCAAGCCATAATTTTTGGTCAAGTTTGTCAAATTTCAGAGACTTTTGTTAAGTCGGCAACTTTGCAACGCAGTTTTTTATCCAGGTCGCTGGCGTTGAACTCTAATCCATAGAGATGGTTTCCTGAGCCGCAATTTATTACGTCGAGTGCTAGCACATTTTTATCCGTAAACAAACTAACATTCAACATAAATGGGCAGACCGCGCCTGGATCCACGCCAGAGGCTTCTTTAACCTGTTTCTCATTTGCAATGGCCATTTCTTCTCCCAGAATGTTCTTTAGGGCCGAAAAGCTGACCTTATCTCTTCCTTTCAGAAAAACCGCTATGTTTTTTCCGCTTTTTTTGCCTCGCAAGATTATTGTCTTGCAGATTTCATCCGAATTTATTTCTTCATCTGAATATTTTATCACATCCTCAACTGTGTAGGCCTTGCGAGTAAGCTTAATCAGCCTGTACTTAACCTGCCTTTCGTCCAATATTTTTTCGACTTGTAGTTTCATAATTTTAACTCTATTTTCCACTGCTTTTTGCAAATTATAAATATTCTTTAGATAAATAATCTTTTACCAATCGTCTGGCTAGATTTGAAAAATTATAATTTTCCAAATTTTCATTTTTAGAAAAATAAAAGATACTCTTTCCTTCTTTAAGCTTCAGCTTTTCGGGATTTATATTTCGCGCCATATAAGCGAAAACAAATGTTTCTTCATCTCGATAATTCTTATCTTTGTAGTTTCCAAAAAAATCCAGGTCTTCTTCTTTAAGCTTGATCATTAACTCCTCTTCAATTTCACGCAAGGCTGCTTCCAGGGGTTTTTCACCTGTTTCAATTTTACCCCCAAAAGTCGTAATCTTACCAGAGTTATTAATTTTAAAGCCTTTATCTTTTTGCTGAAAGATTAATTTACCATCGGTAGTGAATAAAATAATAGACGTATATTTATCCATAATACACCGGATTTTATTTACTTTCCGCAACACTTCTTATGCGTTAAAAGTATAACATACATTGCGCTTTAGGACAATTCACTATATAATTTATATATGCCTAAATGTGTCGTCGCAAACTGCAAAAATTATACCCGTTTCATGAATACGAAGCAGAAGTATTGCACCATGCATTTAGCGCGAATTAAAAGGCATGGCTACCCTGAGTTGAAAAAAGACGCTTATCAATCCTTAGAAAAAATGCCTCATGAATTTGTAGATGAATTTATCAAGCAAAATTGCCATAAAATGTTCGACGAGGAAATTGCCGCTAAACTAAGTCAAAAAGGAATAAAAGGTATAAGCACTTGGAATGTAAAATATCGACGCAGAAAATTAGGCATTAAGAAGTATTCATACGGAGAAATTCAAAAACATAAGGCATGGGTCAGATTACAGGCGATAAAAAAATACGGAAATAAATGTGAATTATGCGGATACGAACTTTCTATTGACATTCATCATATTAAACCTAAAAGCGAAGGTGGAGCTCATGATGCTAAAAATTTGATGGTAGTTTGTCCCAACTGTCACTCATTAATAACAAGAAAAATATTATGGTTAGGGTGTAGAAAGGATATCCCTCGGATAAGAAAAGAAATAAAATTACATTTAAAGAACAATCAACCAAATTTTGGATAACAACATTTCTTATACTTTACCGGTTTTCCAGTTGCTGGATCAGTTTTCCCGCAGGGGCAAGGATCATTGCGGCCGACCTCATCTTTATTCCTGATTGTCTGCTGAGCGGGTGCAGATTTTCCGGCCGAATCTTCTTTTGCCGCGGCAAATTGCGCGGGCTGCTCTTGGGCCCCCTGATAGCGGGCATCGGCCAGAATATTTTGCTGCGGAGCCGGCTCTTCTTTCACTATTCCAACCTTGTAAATCGTATTAACCACGACTCCGCGGATGCTGGCCAGAAGATTTTGAAACAACAGATATCCTTCTTTTTTGTATTCAACCAGCGGATCCCTTTGTCCGTAGCCACGCAGACCTATACCTTCGCGCATATACTCCATATCATCCAGATGATTCATCCAAAAAGAATCAATCGCTCTGAGATATACCGCCTTTTCAATTTGCCCAAATATTTCCGGCGTGATTTCCTTTTCTTTTCGGTTATAACTCTCTTTAGCCAGCCCCTTCAAATATTCGATAATAGCCGAGACTTTTTGCGCGTCATTCATATGATCTTTTGATCTCTTGAGCTCCAGCAGTCTCTTGAAAGCATCTTCCGAGATCGGGAAAATGGAATTGAGCTTTTCCTTTATCTCACCCATATCCCAATCCCTATAATCCCCCGAGGTATGCAGACCGACGATCTGCTCAATCTCCTCTTCGATCATGGAGATGACGTCGTCCTTGAGATTTTCTTTCGTTAAAATTTCTTTTCTTTTCCGATATATTACTTCTCTTTGCTTATTCATCACATCATCATATTCAAGGACGTGCTTTCTGATATCGAAATTGAATCCCTCAATTTTCGACTGAGCGCTTTCGATCGAGCGGGAAATCATCTTATTTTCAATCGGTTGGTCTTCCGGAAGACCGAGTCGATCCATGATATTTTTTACTTTATCGCCTCCAAAACGGCGCATCAATTCGTCTTCGAGTGAAACAAAAAACTGAGTGGAGCCTGGATCGCCCTGTCGGCCCGCGCGGCCTCGCAGCTGATTATCGATTCGCCGCGCCTCATGCCGTTCTGTGCCAAGAATATGCAGCCCGCCAAGTTCCGCCACGCCTTCGCCCAACTTTATATCCGTTCCTCTACCAGCCATATTGGTTGCGATCGTCACGGAGCCTTTTTGCCCAGCCTTGGCGATTATCAAGGCTTCTTTTTCATGATTTTTCGCGTTGAGCACTTCATGTTCAACACCCTCCCGTGAGAGCATTTCAGCTAGAACTTCTGATTTTTCAATGGCAATTGTCCCAACAAGCACCGGCTGTCCCGCTTCGTACCGCTTTTTGATATCATTGATCACCGCGCGAAATTTACCGTTCTCAGTCTTATAAATAATATCCGGAAGATCCTTCCTTATCATGGGTTGGTTCGTGGGTATAGGGACAACTTCCAGTTCGTAAACCTTATTAAATTCTTCCGCCGACGTGAGGGCCGTACCCGTCATTCCCGCCAGCTTTTCATACATCCTGAAATAATTTTGAAAAGTGATGGTCGCAAGTGTCCGGCTTTCCTTCTGTACTTCCACGTTTTCTTTCGCCTCGATCGCCTGATGAAGCCCTTCGGAATAACGCCGACCAGGCATCAAGCGGCCCGTAAAATCATCAACAATAATCACCTCGCCTTCGCGGACAACATAATCCCTGTCTCTCTTAAAAAGAATATTCGCCTTGAGCGCTTGCTCCAATTGATGAACATAAGAAATTTTTGAAATGTCATAAATGTTTCCCACGCCCAGCATTTTTTCCACGTTGGAAATTCCTTCGTCCGTCAGCGACACGGCTCTCGCCTTTTCATCCACCGTAAAATCATCGTTTTCTTTGAGGCGAGGGACTAACTGGGCAAAAGTCTTATAGAGCTTGGTTGATTCCATATCCGGCGCGCTGATAATAAGTGGGGTCCTCGCTTCATCAATAAGAATGCTGTCCACCTCATCCACGATGGCATAATTCAATTCCCGCTGAACGCACTGTGAAATATGCTGGACCATGTTGTCCCGCAAATAATCAAAGCCGAATTCATTGTTCGTGCCATAGGTGATATCAACCGCGTAGGCGTCTCGCCTCGAAACCGGTTTTAGATTCTCCATCTCTACGCTTACCTCGTCGCTATCCTTAATTTTTGGCTCATACACAAAAGACTGGTCATGCTGAATGCATCCGGTTGAAAGGCCGAGAAAATGATATATTGGCCCCATCCAATTTGCGTCCCGGCGGGACAAGTAATCATTGACCGTCACTACATGAACGCCCTTTCCGGAAAGCGCGTTAAGATACACCGCGGCCGTAGCCGTATGAGTCTTTCCCTCCCCGGTTTTCATCTCGGCAATTTTTCCCTGATGGAGCGCAATGGCGCCGATCAGCTGGACGTCGAACAGCCTTTTGCCGTCGACTCTTTTCACGGCTTCCCGGACAAGCGCATAAGCTTCGGGTAGGATATCATCCATAGGCTCACCATCTTTGACTCTTTTTTTGAATTCATCCGTTTTTCCTCGAATTTCCTCATCAGACAGCTTCTGCATTTCAGGCTCCAATTGGTTTATTTTATCGACAATGGGTTTCAGCTTATTCGCTTCTTTTTCCGCTCCGCCAAAAAGTGCTTTTAATATCATAAAATTAACAATCACAGATTGATGGTCAGTGATCAAAAAACATTATATTTAACTACCTTATCTTATATTAATCGGGCTCCAAAATCAACAGCAGCTTAATAATTCGCTGCTAATGCCCGGATTAACGGCTGATTATACAAATTAAAGACAGCCCAACCTTTAACAGTATGGACTGCCCTAAAAATCCCCTGCTAATTTTATACGTTAAATCCTACTCGTGTTTTTCAGAAATTTCGTGTCTGATTTTTTTGAGGATCATAGCCGCTTCATCCTTTCCACCCAAACCGAACGCAAGCCCTCCTGCGAGTGCCAGCATGGCGACAAGTCCGATAAACAAAGTATTGATGAGAGATGCTGCGATTCCAAGTTGAATCAACGCCGCCAAAAATCCAAAAATTACAATCGCCCATTTAGCAACAGTCGCAAGCAGCGTCGCTGAAACTATCCCGGCAACTTTTGTGCTGCCTCTGACAACCGCGTAAGCGAAATTCGCGACCAGGAAAGCTATGGCAAGTATTACGGCCGCAACTACTACATTCGGGAGATATAGAATAATGCTGTTCAGAAAACTGGTCACCTGGACTAGTTTCAAAATATCAGTGGCTGCCATCAAGAAAACTAAAATCAAAAACCATTTCACAAGCCCACCAAGGAATTTGGCAATATTGATATTTACTCCGGCATTTTTGAATCTAGCTTTAGTCCCGGCTTTTTCAACGGCTTCGTCAACTTTTAGGACCTTAAAGATATGCTCCACTACCTTCCCCAAAGCCACAGCCACAATCCAACCGGCAACTAAAACCAAAACCGCCCCAACGAGCGCGGGCAGAAAACCAACAAACCTATCCCAGAGACTGATCAAGGACATTGTAATCGCTTCTCCCCAAGTTTGAACTGGTTCCATTCATTCACCTCCCTTCAAGTTTAATTTTATTTTACCCCTTTTCGCTTATTATAGCAGAAATTACCGCGTAAATCTTGGCGGGTGTGGATAACTTTTACTCAACTTCTTCCCAAGGAAATCCAGTTCTGCCGAAGTGGCCATAGGCTGCTGTTTTCCTGTAAATAGGCCGACGCAAATTTAACTTGTCGATTATTGAAAGGGGTTTGAAGTCATACTTCTTTGTCACCGCTTCGCTTATACTCTCTCCGCTTTCATTGATTACTTCAACCATCAGAGGCTCCGCCCTTCCAATGGCATATGAAACCGAAACCAAGCAACTTTTCGCGAGCCCGTTCGCGACAATATTTTTTGCCACAAACCGAGCCATATAAGCCGCCGACCGATCCACTTTGGTCGGATCTTTTCCGGAGAAACAGCCCCCGCCATGCGGAATCAGCCCACCATAAGTATCGACCATGATTTTTCTTCCCGTGAGCCCCGCGTCTGCTTCAAAACCGCCTCTTGCAAACTTCCCTGTTGGATTGATCAATATCTCAACGTCCTCAAATTTGGAAACCTGGTTTCCAAGAATCGGTTTTATGAGTTTTTCGATCAGTTCTTCTCGAATATTTTCCTGTTCCACAGATTCGTCATGCTGAGTGCTGACTAAAACCGTTTTTATTTCATCGCCCGCGATCGTAATTTGAGCTTTGCCATCCGGCTTGAGCCACCCCACTTCTCCGCTTTTTCGCAAGTTTTCAAGCCCTTGCGTAAGTTTATGCACCAGCGAAACGCCTTTAGGCATGAATTCCGACGTTTCGTCGGTCGCATAGCCATACATAATCCCTTGGTCGCCCGCACCGCCCGTATCCACCCCCTGCGCGATATCCGGAGACTGCGTGACAATATTAGTGATAATTTTTATTTCATCAGTATGTCCGATTTCCCGATAAACTTCCCTCGCAATATTCTCAAAATCAATTTCCGCCTTAGTCGTAATTTCCCCGCCAATGACAAGCAGCCCATGGCTTCCAAAAGCTTCCGCGCCCACGCGACTCATCGGATCCTGCTCAAGACATGCATCCAGAATCGCATCCGAAATCTGGTCGCAAACTTTGTCCGGGTGCCCGGACGTTACACTTTCAACTGTGTAGACTTTTGGTCTGTAAATCATACTTATTTCTTAAAATTAATAGATATTAAAAAATCTTTCCACTAAGGAAAGATAATGAGCTCATAGTATCTTCCCTTTTAAGGGCTAGAAGTAGCACCCGCTTTCGACGAGGAGTCGAAAAGGTTGCCGGCGGATCCCAGGGCTAGTTCCCTCACCGCACTCTTGATACAAAATAATATTCAGTTTTAAATCCTGAATTAATTATAATTGATAGGATTTTTGTGTCAAATAAAAAAATAAGGGGCGCCGGATTCAACCGTGCCCCTGATGCTACAAAAAAAATAATCCCCCATTAATGAGCAAAAAGACAAAAGAATGAGCGACCGCTACTCCAAAGACAACCAGTTTTTTGTTCCTCTCTCGCCCTCCTTATCACACAAGAAGAAGAGCTTGAAGAGAATAATAATTGCTCTGGATAACAGATCCTCTCCTCCCATATCCCTTCCTTTCCGAAGAACGTATTGCCCTAACTTTCCGGAAAATTCTTCTAGGAGGGGCACTCCTGCAGGAGGGATGATGGGATTTTCATTTCCCAAATTATACCAAACCTCCCTAATCGCCTGCGCCGCGACCCAGATCAAAAAAAGGATCTTTGCCGAAAGCATAACCGAAAGCTCCGTCATCTCATAGCTGCACCGGAGAGTAAAATCGTGCATTGCACATAGCGCTTTGAGGTTCCCAGCCGCCATTTGGTCGGCTAGCTCAAAGAACTTTGCCTCCACCTTTTCAGGGTCTCTCAAATCTTCCGGCAACATCTGGTCTCCCTCCAAAAGTAAGCAGGTTTGTTTCTTGATTAATTAACATAAAATATTTTTTATGTCAATCATTGTAGCATTGCAGCGTCAAGTTTACACTAGCCAGCTCATTTAGTCTTTCCATGGGAGTTAAGCCTTCCATGCCCAATCCACGGTGCTTTTTCTGGTAATTGTAATAGTGCAGAAACAGGTTTAGC
>JBAZYY010000002.1:0-105412 GCA_041659065.1 Parcubacteria group bacterium
GCTAAACCTGTTTCTGCACTATTACAATTACCAGAAAAAGCACCGTGGATTGGGCATGGAAGGCTTAACTCCCATGGAAAGACTAAATGAGCTGGCTAGTGTAAACTTGACGCTGCAATGCTACAATCGTTGACAATATCTAATTTTTCTGCTATTCTTTGATTTAGTTATTTATCTCAAGATTGAAGTAACATACAGCGGGGTAGAGCAGTCCGGTAGCTCGGGTGGCTCATAACCACCAGGTCGCAGGTTCAAATCCTGCCCCCGCAACAAGCGTTCGCAAAAAATAAATGGGCTTGGAGTATTCCGTGCTGAATTTTTGTGTTGATTTTAAAAATTTTCCGGGTTAGAATTGGGACACAATAAAGAACGGCGGCGTAGCTCAGTCGGTTAGAGCGTGGGACTCATAAGCCCAAGGTCAGTGGTTCGATTCCACTCGCCGCTACAAAGGTGAAAGGGGTTGGGAAAATGTGAGTTTTCCCGGGTAGAAAATATTAAAACTGCATGATTTTCAAGAGGAACGAAGTAATAATGGGGGCGTAGCTCAGTTGGTTAGAGCGTCTGCCTGTCACGCAGAAGGTCGCCGGTTCGAGCCCGGTCGTCCCCGCCCAATGAAGATTTTATCGAGCAAGACCGATGAGTCTGAAATGCTTGAAAATTCAAAACCGCCTAAATTAGGCGGTTTTGTTGTGATTAACTAGTATTCTATTAGGATTACTTATTTTTCCAATAATTAAGGAAAAAAGAAGCTATACCTTCCGCAATAGCTTCTTTTTGTTTTTTTGAAATTTTAGTCTTTCCATTTCCCGCTTTTTTTGTCAGAGATGTATTTTTCAATAACGATTTCGGCAAGCGCTTGCAAATCATCCCTGATTTTTTCGGCTTTATCGTCTGATATGGTTTTGTCATTTAACAATTCCTTTACCTTTTCAACGCTCAACATTTTTTGAAGTTAATGGCAATATCTTATCGCTTTGGCATCCAGCCCAGCTCCAGCAAGTGCATCTGTTAATTTGACGACATCCTCGTTTTGTTCGCCGGAAATATGCCAAGACTTATTATCAGAAACAAGAAGATATTGTGGGTTGATATATCCATCGTCGCAAGCTTTGTTCCTTAATTCTACGTCTTTTTTCCAATCGCTTGGCTTACTAATTGTGAACTTTGTTTCATTCCAGGAACACGTTGCTTGAAAATCGGGTCCGTTGCATTTCATACCTATTTTTCTGTATGCATCTTCCAGAGAAATCTCTTCTGTCGTTGTTTCGGCAAAATTTTTATTTTCGGGTGCCGATACTTGGGAATTGTTTTTGTTTCCCTTGGAACATCCGGCGAGAATTATCGCGCTAACTATGGTTATAGCTCCCAATGCAATTTTTCTTTTCATTTGTTTGAAAAAATTGATTATTCAGATTTGTTCAGTTGAAAATTTACCAAATATGTCATGGAATTCACATCGGGGGCAGCTTTCAAGGAATACTTCAACTTTTCATCCTGATCCTTGGTGATTATCAGACCTTTAACGATATCATCCGCCCCGGCTTCATTTTCTTTGATCCAGGCAATGTACCTCAGAGTTTGGCCGATAACCTGGTCGCCACTTTTTCCTTTTTTAAGTTCGATCACTAGCCACTCTTTGCCGTCTTTGTTTTTGGCCAAAATATCTATCCTGCCTACTGGCGTTACATATTGTTGGCCGATTATCTGGCCATCCTCTTTTAGAATTTCATAATTTTTCCCTAAAATAAGTTTGTCCCAATTTTCGACAATAAAATCTTCGAGCTGGGATTCCAGTCCGAAGTTTTCCAGGCTTTCTAAGTTGTCGCTGTTTATTGCATCTTTGCCCAATAGTGATTCGATTTCATCCGCATATTTGTTGACGCTGAAAATCGTCATCATGGCACCGATTGAGCTGCGCAGATTCTGGGAGAGGTCTTGGGTGCTGATTGTTTTGATCCATTTCACCGCTCTTCTGTGATGATAGCCGAATTCGTCAGGCGATTCCTGATGATATATATAATCGCCCTCGATCGAACCGACATATATTTTTCCTTCCTGCATTTTTGGCACTAGCACAATATCTCCGATTTCCACCAAGTTGCTGAATCTAAATAACTGGCCGGCATTCATTGAATTTGCCTTTGAGTTTATTTCATAGGCTTCTTCGAGAAGAGGAATAACTGTTTCGAAGAATTCTTTTTTATTCAACGCCCGATACTCGCTCAAATCTTTTTTTAGTTCGTTCCATCCGATGGCGACCAGATTGTTTTCGTGTGCATAATCGGCATACTTATTCGCTTCGCCCATTCGGACGACCCAATAGTTTTTTTCCATGATATTGTTGCTTAGGTTTTAAAGATCCAGTCTTTGGGTACACAAAAGGTCCCATGAACTGGCGGCAATCCTTGCGGACCACCCGACACTCTTTCGAATGCCTACCTAAGCAACAGGAACCAGTCATGAGACCGTTTTTGTTGCTTAGGATTTATATGCCATGCCCACACCATAAGGCGTAGGTTTAGGCTAAATTGTTATTTTTATTATATGTTTTAAAAGAACTTTAATCAAATCATCATCTTTTATGGCGGAACTGCTTTTTCTAGGACTAATTGTTTATTCCTGAAAATCAATCTGCTTTTTGTGCAGGCCAGGATCTCTCGCTTTTCGGTAATATTGCCTTGCTTCAGAATATACTTGGCGTAAGTCCGTAAATCAATTTCTTTTTCTCTCGAAACATTCTCATTTCCGTTTGTTTGCAACACAATCTGTCGGAATTTGCTGTATCGTTCTAATTCTTCTTCGAACTGTTTTTTGATCCCGATTTCATTGATGTCGAGCTGGTCGATTATACGGGTGAGTTGAGATATGAGCTCTTCTTCTCGAACATAGCCGCCTTTGCAATGATGATCTCTAGTTCTAGTACAACCATAGTAAATATATTTGGCTAAGTTACCATTTTTGAGTTTTTTGTATTTTTCATCGGCGGTGATTCCCGATCCGCAATGTCCGCAGCTAATCAACCGAGTGAAGGCGAATTCTTTACCATCCTTTACAACTCGTTCTCTTTTGAGTTGTCCGTGAGCCAGATCAAACAACTCTTGGGTAATGAGCGGCTCATGCTTTCCCTGATACCAATTACCACTACCTCGCGGATATTCAAACTGTCCGTAGTAAAAAGTATTTTGTAAAATTAGGTAAATATTACTCAGCGAAAGATTTTTATTGGCCTTTGTCTTGAAATTTAGCTCGAATCTCAACCAGTGATATAGTTTTCTTCCGCTCCACTTTTCGTAAGCCACTTTTTCGAATATTTTTCGGATGATGGGTCCACGTTCCGGGTCAATAATGACATGCCCTTTTCTTTCGACGCTTTTGTCGGTCAGGTAGCCCGAGGGAGGACAAGTCGGCCAAAGTCCCATTTCGCATCGAGTTCTGATGCCGCGCTTCACATTGACGCCTCGGTTATCGTTTTCGAGCTTGGCTTGTGATCCCAAAATCATCAGCAAGAATTTTTCATTGGGTGAGTTTTTGAATTGCTGGCCGTATGTTCGAATTTCGATAAGCAGTTTTTGATCCATGAGGTCAACAAGTGTTCCAAGATCACCTGCATTCCGACTTAATCGATCCGGTGCCCAAGTCATTATTCCATTAAATTTCTCTCGGCGAATATCTTCGATAAGTTCATTGAAGATGGGGCGTTGGGAGGAATCCTTAGCGGAATGGCTTTCCCGCCGAATTTCCACAATTTCCAAGCCATCTCGTTCGGCGATCTGGAGCATCTCTTTTACTTGGGAATCAATCGAGAGCACCTGTCGCTCTTCGGATTCGGTACTTTTTCGGGCATAGAGGCAATACTTGATCTTTGGTGGTTCTTCCATCTGCGCTTGGCTTTGTTCGATTTTTTGTTGGATAGTGGCGTTATTCATACTACTCAATGAATGACGCAGACCCGAACTCTTGTCCAGACCCCACAAAGCCTTGAAAAACGCCCGAAAATGTCCTCAAAATCACCAGATAATTCCTCAACTTATAAAATCGCTGGCGTGCAAAGGTCGCCCTTCAGCAATCAGCTTGTGAGCGGCCAAAGTGAAAGCATCCACGAGGTCATCGTGTCGTTCGGATCCGAAGTTTACTATCTGGCTAATGAGAGCCTCTGCTCCATGAAGAGGAAACAAAATGTTGCCATTTTTTATTAAATTAGCGACCATTGCCAAGCGCGAACGCTTGTCTCCACTCACCCGGAATCCCTCGGCCGGATAACAGTCATTTTGAAGTTGTTGAGGAACCGCCGATTGATAAGCCACTTCCTCCACAACTATCAAAGTTTCACGAAAGTTAATATTTGTTGCTTCGTAATGCCTCTTGATTATTTCGAGCGTTTTTGGAAATCCCATCCTGCGGTTTATGGGATTAGGCAAGATGAAAGCGCGAAAATCATTTTTTCTCCTGTACACAACCATGGTGACAACGGCAGTGAAGTCTGCTGAAGATTTTTCGGAAATTGCCAAGTCGACAGTGATGAATGTTTTGCGATTTTCCTCTTGCGGCAATTCGTCATAATATCTTATCCATGATCGATGGATTACCTGATCTTCATTGGGAATGATTTTGAGTAGATATTCCCGTTGCCAAGATATTTCATTTCCGATTTTCTTCCGTTCCTCCTCAATGTCAGCCATTGAGGGATATTTGCCCGGCCACAATATCTTATTGTTTTTATCGAGAAGCGGATAAAATCGGAAAGCTCCTTTTATTTTCCCCTCATCCAAGTCACGCTTAAGTTTCATGAGCATAGAATCTTCGTGCAGAAGATTTCCAATCATCACGATCCTGGTATTTTTGTCCCCAGCCGGGATAACATCCCCAGTAAACCACTGATATGTTTTATCCCGGCCTTCCCGTGTTTTGGTTGAAGCCAAATCTTCGACATCATCCCCAATGATTAAATCGGGGCGGTATTGGTTGTGTCTTAAGCCCCTAATGCTTTGTTCGGAAGAAGCGGCGGTGATCCGGGCGTTGAGATTTGAAAATACGAGGGATGAAGATCCCCATTCATCGCTTTCTTCCTCAAAAGGTCCCAAATCATTTTTGAGAAGCTGGTTGCTTTCGAGCTCCCGTTTCAAGTTGACCATATGCTGTTTGGCCTGTGTTTTCGTCTGACAAAGAATCAGGACAAACTTCTTTTGCTGAATTCCCAGAATAGACCAAATCGGATATGACATCGTCATAATCGTTGATTTAGAGCTTCCCCGAAAAGCACAAATGAAGAGATTTTTTATATCTTCCTGCTCAGTTAGTCGAAACATTTCTTTCTGGAACGGCGCTGTTTCGTATTTCACATAATGGGAAAAATATACATTGAATGACCAAAAGTGGCTTCTCCTCGTTACTTCGACCCGCAGTCTTCTGTCCTTGAACATCTTTTCCATTATTTCAGACGAGACCGGACTATTTTTTTCCATTTGTTTCTTCGCCCCTAGAACTATTAATGTTTAAATCCTCGTCGAGAGAAGCGAGTCGAAGTGCCTCTCTCACGGTTTCTTCCTGCTCGGGGGTCAACTCTTCCTGTTTCTCAATTTTGGTAGTCAGTTCCATTCGTTCGCGGAATTTATCGTGGCGGTGATTCAGCCAAAACCTTATCGCGCTGAAGCTCTTGTCCTTGATAAGTGAAATCAATTGCCCCTCCGAGAGATCATTAATCAGTGCCTCGCCCTCTGCGAGGGACTCTTCGAGTGCTTTGGCAAACTTCTCGTCTTCGTTTCTCCAGCGATACACGCTGGCCCTTGATACGCCCGATCGCTCGCATGCCGCCTGTATGATCGGGATTTTCTTGAGATTTTCAAGAAAAAGTTTTTTGTCGTTTTCCGTTTTCATATTTTTGTCGCTTTTTTACCAGTTAGTTTTTCCCAGCGGTTGCGGATAACCTCAGCGTACACAGGACTTTTTTCCATTCCGTAGCAGCGCCGACCCATCTTTGTCGCGGCACATAATGTTGACCCGCTTCCCGAAAACGGCTCAACCACCAGATCACCTCGCTTTGTCAGCACCTTGAGATAGGGAATAAGTATTTCCAGCGGCTTTGTTCCGAAGATAATTCCTTGACCGGAACTTTTCTCGTCAGCGGCCTTAAATTCGATAAAATCAGTCGGACATATTTTCTTCCCTTTTTTATAGGACTCCCAATGGGGCTTTCCGGAGGTGGCGAAGATCGCATTTTCGTATTCCTGCTGAAAGAGACCCTGCTCGTCATCGAGATTAAGCGTCACCTTTCCGCTAGTGCCCGCTACGGCAATATCGGTTTTATTAAAGAATTTGTACTTGGCTGAAAATCCTTGAACCCGATTGGGGAGGTGCCAAGTGATGGTGTTTCTATATTTCCAATGTTTCTCAAGTTCGTTCCAAATTACGCGCAGATTTTTTGGATTTTCAAACACAATGATTGAAAAATCAGGTTTTTGAATTTTGGCAATATTGGACATCCATTTTTCCGTAAAATCCGGAGGCAAAACATCTGTCTCCAAATACTTTCTATCTCGTTTGTATCCGAACCCTTCAATCGGTTTACCGTTTTTCTTCTTTCCTTTTGTATAGTCAAGCAAATATGGAGGATCCGTGAAGCACATATCGGCCTTTTCGCCATCCATAAGTTTAAGCATATCCGCTTCGACAGTTGAGTCTCCGCACATTAATTTTGATTCACCAAATTTCCAGACATCTCCTTTTTGGATTTCAATCTTATCGATTTTCAATTTTTGCAATTCCTTAGCAAGATCAAAAATTTCAGGCGAATCCTCGACTGCAAAGATTTCATCTATATCTTCTGATGAAAATCCAACTTCCGACAAGAATGTTTCGTCGAATTTGGCAAGCAGGTCCCAATCAAATTCACCCGTATTTTTGTTTAGTCGAAGATTTAATTCTTTTTCAAGCTCAATATCAGGAATATTCACAAAAACTACAGGGACTTCTATGAGCCCCAATTCCTTTGCGGCTCGATGACGCATGTGCCCTCCAATCAGGGTCAATCGACGATTGGGTGCCGAATTAACAATTAGAGGATCGCACATGGAATATCGCCGGATGCTTTCTTTGAGCTGTTCCATCATTTCCGGTGATATTTTTCTCGGATTATACTCCGAAGCTTTGAGACTCGCAGTAGGAATGTACTGCACCTGAAGTTTTTCCTTCGGGATTTTTTCTGTGACGTTTTCAGTTGTCATAGATTTAAGTTAAAAATTATTGCTGATTTTTTCCTGAAAAAGAAAAAACACAGCTTACTGTGTTTATTAGAGCATGCTATTTTTTAAATTGCGGAAAACAATAAGGTTATTGTTTTCCAAATCTTGTTTTTCTCAATTTTCTAAGTCTTTCTCGGGCTTTGAAAACTTCTTTTTTCTTTCTTCTGCTGCCAAAGATTCTTTCGGCTACATCTTCGGCGGAAAGCTTAACCTCCTCTCCTGTAGTATAATCATATTCTTTTTCTGCAAGTGTTTTTTCGGATTCCAAGTCGCGGCTGATGTCTCTTACATCTTGTATAAAAGTCAATACTTTTCCGCCAAAATACTGATTAATTTGAAGCTTAAGATCCCGAAGATCTTTGTCGGTCAATTTAGCATAAACAGTTATCGGAACTCGCCTAACATCTCGCAGTTTTTCCCATGGGCTAAATGGGCCTATGACGTAGTTGGCTATTGGGGCCGTGATAATTCCGTACAATATGTATTTGTAAATATGGTGTTCATAATTATCAGGCATATTGAATTGGCGGATGATTTTCCAAATCTGAGAATAAAGATAATCTACAGGAATTTGACGGTATAACTCTTTCGTCAGTTCCTTTGCTTTATTTTGTGTAATTTCTCCATCCTGAAGTTTTTTATATATTTCCGATTCGAGCTCTGCAAATTTTGATGAGCTCATCATTGAATCGCACCGCAAGTCGTCTTTTTTGTGCCACTGCTCAATTTGTTGTTCATCCCCAAGTCCTTCTTCCGGTATCCCGATACGCTTCCTCGTCTCAGCTATAATCTTCTTTACCTCTGCACAGGATAGGAGTAGTTTCATATTATCCAGATTTTTGTTTCTTGATGCGTGAAAAGGCAATGGGACGCTTTTTTTCGAAAAACGACCCTTGCGGGAATTATTCTTTTTGTCTTTACTTATGCTTTTTTTCATTGTAAACTAATGGTAAGTCATATTTTATGAAAAAGCAATCACGAAAAATTGAAGAATATCCGGAAATACTAACGCTTCAGGACGCTTGTGAGCTGTTAAACTGCCATCCCAACACACTCCGTAATTGGGATAATGAAGGCACACTAAAAGCCATTCGATTTGGAAAGCGTGGGGATCGGAGATATAAAAAAGAAGATGTCTTAAAAATAATCAATCAAAATCATGGCAAAACAAAATAAGAAATCCAATGGAACGAATGTCGGCTTCGAGGAAACGCTTTGGGCGGCTGCGGACAAGATGAGGAACAATATGGATCCGGCTGAATATAAGCATGTGGTGCTGGGCCTCATATTTCTCAAATATATTTCCGATTCATTCGAAGAAATTCACGCTCAAATCAAAAACGATCCCGATCATTATGAAGGACAGGAAGAGGACCGCGACGCCTATGTCGGCGAGGGTGTTTTTTGGGTGCCGCAAAAAGCGCGCTGGGAATTTTTGAAAGCCAATGCCAAAAAACCGGAGATTGGAAAACTGCTCGATAATGCAATGGTGGCTATCGAAAAAGACAATCCGAGCCTCAAGGGCGTTTTATCCAAAAACTATGCCAGGCCTGATCTCGACAAAGTACGTCTTGGTGAGCTTATTGATATGGTCAGCAAAATCGGACTCGGAGACAAAGAAAGCCGAAGCAAAGATGTTCTCGGACGGGTTTATGAATATTTTCTTGGACGTTTCGCGTCTGCCGAAGGAAAAGGCGGAGGCGAATTTTTTACGCCTCAATCGGTGGTTAAGCTTTTAGTTGAAATGCTCGAGCCATACAAAGGTCGCATTTACGATCCCTGCTGTGGCAGTGGCGGCATGTTTGTTCAGAGTGAAAAATTTGTCGAAGCTCATGGAGGAAATAAAAATGATATTGCGGTTTATGGACAGGAATCGAACCCGACTACTTGGCGGCTTTGCAAAATGAATTTGGCTATCCGTGGCATTGAGGGAAATATCGGACAGCAAAATGCCGACACTTTTCATAATGATTTACATAAAGATTTGAAAGCCGATTTTATTTTGGCAAATCCGCCTTTCAACATCAGTGATTGGGGCGGTGAGCGGATCAAAGATGATGTGCGCTGGAAACACGGAGCGCCATCAGCTGGAAATGCGAACTACGCTTGGATTCAGCATATGATCCATCATCTGGCTCCTGCCGGAATTGCCGGATTCGTCCTAGCTAATGGTTCGCTCTCGTCAAACACTTCGGGCGAGGGAGAAATCAGGAAAAACCTCGTTCAAAATGGATTGGTGGACTGCATTGTGGCGATGCCCCCGCAGCTTTTCTATACGACACAAATTCCAGCCTGCCTTTGGTTTGTGTCTCGGGATCGGCATAATCACAAATTCAGAGATCGACAAGATGAGATTTTGTTCATTGATTCTCGAAAAATGGGAACGATGGTCACCAGAAAGAATAGAGAGCTGACCAATGAGGATCTAAAAAAAATATCAAGCGTTTATCATAGCTGGAGAAACAAGGATGGAAAATATGAAGATGTGAAAGGATTTTGTAAAGCGGCGAAGATTGAAGAAGTGGAAAAAAATAGTTTTGTACTGACTCCCGGCCGTTATGTCGGAACTGATTTTATAGAAGAGGACGACGAAGTGTTTGAAGAAAAAATGAAGCGATTGACGAGCGAACTTTTCGAGCAATTCAAGCAGTCAAAGAGATTTGAAGAAAGAATAAAGAAAAATTTAGAAAAAATTGGATATGAATCATAGTAAGATAAAAGTTGAAAAAGTTGCAAACTTCGGCAGCAATGAGCCGTTTATTGCAAGATTTGGAATGGGACTTTCTGAAATAATTGAAGCTACTACCTTTGATAACAAGGATAAAATCAAAGAAGAAATAATTGGATTATTGGTGGAATGTCTCACTCCTGCCTATGCCCATCTTAATGAAATACGAGATATAGAAAATGGCAAAAAAGAACGGTTACTAGTAGATTTGGATAAGGCATATAACGCTCTTTACGAAAGACTATGGGTAGCTTATAAGGATAGGATGCAGAAGGTGGCGGCATTGATGGGTTTTAATTTAGGATTTTTGTTTCAGAATGATCAGCTATTTGAACAAGGAATTAATAATTTTGTTGAGAAACATAATAAGATTCCATCAGATTTTTTGGCAATAATTAGAACAAATAGAAATATATGGCAAAATGCTTTGGCGAAATTTAGGAATGATTTTTTAGAGCACAATAAGCTAAATAAAAACGATGTGGATCATTTTTTCAAGCTAGGAGCTGCAGAAACAATTTTTAATAACTGTTGGCGGTTAGTTGAATATATTTTGGTAAGTTTGATGATAGAGAAATTGCACCCAGGAATCGGTATCGCGGAAATTCCAGATGATAAACGGGATCCATCTCGTCCGACAAAATTTCAATTGTATTTTTTAAATCCACCAGCCGGAGAGAAAATAAATGATAAAATGTAATCAAAAGTTCAAAGAAACAGAAATAGGAGCTATTCCCGAAGAATGGGATGCTTTTGATATTCAGAGTGTAGCCGATGTTATTGGCGGTGGCACTCCGTCAACATCAAATGAAAATAATTTTAACGGTGCAATTCCATGGATAACACCGCGAGACCTCTCCTCATATCAAGATCGGTTTATTTCCCGTGGCGAAAGATGCATTTCAGAAGAAGGTCTTAATTCAAGCAACGCTAAATTATTACCAGTCAATACAGTCTTACTAACGACAAGAGCTCCCGTTGGATATCTTGCCATTGCAAAAAATGAAGTTTCTACAAATCAGGGTTTTCATAGCTTAATTCCAAATAGTAAAACGGATAGTTTTTTTCTTTTCTATCTATTAAAAAATAATGTTCAAAAACTTATTGACCATGCCTCTGGAAGCACTTTTCAAGAGTTGAATGGTAAAACATTAAAGTCATTAGAATTTGCTTTTCCAAAAATAGACGAGCAAAAACGAATCGCCGAAATTCTTTCTTCTTTGGATGATAAAATCGAACTCAATCGCAAAATAAATGCTAATTTGGAAAAGATAGCTAGCTCTCTATTCAAAAAATTATTTGTCGATATTGGCGATGAATTGCCGGAGGGGTGGAGAATAGGAACATTCGGCGAAGCTACAGAAAATTTTGATTCAAAGAGAGTCCCTATGTCGAGCAGAGAACGAGAAAAGAAACATGGTGCTTACCCATATTATGGGGCGACTTCGATTATGGATTACGTGGACGATTATATTTTTGACGGCACGTATGTATTGCTTGGCGAGGATGGTTCAGTGGCTAGAGAAAATGGCAGCCCATTTGTTCAATATGTTTCTGGAAAAATATGGGTTAATAATCATGCTCATGTATTGCAAGGCAAAAACGGTTTCTCGACGGAACATGTAAAAGTTTTTCTGGATCAGCTTGATATTATGCCGTTTGTTACTGGCGCTGTTCAACCGAAGCTCAATCAGGCAAACATGAATAGCATCCCGATGGCTGTTCCTGACCAAAAAACACTCGGCAAGTTTAATGAAGTATTGGAAGTGATTTTTGGAATGATCTTGGATAATGAAAAACGGAATAGAAATATGGAGCAAATTCGGGATTCTTTATTACCTCGATTGATGAGTGGAAAAATAAGAGTAAGATAATATTTTATGGATATACCAAAAATAATACAAGAGATAAGATCAGGAGTTATTCTTGTTTCTTTTTATAAAGATACGGAAAAGATAGGTTCTGGGTCGGCTTTTTTATGCAAAAATAAAATTATTTCTAATAATCATGTTTTTCACCCACGCGAAGGTAATTTTCCATCTGACACTATGGTTATATTGAAAGCTACGGATTCAGAATTTAAATTTCAGTATTCTGATTTAGCCAAATACGTTGTGTGTGGCTCTACGGAGAATTATGACGATTACATCATTTTGGACATAAAAAATACGGAGGTTTTTAAAAACAAGTTTTGTTTTGAGTTGGGGACTAATGACGATGTGGTAACTGGACAACAAATATTAATAATGGGATACCCATTTGAACACGAGAATTTAACATCGCATGTCGGCTATATTTCAGCTAAGTACACCGAATCTAATGTGAATGTAATTCAACTGGATGTTAGTGTGAATAACGGAAACTCCGGAGGTCCTCTTATCGATCCTTTTACGAATAATGTGATAGGAGTTGTTTCAAGGAAGGCTACGGGCTTAGTTCGCCAATTTGATGATCTAATTGCTTCGTTTGATTATAACGCAAAAATTTTGGGACAACTTAGCGGTTTATCTTGGGGAAAAGATTTGACAATTGGTAAAATATTTTCCATATCTCAAAATCAGATGAAAGAAATTGCTAGCAATATAAAAAGATCGGCCAATGTTGGAATTGGTTATGCATTTTCGTGTGATAAATTAATAAGCGAATTTGAAAAATTATGACAAATAAATACACCGAATCAGACTTGGAAAATGCGGCACTCGAATGGCTTGAGGAGCTTGGATATTCAGTTGTTTTTGGTCCCAAAATCGCTTTTGACGGCGAATCACCAGAACGGAAGTCATATAAAGATATTGTTTTAGTTGAGCGTTTGCGATCGGCTATGGCAAAAATAAATCCGTCGATACCGCAAGAAGCTCAAAAAGAAGCCATTAAAAAAGTCATCAATGTCGCATATTCTAACCCCAGCCTTTTGGAAACTAATCATTCCTTTCACAAAATGCTAGTTGAAGGTGTGGATGTGGAATATCGCCGAGCCGATGGAACAATCGCAGGGGACAAGGTGTATTTGATCGACACCAAAAACATAAATCAAAATGACTGGCTGGCGGTCAATCAATACACCGTCATTGAAAATAATCACAACCGCCGTCCGGATGTGGTGATTTTCGTCAATGGTTTGCCTTTGGCAGTTTTTGAACTTAAAAATCCAGCCGACACCAATGCTACGGTCAAAAATGCTTTCAATCAGATTCAAACATACAAAGCACAAATAACTTCACTTTTTGCGTATAATTCCTTTTGTGTCATTAGCGATGGCATTGACGCTCGGGTCGGAACGCTTTCAGCTGATCTCGAGCGATTCATGAAATGGCGGACGATTGACGGCGAAACGGTGGCTCCGGCTTCTATTCCGGAAATGGAGGTATTGATAAAAGGCATATTCTCTAAAGAAAATTTCTTGGATATTATTCGCAATTTTGTTGTCTTTGAATCTGACGGAAAAAATACCATCAAAAAAATTGCGGCCTATCACCAATATCACGCAACCAATAAAGCGGTGGCGAGAACGCTTGAAGCCACGAAAGAATCGGGCGATCGCCGCTGCGGAGTAGTTTGGCATACGCAGGGATCAGGAAAATCGCTCACAATGGTTTTTTACGCCGGGAAAATAATTCAAGTTTTGGATAATCCGACACTTGTGATCCTCACGGATCGGAACGATTTGGACGATCAACTTTTCGGAGTCTTTTCTGGGTGTGATGAACTCCTCCGTCAAACTCCCGTTCAGGCAAAAGATCGTTCGGATTTGAAGAATTTACTCAGCGTTGCTTCAGGAGGTGTTGTGTTTACCACGATTCAAAAGTTTTTTCCGGAAAATAAGTATGATCAACATCAGCTTTTATCTGATAGGCGGAATATTGTCGTGATTGCCGATGAAGCCCACAGAAGCCAGTATGATTTCATTGATGGTTTTGCTCGTCATATGCACGACGCTTTGCCGAATGCTTCATTCATCGGATTCACGGGAACACCGATTGAGCTGACTGACAAGAATACCCGAGCCGTGTTTGGAGAATACGTCGATGTTTATGATATATCGCGAGCTGTCGAAGATCATGCCACCGTGCCGATATATTATGAAGCGCGGCTGGCAAAAATTCAGCTTCTTAAATCAGAAACTCCGAAAATCGATACTGAATTTGAAGAACTCACTGAAGGCGAGGAAGTTGCCAAAAAAGAGCAACTCAAAAGCAAGTGGGCGCGCCTTGAGGCGATGGTTGGATCGGAAAAACGCATAAAGCTTATCGCTAAAGATGTCGTTGAACATTTTGAAGCCCGACTTGATGCCATTGACGGAAAAGGCATGTTCGTGGCGATGAGCCGGAGAATCGCCGTGGAGCTTTATGATGAAATCATCAAGCTTCGACCGAATTGGTACAGTGACGATATCAGCAAGGGATTTATCAAGGTTGTGATGACGGGTTCTGCCGGCGATCCGGCCAATTATCAAAAACACATTCACACGAAAGACCAGCGAGAGCTTTTGGCGAGTCGCATGAAAGATCCCAAAGACGAATTGAAATTCGTGATTGTTCGGGATATGTGGCTCACGGGTTTTGACGCTCCATCACTCCACACGATGTATATTGATAAGCCGATGAGAGGACATGGGCTGATGCAAACCATCGCCCGAGTAAACCGGGTTTACAAAGACAAGCCGGGCGGGCTGATCGTTGATTATCTTGGTATTGCCCCCTCGCTCAAAGAAGCTTTGGCGAATTACACCAAGGAAGGAAAAGAGCAACCGACCATTCCGCAAGAAGAAGCTATCGCCGTGATGCTTGAGAAATACGAGATAGTGAAAGGAATGTATCACAAATTTGATTACGCCCTTTATTTCAGTGATAAGGCCTCCGAGAAAACGAGGGTCATTTCCGGCGCCACGGACTATATTTTGGGATTGGAAGACGGCAAGAAAAGATATTTGCAGTCAGTGACCGAATTGTCCTATGCCTTTTCGTTGTCAGTTCCTAGTGACGAAGCTTTGAAGATTCGCGACGAAGTTGCTTTTTTTCAAGCTGTGCGAGCGATCATCATTAAATTGGATCAAGGCGGAGGTGGTGGCGGACCGACACAGGATGATTACGATCAAGCAATAAAACAAATCGTTTCCAACGCGGTAGTATCGGATGAGGTTGTGAATATTTTTGATGCCGCTGGACTAAAAACTCCTAATGTTTCGGTTCTGTCTGACGAATTTTTGCAGGAAGTGAAAGAACTGGAGCACAAGAATGTCGCCCTTGAACTTCTCAAAAAACTTCTCAATGATGAGATTTTGACGATGCAGAGAAAGTTTTTGGTCAAATCCCGCTCATTTGCCAAGATGCTCGAGGAAACAATCAGGAAATATCAAAATCAAACCATCGAAGCGGCTCAAGTGATTGCCGAATTAGTGGAGCTGGCGAAAAAAATCAGAGAAGAAAAGAATCGAGGCGGTGATTTGAATCTCACTGAAGACGAAGTGGCGTTTTACGACGCTCTTTGCGATAACGAAAGTGCAGTCAGAGAACTTGGTGATGAAACCCTAAGAAAAATCGCCCAAGAACTGGTGGCTATGCTTCGCAAGAATACGACGATTGACTGGACGCTCAAGGAACAGGTGCGGGCAAAACTTAGAGTATTTGTGAAAAAGCTGCTTAATAAATATAAATATCCGCCGGATAAACAAGAGCTTGCCACAAAAACGGTTTTAGAACAAGCCGAAGTTTTGTGTAAAGACTGGAGCGGAGAGTAAAAAAGTTGTTTTTATAGAAATTAAATAGTAGATACGTAATGGATAGAGAAAATGTTATTTCAATTAAAAGTAATATTTACACTACGCGCGACGTGATTTCGTTGCTCAATGACAAATATTATGGTAGTAGCTCATACCTCTTGGTTTAGTGAATCAGATATAAAAATATCGACTGTAGACGGTAAGGCAGTTAGAGTTATTGATTTTCTTCATCGAGATGATGAGGCAATATTGAAATTATGGGCAAAACATTTCAGAGAACATTATGTAAAGGATGAAAATATTGATGAAGCTTGTGTTCCAATGGGATTGTCACGAAGTGAGTATCTTCAAACGATAAAGTTTCCTTCTGAGCCACATATAATATCCGGGGAATTTTCCGAAATTTTAGTTGCTGATTATATCGAATTCATTTTAAATTATCTTGTACCGAGAACCCGATACAACAATAAAACAAATAGAAATACCAGCCCTCACGGTGTTGATGTTATCGCTTTTAAATTTATTGGAGAGCGTGAAGACAGAAATGATGAGCTTCTTACCTGTGAGATAAAAGCAACTTTGGTAAAAAAGAATAAAAATAAATTTCAAGAAGCAGTCAATCATTCTAAAAAAGATTACAACGTTAGATTACCCGAGGCACTCAATGCTATGCGACAAAGACTTAAGGAGCTGGGCAATCTTGATTTAGTCAAAACTATTGAGAGATTTCAGAATCGAACATCTCGTCCCTATAAGGCTATCACGGGTGCCGCTCTTGTTTGTTCTGATCGTTGTTGGTCGGAAGATTGTGTTAGTACTACTGATTCAACCCATCCAAATGATAATTTGTATCTTTTTGTAATAAAGGGAGATTCTCTAATGGATCTCGCAAAACGTCTTTACGAGTTAGCCTATGTTACAGCCTGACGAAAAAACTAAAATATTATTGGCCAAAACACGAGCCAAGGCAAAGATGTATGAGTACGATGTTCCCGAAGAGCATCACTTTGATATAGGCGAAACGTCGCTGACTGATCTTTTGGACTTAACTATTGCAATGCTTGGTGATATCACGGCTAGCGTGGATACCGGACATATGCACGAAGAAAAATATAAATTGTTTTTTTCGGCGCAATACTTTGATTCTTTAATCCAATCAAAAGCAGCCTCTGAGGAGTTGGGTTATTTAAATTTGCTTGCTGCGGCCACTTACTATCTTGCAGGATACCCAGGGAGTTCGAAGGTGATTTTACAAAATATTGATGGACAGGCACAGGCATCATTTGGCGTATTTGAAAAATTATTACTTGCTATTCTTGAGCAAAAAAGCTTTAGTGCTGTCTCTCCAGAGGAGCATGTTTTTTTCGAGGAGCTAAATGGATTAGTTATCTCATGGAATACATTTCTTAAAAATGGTACGGAATACGAGCAGATTAATATTGTTACGAAGGAATTACGGCTTAAGATTTATTCTGATGGGAGCGACCGGGAAGTACTAATGATTGATGTTATTCGTTCTGTGATTTTTAAAAGAATAAATGCTTCTTCTTGGATATTGCTTCCAAAATACTCATCCCTCCACTTAGATCAATGGAGATCTTATTTGGAGCGTCAAAGTGCAATTAAGGAACTATGGCCAGCTCAGATTCTTTTGGGGGAAAGTGGCGTTTTCGGCGGAGTTTCGGCGGTTGTGCAAATGCCGACGAGCGCCGGGAAGACATTTGCGTCGGAATTGATAATAAGAAGCTCATTTTTGGCTAATCGATCTGCAGTAGCAGTTATAGTAGCTCCGTTTAGAGCTCTTTGTCAGGAAATTTTTAATGACCTTGCAATGAGTTTTGAGGAAGATGATGATGTAGCTGTTGATATTGTCTCAGATGTTTTACAAGAGGACTTAGAAGATATGGCTACAAATAAGCACCAGATAATGATTTTAACACCTGAAAAACTAGACTATTTACTTAGACATAACAAGGAAATATCTGACAAAATTGGACTCGTTATTTACGATGAGGGTCATTTATTTGACGATGAAACAAGGGGTATAAAATATGAACTTTTATTAGCCTCACTTAAGAGGCAGCTACCAGCGCAGGCGCAGGTAATTTTAGTTTCAGCCGTTATTTCCAATGCACAACAAATTAAAGATTGGCTCATAGGCAATAATGGGTTAGTTGTTGAAGCGAAGAATTTAAATCCTACTAGCAGAAGCTTAGCTTTTACTAGCTGGACTACGCAGAGAGGCCAACTAGTTTTTACAAATGTACAAGATATTAATCAAAGTCTCTTCTTCGTTCCAAGAATTTTAGAGAGTCAAAAATTAGAACTTCGGGGTCGTGAAAGAATCGAAAGGTATTTTCCTAAAAGAAACGTCAGAAGTAAACGCTATGAGCCAAGCCATGTTGCCGGATTTCTTGGATGCAGGTTAGCGTCTGAAGGATTAACAACAATTTTCGCGGGACGAAAGGATTCAGCTTTGAAAATTGCAGAGGGTCTTGTCGATGCTTTCGAGAGAGGACTAAATTTACATCCTCCTATTACATATGTTCGCTCAGCGGAAGAAGCAGAGATGATTATTAAATATATCGGGAGATTGCTTGGAGTTGATAGCATACAGGCAAGAGCTGCGAGATTAGGTTTTTTAATTCATCATGGAAGCACGCCACACGGCCTTAGATTATCAGTAGAACACGCTCTTAAGAATCTCCAATTCAAGTCTGTGATTTGCACTTCCACTTTGGCTCAAGGTGTTAATCTTCCAATTAAATATTTAATTATCGAAACCGATAGACAGGGCGAAAATAGAATGAGAGTTCGTGATTTTCATAATTTAATGGGTCGCACTGGACGTTCTGGGAAATACACTGAAGGAACGGTGATATTTGCAAATCCAAGGATTTATGATGGAAGAATAAGTAACGATGACGGGTGGCGTTGGTATGGAGTTAGAAAACTTATAAATAACGAAAATTCGGAGGCGTGCACTAGTAGGTTGCTGTATCTTTTTGAAGACGAGCCAGCAGAAGAAGATGAAAAGGTGCAATGGCTCAGTATTCAAGGAGATATAAAAAACGGAATAAATTCACATTTACTTGATTCGCTGGCAGAAGTTTCGGAAATTCGTGACATGGAAAAAATTGTGACTGATCTAGTAAAAAATACTTTGGGCTATTTTCAAGCAACAGATGAGCAGAAATCAAAACTCGTAGATATTTTTATTGAGATAGCAACCGAAATAATGACTCAGGAGCCCGTGCAAGAGAGACGAAAAATCTTCGCTAAATCGATATTGAGTCTCCATGACTCTCAAGATTTGCTTACAAGTATCTCGGAAAAAATTGCCGATCTTAATGAAACCCAAAATATAGAAAGCGCACTAACAATATTATGGCCGTCTCTGTATAAACATACTCACAATAGTCTATTAAAAAGACTCACTGAGAATGATGCTTTGAATATATGTAAAGATTGGATAGATGGAAAAACTTACCCTCAAATATTCGAGCACGTTCTTTCGTTAAACTTATTATCACAAAGAAAAGCAAATATTGATCAGGTTGTTGATTTATGTGAAAATGGGTTTGCTTTTAGCGCGTCGATGATTGTCGGCTCTGCATCTGAATTGCTTAATTTTTTAGACGATGAAGCAATAGAAAAAAATAAAAGAAAGTTGAATATCCTTCAAAGAATGTTAAAATATGGTCTGCCTGAAAATCTTTCCTCAACTATATATGAAATGGGATTTTCAGATAGACAGCTAAGCATAGCAATCACTCAAAAAATTGGAAATCCTTCAGGGTTTAACTTTAAGAATGACATAAAAGAAAAAATACGTGCTGACAAGGAATTGCATAATTACATTAATGCAAATTATCCTGAGTATTTTAGAGAAAGATTAAAGCAGACATTGCAATAATAATGGTGAAGGTATGGAAAGAATTATAAGTTCAAAAAAATACAAGGAAGATCAATCAAAATTTGTTGATTGGCTCAATGGAGTTCAAGAAAAAAATGATGATTATTTTGAGACAATCAAGAAAATCATGCCCATCTTTTCTAAATTTATTAAAAACTGTCCTCACAAAAAGACAGTTCTCACCTTGCTTGCTTTTCATACCCATTTATCCATTTTAAAAAACGCTATTATTGATCTTTCTGAAACAAATAATATATACAGCGTAAAGGCACTTTATCGAATATTTTTAGAGCATTGGTTAAAAGGAACCTACATTTGGGCAAGATATATGAAAGAAAAAAGTGACGATGTGGGTCTTGAATACAATAGCTTGGGTAGGGTTGGAGAAGAGCTGAAATACGGCAATTCGATAAAACAGGTATCTGCAATTCTTGACGCCGAGACAAAAAATTTGGATGTCTGGGATACTCTTTGCGAATATGATCCTAAGCTAAGAAAACTTAATAAGAAGGAGATAGTCGATAACACTAAAAAATTTGAATACAAAAGTATTGCGAAATACATTGTAGATAATAAAGCTCCAGGAGCAGAGTGGATTTCCATGATTATTCCTGAATATTCGGAGCTTTCTTCTTTTATTCATGGTGGACCGGGTGCGACACATCAATATGCTTCAAAATTATATGATAACCAGTTTGAGGAATATAAAGGGATGATAAGATTTGCATTTAACGCATGTCGAGTATTTTCATATTCAGTTTTTGTATTAATGCTTAATGATTTAGATAGCGAGAAAAAAGAACAGATACTTCCATTGATATTTAAATTCCAAGATAAAGAAGGAATGATATAAATCCAATGAGTGACGACAGATATCTAAGAGACCATATTTATTACGACGAGCTCTACGACAAGTTCACAATTCAAGAGTGCCAGTATTGGGGAAAATGCAAAGAAGAATACGAGCAAAAAATAAAAACGGAACTTGATCCCAAAAAGAAGCTAAAGCATCATGCCGGGAAATTGGCGACCGAGCTCGGCCTATATGTCATCAAAGGAGAACGTTACGCAAATAAGTCCGAAACCATCCGCAAATGGATGGATCGCGATAAAGCAAAAGATGAAAAGCTAGAAAACGCTGTCGAACCCAGGGGCATTCGCTGTCTCCAGTGTAGTTCGCCCGATATGATATGCCCTTCCCGCAATTTCATGAATGATCCCGGTGGAAAGGAGGAAGTCCTCTTTATGTTCAGGTGTGATAAATGCGACAAACGCAGGGCTTATTGGGAAAACGGAAAAGAATGGGAACATAAACCCAGTCTTTGTTCAAAATGCAACGCTGAAATGCAGCACTCTAGTTCACGAAAGGGCGAGATTATAACAACCGTCTACTCTTGCTCTCAATGCGGAAATAAAGAAAAAGATACTTTTGATTTAAGCGTAAAAGAAGAACCCATTGATCCGAACTTTGAGATGAATCGAAAAAAATATTGCTTGTCGAACAAAGAAGGCTCGGAATATATTTCCCAAAAAGAAGGAATGGAATCAATGAAGCATTTAGTTGACGGGTGGGAAGATAAAAAGAAAAATAAGGCTTTGTATGATGCTATAGCTAAAATCAAGAAGCTAACAATCTTTGAACTTCAAGGGCTCCTCAACCCAATTCTTGAGAAGGCAGGTTATGTTAAATTAGAATTAGAAAAGCCTGAGCTACAAAAGGATGTTGTTCTTGGGTTTAGCGTTCAAGATTCGAAATCCGGTCGATCTGAATGGGATAGCGTCCACGAGCTTCAGAAACTCTTCAAAAAGGCCTTGGAAGGCACGAATTGGCGTTTAATGAGTGATGGAGTCAGATATCGCCTTGGATTTCTTCAAGGGCGCTTAAAAGGCGTTGAGGGAGAAGAAAATCTGCGAAGGTTGATTGAAAAAAATGTCAAAGCGAAATAATAAATAAAGGTTGCATTTAGATAGAACATTATGTTAAAAAAGAGTCGAGAAAAAATCAAGAAAGAAATAAAAGATATTCTAGAAAATATAGAAAATGTTGCTGAAAAATCAAAACACCTAAGTAGTGTTGCCACTGAATACCAGAAAGCGAGAGATCTTTACTATAAGGAGTTAAATGATGAAAAAAATGCTAAAACAATGCAACATATCATGGATGTTTTAAATTTTGTTATTAATGACGGATCACTAAATGAAATGATGTCTGGAACTACGGGAGATGGAAAGCCTTGGAGCTATCCCAATCTTACTACTTTCGATGACAAAGCTTTTAAATTAATAGAAAATGAATTGAAAACAAAGAAGAGTAACAAGTTAATAGCTAGATATGCCGATTTCTTGTGGCTCGCAAAACGTGATTACAAAAAAGCAAAAATAGCCGTTGATTCATATCTCAAGCTCATTGGTGAATATGAGAAAAATGATTTAAATAATCCTGACCAGCATTTTGGACTTGATGTTTTAGAATCCTTTAAGCGATCTTTCCAGCTATCAAAAAGCATTAAATACAAATACGATGTGGTTTTAAAGGAATTAAGGAGATTGCTATTCGGATTTAATCCACTCAGTAGCTCAAATGCAAAACTAACCATAGATCTAGTCGAGATTGTTTTGGAAAATAGAAAAGACTTCAAGGATAGTAAATTTTGGCAGGATTTAATTGCTCTTTGTGAAAAGAAATCAGAAAAATTAGTAAGCGAAAATAAATGGTACTTTTCGAGAGAATATTTATTAAATATCAAAAAAATAGAAGAGTTGGTATTTGGAAAAAAGAATAATAAATGGGATATCTTAATTGCTGAGAGCTATGTTGCTGAAGCAGATAATCATAAAGAGGGAAAAAGTTTCGCAGAATTGTCTTTCTTGATCAACGCGATTGAAGAATATAGTAAATTAAAAAATTATAAAAAAGTAGAGGAGCTTAAAAGGCGTTACGTAGAATCATCTAAGCTTGTAGCGTTCAATGAGATAAGCACCAAGGTTGATATTTCAGATATTGTAAAAAATTCTAAAAATAGAGCAAAAAAGATCTGCAAATTGAAAGCTGAAGATATCATAAAGATATTAGTTGTATCTCCAAATTTTTTTCCTACATTTGATCAAATTGAAAAAATGGCAGACAAAAGTTCTAAGAAATTTATTTTCCAATCTATTTTCGGAAGATTAGTTTTTGATCAGAATATGAATCAACCAAAAAAATACTCTTCCGATGAGGAAAAACGATTTGCTTCAATTTTGGAACAATTTGGATTTGCTATGTCGATTTATAGGCATGAAATAGAAATATTGATAATGACATTAGTAGGTAAGAAGGCGGTAAATTGTAAAGATTTAATGTTATTTTTTAAAAAGAATAGTTGGTTTGGAAAAATGTACGAAGTGAAGGATAAAAAAGGAGAAGTCATTTTAAAAACAAGAAAGATTATTGATTTAATAGAGCCCGGTTTGAGGCAATATTTTAAAGCGATAAATAAATCATTAGAAAAAAAGAAAATTCCACACCAAGAGATAATGTTAGCTACAGACTCTTTGGTTTTAAAAGTAGAAGGAATAATAAGGGAGATATATCGGCTGTTGGGAAAGCCAACGTTTATTATTCGGAATATAAAAGGTGGCGAATCCATCACCTATGAAAAAGACTTAAATGATTTTTTAAATGATGATTTCTTGGAGGCGTTACTTGGGAAAGACTTAATTTTAGTGATGAAATATTTATTAACCGAGTCGATGGGTCATAACCTAAGAAATAATGTTGGGCACTGCTTGATTCAAATAGAAAGCTACAGCCTTCTAAATCTCCATATATTATTTCTCATTATAATCCGTTTGGGAAATTATAAGTTTGAGGTTGTTGTTAATGAAAAAAAGGAATAAAAAGTTATAAAATCATGTCTAACGAAGGAAAACATAACCACATCGAAATTCAACTTAATTTTTTTGGTCCCTTTCTCGAAAAGGTTGATTTGCCGAATATTTTGAATCAAGAAATAAAGGGTTTTAAAGAAGAATTTGACAGGGATTTGTTAAATTCTTTCTTTGGACTGCCAATCGAGGCATTATCTGAGGATATCTTAGGAAGATATATAGAAGTGACAACCAAAGAAACTCATACCTCAATAGTTCCTCATACGGAAAGGCTTGCTGAAAGGCTGTTGAAGCCGCTTAGAAGTGCAAAAAAGAATTATTGTTTAGGCGAATATTCTGCGACCATAACTTTATGTGGAACAGTCGCTGAAATGCTCACTCTTCTTATTTGGGAAATTAATGATGTAAGATTGAAGGGTGAGCAAATTAGTGGAAAAGAAGAGAGAGGACTGTTCGGCAAGGTATTTGATGATTTGAATCAAGCAAGAAGATTAAAAATATTAAAAACTCTTGGTTTTATTTCAGATAATCAGTTTCAAAAATTTGAACAAATCCGCCAAAAAAGAAATTCGTATTTACATTCGTGGACCATTGATCTATCTAATGAAAAACAGGATGCATTGAATTCTTTCAAATGTATCTTTCAGCTATTTATGGAAATTACTGAAATTGGCCTTGCGGATGCAGGAACAGTCAAGGTCAATCCCAAAATACTAAAGCTTTTCAAGGATAGCAAATGAGACATAAGACTGTCTTATTCGCCAAAATGAGACATATGCTGTCTCGTGTCTCATTTGTCTCATTTTGTTTCAAGATTGCGACCGAAGAGCCTCAAAACCGTCATTTTTCAAAACCATCGAAAACTCCTTGAAAAGTTCCGAAACACAAGGTTCTAGACCGATGACGCCCGCAATATTTTAGAGGCTTCCACAGAAGCCTCTTTTTTGCGCGAAAAAAATTAAATTTCTCTGTTTGACTCAGGTGTGGATATTTGCTAATTTGGAAAGTCCCCAAAATAAAGATGGGAGGTAAATGAGATATGCCAGAGGTGATTGAGGATGGAATCCTCACGCATGCGTTGTTCCCCGATCTGCCCCCGGCAGGGCTAGTCGAAAAATGCCCCAATTGCCTTGCTAAGCTCAAAACTCAGCTTAACGAAAAGGGTGTGAAAAAAGCAGTTTTTTTCGACAAAAGTCAAAACATCAAACTTCCGGCATGGAAAATCGCCTGCCCGCAATGCGGGAGATTGGTAACTTTTGTCTGGGAGAAACCGCCCACGGAACTCTATGCCTTCTTCAATAATCACAAAGATAAGTGAGTGCCGGGGGCCGCTCACTTTTTTCATATCAATATGCTCTATATTTATGCTATGAAGATCGGTATTAAATTCGGTCCCAACGAAGACATTGAGAGGCTGATTTGGAAGATTTTTCTCGGAATGTTTTTCCCAGCCGGCAGCAATATGCTAAAATATTAAGAGTATTCAAAGAGTATCCGGATATTTGGTATATCCCGGAGCCGCAGATTGACAAGATGCTTGAAAACCATTTCGAGCTTAAAAAGTTATCGGAAAATTTATAAACATTAGCTTTATTATTATGCGAGGACTTGAATTAAAAGTATTCAAAAATGAAAAGCCCCTAACGCCCGACCAAATCAGTCAGAATGAAAGAGTCCTTCAGATTGCCCTTCAAAAGATAATAGATATTCCCACGGAAGTAAGCGATTGGAAAATTGAAAATCGGGAAAATGATAATACGCTGAGAATGGTATTTTTTGGAGAAATATTAGCAAGCCTCGAGGTTATTTTTGAGCTATGGAATGATTTGTCACCGAAGCAGAAGAAAGATGTGCTATCCAGAAGAAACGTCATTTCGTTTGAAGCTGAGTGTATGTTCGATCGGCAAACTATTCAAAAAAACAAAAGAAGAAATTTTAAAGCTGAAATTGATAAGGCATTTAATGGCGCGCTCGAGCAGGATCAGATAAAAGAGAAATCAAAGTTAAGCTTAGTTCGAGTTAAAAACGTTAAACCACGCTCTTAAATAATAAAAATAAAAACCATGCCCGCGAAAAAGAAAAAGGTTGTAAAAAAGAAAGCTGTCAAAAAAACTGCGAAGAAAAAAGGCTGTTGCTGCCGCTGCAGCAAATAAGCTCATCGAAAAAAACATCCTGAATTCCAGGATGTTTTCGTTATTTTTTCCTATTCGTGTATTTGGTGTGAAGCAATTTTTCCGCCTTCTCGCTCCCCGGTTTTTCCAAAAATTCTTTATAAAGTTTCTTAATCACCGGATTATCATGGGATTTTCGAAGAGACATCCCTTTATCCCGGGAAAGCACGCCCTTAATTCTTGCATTTCGGATTTCCTGATCTGCCGGCAATGGCTGGCCACCTCCGCCAATGCAGCCATTGGGACATGCCATTACTTCCACGAAATGATATTCGCTCTTGCCCTGCTTGATTTCTTCCAAAATTTTCTTGGCATTTCTGATTTCATGCACGACAGCGACTTTGAGATTCAGGCCGTCGATATCAATACCGGCGCATCGGATACCCGCTTCTCCGCGCACTATTTCGAAATCCAGCTTGGCCAGCTCCTGTCCTGTTATTCTCTCAACCGCGGTCCGAAGCGCTGCTTCCATCACTCCTCCGCTTGCCGCGAACAAAACACCCGCTCCGGTTGAAATTCCAAGCGCCGGATCATATTTTTTTTCTTTGAGATAACTTGGTAAAATTTTTCTTTCGCGAACCAGACGCGCAAGTTCTCTGACCGTCAGCACAATATCCGTATCCTTCTGCCCGCTGGCATCCATTTCTTTCCTCTGCGCCTCATATTTTTTTGACGTACAAGGCATAATAGATAAATTTACGATATTTTCGGGATCGAATTTTTCTTTTTCCGCGTAATACGTCTTTATGAGAGATGAGAGCATCTGTTGGGGAGACTTGCAGGTCGAAAGATTGGGAATAAATTCAGGATAATATTTTTCAATGTAGAGCACCCAGGAAGGGCAGCAACTTGTGAACATTGGAAAAGGCCCGCCTTTTTTAATTCTTTCAATCAATTCGTTAGCCTCTTCCATTATCGTCAAATCCGCGCCCAACACCGTGTCAAATACTTTGTCGCAACCCAGTTCCTTCAAGGTCGCAACCAGCTGTTTTTCCCAAAAGGTTCCCGGGTTTTGTCCGAATTCTTCGGAAAAAGTAAAGCGAGTCGAAGGGGCGGTTTGCGCGATAACCATTTTTTTCGGATCAGCCAGCGCCTGCTCAAGTTTTTCCGTGTCGTCTTTTTCTGTTATGGCCGCTGTCGGGCAAACCATGGAACATTGACCGCAAAAAATGCAATCCAAAGGCTTCTCGTACGGCGTGCCGACATTAGATTTCGAACTCCGATGATTAAACCCATACGCTTCCACGGTCTGAATATCCCGGCAAACTTTTACGCACCGACGACACTCAATGCAATATTCGCTGTCTCGAGAGATACTTGGATTTTCTTCGTCTACGACGACGTGCGACCAGTTATCCTTAATAAGATCAATTTCGTCGGGCAATGCAGGCTCCCCTCGCCTTGGGACAAACCGGAACTCGTCAATATTAAACTCCTTAGCCAAGCGCTGGAGCTCGCAATTCCCGTTTCTTTTGCACTTGGCGCATTTTCCCGCGTGGTCCGCCCAAAGAAGTTCGAGATTGATAGTTCTCGCTTTGTTTGTTTTTTCGCTTTCGGTTATAACCTCCAAACCCTCGCAAACTTTCGTAGTGCAAGACGAAACCAAACATTTTGCCTGATTGGTTTCCACCAGGCACATCCGGCATGCCCCTTCGGATGGCAGAAGATCCGGATGCGTGCAAAGAGTCGGCACGCGAATGCCATTTTTTTTGCAGACGGAAAGAATAGTTTCGTCCGGATTGCAATCGTATGATTTGTTATTTATCTTGATTTGCATAACGCTCAAGCAGCCTTAAATATTTTATCCCCAAATATTCGGATCGCGTCTTTCCACGCCGTTGCGGCGAAGTTTCCCAGCGGGCAGAAAGTCGTGTTTCCAAGTGTCCAGAGAATATCCTCGAGCCTTTCTTGATCATCTGGGAGCAAGTCGTTATTTCTTATCCTCTTCGCGATTTCATGCAAACGGAATGTCCCCTCCCGGCATGGAACGCATTTTCCGCAAGACTCCCGGTGAAAAAAACCACTCCAGGATACAAGAAAATCTTTGAGATCCATGCTTTTGTCCACAACTAAAATCGAACCGCATCCCAAAGGGTATTCAGCAGGGCCATAAACCAATAGTTGGTCCAAATTTCCGGCTGTCATAAGCCTTCCGGAAGCTCCGCCGATCTGCGCGAACCAAAATTCTTTCCCCTCCTCTAAGCCGCCGCCATAAATCGAATTATAAATCAATTCTTGAACTGATGTGCCTAGCGGAGCTTCAAATATACCTTTGCTTTTTACCGCTCCTTCCAGCAGGAACAATTTTGTTCCGGGCGAATTTTTCATTCCAATCCCGGAAAATATTTTCGCGCCTCTCGATATTATAAAAGGTATGTTTACCAATGTTTCGGTATTATTCACAACCGTAGGCTTCCCAAACAAGCCCGAATTTACAGGATAGGGCGGTTTTAATCTCGGCTCGCCTCTTTTTCCTTCAATTGTATTGATAAGCGCCGTTTCTTCACCGCAAATATACGCCCCTGACCCTCTAAATATCTCGATTTCAAAATCAAAAGAGCTTCCCATTATCCCTTTTCCCAAAAATTCTTTTTCAAGTGCCTGTTTAATCGCAACCGTGAGTATCTCGGCTGATTTTTCATAGTGCCCGTTGATATAGATGAAGCCCTTTTTAGCGCCAATTGCATATGCCCCGATAATCATGCCTTCAATGATCTGATGAGGGCTCTTCTCGGCAATTGTCCGGTCTTTATAAACCCCCGGCTCCGATTCATCCAAGTTGCAAATGAAATATTTATCTTGAGCTTTCGTTTTCGCCGCGGATTCCCATTTCAAGGCGGTCGGACAGCCCGCCCCTCCTCTTCCCTGAAGCCCGGATATTTTTATTTCCTTAACAACAGACTCCGGCGTCATTTCACGAATCACTTTTCGCAAAGCTTCGTACCCGCCCGACCTGGCATAGGTGTCTATGTGAAACGGATCAATCTTGTCCCAATTTTTTGTTAAAATCTGCATGAATCGTTTAGAGATAATCTTTAATAATATCATCTATATTCTCCGGATTTACTTTTTCAAAAATTTGATCGCCTATCATAACAATCGGACCGCGGTCGCAAAGACCCTTACAGCTCATCAGTTCAAGCTTATACTTTGGGCTGCCGTCATTTTCCGCTTCCAGCTTAAGGAGCATTTCAATCTGCCTTGTGACTGCCTGTGACTTTTCCATCAAACACGGCCCGCCGGAACATACCTTGATAATGATTTTTCTATCTTTTTTAATTCTTATTTCATCAAAAAAACTGGCGAGACTGTAAATTCTCGCGAGCGGCCAGGAAAAATATTTGGCAATTTCTTCGCAATCGTTTTCGCTTAGATAACCATTGTGCCTGTTGACATCTTTTACGGCACGCAAAACATTTTCCGGCACTGGTTCATACTGGATAAGAATTTTTTGAATAGACATAGTGGTATTTTACCACAATTGCAAAAAATGATAAACTATCTATAGAGAATTAATTATCAATTTCTAATTTTCAATCAATTTTCAATGACTCAATTTTCAATTTCATAATATTTCTGGATTGAAAATTGAAAATTCATTGTAAATTGATCATTGAAGATTGAAAATTGCCAGAAAACATGCAAAATTATCAAGAAAGACTAGTAGCGATAACTTTTCCAGTAGCGACATATAAGACCAAGGATATCGCCTGGACCATCAGCCTCATCATCGCTTCTGTAATTTTTCCCGCACTCCTGGCTCACAGTCCCCAGAATCAGTGGATTACCGGAACTATCGTGAACGCCATTATATTTATCGCAGTTTGGCGCGTCGGAATTGTGAATGCCATGCTTGTTGCCGCACTCCCGTCTTCAATCGCGCTTACGCGCGGACTTCTGCCAGCTCCAATGGCGATCATGATCCCTTATATTATTGCATCAAATATAGTTCTGATTCTGGCTTTTTATGCTATAAAAAAATACCCACTCATGGGAATTATCTCGGCATCGATATTGAAATTTTTATTTCTCTTCGCAATTACTTCCCTCTTGGTCAAACTAGCCTCGCCCCTCTTAGTGATGATGCAATGGCCGCAGCTCGTGACCGCTCTGGCCGGCGGCCTCATCGCAGTTGGAATTATAAAAAACACCCACGTCCTCATTCCTAAAGTCGGACTTTAGGAAAAACTTTATTCGAAAACTATTTCTTCGTCTTGTTTTTTCATTTGAAAATCGGTAATATTTTCTGCAGCATATTCTTCTAATTCTTTGTAATTTCTAAAGTCTCCTCTGAATTCTTCATCTCTTACTAAATCATCTCTGCTTTTTCCAATGTGATGCAGAAAACTGCACCAAGGATAGCTTTCCGCTGCACAAACTTTATGCACTTCGCTGTTGCAGCTCACGTACACTGAAAATCTCGAAAGGGACCCCTCGGATTTTATCTGCGAAGATTTGAACTTGCCCTGAAATAAGGCGCCATTTCGCTTATTCCTCTCATTGAAATATTTCGTATAACTTGTGCCTAGTTTTTGCAAAAATTTTTCAATTCCTTTCTCAACTCTTTGTTTCAAGATCATATGGTAGTGATTTGACATGAGGCAATAACTGACAATATCCACGAGATATTCTCTTTTCCTAAAGTTCGACTTTAGGAAGTCATCGAAATTGGCATTCTTGACACACTTCTTATAGTCGCGCCATTTTATCATTGCCCCATCCTCCTTATCATTCAAGAGATTCATCGAGATAAGAAACCGAGAAAAGTCTCCGTTATCCAAAAACACATCGCGCTTGTCCACGCCGCGATTATAAATATGATAATATTCATTTTCCACAAGAGGCGTTTTTCTCATCGTATTTCATCTTTTTCCTAAAGTTCGACTTTAGGATAACAGATCTTACAAAAAGCCACAAAAAAACAAGCTTAACGCCTGTTTTTCGCAATTCCTAAAGTCGAACTTTAGGAAGGGTTAAACTTTAGGAAGGGTTAAGAATGGTTATTTTTTTCCTACCAACATTGAATGTTGGTAGGGGTTATTGAATGTTGGTGAGGGTTTATGGAAGAGATAACGGCTACTGGGAACAGACATACGCCTCGCCAACAGTCAATTCGCCTGTCAATGAAGAATAGCAACCACCACCCGGTGGACGGAAAGTGGAGACGGCGTCGGAGCGATAGCAAAGACCCCATGAACCAAGGTCATATATTTGTTTAAAACCGGAAGGACAATATCCCTGCGGCAACCCGGCATTATTGCATATATTAGTAGTGCCTGGTGAGGTCTTGTCGCTAAAATTACAATAATAAGTAAAACTTGCGCCTCCTGTTGCCGTCGCCGCCACCGCCGCTTCGATCGCTCTTTGGGTTTCATTCCCTTCCCGGCCCACGGAGCGAACGGCTTGAATGTCAGCAAAGGTAGGGGCATCAGTAGTGGCATTGATTTCAGCTTGAGTCATGACCGTACCGTCTTCTTTGAGGAAGTAGACTTTGCAGTTTACTCCAATTCCAGAGGGACAGTTTATGCTGCCGTCTGCGTTGGGAGACAGGCTGTTTTTGATATCGCCGTTGGTATTGGCGATTTTATTAAGAGCCCATTCCACTCCGGATTCGGCGTCATAGAAAGACGCTACCGAGCTTTTGCCTTTTTGGCTCATTTTCATCTCCATCACCGTGACGGAAGAAAGCGAGATGATAATGGTGAGAATGGCAAAAAGTAAGATGGTGGCCAGAAGAAGGGCGGAAGCTTTGTTTTTTTTGAACTTTTTGTTTTTGTTCATAATCATAAAGATTAATTTTTATTTATATTTATTCGCGATACAATTTAAAGTGTAAAGTGCAAAGTTGAAAATTACAATGAAAAACTGAAAATGAAATAATATCAAACATCTCTTTACTTTTTAATAATTTTTGTATTTTAGATTGTTATTTTGATTTTTGATATTTTAATTTTACATTTAGCTTATCTCCAACTCTTCTTTGATTTTTTTAACAAGATCTTCCAGCTTCCACTTGGATTTAATAAAATAATAGGCTGGACCACTGGCGATAATTTCGTTCAGCGTCTTATCATCCGGATTTAGATTCGTGAGAATTATGATTGGAACATCTTTGCCCCACGGATCCTGCCGCAATTTTTCCATCATGGATTTCCCATCCATGACCGGCATGAACAAATCGAGAATGATAAGATCCGGCTTGGTCTTCAGCGCGATTTCAAGGCCTTCTTCTCCGTTCCTGGCTTCAAGAATAGAAAATCCCTCAAGCGTGAATTTGTCAGAGAGAACCCTTAACATTGGGAGTTCGTCCTCAATGATCAGTAATTTTTTGCCTGTTACTTGCTCCATACGTTTTTTATGCACTAAATGGAAGTTTTCAGACTTCAAATTAGTGGGATTTTATAGGTAAACTTACGAAAAAAGTTGAGCCTTTGTTTTCAATGGAATCAAACCAAATCTTGCCCCCGGATTGTTTTATTATGGCCCGAGCGATATAGAGACCCAGCCCCGTTCCGTCAGTATCCTTATTCCTAACATTATCAGCTCTGAATAGTTTTGTAAATATCTTGGCTTGCTGATGTTTCGGAATGCCATAGCCAGTGTCGGAGATTCCAATGACAATTTCCAGCCCTTTTTTTTGACTCTCAACTGTCACGCTGCCTTTTTCCGGGGTATACTTTATGGCATTTGAAAGCAGATTTTGAAAAACAATCCGAATGTGCTCCACATCGGCAAAAATTGGAGGAATATCCGCGTCGTATTTTTTTACGATTTCGATCTGCTTGCTGCTGATGAGAGGGGCGAATTCATTTATCAAACTATCCAAAAGACCGCGCAAATCCAGCCTCGCCGGCTCGGCGACTAGTGTCCCCATGTCGATTCTCGAAGCATTCAGGAGATCGTCCACCAAATCTATCATTCTCCTGTTGCCGATATAAATTTCATCCAAATATTGTTTCTGTTTTGGATTTAGAAACCCCGCGTCGCCGCTGATAAGCATTTCAGCGTACCAGGAAACCGAGGTTAACGGAGTTCTTAGCTGATGAGAAGCTAGTGAAACAAATTCCGTTTTTGCCTTATCGATTTCTTTTATCCGAATAATGTCCCTTTCGGCTCTGGCTAAAATATCCAGCGAACTGAAGGTGGCATAAATCAAATAGAGAAAAACGCCAGCAACGATAAAAAGGTGGACAATTGATTCGTAAATATAATCATACAGGCCACTTTTCCCGCCGAGCATGACCAGAACTTCGATTACGATTAGCACCAGGAGCGCAAAGATCAAGCGCCTAGCCACCAAGGAACTTATCCCGTGGCTTACAAAAATCCTCATGTAGCCATAATCCGGCCGCAAAGACAATGTACTCATAAATATCAGCACAAAAGCTACTGCCGTATGAGCAGCCATTCCTTTATAGTGGGAAATGGTGTAAAGATTAGGAAGATTATAGATGAATCCAAACAGAGACAACAGCGCCAGAAAGCCCGCTACCATTATAACTGCCTGCCCAAGCATCATGCTGCGCCTTGTGCGAAGATTGCATAAAAATAATGAGATTCCAACCGCCAGAAAATTTATTGCGCTTTGAGGTGACATTCTGACAACCGCAGTTCCCATTTTTTGCGAGAAAAGGATACTGTCGATTCCGAAGTTGATTCCAGCTATATATTCTATTATTGTAGAAAAACTTACCGCGATCAAAAACAAAGAAAAAAACCAGACAACGTAATTCAACCTTGAGCCAACATTTTTTTTGGAGAGAATAAAGATGGAAAAACCGGCGGCAACAAAAGAAACCGCTGAATTTGGCGCAATTACAGGAAGACTCGGAAAAACCCGCTTGAAAATTTCGATATCCGTCCACCAACCGATTATCGCGAGTAAGCCAATGCAGAATATCAACAGGCTCAAATAAGCTGCTGACTGTCGAAGAACCCGTACGAGGCGTAAATTGATTTGACTCTTCATTTTTTCTATTTGTTTTGCAGATTCCTAAATAGCTCTATCTTCTTTTCGACTACTTTTTGGACCGAATCACGAGCTTGAGCCAAAACTTTTCTAGGATCTATCACATCACATCTGTCTTTCGTAAACTGGCAAAGTACGGTATTAAAGGCAATTCTCAGATCGGTGTCAATATTGAAGCAAGCTATACCACGTTTGACTGCCTCCTCGACTTTGTGATTCACCCAATCACTGGCGCCATGGAGAACCAAGGGTGTTTCCGGGATTATTTTTCGAATAGTTTCGAGCCGTTTCCAGTCTGGCTCTGATCTCTCCCGAAAAAATCCGTGCGCATTCCCAATTGCGATTGCCAGGGTATCAACCCCCGTTTCCTCGACCAGCCATTTGGCCTCCAGCGGATCCGTCATGAGCTTGTCCCAATCCGGATTTTGATCATATTCCCCCATGGATGGCACAACTCCAATTTCCGCCTGCACTGACACTCCCTTCGGGTGTGCGTATTCAACCACGCGTTTGGTTGTTGCGATATTATCTTGAAGTGATTCCCTTGCCGCATCAATCATAACCGATTTTATGCCCAGCTCAATGGCTCTCACTATAGTATCAAGACTCCGACCATGATCTAAGTGTAACCCAATTGGGAGGGATCCTGATTCTTTATCGATAACCGCTTTTATAACTTCCACAATAACGGAATCGCCGGCGTAATCCAAAGTTTTTTCGGTGAATTGGACAACTACCGGCGTCTTGAGTTTTACCGCGGCCCGCACAATAGCTTGGGTCACTTCCATATCCGGCGTGTTAAAAGCACCCACGGCATATCCGTTTTCTTGGGCCTCAACTAAAATATCTTTGGTACTGGCAAGCATAGACTACTAGAATTTTGAATTTAGAATTGTGAATTAAGAATAGGGATATTACCTGCTAACCGAAAGAAATACAGGATGTAGATCATTTTGTGATTAATATTCTATATTCCATATTCCCATTCTCAATTCTTTATTTATTAGCTTTTTTCAATTATCTCCACTATTTTCACGAGCTCATGCGGCACCAGACTTTCTCGACCGACTAAACCCCCGTCCATTGCAGGATCAATGCAAACCTGATCCACAGACCGCATACTGATGCTTCCGCCGTATAAAATCCTCGCCTTCTCGGCAATTTTCATTGAATAGAGCTCAGCCAGAGTTTTTTTAATAATCAACTTGGCTTCCAATATCTCATCCGAAGACGGCACGCTATCCGAACCCACTGCCCAGATAGGCTCATAAACAATATCTACATATTCGATTTTCCCGGGACCTACCCCCGCCAATGACTCTTTTAATTGTTTTTTCACAACAACAGCGGTCTGATTTTTTTTCCTGTCTTCCAAGCTCTCTCCGATACAGAGAACGGCTCGCAGGCCGCATTTCAGAATCGCCTTCAGCTTGAGATTTATAATTTCCTCTGTTTCGCCGAAATATCTTCTGCGTTCGCTATGCCCGACCATTGAATATTTAGCTCCCATATTTTTCACCATACTGGCTGAAATTTCCCCCGTATACGCGCCTTGATATTCCCAAAATATATTCTGGGCACCAAGTTCGATATTCTTTATTTTAAGGGCTAGAATTTTTTCAAAATAAATAACCGGAGGACAAATAACCAACTCTGTTTTCTCAAATTCCTTGCCCTTTAGCTCCTTTTTGAGTGTTTCTAAGTATCGGTCCATTTCAGCGGAACTGACCGGGTTCATTTTCATATTTCCAATCACGATTCTTTTATTCATACTTTTATAATCCAACAGTTAAAACGGTTACAATTAGTCCTGCGATCACGCACCCTAGAATAATCAACGGAATTGATTTCTTAAGTTTTACATTGAACACAAACGCGGCAAGGGGCCCTGTCCACCCGCCCAGGAGCGGAATAGGAGTCGCCGTCAGGATAAAAACCGCGAAGGCGCCCCATTTTTCAAATTTTTTTTGCCCTCGTTTTCGAGTGTGCTCAAACAGCCAGTCGAAAAATTTTTTAAATGCACTGACGTTATCAGAGAGAAATTTTGCAATCGGATTAAGAATTAGAACTATCAAGATCATCGGGACCAAATTTCCCAAAACCGACCAGAGATAAGCTGACCAAATCGGCAGATGATAGATTTTAATGGCTATCGGAATTGAAGCCCTCAATTCCGAAATCGGGACCATGGCGATCAGAAATGTCGCAAGCTCGGGAGGGAAATTCTGAAACCAGGTGGAATAGTCAAAGTGAAACATCCTTAATAGAATCGGGAATTGTGAATTTGGAATTTGGAATGGGGATTAAGGACAAAGAATAAAGGTTTTTAGCATTCCCAGATTCTATATTCCATATTCCCATTCTCAATTCACAATTCTAAATTCAAAATTCTTCTAAATATTTAATCTCAATGCTTCCGCGGCTCTTTCCGGCTCGATAGTCGATATTTCAATGCCAGTCGATAGCTCGAATCCGGCCCAAGTCGCGGTATGGGGCAAAATTTCAATATGCCAATGATAATGGGGGTAATCTTTCCCGTCACAGGGAGAAGTATGAATGTAAAAGTTATAAGGCGGATCAGTGAGTTCCTGAAAGATAGCCCTGATTGATTTTTGGAGCGCTTCCGCCAGATCTATTTTTTCTTCATTATTGATCCGTTCAAAATAGGGTTTGTGTTTTTTGGGCATTACCCAAACCTCGAAAGCAACCCGGGAAGAAAACGGGCAGAAGGCCAAAAAATTATCATTTTCAAAAATCAACCTTTTTTTATGCTGGAGTTCCCACTCCACCATTGTACAAAAAACACATTTGCGGTTCGCCTGCCAGTATTCCTCAGCGCCATCGAGTTCCACCTTGATGCCCGGGGAAACAACCGGAATCGCCATAAGTTGGGAATGGGGATGCTCAATCGATGCCCCTGCTTCCCGGCCATGATTGTGAAATATCTCAACATAGTTAACGTTTCTTTTGTTCATAAGGCTGATGAATCGGTCCTGATACGCGTCAATCACTTCCGCCACTTCGAGCGGATCAAGCTGGGCAATCTGCCTCATGTGGTCCCGTGTGACGATAACCTCGTGATGGCCTACGCCATCCATCATGAAATACGGGCCTTCTTCGACATGCTTCGGCAACCGATGCCTTGAGAAAGCCGGAAATTTATTCGGAAATACGCGCAAACTCCAATCCCCGTCTTTTTGGCGGTAGATCAAAACGTCGTCTTCCTGACCGGTTTCTTCCGGAAAACAGAAAGGACACTTATCAGAAAGTGCGGGATAGGGCTGGCGTTTAACCGCGAATTCCCCCGGCCTTTTCCCCCGACCCAGGGCAATGACGACCCAATCTCCCGTCACCAGGTCCTGGCGCAATTCCGATGTTTGGGTTTTATTTTTTCCGCCTGCATTGCCATGCAAAGCATTGCGGGCGGGTTCTTTCTTTTTTTCCACCATTTCGTATGTCGTATAAAGTACCTCGTATTTAGGGCATATTTTTGATTCTCTTTAGTCCGCTGATAATTTTTGCAGTCGTTACTGTTTGACTCGCAATTTTACCAAATTCATTTTTACTAATATAACCGACATCTTTAGAAATCAATAATTGATTTTGCAATTCAATAAGCGAGCTACTTGCTATGTAATAAAATTGACATTTTTCTTTGTTCCCATTGCGACCGAAGCCCTCGGCTATGTTTGAAGATACCGAAACAGATGCTCTCCTCATCTGATTCATTAATCCAAACATTTCTGTTTTCGGAAATTTATCCGTTACTTTATAAACCATCAAAACCAACTTATGCGCTTCGCGCCATGCCCGCAGATCGGTAAATGACTTTATTTTATCGCCCTCCATACGAAATACGATATACAAAATACTTAGTACTTATACTGCCTTGTTATCATTCGCCACTTCACCTGAAACAGTTCCATTAGAGTTTTGATATATCCTTTGACGCCCACCAGGCTTTGCCCGGCATCAATCCAGATTACCGGCACTTGATCGATTTCGTAGCCCTTTTTCCTCGCCAGCATAAGCATCTCAAAATCCCCTCCCCAGCGGTCAACTTTCATTTGAGGCACGATGTCCTTCACCGCCTTTTCCGAAACAACCTTAAATCCGCATTGGGTATCCTCAATTCCTCGAAGTCCCATCAGGCACTGGATCAGAATATTTCCCAGATCCCCGAGCATCTCTTTCCATTTCGGCTGATGTTTTTTTATTTGCGCTTCTTTAAGATCGCGAGATCCGATGATGATGTCCCGGCCTTTCTCCATGAACGGCCAAAAGCCTTCCATGTTTGTGATGGAGGTCGCGCCATCCGCGTCAGTAAGCAACCTGTACTCGCCGTGCGCCTTCATGAATCCCTCACGTACGGAATACCATTTTCCACGATTTTTTTTGCGATCAATAACAATGCACTTTTTGACCAGATGCCCGAGCTCGCGTCCGACATCCGCCGTGTTATCTTTCGATCCATCGCTAACGATAATAACCTCGTAGGATATATTTTTCTTCCCGAGATATCGGCCAATTTCTGACATATTATGCCGCATCTCTTTTCCTTTTCGCCCGCCTTCATTATAGGCCGGGATAATGATTGACAGATAGGGTTTTGTATTTTGCATAGGATTCTGAATTGTGGATTTTGAATTGTAAATGGGAATGAGAAATAATGAATCTTGAATAAATTTTCTATATTCTTGATTCCAAGTTCCTATTCTCAATTCTGAATTCTAAATTCACAATTCTTTTAACATTTCTGTATTTAACTGCTTGTATTTTACCATATATTAAAAAAATGCACCAAATCTTATGAGGGCATCAAACGCATGCTGCTTCGCCATATATTGTTCCATGTTTTATGTTATATGTTGCGTGATTTTCTATCCAACCAGCTCTGCAGTATTATCCTGGCCGCTTCCTGATCGTCATATCTCTTGATTCCTTTCATTCCTTTCTCGATGAGATTCTGATAAGCCTGCTTGGTGGTGAACATTTCATCCTCATAATCGACATTGATTTTCAATTTATCCGCCAGAAGATTCCCTAGTTTTTCGCCGGGGTAGATAACTTGTTTTTTATTGATATGCGAAGCTACCCCGATTATCACTTTTGAAATATTTTCTCGCTCGATAATTTCAGTGATATTTTGAAGCATATTTTTATCATTAGCGAGGGTTTTTAACGCAAAAGCCATTCGGGTCTCAGAATCAGCTATAGCCAGGCCAACCTTAGACTCGCCATAATCTATCCCCAGAAATTTGCTTATTTTAGCCTCATTTAGTTCTGCCATTGACTTTATGTTTTATTTATGCTATTATTCACAATCAGTACCTTAAAAAGGTATTCGTAGCGCATTTGTCGCTCCACGTAAGTATAACATTTTACTTTTAGAGTGGTAAATTTAATTGGAGTGACAAAAAAACCATAGCAAGGAGACCAATAGTTATGTTAAAGAATATCTTAAAAAGGGCAGGGCAGAATATCCAACTGTTTACTTATCAGCTCTTCACCGAGCATGCGTTTAAGTGGGGATTTGGATTCATCCTCTATTCAGCTATTCTGGCCTTCACGGAAGTCTCAAGCTCAAGCTCAACCGCAAACCCCGAAATTACCATCGTCCTCATAGTTTTTTTCCTGTTCATCTTCGGCATCTTTTCTATGGTTATAGGTGCCGTGAGAGATGTCTCCGGGATGACCTACTGGTCATTTCTGAAAGAAATACGCCCAGAGATTGAATTGAAGGTAGAGCCACCGACGATTACGCCGGCAGATAGGGAAGCCGCTTTTTTAACTCTATCTCCTTTTCTTTTCCTATGGATTCTATGTGGGATGTTTGTTGGAGTCATACTGCATTTCATCTTCATCCCGACTCAGGCGTCTTGGACTCGAGCCTTGATAATCTATGTCGCCCTGGTTGATTTGTCCATACTAGCCATTTGGGCTGGTACGCAGCAACTTATGCGGTGGGTCAAAAACCTGCCGGAGGATGGCTGATATGAAATCTTTCTTTTTGCCGGCTTTCTTGGTCGGCACAACTCTGGCGCTGCTGAAATTAGCAGTTTATCGGGGAGACAGTCGATTCCTCGACTGGGGACCGCGGATTCCTGAGATGTCTCCCATGTGGCCGCTTCTGGCGGCCGCAACTCTGGCCATCATCAGCTTCCTCGCCGTGTGGAAATTCTCCCGACGGGAAGCCAAACTAAAAAACGCTGCAGCTGAACCCACAGCGGCAACATTGAGATAATACGCTGCCAAGCTGCAGACATTGGATAACTATGATAAAACCGCCACCAAAGGGTGGTGAGGGGAGAAAATAATTATGTTCTCGTGGATAATCGCTTTGTGGAATTGGAGCCCAATTGCGACAATAGCAATATATTTTGTTGGCGGGTTGATCTTCGCAGCGATCTCTGCTCGGGATCAAAATAAAACTGCGCAGAATGACCCGTCTATTAAAGAATGCGACTTAGGGGAATTTGCCTTCAACATGGGGCTTTGGCTCCCCATAGTCTTTCTCCTAATTGGAATTCCATTGATGGAGAAAGCTAAAAAGATCGCAAGGCGCATTTTCCGTTGCACCTCATAATCCCTGACAAGAGCCCGGCTCTCGTCAACGCACCCTCGGCCCTCGCCATTAACTTTGGTGGGGGCTGCTTTTTTATTAAAGCCCAAATTTCAAAGCTCAAATATCAAATAAAATCCAAAATCCCAATGTCAAATTTGGATTTTGATCTTTGGGCTTGGTTTGTCATTTGGATTTTGAAATTTGAATTTATAATTTCGTGAGTATTTCGCATCCATCGCTCGTCACCACGACCGTATGTTCCCAGTGTCCGTTCAGTTTCCCATCGGCGGTTTTGTAAGTCCATCCATCGTCAGCAAGAACAATATCATATCCCCCTTCATTCACCATCGGCTCAAGCGCGAGCGTCATTCCCTCTTCAAGAATGATCTTCTTCATCCGCTTGTCGGCATAGTTAAAAACTTGCGGATCCTCATGAATGGAATGTCCGACTCCGTGCCCGACGAGATCTCTCACTACCGAAAAACCATTTTTCTCGGCGTGTTTTTGGACTGCTTTTCCATATTTAAAGAGCGTTTTTCCCGGCTTTATTTCAGCTATTCCGGCTCCAAGGCTCTCTTTCGTCACTCGCATCAATTTCTCGGCTGCTGGCGAAATTTTTCCGACTCCCGCCATTACTGTCGCGTCGGTATGCATTTTTTTGTATTCAACCCCCAAGTCCAATTTCACGATATCCCCTTCGAAAAAAACTTTGTTTTCGACAGGCAGCCCATGCACAACTTCATTATTAATAGAAACGCAAACCGCCGCCGGATAGCCCTCGCCGTATCCACCCGGCTGATAATTCAGAAACGAAGGCTTGGAATCCATAGAAAAAACAAGCTCTCTTGCAAGCTTGTCAATCTCAATTGCTCTAACTCCGGGCAAAACACGCTCGGACAGTTTTTGAAGCACTTCAGCTAAAATCCGCCCGCTCCGGCGCATTATTTCAATTTCATCTTTTGACTTTATGGTAATCATATTCTAGGATCTCTAAGGAGTGTTTATCTAGGTTATAAGGAGGAAATGCTGATGTCTCTCACATTGTTCATTTTTTGCACCTTTCTAGCGCTTACAGCTGATGGCATAGCCTCCTTTTTCAAAAAATGGGAGACAGGTACCACCGCTTTGCGCATCAAGGATCTGAACCGGGAAGCTAAATTTACTCTCTGGACCGTCACATTAACCTGCGATCCAATTCTGTCATTCTGTTTTACAAACTTTCTGGGAAAATTCATGACCAGACAAGGGGCGATTGCATGGTTAGGCCTGGTGCTACCGACTTACATTCTCTATAGGCTGATCATGCTTTTGTCTGACAAATGCTGGCGCCAGCGCATCCCCCGAAGTGAGAAGAAAATACGAGATGCGAGAATGATTAGAAGGCACTACTCTATTGCGATCTTCTTCCTTTCGGCCGCAACGGCATGGCATTTGCAACCACTGGTATGTTTCTATCTTCCAGCTATCTTTAGCTACTAGTAGGGCTCTGGCGAACGACTTCGCTTGGGCCCTGCTTTTTAATCTAGTCTCTTATGCGATTTTCTAGTAAATCCACTACTTCAGCAAAAACCTCTTCAACGCTCTGCTGTCCGTCAATTTCAATCAGTAAATTTTTGTTTTTATAATAACCAATTACTGGCGTAGTCTCCTCATGATAAACTTTCAGCCTTTTCTTCACGCCTTCCGGCGTATCGTCCGCGCGCTGAAAAATATCACTTCCATCAATAGGGCATTTGTCTTTTTCGCTCTGAACATCGACTCCCATAATCAGCGGGTGACCGTTTTTGCATGTCCAGCGGCGGCAAATCCGTCTGACTGATTCTTCTTCAGAAATATTTATCAAAATGACCGCGTCAATTTTTCGGCCCGTTTCCTGAAGAGCTGACTCCAGATAATCCATCTGTTCCTGATTTCGCGGCACACCATCGAAAACTATCCCTTGCTCTCTAGGAAGTTCATTTAGCTTCAGGTGCAGGACTTCTCGCATAATTCTGCTTGGAACCAGGGTCTTGGTGACATTCTGAATTTGCCATATCTCTTTTCCCAGGGGAGTATCGAGTTTCGCTACCACGCGCAGATATTTCCCCATATCAATGTGCTCCAGATTGTATTTTTTCGCAAGAAGTTCCGCTTGAGTGCCTTTGCCTGATCCCTGGGGACCTAAAACTATTATATTCATAAAACTTATCTGAGGCTATGCTTTTTATAATTATACAGTTTTTATTTATAACTATATCTTTAAATCCAAATATCAAATCTCAAATGACAAACCAAGCTCAAAACTCAAAATGAAAAAATGAAATTGGGATTTTGGATTTAATTTGAAATTTGGGCTTTGGATTTTGGATTTTCCGCTAAAATCCTTCGTAATCTCGCATTATAAGCTGGGATTCAATTTGTTTCATTATTTCAATCACCACGCTAACCACAATGAGAAGTCCCGTGCCCCCGATTGTGAGAGATTGGATGTGCGTCATTCCCTGAACAGCAAATGGCAAAACGGCTATGGCTCCCAGAAACAGCGCGCCGGAAAGAGTAATTCGATTAAGCGTGTGACTGAGATATTCCGCAGTAGCCTGTCCCGGCCGAATGCCCGGCACGAATCCACCCTGCTTTTGCAAATTTTCGGAAATATTTTTGGGGTCAAACGTGACCGCGGTGTAGAAATACGTGAAAAGGACAACCAATAAAAAATAGGCTGAACCGTAGAACCATTGGTTCTTAAATATACTGTCCACAACGGTTGCGAAATGTGCCAGTGAGGGATTTGCCGCATTGCTTAGAAAATTCGCTATCATGCCGGGAAAAAGCATAATAGACATGGCAAAAATTATCGGAATCACTCCGGCCTGGTTGACTCTCAGGGGCAAATGCGTCGACGTTCCGCCGTAAACCCGATTTCCCCGCACTCTCTTGGCATACGAGACTGGAATATTGCGCTGGCCCTCCGTCACAAAAACAACTGCGGCGATTACCAGAATCGCGAAAACAAGAAAACCGATGTATGTGAAAAGTTTAGTTGAATCCCAAACAACGAAAAGCTGAGATATGGAGGTCGGGAGACTGGCTACGATTCCGGCAAAGATTATTATTGATACGCCATTCCCGATATTTTTTTCCGTAATTAGTTCCCCCAGCCACATAAGAAAAACCGTCCCAGCTGTGGCTGTCACTATTATCGTCGCCATTTGAAGGCTAGTAAGATCCCCTAATATATGCTGGGAGCGAAACAGGTTAATCATCGCGAAAGTTTGAAGGGCCGCGAGCGGTACAGTTATCCAACGTGTCCACATATTGAATTTCTGACGGCCGGCTTCGCCTTCTTCCTTATAGATCTGCTCCAAGCGAGGAACAATCATCGTAAGAAGTTGCATAATGATGGAGGCCGTAATATATGGACCGACTCCAAGCATCACGACGGAAATGTTGCGAAGTCCGCCGCCGGAAAACATATTCAGCAGGCCAAAAAACTGATTATTTTCAAAAAAACTTCTCAGTTGATCTATGTTTACACCGGGTACCGGAATGTTAGCCGCCACCCTAAATACAACTAAAATCCCCAGTACGAAGAGGATTTTATTTCGCAGTTCCTTTATCTTAAATATTTGGACTAACTTTTCCCACATAGTTTTAGACTTTTGAATTTTGAATTACGAATTTGGAGAAAGAATATGAAATCTTGAATTTCGAATTCATCATTCTAAATTCCAAATTCTTAATTCTGCACCGCCCCCCCCGCTTTCTCTATTTTCTCTTTGGCGCTTTTCGATACCAAACATTTCTCAATAGTGAGATTCTTTTTGATCTCACCAGTTGCAAGAATTTTTACGCCTATCCTTATTTTACTAATTAATTTCTTGTCGCACAAAGTCTGAGGATTAACCACATCCGAAGCGCTAAAATATTTATCAAGTTTTTCCAGGGTGACAACTTGATTTTTAGGATAGTGAGATTTGAAACCCCTCAATTTTGGCAAGTGCTCAATCAAGGTTGAGCGACCACCTTCAAAGATCGGGTTGATGCTCACTCCGGATCGCGACTTCTGGCCTTTTACGCCCCTTCCGGAGTAAGTTCCTTTTTTTCCGCCACGGCCGATTCTTTTCCTTGATTTGGTCTTTTTAATTTTAAGTTCGTGAATTTGCATATGAAAGGAAAATTATATCTTAGCTATTTTTTCTTCAGCGCCTCGACTGCTCAAGGATTTTACTTCCCCGAGAGCTTTAAGGGTCGCTCTGGCGACACTTAGTTTGTTTGCCGATCCCATGGATTTCGAAACGATGTCGCGTATTCCGGCGAGTTCCACGACAGCCCGCACCGCTCCACCAGCCACAATTCCTCGCCCTGGCTTCGCAGGTTTCAGCATGACCACCGCGCTGCCTTCCTTGGCCTTCACTTCGCAGGAAATTGTATTGTTATGCCTCTTTATCTGAATCAAACTTTTCGTAGCGCCGTTATAGGACTTTCGGATAGCTTCGCTAACATCATTCCCTTTTGCCACCCCAACTCCGACTTTTCCATTGCGGTTTCCGATAATTAGAACCGCCCTAAAGCGAAAACGCCGGCCGCCTTTAACGACCCTGGTTACTCTCGCCAGATCCAATAATTTCTGATCAAATTCCGGCTTTTCTCTTTTCCCAAATTTTTTCTTCGCCATAGTAATAAATCAAAATTCAAAAATCAAAATGCAAAATTGAGATACTCGCTTCGCTTGTTCATTATTTAGATATTTTATCTTTCGCGAAGCGACACAATAATTTTTAACTTTTCACTTTGAACTTTTAATTAAAGGATAAGTCCGCCTTTCCGGGCGCCATCTGCGAGCGCCTTGACCGCTCCATGATATTTTCTTCCGCGCCTATCGAAAACTACCTCTTTTATTCCTTTAGCCAAAGCTATTTTAGCGATTTCCTCTCCTAAAACCCCGGCTATGACTTGAGCACCCTCAGCTTTCTTAATCTTTCGGCTATCCAAGGAAAGTAAGGTTTTATTGCTCGCATCATCAATTATTTGGGCATAAATAATCCTGAGGCTTTTTGTCACAGCCAATCTTGGGCGAACATCGGTTCCTGCGACCTTAGCCCTTACCCTTTTTATTCTTCTTTTCCTTAAAATATTCTTATTCATAAAATCTCCCTTTTATTTACGCTTATTTATCTGCGCCAACTGCTTTCTTTCCCGCTTTTTTTCTAACTATTTCTCCTACATAGCGAAAGCCTTTGCCTTTATACGGTTCTACTTTTTTAAGGGCGCGCACAACCGCTGCGAATTGCCCGACCTTTTGCTTGTCTATTCCGGAGACAGTTAAAATATTTTTTTCTATAGCCGCTTCCAGACCTTCCGGGATATCCATTTTGACCGGGTGTGAAAATCCGAGCGCCAGATCTATCGTTTTTCCCTGAATTGCCATTCGATATCCTACCCCCTGGAGTTCCAGTTTCTTCTCAAACCCTTGAGTGACGCCGGTAATCATATTTGCAATCAGCATTCTGGTAAGTCCCCACAAAGCTCTTGATTGCTTATCAGTCCTTTTGCCTATGTTGACTTTAATCTCCTTATCCTCCTGGCCTACTGATACTTCACGGCGTGCTTCAAAATCCAGCGATCCTTTCGGCCCTTTAACGGTTATTTTTTGTCCGGCGATGGAGATTTCCACACCATCCGGAACTGCGATTGGTTTTTTCCCGATTCTACTCATACTATTACCAAATTTGACAAATTAATTCACCGCCGAGTCCTGATTTTCTGGCTTCATCGTCCGTCATGAGCCCTTTCGAAGTCGAGATTATTGAAAATCCATACCCGCTTTTTACCCGAGGGATCTTGTTTTTTTTGACATAAATCCGCTGTCCTTCGCGGCTTACTCGCTGCAGATCGTTAATAAACGGATTAGCAGTTCCGTTCGCTGAACTTGAAAATTTCAAGACAATCTTGATGTTCCTGCGCTCACTGGATTCGTCAGTAGAAATATTTTGGATAAAACCCCTATTTCTCAAGATTTCGCCGATTTGCATCTTTAATTTGGAATGCGGAATAAGCACCTCCGGGTGGCCTGCCCTTGAAGCGTTTCTAACTCTTGTCAACATGTCGCTAATTGGATCCAACATATCTATTGTAATTGAAAAATGTAAAATGAAAATTGAAAAGTTTTGGTGTCACTTCGCGACTTTTTTAAAAAATAGTTACGAGCGAAGCGAGTTCCTTAATTTTTACTTTTTCATTTTTAACTTTTAATTTTTATGATCACCAGCTTGATTTTCTAACCCCCGGGATCTCACCCTGGCTGGCAAGTTCCCTGAAGCAAATTCGGCAAAGCTTGAAATCTCTCATATACGACCTTTTTCTTCCGCAACGCCAACAACGCCGAACTATTCGGCTTGAAAACTTTGGTTTTTTTCTGGCTCTTGCCTCAACTGAAGTCTTTGCCATTTCTAAATATTATTATGACTTATGAGTTGCGGATTGATCGAACTTCTAAATTCCATTAATCCGCAGCCCCTACTCCATATCTTACTTTTCCGAAAGTGCGAGAGGAAATCCCAACAGTCTATAGAGTTCCGTTCCTTCTTCTTTGGTCTTTCCGCTGTTTACGATATTGATTTGCAGACTGAAAATATTTTTTACGTTTTCCGGCACAATCTCGGGAAAAACCGTATGTTCCTTAACGACTACGCAGATATTACCTTGATTATCAAAGCACTTTTCATCAATTCCTCGGAAGTCTCTCACCCTAGGAAGGGCGGAAAAAACCAGTCTTTCCATAAATTGCCACATTCTGATTCCTCTCAAAGTTACTGCCACTCCGACCTCTTGTCCCTGCCTGATCTTAAAACCGGCAATTGATTTTTTGGCTTTTGTTTGAACCGGCTTCTGCCCGGAAATTGTTCTCAGGTTTTCAACTATTTCATCAACCGCTTCTTTTTCCTTTAGAAATTTCCCAACTCCAATATTTATCGAGATTTTCGATATCCTGGGAATTGCCATAACATTCTTATAGCCGAACTTTTCTTTCAGCTTTGGCAAGACCTCTTTATCGTATTTTTCCATTAATATGCTTTTTTTCATAATTCTTTATTGCATTTTTTGCAAACTCTATGCTTCTTTTCTCCAATTAATTTATATCTGGTCCTTGACGGCTTGGAACATTTGGGGCACACCAGCATCACGTTTGAAGCATCAACCGGCGCTGGAACTGAAACACGTTGCCCCTTTTCCCCTTGCCTTCTCGGCTTCACATGCTTTTTGACAAGGTTCAGCCCTTCGATAAGGACTTTCCCTTCTTTTGGAATAACGCGCAGGACTTTTCCAGTCTTTCCTCGATCCTTTCCGCTCAATATTTTTACATTGTCTCCCTTTATTATTTTCACAACTTTAAAATATTTTTTAATAACCTGATCCGCGAAGCGGAACGCCAAAACTTTTCATTTTTCACTTTAAACTCTTAACTTCTTTTCTACCAGACCTCCGGTGCCAACGATACTATTTTCATATAACCCTTCTCACGAATTTCTCGCGCAATCGGTCCGAATATACGCGTTCCTTTGGGGTCTTTCCCTTCCAGAATCACCGCTGCGTTTTCATCAAATTTAATATATGAACCATCTTTGCGCCTCAAGGCTTTCTTTTGCCTCACAATGACAGCTTTTACCACCGCTTTCTTCTTTACCATTCCTCTGGGCTCTGCTTCCTTAACAGAAGCTACCACTACATCGCCAATCTTTGCGTATCTCCTGCGCGTGCCGCCCAGCACCTTGAAACATTCTATGATTTTGGCACCAGAGTTATCGGCTACTTTTAATTTAGTTTCAGCTTGGATCATGAAATCAACTCAAAACTCAAATGTAAAATGTCAAATCTTTGGTGTTCGCTTCGCTCATTTATTTTTTTAAAATTAATCGCGAAGCGATACCCTACTTTTGAGCTTTGACTTTTGAATTTTAATATTTACTCGTATATTACTTTCCACTTCTTATCCTTACTAATCGGTTTCGTTTCGGTAATCGCCACTTTGTCTCCAACTTTAAAGGTATTCTCCGGATCGTGCGCCTTATACCGTTTCGTTGAAATATATCTTTTCAGGTATTTTGGATGCACCTTCATCTCACTGACGTCAACCACTACGGTCTTATCCATCTTGTCGCTCGACACGATACCCTCGATAAGCCTTTTCTTCTTTGAATTGTTTTCTTTAATCTGTTTCATAATAAATATTATTTATCCGGATTTCTTTGCTTCTCTCCGAGTATCGTTAAAATTTGCGCTACTTCCTTTTTCATCTTTCTGATATCGCGATGATTTTTTACTTGTTTAGCGGAAATATCAAACCTCATCTTGGTCAACTTATTTCGAAGATCCAATAAATCTTTTTTGAGCTCATTATCACCCTTTGTCTTCAGTTCTTTCGTCTTCATAATGTTATCCTTATCTTTCTTCTACTTTAGTCTTGACACTTAATTTAGCCGCGGCCAGTTTTAAGGCCTGGCGCGCAATAGTCGGCGTTACTCCATCCATTTCAAACATAATCCTTCCCGGCTTCACAACTGCCACAAAATGATCGACCGATCCCTTGCCTTTACCCATAGGAGTTTCATCTCCCTTTTTCGTCATAGGTTTATCGGGAAAAATTCTTATCCATATCTTTCCGCCCCGCTGGACATACCGAGTAATCGCGCGGCGCGCAGCTTCAATTTGCCTTGCGGAAATGAGACCGCATTCCATAGCCTTCAATCCAAAGCTTCCAAAACTCAACTCGCCTCCTCTTTTGGAATTGCCGGTCAGCTTTCCGCCCCGCTGGTGCTTTCTGAATTTTACCTTTTTTGGCATCAACATAAAATCAACTTAAAACTCAAATGTAAAATGTAAAATCTTTTGAGTTCGCTTCGCTCATAAAAAATTTATTAAATAAATCGCGAAGCGATACCTTACTTTTGAGCTTTGACTTTTGAATTTTTACATTTATTCGAATCTGTCTCCCCGATATATCCAAACCTTAACTCCAATTACTCCATGAGTAGTTTTGGCAATAACTTTTGAAAAATCTATATCCGCCCTGAGAGTGTGGAGAGGCAGGGTTCCTTTCGAAACCCACTCTGTCCTCGACATATCCGCCCCGCCCAATCGTCCGGAAATTTCTATCTTAATACCTTTTATTCTCTTGCCCTCCATTGCTTGGTCTGTTACGCCCTTGAGTATCCGCCTGAACGGAACTCTTTTTTCAAGCTGTTCCGCTACGCTTCGCCCGACAACTTCAGCATTTTCTTCCATATTTTTTATCTCTTCAACCTCTACTTTGAGATCTATTTTTCTGCTAGGAAGAAATTTTTGCCTGATTTCCCTCTTTATATCTTCCGCGCCGGATCCGCCTCGGCCGATAATTACACCCGGTCGGGCTGATTTTATTATCACGCGTATTTTCCCGGCAGACCTTTCGATTTCAACCTCGCCGATAGCCGCATTCTTAAGCTTTTCTTTGATATATTTTCTTAAATTGACATCCTCTCTCAGCTGATTAGCATATTCTTTCTTGCTAAACCAGCGGGATTTCCATCCCTTAATAACTGCTATTCTGAAAGCTTGTGGATTAACTTTTTGTCCCATTTATTTCTCTGAGAATTATGAATCAATTAATAATATACCAATATCATACGGAATCCTTAGCTCACAAAGACTTTACATACTCTTCCTTCTGAATACCTTTTTCAGAAATCCCTTCTGTTCTCCGGCTTTTTTCTTTTCGTCTAAAAATTCTTTTTCTTCTCGCTCTTTAACAATCTCCCCGCCAGCAACGCTTCGCGTAGCGATGCGGGCAGGTTTTCTCTCTTCCTTTGCCGCTTCTTTTTCGCTTTCTTTCTTTGTCGATTCTATCTTAACTTTATCTTCCGCTTTAATTTCCTTAATCTCTTGCTTCTTTACTTGTTTTCTATCTTTTCCCTCAACTCTTTCCGCCAAAATCATTTCTACACGACTCGTCCTTTTGAGAAGAAGACTCGCTCTGCCGTAGGCTCGGGGGAGCCATCTTTTGAGTCGCGCTCCCTCGTTTACGATAACCTCTTTGACATACAGGTTATCCTTATTCAATCCGAAATTATTTTCCGCGTTGGCTACCGCGCTTTTTAGGAGTTTTTCAAAACTCGATGCGGACCCCTTGATCAAATATTTCAATTGATCTTCGGCTTTTTTCACATCCAATCCCTTTAACATATCGGCTACTAACCGAACTTTACGCGGAGACTTCCTATAATTATTTAACTTTGCTGATACTTGCATAATAGTTGACCGTGAGTTTCGTGGATTTTACTTTTTTCCTTCCTTATTGACAGCTGAATCTTTCTGTTTTGCCGAACTCTCAAGCTCTTTCTGCATCTTTCCGCCGTGTCGCGTAAACTTTCGAGTTGGAGAAAATTCGCCCAGTTTGTGTCCAATCATCTCTTCCGTAATAAACACCGGCGTGAATTCTCTGCCGTTGTGGACTCCAAAGGTAAAACCGACCATTTCCGGAACAATCGTAGACGGGCGTGACCAAGTCTTAATGATAGCTTTATCACCAGGCTTCTTATCGCCAATCTTTTTTAATAATTTTTCATCCACGAATGGACCTTTCTTTAAACTTCTTGCCATTATTTTTTTCGTTTGATAATAAACTTGCTGCTGTATTTATGCTTCTTTCTCGTTTTCTTTCCAAGAGCCGGCTTGCCCCACGGTGTTTTCGGATGTTTCAATCCAATCCCTTGCTTTCCTTCCCCTCCGCCATGCGGGTGATCAACCGGATTCATTACGGTCCCTCTGACTGTAGGTCTAATACCCATCCAGCGCGAACGACCAGCTTTACCAATAATGACTGTGTTATGCTGGGCATTCCCCACCTGACCAATCGTAGCAAAACAACTGCCACTTATCAACCGAATTTCGCCAGAGGCCAATTTTACCTGTGCTTTTCCTGCATCCACGGCCATAAGCGTAACTGACGAACCTGCGCTTCTTGCCAATTGCGCCCCTTTACTCGGGAACATTTCCACAAGGCAAATTTGGGTTCCCACCGGAATATTCTGAACTTCCATTCGGTTGCCTATTTTTATGGCTGCTTTGTGATCATTTAAAAACAGTGAGCCCGCCTTCATGCCCTCAGACGCGATTATATACCTCTTTTCTCCATCCTTAAAATTGAGAAGGGCGATGTTGGCACTGCGATTCGGATCCCGCTCGACTCTTTCTATCGTCGCCGGAATTCCAAACTTATCCATCTTAAAATCGATTATTCGATATTTTTTCTTGTGGCCGCCGCCCTTGTGACGAACGGAAATTTTACCTTTCGACCGGCCCCCACGGCTTTTGAGGCTGCTAGTCAGGCTCCTTTCTGGTCCAGAAAAACTTTCTTCCAGTTTGTTCACTGACATTTGCCTTCTCCCAGGTGTAGTTTTTCTGTATACTTTTATCGGCATCTGAATTTCATTCAAAAATCAAATTATTGACGCGCAAAATGTTTGCAATTTATGTTATACCCCTTCGGCTAAAGCAATTGTTTCTCCCTGAGCCAGCTTTACAACCGCTTTTTTATAACCCTTTTTCCATCCGACCGTCTTTCCCTGAACTCTTTTTTTCCGGTGAATCTTGATCGTGTTCACCTCCAAAACGTTTACTCCGTAGTATCCTTCAATTGCCTGCTTTATCTGATGCTTATTGGCGTCAGGCTTCACTTTAAACACATACATATTTAGCTGGCCAAGTCCCGTGGACTTTTCGGATATAATCGGCTCCAGCAGAAATTTATAGCCCAAGTTTCCTTCTTTCTTGGCAACCTTTTTTTTAGGCGCGGCTTTCTTTTCCGGACTTTTAGCAGTTTCCTTGGGCGCGACTTCCTTCTTCATCTTTGGAGCTATCTCCTTCTTCTTGACCTCCTTGGATTCAGGCGCCGCCGGCTGCTGTTCCTTTTTTCCTAAAAATTTATTTATTATACTCATCTTTTCAAAATTTCCTAACTATATTATTTCAAAATTACTTTTCTCCAGCCTCTTCTGCGGGTTTTCCAAGCTTTTCACTCAATTTTTTTTCGATGACCTTTATGCCTTCTTCACTTGCGACCAAATATTTATGGTTCAATATTTCAAAAACATTCAAATTTTCAACATCCTGGGAGCTTACGTGGGGAATATTCCTACTTGCCCTGCGTGATTCCCTCTCATTCTTTGAAAAACCAAACAGGATTGTTCCCTTCAATTTGAGCATTTCAATAGCCTGCTGAATAGCTTTGGTTTTAACATCGCTTAGTTTGAGAGTATCGATTATAACCAATTCTTTGTCAGAAACCTTCCCACTAAGCGCCACAGCCAGAGCCTTCCTGCCCATCTTTTTTGGAACATCTTTTTTAAAATTTCTTTCTTTGGTTGGCCCGAAAACGATACCGCCCTTTCTCCAAATCGGAGTCCTGACGGATCCTACTCGCGCCCGGCCAGTTCCCTTTTGCCGCCATGGTTTTTTGCCAGAACCCGCCCGTTCCGCCCGATCCTTTGTGTGCGCCAATACCTGGCGCTGATTCGAGAATTGAGATACGTAAACCTGGTGCAAAAGAATATCGTTTCTCTCCAGACCAAAAACCGTTTCGGACAGATCCACATCCTTAATTTTTTCTCCTTTTAAATTTTTTACTGGTAATTTCAACATCACTTATATTTCTAATTTTGTCCTTTTAGCGGCTGATCTCCACGATTCTTCCTCTTACTCCCGGCACCGCTCCCCTTAAAAATAAAATATTATTTTCTTTGTCTATTTCAACAATTACGAGATTTTTTACTGATGACCTTGTTCCGCCCATCCGACCCGCCATTCTCTTTCCTTTTATTACGTGCTCCGGATATGTCGCTCCGATAGAACCTGGCGCCCGAAGATCATGCTTGTGCCCATGAGTTTTTGGCGAACCCTTGAATCCGTGCCTTTTTACGACTCCCTGAAAACCTTTCGCCTTGGAAATTCCCGAAATTTTAATTTTTTCTCCAATCTCAAACTGGTTGATATCAACAATATCTCCAACTTTCAAATCTTTCGTCTCTACTTTAAATTCCTTGATTCGCAAAAAATTTTTTCCTGGCTTTTCGCTTTTCGCTTTTCGCTTTGCGCTTTTTAGCCCGATTTGAATTGCCGCATACCCGTCCTGGTTGGTATTTCTGATTTGAGTAACCACGTTTGGCAAACATTCAACGAGAGTCACGTTTAAAGCGCCCTTTTCTTCGTCATATATAGTGCTCATTCCAAGCTTTTTTCCGAGAATAAACTTTGCCATATCTATCTTTCAAATAAAAAACTGGACTAAATCCAGTCAAAACTATCGCGATTTTAGTTTATGACTAGTTCAGTATCCGCCTAAATTTTCGGAGAAGACTTGGGCGGACTTAAATTAGTTATCAGTTATAATTTTTATTGGCTCCGAATTACATTTTTATCTCCACATCCACGCCAGCCGGAAGGTCAAGATTCGTCAGATTATCTATCGTTTTTGGAGTGGGGCTAAAAATATCGATCAGGCGCTTATGAATCCTCATTTCGTATTGGTCACGGCTGTCTTTATGAACAAATGTTGATTTGTTTACCGTGTATTTACGGATTTGAGTCGGTAAAGGAACCGGCCCTGCGATTTCCGCACCCGTCCTCTCGGCTGTTTCAACTATCTGCCTGGCTGAGCGATCAATTACCTTGTGATCGTAAGCTTTGATTTTTATCCTGATTCTTTGCTTGGCCTCTGCTTCTGCCGGTTTCTTAGCTGATGACATTTAGCTTTAAACTCCCCACGCCGATCCTAACCACTGATTCCTACCAAGCTTGAAAGTTCGGAACATCTTCTTCTCATCTTGGAAAGAATTGGCCAAGATTGGTGTGGGGAGTGAATATTAAATAACTAGTTATTTGATAATTTTTGTTACTACGCCTGCTCCAACGGTTTTCCCACCCTCTCGAATGGCAAATCTCATTCCCTCTTCCATAGCGACTGGAGCCACTAGTTTGACACCGAGATTGACGGTATCGCCTGGCATGACCATCTCAGTTCCCTCTGGAAGGGTGACCTCGCCCGTCACATCAGTAGTCCTGATATAAAATTGCGGCTTGTAACCCTTAAAGAATGGAGTGTGTCTTCCGCCCTCGTCTTTATTCAAGATATATACTTCACAGTCAAATTCGGTGTGAGGAGTAATAGAACCTGGTTTTGCCAAAACCTGTCCCCTTTCCACTTCTTCTTTTTTGGTTCCGCGCAGCAAGACTCCCGCGTTATCGCCAGCCTGTCCCTTATCAAGAGTTTTATTGAACATTTCGATCCCGGTAACGGTTGTTTTTGCAGTAGGCTTAATTCCCACTATTTCCACTTCTTCATTAACATTGATAATTCCCCTTTCAATTCTTCCGGTAACCACTGTACCGCGTCCTTCGATTGAGAAAATGTCTTCAATCGGCATCAAATACGGTTTATCGATATCCCGCACCGGATCAGGAATTTTTTCATCAAGAGCCGCAATAAGATCAAGAATCGGCTTGGCTGCCTCATCGTCTTTACTTTTTGATTCAAGCGCTTTAAGGGCTGAACCGCGAATAATAGAAGCATTGTCGCCATCGAACTCATATTTGGTTAATAGCTCTCTTACCTCAGCTTCAACCAGATCGATCAGTTCTGGATCATCAACCATGTCAACCTTATTGAGGAATACAACTACGGCCGGCACTCCCACCTGGCGAGCAAGCAAAATGTGCTCTCTGGTTTGAGGCATAGGACCGTCAGTGGCACTGACAACCAAAATTGCGCCATCCATTTGCGCGGCACCCGTAATCATGTTTTTGATGTAGTCGGCATGCCCTGGGCAGTCGACGTGAGCGTAGTGCCGCTTTTCTGATTCATATTCACAATGAGCAGTAGCAATGGTAATTCCACGTTCTCTTTCCTCAGGAGCTTTATCGATTTCGTCAACGCCTTTTTCTTTGGCTTGACCAAGAAAGCTCAAGACATGCAAAATAGCGGCCGTAAGGGTTGTCTTGCCATGATCAACATGTCCTATTGTACCAACATTTACGTGTGGTTTGGTTCTTTCAAATACTGCTGCTGCCATATTTTTTTATCGCGAATTGACATAAATCCAATTCGAATCCATGCCGATTCGTTATTATTAACTATTTATTAAGTTTTAGCATTAAAATGTCTGCCTGCCCGAAATGCTTTATCATTTAAGCAAATAACACATTTACCATAATGCATAAAGCCTATATTTGCAATGCTTTTTGCTGCATCGCATTTAAAGCAGGCGGGTGAAATTATTCTAAACAATTTTTTAAAACTTGGCAAGTCCCTCCTACACATACTCCACATCTTCCAGCTTCTCAATTTCATCCGTCAGCAATTCTTTGGAATTATCAGTCTGATTTTCACGCCAAGCGGCAATATCAGAATTTATTCTATCAACTAATTCTTCCTCTGTCAAAGATTTGACATTTGGATAATTTTCAAGGCTTTTCTTGTATTCTTCCCAGCCCATAACAATGTAGCGAGGTTTATCCTTTTCAATAAAAATATATTTGCCACCCGCTTTTTCCATTAGCTCTTTCAGCTCCTGGGAGATCATAAGATTAAAATTCGATTTATAATTTAGGCCCGAATCGCTAATTATTTCCTTTCTCCTGATTTTATTTCTTCAGCAACATTTCTCGGAACTTCTTCGTAGTGATCAAATTCCATACTATAGCTGGCTCTGCCTTGCGACATCGAACGCAGTTGCGTCGCATACCCAAACATCGAAGCAAGCGGAACAAGAGTTTTTATTTCCTTGACCCTCGCGTTTCCTTCTCCACGATCCTCAATTTCCTGAATTTGACCGCGTTTTGAATTGATATCGCCTACTACATCTCCCATAAATTGTTCCGGAGTTGTAATGTCAACTTTCATAATTGGCTCCAAAAGTATCGGATTTGCCCTCTTTACGGCTTCCTGCACCGCCAAAGATCCGGCGATTTTAAATGCCGCTTCCGAGGAATCAACATCATGAAATGATCCGTCGTAAACTATCGCTTTTACGTCAACCATCGGGTAACCCGCGATTACTCCGTTATCCAAAGCTTCTTTAACACCTTTTTGAATCGGTGGAATATATTCTTGCGGAATAATTCCCCCTTTGATTTCGTTCGCGAATTCGAATCCTTTTCCAGCTTCAAGCGGCTCAACCCTGATCCAACAGTGCCCGTACTGGCCGCGTCCTCCGGATTGGCGGATATATTTTCCTTCGGCTTCCGCAGTCTTCTTGATTGTTTCCCGGTAAGCAACTTGGGGACGGCCCACATTGGCTTCAACCTTAAATTCCCTCTTCATTCTGTCAACAATAATATCGAGATGGAGCTCTCCCATTCCTTCAATAATTGTCTGGCCGGAATCCTCGTCCGTGTGAACCCGAAAAGTCGGATCTTCTTCACTAAGTTTTTTGAGGGCAATTCCCATTTTTTCTTGATCCGCCTTTGTTTTCGGTTCAATCGCAATCGAAATGACCGGTTCCGGAAAGGTTATCGATTCAAGTAAAACCGGACTGCTAGGATCACAAAGAGTATCGCCGGTTGTTGTGTATTTCATGCCCACTAACGCCCCGATTCCACCTGAGTATATTTCCTCTATTTCCTCGCGATGATTCGCGTGCATGCGCAAAATTCGACCGATTCTTTCTTTTTCTTCCTTGGAAGCATTGAGTGCGTAAGAACCGGCTTTGACCGTTCCCGTGTATACCCTGAAAAATGTCAGCTGGCCGACAAATGGGTCTGTAGCTACCTTGAATGCCAAAGCGGCAAAGGGCGCCGAATCATCCGGCTTTATTTCCAATTCTTCGTTATTTTTCGGATTGATTGCCTTGACCGGAGGTACATCAGCAGGCGACGGCAGATAATCAACAACTGCGTCAAGAACAGGCTGAACCCCTTTGTTCCTTAAAGCCGTCCCGCAAAAAACCGGGAATAATCTCACTTCAATGGTCGCTTTTCTTAAGGCGGATTTTAGCTCCTCAACGGATATTTCTTCTCCGCCCAAAAATTTTTCCGTAAGCGTATCATCCGTTTCGGCTATTTTTTCAATCATCTTCTCGCGCCATTCCTTCGCCTGATCCGCAAGTTCGGCCGGCACGTCCTTCTCAACGACTTTTTCCCCTTTATCACCCTCGAAATAAACCGCTTTCATTTTCATTAAGTCGACCACCCCCGAAAAATCTCCTCTTTGGCCAATTGGAATTTGAACCGCGATTGCATTCGGATTAAGCCGGTTAATGATACTGGAAAGGGAATAAAAAAAATCCGCGCCTTCCTTGTCTACTTTGTTGATAAAGCACAGTCGCGGGACATTATACTTATCCGCCTGTCTCCAGACCGTTTCAGATTGGGGCTCTACCCCTTCTTTTCCATCAAAGACAACCACGCCACCGTCAAGAACCCGGAGACTTCTTTCGACTTCGACCGTAAAATCAACATGACCGGGAGTGTCAATTATGTTTATTTGGCAATCCTGCCAATAGCAAGTCGTGGCAGCACTGGTGATTGTGATACCTCTTTCTTTTTCCTGCTCCATCCAGTCCATGGTTGCCTCACCTTCATGAACCTCTCCGATCTTATGAGAAATTCCAGTGTAAAACAAAACACGCTCGGTAGTCGTGGTTTTACCGGCGTCGATGTGGGCAATGATGCCTATGTTTCTGTATTTTTCTATGGGATACTTTCTTGCCATACTTTTTCTATGCGAAATGTGCGAACGCCTTATTGGCCTCCGCCATGCGATGGGTGTCTTCCCTTTTCTTCATGGCCGTGCCGCCTTTTTCTGCAGCTTCGATTAACTCTTGTGCCAGTTTTTCAGCCATTTTACTGCCTTTTTTGGCCCGGATAGCATCTCTTATCCAACGCATCGCCAGAGTCACTCTCCGATCTCCTAAAACCTGAACCGGCACTTGATAGTTAGCTCCCCCGATACGCCGAGATTTGAGCTCGACTAGGGGTGAAACATTTTTGATTGCCTGTTCAAATACGTTAAGGCCTCCTTTTTTAGTCTTTTCATGAATTATGTCAAAAGAATCGTAGATTACTTTTTGAGCGGTACTACGCTTTCCTCTTTCCATTAGCTGGCCAATAAACCTTCCTACAGTCATGCTGTTGAACTTGGGATCTGGCCGCCATGATTTTCGATATACTCTTTTTCTTCGTGGCACGTTCGTTTCACTCGACTTAAAAATTAAAAGTGAAAAGTTTAAAATTAAGGTGCTCGCTACGCTCGAATATTATTATTTATAAAGTAACTATCGCGAAGCGACACCAAAATTTTTAATTTTTCATTTTTGACTTCTAACTTTCGAAACCTAAGCCTGCTTAGGTTTCTTCGATCCATATTTCGATCGACCTCGTTTGCGATCATTAACGCCGGCGGAATCCAAAACACCCCTCACTACGTGATAACGGACACCCGGAAGATCCGGAACCCGTCCTCCGCGAATCATAACGATTGAGTGCTCTTGAAGATTATGCCCAATACCCGGAATATAAGCCGTCACTTCCATGCCGTTAGTAAGACGAACTCTAGCGATTTTTCGAAGGGCGGAATTAGGCTTCTTTGGAGTGGTGGTGGAAACCTTCACGCAAACGCCACGTTTAAACGGACTATCGGTATTAATCGGCTTATTTTTGAGTGTATTAAAAATCCTCGTCATTGCTGGCGATTTAGGCTTTCTTTTTTGGACCTTGCGCGGCCGTTTTTTGAGCTGATTGATAGTTGGCATGAGCGCTTCGCTGAATGCAAAATTTAAAATGCAAAACTTAAAATTTCGGTGTTCGCTTTGCTCACATATTCTGTTTTAATGCAAATAAAACTGCTAGTGAGCTAGCACCCGTAATATTAGATAAATATTAATAAAATGTCAACCCTCCTTTCGGGATAGCTTATATTTTTAATTTCTCGATGTCGCAATGCTTGAAAATTGTGAATTGAAAATCAAAAATTTCCATTATATCCCCAGTACGAGCCTGAAAAATGAAAGTTCAATAAACCGAATAATCGTAAATATCGGACCGGATAGAATTATAACCAAGGGTATTATGAAAATTAAGCCAAATTGTTCAAGATACAGCTTGCGTTCTTCGCTGATCGGTAGAATAGCGAATAGAAGTTTCGATCCATCCAGAGGCGGAATGGGCACCAAGTTGAAGAAAGCCAGTAGGATATTGACGTAGATTATCATAATAAACAGGATCGCCACGCCGCTCAGGCCAGATCCGAGCAATCCCTGGCCCGTAAACAGATTATTGAGCAACTTGATACTATCCGAGATAGGCACTAAGCCACTTATGATAAAAATTTTCAAAAAAATACCAAAAACAATTGCTATCACGATATTAGAAATCGGGCCAGCCGCTCCGACTACCGCCGGACCATACTTCTGATTTTTAAGATTGTATGGGTTATAGGGAACTGGTTTTGCGGAGGCAAAAAAGAACGCTCCGCCGGAAAGCACCCAGAGAAGGACTGGCATCAAAAAAGACCCCCAGAGATCGAGATGCTTGATGGGGTTAAGCGTTAGTCGGCCCGCGTATTTAGCCGTTGGGTCTCCCAACCAAAAAGCCGCGAGACCGTGAGACACCTCATGGACAACAGCCGACATCACTAAAATTATCAAAAGCAGTACAAAATCAGGCATATTATTGAGAAACAGTAAATTGATTTTTCCTTATTTAATACGGATCTTGCCAGTATTTCTTTTTTATGTTAACTTGAACCAGTTAATTAAGCAACCTTTTCATGTAACACAAAACATGAAACATGAAACATGAGTTTATTCGACCTCGTGTTACGTGTTACATGTTACATGCCCTATGTCACGAGTCTGCCAAATTTGCGGCCGCGGACCAAAATCCTCCCAAAGCCGCTCCCACTCCAATATCGCCACCAAAAGAACGATGGCCATCAATCTTCAAACCAAAAAAACCGGCGGAAAGAATCTGAAGATCTGTACCAAGTGCCTCAAGACCGCCGCCAAAGAAAAATAGCTCCGAAAGGAGCTATTTCTTGTTCTCCAATTTTTACTCCGACATTCAATATTGTGTCAGTTTAATTAATGAATAATCTGTTTTTTTATTCTTTGGTTCACAAAAAAAGATTAGTAACTAACTTTCCTCTCTTAAAATTTAGTGCTTAGTTTTAGCGAGGCTTTTTTATAATTCGGCAATTCACGGCAATTCATTTTACCCACAGCCACCATATCTACCCAAAAAAATATTTGTCCATGAAAATGCCGCTGTGTTTCAATCTCAAATCAGAGATCAATTACATTTGATTTTCTGAAAATATTTACTGTTGCTGTACGGCAATCACTGATGCTGTCATTTCGTCATTGCTGATTACTACCTTATCCGAGATAATCCTGGCTACATCATCCTTTTGAATCTCGGCAAGATTCTTGGTGGGAAATAGCGTCTTACTGTTGAAATTGACCTTGACATCCTTCATCTTTTTTTCAAAAGCGCTAAACGGCATCGCCTTGCCTGGTTCAAAACCAGCGGATTCTTTCGGCCGCGTAAAATCGGGAATTTCAACTTGCGCGACGATATAGCCGTCTCCGATTTCAGAAATCCTGCCCATGAAATCATTGTCCAGTCCCTTATCTTGGTCTTCGGCGCGGATAGTGGCATTGTCCGGCCTCGTATTTGCGCCAGCCATCGGCTGGCTGGCTGCAATCGGCACACTCAAAACTCTTGTTCGATTGAAAATGATTACCAAGAAGACGATGATAATTACGAATAAAAAACCATACGCAGCTATCACAATTTTTAATATTTTTTCGTTCATTTTATTTTTAATTAGCTTATGACTGTTTAGGTGCAAAGCCCGGGGTTAATTTCAGGTGTTCTGGTACAATAATAAGATCCTGTTCCACCAGCAGAGCACACATAGTAGCACGTCGTACAAGAACTTGTATCGGGGTCTGAGGCCTCCTGCCCACAGCTCAATACGCGACCGCTAACATTGCACTGACAAAGAGGTTCTGCAATTGTCGTTGTCGTAGTCGTAGTCGTACTTCCACTTGGCCACTCTGTCTTGCACACTCCCCGGATACAAACTTGGTCGGCATTGATTGTTCCCGCTCCCTTGTTGCCGCCGGTTGTCGAACTGCCAATCAGCATCCCGCCGTTGATGTTCAAATTTCCCGCTTTCGTCTGCGCCGTCCCGCTCGTATTGATCGGCGCGCCGAGATTTCCTCCCGGAGGATCCGAAGCGGGTTCGGTCCAAGCCCGGACGAACTGAAGCGCTAAACCCAGAGCGATGCCAACCGCAGCGATTGAGAGCCAGTAGCTAATTCTATTTTTCATTTATTTGTTTTATTAAAATTTTTATAGTTAGTTATATCTAAAAGTCACTATGCAATATTTGTCTGAATCTCTCCTAACTTTAAATCAACTTAAAGGGGTCCCTCAATTTTTGTCGCCGTAAACTCCGCAAGAGAAAAGACGGGCGCATTGGAATACGCATCGATATTATCACCAACCCTAAGGTCGTTTTTTCCACTTTTTGAGAAAACAGTTTTGCTATCGATAAGCACTTTGTATGTTTTTGATATTTTAGGAGCTGTTGCCGGATCAACATTTTGTGGATCGCCAGCTTTGGATGGCTCTATCCATTGTGCCTCAACAACAAAGTAATTGTTGCCAATTTCTTTTATGGCTCCGCCTATATATTTTACACTATTCGAAAAGTCGGCGCTCGGAATAAAATTAGCATTTAATCCTGGATTAGGAATAACCCAAACTTTTTTCGCAGTCAGTTTTTCGTCTCTATAAATTAGGTTATCAGTAAAAACGTGAACATTGTCGCCAATTTTGATATTTTCCCATTTTAATGGAAATTCAGTATCAGCAGTAATCGCTATCGCAAGCTTCTTTTTTATTTTAGGAAAAGAGTCTGCTTGTTTGAGAGCAGCGTCTGACAAACCAGAAAGTTTGGGAAAATTTACCATATCAGCTTCAACTATCATTGAGCCTCGGTCTTTTGAGACAACTGATCCCTTCAGCTCTTTCGTGTTTTCCTTGATTGTCTTCTGAACGGCCTCTAATAAATACGGGTCATTAACGGCTGCTTGCTGATTTTTACTACCAGCTTTGACCAAATTATCAACCTTGCCATTTAGATTCATTATCGTTTTTTGCTGATACGCGAATACCACTGCGATTAGAATAAGGGTGACGACTATTAGACTGTATTTTGTTTTATTTTCCATAAATAGATATTAAATTTATTAGCTTGGCGTACAACCAATGAATCTTACGGTCGAGCTGCAATACCCCGTTGTCGTACTGGTGCAACCGACACACTCTGCAGGACCTTCGCACCAACTGCCATGCCACCATCCTGGGGGACAAGACACTGTGGTATAACAACAAGGGTCATAATAGGAAAGAACGGTATAGGTCACTACCTCTGTTGCTGGATCAATATTGTCAAATAAGTGCGAACCGCTGGTTACGCCTGAGCAGGATTCGGCTGAAGTTTCGGTATATTTTAAATATGACTTCCAGCCTAAAGGACAAGAAGCTCCTGGAAATTTACACAATGTTATGCCGCCCACCATCGTAGGTACACCACCCGCAAGGGTGCATGCAGGAAAATTCACAAGATCGCCAAGGCACTTCTTGTCTCCTGTACCCTTTGTATCAACGCAGATATCTGCTTTATTTGAAGCTGTTCCAACTTTTGTTTGTATACCTGCTCCTGTATTGATCGGAGCGCCAAGGTTGCCGCCCGGAGGAGCTTCAGTTGGTTCGGTCCAGGCTCGCGCAAATTGGAGCAGAAGACCGAGTGCAATTCCAATAATGGCAACTTTCAGCCAGAAAAACTGCTTCTTTTGTTTTTTTTGTTTCATAGGTAGTAATTTAAATTATATATTTTCTCTGAAATAGCTCTCACAGCCCTTATCTATTGAGTTGGATTAGTTTCCACCCACCCCGGAGCTTTGACATAGACCTTGGTTGAGCAAGAATCGTCTCCCGCGACAGCATCTGAGGTTGCCGAACCATAGTTTGATGAACTGTCCGCCGTCACTTTGCATTGCGTTCCGTCTTTGGATACGTCGGTAATATTTGTTGATCCCCCTACTTTTTTTATGCATGTTTCAAGAGCACAACCAGCCTCTCCGGTCACAGACACGTCGTAGCTCGCAGTGCTCCCAGACCTAACCTCAAAGCTATCCGGACAGCTGACCTCACAGTCCAAGGTTTTGATAAGATTTACGTTTGCCGTGGCCGCGCCACAATCACCCGTAACATTCACAGGCACGGTGTCATTAGAGGAGAAGTCGATCCCCTTCACATAGACTGTGCATTCGCCCCCGCTAATCGCACAAGAAGTACTATCCGCGGCTCCCGAACAGGTTGAGTTAGAAGAGATGTCTATTTTAGCTGAACCATTGTCGCTGAAATTAACAACCTGTCCATCTGTTGAATCCTCCGTTGTTACAACTAGTGGGCGGCAATTTTGGATATGATCCAATGTCGGCCCAGAAGCGCTATGAATCGCACAGACATTTTCAATCTTTGCCTGACCAAAATCAATCCAACCTAGCTCACCAGCTATAGCACTGTTGGTTCCTGACCAACCATATCCAGACAGAGTGTTATCATTATTAATGGTGATTCCATAAGGAGTTCCGTTCGCATTTCCTTCAAGACTTATCCATCCTTGCCACCCCCCTGAATTTGGCGTAGCTTTCTCAAATTCTTTTTTTATTTCTAAAAATCTCGCCCAGCCTTTTATCCGATTGCCAGTTCGCCATGCTTTGCAAGGGTTACTCGGGCACCCACCTAGTTCTGAAGAATTAAAACTTATATACCCCAAACCTGGACTCCAAGCGTAACCAGACAACTCACCTCCGCTCGTTGGACTAGGAATGTTAACCCTATAGAGTTTTACTGCCCCCGAAGTTGGACATCCTGCAGGCGCTCCTTCTGAAGATCCTTCATATGTTCCATTTTCGTTAACATCACAATTTTTGCTATTCATGCTCACCCAGTATACACCAGTTTCGTTGCCATTTATACTGCCGTCACTCGATTCCTCAGTTCCTCCCCACAGCCAGCCAGTTATAATGCCCGCTGCTTGGACTTTAACAATACTGGCCACAGCAGCAATGGAAAAAACCAGAATCAGTGAAAGCATAATCCTGCGGCTGCGCGATATGATGGCTTTTTTCATTTTTCTTTTTTTATATTTTATGCGAGAGAAGACCAATAATTTATTTGATTATAGCATAATTTTGATATTGCGACAAAATACCTTCTTATCCACAGGCAGTATTCATGCCGCATATAAAACGGTTTGAATAAAATGCACAGCTATTTCAAAAAGTAGAAAAATAAGATACAATGTTAATGATAATTTTCGATGTCCAATTCACAATTTTCAATCAATGATCAATTTTTAAAATTTTTAAACATTGAAAATTTATTGTAAATTGAAAATTAGTAATTGAAAATTTGAGATGAAAATTGCCATGAAAAAAATACTTCTATCAATCATTTTAAGCTTGTTTGCGGCTGTACCGATGGCTCATGCCATCTGTCCCGTCTGCACCGTAGCTGTGGGAGCGGGGCTGGGACTGGCTGAATATCTTGGAATTGATGATTCCATCTCGGGACTATGGATCGGAGCGCTGATCGTCTCAATGTCGCTTTGGACCATAAATTGGTTAAGCCAGAGAGAAATAAAATTTAAAGGCAGAAAAATCCTTATTTTTATTGCCTATTATCTGATTGTGGTCGGACCGCTTTTTTGGAGAGGTATCATCGGCCATCCCTTTAATAAGCTCTGCGGGATTGATAAATTATTATTTGGAATTATACTCGGCAGCGTCCTTTTCGCAGCCGGAGCCATCTTCCATGTTTACGTGAGAGAACGAAACGGAAGCAAATCATATTTTAAGGGGCAGAAAATAGTTTTCGCCATCACGCCACTCATAGTCGCAAGCGTAATTTTATATTTTACTTGCTAATTCCTAAAGTCCGGCTTTAGGAGCGCCTAAAGCCGGACTTTAGGAAAAAATTTCATGCCTGATCAAAACAAGCTCCAAAAAATCAACGAACTCATTGAGAAAGTGGATGAGATGAAAAAGCAAGACAAGATGGATCTCTCATCCGACCAGGATCTCTCGATCGCTATCATGAACCTCGTTTCGATCGAAGAACATTTCTTTTTCACGGGCGCCAAAACCGGAAAGCCGGAATACTATGGCCTCTTGCAGGAAGTTCGCAAGATGCGCGGTGACCTGCTCCGCAAAATTATCAAGGAATACGAAGGAGAAGTATGGTGCATCTCAAAACATCTTCTTGCTGCTTCAATGCGTCTGATGGAAGTTGGAACCAAGCAGCAAGGCATGGGAAACAAAAAAGAAGCGCAGGAACTGTTTGAAAAATCATACGACCTTTATTCCCTTTTCTGGGGACTTAATATGAAATTGATCAATACGAACGACATTAAAAAGATTGACGAAACATCCATCAATGTCCACGATCAGGGAAAAGTGTCTTCCCAAAATATTTCGAGTTCTGCCGAAAAAACTGATAATAGCAGTTCAAAAAATGTGAGCAAAAGCTTCATGGGAAAACTCGGCGAACTCGTCCGAAAAGCCGTGGACTGCTGCCTCGAGTAAAAGGATGAATTTGAGGAAAAGAAAAAAGACTTAGCGTAAACCTCTTGGAATACGTTATCCTGAGAAGCGAACCCTAATAAAACGCCTTTTGAAGGCGTTTTATCTTATTAATTATTATTTATAAAAATATTTTACGAATTACATATTTTTTCGGACATAATTGCAATTCCCGTCTTTGTTTATATTCCTCCAGACTCTATTTCCCTGTTGCGCTCCCCCGCCTGTCTGATTGGAATTTACTTGTCTTAAACCCAGATCTTCTCGGATCTTATTTGCTTCGTCATATTTTCCTTCCAGCATCAGCCTATGCATTTCAGAAAATCGGCCAAAATTATTTTCGTTTATTAACTGAGCTGCCCTTCCCTGCCCGCTCATCAATTTCTTCCAAGCATTATAATCATTATTCTCGAAGGCCTTCTGCGTTGCTTCATATCTTTGGGCTGAAAAGTTCGGTGTACGCTGTTTCAGATCGCCCTGATACGCATAAGCGGCGTACGCGACGCCTGAGGCGGTAATTAGAGCTATCACGCCCACAGGAAACACTATCTTTTTTTTCATAGAATTATCCTAAAAATAATTTTAATGAGATATTCAGTTTTAAGTTTAAGCAAAGCGGCCAGCTCCACTTTTTTATTACGGAGTTCCAAATTCCAAACTTTCATCTCTCAAAACGTAAGGTCATGCAGGTAAGTTTTCGCTTAAAAGTTAAAAAATTCTAAAAATTTACACACCAAGCTGCCGCAACTTAAAAAGGCCTTAACGCAGGATTCGCAAAAGCTTATTAGAAAGAAAACCGCTATTTAACAATAAAATAGCGGCGCTGCCAGGCTTAAACTGCGATTTGACCCAATTAATCATCACTGTCCCATCTCATTTTTGCTTTTTGCATCAAACCTTTATTTTGCCAAGGCCGGATTTCCCTCGCCCAGAAAACATTCTCTTGTTCTTTTTCACCGATTACTTTTATCTCTTCTCCGGGCACTATTCTGATCGGTTCGTATTCAAGCGTGTCATCGTCTTCCCGCACCTGCCACAGGACTCCGTGGAAATCTTTTAATTCGAACACTTTGGGGTCAACAATTTTAATTATTTTTCCCCCCAGTAAACCATTTCCCGGCTGGTCCCAGATATCCGTGCGGTTATGGCAGCAGGTGAGGCTTTCATAAATTGGAATACTCGAAGCCACAACATCCTCCACTTCCTGGCCCGCGCCCAAAGTATTCAGAAAAGTCCCTAAAATTATACTCCCAATAACGCTTAGGCCGAGAATCACATACGCTTCATGGCGATATCCCTCTTTAGTGTGCTTAAAGTTGTAATACGCCACGCTGATGAACAGAATCAGTAAAATTATCCAGATATACGGAATAGAGATTAAAATGTGTCCGGCCAGACTTCGATGCAGATATTGGTACAAGTCCCAATCATTTTCGAATAAAATATGGAGCGAGACGCAAAAAGCAACCGCGCCAATTATGAGCGAAATCAGGAACAGCAGCCAGACAAAATAGTCCTTGAGTAGAAATCTCCAGCGCGGCTTTGGAGCTATTTTTTCTTCCTTGATTTTTTCAAGCACTTTTTTCCCAAGTTCACTCATATATTTAGTTAGTAAGTTAAGTCTTTGCCAGCGCCAATTTTCTTAAATTGCTTTTTCGCGCGATTAATCAAAGTGGCCACGGTGCCCAGAGGCTTGTGCAATATATCCGAGATTTCCTTATAATCCTTCCCTTCGAGAAACTTAAGCACCAGGACTTCCCTGTATTTATCGTCCAGTTTATCCAATATTTCTCTCACCTCTTCTCCGGTAAACTTTCTTTCGGTGTCGCTGGCCAAATCTTCATCAGTCGAAATGAACTTTAGAAAGTCTTCATCGGCCTCGAATTTTAGTACTTTAGGCCGAGCTGATGTCTTTCGCCAGTGGCTGATAACCTGGTTATGGGCAATGCGATAAACCCAGGAAGAGAACTTTAGGCTTTGGTCGAAATCGTTAAGATTGCGATAGACTTTAACAAAAATATCCTGCAGAAGATCTTCCGCGTCTTCGCGAGTCACGGCCGAAATGCGCATGATATAGCGCATTAGTTTTTCTTCATAACGGTCGACAAGGCACGCAAAAAAATCCTGATTCTTGAGAGCTAGGGCGACCAATTCTTCATCAGTTTTATCGGGACAACTGTTTTTGTCGAGCATTAATTAGTAGTTTTATTGATGAGCAGGCGGCCTTACACTGCCGTAGCTTGCTACTGCCTGCTCCTTTTGAGCTATTTTGCTGTAAGCATCGCGAAACACTTTACCAAACCATGCGGATAATTTTGCCGGATCGAGCTTTTCTAATCCTTGAGTGTCCTTACTTCTCCTTGTAAACGCGGCAACCGCAACTTCCCTTAGATCCTCGAGTTTTCCTGCCTTTCCTACCTGATTAAACTTATCAAATCCTTCTTTTAGTGATCCTCTGAGATGCTCCAGACTTTTAGGATCCTCCCGTACCTGCGAAGATATTGCCTTAAAATCAAGAATTTGAAGCGCAGCGTCAAAAGAAATCGTCAATGAAGCTGATTCAGCTGCCTTTATCCTCTCTGGTGTTATAGCCTCGCCTTCTTTGACAGGTTTAAGTTCAGCGATAGCATCACTGGGGAATTTCCCCGGGTCGATAAACTCCGCCAGATTCCGCTCTTTCCTATAGCTAGCATTCCGAACAATTCCACGGCCTAATCCCGCTTCTTTTTCATATTGAGCCTTAAGCAATTCAGCTGAATTTTCTGGTTCTTGCGTATACTCCATAAAGACGAAGATTAAATTATTCTTTACTCACGGATTCGTATGCTAGCATAAAATTCTTAATTTGCAAAGCCTCCATTACAATCCCAGTTCCCCTTCTCTCTCCCAATTGTTTTCGTTCAATACGATCATTTGATTGTCCCCAATGGCATAAAGAAAATCATCCATATAGATAGCCCTTTTAGCTTGAATTTCCGCTACTGTTTTTTCCAGCTTCAGATTATCACCCGCATAGGAGAATATATACCCGCCTTTTGACCCCGGCAGGAAAAAGATTTGATGCTTGGAATCCAGTAGAAATGCGTGATGGGTTTGCGCCACTTCCGAATAATATTCATCCAAATTATATTTTGAAATTTCCCGCGGATTTTGCGGCGAGCTCACGTCAAAAAGGCTGATTTTGACTTGATTATTCTCTTCGCCGATTCCCAGAACTTTGTCTTTCGTTATCGGATGCAAATATGACGAATAGCCCGGTATTTTCAGCTCTCCTGCTTTTTTCGGCTCCAGGGGATTTGAAAGATCCAGCACATAAAATGGATCCGTTTGTTTGAATGTTACCAGATACCCTTTGTCTTCGACGAATCTTGCGGCGTAAATTTTCTCCTGCTCTCCAAGATCCGTGATTGAGCTCACGGTCCGGAGTTCCTTATCGAGGATATAGACATCATTCGCGCTGTCACGCGCGCCACCGAAGCCAAACCCCCACCAGCCCGAACCAACCGTAGTGGCAATTCGCAAATAATTTTGATACTCATCCAGAGAAAATTGATTAAGCGGTTTTCCAGGAACGGCGCCGCTTGCAGTGACGCTGAGGTCTGAAACTGAAATTTTTACAATCCCTGTCCGTTCCAGATCCCTTTTATGCTCTTTGAAATAATTTTCCATGCGGTTTCGCATTTCATTTTCCAGTTTCATGCGGTCGTCGGAACTCAGGAAATTCTGGTACTTTTGCAGTATATCCCCGTACTCCGTCATTTTCGCGTTAGCGCCTATATCATAACCTTCGAGTTTTCTTATCTTTTCCGTCACCGAGTCGGGAACGAGATCGCTATTTTTTCCAAAAAAACCAATTGTGAATTTGATAAAGTCCCCCGGATAATAATAAGTGGCATAGATAGAATCCGGCGACATGTAGATGACCGAGTCGCTGGACGAACCGACAAAGGTTGCTGTTTCCTTAGTGTCTCCAGTTGAAATATCCATTTTTGTCACTGTGTAGGTTGTATCTGACGATATGGGCGCCACTGGATGGTTGATTTCCTGACAGCTGATGGAAAAGTTTTTCCCATTCACTAAATATGGTTCGAATGGGCAGGGATGGTCGGAATTAATGGTACTTTTTGTCACCAGGAAGATCCTGTCCCCATAGAGGCGCGCTGCCTCTACTTGGGTATTGTTTTTTAGTTCAATGCTCCACTTTTCTTTTGGGTCCTTTGGGTCGGAGACATCATAGCCCGTTATCTTACCTTGGCTGCCGCCGAAGTAATTGCCATCTGGCAGCACAACCAAAATATTATTTTTCAAGAGCATGTTTCCGCTTTGACGGATTTTGCTATCGATTGCCAGATCGGTTGGCGGATATGCTTTAATAGCTTTTATACCCCCGGTCTGGCCAAGCGGCCATAGTTCCTTCGACTCATCGGATCTTCCCGCAGTATCATCAAGGGGCATGACAGTTGGCTGGGCAACTGAAAAATAGATATCCTTCCCGTCTGTCTTAACAACATCCGGCTCATCAATTCCCGCAACTTGCACATTTGTTTCCGAAACCCTCTCGGGTCCGCTGCCGAGGCCTGCCGTAGTTGGGGGTATCGCAGCTTTTGAGCTGTCGGCACTTTGTTCCATCACGTTTGCCATTCCACTTCTCATTCCTCCTCCAAGCATCTGAGCGCCTCCGGAAAAACTCGATATTTCTTTACTTTTTTCCAGATATTTCTTGAAATCCGCCTCTGAACTGAAATGCTTTATGGTATTCAAATCCGTTGGGGCTTGATATATCTCTCCGGATTCCGTCTGGCTGGATTGGCTATTCGAGTTATCGAGATACCGAGAATTATTAAATCCAATGATAACAAGTGCGGCAATCAAGCTGACCGCCAAAATCACCGCCAGAGCGTAGCTAAGTTTTATTTCTTTTGACATATTTGCATTTTAATTTATAAGAAAGATTAATTTACGGAAAACTATCTTCCTTCCCAAAATTTTTCCGCTTCCTTTTCCATTGCGGAAAGTCGGGTATAATAATCAGGGAATTCATTGAGATGGGCAAGGGCTATCTTCCCGGTCATGAGAGGATCATCACTCGTAACATTAGTTTCCACGTTTCGGCTGCCGTGTTCGAGTTCTATATTCAGTCCCGCCTTAAATTGTTCCGCATCAAATCGGGACCAGTCAACTCCCAATTGCTCTCCGATTTCTTTGGCTTGTTCCGCGGTAAAAATTTTTTTATCCGACATATAATCCTATCAGTCTTTTGAATGAATAAAAATAAACCCGATTCCTTGGGTTTATTATAGCATAAATATGATTAATTTTTGAAATAAAAACAAAACACTAATCGCAAACATAAAGGCAGGGATTGATCCAGCCAGAAAGTTCCGATTGTTTCTGGACATAACCTCGGATATCGACTGCAGAACCTTTGTGAATACTCAGGTGCAAGTGTTTGCGCTCACCATTGGTCTCCGTAGAAAAAGCTTTCCCTAAAAACCCGACTTGCTCTCCTTTCGAAAGCGAGTCTCCAGTCTTTCCCGAAATGCTGGCTAGCTTTAGATGCCCATAAACAACTGTAATCGGCTGGTTATCAAGCTCGCAGCTCTCAACCAACACTCCTCCATAACCACTCGCGTACTTCTTGAGTGCGATTTTGCCGTCACAAATAGCTTGAACCGGAACGTCGGCGGTCAGCTCCTCAGGGAATATCTCAAAATCGGAACCGGTGTGGTATCCAGTGAATTTTTCGGGCTGAACTGGTGAAGTTTTGGGAGTAATGTATAATCCAAAAGTTTTTTTAGTCACTCTTTCGCCAGGCCTGTCGAGCGGGGGCTCGAATATTTTTACCGGTTCTGGCGCTGCTTGGCTTGTTTCTTGCACGGCAGACTGGTTTTGAACCTTTTCGATAATCTGCGGAAGATTGGTTTGCACTACCATAGTCTTCTTAGCGGTATTTATGGAATAGATATTATAAATAACAACTCCGGCAAATATGGCTATGGTTGCGGCTAAAATGATTATTGGTTTTTTCATATTTCCTAAAAAAGTTTATACTCAAAAAAATATTGTGCTGAAATTATACATCACAAAAGGAAAAGCTCATAAGCTCCAAGGAGCTTATGAGCAAAAAGAATAGAGCAAGAACCGCGGCCTGGCTGCATCCGGACTTTGCTTAACAGCTACCCTTCGGCGCAAGACATGAGGTAATTGAGAGATGGAGCGGGTTTGGATCGACCTGGAATACCATAAAATTCTCATCATCTCTTACGACTATTATCTTTTTCTCTTCTTGTAATCTTCTCGCTGTTTTATCGAAGTTCGCGATATCTTCAGGTTTTGCGCCTTTAGTGGTTTCAATTCTAATCATCTCACTCATCCTTTTTTCGATTTATTTATTTGTGGTTAATGTTTTAACCAAACTAAGATTATTTCCCCCTATAATCTTTCTTATTATTACGAGAGGCAGCTTTGAATATTTTCAGAAATATATTTATTTTTATTAATGTTTTATATAAACCAACAGCATTTGCCGTCTTTTTCCATATAACGGATATACATGCAAAAGTTTCATCGTGAAGATGAAACTTTATCATAAATATCCGATTTAATTGTCTTTCCAAAACTTTGAGCTTAAAACGGCTCCGGGTATAATTTCCCCAGAGTTGTTTTTTGGAAATTTTCTTCTCCGGTCGGCCAAACATACATCGGCAGCTTCAAGTTTTTTCCGCCTAGCTGATACAGTGCGTTCAGGCACACTCCGCATGTGCCTCCGATTTTTTTGAGATCCCGAAAAGTTCCCTGATATGAAACGAGAATGGCTTCAATTTTTTTCTCCCCTTCCGAAAGAGCCTTGAGAAGCGCTACTCTTTCTGCGCAATAATCCATCGGACACCCATCGAAACTGCATCCACCGTATACTTTGCCGGATCCGCCCAGGATCGCCGCTCCAAAGGCTGATTTAGCGGGCTTAACATTAGAAAACTTCATTGCCTTTTCCGCCGTCTCGAACATTTCCCAAATTTTTTCCTTGGTAATATTTTTCATAAAATCACTCTAAAACTGCGGCCTATTTCTAAAAAGCGACCCTGAGCCCTGCGGGCTTTTTTTTGATCCACCGCCCCCTGGCGAGCTTGCGCTAATACCTCTCGCACCGTTTCTGTTGAGATCAGCTCTCCTGTCTTTTAGTCGATAAGCCGCTCTTGGACGAATTGCGCTTGGTTGCCCAGCGTTCGGTTCGTCCGAGGAAAATGATCGACTGCTGACAAAATAGCCGGATTTCTTAGCCTCATCCATAATCTGCCTGACATCGCTGTTAGCAAAATATTTGTTTTCCCTCAACCCTCTTTGCACCCGAGACATGGCCTCGCCCTCGTCTCCGCCTGATTTTTCAATAGCGCTTTGAAATATCTTCAAAAGCTCATTCTTCTTATTGCCCCTATCTACAATTTCCCCAACTTTTTCGTCACCAATAAACTTGCGGAAACCCGCACTTTTTTTGTGGCTAAAATCCCTTAAATAAATTTTTCGAGCCATATTTTATTCGGTTAATTTTTTCCATTATTTCGGAGTGGGGAGAATCGAACTCCCGATACAAGACCCCCAGCCTTGCGTACTACCACTATACTACACTCCGATCTTTTTCTTTAAATAATTTTCTAGCTTGCCTTTCAAAGCCTCTCTTCTATAGCCACTTTTAAGAAATGTTTCCGCCACTAAAACATCTTTTTTCTCCCCACATGCTTCGAAAAACACCAGTTTGAATTATTTTTGCGCGCTTTTCAGCGAATCTTCCAGTCTAACATTTTCTTTGGCAAGATCGTCATTCGCCCGCATTAAATCGTCCTGCGCATCTTTCATTTTCTCCATTTCAGATTCCATGCTCTTTACCGCATCGGCAAGCCCGCCTAATTTTCTTCTTAAACCATCTAAATTGCCGCTTACGTTTTCTATCTCCCTGCTCTTAAGCTCGTAGTTTATCGTATCCAGCTGTTTTTTAATACTTTCTGAATCTCTTGCCGCATCGTTAATTTGGTCGTAAAGCGCCATGTTTTTGTCTAAATTATTAATTTAAAACTAACAAAAATTTAGCACAAAAAATAAAAAAGGGGAAGTATCTTTTAAGATGTTGCCCCGATGATATTTTATCGACGAAATTTTTAAAAACAAACTAATGGCTTATCTCTAAAAATGGAATTGGGGAGCTCCTCGTAATTAAGTAAGCTCCCCTTTCGAATTTCGAGAACGCATCGAAAATAATCAACTATTTATCCCATTTCAGTTGTCTGCGAACAGCCCTCCATAAAACACGAAATCATGTATTCGCAGTTTTTTAATAGCCGCGGCTGACCCCTTTCTTTCTATCAGCTTTTTAACCCGCTTAATTCTCGCATAACCTGCTGGCCGCTTATTGCCTTTGCCATCCTCCCCAGAAACTTTTCCCTCGACCATAAGCCCTACCTCCTTGAGGTTAATACCATCCGCTGATGGTAAAAAATATCCACCGGGGGTTTCCCGCTGGGTTTAGTATTTTATCTTCTGATTTGGGTTGATTTTTTCTAAAACACTTTACTCAGCGAAAAACCGAAGTTTTGAATAAACTTCTTCTTGAGAATTACCGTATAAATATTTTTCGCTGAATTTCGATTCATGTTAATTTAACTTTATCTCATCTTCGAAAATACGTCAAATAAATTTCGCTCTTTCTTTGAAAAAAAGAGCCGGGTTTTTCGCCCGGCGGAGTGTTTTACGTGCTATAAGAAATTTAGTTTGTAATCTTATGAAATACTCTGCTCAGTGAAAAACCAGTACTCACTAGCAGTAGCATGAGAACCAACATTGTCTGGGTCATAATATTCGCCAAGTAGATTTTCATAACAACCTTTATTTTATTAAAATGGCTTACTGCAGTCAAGCCGCTTATCCACAATTATCTATTGCTTTTTTGTCTTTTCTATTACCTCGTTATAATCAATATTTATCAGAAATTTACTACCATACTTTGTAGGATGGAAGTATTCGCATTTCTTCACTCGTAAAACGATCTTCATTATAAAATACTGAGGCAGCAGCCCCTAGAAGCGGAGCGTCCTCTCCCAATATAGAAACTTTAATCTTGGGCTGACGCAAAAATTTGTCAACATTTTTTAGCGCTGGCTTCAATATTAATTGTTTATTATTCAAAACGACTGATCCACCTAAAACAATTAATTCCGGGTCATAAGCTGCGATAACGTTTGAAATTCCCCTGCCGTTGATTTTACCCAGATCTTCAATAAACCAAAGGCAGATTTTATCGCCTGATTTTGCCTCTTCAAAAATATCTTTTGCCGAATTTAGCTTTCGGAAATCCAAATTTTTTCCTTTTGTCCAAGCTTTAAAAAATTTTGGAATATTTCTTCCAGAAGCATATGCTTCCCAATGACCTCGTCCCTTTTTGCATGTGCAGGTTAGGTTATATTGAGTATCGACAGTTATATGCCCAACTTCTGCTGCATTACCATCTTTCCCTAAAAGCAATCTGCCATCCATAAAAACTCCTCCACCGACACCTGTAGACATAGTGATGTAAACTACATTGGAAATTTTTTTCCCCTCTCCAAAAAATTTTTCCGCCAGCACTCCCACGTTGCAATCATTATATAAAACCACCGGGAAAGAAAAAACTTTCTTGAGCGGATCGACAATCGGGATACAATTAAAATATAGATTCGGCGGGTTAATACTACCGCCTCTTTTAAAATCAATTGGTCCCGCTATACTTACCCCTAATCCCAGTATATTGGCTTTTGATTGATCCTTAAGTAGAAGATTAGTCTCTCTGGTAATCTGCTTGGAAATTGCAAAATTATTTCCTTGGCGGACAGTTTTAGTTAATATTTTTTTTATAATCCTACCTTTATCATCCACGATAGCAGTTCGAAAATTTGTCGCGCCAATATCCACCGCGATTGCAAGATTTTTTTGGTTTCTTTTTTTCATAAATAATTCAGGCTCTTATAACTAATATTTTAGCACAAAAAAGAAAAACTTTGGTTTGATGATTATGCGTTTTACTTCGCCATTTTAACAGCTTGAAATTTTACGTCAAACAGCTATCATAAATGCATGCTCAGACTAATTTACGCAAACACATTGGACAGCGATGCTCATTACGCGGTCAAAACCGCTAATATTTCTTCTTTTTTTTATCTCGAGAAAAATAAACAAAAGTTGGCATTTCTGGACAGAAGAGAATTCGGCTTGATTCCAAAGGGAACCGGCGTGAAATCCATATTGGTGGAAAAATTTCTGGCATCAGCAAAAAAATTAAAGTTTCAAACGAGCGGCCGCAATAAACTCGCTTATGTGATTTTCAAAGAATACAGGCTCTTTGGAAAAAAAGTAGAGGTACCAGCTCACTTTCCGCTGGATATGGCGGATTTTTTGAGAAAAAACGGCGCGAAGTTAGTGCCAACCTATCCATTTTTCCCCGAAAGAGCCATTAAGTCCAAGCCAGAAATTGGATTCATCAAGGAAAGCCTGAAGCACACTCGAGGCGCTTTCGGAATTATCGAAAAGATTCTCGCAAATTCCAAAATTAAGGGAAGTAGAATTTATTATGAGAATAAAATGCTCACTAGCGAATATCTAAAACAGGAAGCGGAAAAGGCGCTTATTGAAAAAGGAATGTTTGATCTTCTTGGCATGATTATTTCAACCGGAGAGCAGACTACCACTCCCCACCATGACGGCACTGGCCCGATTTTACCCCATCGCCCGATCGTCTGTGATATTTTCCCGCGCCACCGAAAATCCGGGTACTATGCCGACATGACCCGAACCTATGTCAAAGGCAAACCCGACTCAAAACTTGAAAAAATGCACGTCGCGGTTTTTAAAGCCCAACGAGCGGCCACTAGTAAAATCCGCGCAGGAATTTCAGCCGCTGAAGTTTATCAAGCTGCGGCTGATTCAATATTAAGATCTGGCTTCGATGTTGGCGAAACAGGCTTTTTACATGGGCTGGGGCACGGAGTCGGCCTTGATATCCACGAAGCGCCCAGTCTAAAAGCAACTTCCAAAGATATTTTAGAAGCTGGAAATATTATTACGGTTGAGCCAGGGTTATATTATCCCGAAATTGGGGGTATACGTATCGAAGATATGGTTTTAGTGACAAAAAAGAGCTGCCAAAACCTTACAAATTATCCAAAAAAGCTAGTCATCCCTTAAACTTGGAACCCTGGGTTCCAAGTCAATAACTTTATGTCTTCTGGTCTTTTCTTGCAACCAGCATAATCATTTCATAATTTTCGTCTTCCTTATCGTCATATTTTAAAGGAAATTCTTTTTGCTCTATTGTAAATTCATTTGCTTCTAAAAGCTTGCAAAGCTTTTTGTTATTTTCAACTCCCTTTTTAGAAAGTAAACTTCTAGTAGATTCAAATGTTCTTCCTGGCTCATTTAAAATTATGAATCTTCCGCCTGGTTTTAAGAACCTCGCAAATGCGCCCAACACTTCCTTGCAATCAACGTAATTTAATATTTCCGAAAATATCATAGTATCCACCCGTTCTCTATCCTTCTCGACACGCGGATCTATATTTAAGAAACTGCATATTTTCATAACTGCTTTTTTGAATCTAAAAGAAGATTCTTCTTTAGCTTTTTCAATATCAGCTCTTATATGTTGACGCCACTCGTTTCTCGTTTCATTACCAAATAAATCAATAGTTATAATTTTTTTATCTTTTTGTAAATATTCCGCCATTGGAAAGCTGCCGCTTCCAACATCTATGACGATTTCTCCTATTTTTCCCTCCTGTTCAAGCCCACGCAGAAAAGGAATAAAATGCTGCTTTCGTAATTTTTCCTGATATCCAACTCCCCAAGCTTTTTGCCAAAATTTTATTTTTTCACCTTTTTCCATAAAAGACATAATTTTGTGAATACCCTACTCTCAGTTAATTATAAAATATTTATACTATATTTGGGCGGTTTTTTGTTGGCTGAATTTTTGCACTAAAAATGGAAAGGACTCATAGATGCCAAAGAAAATTCCAGTATAAGCCAGATCTCCGATAAAACTGTTTCGAAAAAAAGGAAGAGCCAAAGTAAAACAGGATAGCAATCCTGGTAAGGTATGCGGGTACCAATTAAAAAAAGTCCAGACCGCAAAATTCGTAATAACAAAAAAAATTACGGAAGACAGGATTGAAGCCAGCGCTATATTAAGCCACCGCTTTCGTTTCTTTAGCCGCCAACCGATGCCAAACGCAAGTGCGATGCTCAAATAGACCGAGACCATGACTTGCCAGTTGTAAAAGCCGATAAAATAATCACTCACAAGCATCGCCCCTAGCGGTAAAACTAGTCCCCAGCGTTTCCTGAGATAGCATCCCGAAAAAATACTCATTGCAACAACTGGGGTGAAATTGAAAGGATGCTTAACGAGCCTTGAAGCAGCGGCAAGCAAAATTATCGCCCCCGCGAAAATGATTTTACCTTTTTTTGACATATGCTTATTTTTATTTCGGGAGTTTTAAGGGTTCGTCCTGGATATAATCCAAATCCAGTTTTATCGCCGTTTCCGCTTTCTGCAGCTCTGCGCCCAGATCGAGCGCGTGAGCAATAAGTGAAATTCCCAAATTCTGATCGATTTTTTTGGCGATCTCAATAGACGCTTTTCTCGCCAGACCATCTTGCTTTATCGTTTCAAGAAGCGACCCCTCCGGACTGAAATGGGAAACGATAATCTCCTTATTTTTTCTATTGATTTCGATTTTAAAATATCCTCGCGGATCTTCTTCGAATTGGTATCCCTTATCTTGAGCCGCGGTAATTTTCTGTGCTTCATCCCAATTGAAGTCGTAAACATGCGCGCTCGCCGAAATTATCGTAAGCGGCCCCATCAACAGTTTCGTTTCGTCGCAGATATTTTTTTGCAGCCTTCTGAGGCCGAAAGCGTTAAGCGGCCAACCACCAAAAAGGTCATGGGATCTCACATACGCGTTCAAGTGAAGCTTTTCCTGATTATAAAGCGCTTGGATTAGCACAATACAGGGCCGATGCTCCGCGTCATGATCAATCGTGGGATCAAACAACGTTCCCACGGCTTCGCGGGTATTCCTGTCTTTTTTGAGTTTGGCAATGATTTTTTTGAGTTGGTTCACCTTAAAATGAGCCTGAAGCCGGTTGCCATACGTATAGTGCAGTCCTGGATTTTTTTCTTTACCGACTATTTGCGGCAGATATTCTTCAATTTTTTCCCGACTAAACCCCAGCCAGTCCGGCACAAAAAAATTTTCGGGATCCTCATCAGTGACTACCGCCGCGAGGTTCGCAATTTCCTTTATCTTCATCGCGTCAGTTTCTTTGACATCGCCGAACCGCAAAACAGTTTTTAGCAGTTTAAGCCAAGTATCCGCAATGGTTTTTCCCCGCACCTTGAAAACCGAGCTATCGGTGGGGAAATGGCATTCAAGCCCCCCGGAACCCATTGCTTCCGGCTCCGGAAAATTTTCCGCCTCTCCATATGATCCCAGGCTCAAATCAAGCTTCCCGATTTCCACTTCTATTTTTTTGCCATCTTCTTCGCCAACCAGATTGATTAGCTTTACGTTTTCAATCAAGTTTCCGACAGATTCAGTCTTAATTTCTTTTTGAAGACTTGCGCTTTTTCCCGTTTTCCACAATTTCATGAGTTCCGCTCCGGACCCCGAACGGTCCTGTCCACAAACGACAATGTAACGAATATTCTTATTCGCCAGAAGGTTTCGCACGAGATAGTTTATCCCATTTTTCGTATAGAGCTGGCCCGCTACCGAATATCCTTTCTTATCAATATTTTTCGTGATCTGGTCGCAAATCGTCCATAGCGTAACGATCCCCACCGGCGCTTTGGGATCTCCAAGTTTTAGCAAGTCTTTATAATAAGTGAGATTTTTAGACATCGCTTTAGTATAACACTTTATACTTTAGCATTACCGAGTCATCGTTAATTTTTTCGACATTCAAAAGTTTTAGATTTACGTCAAAATCTCCGCCGAGGATTCCCAGCCCATCCCCGAAAATTTTCGGTTCGATCGTAAGATAGATTTCATCCACTAGTTTATTTTTCAAAAATTGGGTGTTGAGAAATGATCCCCCGCCTAAAATCGCCGACTTATAGCCCATTCCTTCCAGTTCTTCCAAGACTTTTTGCGGTTCACCCGAAACCCATTTCACGTTTTCAATTTCAGGCGGATTTTTTTCAAGCGTAAAAACAACATTGAGCCGGTCAGGTAATGGCTTTGGGAATGTGAAAAAGGTCTTGTCGCCCATTATCACAACCCCATGCTCTTTTGAGATTTTCGCGAACATTTTTTTGTCTTCTTTTGACGTCCAATCCGGAAAATGATCGCTGGATTTCGCGATCTTGCCATCAGCCGTCACCGCCATCATGAGAATTATTTTCATAATCTTTCAAAAAAAATAAATTCGCGAAGCGACACCCCCACTTTTCACTTTAAACTTTACACTTTTAACTTTTACGAGCCTCCCACATTCACGATTTCCGCTTTGATTGCCGGGTGTGGATCATAGCCTTCCAGAGAAAAATCTTCATAAACGAAGTCATCGATATCCTTTTTATCTGGATTTAATTTCAATGTCGGAAATGGTTTTGGCTCTCGCGATAGCTGTTCCTTTACTTGTTCAAAATGATTCGAGTAAACATGCACGTCTCCGAAAAAGTGAACAAATTCGCCGGCGGGGATCCCCACAACTTGCGAGACCATTTGAAGAAGCAGCGCGTAGCTCGCGATATTAAACGGCACGCCAAGAAACAAATCGGCGCTCCTCTGGTACATGCCAAGATTCAGCTTATCGTTAACAACCGCGAATTGAAAAGTCGTATGGCAAAACGGCGGCACTTCGTTTCGGTTTTCGGGTGATGCCATGGCGTAAATGAAATCCGGATTCCAAGCTGAAACAACATATGATTTTCGATAAGGCTTGTCTTTGAGTCCGTTTATGCAATACCCCAGCTGATCAATGAGATGCCCGTCGCTTCCCGGCCATTTACGCCACATCCGGCCGTAAATCGTCACGAGATCCCCCCATTTTTTCACAAATTCACTATCCGCCGATTCGGATTTTAGTTTGGCGATAAAATCTTTTTGTTCCAGATCTTTCTCCGGATAATTCTCAAGACAATATTTGTGATATTTTTTCCAAGCCCACTCATCCCAAATATGGACATCCCGGTCAACTAAATATTTAATGTTTGAGTCCCCAGTCAAAAACCAAAGAAGTTCTTCGAATATTCCCCGATAAAAAACTTTCTTCGTCGTAAGCAGCGGAAAGCCCTGCGCAAGATCAAAACGAATAACCCGTCCAAAAACGGATCGGATAAAAGGCAGCTCCTCACCTTTTTTCCTGTATTGCGCCTGAACCTCCGGCGTCAGAAAAAGCGGCTTGTCCGCGCCGTTATCAAGAATATCTTGGATTAAATTTAGATATTGATATTCGGGATGTTTTTGATTTTTTTCCATTATTCTTTTGACTAAAGCTTAGCTTTAGTCAGGATTTTATTATTCTAAAATTCCGTCCAGATTTACGTCGTAAAGGATGCTTTCCTGAATCAAGCGATAGTTTAGAATCTCATCTTCCGAAAACCAATGCTTGATTTCCATCTCGGCTTCTTCAACGGATCCGGAAGCATGCAAAAGATTTCGCACCGCCCGGTCATCCACATCCGCCATACTGTAGGAATCAACCGTAAGATCCCCCCGAATAGTTCCAACATCGGATGTTAACGGCTCCGTTCCTCCCATCACTTTTCGAACGATTCCAACCGCCTGGTTTCCCTGCCAAATCATTCCAATTACCGGTCCGGCCGTTAGATATTTTTCTAAGCGGTCTAGAACTTGGTTTCCAATCGCCATCGGGTCCCTAGTCGGCGGCTCAAGCCCTTTTTTATCGTAAGCTTCGATAGATTTCACTCCCACGTTCTCAAGCCATTTTGGATCCAGGGTATAATGCTCCCTGACTTTTCCCGCGCTGGGAATAAACATTTTTAGTCCCACTAGCTTCAGTCCAGTCCGCTCAAATCTTTTAATAATTTCCCCGATCAAAGACCTTTGCACGCCATCCGGCTTGATGATTACGAATGTTCGCTCCTTGCTTGCGTCACTTTTCATGCTTTTGAATATTAATTTTAAGTTATTTTAAGATAAAATAAGCCATTTAGCTTATCTTGAGCAAGTAAATTTTAGCAAATAAGAAACTTTTGGGCAAGAAAAAACCCGAATCCGTAGATTCGGGCCCGGGCTGTGAGAAACCCGCTTGGGAAATAGTTCTTTTCGTCCTTCATAGGCATCCTCCTTTCCGGGCTTGGCCCGGATGTGGAACGGCTATCTTTTCTGCTTCTCCACTTCGGAAAGCCTCCAGGTTTGACCATCGCCGTAAAAGGCTAGAGCCTCGAGCCAGAGCCCACTCGCATCATGGTGCAATACAGCCAATACTTCACAGCCTTTTTCGGTATAGATTGATTGCTGGGCATAGACTTTAATAAATGGATCGCCCGAAACATGAAGGCGGGAGTCATAGAAATCATACGGGAGAAGTTGTCCATGTTTATTCATGTCAAGGATGAGACCGGTGGGTTCTGCGAAGCCTTTTACCATGACTATTAAACCGTCACTAAAGCCTTCACTATGCAATGCGAGCTGCTTAACTGTAACGTGGTGGGCAGAAAGTTCCGTCCAATTTATGCGTTTCTGAATCGAAGATGCAACCCAGATAGCAACGATGAGGCCGAAGACAATACCTGCTCTCCCCACCCAAAGAAGTCTCTCGCTCTGCTGTAGCTGTAATTCCTTCATTCTCGCTTCCCCCTTGATGTGATTGAGCTAATTTTCAAAAAATTGTAAAATCTGCCGCAGTTGCGACATTGTGTTATTTTATCATAAAATAAGCTTTATGTCAATCATGATCCAGTCATTTAATACACTTCCATTTTTTATCTTTATTTAAAGCAAAAATAACCCCCGAAAAAAGGAGGAAAATATGCGAAAACCGGAGCGGTACAAGCGCTTCCCTTTTTGTTCCTACGCTAGTAGTTTACTGATGTTTTACTTACCAACAAGGTACGCGGTGACATAAGCTTCAATAAAAGCTGCTAAAAGCAGGAGCGGAAGAATAATTTTGAAGTATTTTTTGACCGAATATCTAAATGCTTCCTTGAATGGCTCCCCGTAACGAATCTTCCGGTAGAACTTCACGCCGAGCCACAGACCGTAACCCGAAGCCATGAGCACCGCCGGAATTTCAAAGATCCCATGCGGGAGAAGGCTTAAGACCACTCTCAAAAATCCCTCACGCGGACCGAAGACCGCGAGCACCAGCCCGATCAGATTGGCATTCGTGAAAACAAAAAAAATCGGAATGATCCCGAAAAAAAATCCTGTAAGCAATACGAATAGCGCCTTAAGCGAATTATTAAGAAAAATGAAAGCAAAAAGCTGGAAAGTATTCAAATTTTTGGCAAAGCTAAAGCTGGAAAACAGCTGATTCACTGAGTCCCGGCTGGCCACCGGATCTTGCATTGCCATCAAATACCCACTCACTGCCGAAAGGATGAAAATGACCCAGATAATGAAAATATAATTCCCTGCTCTCTTCTTCATATGGGCATTTAGATAAATTCTAGTTTGCTAAAAAATAACAACATAGTAATTAAATTACAATCTTCATTTTGTAATTACTACCACGCTACCAAGGATGGTAGCAATTACATTTTTTTTGTTTTAAGCTTACTGGGAGGTTTGATATGCTATTTAACTTTCGTCTGGCCGTTGGTTTGAAGCGCAATAGGAATGTCGCGAAAGTCCAGGGAGTGATCTTTTGGATTCACCGTTACCTCCACAGTCAGCCCTTCTTTCGTTTCTTTCTGAAAATACTGGTCAAATATGAAGTTGCCCAGCGAATAATATATCTTTTTGCCTTTATAAATTTCCGAATCCTGCACCACGTGCGGATGGGTTCCGATGATAAAATCCGCGCCGGCATCTATAAATTGATACGCCAGATTTCGAATGTTATTACCCGGATCCCCCACCTTATATTCTGTTCCCCAGTGGGGACAAATAATGACGATGTTGGATTGAGTCTTAGCCGCCTTGATATTTTCTAGCGCCGTTTCAATAGAATCCGGAATGGAATAATTATAGCTGACAAAAGAGATCTTTATTCCATTTATGTTTTTGGAGACTAAAGCCCCAATTGGGGCTTTAGTCTCCAAATCGCCGAAATATTGCACTCCAGCTTCGTCCAGATATTTTTTTGTCTGTTGTACCCCTGCTTCTCCTTGATTAAGAATATGGTTATTGCCGAGATTTACGAGCTTGATATTATTTTTCGTCAGGACACCTGCCACGCTGGGAGCAAAAGTAAAGTTAAAGTTTTTACTCTCCCCCAGTTTAGTATTAATGCTTACCGAATTTTTATCCGTTATCGGCCCTTCCAGATTTCCAATCACTAAATCTTCGCTCGCGAGCAAATCTTTTACTTGGCCGAACATATAATCATAGTCCCCTCCGCGCTTATCCGCAGTCTCTCGAATATACCGGTCAAACATCATGTCTCCGACAAAGAGCAGTTTCATGGACTTTCTATCTTCGACGGATGTTTCTGGATATTTCGATATTTCTTTTCCCAAATTATTAGCATTATCATTAATAACGCCTATTTTTCCGCAACCGGAAAAAAATATAATGATGGCAACCAAAAAAATTATTTTTACATTTTTCATTGTCATTTTGAGCTTTGAACTTTGCACTTTTCAGCCAGAGGCTGATCCGCCTTTGGCGGAGAATTTTCGGCTTCGCAAATGAATTCTATGTCCCCGCTCTCGTCCGTCCTGAGAATCCGAATATTTTTCTCCCTGAGAGCCTCCAAAACTGCTTCTGTCGGGTGCCCGTAGGAATTATTCGCACCGACCGAGATGATTGCTTCTTTGGGACTGGCCGCGTTAAGGAATTCCTCAGACGAGGAATATTTCGATCCGTGATGGGCAATCTTCAAGAAATCGATATCGACATTTTCTCCCCTCTCGAGAATTTCTCTTTCGGCGGGAGATTCGATATCACCTGTAAAAAGAAAACTGCTCCCTCCATAATCCAGCCGGCTGACTATGGATTTATTATTTGCGTCCCCGGACGAGGAATCGACTTTGCTCTGAGGATATATTATTTTTAGACTTGCATCGGAAAATTTTATTTCATCGCCGCTTGTCGCATCCAATTTTCCAACTTTGTTAAAATCTAGCACTTCTTGCCATTCTTTGAAAATCGCCGTATCTTTTTCCGCTGCTGTTTCCAAGACTTTTCCGATCTTATAATTCCTCGCCACGTCAATAAGACCTCCAATATGATCCCTATCTGGATGTGTGACAATTACGATTTCTATTTCACGGTCAAAATAGGGCAGATATTCTCCAAGTTCCGCGAGCTCCACTTTTCCACTGGACCCACCGTCAATGAGAATTTGCTTGACTCCCTTTTGGATGAGAATTGAATCGCCCTGTCCGACATTCAGGAAGATTACCTGAAGCGGACGGGATAAACTATAGATTTGGTATACGTAAAACAAGCATACTACGGCTAAAGCCGCTACTGCCATATACTTTATTTTATATCTCGTATTTGACCACGGCATTGGAATTGTTTATTTTGTCTATAAGTTTAATTTCTAACCGACTTAGGCTCCCGCCGGCATCAGACGATCCCGGCTTTTTTTATTATGGATAAAAACTACTATCAGCAGAACAGCATAATAAACAAACATTAATTTCCAGCCAAAATTTTTGACTTCGACCGATGCCCAAGGCAAATTCGCCATCCACCCAACCGCGAATAATTCCGCTTTGAGTAAAATATAGGGTACGAATCCGACGAGCCTCCCAAGTGGCAATAATATAAAACCCGCTATCCCCGCCGCGAACCCTATTCCCATTATAGCTGGAATCGCCGGCAAAATAACAAAATTGGCGAATGGCGAGACCAAAGAAAGTTTTTCAAAGGAGTTTAAAATTATAGGCAAGACGAAAATTGTCGCGGCCATAGTAAGTATAACGGTTTCTCGAATAAGTTTCGGAGCTCTCCCTCCTCGCCAAAAAAAATTTTCTAAAATAGGAGAGAGCTGCACAATTCCAATTGTTGCGAGGAAAGAAAGTTGGAATCCAGCGTCGTAACGAAGAAGGAGTGGATTAATTGCGAGCATCGCGCCAGCCGCAAGCATTATCGCGTTCGTGGAATTGGCCAGTCTCCCCTCTTTCATCGCCCAGATGACGAGACTTCCCATGATCCCCGCCCGCACCGCCGACGCTGGCGCGCCAGTCATTAAAACAAACAAAACTATCCCGATCAGCGCAAAAGAAAAAACCTGTTGGCGCCAAAGCCCCAAAAATATGCCAAGCCACATTAAAAACGCAGCAACAATCGTAACATTATATCCCGAAACCGCAACTGTGTGCGTAGTCCCCGTCCGTTGAAAAGCATCGCTTAAATTTTGGGTCATTCTTTTGCTTCCGCCAAGAAGCAAGCCTTTGAGATACGCCCCCTCGGGATCAGGAAAAATTTGAGAGAGTTTTTTTTCGAATTTATTTTTTATCGTCAGGACGGCTGCATAAAACATGCTTCCTTTATTCCTGGCAACTACGGATATTTGCGTTTTATTGCAAACTCGATAAATCCCATCCTTCGCCAGATACATTTGGTAATCGAAGGCAGAATCTTCGAAATTTTTGGGTTCTTGCAAGATGCAACTCACTTTAAGCTCATCGCCGTAATTATATGCCGGGTATATATCTGCATTTATGAGTATCCTGTTCTTATCAATATCTTTGACAATAATTTTTTGATATTTTTCGTCTATTTCCGGCTCTTTGGCAACCTTAACTAATAGCTCGGTTGGACCAAGTTTGCTGCCGGCTAAATTGCTTCTTGCGCCATCAAGGGAAATATTCGCCCGCCAGGCTCCTAAGGCAAAAATTAAAACAGCCGCGCTCGCGACTGCCATTTTTCTGTCTTTACAATTAATGACAAGGATCGCAATTCCCGAAGCAATAATAATCAAAATTAAATATTCTTCTATTCGCAAAAATGATGCTATAAAAACACCGAACAAGAACGCCAGAGATAGGATAAAAAAAACCTTAGCCTTAGTCATGCAATCATTATATCAGAAAAAACGGGCTGAAACCCGCTTTTTTATTCCCATCCATGTTCCTATTTCGGACTTTAGAAAAGCATAATCCTGAAAGATAAGACTTCGGGCTTAGCTAACTTATTTCAATTAGCTTTGTCCGAGCAGATTTTCCGCCGATAATATTCACGGAGCTTTTTGAAACGCTAAAATAATCCGCCAATAAATTTACGACGGCACCATTTGCTTTTCCTTTTTCCGGCGCGGCCGTGACTTTGATTTTATATTCGGCGTCGGAAATCTTCACGACTTCGTTTTTGCCCGCCCGCGGCGTCACCTTCGCGTATATTCGCATCGCATTGGGGAATATTAATTACTTGCCTCGCTGTTCTCCCTTTTATCCGAAAGTAGACATTCAGCGCCAAAATTAGAATCAATAGAACATTAAAATAAATGAAAATATTCCTGACCAAATCATTTTTCATGTCTGTTCCCAGCGACAGGGCATGAACGATAGAAAAGCCATACAAAACCAGATTGAGGGTATGCGCAATTCTCCAGGACTTTCGAGATATATATTTTCGAGCATAGGATGTCAGGACAAGAATCAGGATGAGATAGAAGGATATGGTCCCCAGCGCGACGAGAGTTGTTTCATAGCTTGAATGAAAAGGAACAAAGACATCCAGCCAGCTGAAAGTCAACAAATTATCGAAAATAAGCGCGACGCCGTGAATGAGGGCAAATATGAGCGCCTGTACAGAGAGCCAGCAATGAATATTCAGGGCGCAAATTTTAGCCGAAAACCTCCGGAAAATTGGAATACGCCCGATTGATCCAAAAAGAATCGAAATATACAGAAGAAAGAAACCAACCAGGGCGCTTGCGCGCGTAATGTACCACGCCCAGGAAACAACGTCTGCGTTATCCATAAGAAAATATTTTCAATTATTTTCATTCACCATTCTAACACAACGGATGATTTTTTGCTTACTTTTAGCCGGTTGGCCCATGAGTAGGGATATATTTCTTCGCTTCAGAAGTCACAAAAACATTTCCCAGATAATCCAGGAAAACTGCGGCAATTTTATTCTCTGCCGCAAACTCCATCCCATTTTCTTTCCCGAGAAGCACTAAAACTTTAGCTCTTCCGTCCGCCTCCTCGGTATTTTTTGCAATCACGGATACCGTCCTAAGCTCATAGGAAAATTGGTTTGGTTTTTTGGGATTAATGAGATGATGAAATTTTTTCCCGTCTATTTTCCACTTTTTTCGGCTAATACCGGAGGTAGCAATCCCCTGGTCCGTTATTTCAAGCATTAATTTTGCTTTCGGAATGCCTTCGATCTCAATTTTCCAGTTCTCGTCGTCCTGATTTTTGCCGAAAATCCGCATATCCCCGCCGGAATCTACCAAAAAATTTTCCCAGCCCTGATTTTTTAGAAACTTTGCGGCGCAATCAGTGATATAACCCTTGGCCACGCCTGAAAAATCCATTTTTTTGCCAAAATAAATTTTGCCGTCTTTGATTGCGAGATCTTTTTCAAGATCACCGCCAAGAGGCGCTTGTTTTTTAGGCAGATTGGCAGCGGAAAAATCTTTGCGTTTGAAATCTTTATCGTAGCCAATGTTCTCCAGAATGCCGATTACTCGCGGGTCGAAAATTCCGTTGCTTATTTCATTGTAATGCAGGATTCTTTTCCCTAAATAGAGCATATCAGCTGATGCCTCTTGAAAAGTTTTTAACTTCCTGTTTATTTTGGATATTTCACTCTCCAAATCGAAACGATTGAAAATTTTCTGCTTCGCAAAATAAATATTTTTCAACGATTCGAGGTCAGCTTTCGCTTCTTCTTTTTTTTCACGTGAGATTGTATCAAGAACGATTTCAGCGTGAATATCTGTTCCTAAGGACTTAAAATCCAGTGCAACTAAATCCTGATTCATAATTCTTAATTCCCGCCCGACTCGCTTCGCGACTCGAAGCGGGCGGGCATAATTCTTAATTTCCCCTAAGATGTCTTCGTCTTACTATTCGAAGAAGCTGATGAGCTGTTGTTTTTGCTACTTGAGTTTGAAGCTTTTGCCTTTTTACTTTTCGAGTTTGTGCCAGTCTGCGTTTGAGTAGAGTTTCCAAGTAAATTTTGAGCATTAGGCTCCGGGGTTGCAGCGTTGATATTCGCACCCGCATCGGGCTGCGCGGTGGGGTCAGTTTCAACAGTTTCGCTGTCCTGCGCATCAATTTCTTCAACGGTTCCTCTGCGTCTGTCAGGCTCTATTTTTAAGCCATTGTTTTCTTCTGACAAAAACCCTTCTTCACTCAGAAGATTATTTTGCGATTTTAGTAATTTACCTTCCTGATCCTTATCTTTTATTATCAAGACGGCGACTGTCATCACGAGAAAATTTACCACAAAAAAAAGAAACTTGCCGGTATGCTTTTTTAATTTCTCCATCGCTTATAGGCTAGGGTTAAATAAATTATGGAAAAATCCTTAAGCGTAAAAATTAAGAAGTTCTCGTGACTCTGCTGGAACTCGAGACTGACCGCGCAGAGGAAGTGCTATTCGGTGCGGCGTTATTTATTTGAGTCGAGTTGGCGCCCAAAAACGAGGAAGAGGCATTTTGAGAAGAAGTATTTAGTTCGGCGTTCCGGCTTGCCGCGCTGCTGTTTTGACTGCCACTTTTCATCAAAAGGACAGCTATCACCATCAGGAGAATGTTGATTGTGAAAATTAGAATTTTGTTTACATGCTTTGCTAGGTTCATATTTTGGCTGAAATTCAATTAACTGTATTTTTAATATCATTCAAGATTTTATCGTCAATCTGGTCCGGTAAAACATCGCCGGATGGATTGTGCACTGTCGCTTCATGGTAGATCAGGTTTTTAGCCTTTCTGGTGGCACTTTTTAGATAGCTCTTTTCCGGCTCTCGGATATTCAGGGATAGAGGCGAAAGGCTAATGGAAAAAATCCCGCCGAGGAAAGCGATGAGAATTGCAAGGGCTACGATGATTAGGAATAACTTTTTGAGCATAAACGCTGAAATCAAAATATCAAAATCCAAATTTCAAATCAAGCTCAAAGCTCAAAATCCAAAGTTTTTTTAGTCATTTGGATTTTGGATTTGATTTGACATTTGAGCTTTGCTATTTGGCATTTTCAGCGTACTTCTATTTTCCCAAAATATCCTTTTATATTCTTCGCTATTTTATCAATATCCATCTTTTTTCCTTTCGTTTTTTTCTTGAGGCTAGGGTCAAGTATTTTTCCCTTATCCTCAAAGACTTGCAAAACATATTTTTTAGAGCCTTTGAGCCATTTTGCGATCTTCAAAAAAGCCTTTTCGCTGTGAAGACCCGGCACAACTGTCGTCCTGAATTCATAATCTACTCCGGAATTCCTGACCAAATCCACGCTTAACTTAATACGCTCAACATCAACTTCAGAATTCGTTGTTTTGCCGTAATTAATAAGGCTATTTTTGATGTCCATTGCCACAAAATCCAGTAATTTTTCGCTGTAGAGCTTTCGTAAAACATCCGGTCGCGCCCCATTCGTGTCCAGTTTTACTTTATAGCCCAGAGCTTTTATTTTCCGAATAAACTCTATCAAATCCTGCTGAAGCGTCGGCTCCCCGCCGGTAATACACACCCCCTCAAGTTTTCCTTGTCTTTCTGATAATAATTTAAAAAAGTCATCTTCCATAAACTTTGAACTTTGAACTTTGAACTTTGAACTTACGAGTTCCGGATTATGACAAAAAGGACAGCGAAAATTGCAGCCCACAGTAAAAACCGTCGCCGCAATATGCCCCGGATAATCAATAAGTGTCAGTTTTTGAAGACCACCTATTATCATAGAAAGAAAGATATTAAAATCTGAATAATCGAAATGGAAGTTCGACTTCCATAAAGGAAGTCGAACTTCCAAAAAGCGCTCGCGTTGACAACTTATTTTAGCCGACTACAAATTCTTTCCGATCTCCGTATTCCGTCGCTTTTCCTGCATTCCATTGCTCCACGGGACGAATGTAACCAACAATACGCGAATAAACTTCGCATTTCTGTTCCACAACACATTTGGGACAAATCTGATGCTCGCCGATGAGGTAGCCATGCGACGGACAAATGCTAAAAGTTGGAGAGAGAGTGAAATATGGAAGAGAATATTTTTCGGCAATTGTTTTCACCAGTTTTTTAGTCGTTTCAATGTCCTGAATCCGCTCGCCTAAGAATCCGTGCAGAACTGTCCCGCCGGTATATTTCGTCTGGAGCGGTTCTTGCAAATCCAACGCCTCAAAGAAATCTTCAGTGTGACCTACTGGAAGCTGGGTTGAATTTGTGTAATAAGGCTCTACGGACTTCGTTTTGTCAACTTTTCCATTCGCGAAAATCATATCGGGATATTTTTCACGATCCTTTATGGCCAGCCTATAAGCTGTTCCTTCGCCCGGGGTCGCCTCAAGATTATAGAGATTTCCCGTTTCTTTTTGATATTTGATCATTTTTTCACGCATATGCTCCATAATCTCTCCGGCAAATTTAATGCCCTTCGGCGTTGCTGTTGTTTCATCCATAAAATTCTTGAGCGATTCATTCATTCCTATAATACCAATCGTCGAAAAGTGATTTGACCAGTAGTCCCCTCGACGTTTATAGATTGCGTCGAGATAAAATCGCGCATATGGATAAAGCCCATTTTTAATGAATCCTTCGACTAATTTTCTTTTAGTTTCAAGGCTTTCTTTAGCCAGATCCATCATTCGGTCAAGTCGGGCGAAAAAATCTTTTTTATTCTTAGCCAGATAGCCAATACGCGGCAAGTTGATCGTCACGACACCGATCGAGCCAGTCAAAGGATTCGCGCCGAAAAGACCTCCGCCCCGTTTGTATAATTCACGGTTATCCAGCCTCAAGCGGCAGCACATCGAACGCGCGTCTTCGACATTCATATCTGAATTCACGAAGTTGGCAAAATAGGGAATGCCGTATTTAGCCGTCATCTCCCAGATGGGCTTCAGATTTTCATCGTTCCAATCGAAATTTTTCGTGATATTGTAGGTTGGAATAGGAAAAGTGAAAACCCGGCCGCTCGCGTCTCCCGCGCTCATAACTTCGGCAAAAGCGCGGTTGATCATATTCATTTCTTCTTGAAAATCACCGTATTTTTCTTTTTGGAGCTCGCCGCCAATAATAACCGATTCTTCAGCTATGTTCTTTGGCGCCACAAGATCCATCGTAATGTTTGTGAAGGGTGTTTGAAAGCCAACCCTTGTTGGAACATTCACGTTAAAGACAAATTCCTGCATACATTGCTTGACATCCTGATATGAAAGACCGTCGTAGCGGACAAATGGAGCCAGCAGTGTATCAAAACTTGAAAAGGCTTCCGCGCCCGCCACTTCTCCTTGAAGCGTATAAAAGAAATTAACGATTTGGCCAATAGCTGTCCGGAGATGTTTAGGCGGTTTGCAGGAAATCTTCCCGGGAACACCTGTGAAACCCCTTCGCAAAAGATCCTGAAGATCCCATCCACAGCAATAAGCGGCAATTTTGTCGAGATCATGAATATGAAAATCGCCCTCGTCATGAGCATCGCGAATAGCTTTTGAATATACTCGATTAAGCCAATATTTTGAGCTTACAATTGAAGAGATATAGTTATTCAGTCCCTGCAGAGAATAGGCCATATTCGCGTTCTCTTTCACTTGCCAATCTATTTCCTGGATATATTTATCAACTAGATCCACTGCGTCTTTAAGCGCTTCTTCGGACTCCCTTATCTTTCTGTGTTGTTCGCGGTACAGAATGTAGGCTTTAGCCGTTTCTTCAAAATCCAAAATCATCAAAACACGTTCGACAAGATCCTGAATTTCCTCAATTTCCGGCACATTGCCCTTCTGGTAATTTTTATTCAGCAGCTGTACAACTTTTGATGTGACTTTTTTGGCGTCCACTTCTTTGCCCTCCCCTGTTTCCGCGAAAGATTTCATCACGGCTTTTGTGATTTTTTCTTGCTCGAATTTAACAACCCGCCCGTCGCGTTTCACTACGCGATCAACGCAACTCTGCCCCGCCGAGCGGGATCTTTCTTTCTTACTGACCATTTTTTGACCCTTTTTCACTGCTATCATTTTTGTTTTCGCCCCCCGGCTGATTAAAGTTTATTGAAAATTATTAATTTTAGATGAAATATTCTCGGAGTATCTCCGGCTTCAACTATATACTACTAACTTTCCTTATTTAACATTTCTGCTTCTTTCATGAAACTATCCACGCTGCCAAAACTTTTATAAACGGAAGCAAATCTTAGGTATGCTACTTCGTCTAATTCCTTGAGCTTTTCAAGCACTAACCTCCCGATTTCTTTGCTTTGCACTTCGCATTCGCCCTCGAAATGAAGCTTATATTCAATATCGTCGACCATTTCTTCAACATCTTTCTCCTTCACCGGCCTTTTCTCTAATGCTTTTCTCACTCCGGATTCAAGTTTATTTCTTTTATATTCTTCCTTTTGTCCATTCTTTTTCACCACTGTAAAATTCAGAAGCTCCAGCTGTTCATAAGTGCTGAATCTCTTTTGGCATTTCAAGCATTCCCGGCGGCGGCGAATTACTTTGCCGTCATTTGATTCGCGAGAGTCTATTACTTTTGTTTCTTTGTGAGAACAGAAAGGGCAAAGCATGATTTTTGAGAATTAATAAGGGCGATTCAAAGAATCCCCTTTTTACACTACATCTTGTGGTAGCAGCTCTAATTTTACCACAATTCAAAAAACCCGCCAAGCGGGCTTTTTTATGGGAAAAATATGAGTTATCCACAGCTACTTCATGAAACACATAATGCATAACATAGAGTATTTAATACAACTACGCTTTGCTCCATGCTCCATGAAATTCTATTTTTTCATCTTCCGTCTGATAAAAGCCGGAATCTCAAGTTCATCATCATCTTCCTCCGCAATTGAACTCACTTTTGATTCGAAATTGATTTTTCTCTTCGGCTTGTCCGACACCTTCTCTTCAACGATTAATTTAGGCTTTTCATCCGAAAAAGACGATAAAGGCAAAATACTGCCTGATTCCGGTTTAGCTACTTCTTCCTCAAAACTTTTTTTAGTTTCTCTGGGGCCGGCGGCCTGGCTTTGTGGAAAAGCTCCGTGTTCCGCCACAACGTCGGCATCAAAACCGGCTGCTACCACGGTAATGCTAAGCTCACCTTTTCTGATGGATTCATCCACTGTAGCTCCAAATATCACTTTAGCGTTAGGATCGATGCTCTCCGTGATAACATTAGCTGCCTCGTTGATCTCAAGCATTGTCATGTCGGGACCGCCGCTGACATTAAAGAGAACTCCTCTTGCGCCATCGATGGAGAATTCAAGCAATGGGCTATTGATAGCCATCTTCGCAGCTTGCGTAGCCCGGCTTTCCCCGGACGCGTTCCCAATACCCATAAGCGCCGAACCGGAATCTTGAAGAATTGCTCGCACATCCGCAAAGTCAACATTTACTATTCCATGTTTTGTTATTAAGTCCGAAATTCCTTGCACACCTTGCCGCAGGATGTCATCCACTACCCTAAAAGCGCTTACAAGGGTTGTTTTTCTGTCAATTATTTGAAGAAGTCTGTCATTTGGAATTGTAATCAGCGCGTCTACGCGATCTTTCAGATTTTCCATACCTTCGAGGGAAATTGCTTTTCTCTGGGCGCCTTCAAAGCTGAACGGCCTGGTAACGACTGCGATCGTCAAGGCTCCCGCTTCTTTGGCAGCTTCCGCGACAATTGGCGCGGCGCCTGTTCCGGTCCCGCCTCCGAGGCCACAGGTTACGAAAACCATATCCGTTCCTTTCAGGGCTTCTTGAATTTCATCCCTATTTTCTTCCGCGGCTTGCCGACCGATCTCCGGGTTCATGCCTGCTCCCAATCCCTTGGTTAGGTTTTTCCCAATATGTATTTTTTCGGAAGCTTTCGAGTGATGGAGGGCCTGCGCATCCGTGTTTATTGCGACAAACTCAACTCCTTTTAGTTTGCATTCAATCATTCTGCTAATCGCACTGCCGCCTGATCCACCGACTCCCACGACTTTTATGCGTGCAAATGTTTCTATTTCTGGTTTTACTTCGGCCATAGATATTAATATAAAGGCTAAACAAGCTTTTTAGCTAGTAGGATACTCTAGCATAAGCATGTTTTGAGTGTCAAGAAACGAAATAAAAAACACAAATTGTCTAAAATCTCCAAAATACCCCACAAAAACATTATCTTTTCAAGCTCCATGGAAACCCGGATTTTTGATAATTCAACGATTTAATATGTTTGTATGTTTGTTTGGCATCCGGCAGTTTTGATTTTTTGTGTTTTAACTGTTTTATGGCAAAAATTTCTTTAGCCAGCCCTTCATCTTATCAACCGTCTGTCCAACGCCCGGAAAATTATCCATTCCCGGCATTTTGAGCCCCAGTCGTTCGGATGATCGGCTGTATTTATCTTCGAGTCCCCAGAGCGCCAACCCCACCGGCGTCACAAAGCCAGGTTCATCAACCTTGTCAACAATTCCGCCTAATTCCAACGGAAACCCAGTTTGGGCCGGGAGCCTTAATATTTTTTTCGCTAGATCCACTACTCCCGGTAATTTCGCGCCTCCCCCAACGATGACCGCTCCGGCCGGAAGCATTCCGGATCTTCCGGTTTTTCGAAGTTCCTTGTCAAGCATGGTAAATATTTCCTCCAGCCGCGCTTCAATAATTTCCGCCACATGATGCCTGGAAACTTCGCCCTCTTCATTCTGTTCAATTTCAGCGAGATTAATTTGATCTTTTTTATTTATTTCATCCGGGAGCGCCGAGCCATAATTGATCTTCACTTTTTCGGCTACATCAATGGAAGTTCGAAGGCCAATAGCCACATCATTTGTGATATGGCTTCCTCCGATCGGGATTACGCCGGTCTGCACAAGCTCGCCTTCTTCATAAACTATGAAATTAGTCGTTCCGCCTCCCATATCCACCAGGATTGACCCTAATTCCATCTGTCTTTTGGAAAGAGTCGCTTTTGCCGCAGCCAGAGCGCTGAAAACCATGTCTTCCACTTCTATGTTCGACTGATAGACACATTTAGCCAAATTTTTGATATTGGGCGTTGAACCCAGAATCAAAAGCGCGTTGACCTCCAAGCGAATCCCGTTCATTCCAATGGGATCTTTGATATTTTTCTGGTCATCAACAGTAAAACTTTTTGGAATGACGTGTAAAATTTCGGTATTAGTCGGCAGAGAAATTGTTTCAGCCGCGCTTAAGGCTCTCGAAATATCATCACGCATAATCTCCCCATCCGCCTTTCCCGTGGCTACTACTCCCTGGCTTTCAAGATAAGACACGTGATTGCCGCCAATACTAACCACTGCTCGGGAGATTGGCACACCAGAAGTCCTTTCGGCATTACTGACCGCGCTCTGGATTGATTTGATGGTTTCTTCGACATCAGAAACAACTCCCCGGCGGACTCCGGACGAGGGTGCTATGCCCACGCCCATCACTCGCGGTTTTTCTTCCTCATCGAATTTTTGCAATATTACAGCCCTGACATTGGATGAGCCGATGTCCAGACCAATTGAGGTATCGCCCTTCACCATTTTCTTACACGTGAATAATTTTTTTGATTAGTTTATCTTCCTAAATTATACAATAAAAAACCTTGTACAGGCAAAATTTAGCTGAAAAGATCTCGAATATAGGGATAAAAGATTAATAGTCCAATAACCACCGCTCCAATTGAAGATAAAAGTACGGCGGCTGCCATAACATCCTTTATCAGTTGGGCGTACGGATGCACACGGGGTTTCAGAATGTCAACGACCCTTTCCATTATAGTATTGATCAATTCCATCACCAGAACAGCAAAGATCACTATAAATAGCGCTATCTTTTCCCAACCGCGAATCGAAAAAACAAACATCAGGATTATTACCAAGATCCCAATCAAAATCTCCAGCTGAAAATTCTGTTCATTTTTAAGGACATACTTAAGGCCCTTTCCGGCGTTCCGAAAACTTTTAAACAGTTTTCTTATTTTTTCCATTTTTTAATTTTTTTCGGATATTTTATCCTGGATTGAATACATCCTTTTTGAATGCCTGAATCCGAATAGATGCAAAATCCCATGTGAAAACACAAAGGCCAGTTCTTTTTCAAAATCCACCTTATGTTTCTTTGCCGATTGCGCTATTACATCCGGACAAATAATCAATTCACCCTCCAAGGCGGCTTGGCCATCCCTCTTTTTTGCATTATATCCCAAACTGTAGTTAAAAGAAAGAATATCAGTTTCTTTATTCTTTTTCCTGTAGGTCTGGTTAAGGTTTTTGATTCTGCTTTTCCCTACAAAAACGACGGATAAGCTCAAAGAACCAGCCTTAAACTTTGCATACTTTATCACATCCTTAGTTATCTCAGTTAAGCGCGTTTGGCTGATCTTTTTTCTCGTGAGATTGTTGATTTCAACGCTTAATTTCATTTCGAAAGCTCTTCTTCTATAATTCTTTTTACTATGTTTCCTTCAGCCTTTCCCTCGAGCTCTTGCATAACAGATCCCATCAGCTTTCCAAAGCCGGACTTATCCGAGATATCAAGTTCGCGCAGCTTAATCTTCACAATGTCTCTTACATCCGCTTCGTTCATCTGCTCTGGCATGTAGGCGCTGAGAACAACCAGCTCTTGCCCCTCTTTCTCCGCCAGATCCTCGCGTCCTCCGGATTTATAGCTTTCGACCGAATCCCGGCGTTGTTTTATCTGACGCTTAACTACCACCAGCGTCTCCTCGTCAGCCAAATATTTTTCATCTTTGGCTTTTATTTCGATCTGGTGATTTTTTATGGCTGAAATCAAAAAGCGCAAGACTCCCGTCTTTTCTTTATCGCCAGATTTTAACGCTCCCTTCAAATCTTCTTCGATTTTTTGATGCAAGTTCATGAAACATATGACACGCAACATGCAACGCACTTTAAGTAAAACCGCTTCCTTATTCCTTGTGTTTCGGGTTACATGCTTTGTGTTGCGTGAAAATTATTCTTCTCCAAGTTTCTTCTTGACCCGCTTCAGCGCCTCTTCGTCGAATTTGCCCATTTTTTTGAGCTTATCGACTTCCTTTCTGACTTTTGCGCGATAAAGCGCGGATTCCCGCATTTCACGGCGACTCTTCGGCTTCTTATAGAATCTGCCTTTTCTGGCGGATAGCAAAACTCCGCTTTGCTGAACTCTGCGGCTAAAGCGTTTAATAAGGCTTTCTGATGTCTCTCGGTCCTTTTTTTTGACCTCTACCATAAACTACCTCCCTTCTCAATAAATATAAATTTCAAAATCCAAAGTTCGAATCAAACTCAAAGCTCAAAATCCAAAGTTTTGAAATTGGAATTTTGGATTTGACTTGAAATTTGAGCTTTGCTATTTGACATTCTTTACGAGTTACTTTCAATTAAACAGGTTTAATATTTTCCGATAGCCTTGCTCCGCCTATTAAATGCAAATGGATATGCTCAACTTCCTGACCCCCATGTTCCCCGACCCTGAACAGCAGTTTATACCCTTTCTCTGAAATCCCAAGTTCATCCGCGACTTTTTTTGCCGCGTAAACAAGCTTTCCCATCAGATTTACGTCGCCTTCGGTGATATCAACAACGCTTGCTATATGTTTTTTGGGGATGACTAGCACGTGCACAGGCGCGATAGGATTAGTATCGCGAAATGCGATCACATCTTCGTCTTCAAACAGAATAGTGGCTGGAATTTCCTTATTGGCAATTTTACAAAAAACACAATCCATTGTTTTGACTAAAAGTTAAAAGTTTAAGTTTGCGCTTTCAACTTTTAAATTGTCTTAATGATGGTTCCCGTCATCTTCAATCTCTTTTTGACTTCGTCCACAATCTTCTGCGCATCCACCACTTCTTGAGTTCCGCTGGTCATATCTTTTATAATCACCGTGCCATCGAGAGCTTCTTTCTGCCCCAAAATTAGAGTCAGCTCCACGCCTAAGCGGTCAGCAACCTTGAGCTGAGACTTTAGACTGCCTCTTCCGAAACTTTCAGCGACCAATATGCCGGACCGCTCAAGACCTTCGAACATCTTGAGGCTTTTCTTCTTGGCGAAACTTCCAAGCTGGGCGAGAAACACCTTCGCTTTCGGCTCTCGATAATATTTTGCGCCAAGCTTTTTCATTTCACTGACCAAGCGATCCATTCCTACGGCAAAGCCAACCGCCGGAGTTTGTTCGCCTCCCAACATCTTAATGAGTCCATCATATCTTCCGCCACCAGCCAGAGCGCTTTTTTTCGCGTTTTCTTCCAGATTCCGCGGAAAAATTTCAAAAACGGTTTTCGTGTAATAGTCGAGGCCGCGGACCAGGGAAGGATTCAGTTCGAAGGGAATCTCAAGCTCTTCAAGATATTCCAGAAGATTTTTGAAGTGAACCCTGCATTCCTCACAGAGATGGTCGATCGACTGGGGGGCGTTGGCTTTCACCTGCTCGCATTTGTCTTCTTTGCAATCAAGTATTCGCAATGGGTTTTTTTCAAGTCTTTTTTTGCAGTCTATGCAAAGCTTCTGCCTTTTGGATTCAAAGTAACTAACTAAAAGATTACGATAATTTTTTCGGCAAGCCGGACAACCGATACTGTTAACTTCAACTACAACGTCCCGTATCCCGAGCTGAAAAATAATGCGCCATGCCATTTGGATCATTTGCGCGTCAATAATCGGGTCCTGTTCGCCCAGTGCCTCGCATCCAAACTGAAAAAGCTCGCGATATCTCCCTTCCTGAGGCCTTTCGTAACGATAACAGGAGCCGGAGTAATAAAGCTTGACCGGCTTAGGCGAAACATGCATGCCATGCTGGATAAAAGCGCGCGCGATTCCCGCCGTAAATTCCGGACGCAAAGATACTTTTTCCCCACCCTTTGTGCTGAAAGAATACATCTCTTTTTCCACGATATCAGTTCCCGACCCTACGCCCCGCACGAATAAATTCGTGAATTCTATGACCGGAATATCAATTCGGCGATATCCAAAATCAGCCGCGGCTTTTTCCGTGACCCGGCGCACCTGTTGCCAATAGATTTGGTCTTTAGGCAGAATGTCGCGCATTCCACGCGGAGGCTGAAGCAGAAGTTCTTCCTGGACTTCCTTTTCCTTTTTCGGTTTGCGACTGACTTTTTTTACGATTTTTTTCTTAAGAGGCATGGATAAAATGTAAATATAAAAAATAAAAATGACAATTGAAAATGAAAAATTATTGAAATCCAAAATCGCCTTTCAGCGCTTGCTCATTTTTAAATTTAGAAGAGTTTCGCTTTGCTGAATGGCCAGGCTCTCAGGATAACTCTTCCCATAATATCGTCTTTGGGGACCGGGCCCCAAGATCTTGAATCCGAACTTCTTTCTCGGTTATCCCCCATCACAAAATATTGGCTGTCAGAGAGTGTAATTGTTTCTTCGCCTGAAGTTTGCACGCTCGGAGACAGATAAGCGCTTTCATCCAACGCGAAACCGTTGGGATTTTCCGAATTGTATATTTTAACCTGGTCCTTTGAAATTTCAACTTTCTCGCCAGGCAAGCCAATTACTCTTTTTATGTAGAAAACTCTGGGGTCTTTGGGATAACGAAATACTACCACATCCCCTCTTTGGAGCTCACGGAAAGCATCTACGGTAAAAAAATTGAACTCCTTGTTATCCAAGTTTATGCCTACATCCGTCTTCTTGTAGCCCAGCTCGTTTATAATCAGGTATTCCTTATCCTCAAAGTTTGGCTCCATCGACGCCCCTTGCACAAAAAACGGCTGAATCAAAAAAACCCTGAGCGGGACAATGATCACGACTACCATTATGACAACCTTTACGATCTCCCAGATCACGCCTCCAAAGCCATAATCCTCCGTTTGATTGTTATTTATTTCTTCTTTGTTTATATCCGCCATATTGTTAGTTTTTAGTACGACCCAATTCGCAATTAACATTCTTCGATAAGCACGAAATATTAACTCTTAATTCAGAGCCTTTTTAAAGCGCTTTTAGGTTGTACAAGAGGATAATAGCAGAAAAAAAGCAGTTTGGCAAGCCAAGGGCTCTGAGGAATGCCCAGAGCTAAGCTCTGGGCAAGAAATTCGAGTCTTTTGCTTGACATTGTCCTGAATTTTTGCTTGAATACACTGTTCTTTAAAAAAATCTTGACCGGGAAGAAATGAAAATCAATTCGTTGGTTTTTATTTACTCTCGGTTAAGAGAAAACTTATTTTAAAAACTGACTGCGAGCTCCCCCGAGCAGCCGCAACAAACTGAGGAGAGAGACGATGATGAGCGATACAAAAGAAGAACAATGGCTGCCATTGCATAAACACATCTCTGCCATGATCAGAGAAAACCCCCAGGAATATGCTGGGCCCATGGCCATGCTCTGCTTACGTAACCCCCGCATCCCGCCAGAAGGCCTTCAGGAGTTAATCTCTGGTTTTTTGCAGGCTCATGCAGCAATCAGCGACCTGAGTAAAGAAGCTAATGAGAAGGCCGAAAAATTATTGAGAACAAAAAAATCCGTCTTCCACCTTTGCTTTGGGATGATGCTGAATGAGGACATCCTCAGTAAAGTTGAGAGCTGCCTCGAAGTTCTTCGAGGGCGGCTGACCAAGTACACCCAGTGCGCCAGCTGCGGGGCCTGGAATAAAAAGGCCAGCTGCTGTCAGAGATGCGGACAACTCTCCCCGGGAACGGCTGCACTCTTTAGTAAAGTCAAGGCAATCCTGATGGATAAGATCGGGGCGGAGTGCTGTTTGGATTGCCTGTGGGAAGAAGGCGGTATCCAACTCACCTTTGACGCTCTCGATTTGTTGGAAATCAAGCCTGAGGAATTCATTCAGGCCGCCCATGCCGAGGGATTTGATAAGTTAAAGTTTGAATCGAGCGTTTCCTCCCTAGGTGGATGCTTGTTAGTCAGAGAATTCCTCAGCATCCTACTTCTAATTCTCCAGGGTAGGTAGCGCGCAGTAATCTGGCAACGTCCACCCCTTTTGCAAAAACCAGAGCCACGGTTTCGGAACCCAAAATTCCCGCCGTGGCTTTTTCATTTGCAAAATAATTCAAATAAAAATCAGGCTCCGGCAGGCGTATCACCCATCCGGAGCCACTCTACTGTAATTTCTCTTGGTCGCGTTAGAGCAGGAACGTCATCTGTGCCAGCTCATCCAGCGCGAGAGGGATGAAGACCACGGCGCGGAATTCCTCGTTCAACCGCTCCACCACCTCGTCTTCCATACCTTCCGGAATGAAAACTCCCACAGTCCTCTTATCTCGATGGAAGTTTCTTGTTTTCCCGGCAACCAACCAACCTGGGTATGCAGATCTGTGCTCACCCAAAGGGCGGTCGTCCACGCCCAGCTCGTAGTCCGGACGGCCAATGAGATCCACGATCTCAGGAAAAGTGCCGACTACGTCGACCCATTTTATAAGTAAATACGGCTCCGGCAATCCCGGACTGGCCCCCAAGGCGACAAAGTGATACAAAGTACCGCGCACATCATCCATAGCCCTCTCTTTGCCTCCTAATCCTTGAGATAAAAGTTATTAGAATCATTTAGCATCCCACATAAAATGTCAATCCCTCGCTTATCTCTTTAATTCTTTAAATATATTCCTTGTTAAGTTATACTGAGAACATGTTGGATATCAGACACAGTCCTCAGCGACAAGCATACAATCCACCGCCTCCGCGCCATTTCCAATCCCCTCCTCCCCAACCTCCACTTCCGCCGCAACTACCGCCCAAACGGAGAAAAAAGAGATTTCTCTTTTGGATTGTTATTATAGCCATAATTTTAGGACTGGCTTTTTTGGGCTCAGTGGCCCTGGCATATAAATTTTATTCCACCAGTAAAAAAGTAATTCAAAATGATTCGCCCCATTCCTTTTTCCAGAGCCTCAAGGATATATCAAGCGGGAACCAGAAAACCCTGCGGAGTGACAAGGACGGCCGGATAAATATCCTACTTCTCGGACTCGCGGGAGAAAATTATCCAGGTGAAAATCTCACCGACAGCATAATCATCGCGAGCGTTAACCCGAAAACTTACCAGACCGCTCTTCTTTCCATCCCTCGCGACCTTTATGTTAGGATCCCGGACACAAATTCTTACACCAAGATAAACGCGCTCTATCCGCGCGGAAAAGATCAGCACGGCGATTCGGTCGAAGGCGTGAGTGAATTAAAATCATCCCTTGAAGAAATTACTGGACTTCCGATCAATTACTATATCGCCATCGACTTTGACGGCTTTAAAAAAATTATCGACCAGCTGGGCGGAATAAGTACAGTAGTCCCCAAGGACTTGCACGATGAACGTTATCCTGGACCCAATTACAGCTATCAAACTTTTGACATCAAAAAAGGCCTCCAAAATCTCGACGGGGAAACTGCCCTTAAATATGCTCGCACCCGCCATGACGAGGAGGGCGATTTCGGCCGGGCTTATCGCCAGCAGCAGATCCTTGAATCTTTCCGTCAAAAAGCTTTTTCAATCGGCACCTTGGTCAATGTGCCAGCTATCGGTAATATAATCGATATTTTAGGCGACCACCTTCGGACAGACATACCGCTCGACGAAATTGATTCATTTTTGAGCTTCACGAAAAAAGTCGACACGCACACCACTATAAATGAAGTTCTCGACTCGCGCTCTTCCAAAAGCCTGCTCTCTGTTTCGCACGTCATGCTTGGGGGGGTACGCGCCTTTATCCTAGTTCCGCGAACTGGAAATTATTCGGAAATCCGAGAAAGAGCCAAAAATATTTTTAATCTCGACCTCGAGAAAAGAAAGCAAGCAGAAAGAGAAAATGAACAGGCCTCGGTGACTATTGTGAACGGCAGCAACGCCAAAGAAAGCGAAAGCAAAATCAAAGCATTACTTCAAAGCTTGGGCTACAAAGTTTCAATTTCGTTTGCTAAAAACTTAGTCGAAATCACATCCGGTGAAACTATCATATACGACGCTTCGAGCGGCAACAAACCATTTTCCCTCGAAGAACTTGCCGCAAAACTCCAAGCCAAAGTCATGCCCGACCTGCCGGCCAGCCTCTCTGCCTCTTGTCGAGAAACCGATCTATGTCTCGTTATTGGCAATGATTTGTCAGAGGTTATGGACTATGAGGAAAATACTGAAGCTGACCTCGAGGAAGGATATGACAAGCAACAAATTGACGAAAGAACCTATATCGACCTTCTGAAAAAGGGATCGAGTGTCAAATTTACGCGATAATGTGCTAATATTTGAAATATGAGAACAATCCTTATCGCGGGACTGGGAAATCCCGGAAAAAAATACGAAAAAACCAGGCATAACGCCGGGTTTATGTTTGTGGATTATTTTTGGGAAAATTATCGGGATGAATTAGGATTGGATGATTGGCAAGATTGCAAAAAATTAAAATCAAAAACGAGCTACGGCAAACTTGGCAGTCGAAGAATAATACTCCTCAAACCCCAGACTTTCATGAACCTTTCAGGTAAAGCAGTCGCAGCGGCGGTAAAGTATTATAAATTAAAACTGGAAGATATTATTGTTATCCATGATGAGATTGATTTGCCACTGGGAAAATACAGATTGTCCGTGAATGCATCTTCAGCCGGGCATCAAGGCGTGCAGAATATTATTGACGCACTCGGAACTAAAGATTTTGCACGATTAAGAATCGGCATCGAAAATAGAGGAGAAAAAAAGATCGAAACGGAAAAATACGTGCTGGGAAAGTTGAATAAGCAAGAGCGGATTACATTAGAGAAAGTACTAAAAGACTTATCGCGAGAACTGTTAGAAAAAACTTTAAATTTTAAAGCCTAAATTTGAAATCAATTTAAAATTAATAAATTACAAGTTTTTTAAATTTATTCATTTAGTCATTTGGATTTCATTGAAAATTAGAAATTGGAAATTGGAAATTTTAGAAATAAAAAATTTCGGAAAATAAAAAAGCCTGCAAAGGCTCATTTATAATAATTTAAATAATCCAGACGATAGCATCCGCTGTCCCATCCGAAAGTGCTGGGCTCGTTTGCAGTTGCAAATTTGCCCAAACTTACCGACGACGCTTAAGGAGGGGTCACGCCGTCCGACTTCCGAACAGGACACCAGATGCTATTTTACTTTATATAATAGGTGCAATTACTGGCGGAAATTTGATCATTCGGATTGGTTATTATAGCAGAAAGGTATAATTTGTCAATCCCGCCCCTCGCGAACCGAATTCAAACCCCGAAGCCCCCTTTTTGCTAGACTGGAGCGTTAACCTCTAATTAACGCCATGGATATGCCAAAAGGAAAGGAAATCACCCTCTTCGAGAGGGAAAGAATCGAAGTGTATTTG
>JBAZYY010000003.1:0-102830 GCA_041659065.1 Parcubacteria group bacterium
GAAAGCTATGTTTATGCGATCCAAGAGAAACTCAACAATCGTGCCAGAAAAGCCCTAAATTTTCTAACGCCAAACGAAGTTCTCGCTCTTGAACTTAAAAAAGGGGCTCTAAATTCTTGAATTCATCGCGTCGCTGGGATTGAATTTTTTACCTTAAGTGTGCGCATTAATCTATTATTTCGCATTCTTTTGCTTAACCAGCTATGTAAACAAAAAACCATGCCAAAAAGCATGATTTTATCGCGAGTAAGCGATTTTTAGGGAGACTCTAGTGTCCAGTGAACGCACTTACGGCAAGGCCGATGAAGTACGGCCAGAGTACGATCGCCAGCACGCCTTTCCAGAAAGTGAGGTGGAGAAATCCGATCGTAAAAAGCCACCCCGCAAACCAGGAAAACGCCGAGAAGCTGTGGTTTTCGATTTTTATCTTTTCCATAATTTTATTATATCAAACAGACTGAGAAAGTGTCTATCGAGATGCAGGGAGCATTCTCAAGCAAAAACCACTGACGCGAAATAGCCTTTTGGCAAACTTTAGTTGTTTTCTGGTGTCAATTCAGGCTCAAAGCTCTATGGGATTTGAGTAGCTCGCATGAATGGGCGTGTCAGAGGCATTTTGTATCTGGTTGTGATTTTGGAGAATTGTCTTAATAATCTCCACGGCTTCTTTGATGTCACCCAAATCAGCTGTTTCATTTGCCGAATGGTAGTTTTTGATCGGTATTTCTACGCACAAAACTCCTTGTTTTTCCAGGAAGCTGAATTCTATTGAATCATTGGCTGCTCCGTCTATAAATTGGGCCTGCAAGTTGTTTTCTTGCAATAGCTTCAAAACATCTTTTGCGGGTCCGGAGGGAAATCGAAAGTTTCGCGAGGAAACATAAACCAACGGGCCGTTTCCGATATTATCTCGCGCGGAAACATCAATGTTAATAATTAGCTTAGGCTTTTTAGCCTTACCTTCTCGGATCTCGTCGGCCGCGAAACGAGCTCCGGCGCTATAAATGCCATCCGGCAATTCTCTGGATTTAATCCTCGATTTTCCTTCGGCATCGGCGACTTCGTGTTCGTACTCCTCTTCCACGGTGAATAACATTGAAGGGCGGTAGCCAGCTTTTATCATTCCCAAAATAATACCGATACCCGCGGAGTCATCCAGTCGGCCTTGCAGTTCTCCTTTCTCAATTATCGCTTTATTCCCCGGGCCAATTTTATCCATATGGGCGCAGAGTAAAATTTCACCTTCAGGCGCTTTTGATTCCACCCACACATTTCCTTTTGCATCGACTCTTCCTTCAACTCCGAATTGCCTGAGCTGATCTAAAAGATACGACCTCAAGTTTCCTTCTTTAGTCGAAAGGCTGTCGATATTTGACACGGCGGCGATATTTTCAAGGACTGGCGCCATTAATTCATTATTTGAAAATTCTTGGCCGCGCATTGGCAGTTTAATTTTTTCCATTTTTTTCTCCGGTTGATAAATAATAATAATCCTTCATATAAATCGGACGCAATTCTTGTTTATAGGTCTTTAATCCGTCTTCATGACAACTGGTGCCAAGGGAAAAAATTTCGTGTTTTTCAAACAGCTCCGCGCGTTTTTTTTGAAGGAATCGACTGAGGCCCTTGTATGAATAATCGGTTTTCATGTGAATGCCTACCCAATTTTTACTGGGATGTTCAACTCCCCATGCCAGACCAATAAGCTTGCCGTTCGCCTCGATATAAATTTGTCTGATTTCATATTTTTCTAAATTATCCAGGCAAAAAAAGAAAAGTTCATCACTTTCCTGATAGAAAAGAGCGGAATCTGCCCTTTCTTTTTGGTCGCGCCACTGATTGTAGAAATTGATGATTTCATCTTTTTGGTATTCGTGAAAAACTTCATAGGAATAAAGCCTCTCGAATTGCGCTACCCGCTCCTTTATCTTTCCTTGAGGATGGATGAAATTATCAGTCTTGTAAAAATATTCCGTGTCTATAAATTTTTTCAAATTGACGGCAATTCCTTCTTTTTCTATCGTTTTTGTTTGCTCCGGGGTGACAAGCGCCAGAGTGGCTTTTTCCCAGTTTTCTTTTTTTTTGAGGCAAAAAAATGGATGGAAAGTCATTTGGATACAAAATATCCTGCCAGACAATAAGACCTTCGCCGGCTCTTTCAAACGTATAAGCGCAAAAATCCAAATACAAGGGCAGCGACAGGTAGGAAAATGGCAAGTCGCAACTGAGCCGAGGATGTTTTTTTGAGTCGTACTTATAAAGCATAGACTTTTGGGAAACGTTTCATGTTGTCTCTTCTACTATCATAGAATATTCTGGCAGCTTATCCAAGCCGCAAGAACAGGCCAGGAAAAGCCTGGAAATGCCGGTGATTTTTCAAAAACCGCCTGCAAGAGGCGGCCGTGGTTTCATTTCTCGATAATTATATGTTCAGTTTCCTTGATTGCGCAGACCGGCAGTTTTTCTTTGTAATTCTCAAGCTTTCTGAGCTTGTCTTCGCCGCTGGTCGCGGCATATTTTTTGGGAGACAAATAATGCGTAATTATTTTCACGTGCAAAATGTCGAAGCCTTCCAATATTTTGCCGTAATCCTGGTTGTAATAATATTTTGCCAGTACCAGCGCGCCGGCCGAAGATCCGGCTACAACTTTGCCTTTTAGCAGATCTCCAAAATTTGCGACTTTCTCTAGCTGCCGCTGGAGCATGAGCGTATCTCCGCCGCGAATGAAAATCACGCCATTGTTTTTGATTTGTTTCGCGAATTCCCGCGTTTCAGGGCTCGCCAGCGCGAATTCAATCTTTTTGTTCCCGGCCTGTGCCAAAAATAATTTTTTATGCGTATTAAAATTTTCCGGCCATCTTTCTTTTGCGATGGCGAAATAGACCAATAGGATTTTTGCCGGCCCAGGGGTGGAAGCCAGAATTTCTTTATAATAACTGTCGTTGTTCTCGCAGGGGATGCTTGTTTCTCCGCCATGGAGGATAAACTTTGTCATATTTCAAATCTATCTGTATTCAACAAAAAAATCAAATAAAAATTAATTTCATGAAGTTCTAGCGCCCTTAGAGGCCTCTATAGAAGCTTCTATTTTATTTTAACAGAGTCATAAAAAAAGAAAAACAGTCGAGAAGTCTGTTTTCTTTAGTGGTCGCGCTTTTCTATATTGACTATCGGAAAGGATTATCGCTGCTTTTTCCCTTGATCACTTGGCGGGCCTTGTTTGATTTCGTCAATATTTTTCTTTCCTCTTCGCGGTCAATATCGGCGCCTGATTCTTCCTCCCTGTTGTTCTGAAAATTTTCGATCATTCTGACGAGCTCCGTGGGATGTTTTTTCCCCATATTTCCCGAGATCACGGCCTTGATCATCCGCTCTTTTATTCTCCCGCCTGCGACCGCCCCCAACACCGAGGGGATAATGCCTTTCGGGGAAAATATATATACGGCGTTAACTTTTTTTTGAGCTGACAAAGAGTTTGATTTATTGGCAAGATTTTTCAAAAATTTGGCTTTTAAATATTCCCTGATATCGCGAAGAGACGATCCGGAGCCAAAAATCAGACTGTGTCCTGCTCTCAAGAAAAAACCTTCGCGGTCGGAATAAGGCTCCGGCTCAACGTCAAAACCACCCACCCTGGCCAATGTGCCTTTGCGGGCAAAATAAAAAGTCCCGTTTTTTCGCCCTAAAACGATAATGAGAGCGTTTTCTCTTTCAAATTGCGGTAAAGGTTGTGGTATCTCCATATATATTAATACAAGACAGGATGATATTTCTTTGCGCTCCTTTTAGGATGTTTCTTTTCCGATCTTAATTTGTTACGTTGCGAAATATTAATTCACTCCGTATCTGCTTCTTACCGGTTCAGCGTCCAGGTCGAATAGTTGAGATACGTGATGTATTTTTTGAGCATATGAACTTTTTTACCGGGAAATAATATTCTTGCCCAGTTAAATTATTTATACTATTTGCCTAGGGTTATTTAATTTTTTATTAGAGGCCTCTATAAGAAGCCTCTAATTCTTACCTAATCCTATCGCTCTTGTTTTTTCCGGCAAGTCTGAGGCTAAGATGGGGAGAAAATAAAAAAAGCCCGCAAGGTTTCCATCCTTGAACGGGCGAGATATCTTTACTCTCCTGATTTAGAGAGAGTCGTGTGACTCAAGGTTATTTGTAGGCTGTTTTTCTTTTGGCTTTTGCCACTTACCTTTGTGGAATCGAGTCCTGTGCGCTCTCTTTCCCGCTTTGGCCGACTGGTACCATATAACCGCCGTAGGTGCTGGTCTGAATGATCGCATACCGCCGGTGGTCAATTTTCAAAAATGGGGGCGGCTGAGTGCGCCATGAAAAGAGTGAGAAAATGCTGAGCAAAGGAAAGCCAACCAAGATAATTAGGAGCATCCTTATTAGTCCCTTTTTAAAGTTCCTAATTTGTTGGCGATTTTGCTCCTTTTTTTCAAGCCGTAGCTCTAAATTGCTCATTGGACGTGGTAATGGACGCGGATTATATGGATACTCACTAAACAGATTTCGCATCTGAACTCCTCCTTAAACCCGCCGAAACAGGCTTCCTGCCCAGCGAGCTGTCATTGGAAGATCGCCAGTGGTATTTCGGGTTGACAAGGGTCAATGTGGTGAATCCCGTCAAAACCGTCGTTCTCGATGCCGCTGGCTGTCTTATAGTAGAGGTCATAGTCTCGCCTTATGCCCGGCTCGCAGTATCCTTCTGAATCAGGCTTCATGAAGAACCACCTGACGCACAGGTCGACCGGAAGAACAAACTGCCAGCAGACCACGCGATCGGCACCGCGCTCCTTAAGCATTCTGATTATTGCCTGGCGTTCCCGGGGAAATCCATTCCAAAGATCGAGAATCAGTTCATCACCATTATTGCCGGACAAAAAATCACTGACCCTCTCGGAAAGGATTTTCATAGCATAGTAGTGGTCGCCCCCATAAGGACTCAGGGACGTTGAGTTGAAAAGCTCGATCAATATCGCATCCCTGCTTATTACTGTGATTCCAGGACGAAGAGATGCTACTTTTTCAACGAACGTGGATTTTCCTGATCCACGAGGACCAGATGTCAGATATACTTTTTTCACAGCAACCCCCTCTGCTATTTTTGGTATATTTCAGGTCACTCACTCTAGCATTGGAAACCCCTGAAGTCAATAAAAAACCAGCCCGCTGGAGCTGGTTAGAAATTTGAATCAAAAATCACTTTTTCCGCCAATCGCTGATTTCGGCTTTGCCTTGGCCTTTGTCTTTCACAACCAGCTTCTGCTTCTCCTTCCATCCGTATTTTTCGACAATTTCTTTGGGGATCGTCACGGAAAAACTATACGCGCTGGATTTCTTCAACTTGTGGATGTTTTTTTGCTCTGGCATTGTTTTTTGCTTGCCCCGTTGAATTGCGACTCTGTCGCACTATTCAACCGGGGTTATTTTAATTTTTCTTAGAGGCCTCCATAGAAGCTTCTATTTCATTTTAACAGAGTCATAAAAAAAGAAAAACTGGCCAAAGGCGGTAAGTTGCCGTTGGCCAGCTTGTTTTCATTCGAGCGTTTCCCTCTCCCGCTTAGCAGATAACCAAGAGGGGGATCGCATAATGGCAGCCGCCGAAAGACCCGGGATGTCCGATCGTTATCGTTTTCTTTTTCGGGTCTTCTACGCTGACTTGCAAGTCATAGAAAGGGGAATCGTTGTCAAAGGCGACTAAAGGAGCTCGGACTATGTATCTCTTTGAGTCCACTAGGTTATGATTCGCGGCAAGCCAACTGGACATGATAAGAAATACGGCTTCTGCCAAGGTTGCCCACCGCAAAGTTGAATTTATGTCGCAGCGCCTGAACTCTTCCGCCTGATGAGAGAGCAATTTTTCCTGGCGCAATTCTAAGTGATTTCTCCAAGGAGATTTGTAGGCGGCGGGAAACAGAACGAGATGAGCGTTTGCACCGCATCCCTTTTGGAGGCACTCGACAATTTCCTCCCGATGCAGGTATGTTTGTGGAAGAAATGGCGACTGAACCATTTCTTTCCAGAAGGATTTATCCCACATATTGGGCAGGATCGCCGGAATCCAGTTCCAGATCAATTCAACTCCGTTCGGAGAGCATGTCTTGCCGATTGAGGTCTGCGCCAGTCCCAGGGTTTCGTCATATCGGCTCTTGCGATTCAGCAGAGCTAAGATCTGGCTAAGCCCAGAATAGGTTTTGAGGTGGCCGAACATGTCTTTCAGCGAATCACCTCTATAGCCCAGGGCAATTGCCAGGTGGCAGGCGCCATAAGCCATTGGGCTAAACATAAGGGGTAAGTAGGGAGAAAAAAAAGTCTCCACATGGAGCTGGCGACTGGTCGGTTTCAACTTTTCCGGCGGTACGCCGGCAGCAATGAGCTCGGCCAGTTCTCCGAAAAGGCCAAGATTATTCAAGATTTGCTGGAAAGCAGCGTAGCAGATTTGCCAAAGATGTACTTCGCTTCTGTTGATCAACTGGCTCATCTGTTTCAAACTAATCTGTTTTCTTGGGGCTAGCGTCATTTTCCTTCTCCTTCGCCCGTCTGACAATTAATGCGTAGCGGTTTGACATCAACTGCATGGCAAATACATCAGGGGGCAAATAAATTTAAGGTGCTTCAATTTGCCAAAGGAAGCCAATAGCAAATCAATTCAAAATATGTTATTTGACCTGTCTTGTCAAATACGGCGGTATTTTCTGCGTTCGATATAAAAAAACAGCCAGATTGGGCTGAAAAATATTTTTAGAGGCTTCTATGGAAGCTTCTATTTTATTTTAACAGAGTCATAAAAAAAAGAAAAAATGCTTTTTACCGGAATAAACTCGGCCTTTTTTACTTCTGGTCCCATTTTGAAAATAGCTTCTGCAAACGGGAATCCGTAACTTCAAAAGCATGTGCCACTTCAAAGTTATTTTTTTTAGCATCTATTATGCGTTGTGGAAAGGATGGATCCCATGATTCAAGTTGCTCAAGAAAACCCATAAATCTATTTGCCTGCTGGAAACTCAGACTACGCTCAAACACACCAACTATAACGTGCGCCATTTTTTCTTTTGTAGCTTTATGTTTAATATAGGTATCAAATATCTCTTTAGCTAGTGTCGATACTTCTTTGCCGCTTCCTTCAAAAGCCTGAAATCTTCCTATAAATCCTTGGGGGGCATGTCCATATCTTATAGAGAAAATTGGAAGGCCTCTTCCCATCACAAACCCCACTTCTTGATCTGTCCATTTACTATCATGAAACCCCGGATGCAAAAGTGCAATAAGCGAATCGCAGGTGCTAAGAGCAGCTTCAATTTGCGATTGCCATTCTGCAGTGGGCTTAATGTCATTATGGGCAACAAAACATGAGATACCATAAAGACCTAATGTCTCTTGAAGTTCAGCTGCTTCCTTTCTATTTACAGCGAGATGCGAAAGAAATACTTTAAAGAGTCCCGATGTCCAGAAAGGGGGCTCTATACCAGGATCATTTGTTTTTTGATCTATACCTACGTGGCTCGCTAGACCGATAAGCTTATCATCTGGTGCATTGGATAGCATTGCAATTATATACTGACTCCTGTCTCCAGCACCATTCCAATCCTCTGTTGTAGGCAATCCAAATTGGGAAAGTGTAAGATCAATCAACGACCAATTTTCTTCTCCTAAGCGAGCTGAAATAGTTGAAATAATTTTTATTCTATTCGATGGATCGAGAGACATAATTTCGATTTAATAGCTATTCATAAAGTTGAATTTTAAGAATCTTTGCTGGTTTCACTTGGCTCCATCGAGGCTGGCGGTAAATTTATTTTATCAATTTTCCTTGTCTCTTTCACTTCTGCTGAAAATAAGATTTCGTGTAATTTATATGCGGGCGTGATAGCAGCTATTCCAACGTTTTGTAATGAAATTAAATTAGCAGCCATATCTGTAATTTGTATTTTATTACCACTCAAGAAACTACCAGTCATTAGGCCAGCTAAATATATAGTTGGCCCTCCCAAACTTATTTGTCCAGGCGTTCTTAACGGGTTGAGTTGAAAAAAAACTGGAGAACCGCTATTACCGCCAAAAGATTGACATTCAAGCAAATACAAGTCCATAAATTTTGCAGGCTTATTTACCTCCTTCCATTCTATTTTTTCATCTGAAATCAAAGCAACTTTTCCAAATCTTATGATTGGTTGATTTCTTTTTTGTCCTATATGAGAAGTAAACAATCCTGCAAAGAAAACTTCATCACCCTCGGCAATTTCGTTCTTATTTATGATTTCTTTGTCTGCTATCAAACTGTCAGGAACAAATAGAAAGTCAAAGATATTTTGGTCTGGTAAACAAGTAAATAATGCTATGTCTACATCTTTGTCTGGGTGCTCAAAAATTTGGATATCTTTTAAAATGATTTTTATTAACTGTGAACCAGTGTCTTTTTTATTAAGTCGCAAGGCAACTTCTGGCAAATAATTACCATTTTCATCCTTTAAAACATGCTTTGCAGTTACAAAGTAAACATTAAATAATTTTTCATCATTTTCATTTTTCACACCTACAAAAAATCCTGTTCCATTTGGACTTAATTCGCCTTTTCCATCTGGAATAAAAATAAATGAAACTGACTTTTTTATTTCTTGCAGGTGATTAGCCATAAATTCAATTTGTTAACTTTTTAACTGATTTATAATAGCTAAACCAACACTAAATGTTGGGTCGGTTATCTCTCGATTAGCTCACTGGCAATCCGCATCACACGCAACCCCGTCGTGATCGGCGTCTCTTCTGGTGCAGCCACAAGTATTGAGCTGATATTACGCTTCGGATAATTTTTTTGCGTCGCGATTATTCTTTCTTTGTTCTCACTTTTTTGAAAGCATCGTCAAAGATCTCATAATAGTCGGCGTAAACATATTTTTGTCCGTAATCGGCGTCGCCAAGAGGTTCAATAATTTTCAATTTCTGCAGTAAAGGTTTTGAATCCTTTCTTCTGCCCTATATATCGCCCTGTTTTCGGTTTGTTTATATTACCCATACGGATATAAACATTTTATATCATTTAGTTTATATTGGCGCCGAATGTAAACCAACTTTCATCATCTTGCCAGCTTTGACTATTCCTAAGGTCGAACTCAAAGAATTAGTTAGAGATCTCTATAGAAGCCTCTACTTATTTCTTTAATCCTATCACTCCTATTTTTTCAGTGCGGTTTTTGCGAAGGCCACATCACATTTCGGATTTTCTCTTTCTTCTCTTCATCCCGAGAGTTAAGCCGATAACTATTATCAAAACCGCGATTATGCCGCCAACGATAAACTTTGTTGGCACTGTTTCTTTGCCGGTTTCGTCAGCCTTGACTGGATTGTTTGCGATAGGTTTTTGCCAAAGTTCACTTTCCGCCGCCACATCAAACGCTTCCGTTTCGCCAAGACCTTCGCTGGTGGCGGTGACCTCCTGGCCGGAGGCAATATCGCGGGATTCGCCGCCGTTTTTTGGAGCAAAGTTGACCACCCCTTCAATAACTTTGAGTTTTGAATTGGTGCCATCTTCGTGCATAACAAAAGTTGTTCCTTTTATGCCGGCCACGGCCTGGCTCATATGTCCTTCCATTGTGCCGTCTTTAATCATCTTCTTCACATTCACCCAAATGTTGCCAGCCAAGAGTTTCCACTTGGAGTCTTTTTCCGGCGGTGTGTCGATCACGATTTCAGATTCCGGCTTCAATTTGAAAGTAGTCATATCACTGAGACTAATTTCCGCTGTGCTGTCTTCCCCGGTTTTCAGGTGGCAATCTACATATATAACCCGGCCCATTTTCATAACATCCCATGCTTCCAAATCCGGAGGACACGCAATTTCTACCTGGCCGCTAAGGTCGCTGACGCGGGCTCCGCTGTCACGGGCTTTGGTATTTTCAACTTCTTCTTCCTGTTCATCAAAAATGGACGGATCGGTGACTGCAAGATTCATAGTTACTCCACTTCCACTTTGCGAAAAAGTGAAATTTTTGCCGTCGTTCAAGGGCAATTTGAGTTCCGCTCCAGTTTCTGTCTTGAAAGTCGCTATGCCATTGCGTCCGCCGGAAAATGTTCCAACGAGATCCACCCCTTCGCAGCGCTCTCCGTCCGCCGTATCAACCGTTGACATATCGCAAACCGTGACAAGCGTGGCAACTCCGCCGATGTTCAAAAAAGATAGAGTTCCCGAACCCTTATAGTCTCCAAGCGTAAAGCTCCCGGCTGCCTCACCTTCTGCTTTCGAGAGAGAAGCCCAGACAAAGTCAGAGCTAAAGATAGTGAGGGCGAATGCCAACAAAATAGTTGCACTGAACGAGAAAATCCTTGTTGGTTTTGATTGGGTGTTCATAGTTTTAACTTTAGCACTTCGTCAAGATCGAACCTTGGCGAAGAATAATTATGCTCTTTAGGGACCTCTATAGAAGCTTCTATTCTTCCTTTAATCCTATTTTCCAAATTCCCTTTTCCAAAAAAGCTTCAATAGTTTGCCTGCCAGCCTTGTTGATAAGGTTGGAATGTGAGAGCCTATTTTTTTTCGCGTATTCAGCGAGAGTGATGATTTTTTTGCCTTCCAAATAGGCCAATCGCTTGTGATAGCTGTTCGTCAATGCCTTTCCCACTATTTCTTCCATAATGGCAGTCGCGCCTTTCGCGTCAAATTCTCTGAACGCTTCATAATATTTTTTCCTGTCAATAAACTTTATATTTATCGGCACAAATCCTTCCCGGATCAGCAAATAGTTGTTGATGACGCGCCCGATCCGACCATTGCCGTCACAAAACGGATGGGTATATTCAAAATTCAGATGTAATTTTGCTATCCGCTTGATGATATTCTCATGACTCATGGCATTGTACTCGGCCAACATTTTTTCCAGACGCCCAACCACTTCTTTCGGATTAGGCGCGATGTGACTTCCAACACGAACAAATTCATTGTCTTGCCTGAATCTTCCAGCAATATTATCGCGGATATTTGAGATCAGCATCTTGTGAAGCGACAAAATTACCTTCAGACTCAATTCCCGTTCTTTCGCCTTTTTATCTATATATGACACGACCCGAGCCAAATTTTTGGCTTCAAAAATTTCTCGCTCGGTGATATATCTGTCTAGATCAATTTGCAGAAGTATCTTTTCCGTTTCCTCGAGAGTGAGCGTGCTGTTTTCTATGGCGTTTGAGTTGTATACCTGCTCGGCGACTTCCGTTTCAGCGATAAGCGAAATCAGCGCGTCTTTGCCTGTGGACGATTTGTAGTATCTTTCGCGAAGAGAATTTATTTTATTGTAAGCATTCAGTGTTTTAGCCATATACTCATATTATACGCTTTTTCACGTTTTTGTCAACATAATCGTTAAAATACGGTATATTTATTGTTTTTTCACGGTTTTAGCGATTCCTAAAGTTGAACTTTAGGAATAATTAGCCCGCAAGGTTTTTATCCTTGAACGGGCGGCATCTTTTCTCTAAGCGTTGATCTTATAAGGCAATAGAGATCTTAACAGGCAAGAAAGCATCTGGGTTTTCCTTAAATCTCTTTGCCGCTGCCTTGAGTAACCCGAGGCTTGAACCAGTCTTTGGCAGGATCTCAGAATTGGAAGCTATGCTCTCCAAATCCTTTTTTCGAATTAGGATAGTCTTAATAATTTTTCGCCTCTTGTTTTCTGAGAGATCGTATATCATAAAGATCAGAAACTCCACCTCTTCGAACTTTTTTCCGGCCGCTCGCCTTATTTCGCCGATAGAATACCTCTCAACAATATGACCCCGGATATGAGCTAGGGCAGTTTTAGAGTATCTCCCAAGATTAATGATAGGATTGGCAAGCGTCGCTTTCAACGATCTTAAGATCGTCCACAAAAAGAGCGCCCTGTTTTTGTTGTAGATTTTCCTCAGAGAGAACGAGCTTATTTCGCGGAAATGAAGTGCATCTGACCGCCGCTTTCTTGTCCGCTTCTTATTGTCGTTCCTGGTGAAGTACATCAGGTAGACAATTACTTGTCCAAAGTCGCGCCTCATGACGAGAAAAAAAAGATCTTTTAAGACATAGAGGAGGAACAATATGCTCGTAAAGGTCATAAACAAGACCGCCTTTACAGGAATTGCCGCGGCTAAATCTAATAGACTGGACATAACTATTCCTAAAGTCGAACTTTAGGAAATCTTTTAGAGACCTCTATAGAAGCTTCTATTTCTCCTTTGATCCTATCACTTCTGTTTTTTTGGGTAAGATCGGGGCTGAAATTGATTTTCGGCAAATGAAAAAGCGCGTCCACGATGGGCGACGCGCTGTTTTTTTATTCAAGCTTACGTCCGTTTTGCAACGACGACTTCTACATCCAGAAAAGCTTTTGGCGTTTCCTGGAATGCCTTTGCCACCTTCTTAAATAGCTCGAAGTTGTTTTTTGAATCCGGGTCTGTCGGCGGATTTTCCAAGAAGCAGGTAATTTTCTCCAGGTCCTCCTCTAGAAGCATGAGTACCTTGAGAATATTCCTGTTTTTGCTTCTCCGCTTTTCATCCACCATAACCAGCCAGCATTTCTTTTTCTCATACTTATGTCCAGATGCCCGATTAAAGTGCCCGAGAGCATACTTTGATGAAACTCGTTCCCGAAAGGGAATCAGAGCCGCATAGGGATTCCTCTTGAAAGTAAGAACTGGGCGATCAAACGTCGCCCTCATCGATCTAAAAATTACTTTCCAGAAAAGAAAGTCGTTTCTGTATTCTTGCTGTAAGAATATCGGCCCTACAATGGTCCTAAATATCAGCTCGTCTGTTGGTTGCTCCGTGTTATCGTTCCTGGTAAACACCACCAAATCGATGTTTATTCTCCCGAAATGGAGCTTCATGACGAGAAAAAAAAGATCTTTCAAGACATAGAGGAGGAACAATATGTTCCCGATCATCATCATCCCGACGAACCGCGTGGGGAGAGCAGCGGCTAAATCTGTTAAGATGTTGGGCATATCGCCCTCCTTTTTTTAATTTGCAATTTCTCCATTTGGAGCTTCCTAGCATAGCAGAAAAAAATTTCCTAAGTCAATAGTAAGATGCAAAATAAAAAGGCTCTCTCGAGCCTCTTTTTCTTGGTCATAACCACAGCGGATGGTGGTCGGAACCTTGTATTTCGGGGAATGTTCCGACATTCAATTTCAGAGTGAATCAAAAAACTATCTCTCCAGATCCAGCGTTTCGTCTATTCTGATTTGTTCCACGAATTCTGGGACGTGGCTGACCAGAATCATGGCGCCTTTGTATTCGTCCAAGGCTTTGGCGATCACCGGCAAGTGGCGGAAGTTAATGTGATTCGTCGGTTCATCAAGGATGAGAAGCCCCGGTTCTTCAAGGACGAGGCGCGCGAAAGCCACGAGCCCTTTCTGTCCTTCCGAAAGAGCGCCGATTTTTTCGTTGATTATTGTTTTATCAATAAGGAATCCCGATGCGACCGAGCGCAATTTTCCTTCGTCATTGGTCTGCATGGCCGCCGAGAGTGAATTATAGACTGTGTCTTCGAAATCGAGAGTGGAAAAATCTTGACGATAGTAGCCGACGCGGATGCCATCTGCAATCGCCGCGCCTTTGGCTGTTCCTCGCGCCAGTGACTCGAGTAGGGTGGTTTTTCCAATTCCATTCGGACCGGCTAGCAGCAGATGGTTGTTTTTTTTGAGCGAAACGACTACTTCTTTCTCTTTCGGTTCGTGATCTTTCATCACCGTGAGCGAAGATATGTTCAGAATCTCTCCCGCAAGCTCCTCCTGCGCGGGGATGACAAAATTTCGGATCGCTTTATCTTCTTTTCTCACGTCGACTTTGGCTTCTTCCATTTCCGCCGCCTTATTGCGCATTTTTCTCGCCACCAAGCGCATCTTTCCGCCTTTATTCGCGAAAAAATTGGCTTTCTCTTTGTTGGCAATAATTTCTTTTTGATATTGCGCGTTTTTTCTTTTTTCCTTTTCAATTCGGTCGGCGATTTCCGCTACTACCACATAATAATCTCCGAGGTACTGTTCGACTTTGTGCGTGAATATGTCGAGATAGAGCACTCCGTCAGTGAAAGAATTCAAAAAGTTCGCGTCATGAGAAATTACGATACAGGTCTTGTCATAACCCATCAAGAATTCGGTGAGACTGGCTATTCCCGCCTTGTCCAAATTATTTGTAGGCTCGTCCAGAATCAAGAGGTCGGGATCCTGGATCAGGGCAGAAGCCAGGAGGAGCCGCGCTTGTTGGCCGCCGGAAAATTCTTTGATTATTTTGTCGTGGGGCGCCTTGAGGTTCACGAGTTTGAGCACGCTGTCGATTTTCGGCGCGATGTTATACAGCTGCTCGTCAAAGCATTGCTCGAAAAATTCCTTGACGCTAAGCTGCATTTGATCTTTTGGAATAACTTGTTTGGCGTAGGCGATTTTAAGCCGCAGATCGACATAGATGGACCCGTCGTCTGCTTTCAGCGATCCAGTGATTAAGTTCAAAATCGTGCTTTTGCCCGCGCCGTTCTGTCCCATGAGGGTGATTTTTGTCCCGCGCCGCAAGGAAAAAGAAGCCTCATCCAAAATGGGTTTCTTATAGCCGTATTCGAACGTTACTTGATTGAAGCGCACTGCTACGTCGTCATTCGCCATTGTTTTTTGAGGTTAAACACTGAATTTCAATCATACCGCACTTTTGCTGATTTGAAAAGGTCTGGCTACTTTTTTTCGAGAAAATCTTTTATGACAATGGCTTCATTGTGGCGCTCGTCCCTTGCGGCGAATAGGAGAGTGATATTTTTGTTGGCCTTTGCGATCTTCTGCAGTTCCTGGACGGCGGAGTTATTAGCAGTAAGTTCCGCCGCGTATCGTTTTTGAAACGCTGCCCACTTTCTGGGGTCATGCGCGAACCACTTCCTGAGGTTAGTCGAAGGAGCAATATCCTTGAGCCATAAATCAAGCCTGGCTTTTTCTTTTGACACGCCTCTGGGCCAAAGTCGGTCCACTAAAATCCGGAAACCATCCGCCTTTTCGTATTTTTCGTAGATTCTTTTTAATTTGATCATGTGAATAAAAATAGTTTCCTATCATCCGTATAGTCTATTACAACCGGATTTTCCAATTGTTTCCTGGTGCCTACGCTTTTCGTTGCTATGGCGAGAAAAATTGAGAATTTCCAATCCGGCATTTTTATGTTAAGATAAGAAACGTTGTTAATTTTTCACCGGAAAATAAAAAAGTTATGGAAAAAATGCAAGAAGTGTTCGACAAAATCCAAGAATATAAAAAGACGTGCAAGGAAATCGGCCGGGAATATCGGGACGCGCTCACTCAATCCAACGGTTATGAAGACGTGAAAGAAGAATTGAAAAAACTGCGTGAAAAAAAGAAGTCATTTGAGTCCGCGGTACAAGCTGAGATGGGCGCGCGCTATGAAGAATTGGAAAAAAATAAACGGGAGATTGAAACTCTCGACCAAATGTTGACTGACATCGCGATGAATACGCTTATGAAAGGGGAGAGTATCAATCTGAAAGACAAAAACAACGTCGAGTACGAACCGTCCTACAAAATTACTTTCAAAAAAATCGGTTAATTCCATCAGCTAGGAGAGCCGGGAATTTTTCGGAACTATAATTAAAAGAAATCTAAAAACACCGGAATGATCCGGTGCTTTTAGTGTCAAACTAGGGTATTTTTAATTGACGGAGAGGGCGTTGAGAGTATACCAAGCGTTGTTCACTTTCTTTTTCCCCACTTTATTTTTGTACGTCACTCTAAGGTTGTAATTTCCCATTGGCCAGCTTTTATAGTTTAGCCTGATGGTGACCCGCAAAGTGTTGCCGCGTTTTCTGGCACTCATTACTTTGACTTTTCGGCTTCCCAGCCAAGCTTTCACCCAGCTCTTTTTGGTTTTGACGCTCAAATTCTCCAGGGAATAAGTGACCTTTTTTTTCTTCAATTTTTTTGCGGTGTGCGAAACGGAGGACGGACTAGCGACAATATTTTTGAAAATAAAACCTTTGGTTTGAGAATTTTCCATCGCCTGATCCATTTCGAGAATCGCTAAAAACAAGTCGCCGTTCAAAGGGTTTATATTGAAAGAGGAAACGGAATAAGGCAAGAGGGTAAAGGAGAATGCAGACCCCACTGCCTCCCAGGACGAACCGTTGAATTTTCGAACTTCCGCACTGGCTTCATTTTCAATATAGGCCACATAAGGTTCATTCGTCATTGGATGAAAGCCCAACTTCAGGCCGTTGGCCTGGTGATCACTTATGACCGAAGCTCCCACGGCTTGCCAGACGCTTCCGTCAAATCTTTTTACTGTTGCTTTAAAATCTTGGTTGTAATCCAAATAGGCTATGTACGGCTCAAGGGTCTGGGGCTGAAATGCCAGATTTACTTGGTAGAGACCTGCCACAACTGACGAATCAAAACTGCCAACCGATGTCCAGGATGTTCCGTCGAACTTTTTCACAAAAAGGTTGCTTGCAGCGGAAAGTTCATGAGTATAGGTCAGATATGGTTCGCCGGTTGAAGGTTGAAAGGCGATAAACGGTTGCCAGGATTGAGTATCCAAGGAGCCGGATTGCCCGACGGTTTGCCAAGATCCGCCGCTATATTTTTTCACCACTATCCTGTCCGAATCGTCCCGATCCATGCAGGCGACATATGGCTCGCCACTCAGGGGACTAACTGAAAAGTGAAAATAATCTCCATTTCCTTCCGGAAAAGCCTCACTGCCAACTGCTTCCCAGTTCGTGCCGTTCAGTTTTTTCACGATAATTTTACCTCTGAATGTTCCGGGTTCAAAATCCGAATAGGCGATGTAGACCGCTCCGCTCTGGGAGTTAAATGCTATGTCTGCTCCGTAAAATTCCTGGATTTCCGAAGTGCCACCTACTGCTTCCCAGCCAAAGCCGTTGTATTTTTTTATACTCAAAGTGGCGCCGCCGTAGAAAGCAGCGTATAACTCTCCCGTTTTTGGGTTTATCGCGGACGAGGAAAATCCTGCCGAAGAATCGTCCAGGTTGCCGTCTGCCTCCAATAGCTCCCATTGACTCGACGACGCGTAGGCAGGGGAACTGCCCGCGAGAAATGCTGCCAGAGAGAGGCCAGCTAGAAATAGTAGGACTTGCAAACTAGTTGTTTCCTTTTGCGTTAAAACCATTTTTTTATTTTAATTTTTATGGAAGAACTCGTTGAATTTATTATACAATATTTAATCCTCTTCACAAGGGGCATGATTCTGGGATATAAAAAACCGGCAATTGCCGGATGTTATGCAAATACTTTATTTATTAAACTGCATAAAAGATGTGCCTATTATTATCAATAAAGGCAGGGCGCGAGATGAATTTAGGATATCAGCTAATCCTATTCTCAGCTGAAGAATAGTTTATCGGCTAATCCATAAAAGACCTGTTTTCTTTCATTCTTTGAAAAAACTTTTTTTACCGTTTCAATATAAGGCCCTACTTGATTAAGCGGGCTTTTTTCTCCCTCGAAGTCGGTTCCGAACATAACCTTACTCTTTATATCCGGATAATATGCGAAAATACGCTTTAAGTCTTTGATATATTCTCGCACTAACTGTTTCGCTTCGGCTTTAGACGCGGATTCAAATATCGTTCCAGAAATATCCGTATAAACATTTTTATTTTTGCTGACCACGGTCGCGGTTTCAGCAAGATAGGGGAAGCCGAGATGAGCGATAATAATTTGGCATTCGGGAAATTTTATCGCGAGCTCATCTATGTGGATCGGATGTGAATATTTCAGGAGCGCCCGGTTCTCGGGATCATAAACATCGCCGGAATGAAATATGAGCGGCTTGTTGTATTTTTCACATAACTTTGCAATCGGGTATATTTTTTTGTCGGACGGATAGAAATGCTGGTATCCGGGAACAAGTTTTATTCCCGCGACTTTTTTCTGCTGAAAAAGTTTTTTGATTTTCGTGAGTTGCTTCGGTATGTCTTTAGTAATATTGATAGCAGCGACAACATACAAATTTTCTTTAGTTGCGGCAAAAGCAAGGAGGTTCTCCAGTTTGTAATTTTTTATGCCTCTGTCCTTGCCGGGATCAAGCGCAAAAGATATGGCCAGAACCTTAGAGACTCTACCTTTCGCTTTGTCCAGATATTCATTGTAAGCTTTTTCTGAAAAGATATGGGTGTGGGTGTCTATGATCATATCAATTTTTACAGATGAACCAGCTTTATTTTTTTACCTTTAAAATTCGGGTAAGGATATTTACAATATGCAATCCGGGCCTCTGTTAATCCCTCGATTTTTTTGATGCTCACTCTGTTTTCCAAAAAAAGTTCATTGGGAAAATATGGAACTAGATCTAAATCCCGGAATAACTCTGTCAGAGGCTCCCATATCCACTTTTGTTCTTGCCACTGAAGGGCATCAAGCTCTCTCAAGATAAGCAAAGACAACACTAGCGCTGATGAAATCAAGGAGATGATAAGGATTGAAACGAATGAGCCGATATTCTCATGAAAGATAACAAACAGGATAATACAAAATAAGGCCAAAAGACTCGCCCATTCATAGACACTCATCTTGCTTTTTGCTTGAAAAGAGACCTCTTTCAGGATAGAGCTGACTTCCTGCAAGTTATCAAGCATTTTTTCCTTAGCCATTTTCTGGTCAGAACCTTTTGGCTTTAGCTGTTGGACAAGGTCGAAAATATAAGATAAATTCCGACTTGAATTTCCAATATCCTCAATTGTCCAATCAATCTGGGCGATCAGATACTGGTCAATCTGGTTTCTCATTGCGTTAGTGAAGCTTAAACTGAAATATTTTGATAGCTGATATAGGTTAAAGAGCTTGGCGTCTTGATCTCGCAAAGATTTTTTAATAGAGTTCATTCGATCTCGGCGATTTTCCATGGAAAATACCATATAGAGGCCGAAACTAAAAACAGAAATAATCAGAGTTACGTAAGCAATAATTTCTGAGAATTTAAAAGTGCTGTTGCCTCGAATAAGAGTGGCTAGCAATAAAATCACAAAAAAGGCTAACAAGATCTGAAGATAGAGTGGAATTTTTTTCATTGTTTTTTATTTTATTTTGATAATTTATTTTATCATAGGAAAGAGAATGCTCAAAGCAGAAATGAGATATCTCACGTCAGAAAAAAATCGAGAAGCATTATTTATATCTTCGGTTTCTCCGCGGAAATTGTTCTTTCATCTCGAATTGCGACTTCCTCAGGCACAAGGACAGACTGGTCTTTCTTGAGGAGGAAAATCGCGCCAAAGACGGCAGCCGTGAATGCAAAGGTTCCGGGCTTTTTGAAAAGTTTCCGATTAAAAGATGTTAACACTTCGTTAGGGCAAGCAGCTCCGAAATCGCCACGAATTTGTATCTTTTTGCCTTGAGATCGATAATGACCATGGGCAGGACGTTGCGCGTATTTTGGAAACTCTTGAGTTGACAGAGTTGTTGTTGGGTGTTAGAAAATAATGAAATCAAAAATTGATCTTTGCCAATAGGAGAGAAACCAATGTCCAGAGATAGAAACGGACCAATAGACCACATATTTATGTGTGAAGGCTGGCATGTTTTTCATGACATGTTCCCATTCTTTGAAGCCCTTGAGAGAAAGGATAAAATTCTCTTTACCGATGTGTGCCACGAGGAAAAAGGAACGGAAAACGGCCTGGGGATTTATCCCTTTTCGGAAATCGGGAATTTCCCTCGATCTAATGAAAGGGCGATTATCTACATTTCTTTTCCGCGGCATTTTCTGCAGCAAGTGAGGAATGGGCCACTCAGTTTTTACAAACACACTAAAGTGGTGCGCGTGTTCCATGGTATCGTCGGTCCGTGGGCGAACGTCCTGATAAATCAGCCTGACTTTTTGGATGTTATCCTGGCGGCTTCGAAGTTGGACGCTGGAATATGGAAACAGAACTCCGACTACCGAGTTGAAACTGTTGGCTGGCCCAAGGGAGAACTTTTCCTTGAAAAATTCAAACCGGAATGCGAGTCGGATAGAAAACGCTTGATTATTGCCTCCAATTGGGCCATTGAAAAAGCGGCTTTCAGGATATGTGATTACATCAGCCAGTTGTCGGACTACGAAATAACCTTTACTTTGCATCCGCACCTGTTGTCGAGGACGCAATCCTGGCGGCGAGTCAACCCGGATTACGTCGAGAGAAAAATCTCGAAGCTGAAAATTCCCAACGTAAAAGTGGTGGAATGCAGGCATGGTATTTTGCCGCACATGCGCAATAAGGATTTAATGTTGGGAGTTATCTCTTCCTCATCGCTCGAGTGGCTCTTGTTCAACAGGCCAATCATGTTTCTGCGAGAACACCCCTTGCTTAATTTCGGGCCGGTCATAGATTTTTCCGAATCCTTGGAAAAGCAAATGAACGAGGCAATTCAGGAAGATAGTCGGTACCACGATCGCAGGTTACGCCTGAGAGAAATGCTGATGAGTCATTTCGACGGCCAATATGCAAATAGATTTAATGAACTGATTAATCAGCTCGAACGAGAGCTCTTAACGCAGTAAAAAAGACCGAATTCCAAAGGAGGAGAATCCGGTCTTTTAAATATTGTTCGCAATTTAATATTAGATTTAGGGATAAAAACAGTGTCTGGCTATTCTAATGCCTGCGGGAGCTCTTCGTCGATAATCAACGTTCTTTCCTCCTAAAAAGGGATTGAGATCACTAACTTCAATTTCAAAAACAATATTGAAATTGCAGCTAGTTTGGCATATTAGTCTTTTCAACGCTTAATGTCAATTTAAAAGAAAATACAAAAAGGGCAAAATGCTTGAAATAAGTATTAAATGTTGGGGTGCTTTACACATCCGGCGCGGCCGTGATATAGACGTCAATGTTTTGTTTATACTGCCACCGCTAGGGCAAAAAACAAGCCCGGATATAGTAGATAAAAAACTGTCTCGAGAGGTTAATTGTATTGTCTGCTTAGCACTTCATTCCACGAAGCCTTGAAGACAGATCCCATTATCTTTGGGTTGAAAACCAAAGCGTGGTTCAACCAGAAATCGAGCGCTTTTTTAAAATCATCACTGGTTTTATCTTTGATATGAGAAGGTTCATCCGGACAAGGATAGCCGATATAGGCGGTCGAAAGATAATATTCTTTTTTCAAATCATCAAATTTAATCTCCACGGTCACGCAGTCGCAAGGGATACCTTTTGCGCCCATTGCTACCCGGGACGGGAATTTTCTTTCAAGCCTCAAAGCAAATGTTGTTTTTTGTTCAGGCGCGATTTTTTCTACTTCAATGAGTTTTGCTTCACCTATAGTTCTCCCCAAATTTATGGCTTCTTCGAAATACGTCGCGTTGTCAGGAATGACGATTTTTGAAATAGCCTCATTCATAAAGTCTAAAACATCCGGATGAGCCAAAAAATGCTTTTTCCTTTCTTCTCTTAAATAAATATCTTTCCCGCAAGCTGTTTTGAATTTATCTTTTATATTCATCATTTTTTTCTCTGCCTGCTTATTTCATAAAGAATAATGGAAGTTGCGCAGGCGACGTTGAGCGAGCTTGCAAAACCCTGAACCGGAATTTTAATGACCGCATCGGCCATTTCTTTGTAGGCTGTGCTTAATCCGGTCTTTTCATTCCCAATGAGAAGAATTGTCGGTTTTTTGAAATCATGATTATCAGCGATTTTGTCGCCGGTTTCATCTGTGGCGACAATTTGCAAATCAGGCAGTTGTTTTTTGAGAGATGCGAGCCAAGCATCCAGCTCCTGATGCGAAGGAAGGCGGATTGAAGGAAAAGAGAAAAAGGAGCCGGTTGTGGCTCGGATGGTTTCCGGGTCATAAAGATCGACTGCGTGTCCGGTGAGGATAAGTCCGCTGGCGCCGAAGGCATCGCAAGAGCGTATTAAAGTTCCCAAGTTTCCGGGGCTCGATGGCCGGTCAAAAACCAGCGTCAGGAAATTTTCTTTTACGGGAATAGCGCTGGGATCATCGTTTCGCATATGAGCGACAGTGATGAGTTCGGAAATGTCTTCCTTAGCGCTTAGCTTTCGCATTAGTTTCAACGGGAGCTCGTAGTGAAAATTAGCTTGGGAGCTTCGGAGAACTCCGCTTGCCCAGCGAGACAGCTCTTTTTCCGGCGAATAAAGGAAAGCCTCAATTTTCCATTTTGACTGAAGGGCGTTCTTTATATTTCGGACACCCTCAAATATGAATTTTCTCTCTTTTTGCCTTTTCTGTCGATTTTCCTTGAGAGCCGAGAGGATTTGAAAAATATCATTCTCAGAATGAATTTTGATGGTTTTTGGACTCATAGTGTTAAAAAATATTTATTACTCATATAATCATAAAGATCGATAACATGCAACTTTAACTTTATATAATTTCGTTTCAAATATAAATCCCGAACTGTAAAAAAAATAATTACATAATTTTTGTCCGCCTATCGCAAAAAAGCGCCAGGGAAAAAAGCATAGAACGACGAAAATGAAAAAGGAAAAGCCGGGTTCCAAATATTAACTTGGTTCCCGGCTAATCACGATTCTTGAAATATTTTTTCCCTTGGCTTACAGACCCTCGACTTTGGACTTATCGAGCTTTCTCCCTCCCGGAGGGAAAAAAATGATAATATCTTCCGAGATCCGCGAGCTGAGCTTCAGCCGATCGCCGGCACTGCCCAGGCTTGGGCCGATGTTACTCAAATCATACGCAGCGGGGTTCACTACGTACTCGAGTAAGTCGGCTTTTACCCATTTTATCGGCAGTGGAGGCCATCCTTCACCTTTGGCTAGCCATGCAAACCGGATGGTGAGCCTATCTTCCTCCAAGATGATGGATTCTATCTCACCGCGATATAAGCCCTCTTCTCTGCTTTGGATTTCTGCCTGACCGCTCTTGAATCCTGCGAACAACCGTAGCATCATACTCATCGTCTTTACACCCTCCTTAAACAACTAGATTGATTACCATGAATCTTCATGGCGAGATTTATTAATTTATTGAGGTCAATCCCATAAATTGATGACGTTTGAAATTAGCATATCTGAATTTAATAGTCAACAATCCTGCAAAATAAATCTTAGCAACAAAAAAACCGCCAGGGCAGAAAACAAGCTCGTAAAGATAAAGCAAAAACCGCCTAAGGTTAGGCGATTTTCGGGTTTTAAAAAAAAGAGAGGCGCATGCCCCTCTCTTTTCACTATTAGCTCCGGTTGTCGCAGACGCCATCTCCGTCTTTATCAACAAAATTTGTTCTGTTGCTCCTGTTCATTCCCTGGCCGTTTCCTTGGCCCAATCCGAGCTCTGCTCGGATCTTATTGGCTTCGTCATATTTTTTTTCGAGCATTAGCTTACGCATTTCAGCGAAGCGCGAGAAATTTTGTTCATTGACGACCTCCGTCACTCTCCCTCGCCCGTTCATCTGTTCCTTCCAGGCGCTATAATCGTTGCTTTCAAAAGCTTTTTGCATCTCCGTGCGCCTCTCCGGGCTGTAGTTGGGACCGGTTTGGTCCGGATTTCCCCGATAAGCAAGCGCTGTTTGGGATATGGCGAAAGCCCCTGCAATTCCCGCAACTGCGATTGCACTCATTGCGATATATTTATTCTTCATCATTTTTTCTTAATTATTATTGGCCGGCTCTGGTATATAAAACGAAAGCTTTCCAGATTGTTTTCAAATCATTTCTGCCGTCCGTTCATCATTCCTTTTGGCCCGTCTGGATTATTTCCGTCTTCGCTCTTCGCGCCCATATTTCCATTCATAGGCCCTTTGCCTTGCCAGGGACGAATTTCATCGGCTTTGAAGGTTTGGTTGTTTTGGGCTTGGCCGATTGTCTTTATCATTTTGCCGGATTCAAGGCGCACTGATGGCCGCACGACGGTTTTCTCATCAATCAAAATTTGCCAGTCCTTTCCCGAAAGATCCTGAAGTTCAACCGAGTTTTCCGAAACAGAGTTGATCGTCCCGGCCAACAATCCAATTTCGGGCTGGGACCATTGGGATTCTTTTGTCGTGATCAATCTGTCATAACCCGGAAAGTCATGCATCATCGCTCCGTTTATTTTTCCTCCGAAACCGGCTAAAGTCGTCAGGGTTCCAAAGGCCAATATTATTCCTAAGGCCGCCGCAATAATTTTCAAAAAATTATACCTGTATCCCTGCTCGGTTTTGCGCAGGGCAAAGAACGCCAAGAAGACTATGACTATAAATGGGACTATCCAAAGGTAGGGGATAAGGGACAGATAGTAGGAGAGCGGGAAGCTAGGCATGGCGGCAGAAAGATCCCAATCCAGCTGCGACAAGAGAAAATACACAACAGAAGAAACGGCGGCGCCAAAAAGCGCGACAGCGAAAAATGACAGCCAAGCTGAATATTTTTTTGCCAAGTACTTCCAGCGTGGCTCGGGCCGGATGCGTTCGTCTTTAATCTTTTTAATTGTATCCGCGATTATATTTCGCATAGGCTTATTTATCAAAACAATCAATGCCTTCCTTTTTCATATTAGCCAAGAGCATTTCCCGGCCGCGGGCTATCAGGGTCGCGACCGAGCCCTTGGGTTTTCTCAATATATCCATAATCTCTTCATAGCTTTTTTCTTCAAGGAAGCGAAGCACTAAAATATCTTTGTATTTGAGCGGCAATTTTTCCAGGCAAACTTTCATTTTCTCCAGGCAGTCTTTGGATCCAAGCTCCTTCGCCATGTCCGTTTTTGATTTCAGCAGCTTTGCCAGTTCATATTCTTCGAGTGAATTGGTTTTGGGTCTGGCGCTGGTTTTGCGGAAAAAATCTATTATGTGATTATGCGTAATTCGGTAGGCCCAGCTGGAAAATTTCAAAAGTTCGTTGTACTCGTTTAATTTTTGGTAAATCTTAATGAAAACTTCCTGCAGCAGATCCTCGGCATCTTCTTTGGGAAGTTGCGTAAGGCGGCGGATATAATGAAACAGCGGAATCTGATACCGCTTCATAAGAAGGCCGAAAGACTCAGGATCGATTTTTGCCAATTCGATCAATTCGGCATCAGATTTTTCATTTTCTGTGGCGGTCAAATGCTGATTATCCATGGATTAGCGCTGCAACAAGATAATACGATTTTTATGCTATTTGTTTTCGAAATGTATTCAGAATAAAAACCGCCATAACGAAACGGCTTTTTGAGGTACAAAAAAAGACCGTTCTCGGTCAGCGAGCTGCGCAGAGCAAAAAAAGGCCTAGATCCTAACTGCGCTTTACCTTGTTGGGACAATAAACACTCATTCTGCCTTTGGGATAGGTCTTGCGGCACTTCGGACATGGCTTCTTAAGCATGTTTGGGCCCCAAATCCTCCTGCCTGTCCAGCCGCACGGGCACACATGATCCGAACCCTTTTCCATCCGTAGCCTTCTTTTTTGAGCTCTTCCTGCATGGTCATAGTCGATACCTCTTTCGCCAGCGGCGTTTCTCGTGCTCAATGTCAAGTTTGCCTTCTCGGTTAGCGGTGTAAGCTGATACTACAGCTTACTGAGATAGGCAGCGATTTTGATTAAGGCAAGGCCGAAAATCATCCGGAAAAAGTAGGAGACACATCTTCTGCTTAATTTCCAGTGGAACCCGATTTTACAGGGAATGTTTCTGGCCTTTGCCCATGGCTTGATGTTTAACAGAGTAAGAATATGGAAGAGATTGAAATAATCGACATATTTTTCAAGCTGCCATAGCTTGTCCTCTCCCCCGGTGAAGTCCAACTCGATGGTGATCATGCCATCCAAGCAGATGATGCTGTGAACTTCAAGAGTGTAGGTCAGATCTCTCTCGGCAGTTATCCAGTTTTTAACCGGGAGAAAAACTTTTTCTTTTTTCCAGTTATTGAGACAATATAAACCCTCCGCGCCGGATCCGGATTGGTCGGTCATAGTTTCCTCCAAGGAAAAGTTGAATGAACTGTAGCTAGAAATAATAATATGACCAATTTTCTTTGTCAAACAAAAAACCGCCTTTTAGGGCGTTTTCATTCATTTAAATTACTATAAAAAGACCAAATCACTCCTTCTCAAGCCAGCCCGCGAGAAAGAATCCGCCGATAATGAAGGCTACTCCGGAAATTTGGAGCGACCAAACGAGTGCCATTCTCCAGTCATCCGCGCCGCGAATAGCGAGGAAAATATAGAGAAGGCCAGCTAGGATGAAAACGACGGCTCCCACAAGCTCGCGCTTCCAAGCAACGGCCAGAACCGCAATCAAAACAAAAACTGGAATGTTGTGGATAAGGAAACCTGCCAACGTTTCCCAAAAACCGGCTCCCGTACCGAAAACATCCAAAGAGAACAGCGCCAAAAAAGCGATGAAAATTATGGAGAGGATTCTTGGAGTCCAAAATACGAATTTACTGATTTTATTTTTCATACTTACGCCTCAATTATATCGCGAGCCCGCAATCTGCAGCGAATACTTTTTGGACATCAATTCCAGATTAAAAGGAATTCGCATCCCGCAGGGCCGGCTTTGAGAAAATGTTTCGAGCCTTTTTTGTTTATAATCAGATCTCCTTTGCCATACTTATGATTTTCATCAGACATGCTTCCTTTTAAGATATAGTTATATCTCGTATCCGTGTGCACATGCCGCGTAATATATTTCCCGGGCTTAATTTTCAGGATAGAAATCTTCAATCCGCCTTTGCCCGCGAGGCACTCTCTTTCAAAAACATCCCTCTGTATTTCCTTCCATTTGATAGCAGTTGTTTTGATGTACTTATCTTTCATTTTTTTGATATGGTTAATTTTTTAGTTGGCTTGATGTTTTGTTGTGCCATTTTTATAATCTCCGATTTTTCTAGAGGCCTCTATAGAAGCTTCTATCTCAGTGGATAAATTTCTTCGGGTAATTTCCTCTTATTTCGACTGATATTTTTTTGTCTTCGATATCAACTATGGAATACGCCTGGCTTGGCACCCCTTTATCATCTTCATTTTCCACCAAAGATTGAACGGTGAAATACGGAATGGAATCATGCAGGTGCATCCTGTTCCAATGCAAATGACTATTGAATACGGCGATTACTTTTTTTGATTTTGAAAGTATGCTTCTGATTTCTTTTCTGTTCATTATGAGACATTTTTCGGGTTTCCCTTCGAAAAATGGATTTCCCGTGAGATTTTGTTCAGCCAAACCGTAATGGACGAAGACTAAGCATTGTTTTTCTGTTTCTTCTAAATCTTTCTGGAGCCATTTTTTCTGTTCATCGGAAATATAAAAACGGATTTTGTCAGCGAATCTTTTTGAAAACAATACTATAAAATGAAAGCGCCCTAAATCAAAGGAATAATACAATTTTTTTTGATTGAATGATTTGGCTAAATCATCCTCCGCTATATTTTTCAAATCATGATTTCCCGCCACATAATAGACGGGACAGTCCAATCCGTTCAATGATTCGATAATATAATCGAGATTATCCTTATCTTTTATCGGATTTTCATCCTGAATTAAATCTCCCAGAGCGATGACCAGCTTCGGTTTGACGTTTTCCTTCATTTCTTTGATAAAGTTGCCGAGCAACGTTTTCGCCTCTTTATTCACTTTGCGGAGAATGCCCTTGTGGTATTCTTCGGGACCCATGTGGATGTCGGTAATAATCGCAAATTTCATATATTTATTTCTGTCCCCAATCAATAAGTTCCGTGAATCTTAGATAAAAACCGAACGGATCAACCATCCGAAAATCTTTCCAGGTGTGCCCGTGATCCTCGAGTTCCCTCAAATCGCGTACTATATATTCCTGAAGATACTGCGACACCATTTTATATATTCCATCTATATCATCGGTAGTTATGGTTATTTCCGTCGCATATCCTCTTCTTGTTTCTTTGGGAAATTGTTTGAAAAATGACTGATTATAAACCCGCTCATCGCCGCCATAAAAATTGAGCATGGTGTTTCCCAATTTATCTTGGCGAGTCATCGTCAAATAACCCAACTCTTTTTCATTGAGTTTATCCTCCATGCTGACCGTGAAGCCGAGCTTCGAATAAAAATCTTTCACAACGCGAAGATCGGGAACATGCAACTCTATGACTAAATTGTTTCTGATGGGATTTTTCATATTTTCTATTGAATTATTTCTTCCGCCAATCACTGATCTCGACTTTGCCGTTCCCTTTGTCTTTCACAACCAGCTATTTTTATTTTTAGACGTTGTTTTAATTTTCATTTCTGAGTCATTTTTTCTAATACGGACAATATGTTTCTACTGATTAATTTGTGTCCCTTCTGATTGGCGTGCAAGCCATCGCGGTAAAGATATTTTTTCTTCCATTCTTCCTCAACCGTGTCAACACCGACGAAAGTTATTTCTCTCTCTTCGCAAAGTTGCTTTGCACGAGATTCAAATTTTTGCTTTCTTTCGTTTGTGAAATAGGATTTTCCGCCATCAAATGGGCTGATCTTTGGGCATGTTTTTGCTTCGTCGTAAAATCCTCCGCCTACAAAAATCACTTCACTACTAAGCTTCCTTAGAAGATCAAGCAGGTCTGACATCTCATCGGTGTATTGTTCTATAGTAGAAAGAAAATTATTCGGCTGGCCTACAGCTCTCGCGTTATTGCCCCCTATTGAAACGATGGTAATTATTTTCCCGCCCCGTCCGTAATCATTCAGCTGCTGGGGAAAAGTACTCGCGACGAAATCAATCGTAGCTCCGGATTTTCCAAAATTATAAATCTCGTATTTCTCGCCGACTCCATCCTTCGAATACATCTTTTTGTGAAGACCTTGTTTCACCAAATCGGCCCAACCTCCATTTTCCGCACCGACGCCATAAACGCTACTAGAGCCGAGTATAAATATCGGGATCATTTAAGTGTTTTGATTTAAAAATTAAAATTATCAAAATTTTCTGTGATACTCCTTATGGATTCATTGGATATCTCGGCGAGAGGAATACTCACTTTTTCTTGGATTTGTTTCTCAATGATTCGAACCGCTTCAACAAGTTCGGGATAGTCCGGACGACTACTGTAATGAGATGATCTTTTTCTGAGTTCTTCAAGCCGGTCTTCCAAAGCTTCCACTCCATTCGGAGCAACTCTTAAGTCGGCATATAGCAAAATTTTGGGATACCAATTATTTCCCGCAGCCGTTTCTTTTGATCTGCCGAAAGATTTGTTGAGAATTGTCTGAATTACTAGATCATTAACTTTGAGCTCGGTGAGCATCTTTCCGGTGGCTGCGTGATCATCTCGGCCATATTTTCCGATCATCTCTTTCTGGATATTTTTCCAATACTCTACATTTTCACCCTCATTCGTCAAAATTTCCGGAAATTTTTCCAGGTCAAATTTTACAACGTTTCCCAAGTCATGGAGTAGGGCGGATTTTATTAGAATGTCCCAATCTATTTCCGCCGAATAATCATGCCAGCGGTTTTGAATAAACGAAACAACTTTCGCAACGGTCAGCATATGCCTCGCAAGATTCGGGGGAATATTGAATTTTTTATAGATATCAACTATTTCCATTTCTTTTTAGATGAATTCTCCTCTCCTACTTTTTCCGCCAATCGCCGACACTATTTTGCCATAGCTTTCTTCCTCAAGTCCTCGGGCATTTTTTCAATCGCATAGCGGAGTGCCGTGCGGGGCATTTTCGCCTTGTTTTTCATGACATAACGAAAAACCTCCTTTTGATGCGCTTGGCTCGCGGCTTTGAGCATCCAACCGTATCCCTTCTGCACCAGATCCTCCTTGTCGAGAAGAAGAATATTGGCAATCTCAAAGATGTCTTTCAAAAAATTTCCCTGCCGCGCCGGAATGATGAGCGAAACCGCCGAAGCGCGGCGCATCCAAAGATTTCTTGACCGAGCCCACTTTTTCAAATTTGCCAAATATTCCGGATACATGCTAATAAAATCACCAACCGTATGGTTGCAGAGCGTATCACAAGCTGCCCAGTTGCGCACATATTCTTTCACCCATTTTTCAAAAACTTTGAAATCCTTTGGCTCGAAATCTTTGCGAAGAAGATAGGACCAGTGGCAGGCGACAAAAGATTCTTCCATATAGCCGGACTGCCACAAATCTTCGCACAAAGCGAAAATGTCCGATTTTCTTCGGCTTTCAATGTCCTTGAAAAAATCCTTCGCTATCCGGGCGGTAACGGCGGATTTCACTCCGTATAATTTCACTGCTTCCTTGAAAAAACGCTCGCCGCTTTTTTTCGTTTTCAAATCAGAATTCTTTTTGAGTTCCAAGCGAATTTTTTTGAGGACATTATTCATATATTCAAAGAATAATTTTATTCTATTATTTCTTTATAGCAGCAGAGATTTAGCCTTGTTTTAGGCCAAGCTTTCCTTGCCGGAAAAAATATTCATTTTCTTTTGAATTATTTTTTTCCACTATTTTTTGATAGTTCGCCAACAAAATATGCATCGCATGTGCCAGTTTAATATAGACAGGAAGAGCTTCTAATTCTCTGGCGGTTAATTTTATTTTCTTTTGGTATTCTTTCAGCGCAAGTTTAAGGTTTTCTTCACTCTTTGATTTACTATCCTCATCAAAAAACAGATTGCAAGTCAAGACGGCAAGCTCTTGAACGCGAGGATAATAGCCTGATACTGAAAAATCAATAATCCAAATCTTTCCATGCTTATCTTTCATTACATTTGGTTTGATGATATCTCCGTGAATAAAGCAGTGAGGCAGTTTTTCAATTTGCAACTTTTTAAATTCCTTCATGAGCGGCGCCACTATTTTCAAATCTCCTGGTTTCAAGTATTTTCCCTTTTTCCTGAATTCTTTGGCGAAATTTATAATTGCCCAGGAATCATAAATAGACTTTGGCTTTATTTTTAGGGAATTTATCAATGCGGCTTGCCGAGTTATAAACTTGATCTCATTCGGATTGACTTTCTGTTTCGAACGCAAAAAATCTTCTCCATCCACATATTCCATAACGCAAAGCCTTAATTTTGTATTATTTATTTTTACTTCATATAAATAACCTTGCTTGGATTTTAATAGCTTTGGAACGGCAACGCCCTGATCAATAACTTTTGACATGATATCTATGATCCCGCTGCAATCCTTTTCAGTCCTAAAATTGGCAAATATTTTCACAAAATAGCTCGACCTGGTTGTTTTCAAAACGTAATTAAAATCTTCATAACCGACGGTTACCAACTTATTGGATACAAAATCACCAAGTTTAAAATTCTGGCAGATATCAAAAGACACATCTTCCAATTTTCCTTTGTATCCAATTCTTTGAAAAAATTTCTCCGTATTCATAATTTATTTCCTCTTCCAATCGCGGATTTTAAATCTAGCTATTCTTTTTTCTTGCACGTTATTATCGTATATGGAATTTTCCAAGCATAAGGATTGTCCTTCCTAGTCAGAACTTCGCCTAATCTTTCGACATGCTCGCTTATATATTTTTTAGCCTCCGCAATGTCTGCTGGAGAAGCGTTCACGCGAGTTACAAAAAATTCATCAAATTTTTCATAAAGTTTCGGTCCAACGGAAATTCGTGAGATTTCGTCAAAAATTTGCTCGTGCAAAGCGATGCCTTCTTCTTTTCCAGAAAAAGAAACTTTTCTATGGGCAAAACCAAAAATCCCGTTGAAAGCCTCGGCTTGCTCCTTGTCTTTGAATGATCCAAATTGGCTGACCAAAATTCCTCCTGGCTTGAGAACGCGATAGATTTGTCTGAGAATTGCAGCTTGATCTTTTCCTTCAACATATTGTAACACGCTTCGCAAAAGGACGATGTCGGCCGATTCATCAGGCAGCGGATTTTTCACCAAATCGCCTACGACCTTATCTGCCTGAACCGGACTTTTCTCCATCGCCACCTTGTTCATATCAACCATCACCAGTTTTGCCTTTTTGCTGCTTGCAATAAATTTTTCTCGAATGTAATTTCCCAATATTCCCTGACTTGATCCGGCATCAATAATAGTTGGGTTTTCTAATTCAAAAATTTCAGGCGGAATATTTTCCGCAAAAATTTCGCAGTTTTCCCTGCTGCTGAAGTAGCCATTATAGATCTTCTCCAGTGATTCGCCCTGACCACCCGCAGCCCGCTTGGCAGCTTCAATATCCTGCTCGACGGCTGAAAAATTATTTTCACCTGATGATTCACTCATATTTTGTTCATTCTGACTTTCTTCTTTCACTTCTTCCGCCAATCGCTGATCTCTATTTTCCCGTTTCCTTTGTCCTTCACAACCAGCTTTTGTTTTTCCTTCCATTTGTATTTTTCCACGATTTCTTTTGGGATGGTCACCGAAAAACTATACGCGCTGGATTTTTTCAATTTGTGGACGCTTTTTCGCTCGGCCATTGTAATATATTTTAATTTTTACGGGCAAATATGGCACCGGACACATGGGTTTCTTTGAATTTGTCTTCAGGATTTATTTTTAGTAGTTCTTGAATCAATTCTTTTTCAAAATTTGCTGCTTTATTTCCGAACAATTTTTTTGCGGCATAAGAAGTGGTATATTGCTGTTTGATGATATCCTGGCTGGAAATTATTTGAACGGCTGAGGGATATTTCAGATATTCTATATTCTTGAATCCAGCCTTTTTCAGAATATCCTCGTGTTTTCCGGGAGGTTCAGTATATAATCCATTGCCCGCTCTACGCTCCTCGCCCAGATATTTTTTGATAATTTCCAGGACCTTATTTTTCCAGATATTTCGTTGCTTTTTCCAAATACTGTACCCGGTCCACGCGACAACAATGCCGCCATCGTCCAATAAAATTATATTGGCAAGATTTGCAAATTTTTCCCGGTTTATCCAATGAAAAGAAGCGCCAAAAGTTATGAGCTTGAATGAGCCGATTGTATCATCCAAATCATCCGCGGATTTGTTTATCCATTTGATATTTTGTATGCCCGCTTCTTTCGCCATCCTCTTTCCCTTTTTGATCATTCCTGAATCAATATCTACAGCAATAACTTCTTCGAAATATTTGCTCAAAGGAACAGTGAGGACTCCCGGACCGCAGCCGATATCCAACAATCTTCCTCTGCCGTCCAGATGAAATTTATCAACAATATCCGAGAACATTTTATCAGGATAGGACGGGCGATATTGGGCATAATATTCAGATGTCCCTTCAAAAAGAGTTTTCATATCAAAAGTTTATATTATTTTCGAGATCAATATTACTGGATTTTTAGAGGCCTCTATAAAAGCTTCTATTTTTATTTTAACAGACCCGCAAAAAAAGAAAAACAGACATGTTTAATTGAAAGATCTAAAACTTTTATGATGTCCCTCAAAGTCAATTTTGGTAGGAGCATTTACCTGTCTAGTTGAAAAATAAATAGAATACAATAAGGCAGCTAATGTGATTACAAGAGTGAAATATGCAACCCATAGAGTTTTATTTGCAATTATGATAGCTTTCCGAGACAAGTTTTGTGCCAAAATTGTATCCTCTTTAGCTTGCCGGAGCTCTTCATATTCAAAATACTGAATATAGGCTTGATAGCTTAATGTATATTTACTCTCATCAGCATTCTGATTTCCCAATTGTTCAAGTAAAGTATACGGGGTTTCACGATTTAATCCTCTTGTGAAATTATCAAAAGCATCATTAAGAAATTTTTTCACTATTTCCCATTCCCTTTCCCGTCTACTGTAATGCGTTTCTATGTCTTTATATATGAAACCATTTGGACGCTCATACCCGTATCGAACTGCCCTTACATGAATCCCATCCCCATCTTTGTTTTCACTACTCATGATTTTAAACTATAAGTGCTTAGCGCTTCGCTAATTTCTATTACAGTTAATTCAAAAATTACTACTGACTATTCGATCCTAATACTACGGTCGTAGATCTCAAAGGCTTTGGAATAGGGAAAATATTTAACTTAAATAAATGGTTCAGCAATAAATACCTTGCGACATCTTCCATCTGAATTACCAGAGAAAGTAACGCAACAGGATCATGCTTATAATTTTTTTTGGTCTTGTCCAAATCATAAATGATCGTTTCTCCGGGAACAGTTTCTATGTGATTTTTTGCAGTTGGTATAAGGCTTTCGTGTACTGTTTTATGTCGAATGCGTTTGTTGACTGTTTCGATAATTTCTCCGTATGCATTTTGAGCATCTGGGTTGCCTGGTATTAGTTCGGTAAGCCTATGGTTTCTCCAATCGGATGGAGACACTGAATGATGCTGTAAACCAGCTCTTTTGCATCCATCACAATAAAATAATTTATCGCAAAATGGCTGTGTCCCTATTAACTTATCTATTATTGAATAATAAATCATTAGCTGCCAATACGATGTGTCGGTTATTAATTTATTCGGATAAGTAGTACCTTTATTTAGACGGGTCAAATAATTTATTACCAATTCAATTTCATCCGTTTTTAATTCTAGAAAAGTGGCATAGAGTTTTTGATAACTTTTTACTGTTTTTTCAGCACTATTTTTTTGAAAAAAATACACGTAAGGCAATACATCATCATAATCAATAGCGCATATGAGTTTCTCCTTAATAAATTCTAAATTTCCAGTTCCATTTTTTTCAAACTCACTTAGAGTATAATGGGAATTTAAAACAAATGTATGAAAAATAATCCAATTTTTTAATATCTCGTTATTTTTATAGTTTTTTGCGGTGATTGTATCAGTATAATATTTTCCTCCAACACCAATTCTTACACAGGCTCTTTTATGTGGTTCGATAATTAATCCATCTGCCAGAAGTATTTTATTTTTAGGTGAAAAATTAGTTGGAAAAATCATAACCATTATTGATTATATAAAGTTTTGAAATAGTAGTCTCTATAGAGGCTTCCATCTCTTCTCTAATCCTATCACTTCTATACCTACTGGCAATCCGCATCACAGGCGATGCCGTCGTGATCGGCGTCTCTTCTTGTGCATCCGCAAGTGTTGAGCTGGTATTGCGCTTCGGCGCAGCCCATTTGCGGACAAGTCTTGCCGCAGTTGCAGGTATAAGTTCCGGTTGTGTTTGGAGTCGTCAGTTGAACGGGCAAAGCGATTGGCGCCGGGGTCGGAGCAACGGAAACCGGGGGAGCGGGGGAAGGGGACTGGGTTTCGGTTTGGCAGGCGCCTTCGGCCCACAAGCCCCGCTTGTTATTTTTCGCTTCTTCTTCGGCAAGTTTCAATTGATCTTGAAATTTCGTGTCCGGGGGATAATTCGCGGATTTCGCAAAACCATTTCGCACGAGATAGTCATTCACGAAAGTATCGCCGTTATAGGCATAGCGGAGGAGGCGGCCGTATTTGTCCGTTTCGGAAACATCTTTCACAAGCCGCACTTCTTTGCCTTCGACAAGCTGCCTGTTCTTTGTGCTGGCTTCTTTTTCAAAACAGGGCGCCGGATTGGCGGAGCCGGCCGCTTCGGGTGCGTCTATTCCGATATATCTCACCACTTGACCGCTTTCGAGTTTGATCGTGTCGCCGTCGACGACGCGAGCCACTTTGAATGTTTCTTCTTGGGGTGGCTGTTGCTCCGTTTGCTCCGGCTCTTTGTTTTTATGTCTTTCGGCTTCCAGTTGGTTCTTGAGCTCTTCCACTTGGGAATTGAGAGCGGCCGTTTCACTTGGCTTTTTGTCGGCGTGTCCTCCGGAGGAAAGAAGAAAAACAAAAACAACCACGACAGCGGCGGTTGCGATCCATTTATTCCTCTTTTTCCAGTCAGTTCTTTGCCAGACGACCCAAATCAACGTGATCGGCAGAAAAATGACCATGATGATTGCTTTCAAGATGGCGAGAAGATCGATTTTTTGAGCCATAGGCTTGTTTTAATTCTATGTCGAGGATAATCCTTTTTGGCTTAAAAATCAAGTATTGTTTCAAAGATTAAGAGCCAGCATGTTTCGGCAAGAAAAATAGAGGCCTCTATAGAAGCTTCTATTTTTTAATCCTATCGCTCCTGTTTTTTTAAGCTACGGAAAAAAATAAAAAAGGCGGCCTCCATAGGGGAGCGCGTCGCTCTTTCTGTTCGAGCCAGCGACCCGGAGATGCCCGAACCGACGGGAGCAAACGCCTTAGTTTCTCGCACCTTGCGGACTATTTTTTCTGATGGTCGCTAAGATTCAAGAAATATGTCTTGATTTCGAGGATTTATTCCTTCTACTCTCTCTACCATAAACTTTACCGCTTCATTCATATTCGCAGTCTGTAATTTTATTTTCGGATATTTATTGTGAAAAACACGAAATATTTCATCAGCAAACGCCTGACCAACGACAGGAACCTTATCAAAATCGAAAACAATAAACCGAAATTTTTCCAATCCAACCAAAACTCTTCTGGCCTGTGAGCGAGAAATATGCACACCTCCTAAGGCATAAAGCTTGATCTTGATTTCCGTTTTATCAAAACCATAGTTGCTTTTTTCGTCAATATTAGCATAGCGCTTGAAAACGTCATTAAGATGGCCCTTTGATTCTACTGAAATATTGAATATGACTTTAGTGCCATTTTTTCGTTTTCCCTTGCCTTTTATCTCTTGTAAAAAAACATCTTTCACTTTGTTGTTTACTATCAGTCTGTAGCCATAGCTATCCAAAATGAATTCGTCGCCGACTTTTGATGTAAAAAATATACCTTCACCTGAATGAGATTTGGGTAAAGTGGTTGTTTTTCCTTTCAGGAGATCCTGGATAGCCTCCAACTCTGATTTGAGACCTTTTTTCTGCATGATATTTCGAAATACGCCCACACCGAAATCATTCACAATGAACGAAAGATGCTTTTCTTTGACGGACACCTCTACGGAAATCTTCGATGATCCGGAATGCTCAATGGCGTTATTCAGCATTTCAGAAAAAGCATAGATGAAAATACTCCTCACATTTTCACCCAGTTTCAATACCACTGGAAATCTGGCTTCTATCTCATCCAGGACTTTGTGCTCTTCCAAATTATCGTTAGGAAATGTTTTAACAAACTTTGCAGGAAAAATCTCCAAATGTTGGGAAGCGTATTCGGGAAGAGTATACTGCGCGTTTCTGGTTGAACCTATTTTAGTAAGTTTTCCGTCCGAAACAAGCTCCGAAATTATGCTGCTTGCATATTGCCGTGAAACGCCAAGAAGCTTGGCGATATCAACCGTCTTTATGGACCTGCCTCGTTTTTTCGCCAGTTCAAGAATTTTTTTTCTCGTATCCATATTTGTAAACTAATTGTAATCTATACAAAATTAATTGTCAAGCAATTGTCAAGTCAATACAACAAAATTAGGTTTATACAAGCCTTAAAATAAACTTACTCACGAGACAGAAAATCAAACGTTGCTTCGCAAAGGTCGAGTTCGGTGAGGATTCTGCCTTTCTTTTTGAGGCCTTTATAGAAGCTTCTATTTTTTATCCTATCATTCCTGCTTTTGGGCAAGGCTGAGATGGGATTTTGCAATCGAAAAACGGAGATATGAGATGAAACTTCAAATCATCTTTTTATCTTCGCTCAAGGCTATTTCTGCGTCGAGAGTGACTACTTCGACTGCGGCGAGCGAGCGTTTCTGATTGCGCATGACCATGATTCCCAATGCCGCAGCAACGATCGCAGCCAATCCTCCGACACCCAAACTCCAACGCGGACCAGCATGTTCACCAACCCAGCCGATTAACGGACCGCCGATTGCCGTGGATCCGAGATAAGACATTGACCAGAGAACCATAACCCGTCCGCGCAGCTGTGGGTCGCTGTTTAGTTGCAAGGTTGAATTGGCGAGAGTTGCAAACCAAATGGAACATGCCCCGACCAGCACCATGACACCTACCGCAAGAAACAAAGTTGGCATCAGAGATATCAGAATGACAGAGCAGCCAAACACGAACGCGGCTATGGCTAGCGTATCCGATCCCTTAATTTTTCGACTGGCATGAAAAAGTCCTCCCAAAACAGAGCCGAGCCCTAGGGCTCCTGTCAGTGCAGCGTAGCTGCTGGGGCTGCCGTGAAATGAGGTCTTGGCAAGCAGCGCCAAGCTAACCGGAAATTCATACGTGAGCGTGCCAATTATCGCGATCATAACGATTGTGCCGGCGAGGATAGGTTTTGATAAAACGTGGCGAAAGCCCTCCCAAATCATTCCTTTTGATTTTGGAAGCGGTGAACCTTTGTGAAGTTCATCCTTGTTTATGAGAGAGAGGGCAATGATTATCACGATATAGGAAGCACCATTGAGAATAAAACAGGGAGCGAACCCAGTTGTTGCGATTAAAATGCCTGCCACTGCCGGCCCCGCAACTCTGGACAAATTTAGCATACTTGCGTTGAGCGTAATAGCATTCTTTATTTTATGCCCCTCGACCATTTCTGGAATAAAAGCATAATAAGCTGGGCTGTCAATAAGGCTTATGATTCCTGTGGCGAGACTCAAAAGAAAAATCATCCAAACTTGGATGATCCCAGTCAAGACCAGGATGCCAAGCGAAAAAGCCAGGATACCAAAGGCTGATTTGGTCATGATCAGGAGGGCACGCTTGGAAAATCGATCTGCAACCATGCCGCCCCAAGGTCCCAACAGTAATATGGGCAAATATTGCAAGGATACGGCGACTCCCAAAGCGGTGCCTGAGTTGGTCATTTTCAAGACCAGCCAAGCAAGAGCAATTCCCTGCATGAAGGTACCTGCCATTGAAATGCTCTGGCCGATAAAATACAAACGAAAATTACGGGTTGCAAGCGAAGAAAAAGTATCTTGGCTGAATTTTTTTATTTTTGCTTTCATAACCATCCAAGGTATTATTTCTAGCGCTTCGCTAAGGTTCGACCTTAGCGATAATCAGTATGCTCTATAGAAGCCTCTATTTCTTTTTTTATCTCGTCACCCTTGCTCTAGGAGAAAAGCAAAGACTCAAAAATCTTTATGCCTTATTTCGCTGAGCCCTTTTTTGGCTTTCTTGATGAATTTCCCAAATTGACGATCCTTTTCCTTTTTTTTAAGTCCGGTCATTTCAAAATATTCAGCTTCTTTTTTCAGACCAATATAGTTTGAATATTTATCTTCATCTAATTTGCCTGATCTTAACGCGGCCAGCACCGCGCAGCCTGGTTCGTGGACGTGCGCGCAATCGACATATTTGCAATCTCTCCCGATGGCTGTTATTTCATCAAATGTGTCGTTTATGCCGGCGTTCGCATCTGTCATTCCCACTTCCCGCACCCCGGGATTGTCGATTACGATGCCGCCCTGAGCCAAAAAATACATTTCTCTGGCAGTAGTTATATGTTTTCCTCTGCCGGAACGCGAACCAATGTCGCCGGTTTTTATTTCGCTTCCTCCAGTCAGCTTGTTTATTAAGGAAGATTTTCCAACCCCGGATGATCCCAAAAAGCAATAAGTTTCCCCTTTGGCTATATATTTTTTCAATTCATCCAATCCTTTGTCTGTCAAAGTGCTGGTCGGAATGACATCAATATTTTTGAACCTGTCTTTCATCTGGACCAGCTTTGAATCCAATTCTTCCCTTGAGATTAAATCTATTTTATTAAGTATCAGAGAGGGCTTTATCCCGCCATCACTTGCTAGGGCGAAATATCTTTCCACGCGGTTCAGGTTATAGTCCCTGTCGACAGATTCGATGATGAACGCCACGTCAATATTTGTTGCGATGATTTGGGCTTCATCTTTTTCGCCAGCTTTATTTTTATCGCCGCGTCTTCTTTTGATTATCGTCTTTCTGGGTAAGATGCTGCGAATTACCGCCTGCTGTCCATCAGCCTCTAAAATTGTCACCCAATCGCCGACAGCCGGATAATCTTCCCGCGATGTCGCGCTGAACATTTGCTTTCCGGTTATTTTTGCCAGATACTCGCCAGCGGCATTTTTTACTTTGTAAGCACCTCTCATCTCGGCAATCACCCGGGCAATTTGAAAAGTATCCAGTCCGAGTTTTGCTCGACTGGTTTCAAAAAAGGCATTCCAGCCTAGATCTTCAATTGATAATCCTTTTTCCATTTTTTTAAATTTTTGACAGAAGCCTCTGTAGAAGCTTCTATCTCTCCCTTAATCCTATCACTCCTGTTTTTTCAGGCAAGGCCGAGATGAGAAACAGAAAACCCGCCAAAGCATATTTTCTGCTGGCGGGTTTCAGAACTCGATTGTCAGCCGGCTTCTATCAACCGGCTCATTTTTTTCAAGGTCCACTAAGGCTTCAAATAGGTCTTTGCCAACGAGCCGGCCGCTGCGATCGTGCCAACGCAGCTTGTCTCTCTGATAAAAGTATCCTTTCTTTTTGAGGAGAGTTTTGAGCGTAGCTTTGTTCAGCTCTCGAAAAGGAATTTCATTTCCCGTCCCGACCCAAACGGCCAGGCGCATTCTTCTTTTGAGCAAATTCGAAAGCTCGAGAGATTTCCTTTTCTTGCCTCTCTCGGGTAGGTATTTTTCATACCCCGGTCGAAGCTTGGCCAGCAGGCGCAAGGATTTTTCATAAGTTGCGTCCTCTTCATCATCCACTATTTTCTTTCTCCTCTCAAGAGGGCTGATCTCCTTTTCTTCCTCACCCAGGCCCTCAGCGCTGTTCATTAGCTTGTAAACTGCCTTGTGCAAAGCTTTTATGAAAGCAATTGTGAACCTATCTTTGATTTTTCCGTCATGAACCATGAGGCTCAATAAGCTCTTTATTTTTTCCATCGCCCCCTCCTTGAATTAATTGCGATACCAAAAAATAGCATTCTTATTGCTATTTGTAAAGATGTTCCCGGGACAGGTATCCTACGCTTAGCATCCTACGCCAGGGGCTTCGGAGCGCCATGCTTCGGACTACTCTTGCGTCCGAGTAAAAAATCCTTAGCCAAGGCTACTGATAATAAACGCTTATATGCAAATGCTTTTCCTGAACCAGATTTCAAATATTGCTCAAAATCTCTAGCTTGTTTTTCAGTCTCAAAAGCGGAGTACCAAACCAATCTCCAAGGCAAATGAGGTTTTGTCGATTTCACATTGCCGGAATTGTGTAATTTTATTCTCTCTTTAAGATTATTTGTTGAACCAAAATAAAATATATGAGATTTTGAGCTAAGTAAAATATATGTATAGTGCATAACAAAAACCAAGGCTAATAATAGAATAGTATACCATAGTGGCATGCCATTCCGTAGCCTTGGCGAAGGATGGCTCCCTGAGCCGGTCTAGAACCGGGGATTATTGACGTTTTCAAGGAGCTTTCGGGGGTTTACGATTTTTGGAAATTTGAAGAGGATCGGTCGCAATTCGAAAAGCAAAATGAGACAAATGAGACACGAGACAGCACTTGTCTCATTTTGAAGAATGGGACATCTCCCTGTCTCTTTTTTTGAGATCACTTTCAATAAGCTTTCTTAAATTTTCTTCGCCTTCTACTCCCCTGAGGCGTCCCGTAAGAAATCCCAGGCGATATCTGGCTCCATCGCTCATCAGACGCCAATTCGTGCCTTCTAGAGCTTTCTTGAAGATTTTTTGAAGCTCGTGGACACTGTCCCATTCGGATCGGCCGGATTTGGAATCTTGCAGGCCAAAGCCCAAAATAACATCTTTTTGAAGTTCAGGTTTTTCAAATTCTAGTTTAGCGTAACCTGCTTTCTTAAGAATCGGATCAAGGAGTTTTTGAAGCTCTGAAATGGTAAGATTTTTTATATTATCAACGGCTTCATAGAGTTCTTTGTTTTCTTCTTTTTCTTTCCAGTCATCCATAAGTTTCCCCATGCTTTCAATCTGACTCATAATCTCGTATCCTTCCTGCTCCGGAAGGCAGTATTTCTTTCGATTGGCTTCAAAGTCGGGATCAATCTGTTCTTCTTTCTCTTCGGCCAAATCTAGTGTGTCAATTTCTATGTGGCCGCATTGTGGGCAGGAATATTTTGTAGTAATGATATTATCTTTTCTTCTGCTTTCTGATTGCGCTTCCGCTTTGCATTTTATGCAAATCGGCTTATGCTCCCATTCTTTTCCGTTTTCCCAATATGCTCGACGCTTACCGCATTTCTTGCACTCAAACATAAAAAGGACTTCCTCTTTTCCTTGATGATTGTTCATAAGATCGCGGGACGTGCAATTTTTCAAAAGTGAGCTGCAATTGAGGCATCGAACACCTTGAGGTTCCCGGGCATTGGCAATTTTTTCGTCCTTGGCTTGATCTCGCTTCATCCATTCCTGGATCACTTCCGATTTTTTTGAAGCGTAATCGGCCTTCATAATGTTGAGGACAAGCGGAACAGCCGCTTTTTTGAAGTATTCTTTTTTTATCTTTGCCAGCTTTTTTTCTTTGCCCTTAAGCTTGGAAATGTCTTTTGGATATTTCGTGTTATCCCAACGTTGGCATTTTTCAATAGTGAGTTTGTCGTAGAGCTCGCTGTAATAAGTGTGATCTTTGAGATATTGATACATCTTTTATTTCTTATTCAATTCCCAGTATTTGCTAGGATTTCTATCAAAAAGGTTTTTTATAATTTTCTTGGCATCTTTGTCTGATTTAGATAATTCCTTTACTGCGGATACTATTGCATCTGATTCGTGTAAATCTATTTCGTTGGGAAAAGAAAAAAATATATTTGCAACTTCCATAAATTTATCTTTTCCCATTTTTTCATTAATAAGCTCCAATATCCTTGAATGATATAATGTGGGATACCATCTCACTTCTGAAAGATTTCCAGATTTTTTTGTTTCTTCATAGAAAGCGGCTTCATTTTTCAAACATTTAAGAAGCAAGTCGTACCAAGCATCCAGATGTTTATTGGCTTTTTCTTGAAGTTTTTTTTCTATAGTTTGGTAAACAAGATTATATATATTGTGGGCATACTTATCAGTCATAAAATTGAAATATTCGAGAGCGAGACTTTCATATTCATCAATCTTGTTCTCTTTGACTGCAATCTCTCGCATTAGGTGTTCGACAGAGGCAGCAAACTTGAAGCAACTATCGGGATCTTGTTTTTGCATATCCTTTATTATTTCTTTTGTTGCTTTTTTGAATTTCTTGTCATTAAATTTATCTGGCCCAAGATCATCATAAAGTACTGGCGAACTAAATCTCCATTTTTTGTAGGCATCTTTTCTAAATTCAGCAAGATATATAAATAAGGATGCCGCTTCATCAATCGCTTCTATCGGAAGTCTTCTTAAATTGGTAACTAATTTCCATGAATCAGCCTCATTTAGCGATCTTATTGGGTCAAAAGCATGTAATATACTTTTTGTCATTGCTTTTTGAACATTAACTGGCCATGAAGCAAGCCTGTCCAATAGATCAAATGCTATTCTTTCCACTTTCTTTGACATTTTTAATGCTTTCTTTTTATCATCATTAAAGAAAAGGGTATTTCTATCCGAGGGCAAGACAGTCAGCCTGTTTCTTGCGAGCTGTCCTAGAGCAAAACAAGCCATGTGCGTAACATAGTAATTTTCATCTACAGTAAGTTTTTTCGTCAGATTTATTATTTCGTTAAGTTGCTTCCGTCCTTCGAGAATTGGGCATTTCATTAATGTCCATCCGCACCATCCTCTAACTGAGGTTATTGTGCTCGGCTCTTCTCCTTGCTCGATTTTTTTATGCTCATTATATTTATCTTCTTTATCATTGGGATCTTTACCTGAAAGATATGGATCGGGATCATCAATAAAAACTTTAATAATTCTTATTGCCTTATCTATTTGTTTGTGGGCAGCCAGCCTCACTGCAAATTGGACAAATGCATAACGACAACTATCATCAGAAAATCTCTGGTAAATTTTTTTGATATCATCTCCAGTGGATTTCAGATATGGATCTATAATATCCTTATAAATTTTATTCAAAAATGTTGGGTCGGTAGCTTGATCATTTCCTCTATTATTAAATAGGCTATAAGCAAAGATTATTTGCTGACTTTTATTTAGTTTTTTCTCTCCTTCTAAATCCCTAAGTATTTTTAGTCCCTTAGTGTAATCTTTATTTAAAATGTCGTGAAGCAGCCCCGCTACATCATAAGCGCCAAATGTATCTCCTTTTTCTGATTGGACATATTCACTTTTCAAAAAGGATTTAAATAATTCAACAGAAAAATCAATATCGACATCCAAAAAAGCTTTGATACTTGAGACGGAGTCAATTTCAAGTAAGCGATGCTTGTAATAGTCCGGGCTAGCAAACCATTTTTTTAGCTCAGCTTTTGCTTTTGTATGACTATTTTTTGCAAGATTAGTTACGATCTGTTCCACAAAGGGATTTACAGGCACTCCATATTTTTTTGTTGTTAACTCAGCTAGTCTCCATTTTTTGTCATCAATTAAATCGCTACCGATAACTGCTTGATAAATCAAATCAGATTTGTGCGGAATACCTCTTCTGGAAAGAATGAGTTCTCTTAAAATTTCAAACGCTTCTCCAGACGTTTTCTTATCAGCACTGGCATATCTTTTTAATACAATATGATAAACAGAGCGATTAAGAAAATCTGGCCTTCGTTTCGAAACTGGTTTTGTAATTACTTTATTTTTTGTTTTTTTATCGGTCTTGCTTAAACATCTTTCTTTGATAAAATTCCAACAGTCCTTTTCATTTTTTGCATAATATTTATCAATGGCACAAGTAAATACATTGACAAAGTGACGATCATATACATGATGCGAACCACTGAAAGATATTCCTCCGCCAGAATGTTCCCAGCCATCAAAGCTTATATTTTTGCTATATGTTTTATAGAACTTATCATACTGATTAACAACTTCCTTAACTAACCTTTCAAAACGATCAAGAAAATATTTCGTCTTGGCTCCTTTATTAATCCAATCAATAAGAATGTCAAAAACCTCCTTAGGAGAGTAATGGCTGAATTGGCTGTCGTCTTCAACAATATTAAAAACATTTATAATCAAACGAATAGTTTTTTCTTCTATATTGGAGCCCCCAATATTATAAATTCTGTGTAATGACTTGCAGATCTCTTCTTTTTCCCATTTTCCATGATCATAGTCATTGTCTTTGATATAGAAAAATTGCTGACCATCAAACGTCAATAAATCCTTTACAATAATAAATGCATCATCAAGATACCTTTTCCCATTTTTACTATCAATAATTTTTGTAAGTATTTTAATAACATCAACATCAAAGAAATCTGAGCGATAAAAACCTCGAATTGTTTTAGTATATTTTTTTATGTACCCAAGTACATATTTTATATTTTTTTCCGTTTGCAGATTATTTTCAAAAACGTCAAAAATACCAAATGTAAAATGATATACCTTATTCAACTGCCATAACTTATCCCACTTTTTTAGATCAAGGTCGGTTCGTGTTTTGAGTCTGTCGATGGCAAACGACATTAAATCCCAACGAATAGAGAAAGCGGATATCGAACGGCTACCTAATGTAATTTTTCCGTTTCCATTAATAATTTTTTCTAATGCCACAAATTGCTTCTCTCTCTTTATTTTCAGATTAAAATAATCACTACTTGTTTGGATTTCTTTTTTAAATTTTTCTATTTCTTCAACAATATTCGTTCTATTATATGTCGCTCCACTTGCTGATCCTTTATAAATTTTTTGAATTAAAATATTGTCAACAAATCTTTCAATATCCTCCGGTGGAAGCCAAAAATTGATTAGTTCTGCAAATAGAGAATAAATTACATCCTCGTTAAAAGATGCTGGAACTACCCAAAACTGAACTTTTGGCAGGAGAGATAATAATTGAGATGAGTAACCCTTTTTAGCAAATTTATTTTGAAGTTGTTCAAAATACTTAACATTGTGAACATTGGAAATTAAGTCAGTATTCGCTTTACTACATATAATAAGTATTTCATCTTTATCACCTAATGATCCCTTTTTCACAATATTTTCCAACACCTCTTTAAGATGTGGGTAGCTGAATTTTTCTTTTCTGTCTTTTGATTCGCAAATAATCTTTTTGCCATCGTCAAAAACAAGATTAAAGTCCTCAAAGTTTGTTGCTTCAAGCTGAATAGATAAAAATTTTGGATCACGCAGATGCTGAAAAAACAAAGACATTGCAGCCCATGCCTGTGCATTTATTCCTTTATAATTGTATTGTCCTGCTTTACTCATGTTTGATGGGCTTGTTCATATTTAGTCAGAAAGTCTGTTATTTTGCTTGCCAATTGGTTGCAATCCTCAAGAACACTTGAATTATCAAGCACACCTAGATTATCTCCATTAGTAATGCCAACCGCTTGTTTCTTTTTTATACCTTCATAAAGATTTGCAATTTCAGTAAGTGAGCAGGAAAGGGCCATAAATTCTGGATTTCTACCCAAACTGCGATCTTCCAAATATCCTTTCAGGGATTTTAAATATAAGACATCTATATGGTCTGGATTAAACCTAGCATTATTTATTTTAGTGAGATCTCGCTGAAGATCGCCAATGTTTTTGGGATCGAATTTATTTATTAAAAACTTTTCTCTAATTTCGTTTCCGTCATGAATTGGAATATTTTCTCCATTACCTCTCTTGTATATTTTATGTTCTGTAATATGCGGCCTCACAAAATATGGTGAAGGAAATATATAGACACAATACACAAATAGCATTCTTTTCCTTGGAATTTTAAAAGTTTTTATATCCCACCCATTGTCAGATATGGCTGGTAGAATATTAGCATTAATAATACGACTTATTTTTGTCCTTAAGTCAGTCACCTTACCAACGCCAATAATATTTTTCGAATCGTCAACTCCAAAAATAATTATGCCTCCATTAGTATTGGCATAAGCGCAGAAAGTATTTCTTATTCTTTGATTTTCTAAGTTAATTATTTTTTTCCATTCATGCCACCAACATTCTTGACTATCTAGATCCCTTAACCAAGATTGAAAATCATCGAATTCCCAAGTTGTTATTTTTTTCCAATCCATTTTATTCAACCTTTATATACGACCGAAATTATTATATAAAAGTGAAAAAAGATTTATTGTATATTTTTACTCTCCGCTCCAATCTTTACACAAAACCTCGGCCTGCTCTAAAACGGTTTTGGTTGCAAGCTCTTGTTTGTCCGGCGGATATTTATATTTATTAAGCAGTTTCTTCACATACACTCGAAGCTTCGCCCGGACGCTTTCTTTGAGCGTCCAATCGATTGTGGTATTTTTGCGGAGCATGGCTACCAGTTCTTGAGCGATTTTCCGTAACGTCTCGTCGCCGAGTTCCCTAACTGCGCTTTCGTTGTCGCAAAGAGCATCATAGAAAGCCACTTCATCCTCGGTGAGATTCAATTCACCGCCCCGATCTTTTTCTTCTCTTATTTTTTTCGCCAGTTCCACCAGTTCGGCAATCACTTGAGCCGCTTCGATTGTTTGGTTCTGATATTTCCTGATCGTTTCCTCAAGCATTTTGGCGAACGAGCGGGATTTGACCAAAAACTTTCTCTGCATCGTCAAAATCTCGTCATTGAGAAGTTTTTTGAGAAGTTCGAGGGCGACATTCTTATGTTCCAGCTCTTTTACTTCCTGCAAAAATTCATCCGACAAAACCGAAACATTCGGAGTTTTTAGTCCAGCGGCATCAAAAATATTCACGACCTCATCTGAAACTACCGCGTTGGAAACAATTTGCTTTATTGCTTGATCATAATCATCCTGTGTTGGTCCGCCTTGTCCTCCGCTTTGATCAAGTTTAATAATAATCGCCCGCACGGCTTGAAAAAACGCCACTTCATCCCGAATCTTCAAGGCTTCGTCGCTGGGAACCGACAGCGAGAAAGCATAGGATAATTCGGTCACAGACTGCAAATATCTTTTCTTGCCGTCTTCCAATCCCAAAATATAGTCCGTGGCGCCAGAGATAACTCTTGTTTTATCGGCGGCCTTGTCGCTGAAATATAGAGCGTAATCAAATTTGTGATACATGTCTTTGACTATCTCGTATTTCTCAAGCATCACGGCGATCGCTTCTTCTTGCGGAATGGTCGGCTGTTCTTTTCCTTCCTTGGTATAATTTGCCAAAGCTTCTTTGAGCGAGGGAGCAATACCGAGATAATCAACAATCAGCCCGCCCGGCTTGTCTTTGTAGACCCGGTTTACTCGGGCAATAGTTTGCATCAAGCCATGCCCCTTCATCGGCTTATCAATATACATCGTGTGGAGCGACGGGGCGTCAAAACCCGTGAGCCACATATCCCGAACAATCACGAATTTCAATTCGTCTTTCGGATCTTTCATGCGGCTTGCCAGAAGCTCCCGTTCATCTTTCGTGTGAATATGCTTTTGAAAATTGGCCGGATCGCTGGCCGAACCCGTCATTACAACCTTGATAAACCCTTTGTTGATATCATCGCTATGCCAGTTCGGACGAAGCTTCACAATTTCCTCATAAAGTTCCACGGCGATTCTGCGACTCATCGCCACAAACATTCCCTTGCCCTCCATAGCGTCAAGTCTGGCCTCGAAATGATCAACGACATCTTTAGCGATAAGCTTGATACGTTTCTCCGATCCGACCATCGCTTCAAGGCGCGCCCACTTGCTTTTGAGTTGTTCTTTTCTGGAAACCTCCTCGCCCTCCGTGAGTTCTTCAAATTCAGTATCAATTTTCGGGGTCTCTGATTTGAGGAGCTGAATTTTCGCCAGTCGTGCTTCATAATATATCGGCACGGTGGCATGATCTTCGACGGCTCGCGAAATATCATACACATCAACATATTCGCCAAATACCGCCCGTGTGTTTTTGTCAGTGAGCTCAATCGGCGTTCCCGTGAATCCGATGAATGAGGCGTTTGGCAAAGCGTCGTGCATATGACGAGCAAAACCGTCAATGAAATCATACTGACTTCGGTGGGCTTCATCGGCGATCACCACAATATTTCGTCTGTCAGATAAAAGCTGGTGTTGATCGTTCTTATTTTCCGGAAAAAACTTTTGAATCGTGGTAAACACAACACCCCCCGAAGCAACGCTGAGCAAATCTTTCAAATCCGAACGATCCTTTGCTTGAACAGGAGTTTGGCGGAGGATCTCATCGCATCCGGAAAAGACTCCGAAAAGCTGATCATCCAAATCGTTGCGATCAGTAAGAATCACAAGTGTCGGGTTATCCAAAACTTGAATTATTTTCCCGGCGTAAAAAACCATTGTAAGAGATTTTCCCGATCCTTGCGTGTGCCAAACCACTCCGCATCGGCGATCTCCCGATTCCCGTGTGGCTTCAAGAGTTTTCACAACCGCTTTGTTGGTCGCGTGATATTGGTGATAAGCCGCCAGTTTTTTGATAGTATTTTTCCCGTCAGATTCGAAGACAACAAAATTGCGAATAATATCGAGGAAATGTTCTTTAGCAAATATGCCTCTGATCAGCACTTCCATTTCTGGAATGGAGGCTGGAGCCACAGTTTCGCCGTCAATCGTCCGCCATTTCATGAATCGTTCAAGATCAGCCGAAAGCGTTCCGACTCGCGCGTCTATACCGTCACTAATGACGCAAAACGAGTTATATGCAAAAAGTGAAGTAATTTGCGCTTTGTAGGTTTGAATCTGATTGAAAGCGTTTTTGACCGTGGCGTTGGTGTCAGCCGGATTTTTGAGTTCAAAAACAGCCAGAGGCAGGCCGTTCACAAAAATGACGACATCCGGACGGCGATTGTGATTGTTTTCAATAACAGTATACTGATTGACCGCCAGCCAATCATTTTGATCTATATTTTTGGAATCGATCAGATAAACTTTGTCACCCGCGATTGTTCCGTCGGTTCGACGATATTCCACATCCACACCTTCAACTAGCATTTTGTGAAAAGAATGATTGGTTTCCAAAAGGCTGGGGTTGGAATATGCGACATTGATTACTTTTTTAATGGCATCTTCTTGAGCTTCACTGGGAATTGTCGGATTTATTTTTGCCACAGCTGATCGCAAATGCTCAACCAAAACAATGTCCTTGTATGATTGCCGTTCCGGCGATTCACCATCAAAAGCGATATTGGGACCGAAAACAATCGAATAGCCAAGTTCCTCAAGCCATTCGAGGGCTGCGTTTTCCAAGTCTGATTCGGTGTATTTGTTTGTCATAGTTATATTTTTATAATTTTATCTTCCGTTGCCCTGTATTGTTCAAAGAATGGAAATGTTTTTTCTGAAAGCGGACTCGATGCAAGTGGATTATGCATCAAAACGCACTCACCGCCCATTTTTTCTCGACAACTCAAAACGGCATCTTTGGAATAGATTACCGCACTTATTCCAGCATGTTTTGGATCTTGAAAAAAATCCATCGGCACAGGGCTCCCATTTTTTTTCGGAACTTCTTTTCGTATTGACCAAAATGGCTTATCAAATTTACTATCTCCTTTTTTCTCTCCAGCTTTTAAAATACGGAATGTCTGGTATCCGATGCTAAACAGAACCTTGAGAATAAGTGGTATTCCAGTATCAACATGATCCAGTGATGCTCTGTTGACGGCAATTATGAATATATCGTCTTTTTTGACTATTCCATCGGAAACATATTTTTGGTAAACCCTAAGCTTTTCATTTAATGAGTTCCTTAGACGAAATAACATTTGTTTTTCTGGGACATCTTGCAAAACACCGTATTGCACATCTGGCACATAATTTTCACTGTCCTTGCTGCCTTTTTGCGGTGCTACGCATTCAATCCAAATCGTTTTGCCGCTTGTAACTAATTTGATGTCCGGACCGCTATCGCTCGATGATATTTCAAAACCTTTCCCGAGAAGAACGCAAGCAAGATACATCTCCCAAGTCCTTTGATGAAAATTGCTTTTCACATCTATCAAAAAATTGCTATCTTTATGCGGTTCAAATTGTTTATACATTTCATCAAAAAACTTCTTCCTGTCTGGAATAGATCCACTAGCAATATACCAACCATCGTAATTCGAATATTGCTTTTGCAAGCGCGCTAATTCCTCATTATTTTTTGTAACTGGAAAATTGTCGGTAAATAAACTTGGCATGTTATCTTACTCTTATTTTTCTACTTATAAACATTAGCGATAGACACATCAATAGTTTTCATTATTTTTGCATTAGCAGGAATAATATAGTTCATAGATAATTCATTTATAAGTTCGATTTGCTTTTTTGATTTTTCAATATTTCTTTTTTTAACATTTTTTATGCAAATATCTGGATTATTTTCAAAACAATGCCATTGAATTTCAACAGAATTTGAAAAATAAATTTTTACAAAATCTTTTAAATCTTCCTGTTTATTTTTTTGGGAAAACCTAACATCTGCAATAACACAATTTTCTCTATTACCCAGCCTTTTGATAAGTTCGTCTTTAAATTTACTATGCTTCATATCGCCTATATTATCTACGGCTTCCGCAAAAATATCATCAAAGGCATAAAAACCAAGCGGCTCCAACTTATTTTTCATGTAATAAGATTTTCCTGAACCCGGCGAACCAATCACAACTATTAATATTGTTTTCATAATTTTATTTTTACTCTTATTTTTCCACTCATCAGTCGAGGCAACAGAGAATCTCGAATTAAAATCAATTCTTCATTTTCTTGACCATTTTTCTTAATCTTTTCAAAGAGTGGGCTGACGGTTGTTTCGTATTTTTTGATTAAATCTAAATCTGGAAACGGAAATGATACTTGTGCAAAAGTTGAAATAGTTATAGTTGAAAACACTGAACCATGCGCCTTTTGTTTCAATTCCTCGGCAGTCATTTTTGTTAGTTCATAGACAAAATATGGATCGGTATCGTCTTTTCCCCTTAGTGCATAGCATGATTGATTCATTGCCATCGGCACTCCAGCCATCGCAACTTTTCCTACTGTGCCACGAGCAGTAATAAATGTTGTATCTATTGGATAGAGCGGACTATTACAACTTTTCAATCCATCCTGTGTAATGTATTTTTCAGTTCCCAATACATACACAGAGTCGTCAGCGTCTTTCGGTGTGAAAAAAGGAATATTACCGTTCCAATATTGATATGCGTTTGTTTTTGGAGTGCCGCCACTCATCACTTCGACAACATCAGTAAATTTAGCAACTTTCCATTCTTCCAGCAGCCTATCGCCAATATCAACAAACCACTTTTTGAAAAGAATGGATGCTATTTTTTCTAGGTTGGCATTGATTTTACGATTAAGTTCTATTTTATCGTCGAGTGAGGAAATAATTTCGGCGATTTGTTTTTGTTCCTCAATTGTCGGCCGAATTATTTTAAGATTCTTTAAATCCCTGATTGGTAGTTGCGGTTGTGCTGATCCAGTGGTTAATTCGACAATTTGTTTTTTTGTAATCCAACTTTTCAATAATTGAAATAAGTATTTTGAATCAAAATCCTTATTGTTTCTCAAAATAACCATTCCGGAATTAATCCTCATATTTTCAAAGGGTATAGTCTCATCATAAAAGGCAACATTTCCCACAGTTCCTCTCGTTGTTAACACAAAATCACCTTTCTGCATTTTGCCTTTTCGTAGCTCCGCATCTTTTGACTGTGAAATAAATTGACTATTCGAGAAATTGAAACTATCGCCACAAACATTTTTTGCATTAAGAAATAAGCAGTAATCTTTATCAGAAAAATCTGACCCATGAGGATAGTTTGACCCCCGATCCCCATCAATTATATTTAGAGCCTCATTAATATTAACAATATCCCATTCTTCTGGAATGATCCCAATTTCTGTTTCTTTAAATTTTGTTTCAACTATTTTCATGCTATTTTCTGTTGATCAAGTCGTAAGCCAAGCTGGCCAGCGCGATATAATGAACTGCTAAATTTTTATCCAGATCTTGAGCTGGGGTATGAGCCTTCTCGTTTCTCAAAAATTGAATTGCCATATGTAAAAACTTGATGCCCTCAAAAAAATCTTTCTCGGCATCATTCAAGGGTTGATGACCAAAAATTTTTTCATAATTTGAATTACTGAAAGCATCAGTGGCTTTTTCCTTACCCGACACATCTTTCAATTTTTTTCTGACAACCTTATACGCTTCTTCGACAGCATTGAAGCAGTGACCGTCATTTAATAATTTTTGCACATGATCAAAAATATCTTTTTGCAGAAGAATGTTAATGTTGCCGTTCTGAAAAGTGGCTTGGGATTTATTTTCCTTTTCTTCTATTTTTACACCTAATAACCTCTTGCTAACTTTTTCGCCCGCGTCAATTATTTCTTTTGGAAAATCTTCTCTTTTCAGATTGTCGATAAGTATCTGATTCTCGATATATTCGATAAGCTTGGCGATGCTTTTGCCAATAAGTTTGTCGTCAGCGGTTAGCCACAGACCACGCAAACGATTAGCCTTTGATCCGCTACCATACATATATTTTTTGTTGTAGATGTCGATGCCAACGTCGTCCCTGAAAAACTCGCCCATAGTTCGGTCGGAAAAATTCAAAACATAACCACCACCCATCTGGAACAGTTTCTCAAGGAGTTGTTTTTCATTTGTGGTTAAGTTTGCCATAGTTATTCCAAATTAAACCCGATACTTTTCAGATTTCTTCTTATTCTTTCCTCTAATTCTCCCGACTGTTTGAATTGCTTGGAAAGCTCGCTAGTCAGTCTTTTCATTTTTTCCTCAAAAACTTCGTCATCCTCTTCCACAAAATCCGTTCCGACATATCGGCCGGGAGTCAAAACAAAACCGTTCTTTTCAACTTCTTCAATTTTTGCCGCTTTGCAAAAACCTTTTACATCTTCATATTTCCCATCTCTATTTCTCCAGCTATGATAAACACTGGAAATTTTTTGAACATCTTCACTCGTGAGCTCTCGGTTCTTTCTGGTGACCATCGTTCCCATTTTTCGGGAATCAATGAACAAAATCTCATCTTGCCGATCTCTGAATTTATGATTATGTCGATCTCGGGAAACAAACCAAAGGCACGCTGGAATCTGTGTTGTATAAAAAAGCTGCGGTGGCATCGCCACAATGCAATCCACCAATCCGTTTTGAATGAGGTTTTTTCTAATTTCCCCCTCGCCTGAAGTATTCGATGAAAGCGAACCATTCGCCAAAACAAATCCAGCAATTCCGGCCGGAGTCAAGTGATGGATCATATGCTGAATCCATGCGTAGTTCGCATTGCCAGCTGGAGGCACGCCATATTTCCAGCGGATGTCATCTTTGAGCCTCTCGCCACCCCAGTCGCTGATGTTAAACGGCGGATTTGCCAAAATAAAATCCGCTTTCAAATCTTTGTGTAGATCATTATGAAAAGTATCGGCGTTATGCGTTCCGATGTTACCCTCAATCCCACGGATGGCGAGATTCATTTTGCAAAGCCGCCAAGTGGTCGGGTTCGATTCTTGTCCATAAACAGCAATATCATTTTTATTTCCTCCGTGAGCTTCAACAAATTTTTCACTTTGAACAAACATGCCACCACTTCCGCAGCAGGGATCATATATGCGTCCCTTGTACGGTTCGAGCATTTCAACTAAGAGTTTGACCACCGATTGAGGAGTGAAAAATTCGCCCCCGCCTTTTCCTTCGGCAGATGCGAATCGTCCAAGAAAATATTCATAGACCCGTCCGAGAATATCTTTACTTCGGCTTTCTTTGTCTCCAAGGCCAATTGTGCTTACCATATCAATGAGTTCACCGAGACGAACTTTGTCTAGATCGGGACGGGCATAGTTTTTGGAAAGCACGCCTTTGAGGCTCGGGTTGTCTTTTTCGATGGCCACCATGGCGTCGTCAAGCATCTTTCCAATCTCCGGTTTTTTGGCGTTTGCTTTCAAAAATTCCCAACGAGCCTCCTGTGGAACCCAAAATACGCCTTCGCCAACATAAGCATCGCGATCTTCTTCCTGACCTTCATAATGATCGGGATCATTTTTGATTTGAGTGTGCACTTCCTCAAACGAATCGGAAATGTATTTGAGAAATATCAAACCAAGCACCACGTGCTTATATTCAGCTGGATCCATATTGTTTCGCATCTTGTCCGCGGCTGCCCAAAGTGTTTCCTCGAAGCCAACATTTGTGCCATTAGATTTTTTATTTTTTGCCATGATTTTGGTTGATTATTTTTAAGACATCTTCTTTTTTGTATCTGCGATCGCCACGTTTTCCAAATCGGATGGCTTTCAGCGTGCCTTCATTATCCCAATTGCGAAGCGTGTTGGGATGGCAATTTAGCAGCTCGCAAGCGTCCTGAAGCGTCAGTATTTCCGGATATTCTTCAATTTTTCGTGATTGCTTTTTCATAAAATATGACTTAACATTAGTTTACAATGAAAAAACCCATAAGTAAAGGCAAAAAGAACAATTACCGCAGAGGCCGTTTTTCGAAAAAAAGCGAGCCTCAATTTTCATATTCATCACACAAAAAGAACATAGACAATGTGAAGTTGCTGTTTTCCTATAGCTTGTTTCGGAAGGAGATAAAAACAATTAGAGATTACCTAAAAATACCAAAGGATGGATTAAAAGATGAAGATTCAAAGAAATGGCATTTAGATAGAGACAAGGAATCAAATGAAATTATGGAATCTGAACGATTTTTGCTTCAAGGGGAAAGAATTTGTCAAAAAATTATACTAGGAGAAATTAGTCTTGCGATGGGCAATAAGCAAGCTCGTCTTCTGCTCAATAAGATGCCTTGGAATTATTTATCAAATTCAGTTAATTTCTTGATTGAAAAGTTTCATGTTCCGCTTAATTATGAGCAGACCATAAGGCGCTACATCCTTTTTAACAAGATTGTGTTCGTTCCAGCTCAAAATTTCGTTGTCGGCGGATTTGACGGTAGCTTTCGGATTAAGGACGCCAGATTTTTACCAATAAGAATTTATGCCAAGCTGACAGATGAGGATATCGAAGAAATAAAAGATACGATTGAAAGATTCGGTAAAAATCTTCCTAATTTTCAACCGCTTAAGGATATTGATAAGCGATTGACCATTGAAGAATGGGTTAGGAGTAGAGGAAAAATTGATCCGCTGACTGGGAATGAATATCAAATGACAGTAGAGGAAATCGCGGAAAATATTTACGGCAATAAGAAACAAAAAAATAAGGTCAGAGATAATCAACGTAAATTGGATGAGATAAGAAAAAAGAGGTTCGGAAAATTGTAGGTTATAATTTTCCGAGGGCTAGTAGCATTGCATGATTTAATAGACACAGTTAGCTGTGTCTATTTTTTTATCGAAAAAAGACACGGTAATAATTATTAAGTAAAAATCTATGACACCACAAAATGTCGCAGAGAAAATCTCGAGGGAAAAACTTCGAGTCGAGTACGTGGACGCTTCGATGCTCAAAGCGTCCGAATACAATCCTAGGAGAATAAGCAAAGAAGGGATGGAGCACCTAAAAGAAAGTATTCGTCGATACTCTCTTGTGGATCCCCTTATCGTGAACTCAGCTCCCAACCGCAAAGGAATTTTGATTGGGGGTCACATGAGATTACGAGCAGCCGTAGAGCTAGGAATCAAAAAAGTGCCGATAGTCGAGCTAAATATTCCGGATATCGAAAAGGAAAAAGAACTCAATATACGACTCAACAAAAACACGGGGGAATTCGATTGGAACTTGCTAGCTGATTTCGGCGAAACATTTCTCGCTGATGCGGGCTTCACCAGCGAAGAGTTGGATAATATTTTTGCAGTCGAAGACTCGCCCGAATTGTTTGATCTTCAGAAAGAATTGACTAAGCTCGATATAAAAAAAATCGAAATCCAAAAAGGCGATGTTTGGCAATTCGGCGAATCGAGATTGATGTGCGGCGACTCAACCGTCGAAGCCGATATGTTAAAACTTATGAACGGCGAAAAAGCTGACATGTGCTTCACTGATCCCCCGTACATTTTAGACTATCTTAAGGGTAAGAAAAAGAACGGAAAACCGATTGAAGGATTTGGCTATAAACGCGATCGCAAATACCTTGAAACTGACATTCTACCAGACGACTTCACGGAAAAATGGATGTCGAATATCCACGAAGTAGCCAATGAAAATTTCTCCATTATTGTTTATGAGAATTGGAAAAACATCAGGACTATTTGGGGAGAAATGGAAAAGTATTTCAAGATGAAGAACATGATTGTGTGGCACCTTCCCAATCGAGTCCAGGGATTCGCCGCAAAATACAAATTCTTTAATAAACACGATATCGCCATGGTCGGTGGCAGTGGAAATGTGACAATCAACATGGAATCGGAAGATGAACTACTTCAAAACGAATACGAAACCGCCCTATTTGGAATTCAAGGCAAGCCTCACTGGGAAAGTTATGAAAAAGGCAAAAAAATCTGTCCTACTGACTTTTTGGAATTTAAGGCAGCTGATGAAAAAAGTTCCGGGCAAGGAATAATTTTCGGAACTAAGCCGACGGAAATATTGATTCCATACATCAAAGTCCTTACAAAACGAGGCAGCCTAATTGTCGAGCCCTTTGGCGGAAGCGGATCGACTTTGATTGCGGCCGAGAAAATGAAACGCAGGTGCTACCTTATGGAAAAATCCCCAGTATACGCTGAAGTTATCCGCAACCGTTGGGAAAAACTAACTGGCAAAAAAGCCACAAAAATATGAAAAAGCAACATCACAAAAAAAGCCTTTCTGGAGCACCTTCGTAAAATTCCAATTATACAAGTAAGTTGCGAAAAAACCGGCATCGCAAGATGCACGATCTATCGTTGGAAAAAAGAAAGCAAGAAATTCGCCAAAGAAATGGAGAATGCATTGGCTGAGGGAGAAGCCCTGATAAACGACATGAGCGAATCCCAGCTAATATCGCTCATTAAGGACAAGAATTTCAGCGCCATAAGATTCTGGCTCAAAAATCGTCACGAAAAATTCCGTGAGCGATTTGAAGTAACGACTAATTTACAAGGACAAGAAGAATTGACCAAAGAACAAAAAAACGTTGTCCGGGAAGCTCTCCGCCTAGCATCACTCGGCAATAAAAAGAAGAAATAACTATTAAAATTTAATTCCATGTCAACCGACAAAACGCTAAACAAAAAAATAATCAATCGGATGCTCAAAGATAAGCAAGTCCGCATTGCAATCACCAAAGAAAGCCACTATATATTCTTTCACCTATATTTTTCGCACTATGTTGTATACCCAACAGCTGAATTTCAAAAAGAGATTTTTGAGATGACGGAAGATAAAAAGAAGAAAAGCCTATTTATAGTCGCCTTTAGATCTTCCGCTAAATCGACAATTGCCACAATGTCACTTCCGATCTGGTCAATTCTCGGAAAGCACCAGAAAAAGTTTGTGCTCATTCTGTGCCAGACCCGCCACCAAGCGAAACAGCATATGATAAATCTTAAACAAGAATTGGAAAGCAACGAACTGCTCAAAAACGATCTGGGGCCATTCCAAGAAGAAGGAGATTCCGAATGGGGCACGACATCGCTGGTGTTTTCGCGCCTCAACGCTCGGATCAGCGTAGCTTCCTCCGAGCAAAGTATCCGCGGACTGCGTCACAACCAATACCGACCCGATTTAATCATTGGTGACGATGTTGAAGATATGAACTCAACAAGAACTCGAGAAGGTCGGGATAAAACCTACCAGTGGCTGACCAGTGAAGTTATTCCCTGCGGAGACCGAAACACTCGGTTGGTTATTGTCGGAAATCTTCTCCATGAAGATTCGCTCCTCATGCGATTGAAACAAGATTTGGAGGAAAAAAAGATTGACGGACATTTTTTGTCCTACCCGCTGGTTGATGAAAACGGTATCATCCTTTGGCCGGGGAAATATCCAACACCGGAAGATATCGCCCTTGAGCGAAAGAAGATTGGTAGTGAATCTGCTTGGCAACGTGAATTCCTGTTACGTATCGTTCCCAGCGAAGGACAACTTATCGATCCGAGATGGATCCGCTACTATGACGAATTGCCGACCAAAGCTGAAGCGCGATTCAGATATACCGCCACCGGAGTCGACTTGGCTATTTCAAAAAACGAAACGGCCGATTATACCGCCATGGTGTCGGGTAATATTTATAACTGGGACGGTGATGTTACCATTTATATCTTGCCGGATCCCATCAACAAGCGATGGAGTTTTCCAGAAACAGTTGACCAGATAAAAATTCTCGCCAATGCCGGCAAGAATTACCCCTACTTCTATATCGAGGAAATCGGATATCAGGCTGCTTTAATTGGACAGCTTCAGCACGAAGGTATCCGCAATGTCAGCGGAGCCAAGGTGCATGGGCAAGATAAGCGTTCAAGGTTGGCGCTTACTACACATCTCATCAAATCAGGAAAAGTGCTTTTTCCGAGAAAGGGCGCGGAATTTCTGATTCAGCAACTGACCGGATTTGGCATTGAGAAACATGATGATTTGGCCGATGCTTTTGCGATTCTCGTGCTCAAAACCATGCAAGGCGATCACTGGCTTCCGAGGGTTGATTGGGTATCATAATAGGCGTTTTTCAAGGCTTTTCGGGGTCTGGACAAAGGTTTGGGTTTGCGTCATTCATTGTGGTATATGAATACTCAAATGAATCAGACTATTACAAGCCAGATAGGTGCCAAACCGCCGGAGGAACCGATGAAAACACGCTATTGCCTTTACGCGAGAAAATCCACCGAATCGGAAGAGCAGCAGGTGCTTTCCATAGAATCCCAAGTGAAGGAAATGCTCCAGATCGCCGAACGCGATGGACTCGAGATTGCGGAGATCCGGCGCGAAAGCCATTCGGCGAAAGATTCGGGACAGCGGCCCGTGTTCAGCGAACTTGTTGAAGACATCCGAAAAGAAAAATTCAACGGCATCCTCACCTGGGCGCCGGATCGCTTGAGCCGCAATGCCGGAGATCTCGGATCGCTTGTCGACCTCATGGATCAGAAACTCCTGTTCGAGATCCGCACATACGGGCAAACCTTTGCCAACTCGCCGAACGAAAAATTCCTACTGATGATTCTTTGCTCGCAGGCGAAGCTCGAAAACGATAACAAGAGCGTCAACGTGAAGCGGGGTCTTCGGGCGAGGTGCGAAATGGGACTCTGGCCGACGCTTGCTCCAGTCGGATACACGAACGGACAGACCGAAGATCGGAAAGGCCGCGTCGTCCCGGATTCCGAAAGAGCTCCGGTCGTCAAAAAAATCTTCGAGAAGATGGCTCACGAGAAATGGAGCGGAAGGAAAATATTTCACTGGCTCAAGTTCGAGCTTAACTTCAAAACCAGAGGCGGAAAGTCTCTGTCGCTCTCGAGTATATACGTCATGATCCAGAATTCTTTTTACTACGGCCCCTTTGAATATCCAAGAGGAAGCGGAAACTGGTATCAGGGGAAGCACGATCCGATCATCACGAAGGAATTGTTCGATCTTGCGAACGAGCAGATCAAGCGCGATCGGATTGTGAAAGACAGCAAGGAGTTCGCTTTTACTAAATTGATGAAATGCGGATTGTGTGGGTCGGGAATCTCGGCCGAAGAAAAATACAAGAAGCTCAAGAACGGGAATGTCAACAAACACGTATATTACGGATGCACGAGATCGCGGGATCTCAAATGCAAATGTGGATACATGAAAGAAGATGACATAATTTCGCAGCTGGTGAAAATAGTGGATGATCTCGATATGAACGAGATCGGAATTAAGAAACAATTTCAGGAAGAGGTGGAGCGATTCAACAAATTCCAACAGATGGTGCTCAAGATGAACGGCCGGGAAAACGAAATAGATAAAATGTTGGAATTCGATATCCGGATGTATGCCAAATATGTATTGAAAGAAGGAAGTGTTACTGAAAAAAGAGAAATGCTGGCGGGACTCACAAGCAAGCTGATCGTGGAGAACAAGCAGATCCGACTGGAAAAAGCGGAGAGTGAAAAAAGTTGATAAATCAGCAGAGAAGCAGTATAGTGATATTAACAATTTAGCCTAAACTCACGCCTTCTGGTGTGAGCATGGCGCATAAAACCTAGCTAATAGAGACGGCCTCATGGTCGACACTTATTAGCTAGGTCGGTGTTCCGAAAGGGCATCGGGCAATCCGAAAGGGTTGTCGTCGTACTGTGGGGCCTTTTGTGTACCCACAAAATAAATCCTAGCTAAAAAATCATGGAAAAAAACTATTGGGTCGTCCGGATGGGCGAAGCAAACAAGTATGCCGATTATGCGCACGAAAACAATCTAGTCGCCATCGGCTGGAACGAACTGAAAAAAGACTTGAACGAGTATCGGGCGTTGAATAAAAAAGAATTCTTCAAAACAGTTATTCCTCTTCTCGAAGAAGCCTATGAAATTAACTCAAAGGCAAATTCAATGAATGCCGGCCAGTTATTCAGATTCAGCAACTTGGTGGAAATCGGAGATATTGTGCTGGTGCCAAAAATGCAGGAAGGAAAAGTATATGTCGGTTCGATCGAAGGCGATTATATATATCATCAGGAATCGCCTGACGAATTCGGCTATCATCACAGAAGAGCGGTGAAATGGATCAAAACAATCAGCACCCAAGATCTATCCCAGAATCTGCGCAATTCAATCGGAGCGATGATGACGATTTTCAGCGTCAACAAATATGCGGACGAAATTGAGACGCTATTAAGCAAAGACAAAGGCGCAAGCAATGATATAGAAAGTTTGGAAAGCTTCGGGCTGGAATCCCAACTCGAAGATTTTATTGTGGAAAATTGGGATAAACTCACTTTGGGTAAAAGTTATGAAATCCTGCAAGAGAATGGTCAGATAATCGGCCAGCAATTCGCAACACCAGTCGGAAGAATAGATATTCTTGCCAAAAATAAAGATGGCAAAGAGTGGCTGGTGATCGAACTCAAAAAAGGAAAAAGCAGCGACCATGTTATAGGACAAACATTGAGATACATCGCCTGGATCAAGGAAAACGAGGCTGGAGCGGATGAAAATGTCAAAGGCCTCATAATCACCAAAGATCAAGATGAAAAGTTGAAATATTCCTTGAAAGCCGCGCCCGATGTGGATTCGATGACCTATTCGGTAAATTTTCAACTGAATAAACCTGAATAATCAATGAATGTTGAGTATTGAAAAAACGAAAGAATTGCTAGATGACAAAACCATATCGGACGATCAAGCCGAAAAAATCAGGGATGATGTGCAGACGCTTGCCGAAATCATCATCGAAAAATACATATCTGACAGAAAAAGCGGAAAGTGGAAAGACTGAAATTTCAGACCAACAAAAAGAAGCTATCGCGGAAAATATAGCCTCTTTTTTCTTCAAGTTTTGGAAGAATAGAAATAATCTAAAATCGACGGAATAATTTTGAAGCCATCGAAATACAAAAACCAAGGCCTTTCGAGCCTTGGTTTTATATCTTGATGGCGATAGGACTGGAACCGAATTAATGGCTTGAATAAAGTAAATCGATTTTTTTATGGCGACCGGACGTTGTGAAGCTATGGCCTAAAATAGCTTGTATATAGTAAAAAGGATCGGTCTCTCGATAAAAAAATGTAGCTGCTCCCGGGACAGGATTCGAACCTGTAACCAATTGATTACACTTATCCTAATGTTTCCAAAAGGGGTGGACTATATCATTCCCGCATAGCGGGATGAGGCGCTTCCCCCGACGTGACGTCGGAGTACTCTCTTTCGAGATAGTCTCTGAACCTTCCCTGACATTAAGTCGGGGCTTGGCTTCTGATTACCTTTTTTCGGCTGAAGAAAATTAAGGCTTCCAGAAATTCACCTCATTTTCACTTCCAAATTTCTCTGAAAGGCTGCGTTTAATGTTCACAGTCAACTGCTCTACCATTGAGCTACCCGGGAATATTATATTCTATTTTTTAGGAACCTTCTTCCAAAACCAGTCTTAAAATATTTCTCTCTTTGAATTGCTTTATTGCGATCCAGGCAAGCTTCATAATATACCAGGACAAGGGGAGCTCTTTCTTTTGTGGCGTCAACCAATTTCGAGTTATGTTCTTTTAATCTTTTTCTAAGATCTGCTGTAAAACCAACATACAATTTATTATCGTTTTCACTTTTAATAACGTAGGTATAATACATAAACTATTATTGAGCCCCGCCCGCAACGCCTTGCAAGCAAGCCTTGCATGGCGGGCGGGTACCCGGGAATATTCGTATTCAAAGAACACGATGGGATTATAATAGAATAATGCCAGTTTGGCAAGTCCGGTAGTAGAAATTTGACAAAGAAAAATTCTCCTTTTTTTTTGCGAAAAACATAAGTATAGCGACATATATTTCGTATTTCCCAAGCTACGAATTCTGGCTAATAGCTGGTCAAATTTTCACTACTGGGCAAGATTAGGCTAAAAGCCTGAAATGTGATAAAATAGTACGCGCTTGAGCAAAATAACCCGAAAAATAAAAGGTGATTAAGAAAAAGCTTATAAAACGGATATTTGCAACCCTTCTTTTGGCGCTTCTAGCCACGCCAAGCGGGGTTTTTTATTTTGCCGAAAATGTCGCTGAGGCGAAAACAAAGCCGACGAAATGGCAGACAATGCTCGAAGAAAATAAGGTTGACCAGAGTCTTTGGGCAAAATATCTTCCGACAATCAGCCGCACTGAATACAATAAAGTTAAGATGAAATTGGACGGCAAAACAGAAGTCAAAGCCCAGAAGAAATCAAAAAAAACCAAGTGGCAGAAAATGCTCGAGAAGAACAATGTTGATCAGTCGCTCTGGCGAAAGTATTTGCCAAAGGTTTCTCGCAAAGAATATCTTAAGGTGAAAAAAGCCTTGCGCAGTATGGGCTTGGGCGGCGGGTCACTGGGGCCGACAATCAGGATAGGACTTTTTAGCCTGAATCCAAACGCTGACAGCAGCGACCGCAGGGTGAAAGTGAAAACTGTGGCGGGAAGCTACACGGTGAAAAATTTAAACGGCACGGTACTGGCGTCTGTTTCCGCGGACACCGTGACGGATATCAAGCTCGAAAAGAATAAAAACTTCAGCTTTAACGATGTCGAGGTCGGGAATAAAATCAGAATTGAGGCGGCCGACACCAGCGGAGTCATTAAAATTGATAATTGCAAAAACGACAAATACGATACGGACGCGGATGGAAACCGATTCGCGATTGGCTGCTATGGGGACTATGATGAATTTCGCGGAACCTTGGAATTGAGCCAGGACGATGAAGGCACGCCCTGGGTGATTGACGAATTGCCACTTGAACAATACACCTGGGGGACAGGCGAAATCGGAGATTGCGTGCATGAGTACTACAAACTGTTTTCCATTGTTTTTCGCACTTATGGCTATCGTAATTTGGAAAGCAAAAAATCAACGCATGCCAAACATAACTTCGATTTATCCGACACTTCGTCTGACCAGATCTATAAAGGCTATAAGATTGAAGAAAATTATCCGGATATGAAGCGGGCGGCGGCGGAAACGCGCGGGCAGATAGTCACTTATAAGGGGAAGACGGCTCTTACGCCGTATTGCTCATGGTCGGACGGCCGTACCCGGAATTTCCCGGGCGATTACCCGTATCTTAAAGGGGGTAAAGACAAATACGGGAAACATCCGACGAAAAGCACGAAAGAGCTGAAGGACGAAGGAAATCATATGTACGGCCTCGTCGCAAATGGTGCCAGAAAAATGGTAGAAAAAGGGAAAACGTATAAACAAGCCATTGCCTATTATTTAAAAGGGGTTGATATTACGGGAGCGTACTAAAGGAAGTTAAAATTTTCATGCCAGGGGCAGGTCAGCCTATGGCTGAAAAAATGAAAAGTGAAAGGTTATGGTGTCCCGCCTTGGCGGGATGCTTTTAATATGTGGCGGCGAGATCCAAGGCCTTCTTGAAGTTGACTTTTCCTCCGGATTTTATTTTTCCCGCAAGACTGGCATTGGAGTCAACTGAATTTTCGATAATTTGAATTATTTGAACATTCGAAAGGGTCGGCTTTTTTGAAAGCAGGAGCCCGGCTTCAGCGGTGACAAACGCAGCGGACAAGGAGCTGCCCTCGGCCGAAACATACCCGCTTTTTTTATTGGAAAGCCCGACAATATCGTCGTCATCAGTCCCTCCGGGGGCAACCACATCTACGGAAGTCGCGCCGTAATCGGAATAATAAGCAAGATTTCCGTCGCGGTCCGATGCTCCAACGCAGATGATGTTTGGCAGGTCAAAATCACAGGGGTACATTTTTTGATTCGGATCGGCGCCGTCGTGATTATAGCCGTTTCCTTCGTCATCCCCGTTGCCCGCAGCCGTGACGAAAACGCCCGGGTAATTGGCAATGGTATCTTTCAAAACCAGATCTAAGCCCTCATCACCATAGCTGCCCCAGCTCGCGTTAATAATCGGAACACCTTTCGATTTGGCATAGTTGATGGCTGTGATAGCCTGATCGGTCGTAAAATCGAACTTCAAGGGCATGACGCGCAGATGATTATAATAGCTCGCGCCGGCGATACCGGTCTTATTTTTTGTCACAGCGGCGATTATTCCGGCCAAAAAAGTTCCGTGTCCGTCCGAGTCAGTGGGTTTGTTTTTGGGCCGGTTGATGTTTCGGCCCTTAGCCTTGCCTTTGGACAGGTTTTTTTTCAGGTCTTTGTGGTTGTAATTAACTCCAGTGTCGATTACTCCGATGACAAGATTTGTTTGCTTCTTCGCTTCCGTCCCCCAGGCGGATTCGGCGTCTACTCCTCCCGCTATCCTATATGTTGGAGAAAGCGACCATTGCTGGGCATAATATTTGTCGTCCGTGACTGAAGCTAAGGGCTTATATTTGAAATTGGGCTGGGCGGATTTTACGGCCGGATTTTTTTTGACGTCTTTCAGGATTTTCTCTACCGGCTTTTGCTCCGGACTCTTCATTACATAAAGATTCTGGTCATCGCCCGCGGGCAAGATAGGGGAAACGATCAAATTTTCTTTTTGGGCTATCTGGAAGGCCGCCTGAGGTGAATCTATTTTCACGATTGCTTCGCTTTCCGCGTAATTTGGCGCGGTATTGCTTTCGTCCGGAATGCTATTTTCCGACGCTTGCGCCTGCGAAGGGCTATTTTCAGTCCACAAAAAAAATCCCATGACTAGGAACGATACCAAAACGAAATAGCATTTTTTCATCAGATTCTTTTTAGGTTGGCTTATAAACATAGTTTACAAGATTAATTTTAGATTCACAAATGAAAAAAGGCCGGCTCGGCGGAGCAGACCCTGTTGAGGTTACGATTATTCTTATTCTTTCTCGCTATTTAACCAAGTTTCCAGGGCACAAAAAAAGACAATCAGTGATTTGGAAACCTGGTTTCCAAAAAAAATAATTTATGAAAAATATTCTCAAAAAATTCGGACTGAGCGAAAAAGAGGCGGAGGTATATCTTGCGGCTTTGGAGCTGGGCGAAGCAACCGGATTTCGGATCTATAAAAAAACCGAACTCAAAAAGCCGACGGTGTATTATATTCTCGATGAGTTGCAAAAACGCGGGCTGGTGAGCCAAACGAAGAAAGGGAAGAAGCGATATTTTGTCGCGGAAGATCCGGGGAAAATCAGAAAAAAAATTGAAGATAACCCGAAATCCTTTGACGAAATTCTGCCCGAGCTAAGATCGATTTTTAATCGAAAAGCGACAAAACCGATAATTCGATTTTATGAAGGCCGACAAGGCTTGGAAGAAGTCTACGCCGATACTTTGAAATATAAGGGCGAAATTCTTGCTTTCGCGTCGGAACAAATATTCCATTCTTTGGGACAGGAATTCAGCGAAAGCTATGTTGAAAAAAGAATAAAGGCCGGTATCCCGGTGCGGGCGGTTATGCCAAGCACCGAGAATCTTCAAAAAAACTACATCGAAAAAGATTTGGCGCAGCTGCGGGCGACAAAACTGATCAACCCCAGAAAATACAATTTTCCAATCGAAATAAACATATATGCCAATAAAGTGGCCTTAATTTCTTTTCGGGATGAGCTTGGTTTGATCATCGAGTCCGACGAAATCAACCGGATGACGAAGATGATGTTTGAATTTTTTTGGGTTGCGTTGATGTAGAAATATTTAATTGCCGAAGCCCCGGCACCAATTAGAAAAATTATATTATACGCAGCTACATAGCAAGCTGGCGGACAAAAATTATTTCTTTCAATATGCTCTATAATTCGTGCGGGGCAAGCTTGTCAGACAGCCTTTATATATGTATAGTTAAGCCAGAGCTTAAACTAAAAATATGAGAATTGGAATCGATGCCAGAGCCATCCTGAACCCGGAGAAATCCGCCCCTAGCGGGGTGGCGCATTATGTTTGGCATCTCATCAAAAATCTGCTTGAGATTGATAAGGAAAACCAGTACGTCTTGTTTTTTGATTTCAAGGTGCGGGACTCGGATGTGAAGCGTTTCGCTCAGCCCAATGTCAAGATAAAATTCTTCCCATTTTCGGATTACAAAAAATATATGCCCGGGGCCTACAGTGAAATTTTGGGTTTGGCTACCTATAGCCGTGAAAAATTGGATATTTTGCACGCAACTTCGCCTTTGTACCGCGTGCCGGCGTCGTACCGCGGGAAAATTGTGACAACTTTCTACGATTTTGCCATGTACCGGGAGCCGGAACTTTTTCCGAAAATCGGCACGGCGAAAACCAAAGCTCTCTACAGCTTCATGGCGAAGATGTCGAACCGGATTATCGCGGTATCAAATTCGACCAAAGAAGACGTGAAAAAATATTTAGGGTGTCTCGATGAAAAAGTCAGCGTGGTCCATAATGGAATTGACAGAAGATTTTTTGAGGAGTGCGAATACGACCGCGAAAAGCTGAAGGAAAAATTCGGTCTGAAGGATAAATACATTTTATTTTTGGGAACGCTCGAACCGAGAAAAAATTTAGGCCGGGTACTTGAGTCATTCGCAAAACTTCGAAAAGATCCGCAGAAAAATTTCAACTATCAGCTGCTGGTGGTCGGAAAACGGGGATGGCTGGCGGAGGAATATCGGCAAATTGCCGAAGACTTGGAAATACAAGATGATGTGATATTTTCAGGTTATGTCGGCGGGGATGAGCTTAAGCCGCTCTATGCATTCGCGGAATTTTTCGTGATGCCGTCGCTTTATGAAGGCTTCGGTCAAACAATCGTGGAGGCGATGGCTTGCGGCGCGCCGTGTCTTGTTTCCCGAGTTTCTTCGATTCCGGAGGTGGCTGGGGACGCGGTTTATTACGTTGATCCGCATGACACAGATGGCATCGTAAAAGGCATGGAGGAGTTGGCAAAAAGCAAGGAGCTTCGCAGCGAATTGAGCGCGAAAGGGAAAGAGCAAGCCAAAAAATTCAGTTGGGATAAATGCGCGCTGGAAACATTAGAGGTTTATAAAAGTATTTAAATACGGAGAAGAATAAATAAATGATAGCCTTGTTTTTCCAGGCTATTTTTGTTGTTTGTAAGCCCTACAGTATTACAGTATATTGTAGGACATTTTAAAGCGGGGGTTGAGAAAATTAGGGAGAGATTAATGAAGGGGAAGTTATGAATAAAGTGAAAGGAAAAAGGGAAGTAGTAAATAAATTGACTTTAGCGAGGTTTTTTAGTAATTTTACTAGGTAATTTGATGCATAAAGCAGAAAAAATAAATTATGTTTAAGCCAGTCGATCCCAAGCAATCGCTTCCCAAAATGGAGGAAGAGATTTTGAAGTTTTGGGAGGAAAATAAGATATTTGAGAAGTCGGTGGAAAAAAATTCAGCCGATAAATCTTTTGTGTTCTATGAAGGTCCGCCGACCGCCAATGGCCAGCCCGGGTTGCACCATGTCTTGGCGCGCTCTTTTAAGGATATTATTCCCCGCTACAAAACGATGAAGGGCTTTCGCGTGGAGCGCAAAGCCGGTTGGGATACGCATGGTTTGCCGGTTGAAATTCAGGTCGAAAAAGAGCTTGGTATTCACACAAAACCTGAGATTGAAAATATTATTCCGGGCAATGCGCGCGCGAGCATTATCGAATTCAACAAGAAATGCAAAGAATCAGTTTGGAAATATAAGGACCTTTGGGAAAAACTCACGGAAAGGATGGCTTATTGGGTGGACATGAAGCATCCCTACATTACTTACGAGAATAAGTATATTGAATCGGTCTGGTGGACATTCGCGCAAATTTTCAAGACGAAAGGAAAGAATGGCAAGGGTCTGGTTTATCGAGGCAGCAAGGTGATTCCATATTGCTATCGTTGCGGGACCGGGCTTTCCTCGCACGAAGTTGCGCAGGGCTACCAAAAAGTCAGAGACAATTCGGTGTATGTGAAATTCAAAGTGAAGTCCGGCCAAAAAATCGGCGAGTTTGAAACTGATGATCAAACATACTTTTTAGTCTGGACGACAACGCCCTGGACTTTGCCGGGAAATGTTGCGCTCGCGGTCGGAGAAAATATCGATTATTTAATCGCTGAAGTTGAGGAAAATGATTACAAGGAGGTGGGTTTGCATAAAGGCGATAAAATAATCTTAATCAACGATGTCGAATTGCAGAGAAATATTTTTCGAGGAGATCATATTCGTTGGGGGTCAGTCCATAATCACGAAGATGACCATGCCTGGGGGGCGGTGAAATATGGCAACCAACAGGAAAATAATATTTTATTTACGAATAAAAAGCTAAAATTTCCGAAAGGAAAAGAATTGATCAATTTAGAGTACGAACCACTTTACGAAACCAATAACACCGATAAAAAATCTTATTTCGTATTAACCGATGATTTTGTCTCAACGGGTGAGGGAACCGGAATGGTGCACATCGCGCCGGCATTTGGTGAGGATGACGCGCGGGTCGGTGCGGAAAATAATTTGCCAACTTTGATTACGGTAAATGAGGAAGGAAAAATCACGGCCGATGTCCCTGGAAAAGGAATTCCAGTCAAGAAAAAAAATGATAAGAATCAATATGAAGCCGATGCTCTTATAATGGAGGATCTGAAAAAACGCGGTTTGCTGTTTAAAGAAGAAATAATTGAGCATGATTATCCGCATTGCTGGCGATGTGACATGCCGCTTATATACTATGCCAAACCCTCTTGGTTTATCCGGATGAGCGAATTTTCGGAGGAGCTAAAAAAGAATAATGAAGGCATCAACTGGATCCCGAAGCATATCAAGGAAGGGCGCTTTGGCGAATGGCTCGAAAACGTGAAGGATTGGGCGATCTCGCGGGAAAGATATTGGGGCACGCCGCTGCCGATTTGGATTTGCGAAAAATGCGGGGCGCAAAAAGTTATAGAATCCATTGCCGAGCTTGAGAATTTATCCGGGCAGAAAATGGAGGATTTGCACAAGCCCTTTATCGACGAAGTTTCATTTAAATGCGCGGAATGCGGCGGAGCCATGAAAAAAACTCCGGAGGTTATGGACGTTTGGTTTGATTCCGGGGCGATGCCGCTTGCCGAGTTCAGCTATCCTGGCGGTGCGACAGAGGAGGAAAAAGAGAAAATCGAAAGTGGAAAATATTTTCCCGCGGATTATATTTCGGAAGCGATAGACCAAACACGCGGATGGTTCTATACCTTGCATGCCATTGCGACCGTTCTGAATCTCTCAAAAAAAGTTCCAACCGGGAATGCTTATAAGAATGTCATCTGCCTGGGGCACATCTTGGATGGGAAAGGGAAAAAGATGAGCAAGTCCAAAGGCAATGTAATTGAGCCGATGGCGGTAATGGCCGAGAATGGCGCGGATGCTTTGCGCTGGATGCTTTTTTCAATCAATCAGCCGGGTCTGCCCAAAAAATTTGATCTCAAGGGCATGAAAGATGTCATGAACAGGGTTTTCAGGATGTTGTGGAATACTTATTATTTTTTTGTTCTCTATGCTAATGTGGATAAATTCAGCGCCGAGGGGGACAAGGACAAAAAAATCGTTAATCTCCTCGACCGCTGGATTATTTCTGAAACGCAAGCCCTCATAAAAGAGGTGGATGGCAAATTGGACGCTTATGACGTGTATGGAGCAACAAAAATAATTGAGAAGTTTATTGATAATCTTTCCAATTGGTATATCCGCCGTAGCCGGAGAAGGTTTTGGAAATCGGAAAGCGACGAGGATAAAAACCAGGCCTATGAAACTTTGCATTACGTTTTGCTCGAGCTCTCGAAACTCATGGCGCCGTTCACGCCTTTTATCGCCGAAGAAATATTCAAAAACCTAAGCTGGAAAGAGTCAGTGCACTTGGAAGATTTTCCAGAGGCTAAAGAAAATTGGATTAACAAGGAGCTCAACGAAAAAATGCAGGTCGTGCGCCGTTTCGTTAATATGGGTCTCGCGGTGCGCGCGAAAGCCGGCGTGAAAGTACGACAACCTCTCGCGGAGTTGCGCATCAATGAGGAGCTCGACCAAGAACTCTTGGAACTGATCCGGGATGAGGTAAATGTCAAAGCAGTCAATTTCTATAGCTTCATTGAACACGAGGAAGGATTTATGACCGCGGAAGAAGCAAAATGGATGATGGGCCTGGATACCCGCGTTACTGACGAATTGAGGCTTGAAGGTCAAGCCCGCGAGCTGATTCGGCAAATTCAAGAGCTGCGGAAAAAGGCCGGGTTTGAGGTTGACAATCGGGTAATGCTAAGTTATGCTGGCGGGTCGGATATATTCAGCCGATTCGAAAATTTAATAGCGCGGGAAGTGCTTGCAACGGGTGTCATGGAGGCCGAAATACCTGACGCGGAAATTGTGGAGGAAGTTGAAATAGACGGGAACAAGATTAAGATTTGGATAAAGAGAGTTTTTGCATAGGATTCTCAGGGGGAACTGTTCGTTTAAAACTTAAAAAAAGAAGGTATATCTTTATGGATAGCAATCTTGCATCCAAACTGATGATTGCCGCTCTGGGTGTGATTGGAATTGGAGTTTCGCTTTTTGTATCCCTCACGATCGAATACCTTGGTGGATGGCGGATATTAGCTGAAACAATTTTGAAGAAGATTAAGAAAAAACAATCATAATTTTTTCGGCCCAAGGGGCGGGAGGGGATTATGCAGCCGATAGCGGAAGGTATTATTATGGCGACCCGATATTTTTGGGAGCTCTTTGACCTTTTGATTTCTCCTCGCTGCCCAAAGTGCAAGAGCTACGATGTCGAGGCGACGGGTAAATCGAAAATTTTCGCTTCTCCCATGGAGGGACAAGACAGCTCAAGCTCCATATTATTTATGCAAGAGTATAAATGCCGTAAATCTGGTCATAAGTTTCTGTGGTGGTTTTAAAGGAGGCGGTATGAGAAAATTTTTGATCTGGCTATGGAAAGGCGTCGTCTCATTTTTTGCGGCTCCTAAAAAACCGGATAACAAGCATTCGCTTCTCTCGTCCCACTCTAGAGTCTATGGCCAGGAATCTCTATATCTTTGCGTGGGTCAGCTAGGCTCCAAAGAGGAAAAATAGAATGACTGCGACCCTTTTTCTGGCGATTTTAACCGTCGGCTTAGCGGCGTACGTTTCCGATGCGGATTCAGCCTGGAAAATCCTGGTTGCCAGCGCTTTCTTGCTAACGACTTTCAGACTCCTCTTTTGGAGCCGTAAGAAAAAATTCACAGGCCAGTAATTTCCTCTGGCCAAAGGAAGGGGAAAAATGGTCTATACTCCGTTCCCTCTGACGATTCTTGTGCCCGGGATGATAATGGGCGGAATTTTGCTTCTGGTAATTTTTTCTCTCCTCAATATGGCACAAAGAGGGGACAGCCAACAGGATCAACTGGAATTTGAATTGGCCCACAAAAGCTCCGAGGACTCTAACGATGAGGAATGTGTATCATGACTGACTTACCGCCTTGCGGCTTCGGGTGGATTTTTTTCATCGGTCCGGTATCCATGTTTATTTATACCATGCTCATGGGAGGCCGCGGGAAATGATTATTGCGCGGATCTCAAAGACTTCAACCACCGCTGTGGGGGCACCTCTACAGCGGTTTTTTTATAAAATACTCTATACTATAATAGAAGTGGGATAATTGCGCAGCTTTATTTTCTAGATCCCAAACATATAAAAACTTATGCAAAAATATACTGCTATAATTCTTTCCTCCCGCGATACGAATGAATTTGACCGCATATATATAATGTACACGCTGGAATTCGGCTTGGTGCGGGCGGTAGCCAAGGGCGCGCGAAAGCCAACCGCGAAACTGGCCGGGCATCTTGAGCCCGGAACGCTCTCCGAGGTCTATATCGCGCGAGCGAAGGGCCTAGGGCAAATCACTGGCGCGGTCGAAATCAAAAATCATGAGCACATAAAAAACAGCTACGAAAAGCTGCAACAGGTTTTTCCCGTGCTTAATTTCATTGCGCGAAAATTCAGCGAAGAAGAAAAAGACGAAAAGATCTTCGAACTGCTGTCAGATTTTCTAGACTTGCTGAACGGGCGTGATAATCCTGAGGGAAGCGATAAGATTATCACGGCTTCTTTTTGGTGGAAACTGTTTGATTTTTTAGGGCATCGTCCTGAAGTGATGCGCTGCGCTAACTGCGAAAGTATTCTTACGGAATCCGGAAAGAAATTTTTCAGCGTCTCGAAAGGGGGGATAATCTGCGCGGGATGCTCCACAAGCGGAGAAAATCTTCTGAATATATCCTCGAATAATATCAAGCTTATCCGCGTGTTTCTGGGAAATCCGATCAAAAAAATTTCCAAAATCAAAGCGGAAAAAAATGATATCCAAAACCTCGAAAGGATTACCGAACTTTTTCAAAAATATAACTTTACTTAAGGTATTTGTGCCGGTGCGGCTATTATTGTAAAATGAAGCCAATGCTTTGGGGAATCGCTGAAAAATTCATTGCCGCAGGCCGCTCTAATAAGCGCATAAACAAAAAATGTCGTTAAAAAACATAGAAGAGAGTTTATACAGGAGAGAGGAAAATCCGGAAGAGAAAAAATCTTTTACACTTGAGAGTTTGAACCCCGCCCAGACGGATGAAAGTCCCTTCGCTCCGGCTAGCTTTAGCGCGCCAAAAAACGAGTCAAAAGATGTTTGGATAAAAGAGGGAGGCGAGGAAAAGAAGGCAAAGAGGAAAAGAATCACGAAAATCGTGTTGATAACGGCGGGCGTTATCGCGCTGATCGTAGGAATTATTTACGCGGCTGTCGTCTATAGGAGCACGGCTTTTTCCGAAGATAAAGTGGCGGTGACGGTCTCCGGACCGGATAAAGTAAAGAGCGGGGAGCTCGCGACCTACGAGATAACTTACAATAATGATAATCGGGCCGCGCTCAAGGACGCCGTTGTCAGAATCGGCTACTCGGACAATTTCAAACCGATCGGGAATCTCGATCTCGTAGCGGACGGACCCAATGCCAGCAAATACAATATTGGGGCGATCGACAAAAAAGCCAGCGGCAAGCTCATCCTAAAAGGAAAGTTTTTTGGGCCTAAGGACTTGATGGTTTACTTGAATGTCAAACTGGATTACAGCTCTTCGAATTTCAATTCCACGTTTTCGACCGAAAGCAAGCAAAGCGTCTTTATCTCCTCCAGCCCTTTGACGCTTGAGCTTTCCGGCCCGCAAAACGCATCAGCGGGAAATTCAGTCACCTACACGGTAAAATATGAAAACACCGGGCAAGATGCCTTCAAGGATTTAAAGATAAAGGCGGAATATCCAAAAGATTTCACTTATATTTCTGCCGAGCCGCTGGCTACCCGGGACAATAGCTTGTGGTATGTCGGCGATCTCGAAGCCGGACAGAAGGGTGAAATAAAATTCACGGGATCAATAAGCGGCGGGGCGGATGAAGTAAAAAGGTTTAGCGCTTCAATCGGGGAATTTGGCGATAATGAAGAGTTTGTTGCCTACCAAAAATCGGATGCCAGCGTGAGAATAGTCGGATCAGCTCTTCTAGTCGCCCAGACTATTAACAAGGAAAAGGATAATATTTCCGTGAACGCGGGCGAAACATTGAATTTTAATATCAAATATAAAAATACGGGCCGAATTGGACTTAAGGATATAATTCTTACCGAGGAAATGGTCAGCCCGATCATAGATTATTCCACGCTGAGATTCAATAGTTCAAATGGTTCGCTTGATTCCGGCAGCAGCGTTATTACCTGGAAAGGGTCCGATACGGATAAATTAAAACTCCTGGAACCCGGAGAAGCGGGGGAAATATCTTTTTCAGTAAAAATCAAAGATCAAATTCCCATAGCCAGCACTAAGGATAAAAACTTTTCTTTTGCGGCCAATGCCAAGATGGATAGTCCGGATATTCCCACTCCGGAAGGAGTGAATAAGATAATCGCGAGCAATACCGTGGGAGTAAAGCTTAAGTCGAAACTTCTGATTGAAGAAACGGGCTGGTATAATGACGATACCGGGCTTGAAAATTCCGGATCGCTGCCTCTCAAGGTCGGGGAGGAAACTACGTTTAGCATCCATCTGAAACTGACCAATGTTTCAAATGACATCACAAACGTGAAGGTCGCCGTGACGCTGGCTCCGGGCATTAAGTGGAAAAACAATTTTCTTCCTAAGGACGCGAGTGTTAGTTTTAATGATCGGACCAATGAACTGACTTGGAATATCGGGACCATGCCGGCCGGAGTTGGTATTTTGACCGATCCCAAACAACTGGCTTTTCAAATCGGAGCGACTCCCTCTGAAAACCAAAAAGGGCAATATATCCCGCTCATAAGCAAGGCCGTCTTTTCGGCGGATGACACGTTTACGAAAGAAAAGCTTGAGACAGGGCTGGGTGAAAAAAATTCCAATCTTCAGGAAGACATCAGTGTTGGAGATAGCGGGAAGGTGGCACTGTAGCCTCATAACACACGACGCATGGCGCGCAACTTAATTACTAACGCGAATTTGAGGTTTAGTCGATTATGCTTGAGATTACCAGCCAAAGCAGAAACAAAAGAATAGGCAAGTTGCAAACGATGCACGGCATAGTCAATACGCCGTTTTTTTTGCCGATTGCCACAAAGGGCGCCGTAAAAAATGTCAGCCCGGAGGAACTGAGAGAAATCGGAGCGGAAATAATTTTAGGCAACACCTATCATCTCTGGTTGAGGCCGGGACATGAGCTGGTGAGAAAAGCGGGCGGCCTCCAAAAATTTATGAATTGGAATGGGCCGATGCTTACGGATTCAGGCGGATACCAGGTGTTTTCACTCGGAGCGAAAGTAAATTTAAGAAAAGGAACGCTGGCCAGCGAGCATATCGCGCCGAAAGATGTTGGCAGCAAGATCACGGAGGAAGGGGTCGAGTTCGTGGATCCGTTTGATGGAAAAAAACATTTTTTAACGCCGGAAAAATCAATCGAGATACAGTTGGCGCTTGGGAGCGACATCGTCATGGTCCTGGATGAGTGTCCGCCATATCCCTGTGATTGGGATTATGCCAAAAATTCGCTGGAAAGGACGACGAGATGGGCGGAGCGTTGTTTGAAATACTTCAAACAACGAGTTCAAAGTTCAAAGTTCAAAGTTCAAAGTTGTGATTCAAAATTCAAAAATTCAAAATTGTCTCAACCTTTGCTATTTGGAATAATTCAAGGATCAGTGTATAAAGACTTGCGCCAAGAAAGCGCACGGCAGTTACTTAAACTTAATTTTGATGGGTACGCGATCGGAGGAGTTGCGGTTGGAGAGCCGAGAGAGAAAATGCAGGAAGTTCTGAGTTGGGTCTTGCCAATGCTTCCGGAAAACAAGCCGCGCTATCTGATGGGGCTGGGGAAGCCGGAGGAAATTGTTCACGCGGTTAATTCCGGAATTGATATGTTCGATTGTGTCATCCCGACCCGAAATGCCCGGCACGGGTCATTGTTTATTCGGAAAGATAAAGATTTAAGCCACAAGGAATTTTATGATACCATTAATATTACCAACGAAAAGTTCAGGGAAGATTTTTCTCCCATTGATTTCCAGTGCGATTGCTATACCTGCCGGAATTATTCGCGGTCCTATATCCGGCATTTATTCTCAGTCGGCGAACCACTGGCCGGGAGATTGGCCAGCATCCATAATTTGAAATTTTATTTGGATCTCATGCGGATATTGCAAAACAATACTGAAGTTGCTAGATTGTAGAAGGATTTTTATGGGCGTTTGCCGAGTAAGCATTAATTCGTTTATATGGCGATAAATCAGAAGAAAAAAGTCGGCGTGGTCGGCTATGGCTACGTTGGCAAGGCAGTGTATAAGTTTTTCGAGGATAATTTTGAAGTTGCTTTTTACGATCCGGAGGTCGATGGTTCGGCAACAAAAGAAGAGATTAACGCGTGTGATTTGGCGGTTGTTTGCGTCCCCACTCCGATGAGCGAGAGCGGAGCCTGCGACTTGTCGATTATCGAAGAGGCTATTAATTGGCTTGAAACTCCGCTAATCCTGATAAAGAGTACGATTCCGCCAGGAACAACAGCCAAGCTTATTGAAAAAACGGGCAAAAAAATTTGTTTTTCCCCGGAGTACATCGGCGAGGGAGGATATTTTGTGCCGCATTGGAAATATCCCCACCCAAAGAAAATGAAATACCATAATTTCCATATTGTTGGCGGGAAAAAGGAAACAGCTTCTCAAATTATGGACTATTTTGTGCGGATAATGGGGCCGGACGCGAAATTTTTCGCGACGGATTCGACCACGGCCGAACTGGTTAAATATATGGAAAACTCTTTTATTGCTGCTAAAGTGACATTCTGCAATGAATTCTACGGCATAGCCAAATCTTTTGGAGTTGATTACAAAGAACTCCGGGAACTGTGGCTTCTGGACGAACGGGTGGGCAGGATGTTTACCGCAGTCTTTCCGGACAAACGTGGTTTTGAGGGAAAATGCATACCTAAAGATGTTAACGCGATTGCAAAGGCCGCTGAAGATTCCGGTTATGATCCTAGATTTATAAAATCAATCCTGGAGAATAACGAGCGGATAAGGAAAGAATCCTAAAAAGCGGAGAAAGAATTATAAATTTTCGGAACCTGAACGCGAGAGTCCCTAAAAATTTGTAATTCTTTCTTTTATTATATAAATATATCAAACCATGGAACTTATTGCTCCCGGCGGGAGTCTCGAAAAAATTGAATATGCTTATCATTACGGAGCAGACGCGGTCTATGTTGGCCTACCAGCCTTTTCCCTGCGCTCAAGAATTAATGAATTCAACGAAGCTAAGCTAAAAAAGGCGGTGGAATTGGCGAGATCCGCCAAGAAGAAGATTTATTTTACGCTCAACATATACGCGCACGAGCGCCACTTGAAATTACTCGAAAAGCATGTGGCATTCATAAAAAGCATAAAGCCCGACGCACTGATCGTCAGCGATCCCGGGGTTGTAAGATTGCTCAGAAAGAAAATCCCAAAAATCAGAATTCATCTCTCAACTCAGGCCAATACGACCAACTCCGAATCCGTAAAATTCTGGAGCGAACAGGGTATTTCAAGGATTATCTTGGCGCGCGAAGTGACGCTCTCGGAAATAAAGGCAATCAGGAAAAAATGTCCTAAGATCGAACTCGAATATTTCGTCCATGGAGCGATGTGTATGAGTTATAGCGGCCGATGCCTCCTTTCGCGTTGGCTGGCGAATCGGAGCGCGAACCTCGGAGACTGCATCCAGCCTTGCAGATGGAAGACTAAGTTAAAAGTTAAAAGTGAAAAATTAAAAGTTTCGGAAGACTGTTTATTATCAATAGACAACAAGCAGAGTGCAGTTGTCAGTGAGGATAAAAATGGGACGTATATTTTCAATTCCAAAGATCTTTGTCTGATTGAATATCTGGACAAGCTTGCAGAAGCGGGAGTAAATGCTTTCAAGATCGAAGGGCGAACCAAGAGCGTCTACTATGTTTCCGTTGCTACGAAGTTTTATCGGGAAGTTTTGAATGCCGCGGCCTCTGAAAAAAATAAGGGGAAAATAAAGATAATTACCGCCGAAGCCAAGAACGAGCTTATGAAATTGACGAATCGCGGCTATACCACCGGATTTTTACTCGGGAAAGAAGGTTGGGAGAATAATTTCTCATGTTCGCACAAAAAAAACGATTACCAATTTGTGGGACAAATAATAAAATCAGGCAAAGATTTTTTTCACAAAGCGAAAGTTCACAACGCACTCAGAGAAGGCGAAGAAGTCGAAGTTATTTCCAGTTCCGGTATATCACTGTCGCGAGTAGCCGAAATAAAAAGTCCGGATGGCAAGACCGTCGCAGAGGCCCATGGCGGGAGCAAAAGCATATACTATCTTAGGCTTGAAAAAGACTATCCGGAAAAAACTTTACTTAGAAAAAAAATGTTTTGTGGATAACTTTTTTGCTATGCGCAAAGATAAAAATATGTTATTATTTGGAAAAGAAATTATCTAACTAACGTATAAAACAATGAAAGGGAGGATTCAAACAAAAAGCAAAAAAACGCCGAATAATAAAAGGAAAATTAAATCAGGCGTGAAAGTTGCGGCGGCAAAAAAGTTTTTTAGCAGCCAAAGCAAAAAGGCCGACACCAAAGAGCTGAAAATAAAATGGCACAAAGATAACCTGCGGTTCGGAGTTTCTCTGATCGTTCTGACAGCACTCCTTGAAGCGGCTTTGTTTATGTTTCTCTTGGTTTTGAATAATTCAACGGACATCGCAGCGAGCAAGGCAAATGCCTATCAGGCGCCGATTCAAACAGGCGCAGTTCAAAAAAAGATAGCCAGTTCCGCGGAAAAAACAGTAAAGGATGACGGTTTGGACTATGAGGTTACTATCCCGAAGGAAATTGGAGATTGGATGTATAAGACCGGATACGTGAAAAGCTTGGTCGATGATACTCTCTCGGATGAATATCTGCAAATTTATATGCCGCTACCAGCTAAATCAGGAGGAAATAAATTTGAAGGTCGCTATCAAAATATCCTGACAATTATGCGTTTTACGGAGGAGGAATGGGATGACATTGACAAAGGCTGCGCGAAAAGCGACCTCTACTATTGCGATACGCAAGGAAAAGAACTGGACAGAAAAGATGGCTATGTCTATAGCTACACCGCGCCGGCGGATTGTCCGAAAGAGATAAGCTACGGATGTGGAAAAACCGATCAAATTGTTGGGAGCTTCAAGCTAAAGTGATTTGAAGGCCTCGGCAAGAGGCCTTTTTCTTAAATTGCATCTTACTCGTCGGTATCGGCGTAATATATATCCGGAAAGAATATCCGCAAAGTAAATGGCAATAATCGATAAAATCAGGTTTCTCTTATCCAGGATGGAAATCCTTCGCAACGTTTTTCTGATAGTATTTCTGATTTTGGTCGTCACAATTATCCTAACCCCCATTCTTGTCAGCCGGGGACTTTTTGGCTTTACGGAGGAAGCTTTTGAAGCAGTCCTTCTTTTTGTGCAGGTATCGGTAGCGTGGAACGTTTTTCGGCAATACGAAAAAACGGTCAAACGGCAGGAGGAAGAAACTCGAAAACTGGAAATAGAATACGAAATAAAAGAAAAAGAGCTCTTGGAAGCTTTCAAGCACCTGGGCAAAATTAACGTACAAATATCGCTGGTAAAATCTTTTCTGCAAAAACTTAAAGCTCCCACCTCAAAAAAGGAGATGAAACAATATATCGATGAGATCTTGCGAATTGCTCTTTCTCTGGCAAGAAAGCAATGGATCGCGCTAAAGATGATAAACCCGGAAAATCTCAACACGGTCTCCGAGCACTGGGCGCAAGTTTCACCCAACACGAAAGTCGATGATATTAAGATAGGCAACAAAGACATTATTGATCTAGCGGATAAAAATGATATCTGCAATAAGGATGGCTATTGCGTAATTACATCTGAAGGGGATGGCACCGCGCCTCTCCGGGCTTATCTGGTATTTCTTGAAAATAAGAAAATTGACCCCGAAATCAGGGATTTTCTCGAAGCGGCGGCGAATCAATGCGAGCTTCTATATGCCCTTTATTCCCTGAAATATAAAAAAGACAACGGGAAATCGGTAATTTTCGGGCCTTAGCGCCAAAAGCGCGAATAAGTCTTGACGCAGGGCGAATAACCTGTTAAATTAATTCATGGGGAATTGGCAACTCCTCCGATAAAATTCCATATTTAAAGTGTCTTTTGAGATTAGCCTGTCCTCCAGCCAGGAAATTTCAGAGGGAAGTCGGGTGGAACCGCGGACCGATTAGTATCTGGTATTTAGTATCTAGTATCTAGTATTTTGGAATGATCCTGAAAATATTGATCAGCGAAATACTAAATACGAAATACTATATACAAAATACGATTTTGGCTCGTCCCGAATATCTGAAATTAATTTTTTGGATGTTTAGGACGAGCTTTTATAATAAGCTAAAAAGTAAAAATGAAAAGTGAAAAAGTCTGGTGTCGCTTCGCGATTATTATATTAAATTGTTAAATTAATATTATGGCAGAAAAAAAAGAAAACATGATGGAAAAAATTGTGTCGCTGTGCAAGCGGCGGGGATTTGTTTTTCCTTCTTCGGAAATTTATGGAGGGATGCAGGCTATTTATGACTATGGCCACTACGGGACATTGCTGAAAAATAATATTCGCGACGAATGGTGGAAGCATATGGTGCAATTTCGAGACGATGTGGTTGGTCTCGACAGTTCCATTTTCATGCATCCGACAACTTGGGTGGCTTCCGGACACGTGGAGGGTTTTGACGATCCGCAAATCGATTGCCGCCAGTGCAAAGCCAGAATGAGAGCTGATCATGTTCTGGAAGAGCATGGCATCAGCGCCGACAAAGCGCCGATTGAATTCATCAATGAAAAACTCGACGAATTGCGGGCAGCCAAAAAATTGAAGTGCGTCGCCTGCGGATCGGATGATCTCACTCCGGCGAAAAGATTTTCTTTGATGGTGAAATCGAATCTGGGATCCCCAACGGATGCGTTGAGCGAGGAAAACGTAGTGTACTTGCGGCCGGAGACTTGCGGAGGAATTTATTTGGAATACAAAAATACCGTTGATTCTTTGCACGTGAAGCTGCCTTTCGGGATCGCTCAAATCGGGAAGGCCTTCCGCAACGAAATCGTTGCGCGGCAATTCATATTCCGCACTCGCGAATTCGAACAAATGGAAATGCAATATTTCTTGCACCCGAGCGTCATGAAAGAAAAATATGATATGTGGAAACAAATCCGCTGGGACTGGTATCTTGAATATGGCATAAAAGCGGATGAAATTCGCTGGTACAAGCACGAAAAGCTGGCGCACTACGCTTCCGAAGCCTACGACGTTGAGTATAATTTCAAATCCCTTGGAGGTTTCAAGGAAGTTGAAGGAATCCACGCGCGAGGAAATTGGGATTTGTCGCAGCATTCCAAATTTTCGGGAGTGGAACTTGACTATTTCGACGAAAAGACCGGTGAAAAATTCATTCCTCATATCATGGAGACTTCAGCTGGTCTCAATCGGCATGTGCTGATGTTCATTGATCAGGCCTACACCGAAGAAAAAGTCGGCGATGAAACAAGGGTAGTTCTGAAATTTGACAAGAGGCTAGCGCCGATCAAAGCGGCCGTTTTGCCGCTTTCCAAAAAAGACGAGCTGACCAAACCTGCCAAGGAAATTTGGAATACATTGAAAATGCAATTTATGACGGACTATGATGAAACCCAATCAATTGGCAAGCGCTATCGCCGGCAGGATGAGATCGGAACACCCTATTGCGTGACGGTTGATTTTGAAACTTTGAATGACAAAGCCGTTACGGTGCGCGAACGGGATTCAATGCAGCAGGAAAGGGTGAAGATTGAAGAATTAGTGAAATATCTGAGAGAGAGAATAGGGGATTAAGTTGCAACTCATAAGAAGTTCTAATCGATAAAACATTATTACAGTACTACGTAGTATTGAAGTATTGTAGAAAATAACATTTATGAAAATAAAAGAAATCTACAAGCTGGCTATAAAAATGGGGATTGAATCCGATTTGCGCGGCAAAGATTTTGTTTTGAAACAATTAAAAAAAACAAAGGAGAAATATGAAAAGCTGTCCAAGGAAGAAAAAGCTGAATTTGACGAGGAAAAATTACACAATCCTTATTCAGACTCAAGGATTTTGACCGGTGATCCAAATAAGGAAATTAAAAGAATAATGGTCGGAATTGATATCGACCCGGCGGAATTAATGATGGCTCGTTATTTGAGTGACAAGGGCCAGGAGATTGATTTGGTCATGGGGCATCATCCGATTGGCAGCGCGCTTAACGATATCGCCGGAGTAATGCACTTGCAAGCGGATATTTTGGCGCAATACGGTGTGCCTATCAATATTGCCGAGGCCGTGATGCTGCCGAGAATTACGGAAATATCCCAAGGAATTTTTCAAGCCTATAACTATGACCGACCGGTCCAAGCCGCCAAACTTTTGGGGTTTCCGCTGATGTGTATCCATACCCCGGCCGATAACTTGGTGGCTAATCATATAGAGAAAATAATCAAGAAAGAGAAGCCTGATACGGTTGGAGAAGTGCTTAAGGTTCTGAATGATATTTCGGAGTATAAAGAAGCGATAAAATACAAAGCGGGCCCGCAAATTGTAGTCGGCCGGAAAGAAGCTCGATCCGGTAAGATTGCTGTAGATTTTACTGGGGGTACGAACGGCGCTAAAGAAATATTTAAGCATTCATCTCACGCTGGTATTGGAACCGTTATTAGTATGCACATGCGGGAGGAATGGCGCAAAGAAGCGGAAAAACATCATATCAATGTAATCATTTGCGGAGACACCCAATCCGACTCAATCGGGATGAATCTTTTTCTTGATGAGCTTGAAAAGAAAGGGATTGATATCATTCCTTTTTCAGGTCTAATGCGAGTTAAGAGGTTCAAGAAAAAATAATTAACAAACAATGGCGGGAGTTGAGCTCCCGTCGTAAGATTATGCATTATAAAAAAACTGTCTTAAAAAATGGTTTGCGGCTGGTTACCGCGCCGATGAAAGATACAAACACAGTGACGGTGATAGTGTCGGCGGGGGTGGGGTCAAAATATGAGAACAAGGAAAATAATGGAATCTCACACTTCCTCGAACACATGTTTTTCAAAGGAACCAAAAAGCGCCCGAAGTCAAAAGATATTTCGGGAGCCTTGGACGCAGTGGGCGGAGAATACAACGCTTTTACCGGTAAGGAACAGACGGCGTATTATGCTAAGGTTGACGCGAAGCACTTAGATCTCGCGCTTGACGTGGTGAGCGATATTTATCTCAACTCCAAGATTGACGGGAAAGAGATAGAGAAAGAGAGAGGAGTAATTTTGCAGGAGATAAATATGTACGAGGATACGCCGGCGATTCAAGCCAGTGATGTGTTTGAGGAGCTGCTCTACGGCGATCAGCCGGCGGGTTGGGAGATAATCGGAACGAAAGGAAACGTTTCCAAGATTAAGCGGGCGGATTTTTTGAAGCACCTCAAAAATTTCTACACGGCTCCAAATACGGTTGTGTGCGTTGCCGGAAATATTGACGAGGACGAGGTTATAAGCAAAGCAAGAAAAATATTTGCCCGAATGCGGAAAGATGAGAGAAAGGGCAAGGCTGCCATCAGCGAAAGCCAGAAAGAGCCGCAGATTCGAATCAAGCGCAAAAAAACCGACCAAACCCATCTGGTCTTGGGAGTTCGGGCTTACAATATGTTCCATCCGGATCGTTACGCGCTTTCTCTGCTGGCCAACATTTTGGGCGGCAGCATGAGCAGCCGGCTATTTCTTTCTATCCGGGAGAAACTGGGCCTGGCGTACTACATCGGCGCGAGTTATGAAAGCTACACGGATTCCGGTTATTTGTCAGTGAGGGCCGGCGTGGACACTGACCCGAAAAAAATCGAAAAGGCAGTCAAGACAATAATCGCCGAAATCAAGAGAATACGAGAGCGAAAAGTCGGGAAACAGGAGCTCCAAAAAGCCAAGGATAATTATCGTGGCAGAACGGCACTCGCCCTTGAATCGTCCGATGATATCGCGGGGTATCTTGTAGGGCAAGAGCTCATGAAGGGGAAAATTGATTTGCCGGAGCAAATTCTCGCGCGGATTGATAAAATCTCAGCAGATGATATTATCAGGGTAGCGAGGGATATTTTTCGCAATGATAAGCTGAATTTGGCCATGATAGGGGAGGCGGAGGAAAAGAAATTTTTGGGAAAAATTCTGAGTTTATGACCAATAACCGGCAACTTGCAATTTAGGCCATCTAAGTACAAATTATTTTTTCCATGAATCGCACAATAGATATTTCATCCGGAACTATATTCAGGACTATAATCATACTGCTGTTTATTTGGCTTTTGTTTTTCGTGCGGGATATCATTCTTTTGGTATTTGTTTCCATCATAATCGTCAGCGCGATCGATCCTATTGTCGACTTATTGCAGAAGAAAAAAATGCCGAGAGCTCTTTCGGTCTTTATTATCTATATTATCTCATTATCCATTATTGGCGCGGTAATTTCTCTTTTGATACCGCCGATAGTAACGGAGGTTAAGGGTCTTGGCGAGAATCTGCCCATTCTGATAGAAAAATTCACCGGGTATTTCAAGGTCGTAAGCGATTTCGCCGCTGCCAACAACCTTCAAAAAAATGTTAGTGATCTAACTTCAAATTTTTCCGTAAGATTATCCCAGGCCGGCGGGGATCTTTTCAGCGGTACGGTTTCATTTTTGGGCGGAATTTTTAATTTTTTGATCGTGCTGTCGATCGCTTTTTATCTGACAGTGCAAGAATCAGGCAGCAAGAAATTTTTTGCTTCGCTTCTGCCGAAAGATCATCAGGAATACGCCCTGGATCTGGTGGCGAGAATCCAATATAAAATGGGGAGGTGGCTGCAAGGCCAGCTGCTTCTTATGTTTATTGTCTTTCTGATAGATTATCTGGGATTGTTGGCTATCGGCGCGCCCTATGCTCTGGTCCTGGCGCTTATTGCCGGTCTTCTCGAAATCATTCCCTATATCGGTCCGATAGTTTCCGCGGTTATCGCCACGGCCATAAGTCTGCTGCATGGCCCGATCACGGGGTTGCTGGTTCTCTTACTCTTCACCTTGACGCAACAGCTGGAAGGATATGTCATAACTCCGCAGGTTATGAAAAAGGCGGTGGGCCTGAACCCCGTTGTGGTAATCGTCGCGCTTCTTATTGGGGCAAAATTAGCCGGGGTACTGGGTGTGATAGTTTCAGTGCCGGTTGCAACGGCAATCGGAGAAATTATTAATGATCTGACCAGCAGCAAAGAAGCTAAGCTCGCGGAAAAGAGCGCGTAGGCAGAGTAACTCCAGGTGCAAAAAATAAAAAATGCAAAAACAAAATATAAAAAATCTCGTTGATGCCAGCCATACCGCGTTTCAGGCCAGATGGATTTACGTAACTCTTATTTTTTTCGTTGGTCTCATCACTAAAGTTTCGGGAGTCTTGAACATTAATTTTTCCTTTGGCTTGATAATCTCCCTAGTGCTTCTGTCCATAGCTAATAATTCCTTCTGGTATCTATTCGTTAAGCGCGGCATTCTGCGAAGCGCGAGAGCCATAAAGTTCATGACCTTTTGGCAATTTCTGTTTGATATCGTTGTAGTGACGATAATTATAAATTTTGCCGGGGGTATCGAAAGTATTTCCTTTATCTTTTACTTCTTTGTAATTATCGCTGCGAGCTACGTCTATGATGAAAATGGCGTTTATCTGATTTCATTCCTTTCTCTGGCTATCTATGATCTGCTGATTTTTGCGGAATACAACGGATGGGTCATGCATTATCCCAGATATGTCTTTTCCGATCCGAATCTTCACACCAATATAGATGTCACTCTGGTGAATTCATTCACCATTTCGGCTGTAATAATCATAGCCGGATTTTTTATCGGTTATCTTTCGAAGCAGCGCCGCTTAAAGGAAAAAGAGAGGCTGCATGAAAAAGACATGGGAATCGCCGCGGTCAAAAGGACTGAAGAGATTCGTTCAAGATTTATTACGGTGCTGACCCATCAATTCAGGACTCCGCTCACGCATATCAAACTGGCGCTCGCTACGCTCCTTGAGCAAAAAGAAGAATTTAGGCCGGAGCAGTTTGGTTGGCTTGAGGAATGCTGGTCTGCCTCGGAAAGATCAATAATGCTGGTTGATAAATTGGTGAAAATCAAAGATCTCGAATCGAGGCATTTTACTCTCAGCCTGGAAAAATTCGCATTGAACGATATTATTGACGCTTGCGTGGAAAGTTTGGGATTTATGGCTGCCAGAAAAAATATGAAGATAAGATGGGGAGCGGAAAGAGAGAAAAAAATATTTATTGAGGCTGATAGGGGTCTCGTGACGTTGGTTGTCGAAACGTTGATTGAAAATGCGATTGATTACGGAAAAGACGGTTCGGAAGCAAGCATAAAGATCACGGAAGCGGATGGGCAGGTTCAGCTGACAGTCACCAATACTGGAATAGGCATAGAGCCCAGCGACAGGACAAAAATTTTCGGACGTTTCTTTCGGTCGTCAAAGGCTATGCTCCTGGCCGCGAATCGGAGTGGATTGAGTCTCTATCTTTCAAGACTTGTGATGAGAAGGCACAGGGGGAAGATTTGGTTTTCTTCCGAGCCGGATCGCATAACGACTTTTTTTATATCTCTGCCCAAGAACGGCTAAAAAATCCGACACCACACGCAGATTTGACTGGGAGCGGCGCAGGTGCTAAAAATAAAAAACTGGAATGGTTATGAGTCAAGAGCCGACCTGAGAGCATTAGCTTTTCGATTTCTAATCTGAGAAGATGCCAAGCATGAAAAAAAAATTAGTAATTGCCCATAGAGGGGATTGCTCCGGTGAGTATGGGAATACTTTGCGGGCTTTCCGGGAGGCGGTTAAAAAAAAGGCAGATATGATAGAACTGGATGTCAGAAAAACCCAAGATAATGTGTTGATTGTTTTTCATGATCGGCGCATGAACGGAAAGTTTGTCAGAAAATTGACATGGCCCGAGATCGAGGAACTGAACAGCCGCAACAAAAAAGAAGTTCCGCGTTTGCTCGACGTCTTAAAGGAGCTAGGGGGAAAAATAAAGCTCGACGTCGAAATAAAAGAAAAGGGCTATGAAGAGGAAACGGCAAAATTATTAATAGAGTACATGCGTCCCAGTGATTTCGTAATAACCTCTTTCCATAATTCTTCTTTAAGCGAGATTAAGAATAAATTTCCCAACATCAGGGTCGGCTTGCTCCTTGGCGCTCGCAGCTCTAAGGGCATTGTGCCGGGCAGGAACTCGGTAATAAGCCATACTGCTGCCGATTTTTTTGCTCCCCATAGGATTCTCGTGCGATTAGGATTCTTGTGGCGATCCAAAAAATATAATAAACCGTCGATCGTCTGGGTAGTAAATAAAAAGAAGGCCATTGAAAAGATTCTCAAGCATAAAAATGTTGAAGGAATAATTACGGATAAGCTGGGCCTGGCCCTGGCCGTCAGAAACGAGAGCGATGAATAATAATGCTAGACAGTTGTGTCTATGAAAAAAATATTACCTGCGAAAATATCAAGCAAACTATATATAGTTGCCACGCCGATCGGGAATCTTGAAGACATTACTCTTCGGGCTTTGCGGACCCTCAAGGAAGTCGATCTGATTTTGTGTGAGGATACGCGAGTGACAAAGAAGCTTCTTGACCGATACGAAATTCAAAGACCGCTTTTGTCATATCATCACCACAGCAAAATCTCCAGAGTCGATAAAATCACTGAGCATCTGGAAAATGGAAAAGATCTGGCGCTGGTCTCGGATGCGGGAACGCCTGGAATCAGTGATCCGGGAAATCTTCTCATAGAGCACATAGCACAAAACACAAAACACAAGGTTGAAGTTATACCGATACCGGGCTGTTCTACCACCTCAGCTATTGCCAGTGTTGCTGGTATTAGTATGGATAAATTTTGTTTTCTCGGATTTCCGCCGCATAAGAAAGGTCGGGAAACTTTTTTTCGAGAAGTGGCGGGAAGTAAACATCCTGTCATCTATTTCGATTCCGTGCATCGCTTTTTGAAAAATCTGGAATTGCTGGAAAAGTTCAAGCCAGATGCTAAACTGGTGATAGGGAGGGAATTGACGAAAATGCATGAGGAGGTTGTCAGGGGGAGTGCTTCTGAAATCATTGAATATTATGGGAATAACGGCGATAAGGTGAAGGGTGAATTCGTGATAATAAAACACGAATAAAACAAATATAGACACTAATCCAACGAAGGAAAAAGCACAGATAAAGAACTAATATAAACACTAAAAAACGAAGACTAAAGATGGCAGATTTATTGTATAAAGAGTTAAGTTATAAACTGCAGGGTATCTTCATGGAAGTTAGGAACAATTTTGGCCCGGGTCATAAGGAAATTGTATATCAGAATGCGATAGCAGAGGAGCTTAAATCGACAAAAATTAATTTCGAGAAAGAAAAAAATATAAAAATATATTCTCCTAAAACTGGAAACTTGGTTGGGAATTATAGGGTAGATTTCCTAGTAGATGCGAAGATTGTTGTCGAAATAAAAGCTGTTGATGTAATTCCTAAAAATTTTATCGATCAAATATACAGCTATTTAAGAAACAGCAAATATGAGTTAGGCTACTTTGTAAATTTTAGGAGCCCAAAGCTCTATGTTAAGAGAATTATATATACTAATGACAAAAAACCATTTTTGAAAGTTAGTTAAATCCGTGTTAACATTCGTTAATTTTCGTGTATATTATGAATAAATTTTACATTACTACTCCTATTTATTACGTCAATGCAAAACCGCATATTGGCCACGCGTATACGACTGTCGCGGCGGATGTGTTGGTGAGATTCCATAAGCTTCAGGGTGAAGACGTTTTTTTTCTGACGGGAACAGACGAGCACGGGCTGAACATTCAGAGGAAAGCAGAAGACGCGAAAAAGGACCCCCAGGCTTTTGTTGATGAAAACGCGGCGGCGTTCAAAGAATACTGGGAAAAACTCGACATCAAATATGATAATTTCATGCGGACTACGGATGAGAAACATAAAGCGGCTGTCCAGAAAGCTCTGCAGACCCTTTACGATAAGGGAGCGATATACAAAGGCGAATACGAAGGGTATTATTGCGTGGCTTGCGAACAGTTCAAAAACGAAAAAGATTTAGTCAATGGCAGATGCCCGGATCACGATATTATCGTTGAAAAAGTAAGAGAGGAATGCTATCTCCTCAAGATGTCCGGCGATGTCCAAAAAAATCTAATCGAAAAGATCAAGCAGGATGAATTTCGCATCGCGCCGGAGAAGTATAAAAATGAAATTTTATCTTTTCTCGAAGGTCAGGAGCTTCGGGACGTATCCATATCGCGGAAAAATGTTTCCTGGGGAATTCCGCTGCCTTTTGATCCTGAGCACACCACCTATGTCTGGGCGGACGCGTTTCTCTATTATCTGACGGGGATTGGGTGGGATGGAACCTCCGAGAGCTCAACTCTCGGATTTTGGCCGGCGGACACCCAACTTATCGGAAAAGATATCCTGCGGGTTCACGCCACGATTTGGCCGGTGATGCTTATGCATCTCGGAATTGAATTTCCGAAATTGCTATTTGTGCACGGGCACCTGCTTTCAGGCGGACGAAAAATGAGCAAAACCATCGGGAATGTTATTTCAATCGACGAAATGCTGGAAAAATTCGGCGTGGACGGTACGCGCTATCTTCTGATGAGCGCGGGTACTTTTGGCGAGGATGTAGACGTGACGATGGAGCGCCTGACAGAGAAATACAACGCGGATCTGGCGAACGGATTAGGAAATTTATTGAGTAGGACTGTGACACTAACAGAGAAATTGTTTAATGGATCCGTTCCTCAATCTAATTTAGAGAAATCAAAAAACATTCCTTTGAAAAGACCGTATGTATTAAATACCAAAACTGGTCAAAAAGAGGCAGCTCAATTTAATTACCATATGGTGGGTTTATTCGCAGAGCAAGTTCGTGAAATAATAGAAGAAGATCTTAAGGGAATAAAATTAAATGAAGTTATTAATAGAGTAAAAGACTTTATTGACTTCTGTAATTCGCTAGTCGATACTTATAAGCCGTGGGATCCTAAAAGCTCGAATATCCCAAAAAATATGAGAGCAGAAAATAATGATGTGATGTACTCATTACTTGAGTCGCTAAGAATTATTGGTCTAATCCTAAAACCTTTGTTGCCTACTACATCGAAAAGTATTTTTGTACAGCTAGGAATAAGTGATGCATTGGCGCAGGATTTCGAGTGGGGCGGGTTGAAGTCTGGCGCTAAGCTTGGAGAAAAAAAAGTTCTGTTTCCGCGGATAAAATAATTTTACATTTTACATTACAACTTTTCACTTTTAACTTTAAACTTTTAACTTTCCATGATCGATACCCACGCCCATCTTGATTTCAAAGACTATGACGAAGACCGCGAGGAAGTTATTTCGCGGGCTTTTGATAATGGGCCCGCCCGTATTGCTTCGCGAGACGAGGCGGGCAGAGTAAAAGCTATTATTAACGTCGGGGTTGATTTGGAGCGGAGCAGAAGATCTGTAGAAATTGCCAAAGTGCATAAAAATGTTTTTGCGAGCGTAGGACTGCACCCGGAGTATTTTATGAATTATGAATCAGGAATCAAAAATTATGAAAAAGGTTTAGAAGACTTGAAAAATTTAGCAAAGAGCGAGAGAGTGGTTGCGATCGGGGAGTGTGGCTTGGATTATTATCACGCAGCGCATAGCACGCAACACGCAACGCAAGACTTGGGGAAGATTAAAATGCATCAAAAGGACGGATTCGTTGCGCAGATTGAAATTGCGTATGAGTTGGGCTTACCAGTGATTGTGCATTGCCGGGAAGCGTGGGACGATGTCTATGACATCGTGAAAGCACAAAGCACAGAGGTACAAATTACCAAACAAAACACAAAACGCAAAACACGAAACACGAAAAACTATCAAAGCTCGGCTTTTCCCTTCCGAGAGCTAAGCTCTCGGAATTCCTCAAAGCCAAGCTTTTCTAAATTCGTTTTGCATTGCTACTCCGGCGGGAAAGAGGATACCAAAAAATTTCTGAAACTGCCAAGTGTCTTTTTTTCTTTTTCGGGAAATATCACTTATCCCAAGCCGATCGAACGGGCGGAGAAGCTGGCCACGGTGATACGGATGATTCCGCTTGACAGGATCATGCTTGACTCAGACAGCCCGTTTCTTGCTCCCCAAGAATATCGGGGAAAAAGAAACGAACCGATATTTGTTAAATATATCGCACAAAAGATAGCCTCAATCAAAGAAATCGGATTTGCGGAGGTGGAAAAAGTGACAGACGAAAATGCTGTGAAATTTTTTAACTTGGGAAATCTTGAAGGATAAACTGGCAGAGACAGAAGCATGAGATATTCTGATTTCGGCCATTCTTTTCGTTCTATGGCAGTCCCCGGACCCGATTCCGGGGCATTTTGTTATGCACGTTAAAGAATGTATAATGAGGGTTGCATGGCAGTGAAAACCCAAAAACCGAATATCGAGGTTAATAACCTTAATCTCACATATAACCAGGGACTGGCGAATGAGGCCCGGGTCTTGGAGAATATCAATCTGAAGATTTACCCGCAAGAATACGTGGTGATTTTTGGCCCCTCGGGATGCGGCAAATCGACTTTACTCTATTCAATCGCCGGTTTTCAAAAACCGACCAGCGGCACAGTCACGGTTTCCGACCAGGATATCAACGCTTTGAGTAAAAAAGAAAAAGTCGAATTTCATCGCCGAAAGATCGGGATGATATTCCAATCTTTCTATCTGATTTCTTCGTTAAAGATTCTAGATAACGTTTGCCTTCCCAGGATGTTTATCGGTTCGGAATTCGAGGAGCGAGAGAAGCGCGGCAGGGAACTTTTGGAGCGATTCGGAATTGATAAAGAGGCGGACAGGTTTCCAGCTGAACTTTCAGGTTGGCAAAGGCAAAGAGTGGCGATCGCAAGAGCCTTGATAAACGATCCGGATGTTATCATAGCAGACGAACCGGTAGGTAATTTGGATTCAAAGTCCTCTTTTAACGTTATGTCCATTTTGCGCGAACTTAATGAAAAAGATAAAAAGACTATAATTCTCGTCACGCACGATCCAACTCATCTTTCGTTTGGAAATAAAGTGGTTCATATGAGTGACGGAAAAATAGTAAAGATCGAGGAAGTCGTGGAGCGGAAAGAAGCTGTCCTGAAGGGTGAAGATGAAGAAGTCGTCAAAAAAGAAACAGTAGCTCCGGAGATTAAAATGCTGATGAGATCGTTCCAAAATTTTTCCCCTTCGCAGTTGGGGATGCTCCTTATCCCGTTTAAGGCGCAAGAATTTTTATCGCATATATTTTTTAACGTTTCGGAGGACAAGATTACGGATGCGCGCAACAAGCTTCAGGAGGTCATCAGCGGCAGGTTGTCAGTTCCGGATTTCGAGAAATATCTGGACCGGGCTGAGGAAAAGGGCGGAGCGGGATGGGACAAAAGAAATGTGCGCCGCTTAATCGAGCGCGTCCAAGGAATCACCGACCAGGCGGCAAAGATAGACGTTTCAAAGCCCGAAGAAACTGCGGCTAATTTAGCGGATTATCTTATTGAGTTGTTCAAATTGAAGCTTTTCGAGGAGGACAAAATAAATTTTGCGAAACTGATAAGATTGCGCTTTGAGAATCAGCTTTCAATGATTGAACTGCGGAAAGGGCTGGATCGGCCGCAGAAAGACAGAGGGATAGGCATGGACAGGAGAACAGCGGCAAAAATCGCGCGCGAACTTGAAATAATACTGCTGGCAAAATTTTCAGGCTAAGTGATAAAAACAGCTCTCAGGTCAATCTCGATGTTTGATGAAAACAATCTATGAAGAAAAGAGACTTGCTAAAATTGTCGACGCGAATGTTCAAAGCTCGCAGGGGACGGACAGCCCTGACGATTCTTGGCATGGGAATCGGAATCGGAGCCATCCTCTTTTTAGTTGCTTTGGGATACGGGCTTCAAAATCTGCTCTTGGAGTCGATTACGACTTCCGATTCTTTAATTACCCTGGATGTTTCCGGCAATCCCGCCGAGGGAATAAACCTTTCGAAAGATAAAGTTGGCGAAATTACCCAGATCAAGGGAGTAAGCGAAGTCATACCCGCGAATGAAATTCGCTCCCAGCTCAAATATCAGGAAACTGTTTCAGAGGCGACAGTCGTTGCTACGAAGCCGCAATTTATCAAACTCGACGGCAAAAAGATGGCCAGCGGTCTGGCTCTGAGTGACAATAAGCCCGAGGGGGTAGTAATGTCCTCAGCTTTCTATAAGATTTTCGGGCGAACCGCAGATGAAATGCTGGGGAAGAAAGTAAGTATTTCTTTGTTTCTTCCGAAGATGGAAAACGGAAAAGAAAGAAGCGAAAAAACGGATATTACTTCGGAATTTGAGATAGTGGGGTTTGTAGAGAACGAAGATCTTGTTTTTTACGCGAATAGTTCTGCACTGGAAAATGAGCTGACCTCCATTGATTACTCGCGTATTAAAGTGAAATGCTCCGACGCCGGCAGTCTCGAAGAGGTAAAAAATAAATTAAGCGGAGAGGGCATGGTTGTATCCTCTTTGTCGGACACGGTAAAGGAGGTAAATAAAATGTTTATGGGGGTCAAAGGTATTTTGGCATTTTTTGGGTTGATCGCTCTTCTGGTCAGCGCGATCGGAATGTTCAATACGATGACAGTCACGCTCCTTGAACGCACGAAGGAAATTGGGATAATGAAAGCCATCGGAGCGTCAGAACGGGATGTGCTGCTTATGTTTATTATCGAATCGTCGATAATGGGCTTTCTGGGAGGGCTCGTCGGGATCATTTTGGGGATACTAGCCGGAAGCACTTTTAATGGAATTATAAATATAGTCGCCTGGCGCATGGGCGGGAAGGCCATTACTCTCTTTTCCTATCCGCTTTGGTTTCTCGCGTTTATCCTGGTATTCGCGGCCGCGATTGGGTTTATAACGGGAGTAGGTCCCGCGCGGAGAGCAAGTTCTATCGATCCGCTCGAAGCATTCAGGGCGAGATAGCTATTAATTTTCAATTTTCAATTTACAATTAATTAAACGAGAAATCAAAACATCGAAATCCAAATGACAAATCAAGTTCAAGATCTAAAATCTAAAAAATATGATCTTATCGAAAGATCAGCCTGTTTTGGAGAAAATATTATTGATTTTTTGAAAACATTGTCAAATAATACAACAACGAGGCCGCTGATCAGTCAGTTGATTCGTTCCGCAACCAGTATAGGAGCCAACTATATGGAAGCTGATTGCGCCGATTCAAAAAAAGATTTCAGGCATAGGATAGTTATTTGTAAAAAAGAAGCCAAAGAAACATTGCATTGGCTTCGAATGATAGCCAGAGCCGAACAAAACCAAAAAGAGAAATGCCGAAAATTCTACAAAGAAGCTCATGAATTAGTCCTTATATTTTCAGCCATCTTGAAACGCAAGTAAATTTTGTCATCTTGATTTTGGATTTGATTTGATATTTAAGCTTTGGTCTTTGGATTTAATGAATAATAAAATTAAAAATCTAATGAAGACCATGAATTGTAAATTGAAAATTGTAAACGTGATAAAAAGAATGTTTATTTTTTTACTTACCGCAGGAGTAATATTCTCTGTTATTTTTTTCTGGCCCGAGAAAGGGGAAGAAGAAAAGACAGTTGAAATGACAAAACTATCTAGCGCAGAAAAAAAAGATAATGAGGGCCAGGTGCTTGGGGAAGAGGGGGTAAGCGCTACAACCAATTTTTTCAAGAGTGATAATTTCGTGAGTCCCCAAGTTTCGTTCGGAGGAGACGCGGTGGTGTATCCGAGCGGTAGCGAGCAAATTGCGTTGGAGATGTCTGAAGTGAAGAGCGAGCTTTTAACCGGGAAAGATAAAAATCTGAAACAACTTTTGGTAAGTTGGAAGACAAACAAACCGGCGCTTTCCGCGGTTGAATATATGAAGGCTGGTTCGCCTAATCCGAAAAGCATAGAGGAGGACAGCTACGGCTTGGACCACAGCGCGTTGCTGCCAAATTTGGAAAGCTCGTCAACTTACAATTTCACTATCATCGCTAAAGACAAATGGAGTAATGAGCAGTCTTCCGACAAGTACGCTTTCTATAGCGGCGCGCCGGACATATCATTTCTTGATTTGATCACGGGCGCGTTCAAAGATGTGTTCGGGTGGGCGGTCAAAAATTAGTTTAAAGTTAAAAGTGCAAAGTTTAAAATTGTGACTACGAAATTAAATAATAAAGATGGAAAATAGCGAGTTTAAGATCATGCTCATAAAAAGATCCATTGAGCTGGCAAGAGAAGTAATGAAATTGGTAGATAATTTTCCAAAAAAAGTGTCAGCTCGCGTGATATCAGATCAGCTTTTAAGATCTTCCATGAGCGTCGGCGCAAATATTACTGAAGCTCAAGCTGCGAGCTCGAAACGTGATTTTATAAACTTCCTAAGTCATTCGCTTAAGAGCGGTAATGAAACTAAATTCTGGTTAATCCTCGCCAGAGATTTAGATGGGAATTTAATGCCGGAAATAAACAGGTTAATAAAAGAAGCAGACGAGATTGTTCGCATATTAGGTTCTAGCATTTCCAGGCTAAAAGAAAAAATATGAAAAAAACTTTTAACTAATAACTCTAAATTTTTAATTGGAGCGAAGTGAAGGCTGTGGATAACTCGCTAAATAGCGGGTCTTTTTTATGCTTGAATTTGACAAACCGGAAAAGCTAAAAGTAATGCTGCAATCAGAACATTGCCGCTAAAGGCTTAAGGTGAGTGCGAAAAGCAATCCGATATTTGGTATTTCGGCGCGAATTGTGAATCCGATATTACCTTTAAAGTGAATACGCCTAAGAATCCATTCCGAATGAGTCAAAGAATGCTCAAAAAATTGACGCAAAAAATAAGCTTAAAATGGCGAGGAAAATTAGGTAAAAAATCGATAGAAATTCTGCTAAAATAATCTTATGAAATTGGCGCAAAAAAATGAGTCAGAAATGGCTTCAAAAGTTTGACTTAAAGTTATATAATATAGCGTATGATGAAGATTCGTTAAATCTGTTATACAAGAGAAATAACGAGAAGATGGGAACGAAAAAAAGAAACAAAAAAATAATCGATCAGTATAGGGATTTTTTGCATCGCTTTTTTTCGTTTTGGGAGGTCCCGGAGAATGAAAAAATATTCACGAGAAGCGAGCTTCAAAAGTGGTGGGAAAACGCGCCCAAAAAAATTGGAAAATGGGAGGAAAAAATTGGCGGAATAATCAAGCCTCCTGCCAGCCTAAATCTTGATAAAATAGGCGAATTAGGCGCAAGTGTTGAAAGGAGATTAAATGCTGGAGCAGAGGGCGGGGAAGATAAAATCAAAAACGCGAGAGAAAAATTATCTGCAGTTTATGATGGAACTTGGGATGATAAGAAACTAAAAGGTTCAAAATCAGGCGAAGATACCGCTAATTCAGTCGAGTCACAAATCGCTGAGATTGAAGATAAGTCCAATATTGGGTTGGCATTAAATCTATTAAAAAAGACAAATAACGAGTCGGAAGGAAAAGTTGCGATTAAAGACAGGACAGTCGAAGGAAACATTTCGGCTGCCGCGGAAGCTGAAGAACCGACAGACCTTGAGCTTATACCGATCGCGGAAGCGGCAAAATCATCTGTCTACTCGCGGGAGTATTTGAGCTCTTCGATCAGGAGCGGCCGGCTGAGGGCAAAAAAGATTGACGGTGTTTGGCACACGACCGAAGAGTGGCTCGGTGAGTTCACTCGGGAGTCGCAGGCCAGGAAAGATAAATACCGGGAACAACTTTCGAAAAAACTGAAGGGCGAAGAGGAAGAAATTTTAATTGAGAACGGACAAGAGGAATTGGCAACTCCGAAGTTGCCGCTGATTTATTGGCCGGCTTTTAACGCAAGAGTTTTGAAGCCGGTTTTTGCGTCGCTTGTGCTTTTGTTTTTTGTCGCCGTGGCAAACTATTCAAAAGTGGACATCGCGAATGCGCATGATTTAGTCTTGCGGGAAGCTTTGATTGTTTATAATAAAGCATTGGACGGGCTATCCGGATCAGGCGCGGCGGTTAACTCTCATTTCGCGGGAGCAATTCATGGACTGAAAGCAGGGAAGGATACGATCAGTAATCTTAACACGAATATTTTTTATCGAAATAAAGTCAATGAACGTGAAAAGGAAACCGGATTAACTTTCCGGGGGTCTGATGAGGGAAGGCAGCAAGCAGCGGAAGCTAGTGATCGAACCGGTTTAGTCGCGGGAGAACAAAGAGCTAAAGTTGAAATTGGTCAGAATTCAAATTCCTCCGGCCAAGTACTTGCCGCTACCGACCTCAAAGCCGCGGTTGGCGATCTCGACGTATCCATGTACCTTCTTGGGCCGGACGCGAAAGAAATCGCAAACGGGGAATATGAAGTAAGGTTTTCGCTATACTCTCTCGACCGCACCGAGACTGATCCTTATCCATCCGATGCTGATCAAGCCAGCCGCGTGTGGGAAGAAACTCAAACTGTGCAAGTTGAAAACGGACTGCTGAAAACCTACCTCGGAGCGGCAAATCCAATTCCTCAAAATTTTAATTTCGCTTCAAGCGTTTACTATCTCGGAATAAGAGTCAGTCAGGATCCTGAGATGACACCAAGAAAAAGAATCGGAGCTGTTCCGCTCGCGAGGACCGCTATGAACATCGCGGGGCAAACGATTGGAAACGCGCAAGGTAACATCCCGCTTTCGAACGGAACAATAAACGTCAACCTCAACGCCGACACCTTGGACGGCCGCCAAGCCAGCTATTTCCAAGTAGCGGGAAATTATCAGCCCGCTGGGACTTATGACAACTATGTTAGTTGGAAGCTGCAATCAAATTCTACCGACGTAGGGCAAAAAATAAATTCAAACAAGGGCGCCATCTTCACCGGAGCCAACGGAATCATCACGACGAGAGCGCTGAACACGCTCACGATTTCACCGACGTATGGATCGGCCGACAACACAATCGCCCAGGGATCGACTCCCATCACCGTCAATACGACGGGCAATCTTCAAGGCGGCGGAACGGGAACAGCCGGAGGTGGAATCAGCCTCGAGATCAGCACCATCGACAACCCGACCTTCAACACCGTCTATCTTTCGACTCTTGATCTCGGAACCAACACTATCGCGGATGGAAATATGAATGGCAACTGGAACTTCAATGGAGGAGTTGTGTCGGGAATAGACGCGCTCACCGCGACCACAGGAAACTTCACGACGGCGAACATCACGCTTGGAAATATCACGACAGCTGATTTTGGGACCAATACCATCACTGACGAAAATTTCACTGGTGATTGGAATTTCAACGCGGGAAATCTTTCGAACATCGCGACCGCGACCGTCACTGGAAACTTCAATCTCACCGCAAGTTCCAATCTTGTCTTCGGCGGAACAACTTCACTTGGCGAATCGTCAGGACCGCTTGATTCAGGAGCCTTTCTGGTCGGGGTGGCTGATGAATTCGCGAACTCAAACTCGACGAACGTTCAAGCTGTGCTCAACGACTTGGACGCGGCGATCGCCGGCGGGGGGCCTGGCGCGCTGTGGACGCTCGCGGGTGGAACCGTCTTTCCAACAGATGCGGCAAACGATTTCGCGGTCGGAGGGGCGACACTCGCAGCTTCAATTTTTGGCATTGACGAATCGCTGGGCAATTTCTATTTCGGATATGACAATTCGGCGAGCCCGACCTTCCTCTTCGAGTCGGCAAACGCGAGCGCGGGAACTTTCGGCTTCAATGACAACGACGCTTTCTATTTTTCCGGCGCGAACGTCGGCATCAACGAAATAAACCCACTCTACGGACTCGACGTCAATGGCACTCTGCGCGCCACCGGAAATTTTGACGCGCAAAACGGGATTGATGTCACCGGCGCAAGCCTCACCGTTGGTGGCGCGAATTTTTCGGTGGATGTCGCGAATGGAAATGTTACGGCGAACGGCGACTTCCAATTCACGGGTGACCAGTCGATCACCGGGACCGGAACGATCACCATCAATCCGACGGGCAATCTTTACTTCCAATCAGCTTCTTACTATATGGACGAGGCCGGTAATTTGACGATCGCGAAAGCTATCACGCCGGAAGTTGAATATTCGGGCAATATCACGATTGATGCCAACTCGGCGGCGGGAACCACGACGGTGACCGTCACAAACCAGGATGGCGCGCAAGTCGCCAACCTCCAAATCGAAGGCGACATCGACGTGCAAGGAGGAAAGATAACTTTGGCGAGCGGCGAAACGATTGACGCGGAAACCGCAGACACGGTGAAAATCACTTCGGGAGGAGACGTGATGACGATTCTTGGCGATGCGGCGGGCGCGAAGATATTCGCGATCTATGATTCAACCGGCGCGAATGAAGTAGGGCATATTGACTCGGATGGCAACATTCAATTTGACGGGACGGCGACATTTGCTGACAAGCTAACAGTCCAATCAAACGGCGCAAGCATCACCGGCAACGTAGTGATCGTCGGCGACATTGACGCGACAACCGGAACCATCGCGACCCTCGACGGGACGAGCGCCAGCTTCACAACCGGCGGATTCACGACAGCCAACATCACAACCGGAAATATCACGACGATCGACCTCGGAGTGAACACTATCACAGACGCGAACATGACCGGAAACTGGAACATGAATGCCGGCAACCTGACCAACATCACCGCGCTCACGACCGGCACGGCGAACGTGACTACTCTCGATCTCGGCACAAATACTATCACCGACGGCAATCTCACCGGGGGATGGAATTTCAATTCCGCGGCGCTCACGGGGGTGTCTTCAATCGACACAATTAACACATCATCAACGGCTCTCACTTTCACCGGGACAGCTCCGACCATCTCCATCTCGACCGCCGCGACTGCCATCAACTTGGAAGCGGGAACGACCGGAGAAATCAACATAGGATCGGTCTCGAGCGGCAACGTGAATATCGCCGCCGAAGGCTCGGGGGATGTCATTCTCGCCGGAGGTTCGCTCTCGACTGGCTGCACGATCGACAACGCGACCGGGAATTTGGACTGCTCGGGAAACATCACCGGATCTTCCTCCGGCACTGTCGGTTTCTGGACAAGAACTGCAACCAATCTGACACCGGCAACAGCCGGAGACGATATTTATCTCGGCGCTAACTCTTTGCTGGGAGCCGGTTATGATCCCGCGACATTCTCCGCCGGCACCGTCGCGTCCTTCAATGGCAACGTCGGCATCGGGACGACGAGTCCGACTTATAAACTATATGTTGATTCTGGCAACTCAGCATCTAGTAGTATTTATACGACTGGTAAAATATATGCCGTTGGGAATGTGACTTCCGCTATTGGTCTTGTCTCAGGTCTTTGGACGAATTCCTCTAGCGCAGATTTTGCAATTAAGCAAGCTGTTGCCGGTTATAAATTTTATATAAAAGACAATGTCGGAGCTGCTCAATTTACCGTGGTAAATGATACTGGATATGTCGGCATCGGCACCACTAACCCTCTGGCTCTTCTTTCCGTCGGCGCCACTTCCCAATTCCGGGTAAGCTCCGCCGGAGCGGTAACAGGAGGAACCTACAACGGCGTCACCATCACCACGGGAACAGGCACACTCACTTTGAATGATAAAACTCTCAACCTCTCCAACTCTCTCACTCTCTCCGGAGCCGACGGAAAGACTATCAACTTCGGAACTAATAACCTTACTTTCTCAACATCAGGAGACTACACTCTCACCATCCCCGCCACCGGCACGGCGGCTCTCGGAACAGGCACCAACGGCTATGTAGCGGTCTGGAACGGAACCAATTCCCTAACTTCCCAGCAATATCTGAACGTCGCCCAAGGCGGAACCGGAGCCGGAACTTTTTCCTCAAATTATCTTCTGAAAGGCAACGGCACAAGCGCGCTTTCAAGTTCGGTAATCTATGACGACGGCACGAACGTGGGCATCGGCACCACCGCCACAGGAACCTATAAGCTCAACGTCGCCGGAGACATCAACGCCACTAACTACTATGCCAACGGAAATCCCATCTCTCCTCTCACCGCCGGAACCATCACCGGACAAACCTTGTATTGGGATGGAGCGGCTTGGACCGCCAACACCAATCTCTTCAACAACAATACAAATGTGGGGATTGGAACCACTCTCCCGAGCCAGCTCTTTCAAGTCAACAACTCCGGAACGAGCGCCTTTGTTGTGACGAGCGGAGGAAATGTGGGAATTGGGACTACGAGTCCTGGGGCGAATTTAGCTTTGCAAGGTGCCTCTGGCCAAATTGCTAACCTTTTCACTGTTGCTTCTTCTACTGGCACTTCCCTTATGTCGATGACTCCCGGCGGCGTGTTGAGATTGGGTCCAGGCACTTCTCCTTTGGTAACCGGGTATGAATTAGCGCAATTTGATGATACTGATGGCAGTAAATCTAACTGGGCGTTCAGGGTAGCATCAAATGGCTTCGCAATGATGGATTTTGCTACCAGCGCCGGAACATTAACTAGTCCGACTGTTTCTGGATCATCTGGTAGCTATGGAGGATTGCGATTTAAAGGATACTCCGGTTCAGCCTTCGTAGAGACGGCAAAAATTGAAATTACAAAAGATGGAACCCCTAGTGCTTCAAGTATGCCATCAGCAATTATTTTTAAAGTTACGGCAGTAAACAGCATTGTTGACACTGAAGCTATGCGGATCAGTAACAACAGTCGTTTGGGTATCGGCACCACCAATCCTCTCGCTCTTCTTTCCGTGGGTGCCACTTCCCAATTCCAGGTTTCCACCACCGGCAACGTCACCGCCGGCACTTACAACGGCGTTACTATCTCCGGCAACGGAACGCTGGCGACCGGCGCAGGTTCATATACCCTCACCGTTCCCGCCACCGGCACGGCGGCTCTCGGAACAGGCACCAACGGCTATGTAGCGGTCTGGAACGGAACCAATTCCCTAACTTCCCAGCAATATCTGAACGTCGCCCAAGGCGGAACCGGAGCCGGAACTT
>JBAZYY010000004.1:0-96497 GCA_041659065.1 Parcubacteria group bacterium
TGTAGAGGCTGTAGAGATTGTCAGAATCGAACTCGCGCAGCCATTTGTAAAATGTTTTCCTCGATATTCCGTAGTGACGGGCAATCTCGGTGGCATTTTTTCCTTCGTGGTATTCGATAATCCATTCCAGGCGAAGCCTGGCTTCCCGAGACAGCTTGAGAATCTTAGCCACCCGACGCCATCTTTCGTGCGCCGGGAGCAATTTAAACGGCTTGGGGATGAAATATGCCCAGGCGGCGGCATTGAGACTGTTCATGGGTGAGATATCCTTAGGTAAATTAACTTTGAATTTTAGCAAAATCCCTCAATTTTGCTAAATCCAGAGTGTTACCTATGTATCTCATCTTCTTCATCCTTATATTACCTATATATAAAGGTTATTTTGGGTTGTAATCTATAATTTTAATCGTATTTTTGATATTTGCACTGCCATTTTTTAGCTGTTAACCTTGACAAAAATCATATAATTATTATACTTAGACTATCTAACTATTATATAACCTAATAATATGCGCAATCGAATAAACCAGATAATTTCCCTTATTTTTACGATGCGCCAACTGGTCCAGGAGCAGACCACGCCCAAAAAGGGCAAGGGCTTCTCGTTTTTGCAGTTTAATACCCTGCGTTATATCAAGGAACGGCGTCCTCTAATGAAAGACTTGGCGGATTATCTGATGATTACTCCCCCATCCGCGACATCCATTATCGATACACTGGCGGAATCCGGCTCGGTTGAAAGGATGCGCGACCCGGAAGACCGCCGGATAGTAAGAATCGTCATTACTAAAAAAGGAGAAGAACAACTGAAAAAATTTACCAATAAAATGGTTGACCGAATGAGAAAAAATTTGAAAAGCTTGACCAAAAACGAGCAGCAGGCCTTAGCCGACATTTTATCAAAGATAATTGAAGTAAATAATTCTAACAATTAATTCAGCTGAATGAATAAGACCAATTTTTATGCAAGTTTACTGGCGATTCTAGTGATCGGAGGCATAACTGCCAGCTTTATCTACCAAAACCTTTCCCAAAGGCCGCAATATTCCGAAATCAAGGTGGCAAAGGGAACCATCGAAGAAGCGTTGAATATCAATGGCAGCATCCGGCCTCAGGAAGAAGTCGCTTTGGGTTTCGAGCTGGGAGGAAAAATCACAAAATTGCCGTACGCAGTTGGTAATTTCGTAAAATCCGGCACTGTATTAGCCTACACCAACGCAACTGATCTTAATGCTCAATACAAGCAGGCTCTCTATCTTGCCAAAAGCGCCGAAGCGAATCTTGACCAATATCACGAATTATACAAAAAGCAAAAAGCCGTCCTTGATTCGCTGAAAAAGAGCGCTACCGCGAATTCGGCGGACAAAAAAGCCCAGAAAGAACAGATAGATGCCAGCAAGGCTCAGATCGAGGCTCAGGAGGAAACTATATCGGCTGCTTACGCGAATGTCGAAAACGCAAAAGCCCAGATCGCAAAAACCATGATCGTCGCCCCCTTTGACGGAATTATTTCCACTCAAGACTTGAAGGTGGGTGAAGTCCCGCAGGCTGGAATTTCGATTATCACGCTTATCAGTCAGAATGATTATAAAATAGAGGCTTTCGTGTCCCAGATCGATGTCAAAAAAATCGAAGTTGGCGATTCCGCGAAAATTACCCTGGATAATGGCGCTTCTGACACATATGATGCCAAGATATCAGCCATCGATCCCGCAGAAAATGATATTAATGGAGTACCGAATTATAAAGTGACTTTCAATTTTTCCGAAAATACCAGCGGCTTACGCTCAGGTTTAGGCGCGAATATATCGCTTTTCATTCAAAGTAAGTCCGACACTCTTGTGATTCCCAAAGATGCTGTGTTTATGGAAAATGACAAAGCCTATGTTTTTGTCTTAGTTAATGGTCTCCGTGAAAAAAAAGAGATTCAAACAGGCATTCAGGGATCAGATGGTATGGTGGAAGTTCTTTCCGGCCTCAATGCTGGAGATTCGATTTACGAGTTGGCTAAATAATTAACCCCCTATCAAATAAATCTATGGAAAATAGCAATTCTGAAAACAACAAAACAAGTAATGGCTCGGGCCGGATGCGCTGGCTTATTTTAGCCGGCTTCGGCTTCCTGATTGCCGGAATAATCGCTTTGTTTTATTTATACCTGACGCAAAGTCGGATCTATGTTGAGAATTCATCTGTTTCGGCTGCTCCCATTGCTCTTTCGTCGCCCAACGGCGGCACTATGCAATCAGTATTCGTTAAAACCGGAGATGAAGTGGCAGCCAATCAGGCTGTAGCCCAAATCGGCAATGACATCGTGAAAACCCGAGATGCCGGACTGATTATTTCAGCTAGCGACGAAGTTGGAAAAAACTATGCGCCCAACGAAGCAGCAGTGACCATGATCAGGCCCCAAGACCTTAGAGTTGTCGCTCAAACTCAGGAAAACAAAGGCTTGAGTGATATTCAAGTCGGACAAAAGGCTTTTTTTACAGTTGATGCTTTTGGGTCAAAAAAATTCACTGGCGTTGTCGACGAAGTCAGTCCGACCGCACGCAGTGGGGACGTGGTCTTCAACATTTCCAGCGCCCGTCAGGAACAGGAATTCAACGTAAAAATTCGCTTCAATATTGCCGACTATCCCGAACTGAAAAATGGCATGTCGGCCAAAGCCTGGATATATAAGGACTAGCCAGCATTTTATGATAAAGAAACTACGGAGAGCAAAAAATAATCCGGATAATTTCCGCTGGCTGGTTCTCCTAACCGTGATTGTCGGAACATTCCTTGGGCGCTTGGATCAGACAATCGTAAACTTGGCTCTTCCGAAGATTATCCAGGATTTTAGCATTACTGTTTCGTCAGCCGGCTGGATCGCGACAGCTTACATCCTGGCAAATGCCATTTTCGTCCCCATCTGGGGAAAGCTGGGAGATACGGTTGGTAGAAAAAAAGTATATATTTTGGGTTTCTCAATTTTTATTTTTGGTTCTGTCTTAGCGGGACTTTCCTGGAATTTAAGTTCCCTGCTGGTGTTTAGAGTTATCCAGGCTATTGCTGGATCAGCCGATTATCCAACCGCAATGGCAATTATTGCGGTCACTTTTCGCGAAGGCAAAGAAAGGGCCCAAGCCCTTGGAGTTTGGTCCGCCTCTTTTGCCGCCGCCGCCGTTTTTGGTCCACTTATCGGCGGACCGCTCATTGATAATTTCGGCTGGCGCTCAATCTTTTTGGTCAATTTGCCAGTTGGAATTATTGGGCTTTTCATGGCCATTGCCTTTATTCGAGAATCAGTTTCGGAAAAGAAGACCATGAATTTTGATTGGTGGGGCGCGATTACCCTGGGCGCTTCCCTCTCCGCCCTCGTATTGGTTCTGGATAAAGGACTAGACTGGGGATGGGGATCCGCAAATAGCCTCATTTCTTATTCCGCGATTTTGGTGTTCGGCTATATTTTTTATTTAATTGAAAAGAACCATCCTGAACCGATTGTGGACTTCAAATTTTTCAGAGTTCCGGCTTTCGTCAATACTCTGGCGAACAATTTCGTCGTTTTTATGGGAATGATGGGCGGAGTTTTTTTAATTCCCATATTCGCTCAAACATTTTTAGGCTATGATGCCACCCAAACCGGCTACTTGTTTATGCCAATGGCTTTTATGATAGTTTTGGCCGCCCCTCTTGGCGGAAGCCTGACGGGCAAAGTTCAGCCCAGATACGTCATTGCTTTAAGCACTCTTGTCGCCGCCATTGGGCTATACTTATTTTCCTTTTTGGACCCCCGCTCGACGGCGTTAAGCATAATTATTCCTCTTTCGATAATGGCTTTCGGAATAGGCTTCGGGATGGCACAGCGCACCAATATCATTGCTTCGATCGTTCCGGATAATGAGATTGGGATTGCTTCTTCTATCTTAGCTCTGGCGCGCAACATCGCCGGTGCTTTTGGAATTGCGATTTTTGCGACCATTCTTAATAACACCACTAACTCAAATGTACTGACCACTGCTGCGCGCAGCTTTGTAAATCTGAAGGATAATCCCTTAGTGATGGAACAGTTCGTCAGCCTGATTATCTTGAAGGCTCAGATTCAGGCCTATGGGAAAGTATTCGCTGTTGCTTCGGTTTTCCTCCTGATTGGAGCTATTGCCGCCTTAAGCATCAAAGTTAAAAATGAAAACAAACTGAAGGAAAATATCATGCTGGAATAAAATCATTTTTCTTTTTATGAAAAACCCAGGTATGAGCCTGGGTTTTTGCATTTAAGCGACCTCAATCGGAAAAATCATAATCCGTACTTTTTCACCAATTTTTTATAAGTTTTGTAATTCTTTTTTATTTTCAGCCCCCCATTGAGCGCGTTTCGAAATTTCGTTCCATCCTTAAAATCATTTTTCGCGTCAAAAGTTCGTCCGTCCGCGTATATATCAACTTCCGGGTCTGAGTCTTTATAGGATCCGGAATAAGTAATCATATGCCTGTAGTTCGGGTCGATAAAGCAATAGCCCGTGTCCCGGAAATCATATTTCGGGGAACATTTAATTGCCGGGACCTGATGCAATTCATCCCCAATAAATGTAAACGTCGCTACTCCGAATCCCAGCTCCTTGAGCAGGAATACGATAAACATGGATTTTTGCCCGCAAATTCCCTTATAATCATAGAGAACTTCATAGGGATAGCGCGTGCCGTGGCCTCGCCCGGAAGAATCTCCATAAAGGTACCAGTCAGTGTCGTAGGGAATTTTCTGCACCAGACTAACAGCAATTCGCGCCTGGCTATCGGGCCTTTTTTTCTTTTTTTTAATCCAATTTACGAGGCTTACTAAGCGTTCCTTTTGATCTTCCCGGTCTATCATGTGGGAATCACGCTCAGCAACACTGCTGCAGGTACGGCAATAATAATCCGGCTCGTTAAACATTGTTTGATAAAATTGCGAATCGACCGGCATTTTATAGCTCATCTTTTTTCCGCTTAAAACGGCGGATACTTTCCGCGTGCCGTCATAAGCTAACTTTTCTTCTTTTCCAAAAGACACGGAAGCGCTCAAAAATATGCTTAGCGCGATACCCGCTGCTAGTACGGTTTTTTTGTTTGTTTTCATATTTTTTTTATTATCTATTCACTATTATACACAAATGGTATAATTTAACCATGCTTATGCTCAAAAAAAGAATCAAATCATCAAACCAAAATCTGGATTATCGCAAGCAAAAGGCGCGAAAAATCATTGCTGAGCTCAAAAAAAGAATTCCAAAAGCCAAAATCGCTCTAAAATATGGTAATAATTGGGAACTTCTTGTGGCAGTCATTCTTTCCGCGCAAACAACCGATAAAAAAATAAATGAAATTACCGAAAAACTTTTCAAAAAATACAAGTCACTTGATGATTACGCCAAAGCCGACCCGAAGGAATTCGAAAAAGATATCCATTCCGCCGGTTTTTTCCGGAACAAGACAAAGAGCATCCTGGCATCTGCAAAGATTGTAAAGGAAAAATTTGGGGGTAAAATCCCCGGCAATATGGAAGATCTGCTGGCTTTGCCGGGAGTCGCGAGGAAAACTGCCAATATTGTGCTCGGTAACGCTTTCGGAGTTGTCGAAGGAATCGCAGTTGACACTCATGTCAAAAGATTAGCAAAGGAACTGGGACTCACTGACGAAACCAGTCCCGACAAAATTGAAAAGGATCTTATGGAGATTATCCCCAAATCCGAATGGTTCATCTTCACTTACAGGCTAATTGATTACGGCCGCAATTATTGCCCCGCCCGCAGCAGGGACCGCTCAAAATGTTTTTTGGACAAAATTAATTAAAAAAGACATCTGATTTCCGCCAGGAAATCCGATCTCTAAATATTTTATGGACCAAGATCTCCTCGATAAATTAAACCAGCAAAACGCGAGAATAGAGCAAATCTATGTTTCAGTTGAAAAAACCCGAAAATATTTCATGTGGACTTTAATTGCCACTATTGTCATGTTCGTTCTCCCGCTTATAGCTTTGGCATTTGTGATCCCTTTTTTCCTCAAATCAATCACTTCAGGGCTAACGGGTCTTTAACTTAACAAATAAAAACGCAATAAAAAAATCAGCTCTTCCCAGAGCTGATTTTTTTACACTAGATACTAGATACAATAATACGAAATACTAATTTATTCTCCCCTGTAATTTGGTGATTCTTTCGTGATCGTCACATCATGCACGTGGCTTTCGCGATAGCCCGCGTTGGTAATTCGCACAAATTTTGCCTTACTCCAAAGTTCGGACATATTTTTGCATCCCGAATAACCCATTCCGGATCGAAGCCCGCCGATAAGCTGATAGACGCTTTGGGAAAGCGGTCCTTTGTATGGAACCCTGCCTTCGATGCCTTCGGGGACTAATTTCGAAGCCTCAGTGCCCTTCTGGCCGTAACGGTCGGCTGATCCTTGCATCATCGCGCCCAGTGACCCCATTCCGCGATAGAGTTTGTAATGCCTGCCTTGATAAAGGATGGTTTCTCCGGGAGACTCGTCCGTGCCCGCGAACATACTCCCGATCATCACCGCACTCGCTCCCGCCGCGATAGCCTTCGTAACGTCGCCTGAATATTTTATTCCCCCGTCGGCTATCACGGGAATTTTATATTTTTTTGCCACGGCTACCACCTCTTGAATGGCGGTGATTTGCGGAACACCCGCGCCAGCCACGATCCTGGTAGTGCAAATAGAACCCGGCCCGATTCCAACCTTGACCGCATCGGCCCCGGCCTTGATAAGATCAAGTGCCCCGTCTCCAGTCGCGATATTCCCTGCAATTACCTCGCAGCCAATCTTATTTTTAATTTCTTTCAATTTGGCGATCACTGATTTTGTGTGCCCATGCGCGGTATCAATAGCAATTACATCCGCTCCTGCCTCATGGAGCAGCTTGACCCTTTCGAGCGTATCGGAACTGGTGCCTACTGCGGCTCCGACCCGAAGCCGGCCCAATTTATCTTTTGCGGCATTCGGATATTTTCTTATTTTTTCAATATCTTTTATGGTAATAAGCCCCTTAAGCGCGTTGTTTTTCCCGACTATGGGAAGTTTTTCTATTTTATATTTATGCAGGATCTTCTTGGCCTCGTCCAAGGTAGTCTTCTCATGAGACGTCACAAGATTATCCTTAGTCATCACGTCTTTAACAAGCCTCTTCTTATTGGTCTCAAATCTCAGATCCCGATTGGTTATAATACCGATCAATTTCCCGCTTTTGTCCGTGACCGGAATTCCCGAAATTCTGTACATTTCAGTGAGCTCAAATACTTCTCCAATCGTAGCCTCCGGAGAAACAGTAATCGGATCAATAATCATTCCGCTTTCTGATTTTTTTACCTTTTCTATTTCGCCCGCCTGCTGCTCCGGCGTCATATTCCGGTGGATTATTCCGATTCCGCCTTCCTGCGCAAGCGCAATGGCCAAATTCGATTCTGTCACTGTATCCATGGCTGCTGAGAGGATCGGGATATTTAGCTTGATGTTTTTCGTGATTTGAGTGGCGACGTCTACTTCTTTTGGAAGGATGTCGGATCTTTGGGGAATTAATAGTACGTCATCGAATGTCAGCCCCATTTTTATTGTTTTTTCCTGCGGCATAAAGTTTGAGAAAATAATTATAGTTAAAAAAGGAAGCTCTCAAAAAGAGCTTTCATGCCTTTTTTAAAATATAACATTTTTTGGTATTATGTCAAAAAAGAGAGGGCGGCTTAACGTACTAAGCCGCCCCAAGCCTAACTTTCGCTCATTATCTTCTTGCTCTTCACGATGTTTTGGGAGTTTTATCTCCCTTTAACATCCGCTCGATGGGATGTTCTAGGAGTTTCACCATCGAGCCCCCGAATATAAAATCCGGAATAAGACCGCCTTGGTCGACTGTCCTGCTATTGATGTACGCCAACTGTTCAGGCGTTAGCGCAAACCAATCAGGCGGTGTATTTTTATCTGCCACGGATTTGCCCTCCCCAAATTTGATGATTTTACACTAGCATACAGCTTACACCTTTACAATTAGCCCTTGAAAGGCTAGTTTATCATTATGGAAGTTAATAAAATAATTGTTGATAAAATAAAAAAAGAGGCAATCGGCGTCATCCCAACCGATACTATTTATGGCGTTGTGGCTTCGGCATTATCCAAAAAAGCTGTCGCGCGCGCCTACAAAATTCTCAGTCGAAACCCCAAGAAGCCTTTTATTATCCTCATCAGTTCAATCAAGGATTTGGAATTATTCGGAGTAATTTTGGATAATGACGCCAAAAGAATCCTCAAAAAACTCTGGCCTGGGAAAGTCAGCGTCATTCTCCCATCTCCAGGCAATAATTTTCGGTATTTGCACCGAGGAACAAAATCATTAGCCTTCAGGCTCCCCAGAAAAAAGTCTTTGACCGAATTACTTGGAAAAACCGGCCCGCTCATTTCCACCAGCGCCAACCCGGAGGGGAAAAAACCGGCAGTTACGGTTGCCGGAGCAAAAAAATATTTCGATAATAAGGTTGATTTTTTTGTGAACGCCGGGAAGTTATCTTCAAAGTCATCCACACTTTTGAAAGTCGAAGGCGGAAAGATTTGTATTATTAGACGTGGCACTTTTCAAACTCCGGAAAATTTGCTACAATAAGATTTGTTTTAGTAAAAATTAACCATCATAATCATGGAAGATAAATGCCCAAATTGCGGCAAATCGATGGATGAATGCTCCTGCGAAAAGGAAGATGCGCAAGAACATGGATGTCATTGTCCGTCTTGTGACCATCCTTGCGAATAGGATTCTCCGCAATAATTTAAACTAGTGTATTTTGCGCCTCCCCTCTAACGGGAGGCGTATTTCTTTTCAAAATCCTGAATATTGGTTATTATATCAACAATGAATGATTTGAGGATATATTTCCCATTCGAAAAATAGTTTTTTTCTCGCACAATTTTGGTTTAAATATAAACTGAAGGGAGGTGAGAAATATGAAAAAAATGAGCACTATGGATTGGATCGCAATGATTTTACTGATCATTGGCGGTTTGAATTGGGGTTTGGTGGGTTTTTTCAAGTTTGATTTAGTTGCTGCAATCTTTGGAGACATGACTGCTGTTTCAAGAGTTATTTACGCTCTAGTTGGCCTCTCGGCACTCTACATGATTTGGATGGCAACAGCCGGAGACAATAAATCGGAATAGTCTGAGCTTAATTTAATATATTGATTTTAAGCCGAAAGAAGTCGGAATTGTATTTTGTGGTTTATATTTATTATTTGACGTTTACTTTTTTTAAAAATATCCCGATCTGCTCCTTTCCTTTTCTGGAAAGTTTGAAAATGGTGCCCTCAGAGGGAGTCGAACCTTCATTTCCCCGCCCGTGGCGGGGCGCTCTCACCTTTTTATATATGCCCTCGACAGGAATCGAACCTGTATTTTAAGTTCCGGAAACTTACGCCCTATCCGTTGGACGACGAGGACATTTGGTACAGTATACTGTTTTACTGTACTGGGTATTTTACTTGTTTTTCCAATTTTTCTTTCGCAATTTCTTGTGATAACCAATCGCAAATCGGTGCGCTTCGTTTCGAATTCTTTCAACCAGACCTTCATCACTGATAACGCTCTGAAAAACCAATGCCTCCTTATTGTAATACATATCCACTTTTTTGCGAGTGGATCCTTTAGCAACTCCCACCACGGGAATATCATGACCAAACTCACTTACCACATTTTCAGCCATGTTTAGATGCCCTTTTCCCCCATCCACAAAAATGAGATCCGGCAACGGCCAGTCGTTTTGAAAACGGCGCCGGAGCATTTCGCGCATCATGCCCACATCATCGATGCCCTTGATCGTAATTATTTTAAACTTGCGATATTGGCTCTTGTCCGGCTTGTGTCCAGCAAAAACAACCATCGAGCCTGTTGCGAAATCCCCTCCGATATTCGAGACGTCGTACGCTTCGATTCTTGTATTTTCAATTTTATCTGCTGAGATTGCCAAACCTTTTGATACCATATCCTCGGATATCAAAGCAATATCCCGGATGTGCTCAAGCGCAAAAATTCTATTTCGCGCCTGGGCCGCTTTTTCAAATTCCTTATCTTTCGAGTAAGATTTCATTTGTTTTTCGAGCTGTGTCAGCAAGTTCTTTTTTTTGCCGCGCAAAATCATTTCGATCCCATGAATGTTTTTGAGGTAATCCTTTTTGGATATTGCGCCTGCGTAGGGGCCAGGACATCTCCCAATCTGAAAATCAAGGCAGCCCTTTTCCGTTTTTGCCTTGATGGAATGGAAAGGAAATATTTTGCGGATCAGCTTGAGCGCAGTTTCCATCTGATGCTTAGACATATACGGGCCATAAATGCTTTCGGCCTGATATTTTCCCAATTGCGTTTTGAAAACCGCCAGCACCCGCGGAAATTCTTCTTTCGTGATTACAAAATAGCCGAAACTCTTGTCATCTTTCTCCCGCACGTTGTATTTCGGCAAGTGTTTCTTGATGAGATTTGCTTCGAGAATCAGCGCCTCTAAAACCGAATCCGTCTCGTGGACTTTTATATCCGCTACCAACGGAATCATTCCCCCAATTTGAGGTCTATCCTCGAAGTATTCGAGGTGAGACCTCGAATGGAAATACGAACTCACTCTATCCTTGAGGCTCGTCGCTTTGCCAATATAAAGAATTTTCCCTTGTTTATCTCGAAATTCATACACGCCGGGGGATTTGGGAAGGTTGGATATTTTGGATTTTAGATTGTTTGACACTTATTTTTAAAAGTATTACAGTTAGCGAAGTAAATCCTTTAATAATCAATCCTCATTCCTAGTAAATCCAGCACTAACCACGTGCCTGGGAGCTAGCTTTAGTATTTTGAATAGACTTTGGAGAAAAAGCATGGAAACGGCCTTAATAGTAAATTACTATTTACAAGACCAATTTCCCGACTTCCTTTAATAGCTCTATTGCTTTAGCTAAGTTAATGAGGATTGTTTTTCGAAGGATTTTTTTATTTCAACACTTCCTTCAAAAACTTTCCCGTATAACTTTCTTTATCATACTTCACCACTTCTTCCGGTGGGCCGGTGACGACGACTCGGCCGCCTTTGTCTCCGCCTTCAGGGCCAAGATCGATAATCCAATCAGCTGTTTTGATGACATCCATATTGTGCTCGATGACAATCACTGTGTTCCCCGCGTCCACTAAGCGGTGCAAAACGTCCAACAGTTTTTTTACGTCGTCAAAATGGAGTCCTGTTGTCGGCTCATCTAGAATATACACGGTGTTCCCTGTCATGCGCCGCGAGAGTTCTGACGCCAATTTGATCCTTTGCGCTTCCCCGCCCGAAAGAGTCGTCGCCGACTGACCGAGGTTGATGTATCCCAGCCCAACTTCGTTCAAAACTTTTAAGGCTTCGTGGATCTTCGGATAGTTTTCAAAAAATTCCACCGCTTCCGCGACCGGCATTGCTAAGACGTCGGCAATATTTTTTCCTTTGTATTTTACCTGCAAAGTTTCGCGATTGTATCTTTTTCCATGGCAAACATCGCACGGCACGAAAACATCCGGCAAAAATTGCATTTCCACTTTGATGAAGCCCTCTCCGCGGCAATTGTCGCAGCGTCCGCCATTCACATTAAAAGAAAACCTGCCCGGGCCATATCCTCTTTCGCGCGCATCCTTTGTGAGCGCGAACAGTTCCCGGATATTTGTGAAAAATCCGACATATGTCGCGGGATTCGACCGCGGCGTTCTTCCGATTGGCGACTGATCGATGTGAATAACCTTATCCACATATTGCATCCCAAGAATTTCTTTGTGTCGGCCTGGCCGCTCGAGCGACCGCATAATTTTCGACGATAAGCCTTTATATAAGATTTCCTGCACGAGCGTTGATTTTCCGCTCCCGGAAACTCCCGTCACGACAGTCAGAACTTTCAGCGGAAAATCCACCGTCACGCTTTTGAGATTGTGCTCCGTCGCTCCTTTCACCGTCAGCCATTTTTTGTTCCGGATCGGCCGTCTGGTTTTTGGAATCCCAATTTCCAAATCTCCGCGCAAATATTTTCCCGTAATCGAATCCTTGGCATTTTCAATATCCTTGACTGATCCTTCAGCAATCACTTTTCCCCCGAGTCTCCCCGCTCCTGGACCGATATCAACCAAATGATCAGCGGCGCGGATCGTTTCTTCGTCGTGCTCAATCACTATCACAGTGTTCCCAAGGTCTCTCAATTTGAGCAATGTTTGCAGTAATTTCGTATTGTCCCGCGCATGAAGCCCGACCGAGGGTTCGTCGAGAATATATAGAACGCCCACGAGCTGAGATCCAATTTGAGACGCAAGCCGGATTCTTTGCGTTTCTCCTCCCGCAAGCGTATTTGCTGATCTTCCGAGAGTTAAATAACCCAAGCCGACGTTATCCAAAAAATGCAAACGGCTGTGGATTTCTTTCACGATTCTCTCCGCGATCAGTTCTTCGCGCTGGCTCAACTTAAGGTTGTGAAAAAATTTCAGTGATTCCATCACAGGGAGACTCGATATTTCATAGATGTTCTTGTCACCTACGGTTATCCAGAGCGCTTCCTTTTTATATCTCGAACCTTTGCAAGTCGGACAAACATTTGGCGACATATATTTTTCGATATCTTCCCGCACCGCTTCTGATTCGGTTTTGAAATAGCGATCGCGCATAAAACCCAAAATTCCATTCCACTCGACGTCGAAAGTCCAGACAGTCCCGGTCTTCGTTCGCATTCTCACCCCGACCATATCTGGCTCTTCGTCGCCATGCAATAAAATATTTTGATGTTTCTCGCTTAAATCCCTAAATCTGACATTGTCAGGTATGCGGTAATAATTAGTCACAGCCCGCAATATGGATCCTTGATAGTTATTCGGTTTGTAGCTCCAAGGCATGATCGCCCCTTCCGCGATCGTGCGGGTTTTGTCGGGAATCACAAGATTCGGATCAATTTCTTTTTTCGTTCCGAGCCCTTCGCACGTCAGGCACGCTCCCTGCGGACTGTTGAAAGAAAATAATCTAGGCTCAATTTCCGGAAAAACCACCTCTTCGTGATCAGGACAGGAAAGATTTTGATTGAATACTATTTCACTACTCTCGTCTTTCTTTTGGATTTTAGATTTTTGATTTGATTTGACGCTTGGATTTTGAAATTTGGATTTTATCTTAACTAGCCCTTGCGAAAGCCGCAGCGCCTTTTCCACGCTCTCAAAGATTCTGGTTAAATTTTTGTCGCTGATCTCCACTTCGTCGATTCTGATATCGATGCTGTGTTTTTTGTATCGCGCAAGCGAGAGTCCTTGCTTGGCTTTTTCGGTGAGATCTATTTTTTTCCCATCGACATACGCCTCTGAAAACCCACGCTTCCACATCTCGCCAAGTAGCGTTGAATATTCCCCTTTCCGCTCGCGGACGACTGGAGAAAGTATTTCAATTTTCGTTGGAGGTTCGACCTCCCTTTTGGAGGTCGAACCTCCACAACCTGCGCACAAATCAATGATTCGATCCACAATTTCATCAATCGAAAGCTTCCGAATCTCTTTCCCGTCAATCGGACAATGCGCCACGCCGATTTTGGCAAAAAGAAGCCGCATATAATCGTGAATCTCCGTCACTGTTCCAACGGTCGAGCGCGGATTATGCGAAGCGGATTTTTGATCGATGGAAATGGCCGGGCTCAAGCCTTCAATAGAGTCAACATCTGGCTTTTCCATTTGTCCCAAAAATTGCCGGGCATAGCTCGAAAGGCTTTCTAAATACCTTCTCTGCCCCTCGGCAAAAATGGTATCAAAAGCCAGAGTCGATTTTCCCGACCCGCTGATTCCAGTGAACACGATAAACTTTCCCCGCGGAAGTTCGAGGTTGATGTTTTTTAAATTATGCTCTCTAGCGCCACGTATAATTATGCTATTCATACTTTAATGCTATTACTTGCCCCGTAGCCAACGCAAAGCGTTATATTTCGGGGTGTTCACACGCTCCCCTGATTATTATCTTATCCATAAAGTTTCCCTAAGATGACATCTTAGGACGCCCCTGAGATGCTATCTTAGGAATCGTCCGAATGCAAAAATTCCCCATTTTGGGGCAACCTGTATAGTAATACCTCTCGGTTAATAAATCAATTTCAATATTTGCTTAGAAAGGCATGAGCAAATATAATAGTTGATAGGGATTATTACAATTATTTGCAGGAGGAGAGCAATGACTCGAATAAACGGCTCTTTGTACAAGCATCTGGGTCAAAACATATCTTCTTTCAGCGCGTTATGCCCGCTGGGACATCTGAAATCCGTCTTAACTGAAGAAGGTTTTATAAAATTAGAAAATATTAAAGACTTCTTCAATCAAGTTTGGAAAATGATGTACGAATTCGGCTATGGTGATAAATTTGTGTCCAAAAACCTAGCTAATATCAATATTGATATGTTCTATTTCGTCATTATCGCGCTAAACAAAAGATATAAAAATTCTTTGCGATGGGAAAAATTAAAATGGCCTCTCTGGGAAATTAAAACCTAAGGGCGTGCCTTTTGCGATGTGTTCTTTTCGCTAAGATACAAAACTATCCCATCTGCAATTTCCGCAATTGCACAATCTCATCCCGAATCACCGCCGCTTTTTCGAATTCCAAATTCCTCGCGGCGGTTTTCATTTCCGATTCTTTTTGCTTGATATATCCCTCAATATCCTCGAGTGATTCGAGATTCACGAATTCCTGGGGCATTTCGGGTTTGAGCTCATGATCAACGATCGACTCGATCTTTTTCTTGATTGTTTTCGGCGTGATATGGTGCTTTTTGTTGAACGCCGTTTGCGTCGCGCGCCGGCGGTTGGTTTCGTCGATTGCTCTTTTCATCGAACCGGTGACATGATCGGCATAGAGAATCACCCGCCCGGCAATGTTCCTCGCCGCCCGGCCGATCGTTTGGATGAGCGAAGTTTCACTGCGCAAAAATCCTTCTTTGTCCGCGTCGAGAATTGCGACGAGCGACACTTCTGGCAAATCCAAGCCCTCACGGAGCAAATTTACACCGACAAGCACATCAAATTTCCCGCGCCGCAAATCCTCGAGAATATTCACCCGCTCAATCGTCGCCACGCCTGAGTGCAGATATTCCGCCTTGATCTCGCTTTCTTTGAGATAATCCGAAAGATCTTCCGCCATTTTTTTGGTGAGAGTTGTGATCAAAACGCGCTCTTTTTTCTTCACCACTTTCGCCACTTCTGCCATCACGTCTTTCACTTGGCCTTTCGCCGGTCGCAAAACCAATTCCGGATCGATGAGGCCCGTCGGACGGATGATTTGTTCGACGATTTGAGCGGAATTTTTTCGTTCGTACTCCGACGGAGTGGCCGTCGTGAAAATAACCTGATTGATTTTTTGCTCGAATTCCGGAAATTTGAGCGGCCGGTTGTCATAGGCGCTTGGCAGACGAAAACCGTTTTCAATGAGCGCCGTTTTTCGGGCCCGATCACCGTTGTACATCGCATTCAGCTGCGGCACCGTCACATGCGACTCATCGATCACGATCAAAAAGTTTTTGGCGAAATAGTCGATGAGCGTATGCGGCGGCTCCCCTGCCTGGCGCCCGGTCAGATATCGGGAATAGTTTTCGATCCCGTTGCAATAGCCAACCTCGCGCATCAGCTCAAGATCTTGTTTTGTCCGCCGCCACAGTCGTTCCGCTTCCAGAAGCTTGTTGTTTTTTCGAAAATACGCCACCCTTTCTTCAAGTTCTTTTTCGATGTCTCCAAGCGCGTCTTGCATGACCGGTTCTGGCACAACAAAATGTTTGGCGGGATAGATCAGAGTTGTGTCCAGTTTTCCCAATACTTCGCCGGTCAATAAGTCGTATTCGGATATTCTGCGCGCGATGCCATCCTTGACCTCGATTCTGATCACAACTTCTCGCGAAGGAGTGACGACCTCAATATTCTCCCCTGTCACGCGAAATCTTCCGCGCAGAAGCACTTCCGAACGAATATAATGCATGGAAGTGAGCCCGCTGATAATTTCCTGCCGGTCCAGCTTGTCTCCGACATTAATCTTCACGGAAGTTTCCTCATAATATTCCGGCGAACCCAAGCCGTAGATGCAGGAAACAGATGCCACGATAATCGTGTCTTTGCGCGAAAGCACCGCCGCCGTGGCCGCGTGGCGCAAGCGATCGATTTCGTCGTTGATATCGGCTTCTTTTTCGATGTAAGTGTCAGTTGAAGCAATGTAGGCTTCCGGCTGGTAATAATCGTAGTAAGAAACGAAATATTCCACCGCGCTCTTCGGGAAAAAAGTCCGGAATTCCTGGGCCAATTGCGCCGCAAGTGTTTTGTTGGGCGCGATCACTAGTGTCGGCCTTTGTATGTTCTCGATCACATTCGCCATCGTAAAAGTCTTCCCCGATCCGGTCACGCCGAGCAGAGTTTGGAATTTGTCCCCGCGCTGAAGACCGGCGGTCAATTGCTTGATTGCCTTGGGCTGATCGCCATCGGGACTAAATTTTGAGTTGATCTTAAATTTAGACACAGTTTTTTACTGGCTTGCTTACCCGCCAAAGCCTTGGCGAAGGCGGAAATTTTGAGGATATTTTAAATTTCATGTCCAATTATTATATACGCTCAAAAATAAAAAGTCCATTGCTCATAGCAAAGTAAGGAGGAATTACGTATAATAAAACAGTAAGCAAATATATTAAAAATATGCAATTCAAAAACCCCAAATTAACCAAACGCAGACGAATCACCATCGCAGCCTCATCCATAGCCATCGCGCTCTTGGCCGGCATGCTGATTGATTTTTTTGAATCGAAGAACGAAACAAGTCCTTTGATTGGCGCGCAGGAAAATGTCATTTTACTGTCCCCAAAGGGTCCGACAACAATCGTGGAAAAAACCGATACGGGAGCCGATTTTTCAGCCATTGATTCGTCGCTTGCCGATAGGCTTGGGCTTCAGCGCAACAAGCTCAAACGCCGGGTCATCAGCGCCACCGGAGTCCAAGTCCGAGAAACGGTAAACGCGGAGTTTATCCTGGGAAACCAGACCATCAGTTCCATCCTTTCGGTCGCCGACCGCTCCCAGCTCAACACGGACATGATTGTCGGGCGACAAGACCTCTTGGGATTCACGATTGACCCGGCCCGCCAGTTTCTGAACGAACCAAAAGTCCCCAGCAACCAAAAATTTTCTTGGGCTATGCTCATTGCCCGCTCCGCCAACCGAGCCGTAAGCAAAACTATTCTCATAATTCCCATTCTGGGAGCGCTAGTTGTTTTGCTTAATCTTATGGGAGGAATCAAAACATTTGGCATATTCGCTCCCGTCGTAATTGCCCTGTCATTGATTTTGATGTCCCCTAACATTATTCAGGGGATTTTGATATATATTTTTCTCATTTCTATTGGCACCGCCTTTAAAATCCTCCTTTTTGACCGGCTCGAGCTGCCGCACATCGCCGAAATGTCACTTATCATGTCCGCCGTAGTGCTCACTCTCGTGGCTTTTTCTTTTCTTCCGCTTGGATTTCAAATTGCCGTCACCACCGTTTTCTTTCCGCTAATTATCACAACTCACATCATTGAAAGATTTTCCAAAACCGTAACTGAACATCGAATTGGAGACGCTATTTTCCTGACTGTCGAAACCTTGGCTGTTGCTATTGTGCTAACTTTCATCGGCAGTTATCTCATCACACAATCCTACGGAGCGATTTGGATAACATTTGCTATTGCGATCCTCATCGCTATTGCTGTTGGCTATTACAGCGGAATGCGGCTGACAGAATTCTTCCGCTTTAAACTTTTGCAAAAAAAATGAAAACTCTTTCCGAAAAATTATTTTCCCGCCATAAAATTCCGCTTGGGATGAACCTTCGCAATTATCTGATCCGGGAATACAACTCCTTCGAGTCACTTGATCTTGCGAAAGACAAATCCGGCGCCAAGCGGCTTTTTTCGGAGCATGGCATTATTACCCCGAAAACTTTTTTTGAAATAAAAAGTTTCTCTGATCTTAGTAAAATTTCTCTTTTCCCCGATGAATTTGTGATAAAACCGTCCCGCGGCTTCGGCGGTAACGGAATTATGGTACTTCAAAAAAACAGCCAAGGTTTTCTGGATCCATCGGGAGAAGTTTTTTCAGAAAATAAAATTCGAAAACACATTCGAAAGATATTGGACGGTGAATTTTCCGGACACAAGGAAGAAGACGTCGCGATCGTTGAGGAAAGAATTTTTGCCTCGCCCAAAATAACTTTCAAAGAATCCGCCGGTCTCCCTGACATTCGTATTTTTTGCGTGAACTATGTTCCGGTGATGGCTATGATGCGGCACTCGACTAAGGCCACTCGCGGACGAGCCAACCTGACGGTCGGCGCCATCGGGATCGGGATCGACGTTGAAACCGGAAGAGTGACTCACCTTTTTTCCAAAAAAGAAGAACGCGAATTCAAACTTTCGGATTTTGATATTCCGGAAAACTTCCGCGTTCCTCATTGGAAGCAGCTGATAGAGGCCTCTATAGAAGCTTCTAAGCTTTCCCAGCTTTCTATTTCAGGCGTGGATCTCATCATCGATCGCAATGACCGAGTCGTCCTAATTGAAATCAACGGCCGTCCGGGCATCGAAATCCAAAACGTGAACAAAAAATCTTTGCTGGAAAGCATGAGGCTTCTTTCATAATATATATATTGAATAAAAAAAGGGTTGCGACGAACATCTGAATCGCAACCCTGCTTTGATTTTTTTTAGCCACACTCGTCCTTCCTAAGGACGGTGAGCCTTGAGAATGGCCGCAACTTTTTTGGTGGCGTCCTTTTCCAAGATGCGCAGCTTACTCTCAACTAGCCGTATTTCCAACATGGCAACGCCAAGGATTTTTGCTGCCCTGACGTAAGCCACTGCCACATCCGTGGGGTTAATGTTGAGGAAATGGGAACTTGAGTCGAAATACTCGAGGCCCTGAAGACCCAGTTCCCGCTTGATGTCTCGAGCCAACTCTCCCTGGTATTGACCGGCACAAAGTGCGGGCAAAGCGATGGAGAGACTTCCCTGCCCGCAATGGCAGGTCACTTTCACTTCTCTGGGAAGATTGAGGCTCGTGGCAGTTTTAGAGTCGTTGGGGATGTTGAGGATCTCAAAAATCGCACCGAGATCTTCAAAACTCTCCAAAAGTTCCTGAAAAAAAATCTGACATTGCGGCAATATTGCCGAGCCGGCTCCAGCTTCAGTCATAATGAACCTCCTTCGAATGTGCTCCTGAATTGTGTTTTTTTTAGCATGAAATAAGAAAACAATCAAATTTTTAGGTTGCACTTGCTTGAAAGAATTATTCTATAGTGATATAGTGATAGTATGTTCAAACGTGGAATTGCGACATTCACTCTCGACTACGGCAAGTGCCCCAAATGGCTCTTCGAGCGGATGGTGAAACTGGGACGGGAGATGGCGCGGGTGATCATCGCCGAGTACGGGCCGGACGAATTTGTGAAACGGATTGCCGATCCGGTCTGGTTTCAAGCGCTCGGGACGGTGCTGGCTTTTGACTGGAACGCTTCGGGGCTCACAACAATTTTGACTGCAGCTCTGAAGGAAGCGATTCGCGGGGAAGAAAAAGATTTGGGAATATATATCTGCGGCGGAAAAGGAAAGACTTCCCTCAAAACGCCGGAGCAAATTTCCCTCTTTGGCGCTCGAGCTGAGCTCTCGCAGGAAAAAATAAATTCATTGGAATACAATTCCCGCATGGCGGCGAAAGTCGATTCTTCGCTTGTCCAGGATGGGTTTCAAATTTATCATCACTCGTTTTTCTTTTCCCGCAACGGTGCCTGGGCCGTCGTCCAACAGGGCATGAACGAAAAAACAGTGACAGCAAGACGTTATCACTGGTTTTCGGACACGGCTCGGAATTTGGTGATGGAACCACACAGCGGGATAATTTCCGACGGACAGCATGCCGGACTCAACATGGCTGCGAAAGAAAGCGAAAATACCCAAAAAATCAGCACGGAACTTGTCCAGGGAAGCTATAATACTTTGATGAAAGATTTTCAATTATTGAGCAAATATACCGCCGCTCGGAAGTTGGACTTCCATTATGGAAGTCCAACTTCCATCCTGCGGAAATATTCAACGCCGCAAAGCGACGTCATTTCTGTCGAGAATAAATGTCAGGAATTCACCAAGCTGCATCTTCACGACCGCGATTACAAGGTTCTTCCGGTTGTCGCGGAAGATTTTTCGAAGAGCAAGTATTTGCAGAAAATTCTTTACGAAGTTTCGGAGATAAAACCGAAAAATTATGAGCAGCTTTTATCATTGAAAGGTGTCGGACCGAAGACAATTCGCGCTCTCGCTCTCACCGCGGAGGTAATTTATGGCGCAAAGGCTTCCTATGAGGACCCAGCCCGTTATTCCTTCGCCCACGGCGGAAAAGACTTCATCCCCTATCCCGTCGACCGGCCGACCTACGACCAGACCATTGCGACCATGCGCCAACTTGCCTCCAAGATGAAAATTGGATATAGTGAAAAAAATAAGATATTAGAAAGGTTTGGCTATGGAAATTATGAAGCCAGAAATTGACGCTGATCAATTTCAACAATTAGTAGTCGAAGGCACTGAACAAGTATCCTCTTGGTTAATGAAAGAAAGTATTTCCCAGAAGAACCCTGATTATGGCAAACTTATTGGATCTTTCATAAGAATATATTTATCCAATAGGAAACTTGTTGCAAGCTCGGCAAGACAGCCCGGAGGTCAAGCTGGATTAATTTATCAGGCTATCTACAGCAAATTAAATCCAACAAAGCAACGAAAACCGAAAATAGCTGAGGACCCTTTTTCCCAAAAATTGTAAGTACGAGAAACAAAAAAGCCGGTCGATTTTGACTGGCTTTTTTGATGAACCCCGCACCACAACAATGATATTTTTTTGAAATTACGACAAAAATCATTCTGTGGTGCGGGGTGAATAATTTCTATAAATTATTCTTCCGGTGGCATTTCTGGAGTTGGCTCAGCTGGAACAGCTGGCTCTTCCGGAGTTGCTTCCGGCATAGTCGTAGGCTCATCCGCAGGAGGAGTCATTGGCGCAGTTTGAGTATCATCGCTCTGCGGAACTACCGGGTTCATGTCGTCTGTCATGATGTTTGAATTAAAAATTAAAATATCAATTTTCATTTATAACGGTTTCTCCCCCATGTCGAATGCGTCAGCGGTCGCAGGTGCGGTAATAAAGCTGGCCCGTTTCATAATCTCTTCATTAACTATATCACGATTCCGGCCGTATTTCAATTTTGAAAGCTCTTTAATAGCTTCGGCTATTTGCGGATTTCCTTTTGTGGGAGGATAAGTTTTCATATTGAACGGCGAAGCAACCTGGCTATTGATCAAAAGTTTCATAAAGCAATTCCTGTTATCGACATTCATTAGGTCGTTCGCGTCAAAAACAGGCTCGTATTGCTTCTGCAAAAATTCCGCGTCCTCCGCGCCAACTCGGAACGAACAAATCGAACCGACATTCCCAAAGACAGCCTTTGAAATTTCTTCTTTGAGTTGGGCAATAAATTGGTGCGCTATTACCAACGCCAAACGGTATTTCCTGGCCTCCGAGAGTATCTGCGCAATCGAATCAGTCGTGAAATTTTGGAATTCATCGATATAGAGATAGAAATCTTTTCTTTCAGATTCCTGCATATCAACCCTTGAAAGAGCAGAGATAAGTATCTTCCCGACAATTATCATGCCGAGCAGATTCGCGTTAATTTCTCCAATCTTACCTTTCGACAAATTGACCAGGATTATCTGCTGGTCATCCATCGCCTGCCGAAAATTGATGGTCGTTTTTTGCTGGGCGATAATCGGGCGCATCATGTCATTGGAGATGAACTGGGTAAGTTTTGAAGTGATATAAGGAACCATATTCGCGAGCGCCGCCTCTCCTCCGGCCTTTTCCGCTTCCTTCTCCCAAAAGTTTTTCACGACCGGATTTGTGCAATGTTCGAGCTTTAGATGCCTGAATTCCTCGTCCGCCAGCACCCTCGGGATTTCCATCAGCGTCGATCCGGATTCGGGATGTTCCATGACGAGAAGAGACGCATTTCGCATGTATTGCTCAAACATCGGTCCGCCGGTCTGGCGAAGATCGTAAAGTTTATCAAAAATATTAATAAGTTCGTTTATGACAAATGTTTTTTGCTCAGGTTTGGAAACGTCATATTCCAACATGTTAAGTCCAAATGGCCGTTCCATGTCTGACGGATCAAAATAAATCACGTCTTCGGCGCGCTCTTTAGGGATACACTCGGTCACATGCTCTATGAATTCCCCATGCGGATCAATAACACAGACTCCCTCGCCATTATTGATGTCCTGTTTTACCATTTCTTCCATCATTGTCGATTTTCCTGTACCGGTTTGTCCAATAATATAGAAATGGCGCCGGCGATCGTCATCCGCGTGCCGAATCACTGTTTCCGCTCCCCTATAATCATTGAACCCGAGCCTGATGCCCTCTTTCGAGATATTTGAAGGCGGAGCGGCAGTTCTGGCTTTGAGCCAGGATATCTTGGGTGTTTCAGTGGAAAAAAGCGGAAAATGGAAAACGCTCGTTACTTCCTCCGAAGAAAATATGAAGCTTTGATCATCCCTGAAATTTCGGAAGATAAAATCAAAAGCGACTCCTTTTTTCTTTCTGGGCCCGGTTTCGCGAAAGACCCGAAAAGAATTAATGCCCGGATTTTCGTATTGGATAAAAGCATTTTCAAGTTCGGCCAGAATTTCTTCAGATCGTTCCTGAGTAAGGGCTGAAGCAACCAGACGGATATTTGTGCGAAAACCCGGCTTGTTAGCTTTGGCTTCAACTTTCTTTATGACTTCTTGTTCTTCGGGAGTAAGCTGGATCGGTTCTCCGGTCGGACCGTACTTATTTTTATTTTTCTGGTCATCGCCCTTGTTCGTTAAAATTCCAAACAATCCCCTTAAGAATTGCCGGAAGGCGTTATCCCGCTTTACTTCGTCCAATCTCCTGCCTTGCTGCATTTTATGCGCCACTTCCCGCCCGCGGTGCCGCCAGCTTCCGCGCGCCGGCTTAACCAAAACCTGAATAGCCGCGCCTTCCTTCTTTTCGTCAAACTTGCCCAGGACATTAGTAATATTATTGATCGGATCCGACTCAAGAGTCTGATAAGTCCTGATGGGAAGAAAATATTTATCTTTGAGTTCAAGATAGGCTGATGATGTAAAACTTCCAGGCGTAAATATATTGTAATCCTTAACTCTTTCAATGGAAGCTTTGGGATAGAAACTATGGATTTGCTTCTCCACTATGCCAATGAACTTTTTGGGCGCACCGACAAAAAAACAAATTTCGTCGTTATCAGACGGATTGGCAATTTCCAGCGCCACCACCGCATCACCGTAAATCAACCGATGAAACAGGCTGGCGTTTTCTTTGATATTTCCAAGACTCGCCAGAACGTGCTCCATCACGGATATTATTTCCTTTTCGGTTTTGGGCTGCTGCTGTTCCCCGCCCTGGCTTTCGCGCTTCAAAGGCCGACTGACTTTCACAATATCAATGTCCATGTTTAAAGAACGGGTAATCTGACCACGAAAAAGAAACAGACTCCGAAAAAGCAGCCATAGGCCGGTAGCAAGACTAATAACAGCCAATAGTCCGGCTAACGGATATAAAATTAGATTCAAGCCAAGTGTATCCATTTGTTAATAGAATTGCGAATAGGGAATTCTGAATTGCGAATTAGAATATTGAATATTAGGATAAAATCCTTTCAGGATTCAAACTTATTAATCCTAGTTGCTTTAATAAGGCCAATAATTAGCTTATGACAAACAACAGTTTGATTGGCAATTTTCATAAATTCGGAATTGGATAAATAGCCAACATCTCTGGCTACAAGAGTTTGATTCTGGATTTCTATCAGAGAAGTATGCGATGTGTTATAATATTTATTTTTTTCCTTCGAAGAATGCTTCGCGAAACCTTCCGCTATATTTGAAGTAAAAGAAACGACAGCTCGGTTAAGCTGATTAGATAAACCAAATTTTTCACAATCAGGAAATTTTTTCGTGGTAGTATAAATCAATAAAACTAGCTTATGCCCCTCCTGCCACACAACTAAATCAGTGAACTTTGTTATTTTTCTAAATTCGTTACTCTTGATTCCCATTCCAAATTCCCAATTCTAAATTCACAATTCTTTTAACAACCCCTTACTGACCAGCTGTGAACGAAGATCATCCGCTATCATGCGGTCGTGCAGTTCGTCCAGAGTGTAATTGTCATTCGCATCCAGATGTTCGGCAACTTTAATGGCATGTTCCGGCCCTCTTTGAAGCGCCAGTTCAACCAGCTTATCGAGTTTTTTTTCATATTCATCAATCTGAGAAACAGCCTTCGCGTCGTCCGTCACGCTGGTAACCGCTGCCGGTTTTTGAGTGTTTAAGGTTTTTCGAGCTGTTTCAATTTTCTCCGAGACTTTCTCTTCTTGTGCCTCAACCTTGAACTCCCCTTCAGGCGAAACTCCCTCAGTTTCTTTGGATTCCGACTCTGCAAAAGTTTCTTTTTCCTGCTCCTGTGGCTCTTTGGCTTCAGGAGCTATAAATCCGCCGCCTACCCCGGTCATTTTTTTCTTTAAATCAAGATCCTCCTTTTCAATTGGCTCCTGGTAATTTGATTGCGCCATGGATTTTTAGCATTAAATTCAAAAATGTTCTTGTATCAAGTTTACTCTGCCGCCAGCTGTTCTTCTCCCTTTTCTGTATCTGCTCCGCCGAAACTATCCAGATCTTCCTTTATTTCCGCCTTGAACTCATCTACAACTTTTTTCACGAAATCGTCGTAATTCTCAATTTTTTCCCGTAAAAAAACTTCCACTTTTTCTTCTTCGGCTTTATTGTCAAGTAAATCCATCAGCGCGCCCCGATCTTCCTCTGAAAGTTTTTCCATCGTTTCTATATACAGCCGCTTCAGAATCACTTCCATCATATCAACCAAAATTTTTTCTTTTCTCTCTTCGGGCAAATCTACAATACCCAGTTCGTCCAAAATCGTTTGTTTTAAGATTGTACTTTGAGACATAAATTCAATTTAATACTTATAATTTATAAATATTCCTTAGCTCGACTATCTTTTCATGCGGAATTTTAATTAGATAATCTCTCATGTCTTGCCCCGGCCTGTAAGGAAATTTTTTAAAGAGTTCTGCAAGAAACTTGGCGCTTTTTTGATTATATTCTCCTTCGGCAAAAGTTAAATTTTCTGGCAATGAACCGCTGGGCAGCGTAGCAAAACTTTTGACCGCCTCGGCAACATTTTCAACTTTTTCCGACAACCTAAAACTATTTCCAATAGATTTTTTCATCACATGCTGCAGATACTCATAATTAGTCCTTAGATCATCCATCGCCATGGAGTGGGCTTGGGCATCCAATTCGTCTGGCTGCAATACATATTCCCTAATTTTCGCGTTTTCATCTAGAATTTTTTGAGCCGCAATCTCCCTGGGAGAACGAGTAACGCCCTTGCGTGCGCCTGCTTCCTCCGCATTATATGATCCCCTACCCTTTGAAGGAATTTCCGACGCAGAACTTCTTGCTCCAGCTCCATGATGCATTTTTACCGCTTCATGCCCCCCACTGCCTGATCCGCGATTCCAATTCGTATCAAAAATCATTCCTCGTCCGGAAGTATCATCTACGGAAACGTCGATTATCCCGCCTTTTCCAATTGACATATGGAATTTGTCACCCGGATGGATTATATGCCTAAGGTGGCTCATTTCATCCGCATTATATTCCAACCCAAATTTATCCAATAAATTCGGCAGAGCCTGGCCCATTGTTTTTGATGCTGCGAATTTTTCCAGCGCTTGATTTTTGCTCATGCCCGGATAATTTTTAGGATCAAAACCGCATTTATCAGCATTCGCTTTGATGAAGTTTTTTAGAATTCCATAAGTTGTGTCACCCGGTTCTACTTTATAATTAGCCTCAGCCAACTTTTCGATCGCCTGGCCAGCTTTTGCTCCCTCGCCAGTCGGAATTTCTGGACCTCCAACATTTTTAGGCCCTGCTGCGGAGGAATCGGCCATAACCTTGAATTCATGAGATCCTTTTCCGCCCGTTATCTCGGGTCCTTTTGGATCTACCGGCCCAAATTCGGATGAATCCCCCATGATTGGCGGAAATTTCGATCCTTTTCCTGCAGTAGTTGAGATATCAGCTGCATACGCCGCTTTCGGTCCGATACTCATCCCTCCCCAAAGGCTCACGACTTTATCAAGCGCATGTCCGACTGAATGTCTTGCTGATTGAACAGTCTCAGAAGCCCTAATTTCTCCCGCAAAATGACTGATTAGGGACCCTAACAAAAAAGTTCCTCCGCCAATCAAGATTGCATACAGTTTATGTTTAGCATCGGCCTCTCCGAAAGCTGCTTCTCGATCCTCAACAGTCATTTGCTCATCTGTTTTATGCCTATTCTCAAGCCCATTTACGATATCCTTCCACCTTAGATCCGTTTTCTGCTTTATAAGCGCTAACTTGGCTTCCACTCTTCGGGCAGTTTCTATCTTCACTTTTTCAAGATGGGCAGTTTCCATCTTCTTTTTCGCGGAATAACCGGCTCCTAACGCCCCGAATCCTCTCATCCCAATAGCCGTGATGCTGCCTGCGCTTAATCCCAAAGCGGCAATGCCTAAAGCAGGCAGAGCTGCTCCTAACGCTGTAGCTATGGCAATCGAAATGCCAGCTGAAGTCGCCATCCCCTTCGCGAAGCTCTTCAATGTCGTTTTTCCATTCTCTTGATATTTGCTCCCAACCCATGTCCTGAAATTCTTGCTTAAATTTGCAAAACCGACTAAGGCCCGGCCAGTCAGGCTGCTTTCTGCCCGCATATCTACTTCCGCGTTTCTAGTTCTATTTGATATGGTTTCTTTGTCATAGTGATCCAAAAACTGCGCCATTTTCCTGTCGTTCCCCTTGAAAGCTCCCAAGCCCGCATCCATGAGCGCGTTCAGCAGTAATTCTCTTTTATTTACACATGCTTGAACGGACGGATCGTGCACCATCTTTTTTTCCCATCCAATAGCCTCGGCAATTACCTGCCATGATTTCTTGTTTTTGAATCGCCCTTCGGCAATCATTCTTTCATTGGCTTCAAATTCTGCCTGCGCTTTTTCATACATTTCTCTCCTTCTCTGACCTTCCTTCATCTTTTTTGCTAAATCTTCCTTTGTCAGCGGCTTACCCTCTGCTTTTCCATGCTTATCCGGGTCATATTTAACAACTTCTTGGTTCGTCCGGCTGCCACGTGTTCCAATCTCTTTTCCATGGCTCGCCGTGCCATAATGGACTTTATCAGGCGCAATTTTAAGATCAGGTTTTCTGCCAGGATAATTATCAGCCGCTCCAGTCGGAATAGGATTTCCATATTTTTCATCAACTTTACCCAGCGACTGTTTAAATTGTGCTCCAAAATCTGGTGGTAATATTTCGGGGTTACCCATAACTAGTGTTTTATATTTCTATATATTTTATTATATATCCTATCTATCATTTCGTCACGATTTGCACCCTCGAAAGCCTCCTGCTGAGCAAGGGATTCTTCGTATACTCTGCCAATATAATTTTTTAATAATCTTTCAATAGCTTCTTCGCCATCGTAATTCTCCTCCGGCATCCTATTGACCGCATCCTGATATTCATCCAAATAATCCCTAATTCTTTTACCCTTATCATCTCTAAACAAAATTAACGCATCAATATATTCATCTTGCCTTCTTAGTTTTTCTGCTTCTGACATCTCGACAGCATCAGCTTCTTCCGCTTGAGGCGCTGTAATTTCTAATAATTTTCTTATCTTTATATTTATAATCATCTCCACAATATTATCGACATCCGCCTGATTTTTTATAATATAATCCGCTCTTTCCAATTCCAATATAGGTAAGTGAGATTTAGTTAACATACCTAAAGCATCAGAAATTAGAGAATCTTTTTTGCTCCTAATTTCTTCCGCAACTGCCTTTATCACGTCGTTGTCAATAATTAATCCCATTTCTCCCCCAATTTTAATTACTCTTTCGGCCAGGTCATCCCCTTCTCTCCCTCCAGGTTGTAAAAGGACGAGGAGTTTATCCTTAACATATTCGCCTATTGCAAAATTTTTTCTCTTTTTTTCTTGATTCTCGCGATCTTTTGCCATAGCCTCTTTAAAGCTGTCCTCCATTTGATAGCCTGTGTTTCCGGATAAATTTCTCATCACATCTTCCAGCGTTGTTTTCAACGGACCCTCTCCCTTTTTCTTCGTTATTAGATGATATCTGTCGCTCACTCGAAAACCTTCTGAAAGCGTAAAGTTCATGCTCTTAGTCGTCTGAATAGAGCAAAAACCTCCGCTCTCGTCACTGTTATAAATTACATATCCCCCGAAGCCGAAATATCGAGCCGCGATATAACCCATCTTGACTCTCGGTCCCCTGTGGATACCACTTGCATCCACTCTTCCCAAATCAACCAGCACATCGCCGTGCAAGGTATCTCCGGTTTTCAGCACAAAACCTTCCTCCTTCATTTTTTCAATGGAACCTTTTGAATATCGGTCACGTTCAAGGATAAGATTCTTCTGAGCTTCTTTGAATTTACACGGCTTGCCTGTCTTCGGATCCGTGTAGACTAAGTTCTTCAGGTAGTTTGGATCCATTTTCTCATATGGGCTGAATTCGGAGTTAATTAACATCTGTTCCTTGAAAATCTGCAGTATTTGGTCGCTATTTAGATATTTCCTGAGACCCATCAAATTCTGGTGATAATTTTCAAAAATATCTTTGACTTCCTTATCTTTATAATTCATATTGTCTTCTTTGGTGGCGAATTCAACGATTCTTTCCAGAATTTTCGAATCTTTTAGGAGGCCGAACTCCACCAGCCCCTTGTAGATAAATTTCGCCGTACTATCCTCTCCGGATGACCTGTCTTTGTCGCTAACAACCATTAATTTACCATCGTTTTTTAAAACCCATCCCTGATCTTTGGAAACATCGAATGCAAAACCGGCCTCAGGTAATTTAGATTCATCGTCCTGGGGTATATAATTTACTTTCGAGATATCAATCCCAGCTTCACTGAGAAGCGCCAGGCAAACTTGGCCATCGAGATCGGTTTTATCTTTAAGCTCGACTTCTCCTGTTTTGGCATCAGTTCTCAATTTGCCATGAGTGATAAGCGCCCTGAAAACAAACTCCTTCGCTTTTTCCCCGATTAATTCATCCGCTTTTTCTTGCACCTCTTTATTATTAAGGCCTTCGCCCGCCAGATCTCTGAATGTTAAGCTAGGATCGTTTTCCAGCACCATTCGCGCTGGAAGTCTAGCTACTCCCGACACCCCACCAGGCTTCGGATCAGAAACAGCTCTCTCTTCTTCCGGCCCAAAATAGTGCTTCTTAACTTGTCTCACACCAAAAGGAACCTTCTTGGTTTTTTCAGACAGCTTTGACATTAAATCCTGATCTAGCTTTCCTAGAGCTTCTGCAGTTTCAGGATTAATTTTAAGTAGTTCTATCATATAATTTTACTTTTCCCCAACAATTTCGTTCATACGACCTTTTATTATATAGTCCGCTATTCTCTCTACATCTTCCGGCCTAAACGAACCTTCATATATTTTTTCATCTATGGGCCGCCATAGCTTTTCCAAAAATGATACGAGATGACCTTTTAAATCTTCGAGACTTATATCGCGCCCTTCTTTTTCCGTAACTATTCTGGGAGCTTCTGTGATATATTGCTGTATAAAATCGTGAGTATACTTTAAAAATCCCAGTTGATCAGGCGTAATTTTAATTTCCTCCGGCGAAGATGCCTCCTCGACTCGTATCTTTTTCCCCCTCGCTAAATATTCCAAAGTAAGCAGAAATTTTACCTGTTCCCCGATCTCGGGATGGTTTTTGAATCTTTCTCGTATTTTTTCCTTTAAAATTTCATCTCTTTTTCTCGCTCGTTCTTTTTCCAGCTCTTTTCTTTCTTTCTCTTTTGTCTGGGCAATTCTTTCATTGAGCTTAGCATAATCTTCATCATTTCTGACTTCTCCCCATAGTTCATCCATCTCCTCGGGAGTAAAATTCCCCATTTCATCAAACGCTTTGAGATGTTCTAGCGTAGGCTTATATTTCATAGCCTTTTCGACACGGGCTAAAGCCTCCTTCTCCAATTCCCCGACTGCTGAAAATGTTCTTCGGGGATAATCAAGTTCTTTGATATAAGCAAGCGCTTTTTCAATTTGTCCCCTCGCTTCTTTTGCAAATCTTTTCACCACCGCTTCAAAATTTTTCGGTTTCTTTTCTCTTCTTGGATTTATATCCGGATTTGGCTTAGACCCAAACTTATCAAATTCCATCCAATCCGAAATTCTTTTTAATTGCGGATAATTTTTAAATGCTGAATCGATTAAAAATTCCCTGCACGCTATTGAGATTGATGCTAAATCGTTATCTCCCCTGCTATTAATAATTAGTTTTACCGCCTCTCTATACTTGGACAAATTTTTCTCGTTATAAAGATCAGCAATCTCTTCTCCAAGCTCTTTAGCATCTGCTTCGCTAAATCCTCTATTAGGGACTTCGTTTTTTTCAATCCGATCAATATAAGCTCTGATATTTCTATATTGAAGATTAAGCTCATTCAATAAAGTCTTTTTAATCACTTCGTTCAGCCTCGATTCTCCCTCTGCTGGCGCTCCCTCGCCACCCTCCTCTTTATTTCCCCAATTTGCCTCAATCTCAAGAATCCTCTCCAGAGCCTCTTTTTGTCCTTTGCTTCGCTTTTTTTCCGGAATATCGTCGATTATACTTGCCGCGGTTTGAAGTGTGATTTTTTCAAATTCACGATGAATTTTTTCTTTTATCGACTGCTTATTTAAATCAACTGCGTCAATTTTATCTAAATTATTCCCGAGACTGACCTTAATATCTTCATAGATAATATCGACAAGCAGATCCCAATTTGTTAAAGCATGATCTTGCATCTGTCTGATTGCTGCTTCCGGCATTTCTAATTTGTATTTTTTTAATGCTCCCGAGACCTGTTCAGGATTAGAAATCAAATCCAGCAATTGATCCTCGAGGATTTTTTTATTATCCGGCAATTCAAAATCAACCGGTTCGGAATCGTCCACCCAATCTCCTGCTTTCACGCCCCAATGTTCAACTTTATTGTTCTTTTCCATAACACAACAAATCAACTTAATTGATTTTCGTTTAGCAAAACTCTTTTCCTAAATTATACCATAAAACCAGGCCAAAAAACACCTGTGGATAATGTCTTTTATCCTTATTCTGTGCGTCCCTTGAATGAGGGCATTCTTTTTACTCGTACTATTGCGAGAAGCATGCCAATCAACTAAAATATAATTAAACTTAGCGTAAGTCAGTCTTGCGAAATATAAAATGAAAAGAAAAAAAACGGTTTCGAGAAAAAAAACCGCGATTGTTTCTGATGTCGAGCCTAAAAGCAATTTCTCACGCCACCATAAGTATATTTTTATCGGCCTGGTTGTTGTCCTTCTCTTGATAGCTTTTGGCATTCGAACCTATCATCTGACATCTCTTCCGCCGGGGATATACCCGGATGAGGCCGTTAATGGCACAGATGCCATCCGAGCCAATGAAACCGGGCACTATCAGCTTTTTTATTCCAACAACTACGGCCGGGAAGGCCTCTTCATGAATCTCATCGCTTTGGGATTTTTGTTTTTTGGGGTAAGTATTGTCACACTCAAAATGTGGTCCATTTTTTTTGGGACTTTGACTGTCCTGGGAATGGTTCTTCTGGGGCGCGAGCTGTTCAAGTCCTGGAGAGCAGGCTTGATTGCGGGGTTTTTGATCGCAACTTCATTTTGGGCAATCAATTTCAGCCGAATCGCCTTTCGCGCCAATATGCTACCTTTTGTTCTTGTTTTTTCGTTCTATTTTCTTTTTCGAGGGCTGCGAATTTACTCCGCACGAATTTCCCAAAATCAAAGGGATACAACTAAAAATTTGGATTTTTTTTCGAAAATAAAAAATTGGTGCGGGGCAAACTATAATTATATTTTAGCAGGAGCTCTGTTTGGACTCGGTGTGCATACCTATATCGCCTTCCGCATTGCACCGGTAATACTAATTGCCATTTTTTTCGCCTTTTTGCTAAGTGGAAAAAATTTTTTGCGAACCCATTGGAAGACAATTCTGATATTCACGCTTTCGATCATAGTAGTCGCGCTCCCGATGCTCCTGACTTTTTATTATCACCCTGAGTATTTTGAAACCCGTTCAGAGGCTGTCTCGGTTCTAAGCCCGAAGGTCAATCAGGGCCATCCCCTGAAAGCCCTGGCAACCAGCATAGCATTGAACTTAAAAATGTTTAATTTTCATGGAGACCAAAACTGGCGACATAATTTGCCCAGCCAGCCTGAACTCCAGCTCTTGGTGGGCGTATTTTTCCTTCTTGGAATAGGATATTATCTGGCTCAATTCTTCCGACTCCTTTATCTTCGAATCCGGAGAGAAAAGAGAAGCGAGGAGTTTGTCATATCGACTTTCCTGCTGTCCTGGTTTTTTGCCATGCTTCTGCCTGGCATACTGGCCTACGAAGGCCTTCCTCACTCCCTGCGAGTTATCGGCGCCATGCCGGTTGCGCTCTTATTCGCCACCTTTGCGTTCGAAAGTGTATTTAAGTTTTTTGATAAAATTCAAAATCGCTATTGGCGGACCCTTACATATGTCATCTTAACTGTTGCTATTATCTCAAGCGGCGTAATTTCCGTTAGGCGTTATTTTGTGGACTGGGGCAATAGCCTTAATATTCACGCGGCTTTCTCCCAGAATCTCAAGAATATGGCGCTGTTTCTTAATAACCTGCCCCCGAAATACAATAAATACGTAGTGGCTAACGCCGGCGGACAAATAATGAACGACGGTATGCCTGTTGCAGCTCATGTAGTTGAGCTTTTAACCCATTATCGAACGCCAGGAATTGTTTTTTTGCGCCCCGACTTTGATCCGAAAATCATCAAGCCGCGAGCCAAAATAGCACTTATGTATTACAATGGAGAGGTAATCGCCAAGATAAAATCCATTTATCCCGACGCACAGGTTCAGAAGCTTGATCCTCAACCGGGAAATGGCACGGACTATTTTGTGGTAAATATTAATTAACTTTTTATTAAAACAAAAAAATGTTAGAAAAGTACTCAAAGTATGTTGTAATTGGCGTGCTAGCAGTTATGTTCGCCATTTCTCTTGGCACTATGTTGGGGGATGCCGCTATCATGGATGAGGTCGCTCATATTCCGGCTGGGTATTCCTACGTCCGCTACCATGATTACCGGCTCAATCCTGAACACCCGCCTCTTCTCAAAGACCTGGCTGGTATTCCGCTCCAGTTTCTCAAGCTTGATTTTCCCGCTCAAAACCAGTTTTGGACAACCGACGCTAACGGACAATGGGAAGCCGGGTGGGAGTTTTTATACCTGCCCCAGAATAATACCGAACAAATTTTATTTTGGTCCCGCCTGCCGATTTTAATCCTATCGCTTTTCTTGGGCTGGATGATTTACTACTGGACAAGAAAACTATTTGGAATTAAAGCCGGCCTTTTGGCGCTCGTGATATACGCGTTTGATGCCAATATTCTCGGCCATGACCATTACGTAACGACAGACCTTGGCATCGCCGCCTTTTTGTTCTTTGCTTTTTACTTTTTCATAAAATATCTCAAAACCCCAAGCTACAAGACAATTATCCTGGCAGGAATTTTCATGGGGCTGGCACAACTCGCCAAATTCTCCTCCGTCCTGATGTTTCCCGTTTTCGGACTCGCTCTGCTTCTTTATATCTTCTTTCGCAGGAACAAACTGCCCTTTTCATTTTTGGGGTCCGGAAAGATCAAGAAATTCTGGGTCCAAAAATTATATTTTTATGCCACAACGTTTATTCTCGCCTTGATCATCCATTTGGCGCTGATCGGCATTGTTTATGAATTCAATGTCTTCTCGATGCCTCCTGCCAAAATTCACCAACTCGCTGACACGCAAATCTACGGAAAGATTGCCACCATAGCAAAACCTTACATCCATCAGATGGCTGATAATCCGATTCTGCGGCCCTACAGTCAGTATTTAATTGGACTCGTAATGGTTTTTGGCAGAGTTGCCGGTGGGAATACCACCTATTTCTTCGGCCAAGTGACTAATCAAAGCTTCAAAGAATATTTTCCGATGGTTTTCCTCATCAAGGAACCTCTGCCCAATCTCCTGCTGATGCTGATGGCTTTCGCTACTGGTTTATTCCTCCTGCTGAAACGCAATTTATCCCAATTTCCGAAAAAAATATGGAACAATATAAAAAATTATCTCGATGGGAATATTGCCGAATTTTCAATGATTTCTTTTATCGTTCTCTACGCCTACGTCAGCATTACGGGTAATCTGAACATCGGCTTCCGCCATCTTTTCCCGATCTTACCCTTTGCGTATGTCCTCGTAGCGAAAGAAGTATCCTTTCTGGGAAGCGAAATAAGCGCAAAATATAGAAAATATTTTTGGGGGTTCATTTCTTTGCTGTTGGCATGGCTTGTAGTGGGAACTCTCCTTGCGTATCCGTACTATCTGGCATATTTTAATGAACTCATTGGCGGATCAAAAAACGGCTACAAGTATGTAACCGATTCAAATGTTGATTGGGGCCAGGATCTCAAGAGACTGTCTGCGTGGGTGAATGAAAATAATATCCAGAAAATACGAGTTGATTATTTTGGCGGCGGAGACGTAAAACATTATCTTGGAGACAAAGCTGTGATTTGGCACGCTCACATGGGCCAAGAAAATGGCTGGTACGCCATATCAGCGACATTCCTGCAAAATTCCCTCTATTACAAGATTGTTCAGGGCGAGCCGGATTATGAGTGGCTGCGCGAGAGAAAGCCTTACGCTGAAATCGGAAATTCGATCTTAATCTACAAGGTCGAAGACCTCGAAAAATAGTTTTTAGCGGAACTTGTAATAGACCTTATTTTTAACTCGCAAGTCAAAATATTCCAGATTCTTCCTTTTTTCCGAATCTAATTCCTTGTCAAACACGGTTTGAATTATTTTTTTTGTGTCTTCCGCCGATACCTGCGAACTAAGTTTTATCGCCCAACCTTCTTTAGTTTGCAAATAAATTTCTTCCGAAGCGATTGAAGGCGTGTGAATTCCCCCTTCCGTTTCAATTTTCAGATCTCCCTTAATAATCGCGTTGACGCCTTTGATATAATTGATAAAATCCGGATTAATGGAAGTTTTTTCGATATCCACGGGTCTGGCGCTATCGTCAATTATGGTCAAAAAATTATTATTTCTCAATTCTTCATCCGTCCCGCTGGCACCAGAGTAGACAAGGCCGTTTTGATCCACGAGATAGCATACCCCTCCGCTGCACCAGACCAGTTCGGCCTGACGCTCATCCACTCGAATAACGAGGGTTCGCGGAAATTTTTTCTCGATTTCTACCAATCCCAGTCGACTGAAATTATTTTTGAGAAATACCGCTAAATCATTCTTTCTCGCAAAGAAATAGTTTCGTTTTGAAAATAATTTGTAGTATTTTCCTTCGAGCCCTTGATTTGCCTTGCTTGCAATCTCCTCGCTCGGCACGCTTTCGTTGCCCTGAACTGAGATGGTATCAATTTCCAAAAAGGGCGAAAAGAGAAATGAGTACGCGCAAACTCCCAAAAAAACAACCAGAAGAACTCCGTATAGAATCCGGGCTAATTTTGCGCCGGTTTTCTCACGTGTTTTCCGCGGCACCGCGGAATATGTTTTTGGATTGCGCCGCTGCCATGATTTCTTTGCGAGCGGTATTTTCTTTTGTTTTCTTCCTAAAAAAGGCATTAGAGAATATCTTTAATTATCTTTGCCACCATCCAGGCATAGACAAAGTGCTTGCCGTACTTTTTTATTTTTACTCGTTCTCCATTTGATTTGAAAGTAAAATCAAATTCCTGGCCTTCCACGTCATTCTTAAGATTTGAGACATGCGCATCGGAATCTTCCGAAAAACCATAGGTTACGACCTCAGCTGAAGTTAATTTTTTCAGATTTCTTACCCGGCTATCATCTATATTTAAAATTAATTTTCCGTCCTTTTTGATTTTATTTGCCAGATACTTGAATTCTTCAAATAGTTCCTCGAGACCCGAACTGGGATCGGAAAAGCTCGTCTCGATGTTCGTCAAGATGGCAATATCCGGATTCACTATGCCAAGCAGATATTTCATATCCCCTTCGCTTTCTATTCCCAGTTCCAGGACTAATTTTGAAGGAAAATTCCTTGCAAACAGAGCTTTTACCGTTCCGCTAGCCAGAATTCCCGCCCATTTTAGAAATGACAAATATCCGGAATCAAGATATAGAATTGCCAAAGGCAGCCCAATCTCCGTATTAAAACTTCTTGGATTCGCCCGTACTTCTTCTTCACCATATTTCTCGCGCAGGAATTTAAGAATATAATCCTTAACGACTGTCTTATTTGTTGTTCCCGAAACAGCAATAATAAAAGGCTTATGCCGCCAGAGGACGAATTTTGTGAGAATTTTCAGATAAAACTGAATAAATGATTTGAAAAAAGGTTTCATGATATCGATTTGAGCTTAAAACTAAAATCGAAAAGCTAAAAACAAATAAGAGAAGAACTTAAAACTTTATGCTTTTAGCTGTTGTTCTTACATTTTAGTTCTTAGCTTTTAGCTCAATTTCAAAAAATTTCTCCATTCGGTCAAACGCCAGATTGATATCTTCGTCGCTCCGCCCAAAACACATTCGGACGTGATTTTCACCGCTAGGACCAAATGCCACGCCCGGAACAGTTGCTACCTTGGCTCTTTCCAATAATTCTATCGCAAACCGCCAAGATTCGCTACCCGCCTGCTTCGTTATGTGAAGCATTTCGGGCAGGCGTAGCGATGCGGGCGGGCTTGAAGCTACTTTCCGCAAAATTTCTTCATTTATCCGCGGAAAAACGAAGTAAGCGCTGTCTGGTTTTTGGTAAGAAAATATATTTCGCAGCTTATCCAGTCGCTTGCAGATCAAATCTCTTCTTTTTTGAAAAACTTTTCGAAAATTGGCAACATCATTTTCTGCCATTTCGAGTGCGCCCATTGCCGCGAACTGCGACACTACGGGAGCGCACGTCACCAGCGCGTCATGGACCGCAAGGATTTTCTTGGCCAGATGCTGATGAGTGGCCAAATATGCTATTCGCCAGCCGGTCATGGCATAAGCTTTTGAAAATGAAAAAATGTATATTAATCTGTCCCTTATCCCCCGCAATTCCGCCAGTGAATACAACTTTTTGGAAACCTGGTTTCCAAAATCAGGGTAAACAAAGTCTTTATAAACTTCATCGCTCAAAATATATATGTTATGCTTGATGGCAAGTTGCGCCAAAGCATGCAGTTGATTGCGGGAAAAAATCGTACCAGTCGGATTATTGGGATTGCAAAAGAGAAAGGCTTTGGTTTTCGGCGTTATCAGCTTTTCGAATTTTTCAATGTCAAACTCCCAATGATTTTTCTCATCAAGCGGAACAAAAACCGGAATACCCCGCGCTACTTTTATGGCTGACTGATACGAAGTGTAAGTTGGATCCGGAATCAGCACTTCATCGCCTGGTTCAAGGACGGCAAGCAGTGTCGCTGTGATCGCTTCGATAGACCCAGCTGTGGCGATTATTTCCGTTTCGAAATCATAATATTTGTTTTCTTTCTCAAGCTGCTGGGCGATTATTTCCCGAAATTCCAAAATACCCGGCGATAAGGAATATTTTGCCACTTTCCCTTTTTCAATCGCGTCAATGGCCGCTTTCTTTATAGCATCCGGCGTATCAAACGATGGCACCCCTTGCGCGAGCGATACCACGCCGGGGATTCGCGATGCCCGGAGTTCCATTTCTTTTATAGGGGAAAGATTTATTTCTCTATCTTGGGGCATTTTGAAAATATTTGCGAATAATAAAATAAGGCTGATATAATACAAACAAGCCTAAACACGCCATAATTTTAGCCCATATACTATGGGCGGTCAATTAACAGCCTGCAGTCAGGAGGAAGAGACGTGGTCTCCCCTGCATTCCGACGATGGGAGGCAATTTTGAAAACGGCGCAAGAAGTTGAAGAGATTCTGGAATGGTGTCTTGGAGACAGTGCTGTTCCCAGCTTCAAAGGTTATTTTCCTTTTCAGGTGTTGCTTGACCAAGGGAGAATAGCCGCATATTACACATCGATTCGTCCTATGTATAGCGGATGGGCTGATATAGCTTATTATGTCAACCAAGACGGCTTGCTCGAGCAAATCGGAATTGAAAACCCGCCCGCTCTCAACCCAGAAGAAGTTCTTTCTGAAAAAAACCTTCCGGACGGCTGGGAACCCGAACAGTTAAAGCCAAAGCAGAGAGAGTTTACGCCATAAGGGGGCTGGTAATATATTCTCGAAGAGTATCGCTAGCCCCCCCCTTTTTTTTAAAAACTTTTCCAATACTAACTTTTCCTGACATTTAATATTAGGCTAGAAAAAAATATGATGGAAAAACAAGAAGATAACCACCCCCTTGGGAAACCAGAAGTTGTTTCCACGCCAGATAATACGAATCTCGGCAAATTGACTAAATTAGCTCCGGTGGATTTGATTCCCGCTGATCTTAAAAATATTCCCGGCATCGCCGGAAATATCAGTGCGTTTATCAAAAGATTTCCAACTGAGACTAGTTTTGTGATAACTGATGAAACCATAGCGGAAAATATGAACGCACTTCTAAACGGATTCACCCACTTCGAAGATTTCGATCTTGAGGACTTCCCGGAGTTAGCATTGCCTAACGGAGATTACAGAAGACTGATTATATACGGATCTCTGCGAGAGCTAACGCCGGATATTTTATTTGGCGTTATACTGGAAACAAATCCCGCATTACGAGGAAAAGGAGCTGGCGTAGCTTTTCAAGAGCATCTGGCTAATTTAGCCAGGAATCTTGGTTATAAATTTTTATCCGGATGCCAGCATACTGAAGACTTGGCGCTTTTTTTCTTAAAACGCGGCCGTTATCTAATGGAGGAAGTTAAGGATGAATTACGAACCGAATTCCGGATAATTGGAAGGCAGGAGGAAGAAGCTGATTGGGAAGAATTATTTTTCACGATCAAATTCTTGAATCCTGAAGATATTACTCGATACATAAAACCAGAGCGAATTGACACAAGCGTAGAAGATAAAATTGAATTCAAAAAAAAATATTACGCTTGATAGAACGCCCGTTATTAAATTTATGAATAAATTAAAATTAATAAAAATAACTCTGTATCTTAGTAGCCTGTATTACCTTATCGGCGCGGTGGCGCACTTTTTCTGCCTGACTATTTTTCCATTCTATGATGGCCATCTATGCGCGTCTTACCACGACGTCGTAATCGCGCTCGCCGCGATCACGCTTGCGCTTTTTCTTTTTGTGACCGCAAGAAACCCCGTCAAAAATGAGGATAACCTCAAAGTGATTATCCTCGGAGGGATTTTGGCGATTATATTCAACATTGGGATTATTTACGGAGTCGATTTTGTTGCACTCGGAGGACCGGGCAAAAAATTCCAAACATTGATAGAAACACTTTTACTCTTGGTATTTTTAGCTCCCTTGATATATCACGAAGTGACCAAACGATAGACAGCTTATTTGACACGGAATATGCAAAATCCCAAGCGCAAAGCCTGGGATTTTTTTGTTTTTTAAGAAAAATATAGAAGTCAAAAATTCAACTTATTTTTTCTTCGTTGGCCGGGAGTTTTTACATCCCGCTCGTTCCCCTGAATATGCCTGTTTGCTTTTATCCTTTCCACTATAATATTCCTTTTGCCACCCAACTCTTTCCTTTCCTGCCCCGAAGGTATTCTGCCAATTTCTGTTTGAAGAATATCCGCGGCCTTTTTAAGCAACTGGTCATCCCTTTCATTTTTAATCCACACTCTTAATTGTTCCGGGCTAATTTTTTTTAACTCATCGACAAAAGTATCTAAGAAATTTTCCGGTTGCTCCAAAGACATATTATGTGATATTAAGACAAAATTTTAATCTCACCGATTTTTAGCAATGACGCCCATATTCCCAGGCATCCATTTGCGAAGCACTTCCGGGATCTCGACCGAACCATCAGCTTGTTGAAAATTTTCAAGAATAGCAATGAGGATGCGCCCGATTGCGAACGCGGTTGCGTCGTTCGTATGCAAATATTTTTTCTCGCCATTTTCATCCCTGTAGCAGGAATTTATTCCTCGCATCTGATAGTCCGTCATATAATCGGATGTGTGGGTCTCCCTGTATTTGTTTTGTCCTGGCACCCAACATTCGATATCAAATTGATCATAATCGGGACGTCCAGTGTCCCCCGTGCAGACATGGACTACTTGATACGGAATTTTCAACTGCTGAACAAGATACTCTTGAATGCCAACAATAAATTTCTGTTCCTCCGCTCCGGTCTCGGCGTCAGTGAATGATTCTATTTCCAGCTTGTCAAAATGATGGACACGCAAAATCCCTTTCATATCTTTCCCGTATGTTCCTGCTTCCCGGCGAAAAGCCGTCGAATAACCGATGTACCTGAACGGCAAATCTTTTTTATCGACAGTTTCATTCATATGATAAGGCGCCAAAGTGTGTTCAGCTGAAGCCACAAAATTCAAATTATCCTGCTCAAGCCTGTATGTCTGCTCGCCGAAAACCCGATGAATGTTGTTTTGCACGTCATGCTTTATCATAACGGGAGGAAGAATCGGCACAAACGGTTTGGCGGAAACTTTCGCCTTTGTCTTCTCAATAATCTCTTTCAATATTTTTTCCTGCGACAAAACGCCGAGCGTAAAATTGATGATTGCAAATTGGAGCCAGACAGCTTCATTTTTCAAATAATAAAACCGGGAACCGGAGACTTCAGCCGCCTTTTTTATGTCGATAAGATCCAAACTTTCCCCCAACTCGACGTGATCCTTTATTTCGAAATCGAACTTCGGAATATCGCCCCATTGCCTGATAACTTCGTTTTCACTGTCGTCCTTTCCAACCGGCATATCCAGCGCCGTAACATTGGGCACCTGCATCAAAATATTTATATATTCCTCGTTGACGGAATCCAGCTGCGGCTTGATATTTTCCAACTGCTCTTTCACAGCCTTGCCTTTCTCGATCAGGCTTTTTTTGTCTTCCGCTTTTTGAATTTCTTCATTGAGTTTGTTTTTCTCAGCGTTGAATTCTTCCACTTTCTGCAAAAGCGCCCGCCGCTTTTCATCTAATTCCAAAAGCCGATCCACATCACACTTGATGTTGCGCAATTCGCAATTTTTCTTCACGACCTCCTTGTTTTCCCAGATGAATTTGATATCCAACATAGAAAATTTAGTTACTATTCTTTATATAATTCAACGAAGCCTCGATAGCCTTACTCTGTTTTTTCCAATCGCTTCCCCATCTAGTTGACCCTTCGATTTCAATATAGGAAATATCGCACTGGTCGCACCATTCACCCATCCAACCGGAGAAATCCCGATCATAGTTGCATTCTGGACCCAAAAGTCTGAATCCTGAATTTCTAGCATAAATATTAGCAATTTTTTTGGCAAATGAGTCACTGTTTGAAATTACGTCACTGCCAACACTGTGAAACGAGAAAACAATCTTGATTTCTTTCTCTTGGATGATCTTTATAAGCGCTTGTGCCTCGCTCTCCGACGCCCCATTGGGCCCGCAATAAACTTTCTCGCTCTCCGCATAGTTTTTGCCTCGATACCAGAAAGATTCGGATTTAAAGCTCAGCACCGGGAAGTTCCGGTTGAGATCCACTCTGTTTTTATTGAATCTCCCGATTTTTCCGCCTCCAAAATAATTTGGATTCTTTTTCGCGCTGGCATACCCATCCGGGTTTAGGCACGGAATAATATAAAATGACAAATCCGGAAAATTTTCTTTATCAATATTCAGCCAGCTTGCAACATTACGCGCTAATTTTACAGTTCCAACTTCGTTTCCATGCGTTCCGGCAACAAGCAAGATCTTTCTGGGGCCGTTTCCGATTTCAAGCAAATTAATTTCTAAACCACCCGCTGACTTTCCTATTGGATAATTTTGAATTTCCCGTGAGACATCGGAATTTTTTTCAAAATTATTTTGAATTATGCCCGAAACGCCTCTCCTTAATATACCCAGCCTATTTTTCAGATTCAGCTTCATCTCATTTCCGCTTCATAATGCTATTTATACAGTTCAAAGTCTTTAGTGATCGTTTCCACTAAATTCTTTTCGCCAAATATCAGCGCGCCCAGATACTCAATATCACTTGCTTTCTTTTTGCTCGTAATTTCAATAACTTTTTTATCATCCGTAGTTTCGATCATTTCTTTCGTGAACTCCACGACAACCAGCTTTTCTCCTTTAGCATTCTCCAGTAGATCAAGAATATCCTTATTGGATTGAGCGTTTTTAATCAAAATGGCGTGCTGGATATTCAATTTAATCTTTTCATTATCTTGAGTGGATATGTCATCTTGGAAAAAAAGTTTCTTCCCCTCTCTTGCGGCGAACGAAGCATTTAGATGAGCGACTGTATTGAGTTCTTGCCACGGCTGCATGCCGGCGCCTTTATTGATTATTGCCACTGCTATTTTAGTATTTTTAGATTTTCCTTCTTTATTCGTAATTTCCCTCATTGGCGGAAAAATTACCGTTTCACGGACGGATTTATTCATGATAAAAGCGAAGAAGCGCTCGCTCATGCCGACGCCAAACGCTGAAGGCATGCCATATTCCAAAGCTTCGACAAAATCTTCGTCTATCATAAGCGCTTCATTGTCACCAGCCTCTCGCAGTTTCATCTGCTCCAGAAATCTATTTTTTTGGTCTATGGGGTCATTAAGCTCCGCGAAAGCATTATATAATTCACTTCCCCCGACCACGATTTGAAAGCGCAAGGTTTTCTTGGGATCTTGAGGATCGCGTTTGGCGAAAGGAGAAACCTCAACTGGCTGACCAAATAATATGGAAGGCTGGATTAATTTTTGACGAACGGTTTTTTTGTAGATTGTGTCAATCATCCGCCCTTTGCCGTAATTTTTTTCGTATTTTATGCCAAGTTCGTCGGCTTTTTTCATCAAATCCTTGACGCTGACCGGCTTGTCGAGGTCAAGCCCGGTTTCCTTTTTGAATTCCACGAAATAATCAACCAGCCTAAAATCATCCTTCCAGTTTATTTTGTGGCCTTCGTACTCGGTTTCATATCCTCCGGTAACCTCGAAAACAATTTTTTTGAATAAATCTTCGGAGAATTTCATACCTTTCTCCATATCCCAGTAAGCCGCATAGAATTCCACGTCGTCAAATTCCTGAAGATGATCACGGTCAATTCCTTCATTTCGAAATAATCTTCCTATCTCAAACACTTTTTCATAACCGCCCACTAAGAGCCGTTTGAGCGGCAATTCGAGCGATATGCGCAGGAAAAAATCTTGGTTCAGCGCGTTATAATGAGTCACAAATGGTTCAGCTTCGGCTCCACTGGGTATATGCTCCAGAACCGGAGTTTGTACTTCCAAAAAACCTTCAGCCACCAAAAAATTCCTGATAGTTTGCCAAAAAATATTTTTCTTGCGAAAAAGTTCGCGTGTTTCCGGATTCGTCATAAGATCGAGATATCTCCGGCGCAAAAGTTCTTCCGTATCTTTCACTCCGAAATATTCAGTAGGCACAGGCAGAATACTCTTGGAGATAATTTTCCAGTCAGAGACTCCAAGTGTTTTTTCGTCTTTCTTGGTCTTAAAAAGCTTGCCTTTGACCTCGATGAAATCACCTATTTCAATATTAGCCACAAAAAGCTTGTATTTTTCAGCTTCGATATTTTTCTTATTTAAAAATATCTGGATCTTGCCGGATCCGTCTTCAATGTGCGCAAAAACTGACCCACCCATCGGACGAAGAGACTTTATTCTCCCCACTAAACTTATCTTCTGACCATCCAGTTTATCAAAATCCTTTAGCGCTTTTTTGTTATCCATCGAACGCTCCACTTTCTCCGGATATGGTTCCATTCCAGCCTTGCGCAAGGCCTCTAGTTTGGAGATTTTAATTTTCTGTATATCGTCAAGCATAATGGTATTCTAGCTTTTTCCCCATAAAAAGACAAGTTTTACTGCATAAAGAAACCGGGTTTCCTCTTGAGAAACCCGGTTTCTAATTCAGTTTTGTCTTAATAGAAGTATTACTTTATCTCCAAAATCTCGTACGTCTTCTCTCCGCTTGGAGTCATAACTTTGGTCTTTTCACCCACTTCTTTCCCAAACAACGCTTTTCCGATTGGAGACTCGTTTGATATCCTACCATTTAAGGGATCCGCCTCATTTGACCCGACTATCTGAAAAGACTGCTCATCCCCATTAAATTTAACTTTTACGTGCGACCCCATCTGGACAACCCGACTCTTTTTGTCGAAGCTTGCCACCTGTGACGTCCGGATTTCATTCTCAAGTTCCATGATCCTGCGCTCATTATCCGCTTGCTGGCGTTTGGCTTCGCTATATTCAGCGTTTTCGCTCAAGTCGCCCTGCTCCTTCGCCTCTTTGATCGTGGCCGCGATAACCCGACGCGTTTCGGTCTTTCGCGTTTCAAGCTCTTCCTCTAATTTTTTTCGGCCTTCGGGAGTAAGAAATTTGGTCATTTTTTTTGGTTTAAATTAAAAGGCATTCAACCAATTGAATACCAGCGCTTATTTATGTTCTGATCGGAATGTAAGAACAGCAGCCAAATAATAATCGAAACGGAAAGGCTTGTCAATAGCCACTGCTGGTTTAAAAAGCTTGGCTTTGAGGAATGACGGGAGTTGAGCTCTCGTCAGGGAAAAACCGAGCTTTAAAAAACAGTTAGCAAATAGTCCATATAATATAAAAAGAAAAGCGACGAACCCATCCCGCAAGGGTTCGCCGCCGTATTATTTATTTTCGCCGGTAATCCAACGTTTTTATTACTCCCCCCCTCTGAAAGAAGACGATTTCGGGTTCGAACGGTCCAATCTTGAACCTTATGGTCATAAGCGGGTCACCCCTAGCCAGTTGATGGACCCGGTATTCCATCTGGCCGATCGAAAGCGTGCTCGCGATAAATCTCGCGCCCCGAAACGCCAAGAGCCCCTCCGAAGGAATAGGAAGTGCGGTATTGTCCAGAGGAGTAACTTCCCCAGATGGACCGTATCCGTACCGGGCGTGATATCGCTGATCAATGAGAGCCAAGGATTCAAACTTGACGGACGTAGTTCCTGCCTGCAGAAGCCGGGCGACCGCCATCTCAACTTCTTGCTGAAGGCTGCTGGGTATGAGTTTCGGATAGTTTCCAATCTGGGCCACCACCTGACCAGTAAGCTCCTCGTCCTGTGTTGCAAGACGAATAGCTTCCCTGCATTCACCCAAAAACTCCTTCTGAAGCTCCAGGTCTTTTTGAAAACAGTCTTCGCATAGACCCGAGGCGGTCACTGCTTTATTATCGCAGCGGTCACACTCTTGTGCGCAAATTTCGTCCGGAGACTCGAGCACACCTTTATATTCATCTCGCATAATAAGCATTATGGTTAGTAGTATCGCTAAGGCAAAACTTAGCCCAAAAGCTATTCTCGCCAACAAGGTTCCACTGTAATTTGCCATTACCATAGCACATAAAACGATAGTGACTATGGCCGCTGCTGCTACCAGCCTGAGAAGAAGTAAGTGACGATACCACCATGCCCTCCAGCCAGTCAGCCCGGCTGTCACGCCTGCTTTGTGCTCAAGTAGCCTCTGCTTTTCTTCTTGATTAAAATCACGCCGCTCATTGATGCGACGCATAATTTCCCCAATAACCACTTTGCCTGCCTCGTTCTCCGCTTGCATGTTCGGCAGCAGCGAGTCAAGCATCCTAACCAGATCCAGTATTCTGATAGTCGGCATGGCTTTCCCCTTTTCTTACGCCAATAAATTTATTATCGGACACTCATGCGCCGGTTTTTAAACAACTTCAAACAGCTATACATTCAAACACGAAAATTATTTCATGTCAAAAATGCCCTGCTATTGAAAACCTATACCCTGCAGGGCCGGTAGATTTTCGATTAATGCTAATCTGCTACTATTTTTCTTTCGCGAAATAGCGAAAAAGATCGGCATAATCTTTAAAAAGCAACTCAAGCTCTTCTTTCGTTTCTGGTTCAGTATGGCCTAGGGACGATAAGCTATAATTCGCGGGATTATTCGTATCAAATAAAACATTCACAGCCTTCAAAAACTGCGGGTCGCCGGTTAAATCATCAATAGACTTAATTGTGTTTTCCAGTTCTTCGCGTGGCACAAGCGCGGGCTTTAAAAGTGTCGCTTCTTCAATGTCGTAATAAGCATCCCTGACATATCCCATATATCCCGATAACCTCAATAGCTTTTCATCCAAGCTGCTGGGAAGTTTAGCGCCATTCCGTTTCATTCGATCAATCATATCTTGAATATGATAGCATACTTCAATGGGATCATTGTGAAAGACACCCTTAATCCTCCTGGGATCGCTTTTTTCAATTTCCTCCGTTGGATCGACGGGAATTTGCGACTCCCTGTCTATTTTTACCATTTCATTTAGGAAATATTATTTATATTCTCCTTATTTTTTATTTCCTGTCCCCAAAATACCACTGATAGACATCATGCGTAACCGGTTCTGCTGTACTGAATCCTTCGCCTCCGCCTTCGACGAGCACCGCCATCGCGATAGTCGGATTATCATACGGCGCAAAAGACACAAACCAGCCATGTTCCTTTTCATTACCGCTCCCGAACTGCGCCGTTCCAGTCTTTCCTGCCACCTCAACAGGCAGGTCTTTGAGCGGCTGAGCCGTTCCTGAAAGCACTGTCTGCCGCATTCCTTCGCGCACGACCTGCAGGTTGGCGGGAGAAATGAAATTTTTATTTAATACAACCGGATCAATTTTCTTCACCGATCCATCGTTATTTTTGATTGAATCAACAAAGCGCGGCTGATAAACCGTTCCGCCATTTGCAATGGCTGCGACGTAGTTTGCAATCTGTAGCGGCGTCGAAGTGATAAAGCCCTGCCCAATCGCGCAGTGATAATCGTCACCTACATACCATTTTTCACCAACCTTATCCAGCTTCCACCGCTGATTAGGCACAAGACCCGACGCCTCTCCGGGGATATCCACTCCTAATTTCTCCCCCAATCCGAACTTGTTGGCATATTGCTGAATTTTATCAATTCCCAGCGCAGGTATATCCCCCCAACCGCCACCGATCGCATAGAAAAAAATATCCACACTCTCCGCGATCGCTTTTCTGATATCCGTCAGGTCATGCGTTTTCCAATCGGGAAAGCGGTAGCTTCCTATATTGATCGCCGCCGGACAATTGAGAGTGGTGCTGGATGTGATAGTCTTTTCCTGGAGCGCCGCCGAAGCCACAAGCGGCTTGAAAGTCGAACCGGGCGGATATTCCCCGCTGATAGCCCGGTTAAACATCGGGAGATTCTCGTCTTCCAGCAGTCTTTTATAATCTTCCGAGGAAATCCCCTGTGAAAATAAATTATTATCATAGCTTGGCACGTTGACCATGGCGAGAATTTCGCCATTTTGGGGATTTATAGCCACCGCGGACGCGGTCTTTGTTCCCGTACTTTCAAGCATGCCCTTGAGGTTTTCTTCGATCTTCTTTTGGAGGCCAGCATCAAGGCCCAAATGAAGATCGCTCCCTGGAACAGGACTTACGACTCCATAATCTTTTTTGATGTTGCCCGAAGAATCCACCTCTACTTTCTGCGCCCCGTGAGTTCCGCGCAAATATTTTTCATAGGAATATTCAAGGCCCGTTTTCCCGATAAGGTCCGTCATTAAATAATCTGAATTTTTTTCAAGTTCGGTTTGACTAATCTTGCCGCTGTAACCCATAACCGGTGAGAATACTTCCCCGTTTTCGTATTGCCTGACAGCCGTTTGGTCGATATAAAATCCCTTGAACTCATTTTTTCTTTCCGAAAATATCAAAGCTTGGTCCTGGGAAATATTTTCCTTAAGCAGGACCGGATTAAGTGAATTGAAATCCTGGCTTTCCGCCAATGTGACAACGCTTTGGTCATTCATATCGACAAGCTCCGCCAACTTTTTTTCCGAGCTTACCCTTGTTTGGGAATCCCTAGGCAAGTCTGCCGGAATAATTACCAGATCAAAACTGGGAATATTTTGGACCAGCTTTTCACCATTCTTATCATAAATGATGCCGCGAGGCGCTTTGATGATAATTGAGCGCAGCCGATTTTCCGCTGACATCTTCGAGTAATAATCCCCTTTCACCACCTGAAGATAATAGACCCTCCCGGCCAGGAAAAGGAAAAAAAATATTGCCAGCATGTGCAAAAAGCCAATGCCCCTATGAGACATCCTGCCCTTTATAGCTACTGTCTCGTCGATATCGCTGGGTTCTTGAGAAAGCTCCTCGATCTCGACGCCCTTTTGCTTTATGATTTTATTCGATTTTGCCCTGGTAAACATCGAAAATATTTAGCGGTTACATTTTATCTCTTGATTATTCCGTCGTTCTGGTTTCTGTAGAGCCAAGCAATAAAACGGCTGGCAATAAAGTACATTGGCACGGCAAAGATTAAGGTATAAAGAACTGATAGGACATAATCGAAACTGAAAATGTTCAGAGCATACACATATGAATATTTTGTAGTCAAAGCTACTAGCCTGGATACGATAATTTTGCTTATATCAAAAGATAACTTGGAAGCAAAAATAATAACCTCAAACATAACCAAAAATAAAATTCGTCTTGCTCTCAAGCGATACGCCGATTTTATTTCGAAGGCGACCAGGGCAGCGACAAATAAACCGAGGATATTTAGACCCAATAGTTGAAAGGAAAAGATATCCAGCAATATTCCGAGCAACAATATCCATTTGATTGACCATTGAAATCCTTTAAGAATTACTATGCTTACGAGAAATGATAAGATTAAGTTTGGGATTCGATGAACTTCAAAAAAAATTGGAAGCGCTGAAACTTGGACATATGTTAAAATCAAACAAAAGACAATGAAAATGAAGTTTTGCATGCCTAGAATCCTTTGATTATGAATACTAAATCTAGTTTAGAAAAATCAACCGACGAGACGATTTCAGCTTGCTGAAAAAGCTTATCCGCGGATTCCTTCACCTTACCAATCTTGCCGACGTAAAGAGATTTTGGCACTGCCCCTCCCAGGCCGGAGGTAATAACTGAATCGCCCTCATTTATCACATCTTTTTGCGATATCATGTCCAAGGCGATCCCCAAGCCGTATTCCCCTTTCACGATTCCTCGAGCTCCAGAGTTCTCCACTTCGGCATTTACGGTGCTCTGCGGATCCGTAGTCAGCAAGACCTTAGAACTTGCTTCGTACACTTCCGATACCTTGCCTACCAAGGTACCTTTGGAAACTATGGCCGGCATTCCCTCCTCGATGCCGTTCCTGGAACCCTTATCGATCAATATAAAATTATTAATGCCTTGGGGATCTTGCCCAATAACAAACGAGGCTTCGAGATCGTAATCTTTTCGGGGCGCGAGGTCAAGTTGCTGTCTTAAAAGCTGGTTTTCATTGCCAACGTTTGCAAGCTCCGCATTTTTTGAAAGCAGTTCATTGTTTTCCTGCATGAGTTTTTCGTTTTCTTGTTTTAGGTCTCCGATAGATCCTAAAAATCCGAAAAATCCCCTGGTTCCAAGTGAAAAATTGCGAAGCACCCTAAGAAACGGGCTGGAAGCGCTTATTGCCAAGCTTCGAACAGGCCGGTTTATTACAGCCCCCGCTGAGAATAGCAGGATAAAGACAAATAAAAAGAATAAAAAAGATCTCCAATTATTTTTCGTCAATATTTTCATTTAGTCTTTGGATATGATTCTTCGGATAATTTTGAAAATTTATACTTGACTTCTCTAAAAACTCACCTTGTCGTATTGAGTTTCAGCTAGTACATTCTTTAGATCGTCCAGATGCTCGAGTATTATCCCCGTCCCCCTCGCAACCGCCGTGAGGGGATCATCCATGACTCTGACTGGCATATCGGTTTGCTCCGCGACCAGGCGATCAAGTCCCCGAATAAGCCCGCCGCCGCCCGCGATAATAATCCCTTTTTGCATTATATCGGAGATAAGCTCAGGAGGTGTCTCTTCAATAGTCGCTTTTATATTATTCACAATGATTTTTATTGAACGGAAGATAGCTTCCCTTATTTGCGAGTCGTTGATAATTACTTCTTTCGGCAGCCCGGTAACCAAATCCCTTCCTCGCATGGGAATTTCAAGTACTTCGTCCAGCTCATAGGCGCTTCCTATGGCGATTTTGATATCTTCCGCTGTTTTTTCTCCGAGCAATAGATTAAATTCGTCTCGGGCATAGTTTATGATATCTTCATTCATCTCATCCCCGGCAATACGAAGGCTTCGACAGACCACTACGCCCCCCAACGAGATTACTGCAATCTCCGTTGTCCCTCCTCCAATGTCGACAATCATATTTCCCGAAGCTTCCTGCACGGGAAGCCGGGCACCGATGGCCGCCGCCATGGGTTCGTCAACTAAATAAGCGCGCCTCGCTCCAGCGCTCACAGCCGCGTCCACCACGGCTCGTTTTTCAACCTCAGTCACTCCAGAGGGTATGCCGATTACCACTTGAGGGCGAGCCAATAGGGTAAAGGATCCTTGATGGACTTTTTCGATGAAGTATCGAAGCATCTGCTCGGTCACTTCAAAATCGCTGACCACCCCGTCAACCAACGGACGCGTCGCTACTATATGCGAGGGCGTTTTCCCCACCATCTTCTTTGCCTCTCCTCCAATGGCCAGTATCTGCCCAGTTTTTTTATTAACTGCCACTACTGAGGGTTCATTGATAACTATCCCTCTTCCTCTGACATAAACCAAGGTATTCGCGGTACCTAAATCAATCCCTATATCTTTTGAAAATTTGCCAAAAAAATTTGCGAACATAATATGAAATAAAAGCGTAAATCCAAAAAAGCAAAAGCGACAGACAAAAACTCAAAACTGCTTAAATAAAGAGTTTTAAGCTTCGGACTGTTGTTTTTAGATTTTCGTTTTTAGCTTCTGGTTTTCTGCACTATTATACCTAAGTAAAAAGGCCGTGTCAAAAGTAATTACGGCCTGGCTTCAAGCAAAGCAAAAAAGTCAATAGATAAAAATTGTTCAAAATAATGCCTTAACTTTACTCAACACGTCAAACCGCATCAAATCCTGAAATGTGACAACGACCATCAGGGTTATCAGCAACGCAAAACCGATATTATGCGCTCTCTGCTCGAATTTTTGGCTGACTGGCGAACCCTTAATCGCTTCGATAAGGACAAAAAGGACCCGTCCGCCGTCTAACGCCGGTATAGGAAGGGCATTTATTATCGCCAGATTTATTGAAAGAAGCGCCATGAATTGGATGACATAAACCAGCCCCATGTGGGCGACCTGTCCGGTCAAAACCGCGATCCCGACTGGGCCGGAAACGTCCATTCCCGCGCCTTGTCCGGAAAGGAGCCTTGTGATTATTTGAGCGAATGTGGTAAGGATCAGCCAGGTTATTTCAAAAGTGGATTTTATCCCCCGCCAGACAGCTTCCGGAAGAGGATAAGAGACCTCAGCTGTTTTCGCGAGGCTTATGCCAAGCGACCCCTGATCAGCCGGGTAATCTTTCCGAGGAATGCCGGATAATTTCAAATTTTCATTTCCTCTTTTTATATCGAAGGTAATTTTCTCGCCCTCATGAGCATGGATATAACTTTGGATTTCATTGATGCTTCCAAACACAGAATTAGGCTCTGAATCGGTTTTCGCGGAAATCACCTGATCTCCGATTTTGATGCCCATATCAGCCGCCGGGGAACCTTTAATTACGTCAATAATTTGGATTTTTTCATTTTTCAGTATCCCCGAAGAATTATCCTCCACGACTTGAGGCGCTCCGATAAAATATACCGCCGAGAGAAGAACTCCCGCGAGCAAAAAATTCATCGCCACACCCGCTGCCAGCATCCTGACTCTGGTCCAGGGAGATTTAGATGCGAAACTATTGGGATTATTTTTCTCTTCTCCATCTTCGCCGACTATTTTAACGAAACCCCCTAGCGGTATCCAATTGATCGAATAGATGGTCCCGACAGCCTTAACGCGTCTGCCGCCCCAGACTATCTTTCTTTTGCCTTTTTCATCCCAGTAAAAGCCTAAGATCCTGGGCGGGAATCCGAATCCGAATTCTTCCGCAGACACTCCGTTGCGCCTGGCTACGACAAAATGGCCCAACTCGTGGACAAATACCAAAACTCCAAGAACTATTATAAATACCAGAAGTGTAAACATGGAACTAACTTAAAGTTCAAAATTAAAAGTTAAGCGGCATAGGCTAAAGCAAAAGCTGCAAGGACAAAAAATTTATTTCAAACTGTGATTCTAACCTTTTTCAGCCAAAGGCTGATCCCCGCCTGCTTTGATTTGCAAAGCAATTCGGGCAGGTGTCCAAGGCGTAGCACTTTTAACCTTAAACTTTCCTTAGATTTCCGTAATTTCTCTTTCTTTCTTTTCTCTAATTTCCTCAATCTTCTTATTGTACTCATCCACTAATTTCTGCAATTCGTCTTTGCCCCTAAATTTATCATCTTCACCCAACTTACCTTCTTTCACCGCATCTTGAATTTCGTCCCAACTTTCTTCCCTGGCTTGTCTCACGCCGACCCTCGCTTCTTCGGCATATTTTCCCAAAACTTTCACTAGTTCCGCTCTCCTCTCTTCATTTAGCGGCGGAATGGATATGCGGATAACCTGTCCGTCATTAGTCGGGTTAAACCCCAGTTGCGATTCCTTTATTGCTTTCTCAATGTCGACCAAATTATCCCGGCTCCAAGGCTGGATTACAATTAAACGCGGTTCAGGCACGTTGACGCTGGCCATTTGCTTGATCGGGCTTTTCGCTCCGTAATAATCGACCATCAAATTTTCTACCATCGCCGTATTTGCCCTTCCGGTCCGGAGTTTCACTATCTCCTCTTGGAATCTCTCAACCGCCTTTTCCATTTTTGGATTTGAGTTTTGGATAATTTGATCCAACATATAGCATTTCCTTAATTATTACTTCTACTTGATGGTTAATGTTTCACATCTGATCCGCGCAAATGAATTTGCCGCTAGCGCTTATTCATGCCCACATAAACGGTCGCCGGGTTCTGCCGATTATACGCGATAACTTCTATCGTTCTCGAAACATCGAACTGTACCGTCTTCCAGTTCACGCCCCCGTCGATTGATTTATAAAACGCCTGGCTGACTGAAAAAACGATTTCGTCTGAGCTAACCGGATTTATGGCGATTGATCTTATAGTCTGCTCGCTCGGCTTTATGAGAGTCTTTACGGATTCCCAATTTTCTCCCTGATCCTTACTTCTCAGAAGCCCCGATGGAGAACCGACATACAGCCATCCTTCCTGATTAGGATCGGCTGCGAGTGAGGTTGGGTTTCCCAGTTGATTGGATGAAATAAAAGATTCTTTCTGAGACAGATCTTCAAAGCTTTTTCCTCCGTCTAATGTTCTCAGTAACCCGCGCTGGAAAATTACAAAGTACGCAGTGCTTGGATTGAAATAATCAAGAGCTATCTTATAAACCGGGCCTTGCGCCCAGAGTAGATTCCTCCATGTCTCTCCGCCATCTTCGGAAAAAATTATCTGCCCCTTGTCCGTGCCGGCATAAACATTCTGCGAATTCAGAGGATCCAGAGCTAGGCTTAAAACCAGCGAGCCAGTTGAAGGTTCGGTATAGATATCCTTCCACGTATCTCCTCCATCTTGGGATTTGATTATTTTAGCGCGTTTATCCACTAAAGCTCCTGCGAGGATCACTTTGGGGTCGGAGTTGCTAATCGCCATGGAATAAACTTTTGTCGGAGTCAGATCTGAAACTTTGAGCTGTCTCCAATTTTCTCCCGCGTCGTTTGTCTTGAAAATGCCTGAGGACGCCGTCCCAATATATACCTCATTGCCATCTTGCGGATTAACAGCCAAACTCAAAACATCAGTCTGGCTGATTGTTCCGTTCTGTCCTACCTTATCCTTTGGATAAAAAGTTGCGCCTCCATCATCTGAGCGGTTCACGCCCCCGTCGTTGCCTCCCGAAATCAATGAACATCCGGCAAGCAAAAACGTACCCATAATCAATCCGGTTAATTTTGCTGTTTTTTTCATAATTTTTCTGCCTTAATTATATCATATTTGCCAATATCCTCAATCTCATCAAAAGAAATTCCGCTCTGCCAAACTCCCGCCGTTTTATCATACGCCTACTGATTATTTAGCGAACCTATAAGTCAAGCACTAGAGATTCCATCGTAGCGCGCGGATTGGCGTTAGTTGAAATTAATTTATTTTCAGCCTCTCGCAGTTTCTTTATGAGCAGCATCAATTTAGCAATCCTGCCTTTTTCCTGATTTTCCGGCTTTTCGAAATAAGCAGTCAGTTTTTGCTGGGCTAAATTCTCCCAATCCTCCAACAAAACAATTGTTTCAATCTTATCTTTTGAAATACTTTCCGCGAAATCAAAACGTTCGTAGATTTGATTCTGGAAAATTCGATTGAGTGCGGTCCGGTTCCCCTCTTTTCCGGCAAGATATTTTTTATCTTCGGCCATCTTTTTTGCGATTCCTAGTCGGCCGCCGGACCAGAGCCAAATTTTTTCCGCAACATTTTCTTGGATATTTTGAGTTTGCGACCACTTGAAGAATTCCGCCCTTGAGACCGAAGAGAATCTCAATACTGCGCACCTTGAGACAATTGTTGGAAGGATCGATTCGACGCTCGAAACCAGCAAAATAAAATATGTATCGCTGGTCGGCTCTTCAAGGCTTTTGAGAAGCGCGTTAGCCGCCTCCCGATTCATTTTTTCGGCTTTTTTTATAACGCAAAATTTTTGCTTCAGCTCGTAAGGGAAATACTTGAGGCGCTCTTGCGCCGTTCTTATTTGGGAAATACCGATTTCTTTCTCGCGTATCTTTCCTTTTTTTTCTTCCACCACGGGTTCCACAATCAAAACATCCGGATGGTTTTTTGCTTCGACTTTAGTCATAAATTCCGGGACATTCTTGGTGCCGGATACCTTTTGAATGAAATAAAAGGCTGCATTTTCTTTGCCTGTTCCTGCCGGACCGGAAAACAAATATGAGTTCGGCCTTTTGGCCGAGTCTGAGAGCCTATCTATATAAGTTTTGATTTTCGAATTAAAAATATCCTGCATAGCGATATTTCAAGACTCTTTTGGGATGTCCTGTATCATTTTTTTTATGTTTTCGACAAATATCTCTTTGGAAAAATTTTCGGATTGAACGCGAATTTTTTCCGGATCATATGTTTCTTCATGTTCGATGAATCGCCTTAACGCATCAACCATAACTTCAATGGATGCATCATCGAAAAACTCTCCGGTCTCTCCCTCAATAATTGTTTCCACGGCTCCGCCTCTGCGAAGAGCTATTACAGGCTTCCCGTGAGACATGGCCTCAATCGGTGTTATTCCAAAATCGTCTTCGCCTGGAAAAAGAAAAGCCCGGCAATTTCCGTAGTGTTGGTGAATTTTTTCGTCCGGGAGCCAGCCAAGGAATCGCGTTTTGGGACCAGCGATTTTTTTTAGATATTTCTGATATTTTTCAGGTCCCTCGCCAACAATCACCAAAGGTAAATTGAGTTTGTTAAGCGCCTCAATCGCGACGTCAATTTTTTTATATGGAGCCAGGCGCGAAACTATGAGAAAATAATCGCCGGAGCTCGAGGTGAAACCTCGAGCTTCTCGAGGTGAAACCTCGAATGAACCGATATCGACCGGCGGGTATATGACCCTACTTTCTCTTCCGTAGTATTTTTTAATCCTCGCCTGAGTCGCGCGCGAATTGGCGATAAAATAATCGGCTCTGTCAGCCGCCACTCTATCCCAGATGCGAACATAGTTAAGAATCATCCGTGCGAATATTCTGCGTTTCCTTCCCAGGCCTTGCTCGGCAAGGTAATTTTCATTCCAGTCCCAAGTGTACCGCATCGGACTATGGCAGTAGCAGACATGAATAGTCTTGGGTTTTATAACTATGCCTTTTGCGAAAGCACTGGAAGAGGAAATCACTAAATCATAGTCCCTGAAATTGAAAGTCTCCGGCGCCGTCGGCATAAGAGGCAACAGCCATTTATGGCGCCGCCGAATCCATTTTGGAAATTTTTGCAAAAAGGATGTTCTTATTTCGGCATTCTCCAGCTTCCCACGCATTTTTTCCTTTTCGTAGAGTAGCGTGTATATCGGAGCTTCGGGAAATATTTCATGTAAAATTTCAAGGACCCTTTCTGCTCCCCCGTACTGATTAAGAAAATCATGAACAATGGCAATTTTTATGTTTTTTATGTCCATTTATTAGCTACTCATTTGATATTAGCAATTTACTGACTTCACGCGCGCATGCGTCCCATGAAAACCTCTTCACATTCTCATGCCCTTTATTTATTATATCATCTCTTGCTTCTTTGTCAGTCATTAGCTTATAGGCAGCTTCCGCTATGTTTTCCGACTTCTTTGGATCAACCAAAACCGCGCCGTCCCCCGCTACTTCCGGCATCGACGACACATTCGAAGTTACGACCGGCACACCCACGCTTTGTGCCTCAACAATCGGCAAACCAAAGCCTTCATAAAATGTCGGAAATAAAAAAACGCCGGCACCGCGAAGCAATGCCCGCTTCTCCTCATCGCTGACATATCCAACCTGAATTATGTCCTCTTCATGCTTGCTGCCCTTAATTTTATTTTTTATGCGTTCCGCTCCGTATCCGAAGTTTCCCGCCAAAACCAATTTATAGGGAACGTTATATTTGGATTTTAAAAACTCGAACGCTTCGATTATGCCGCAAATATTTTTTCTTTCTTCCAGCCGGCCAACAAACAATAAAAAATTTTCATCGCGAAGTGACTCTAAAGTTTTGAATTTTGAACTTTGAATTTTGAACTTATTTTCGATTCCATTATAAATCATCTTAATCTTCCCTACCGGCACTTTATATAATTTCATCAGATCTTTTTCCGTATTTTCACTGACGGAAATTATCTTCTCCGCCCACCGGCAAGAATTTTTGATGACAAAACGCATATAGAGCTTTCCAAAAAAAGAATACGCTTTCGGGCAAAATTCATATTCCAAACCGTGAACCACGACGAACGATTTTTTTGGACGTATGATCGGAATCGTATGCGCCGGAATGAATAATACATCGACTGGATGAAAAATCATTTGAACGGACAAACGGATTTGAGTCCAAAAGATCGGTGCGCGAAGAAATTTTATTTCCCAGTCACCAGGAAGTTCGAAATCAATAAGTTCGCTTTTATTTATTCTGGGATCCAGATATAAAATTACCTTTTCGTGTCTAAGGTAACTGCGCAAGTGCTTGATTATTTGATAGGAATATTCCTCAATGCCAGTTTTGTTTTTCACGAATGCGCGCGATGCGTCAATGCCAATAGTCATAAGATATGGAATACGAAACATGGAGCAACGCATAAGCTCATGTTATGCGTTTTGTGTTCCATGCTATGTGATTTATTTACTTAGCATTATCGTCCGCTTGTATATCTCCAAATGCTCCAGTGCTATTCCTGTTCCCTTCGCGACACAAAACAAGGGATCATCAGCCACGTAGCACGGAACCCCAGTTGTTTTCGTTATGAGCTGATCAAGATGTCGGAGAAGAGCTCCTCCTCCTGACAAAATCATCCCCTTGTCGATGATATCGGCTGCCAGTTCCGGCGGAGTTTCCTGAAGGACTTTTTTGATCGCGTTTATAATCTCCCGCAACTCATCCTGAATCGCCTCTGTGATTTCGTTGGATGACACGCGAATAGTTTTCGGAAGACCGGCGATAAGATCCCTTCCTCGAATTTCCAGGAACTCGTCTTTCATTTGAGGCAGCGCGCTACCTAACGCGATTTTAATTTCTTCCGCCGTCCTCTCACCAATCGCGAGGCCGTGTTTCTTTTTTACATAGTCTGCAATAGCCTGATCTATCTTATTTCCACCAACTCTTGCACTATGCGCGGCCACAACGCCCCCCAAAGAAATTATAGCCACTTCACTGGTCCCGCCACCAATATCCACTATCATGTTTCCAGCCGCATTGTTGATTGGGATGCCAGCTCCAATAGCGGCCAAGATTGGCTCTTTGACCACGTAGGCAGTTTTGGCTCCCGCCTTCACAGTGGCATCAATAACGGCTCTCCTTTCAGTCGAAGTAACACCCGCCGGAATTGAGACCATTACTTCCGGACGAAACAAGCGAAAGCCACCGCTGACCTTGTTAATAAAATACTTAAGCATGGCCTCTGTAATCCGATAATCCGCTATTACACCATCTTTTAAGGGCCTAGACGCAGTGATTGACTCCGGCGTTCTTCCCAGCATTTCCTTGGCTTCATTGCCTACGGCCAAGACTTTATTATCTACAAGCGAAATAGCCACTACGGACGGCTCATTAACAACAATACCCTTGCCCGGCAGGAACACAAGCGTATTTGCGGTACCCAAATCAATTCCGATTTTTTTGATAAACAAAGCAATAATAACTCAAAACTTAAAACTCAAAACGCAAACCTTTGGAACTCGCTGCGCTCGAAATTATTTATCTCAAAATCGCGTAGCGACACCTTAGTTTTGAGCTTTGACATTTGAGCTTTGAGCTAATTTTATTTTATTCTTTTTATATCCGCCCCTAGTCTTTGCAACCGCTGCTCAATCCTCTCATATCCCCGATCAATCTGGTAAATATTTTCAATTCTAGTTTTCCCTTTTGCGATTAATCCCGCCAGCAGCAACGTGATTCCGGCTCTCAAATCCGGACTTGCTATTTTCCGCCCATGCAGCGCAGTCGGACCTTGAACGGTAGCGCGATGAGGATCATTCATTGTAATGCGCGCGCCCATCATATTTAAAATGTCAGTGAATATTAGTCTGCCTTCGAATATGGGATCATGGATCAAGCTCGGTCCTTCTGCCTGGGTCATTAAAAGCGTGAAAGGCGGTTGGGTATCCGTGGCAAATCCTGGATATTCATGCGTTGTGATATCGACGGGCTTAATTTTTTTTGATCCCCACACAATCAATTCATTCTTATTCTCTTGAAATTTAACTCCCGCTTTTTTCAAGCTGATTAAAAATGACCTCACATGTTCCGGCTCGCATTTCACGATTCGTATCTTCCCCCCGCCAAGTGCTCCTAAGATCGCGAACGTAGCCGTTTCAATTCTGTCGGGAAGCAATCTCAATGTTCCTCCTCCGATTCTTTTTACTCCTCCGATTTTTATAGTGGGAGTGCCTGCTCCCCTAATCTTCGCTCCACATTTATTCAGAAATTCAGCCAGCATCGGAATCTCCGGCTCCATTGCTGCGTTTTCAAGTACGGTGTCTCCTTCTGCCAGGACCGCGGTCATCATCATCGTCTCCGTACCCGTGACCGTAACTTTCGGGAAAAAAATATTAGCTCCTTTCAATTTATTGGCAGTAAGCCTGAAATGATCGTTTAGCCATTCCACTCGCGCGCCAAATGCCTTGAAGCCTTCCAAAAAAATATCGATTGGTCGTTTGCCGATTACGCAACCGCCCGGGTGCGACATAATTACCCTGCCTTTTCTCGCAAGTAACGGCCCGGCTAAAATTATTGAGGCGCGAAGCTTTCTGGTTAATTTCTCATCCAGCCGGTCGCTTTTTATCTCAGACGCTCGGATTTCAATTCGATCTTTTTTTTGTTCAACCTGCACGCCCAGTTTTTCGACCATCTCTATGATCCTGTTCGTATCTTCAATAAAAGGGAAATTAGTAACAGTCCATTTTTCTTTGGAAAGCAAAGATGCGGCAATCGCCTTCAGAGCCGCGTTTTTCGCCCCTTTTACTTCGATGGTCCCATTTAGTTTTTTTCCGCCGTTTATCTCGAAATATTGCATAAAACATTTTTTCAAATTAGCATAGGCATTATAAAGGAAAAATACAATATAATCAACTGATTCTTTCTTAATATTTTTCCATTTATTTTTTTATGCGAAGTGTTAACTTATGCGCATTCCCGTGCGAAAGCAATCCGAGATACGAGGCGATTGATTCCGACGCGGAATTATTCTTTATTCTTTTCATCATCCTTTTCTTTGTGCTCGTCCGTAAAACTCTGTGATGCGGAAAATTGACCCAGCCGAGAAAATCCACTCCGGAGGAAAAAGTTCTGACAAAAAATTTTTCAGGATGCAATGAAAGCGCCAATCTTCCATCCAGAAATTTCCCAATTCTGGGAATGAGATTCTCTAGATAAAATCTGTTTTTGTGAAGAATGACAAAGTCATCGGCGTAGCGGATATAATATTTTACTTTCAATATCCGTTTCATAAACTGGTCAAATTCGTTCATATAAATATTCACGAAAAGCTGGCTGGTGAGATTGCCGAGTGGCAGGCCGACGCCGATTTTGCCTTTCGCGCCAAAACTTTCAATCACCTGCGCCAAAAGCCACGAAACATCCTCGTCCGCGATATGTTTCGCCAGAATATTTTTCAAAATTTGATGGTTAATATTGGCGAAAAATTTTCGGATGTCACACTTCAAAATCCAACAAGTTTTTGTGTTATTCTTGGAAACCCTCATTCCAAAACGCCGGAAACGCCTGATTGCCCGACGTGTCCCTTTCCCGATCCGGCAGGAATACGAATCAAAAATGAACTTGCGGTCGAAATAAGAATACAAAATTCGGTAAATCGCGTGATGGACAAGCCGGTCGCGCACACTGGCTTTGTGAATGTCCCGCGGCTTCGGATCATTTATTTTGAAAGCCTGGTAGTCGCCATGCCGATAAGCTTTACTCGCGAGTTCACGGTGAAGGACGAGAATATTGTCTAAAAAATTCAGCGAAAATTCGGCCACATCTTTTCTTTTTCTTTTTCCGCGCAAAAACTCCCGCCAGGATTCGAGCAAATTTTCCACGGATATGATATTATCATAAGTATGATGAAGCCTTTTAATCCCCCCCCCCATTCCCTCCGGCAGAGCCTCGATTCTTCAGCGAATCAAAGAGGGATATTTGATATGGCTTTCTATTGTTCCGCATATGCAAAAGGGCGCGCGCTATACCATCGGCGCCAGAATTGAAAACAAATTTCTCGATTTACTGGAACTGGCGCATATCACTTACTTTTCCAAAAAAGAGGGGAAGATTGAAAAAATTTCCGATTGTATTTTTCTTTTGGATAAAATCAAATTTCTTGTTTCCGTTGCCTGGGATGGAAAATTGATTTCCAACCGGCATTTTGAGGAAATCGCCGCCAAACTTGATGAGACGGGCCGGATGCTATGGGGATGGAAGGAAAAAATAAAAAAGAGCCCCGAAAAGAAAAACCGCGATTTGTGAACGCGGAAGAAAAAGAAAGCACTTTCGGAGGCGGAAGACAAACTCATTGTCGAGATTCCACCTGTTCGATGGATTCGTCCAGTTGTTGTCAAGCCAAAAACCGTCGTCGTTCCGGTTCACGTTGAAAACGTTCAAGTCGCCGTCGGAGTCGATTTTGCGTGCCACGCCATCCGTTCCACTGCCTGCGCGATTCGGCGCAACGCTGTATTTTATTTGCGATCTAAAATCGACCAGCGCGGCACACCAAGTCTTTTCTTTTTTGAAAAGCACGGCGCAAATCCTCCGCGGAAAGTCTTGACCGTTCGCGTTCTCAATTTGCGCTTGCGGGAAAGGTCTCGAATAGCCGTGGCCATTCGATGCAACCGATCCAAGTTTATTTTATCCTCACGTCAAATTTTTTACAAGTTTCGAATGTTTGTTGAGAGTGCTTGATATTGATGCGGGACTATGCCAAAAAATTGCGTCGCCCGCCCACGGCGGAAAAAAATCAAAGCGTCAAAGATTCAAAGTGTCCCGCCTACGCTAAAGCTTCGGCGGGCAAAATTTTCAAAGAGACAAAGTTTCTAAGATTACTTGCGGAGGCGGAAGACAAACTCATGGTCGAGATGCCACCTGTTCGATGGATTCGTCCAGCTGATGCCAAGCCAAAAACCGTCGTCGCTCCGGCGCACGCGGAAAACGCTCAAGTCGCCGCCGGAGCCGAAAATCTGTTTCATGGCGATTCGCAAATACTCGTACATCGGCTGTTCTCTTTGGAAAACTTCTTCGTATTTCAGCCTCAAATGTGGTCCGACTTCCGGCGGACAGAGTTCCAATCCCAATTCTTCCGCTCTCTTATATAATTCATCTGTAGTCGGATTTTCAGTGAATCCCAGATCCCTCACCTTGAGGCGAACTAGGTCGATAGTTTCTGGATTTTTCAATCTTTCTTGGATGGAGACGGTGAAATCCTTGTGCTTCATCATGCTTTCGGCGTACGAACTTATTTGATAATTTCTGCCTTGCTCATCTTTTTTGTTTTCAATTTCTTTTTTCAGTTCTTCTTCCGTCATGCCGCCAATTTCGATTTTCCCTTGATCTATTTTGCCTTCAGGAAAAGAGGTATAGATATGTTCAATATTGTATTTTTGGATCAGGTCGAAAATACCGGACTCCAATCTTCCGATATACGCTTTTGTATTTCCGGTGATATCCTCTTGCTTCCAGGCAATTTCTTCCGGTTGACATTCAAAAACAATCGGAGCGTCTTCTTTTGGCTTTCTGGTTTTTCGGATTTCCTCGATGCGGGGATCCTTTTGAAGGCCGAAATATTTGATTGGCCGGTCTATTTCATAAATAAAGACCAGCTCCTCTCGGCTTAGCGGAACTCTCGCGGATATCTTTTTGTCAATTGCCGTGAGAAATTTCATATCCCGGTCAATTTCAAAAAATTCTTCGCCGCCGGGAAAAGTTTTCAGCTTATCGCTGATGATGTTCGATTCCTTGATGTATTTGTCAACATTTTCCTCCCATTCGATGCCGCGGACTTCCATCACTTTTTTGTCCTTTTCAACAACAACCACCCGGGGGATCGAAAATTGGCCGTCACGATCACGGGTATAATAAATATGGAGATTGCCCGATTCAAGATATTGTCCAGCTATCTGCTCTCCGGCAATGCACCAGCCGGAACCTTTGCCCTGCAAAGTTTCTGTCAAATTTTTCGGTTCGCTGCCTTGCTCATAAACGACCCATTGGCCTTCCGTGATTTGCATTTCTTCTTCGCTGATGGGCGGAAGATATTCCTGACCCCAGCCGTATAAAGCGCGGAAATCTTTCTGTTCGAGGTGCTTTCGAAATGCTTGTCTGGCTTCTTCCGGAATATCATAGCGAAAACTTATGTCTTTATTTTCCGATTGCGCCTTATATGCCTTGGCGATAAATTCCAGCACCCGATCGTTGACTTCGGGAAACATTTTTACCGATCTCTGCTTTCCGGTTGAACGTTCGGGAAATTTACCGGAAATTCCTTTTTCTTTGTCTCCTTTTTTATATCGTTCCAATCGGAGCATGCCCTGAAACGCCCAGTATTTGAGATAATCGGGCAAATATGAAGATTTTTCCGAAGCCAGATAATCAATCCACTCTTCTAGAGATCCCTTTTGATCTTCTTTTGTCTGGACGAGATGCTCCAGCTTGATCTTTAGTTTTTGTTCCTCGGACAATTCTTGCCAGTCTCCCGCTTCGCCGCGCGATCGAACCACCCGCATTTGAGCTTGCCAGTAGCTTTCAGGAATGTCTTCCACTCTGACAACATAAGAATCAATTAATATTTTCTTGAGAGCGTTAATGCCTCGTTTTCTATCTTTTTGGTCGTTGCGATCCATGATTTCCTTGAAACGGTCTAAGTAATTCTGAATTTGCGCTTCGAATTGATCAAGTTTCGGATATTTCGAATCAGCTGCTTCATGCGTTCTCTTTTCCGTCCGTTTTGCCGCCTTTTGCGCTTCGGGGCTTTTCGCGAGCAAGGGGAATCGCTCCTTGATAAATTTGGAATTTTGTTCGAATGAATCGTATTTTTCCATGATCTCAATATAGCATAAACTGCGATTGTTTCAATAGCTTGAAAATGTCAAAACAAAATCCCGCCTTTGCGATAACGAAAGGCGGGATATTTTTGTCTTTTTTTGCCTCAACGGCTAAAGATAAGGACACTTATCTTTTTAATTTATTAACACTTTTTTGTGTTTTATTTCACCCGCTGGAAACTCCGCTTTAATTTTTTTATTCCCAAATTCGGACAAACCGATATTTTAATCAAAACTGATTCCTTGATAAAAAAGACCAAAGCGGATAGATATTTAATTTTAAAAGAGCTTTAGTTTCTTTGTTTTGATATCAACGCATACTTATTGGATTAATTATTAATGATACCATGGCCAATGGTTGCTATTCGTTGTTGAAGCAAGCGCCCGGTTGATTCCCAACATTTCAGCTATCTTATCCGTGAGCCCGCCCTGCTTTGATGGAATATATAAACCCGCCAAATTTATTTGCTTCGTAGCGGTATTACCCGCACGGTCAGAAACCTTAATCGCGCTCAGTGCTTCTCTTCGCGGAATTTTTAGCAGTGCAGCCTGATCCTGCAGAGTGTAAACCGTAGCGCCCCCAAGCTCATAAGTGCAACCAGGTTCACTCGATTTCACTTCCGCAAGAAGCTCCTCCGCGCCATTTTCTTCTCCGAAAATATGATAATTAACTTCCGGCTTGGTTCTATCAACCGTAACCTTGATCTCATTAAGCGAGAGCCTGGCTCTATTTCCTACCGCATCAATTTGGGAATAACTTTTTGCTTGAAGCCTGTGCTCACCCTCCTTAGGCTGCACCAGCTCTGTTTCAAACCAGCCTTTTTCGTCAGCCATAGTTGAAGCAAACGATTTACCGTTATCTTGGACTTCTATTTTTTCTTTTGGCAAGGCTCTGCCGAAAATCGCCATAACGTCTCCTGATACGTAAGCGCCATCTTGAGGGTTGGTAATTATCGGTGAAAAAGAATTATTCGCGCTAATCGTTCCGTCTTCCGGAAGAAGCGGGTACTCGATTTTAATTTTATCCTTTTGCGCCTTCTTTTCCTTAGGCTGAGCAGCGGGCGGCAAAGGATTTTTTTTGTCTCCTGACCCGAACAATACCACAACCAAAATTGTGTCATGGCCGTTAATTTTTCCCTTTTCTACAGCCACTCCGATTTCTTTATACTTTTCATTAAGGATATTTGCCCTGTGCGTAGGGCTGTCCAGCCACGCTTGGTGCATTTTTTCGGAAGACGAAAAATCCATGGCCAAATTTTCCCCGGCGTAGTCATAATCATATTGCTCTTTATCTATCCAATGCCAAGGAGTCAGCCCTTCCGGCGAGTTATGAGAGAAGTAGTCGTGCCCGATCATATCTTTAGCTTTATCTTCGGCTGCCTTGGATAATCTCGCGTTTTCCAAAAGAGCCTTTTCTCCGTTCTCCGCTCGTGTCGCGTTAGTCAGATCGATTACTCTGGAACTGGAGATATCCGATACTTTCACCTCCGCGCTGGCAAATGAAAACATAACCCCGAAAAGCAGTGCGAGGCTCAATAAAAATTCAACTCCAAAAAAATCGAATATGGAAGAAAAATATTCCCCTTTTGCAATTGAGTCCACCCGTCCTTGTTGTATCGCGCATTTTTCAGAATAATGCATTCTTGAGGTGAAGCTCACCCAGACTTCGATTTAAAATTTTTATCTTTGTTTTTTACCGTCTTGCCGCCATTCTCCATCTGGCGGTCCGGTTTCAGAAAAATTCAGGCAATCAAAAAAGCGATTCACCACCCATAGTAAATCACCCTTTAGCTTCGTGAAATACAACCCGGGGGCGGCATTCCGCTGAAGCATTGAAGATCCCCTTTATTGCCCACCTGTAGGTAGGCGGGGATTCAACATTACCCTACTATTATATAATTAATTTTACTAAATGTCAATTATGTTCTGCTAATTTTTCTCGCATTTACTTGACAGATATTTAACCCGATTTGAGAAATAATAAAATTAATTTTTTTGTTACCTCGCGCAAACTTCCCGACTTTTAAAATTTTCCTATCCAATATTACGAGACGTTAATAAAAAAACTGAACTAATAATCCTTCAGCATTTTTTTGAATCCGTCCGCGTAAAACAGCACGCGATCGGAATACCATGAATACCTTTCCCAGTTGGCTCCGGCAAGATACATTCCGGCCGCTTTTGCCCATGCCTTCCTGTCGCTGCCGGTCACGCCATTCACGCCGGCAAGCTTTATCCCCATAGCCACCAAGGAGTCTTTGATGTCCCATGGATTAGCGGTAGTTTTGCCCGTCAAATTCATTACCTTATCGCGATACCCCATCCAAGTGCTCGGCATAAACTGAGCCGGTCCCATGGCGCCACCCCATCCCCCGCAGCCGTCCTTGGAATCTTTGTTATAGCAAGCTCTTCGCGAAACGGGAGTCTTATCAGGATCGAGTCCTAGATCTTTGCAAATTTTTTTAAAGGTATCCCATTGAGCCGGGTTCATATCCGTCTTATACCTGCCGCCCCCCACGTTAGTTCCAAGTCCCGACTCTACCCGAAGAACCCCTAATAAAAATTCCGGTGCAACGCTAGTAAGCTCTGATGCGTACTTCGCGCTCTTTATCGCCTCTCCGATCGCAATCGGCTCGCCCAGCGCCTGAAGCATGTTAAGTTCTGCTTGCATTTTTTGGACACCTTGAGACAGAACTTCTTTCTCGCCCTCCGCTTTAGAGATTAAAGTATCCTTAATTTGCCTTTCACTATCCAGGCTCCTCTCTTGATCCTGTTGCATTCCCCTCATCTCCTCTTGCTGCGCTTTTTTATCCATCAACTCTTCTTTTTGCGCTTTCTGGGAATCCTGCAAAGTTACCAGCTGGTCATGGACCTCCTTTGTTTTTTCTTCAAAGTTTTCCAAACTATCCGTGCGAAATAAATAGTCGGAAAATGTTTGCCCTCCAAAAACGACTTCCGTCGCGTCAACTTCTCCTTGAACATAAAGCTCCTGCAAAAAATCGGAAAGTATCTTGCGCCGGTTCATAATTTTTTCATCGGTATTTTTTATTTCGCTTTGCTTTTGCTCTATCTCAATGGTCAGCTCGTCTATTTCGAGTTGGGTTTCCTGGACTTGGAGTTCGATCTTTTCAATATCCTTATTGATCACGTAAACATCCTGCTGTAAGCTTTGCTCCTCCTTGTTTTTTTCATATATATCGTTTTGATATTTTTCTATTTGCGCCCTTAATTCTTCAATTCTGGATTTCAGTTCGCCCTGGCTCTTTGAGCTTACAGGATCGCCAGTTGCGCCATAAATCGATCCGCCCAGAAAAAATCCGCAAAGCGATAACAGGATCGGGATCGCAAAAATTTTTATATTTTTTTTATTTATCTTCATAATTTATCTTTGCCCTAAATTATACACTGCGCTCCGAATTAAAAAAAGCAGGCCCGACACAACATCAGGCCCGCCTTTATTATTGCAGAACACGCTAGTCCTTCTTTTCTTCCGGCACGGCGCCTTCCTTCCCTTCCTCGGCTTTTTCTTCCTTCACAACCCCTTCAACTTTCGTAACGTCTTCCTTGACCTCGGTCTCGAGCTCGGCTAACTCTTCTTCCGTGCGAGGCTCGGTAACTAATGCGACTACGGTTTCCGGATCGATTGTCACCTCGACTTTTTCTGAAATGGGCAAATCCTTGATGTAGATATAATCGTCAAAAGTTTTCAGCTTCGTGAGGTCCACTTCTATCTTCGAAGGAAGATCGCCTGGAAGACATTTAACTTCGATTGAATCCATATTTTTTACTAACACGCCGCCTAATTCTTTGACCGCTACAGATTCGCCTATGAATACCAGTTCGATTTCAGCTTCTATTTCCTCGTCCATCCTCACTTGATAAAAATCCGCGTGTCTGAATTGGCCGGACAAAATATCCCTCTGGACATCTTTGATAATTACATTCCTGTTTTCTCCGTTTCCCAGGATTAATTTCAGGATAGTGCTTTCTCCCCCTTTTTCATATAGCTTGGAAAATTCTTTTTTCCCAATGTATAGCTTGATATTTTCTATTCCATTACCATAAAGGATAGCCGGAATATTATCAGCCTTAAGGGCTGAGTCTTGCTTACCTTCTCTTATTTCCGCTTTTAGTGAAATTTCCATTTTTCTCTAAATTATATTTAAGTATTTTTTGAAAGGCAGTTATCCGCCACTCTTTTCCTTTCCCTTGCTGAGTTCTTTCTTCATTGCCCGATGAACTTCGATTATCTCATCGTCTGTTATGGCATTTTTTTTAATAAAATCCCTCACTTCATTTTCTCCGAGATCGATCATCATCCCGATGGATACAAGCCCCAAAGCGCTTTCGGAAACCAAAATCAGAGTCGATACCTGGCAATATTTACAGGTAATATACAAAGTAGTTCTGCCTTCGCTCTGACTCAGCACTTTAGTCTTTGAATTTTGATGCTTACGATTGCAATTGGGGCATTTCGCAAGTAAATTTGCATTTTCCATTTTTCTACTCTAAAGAAAATAACAGATAAGCCTAAAAACGTCAACCCGCCCTTAGCCTCAAGCTGGATGTACATACCAAATATTAGCTATGCCTCATCCGAAGAAAGGCCGTAATCAAACCGCCCTTTTCTATATACGCTCTCCGCAATCCCAAGTGAGGCAAGAATAGTTATTATTGAACTTCCTCCATAGCTGAGCAATGGCAAGGGAATGCCGGTTACCGGAACAATCCCCAGATTCATACCTATATTAATGAAGGCTTGGACAAATATGAAAATGGCGATGGCGCTTACCAGAAGCTTTCCAAAATTATCAAGACTATATTTGGCGATATAAAGCAATCTGGTGATTATCACTGCCGTTAAAGACAGGACAAGAATTGCTCCAAATAATCCCAGCTCCTCGGATACCACGGCGAAGATAAAGTCCGTATGCTTTTCCGGCAGAAAATTGAGTTGGCTTTGGGAACCATGGCCGAGCCCCTTGCCCCACATGCCGCCTGAGCCCACTGCGACGGTGGATTGGATAACATTGTAACCGGACCCCTGGGGATCCGACGTCGGATTGAAGAGCGCGTTTATCCTGGCCTTCTGATAGTCTTTCAAAAAATACGCCCAGCCCAAAAGGCCGACCAGGAGACCGATAATCAAGATTACGGCCAGATATTTCTTATTCACTCCGCTAACAAACAAGACTCCGAGCCATAGGCAGACAACAACTATGGCGGAACCCAAATCCGGCTGCCAAAGAATAAGGAATACGGAGATAAAAATCGGCACGGCTGAAATAAAAATATGTTTTCCGCTCTCGATACTCCTTATGTTTAAGGAAAAATACTTCGCGAGGATTACCGCGACAATCAGCTTAAAGGGCTCCACCGGCTGCAAGTGGAAAATTCCAACCCCAAACCAGCCAGAAGTGCCTCGAATAGTTTTTCCAAAAATCAAAACAGCCAGCAAGAATATCAGCCCGACCAAAAATAGGACAGTTGAATAACCCTTAAGAAATCTGTAGTCGGAGAATGAAAAAAATAAGAAGACGACAATCCCGATCACGGCAAAAATAAGCTGACGCATAAAATGACTGTCGCTCAGCTGAACTTTTTCACCGGAATAGCTGATGGGAAACAGGATAGCCAAACTCAGCCCTATTAAAAAAAGGGTTGCGATAATGATAACCCAGTCTAACTTTAGAATGCTTCTAACCATTTTTGAGGTTTGGAATAATCTTTAGTTCAACTTTAATTTTGGATCGCGTCGTAGGTTTTATACTGCTCCTGTCCCCCGTGCTTTTTCATATAGTTATCGATATCAAAAACATCGACTTCATTTTCTACCTCAATTTTGGGATATTCGTTTTCACCCAGAAAGCTGTTGGTCCAGTTGAAGATGACCTCCCTTTCTTCATTAACTCTTACGTCATTGCGAACGGTTTCATTCACTGCCACGACTTTATTATTTTTGTCCCGGATGATAACTTTTGTTTTGATTTCCTTAAAATCAAAACCGCTCTCGTTTCGAATCTTCGCCTTCAGCTCCGCGTAAGTCGGACCCCCGTTCACAAGATTAAACTCTTTTTCGGAAACTCTTAATAGCGGTTCTTCGTAGTCTAAAAATTTAGTGAATTTATAAGTTTTTATCGTGAAATCCACCGCGCTTGGCTGAGAAGCATATTCCTGATTAAACACTAGGATATATTTTTTTTGGGACGGAAGAATAAAGCTGGAACCTTGATAGCGACTAACAACGTTCCCCTGTTCGTCCTTAAGATCAAATTCGTATTCAAAACTCGCCACCCCGAATTGGGAGTTTGGGTTTTCCACCTGAGCCAAGAGATCATATTTGCCGGGCTGCTCCGTTATAATTGATTTTTCAACCACTTTCAGATTCTGGGCATCTGGAATTTTTTCGCAGACAGAGCAGGGCCCGCCACAATCCACATTTTCCTCTCCTTGGTTTTGAATCCGGTCTTTGCAACTGGGTTTCGCCTTTAACGCGAAATAGATTAAGCCCGCTATCACAGTGAAAATAACCAGATATATGATGATTATCAAGATTCTTTTGAGATTTCGCTGAAATGGAGACATGCTGGCTTTCCCCTCTTTGATTAAGATTTATACCCACTGAAATCATTTTAGCTTACTCAGCCATCCTTGCAAGTAAGCCAAATAAATACTACCATTGCATAGTAATAATAAGCTAAAAAATATGAATAAAATTAGTAGGATTGAAATTCTCCGGCACTCACTCTCTCATGTTCTGGCCGCCGCAGTACTCGACATGTTTCCGGAGGCTAAGTTCGCGATAGGTCCAGCTATTGAAAACGGCTTCTATTATGACTTTGACCTTCCGCGCACGCTGATTCCAGAGGACCTGGCTATTCTGGAAGAAAAGATGCGCCTCATTATCGGAGCAAACCATAAATTCCAGAAAGCCGATATTTCTTTTGCTGAAGCCCTGAAAGACTTCAAAAAAGCCAAGCAGCCCTACAAGGTCGAGCTGATTAGAGGCATAGAGAAGGAAAACCCCAAGGCAAAAAAAGTGTCCGTATATAAGAGCGGGACTTTCGTTGATCTATGCTCCGGCCCGCACCTGAAGTCCACCGGCGAAATCAATCCCAAGGCCTTTAAGCTGACTAAAATTTCGGGAGCTTATTGGCGAGGTAACGAAAAAAACAAAATGCTTCAACGCATTTACGGAGTAGCTTTTGAAACTCCAAAAGAGCTTAGGCAATATCTTGCAATGATGGAAGAGGCGGAAAAGAGAGATCATCGGAGGCTCGGAAAAGAATTGGATTTATTCTGTTTTTCCGATTTGGTCGGTCCCGGCTTGCCGCTGTTCACTCCCAAGGGAACGACATTAATTGACGAGTTGCAAAAGCATATCGAATCGGTTTGCCGAACATACGGATTCGAAAAAGTATCCACGCCTCACTTAGCTAAAATCGATCTCTTCGAAAAATCTGGTCACAAACAAAAATTCGGTGAAGAACTATTCAAGGTCTCTTCACATCACAAACAAGATTACGTCTTGAAACCCGTGCAGTGTCCGCATCAAACCCAGATTTATGCTTCGAAAATCAGATCCTATCGAGATTTGCCGATCCGCTATATGGAATCCAACAAGCAATATCGCGACGAAAAGCCCGGGGAAATCAGCGGCCTAGGACGAGTCATTGCTATCACCGTTGAAGACGGACACTCTTTCTGTCGGATTGACCAAGTGAAAGAAGAACTCAAAAATATGGTCAAGATAATCCGCAATTTTTATACGTCGCTCGGACTTTGGAAGGATCACTGGGTTTCTCTCTCGGTCAGAGATCCAAAACATCCTGAAAAATATATCGGAGATAAAAAGGACTGGGATATTTGCGAATCAATGCTTCAGGAGGTTTCGGACGAAATGAAACTGGATGCGCAAAAGCGCGAAGGCGAAGCCGCATTGTACGGTCCAAAACTCGATTTTATGTTTCGTGACGCCCTCGGAAAAGAAATTCAAATCCCAACCGTCCAGCTTGATTTTGCGACTCCGAAAAGATTCGAACTGACTTACGTGGGCAATGACGGAAAAGAAAAAAACCCAGTGATGGTCCATCGTGCGATCCTCGGATCATACGAAAGATTCCTTGTTCTCTTAATTGAACACTTCGCCGGCGCGTTTCCCCTCTGGCTCTCCCCCGTTCAGGTTGAAATCATTCCCGTTTCTGAAAAGTTTGAAAAATATGGAAAAGAAATTTTAAACAAGTTTCAAGAAAAAAATATCCGAGTTGTGATGAACGATTCCAATGAGTCACTTGGGAAGCGAATACGAAATGCGCAGAACCAAAAAATAAACTACATGCTCGTTGTCGGCGAGAAAGAAATGAAAGCCAAATCCGTTGCCGTCCGGGATCGGGAAAAAGGTGACATTGGCGCAATGAAGGTTGAGAAGTTTTTGGAGAAAATTGCAAAAGAAATTGCGGAGAAAAAATGACGAAATACTACATCAAAATATTCGGCTGTCAAATGAACCAGTCTGACGGCGAAAGAATTACAACATATCTTGAAAAATACAAAATAGAACCGGCCGCTTCAATTGATGCGGCCGATTTGGTCGTGTTCGTCACTTGTGGCGTCCGCCAAGCCGCAGAGGACAGAGTCTATGGGCTAATTCACAATATCAACAGAAAATATCCCAAGAAAAAGATAGTTCTCACCGGCTGCTTGGCGCATCAAAAAGACGTGCGAAGAAGACTAAAAGGGAAAGTCACATTGTTTTGTGAAATAAAAAACTTCCCAGAAGAAATAAAAAAAATACTAAATGCCAAATACCGGATGCCAGATACAAAAAATAAACTTTGTAAAGATTACCTTGAAATTATACCAAAGCATTCCAACCGACACACAGCGCTTGTGCCAATAATGACTGGGTGCAATAACTTCTGCGCGTATTGTGTTGTCCCCTACGCGCGCGGACGCGAATATTCCCGGCCAGCGGAAGATATTTTGAAGGAAATAAAAAGATTAATAAAAAAAGATTATAAAGAAATAGTGTTGCTCGGACAAAACGTAAACAGTTATAAATCCCAAAAAGTAAATTTTCCCAAGCTTCTCCAGCTGATAGAAAAAATTCCGGGTAAATTCTGGCTGACATTCCTGACATCTCATCCCAAGGATATGTCTAGCAAGCTAATTGAGACCATCGCCAAAAGTAAGAAAATTTGTGAATATATTTCCCTGCCAGCCCAATCCGGGGACAATGATATCCTGAAAAAGATGAACCGGAAATATACGGTCGGGCATTATGAAAGCCTGATCAAAAAAATAAGAAAGGCTTACAAAGGGATTAAGTCCCCAACTGAGGACTTAATCCCTTCACCCGCCATTTCCACTGACATCATCGTTGGTTTTCCCGGAGAAACGAAAAAACAATTTGAAAACACGGCGAGACTTCTCCGCGAGATGAAATTCGACATGGCCTATATCGCCCAGTATTCTCCCCGCCCGGAAACTGCCGCTTGGAAATTAAGAGACAATGTCTCAAAATCGGAAAAAGCTCGTCGCCAAAAAGTCCTGACGGATATTCTTAAGAAGACCGCGCTTGAAAATAACAAAAAATACATCGGAAAAGCAGTTGAAGTTTTAGTCGATAAAGAGTTGGAAAAAAATGCCAAAGGTTTACCCGCCAAAGCTTTGGCGGCAGCGGGCCACACCCGCACCCAAAAGAAAGTAATATTTTCTGCGAATAAAAAAATTCCCATCGGGGATTTTGCGAAAGTTAAAATAACGAAAGTAAAAGCGTTTGGGCTGGAAGGAACAATAGTATGAATGAACAAAAAAGGATAATTATAGTACTCGGTCCCACCTCGTCGGGAAAATCCGATATCGCCATTAAACTCGCCAAAAAGTTTGATGGGGAAATTATTTCCGCGGACAGCCGACAGATTTATCGCGGACTTGACATTGGTACCGGCAAAGTTCCGCGCGACAAAAAAAGCTTGGCTTTGAGGAATTCGGAGAGCTCTGCTCGACGAAGGAAAAAGCCGAGCTTTGATTTGCAAAAAGTATATTTCTCCCACGGCATCTCCCATTATATGATCGACATTATCAGTCCACACACGGACTATAATGTCGCCAAATTCAAAAAGCAGACCGAAAAAATAATTGCTGATATTTTACAGCGCGGCAGACTTCCTATCATTTGTGGCGGAACCGGCTTTTGGATTAGAACCATTGTTGATAATGTCACTTTTCCCGAAGTGAAGCCTGATTGGAAACTGCGCAAAAAGCTGGAAAAATATCCAGCCGAAAAATTATTCGTAATGCTGAAAAAATTTGATCCGGACCGAGCGAAAACAATCGATCCGAAAAATAAAGTCAGGCTCATTCGCGCGATTGAAATATGCAAAACATTAAAGCGCGTTCCAAAAATACCAGATACTGAATACGAAATACCAGATACTAAACACGAATTCCTACAGATCGGCATCAAATTATCAAAAGAAAGACTTCACCAAAATATCAAGAAACGTTTGAAGGCTAGATTCAAGCAAGGAATGGTTGCGGAAGTCAAAAAACTTCACGCGGACGGCTTGAGTTGGAAAAAAATCCAATCGTTCGGGCTGGGATATTATTGGATTCCCCTCTATCTTCAAGGCAAGCTAAATAAAGATGAACTTTTTGAAAAAGTTCTCCAGGCCGAAAAAGATTACGCCAAACGGCAGATGACATGGTTTAAGCGAGATAAGAAAATCAAATGGGTTGCTGATCTAGGAGAAACAAAAAGAATTATCAAATAGACCTTTGTAGTATGCGCGACAGCTATCATATTCTTTTTGTAAATGAATGAGCCCTACTCGATACTTCTTATTTCGAATAGGGCTCTCGTTGACTTCTGAGTTGGCAAGGAACTAACTCAGCAGCACAGGCGGGAAAAGAAGCCGATTGCTGCAGGGTGAGTTATGACCTCCATTCTCACCGCCACAGGAACAACGGAGCGCAAGCCCCTCGGCCACAATTTTATGGCCAGACCTCTTTAACGAGAGGATAGCGCTCCTAAACTTGCCGCAATCCCGAACTGCGTTGACTTGGCAGGTCTGCAGCTCATTGCATCGGAAGTACCTGCAAATGATATGCTGCCCTCCTGCAAGTTCCGCAAACATGCTGCCATCTACCTGCACCTGCCCCGGGTCTTCACCAGCCTTGTAGAAATACATCGTACCCCCCTTGGTTTTTTAGCACACTTGGCTAATGTAAATGTTTTTCATATCTTCCGTTCCCTGACGCAGCTAAAGCTAAGTTCAAGTCATACAGGGAACATTTTCTTTTCTGATTGGCTGTGCACCCCTCACCAAAAAGGGGGCATCCTCTATATTCACAGAGGATAACTCTCCTTGCCTTTTTCTTTGGAATCTTTTTAAACCCCAAAGGCATCTGGCGCCTCCTTAAAACCACTAATTATATAAGGTACTCAAAAAAAATCGCACCCACCCGGTGCGATTTCGGTCAAAATAGTTCTTTCAATTTTCCTGCTTTGATTTTTTTCATCTTTTCTATTTTACACCCGGGTAAATTCTTCGTCAAGGGTCAGTTTCAGCCTAAAAGTACCTTTTTTAGGAGCGCCATGCGCACATAGAGCCCGTTTTCCGCCTGCTGCATGTATCTCGCCCTGGGATCGACATCAAACCATTCCGGAATCTCCCCAAAAGCCGGGTCTCTTGGCAGAGGATGCATGACAATTGCATCTTTACTCATTTTTTCCACAACCCCCTTCGTGATTGAACAATTTTGTCGGATGTAGTCATAATCAACCTCAATGTCCCTGAGTCTTTCCTTCTGCACCCTAGTCATATAAAAAACATCAATTTCACCGGCGACGTCCACCAATTTCTCATATTCCTTAAATTTAACACCTTTGCGATCCAGATATTCTTTTATATCGTCTCTCATTTTTAATGTTTCCGGGGAGACAAAGTGAAACATGATATTTTTCGGATTCAGATACTTATTGAGAAGATAAGCTAGCGAACGTACCGTTCTTCCATTGGCAAGATCCCCTACAAAGGCAATATTTATCCCCTCTCCCTTGATATTTTTACCGAGATCGTGAATAAAGAATTTCCGTATCGTATAAAGGTCTAGGAGGGATTGAGTTGGATGTTGCCCGGCACCGTCGCCTGCGTTGATTATAGAAACAGCTCGGCCCGTTCCTTTCGCGGCTTTGTCCGCCTCTCCCGCCATCCCTTCTTTATCGGAACGCATTACAATCACATTCGCTCCATACCCGCAAAACATCGCGATTGTATCCTTGACGGTCTCGCCTTTGACAACGGATGAAAATTGTTTTGCCGGTGGAATTGGCATGACTCTTCCGCCCAAATTTTCCGCGGCGACAAAAAAGGATGACCAGGTTCTAGTACTTGGTTCATAAAATAAAAGCGTTATTTTTCTGTCAGCCATTTCCTTTCGGATGCTCTCAAAATATTTTTTTTCCTCTTCTTCGATTGGTTTATTATCCAAATAGCCGCACATTTTTTGCATTTGATCCGCTTCATCAAATAAATCGTCCAGGATAGCTTCGCTGAACTGCTGGGATGCAATTATTGATTGGCCCTTCAATGTACTTGTTTCTTGTGCCATGTTTTGTTTTCAAAATAATTAGACAAAAAAATTCCACCCGTCGAGGTGGATTCGCTTTATATGAATGGATTCAGTTTTAGCTTGTTTATTTTTACCATCTTCATTATTTTACATCGCGCGGCAATTCGCGTCAACTTGCAAAACAAAACCGGGAGATCCCACCTCCCGGCCACAAAATTAAGGTAACGTTTAGATATTTCCTGCTATGGCAATTCGCCCTGAGTTTCAGGACCTCCGCTACGACTTGGCCCAAATGGGACACAGGTCAGCTTGTGAGGATTATCGGAATACCCAGGGCCTAAATATTCAGCGCCGCAGGAATCACAGACGGCAATATCCCCCGAAACCAAGAGAAAACCCGCATTTAAGATCTTGCATCTGCATACAGCAGGATCTTCCTTGCAATTTCGCCGCGACAATCCGCACTTTGATGCTGCGCATATCAGGTTGTCAGGCGCAGTCTGAGTCGGCTGTGCCCCAGCAGTTTTCTCCTGACCGCCACCCCATCCATCGTCAGCTGAAATCATTTTTTCTCCTTTGATCCGTTTGGACCTGAAAAGTGCTTAATTATATATTTTTATAAATTCTTTTGCAGAATTTCCATCGCCAGTTTCGGGTCAACTTTTCCCTTGGTTTCTTTCATTACTTGCCCCAAGAGAAACTGCAGGGCATTTTGCTTCCCAGCTTTATAATCGGCCACTGGTCCGGAATTGTTTTTAATGGTTTTTCTAACAATGTCTTCAATTTCAGAAGCATCTTCCAGCTGACCCAGGTTTCTTTCTTCGATTATACGCTCCGGATCAGCTCCGGACTTTATCATTTCCGCGAGCACTGTTTGCGCCGCGCTGGAGTTTATTTTCCCTTGCGCGACGATACTCATGAGTTCCCCGAAATTTTCAGCCGTCACATTGAGATTGGAGATTCCGGTTTTTTCATTAAGATATTTTTTTAATTCCGAAATTACATAATTAGCAGCAAGCTTTGTTATTTTATCGCGCTTATCGCACAACTCACACCCTTCACTGACTGACCGTTCAAAAAATTCCGCCAGAGCTTTGTCGCGCGTGAGTATCTCCGCGTCAACCTTGGGAATTTTATATTCTTTCTGAAATCTTTCTATTTTTTGAGCAGGTAATTCCGAGATATCGCCCTTGATATTTTCCACTTGGCTTTCGGAAATTTCAAGCGGAGGCAAATCCGGCTCGGGAAAATACCTGTAGTCATGCGCGGATTCTTTTTCTCGCTGGGAATAAGTCTGAAATTTGCTCTCATCCCAACCTCGCGTTTCCTGAATAACTTTTTTTCCGTTTTCGAGGTCTTCGATTTGCCTTTTGACTTCAAACTCTATAGCCTTCTCAACCGATTTGAATGAATTGAGATTTTTCACTTCAACTTTAGTCCCGTATTCCTCGCTTCCCTCTTTAGCCACGGAGATATTGGCTTCGCAGCGCATATGGCCTTTTTCCATATCGGCCTCGGAAATTCCGAGATACCGCAGAATAAGCTGCAACTCCTCACAAAACTTTTTCGCTTCTTGAGCCGACTCAATATCCGGTTCTGTCACGAGCTCCATGAGCGGCACTCCGCTACGGTTAAAATCAACCAAACTATAGTCCGTCCCTTTTTGATGTATGAGTTTCCCGGTATCTTCCTCGAGATGAATCCTCGTGATTCCAATCCGCCTCCCTTCAATTTCAAGAAAACCTTTTTCGCAAAGGGGCTGGTCATATTGGGAAATTTGATATCCTTTGGGAAGATCCGGATAAAAATAATTTTTCCGGTCGAATTTGGAAATTTTCGCAATCCAGCAATCAAGCGCGAGGCCGGCCTTAATCACATATTCAATCGCTTTTTCGTTTGCCACGGGCAGGGCGCCAGGCTGTCCGGTGCAAATTGGGCAAATATTAATATTGGGCTCCTTCTCAAGGCCCAGGTCATTCCGGCACTCGCAAAACATTTTAGAGTCCGTCTTCAGCTCCACGTGCACTTCCATCCCGATTGTAGTCTTATAGCTCATATGAGAATACTAGGATAATCTTTCCCTTATTTTTTCCCATACCAAATCGCTCACTTCATCCTTGCTCACTATCACTCCTTTTTTCATACACTCAATCAGCGAAATGTCTGGAAAATTCTTTGCTATTTCAAGATAGGCTTTCTCCGCGTTTTGGAGATGCTTTAAATCACTTTCATGTATATCTCTCTTTCCCGCCTTTATATATCCGCGCTTTTCGTCTGGATTTACCATTTTTTGGGCAACAGCGGCGTCAACATGCAGGATGATATTTACATCCGGTTTGGGAATGGAAAAAATATTATACTCTAAATCGTGCAACCATTTATAATATTTATTTCGCTCCCGTTTATTTTTAATCTTACCGCCTTGATGCCCCATATTCGCAGTCACATATCGGTCGCAAACGACTATTTTCCCTTCTGAGAGCCACTTCTTTATCTTCACGCTTGCCGCGTAGCGGTCACAGGCATAAAAAATTGACGCTCGGTAAGGTCCGACTTCCTCGGCGGTTCCGAACACCCCGTTCAGATATTCTTCCACAAGCGCGGCTGACTTTTTTCCGTACTGAGGAAAATCAATCTTCTCAAAGCCATACCCGGCTTTCTTCAATCTGCCTAAAAGCAACCTTGCTTGCGTGGCTTTCCCGCTTCCGTCCGTTCCGTCAAGCACGATGAATAATCCTTTTTCCTTTTTTTTCATTATTGCCATACTACCAAAGATTGAGTAAAAAATAAAGCGCAGTCAGCGCATATATCAGCCGCACTTTAGATTTTTTCCATTTTTAATTTTAGCTTTTTAAACCTGTTTTTCCCTCTCTTCCGTCGTTACCCTGCCACCCTGCCATTGGCCGCGATACTGATTGCCTTCTCCCAGCACTTGATGAAAAGTGATGTGAACAACTCGCGCCCCGAAATCAACCTTAATATTACTTTTTCCCAAATTGCATATCCCGAAAGTGAGTTCTCCCTGGTACCCAGGCTGGACAATGCCGTTAAACAGCCCGAGGCCGGACCGGAAAAGCGTTGTGCGCGGAAGAATTATACCCGATAAGTCTGTCGGCAGATTAACTTTTTCAATAGTCTTGATCAGATAGTACCTTCCCGGCTCAAAAACAAAAGAAGTGATTTTGTCCGGATCATAAATTCCGGCGGAAATGGATTTTGGCGTGTCTCTTTCTTCAATTCCAAGATATCCATAGCCCTCGAGATTGAAAACTTCTCCCATACGAAGGTCGAATCCCGCTCCCTCGGGATTTTTCATTTCTCGTTCGCATAAATTTTCAACTAATTTATACTCGTCTACCAAACGATGAAGTTCTTTTATGCCAAGTATCATATATTTTTATTAATCAAAGCTAATTGCTGATTGCGAATTACTCGCTTTTTAAGCGGCGTCTTGACGTATCGTCATCCAAAAATCCCTTTAGGAATTTTTTATCTTCTTCGCTTATTTTCACCTGCCGTATTTTGATATTCGCCTTTTCCGCGACTTCCTGCCAGTGCTTGTCTCGCTCGGCATTCTTGGAGTCATAGCCAATTTCGTAAACTATTTCCCGGATGCCGGCCCGAACCAAAAGTTTTGTGCAGACATAGCATGGAAACAAGGTGAAATACGCTGTTGCTCCCTCCAGGCTGATTCCTGACCTGGCCGCGAGCGCTACCGCGTTTGCTTCCGCATGGATGCTCCGGCAAAAGTCGTATTTTCCCGCGTCTGCCGCTTGGATGCTTCGACGGTAACAGATCCCTTCGTCACTGCAGTGCGGCACCCCAGGCATCGAACCATTAAATCCCGTGGAGAGAACTTGCTTGTCACGGATGATTACGCATCCGGCCGGACGCGAAAGGCACGTCGAACGGGAAGCCGCCATTTTAGCTAGAGCCATGAAATACGCATCCCAACTGGGCCTCTTAAACGCTGCTGGCATAGAGTTTTATTTTAAGTATTTGGGTTAAAAAAATTTACCCCGTTAGAAATTTGGTAAATTATGCTTTAGTGCTAAGAGTGCTAAGTTTACGAATATTTCGCCGTAATTGTCATTTAATATGCTGTCTTGTAAAAATTTCTTTTGGGGGTGCACTCCCTTTAGCGTGCTTTTGTATTATAGCTATTTAAAACAGAAAAGGCAAAGATGCGATTTCTTTGACAAAAATCTAAAATACCTCTTAAATTCATTTGACGCATCCAGCTCCATCCAGCTCAAGGGAGGCAAAAACATGCCGCAACAGCAAAGATGTTTACAAGAAGGATGTTCCGGTACATTGCGCCAAGGCGCGGCAGAGGGCGGGAAGACGCCGTACTTCTGCGATACTTGCGGAAGCAAGCATGTTCTCGGCGCACATGAGGAACTCAAGCTCGTCTCACGACGCTAACTGCGAGTCATTGACTCCCCAACCGGCAGGGTGAACATTTCCCCTGCCTTCCTTTTTATTCGAAACCTTATTTTATATTTGTTTGGGGATTTATTCCACCTTCGCAAAGATCACAACCTGCACCATGTCTTTTCTTTTTTTCGCGCATTTGGGACAAGTCGCGTACCAGAAAATAAGTTCTTCAGCTTCTCTCCCCTTTTCTTTGCACCAGACCTGGGTTTCCCTAATCCACTTTTGCATGTCACCGTAGTGTCCTTCAAACAAACGCGTCAAAAATCTTCCGGTTAAGTACTCTGCCTCAAACCTATCGGTTTTTCCGGAAATCGGGATGAGAAGTTCCGCACTCCACATCCCGTCTTTTTGAGAAAGCATCATCTGTTCCGCGCTGAGCCCGGCCTCTTGAATTTTTTTCGTACCTTCAACAATTTTCTTTCCCAGATTAATCGGAACATGGAGAAATGACCAGTAGCGGGTTTTATAGAACGGTTTGTCCCTCCAGACGATCTCTTTCCTGTCCCACTCCTCGGGGATCAGATAATCACAGCATTTTTCTTCCATATTTATATTTTTATAAGCTGATAAACTTTACGGGCAGAACTTTCTTATATACACCCGCTATCATGAATGAATCAGACTCATGGATATAGATCGGCTGGTGAAAAGTATTAGTCGAGCTTGGAAAGAGCCCGATCACGCCGTTTCCCAGTTTTTTATAACGCTTGATAGTTGCCATCCCATTAACGACCGCAACTACGATTTTTCCGTCGAATTCAAAATCCAAATCTTTCTTTTCAAAAATCACGTAATCGCCGTCGTTGATGCCCTCTTTATTCATCGAATCACCAAGGGTTTTGACGGCAAAAAGTTGCGCCTTGGAACTGGAGCGCAATAGGCTTTCCGAAATCTGAAGATAGCCGTCCATATTGTCTTCCGCGAAAGCCAGCGCATCCCCGGCCGAAGCCAGCCCATAAACGGGAACTCGAAATATTCCATCTGAACTTTCTTTGAAGTTTTCATTTTCAACTAGATAGATTTTTCGAAATACGTCTCGCTTCACCAGATCTTTTTTCTCAAGCGATTCTATCACCTGCACAATTCCCTTAACACTCTTTTCATTCGCACCTTTTTTTTGCATATATTTAAAAACTTTGTAGGCGGTCGGGTTTCCCTTTCCGTCAGTAATCATCTCTCGAATAGCCTCGAGGATCAGACTTTGTTTTTGTGTTAACTCTTTTTCCATTTTAAATTTGTTACATATTAAGTGCTCCATGTTCTATGAAACACTATCACTATACCACTATTGCAGTCTCCAGTCCATCACTACTTATCCACAGCCGATTTACGGCCAATATATGCTATATTTCTGCCACCTGACAATTTTAGCTTTGAAAAACCAGCCTCGCCAAAAAGACTCACGAGCTCCTCTTTCCTAAAAGCATGATGATAGCGATTGAAGATATGCGCATTGGATTTAAATGGGATTAGTGTGTCTCCCCAATCCAGATTACTTTTCCCTGTTAATTTTTGTGTTATTGCGTTAAAATGATACTTCCAAAATGTTTTCTGCCAAAGATTCCAAACCGTGATAATAGCCGTTCCCCCGGGCCGCAACACTCGATATAATTCTTTTGCTGCGTTGGCACGATAAACTTTTCCGGGAAAATGATGAAAAACGGCGATTGATATGATCGCATCCATGCTATTATTCTCAAGAGGAAGTGCTTGAAAATCGCGGTCCAGCTTAAGAAACTCCGTCTTGTCCCCCGCGTGTTTTTCTTTCGCGATATTGATAAGTTTTCGCGAAGTATCAAACCCGATATATCTCTTGTATTTATTTTTCAGATATCCGGCTAATCTTCCGTTCCCGCAACCAAAATCCAAAATGCTGTCCTCGGGCTTAACGAAGTCTCTGATGAAATCCAAATCTCTCCACATAAAAGTCCGGGTGCTGGAAAATTTATCGGCAACGGAATCGTAACCCTTTTCAATTTCACTTAATATTTTGTTTGTTGTATCTTTATCCATATGAAAAACCTGGCTTATACAACTCTTATTAAAGAAGCAATCCGGAGAAAAATCAAATCGGAGGAGATTTTAGAGAAACTAAAGAAGGAGATTTGCTCCCGTTTTGATATTGTCACTCCTCGCAGTGCGGACATTCGGGATTTTTATGAAAAGCTAATCCAGGATGGAAAAATTAAACGCAATCCGTTTTTTGAAAAAATCCTCAGGAGCAAGCGAGTCAGAACGCTTTCGGGAGTCGCAGTCGTTGCTGTTCTCACCAAATCGTACCCCTGCCGCGGGAAGTGTCTTTATTGCCCGACTGAATCCAAGATGCCCAAAAGCTATCTCTCAAACGAACCCGCGGTGATGCGCGCAATGAGCGTTAAGTTTGATCCATATAGGCAAATACAAAAACGCCTGCGCGCGCTTGAACTAAACGGCCATGAAATCGATAAAATTGAGCTTATCATTATGGGAGGAACCTTCTCTGATTTGCCTAAAAATTATCAGTATTGGTTTGTGAAAGAATGCTATCGCGCGGCGAATGACTTTCCCTTGGAAGTTCGACTTCCACGGGGAAGTCGAACTTCCATTTTAGCGACAGAACAAAAACGTAATGAGAAAGCTAAGCATCGCATTATTGGCCTCACTTTGGAAACCCGCCCCGATACACTCGACGAAAAAGAGATCAAATTCTATCGTGAGTTAGGATGCACCCGAGTTGAAATTGGAGTGCAAAGCATCTACAATGATGTGCTTGAAAAAAATCGCCGCGGCCACACCATTGAACAAACCGCAGAAGCGACTAAACTCCTGAAAGATGCCGGGTTTAAGGTCGGCTATCATTTGATGCCGGGTCTTCTCGGCAGCAATTTTAAGAAGGACCTGCGGATGTTCAGTGAGATATTTTCCAATCCCGACTTTCAGCCCGATCTCATCAAGATATACCCCTGTGTCGTCACTAGAAACTCGGCCTTATATAATTTATGGAAGAAAAATAAATATAAAGCGCTTACGAATAGCCAATCTGAAAAATTGATAACCGAAATCAAAAAGACAGTGCCTCCATATGTGAGAATTTCCAGGCTAATCCGTGACATTCCAACGGCTTCCATCGTGGCTGGACCGAATATCTCAAACTTGCGCCAAATCATCCAAAATAAAGGCATTGAATGCCAGTGTATCCGCTGCAGGGAAATACGAGGGAATTATGTTTCAAAAGATAAAATTATTTTGAACCGAATCGACTACGACGCCTCCGGCGGAAAAGAGATATACCTCGAATATGTTTCGCCGGACCGCAAAAAACTTTATTCAATGCTTCGCCTGAGAATAAATGGAAGTTCAACTTCCATAATGGAAATTGAACTTCCAGCCGCCACCATCCGGGAAGTCCACACCTATGGAAAATTATTAAACTTGAAATCCCGCGATAAAAAATCCCCGCAGCACGCGGGGCTTGGGAAAAAACTAATCCTCGAAGCTGAAAAGATTGCCAAAAAAGAATACGGGTGCCAGAGAATTTCAGTCATCGCCGGAATCGGAGTGCGGGAATACTATCGCAAGCTTGGGTATAAGCTGCAGAATACCTACCTGATAAAGAAATTTTAATGGATTTTACTTTTTTTCTTTTTATCAATATAATTGTTCGCAAGGAGGGTTTCTATGGTACGTGACGTTGCCTCCTCGGCAATCACCATCCTGTCTTGGACTCTGAGGAACCAGTAATCTCACAACTGGTAGTTCCGGGATAGTTCGAGTCGACCGGAGCGGCAGGATTAGGAGAGGCCATTAGGCCGAAACCCATTTGCAAGCTCAAGCGCGGCAATCTCCACGCGATGCAGACTCTTCTCATTGCACCGTCCCGCTTGGGCTTTTTTATTTCTCCTTACTGAATATCTTTCTTACCACATCCGAAATTTCCACTTCATCAATCAGAATATCGTCCACCGGAAGATTTGAAGACAAGATGTCGCGCGCAACATTTTTGGCTTTCTCCCGCGGCACGCGCAAGGTAACGTTATTTGGCGTAAATTTATATACCTCGCCGAATTTGCGGACTTCCTCCTCCCTCACTCCCCCACCCTCAAAAGTCACCTTCAGAACTTTATACGGGGCGTATTTTTCAATGAGGCTCGTCAGATCCCCATCGTAGCCAATCTCCCCATTCTCGATGATAATGACTCGCTTGCACAATTCTTTCACGTCCTCCATGTAATGCGAGGTGAGAATAATCGTCGTCTTATTTTTTTCGTTATAGCTTTTGATGAAATCTCGGATATTTTTTTGCGCGACAACATCAAGGCCGATAGTGGGCTCGTCGAGAAACAAGACTTTCGGCTTATGCAGGAGCGCCGCCACCAGCTCGCATTTCATTCTTTGCCCCAGAGACAGTTTTCGAACCTGGACATCTAGCACATCCTTAATATCCAGAAGTTCAACCAGCTCATCGAGATTCTCTTTGAAATCCGCGTCCGTTACTTCATAAATCTCTTTGTTTAAGATAAAGCTTTCCATTGCCGGCAGATCCCACCAGAGCTGGTTCTTCTGGCCCATCACCAGCGCGAATTGCTTTTGATAGGCGGCTTCGCGTTCCCAAGGCGTATAGCCCAAGACCTTCGCCTCCCCGCTTGTGGGATATAAAATTCCCGAAAGCATCTTAAGCGTCGTCGTCTTCCCGGCACCGTTCGGCCCCAAAAATCCAACTAGTTCTCCTTCTTCGATCGAGAAATTTATTTCCTTCACCGCTTTTTTATATAATTTCTCGCGACGAAAAAGACCTTTCACCGAAGCCCACAGCCCAGACTGTTTTTTGTAATACTCATAGGTTTTAGATAGATTTCTAACCTGAATAATCATAATGATTTCCTCTTATTTATTCTAAATACCAGACACTATATACCAAATACTAATTAAATTCCCACGCTCTCATACTTTTTGAGTCCAAATCTCCAGACTATTTTTATAATACCATATAAAATCACCAGCCAGACAATCTCGACCGCCAGCCCCCGAAGACCCTCCGCAAAGCTGATTTTCCCAAGGTAAAGTTGAATGGGGATGAAGGCCGTATAAGCAAATGGAAAGAAAAGGCTGATTTTCACAAGTGTTGCAGGTAATAAATTTATCGGGAAATAGAATCCCGATAAAAAATTTTTGATAATTTTCAGGGCAAGATAAATTCCCGCTATCTCCGCCGTCCAAAAACCGATGAAGCCGATAAGTATCGAGAGCAGCAAATTTATCAGATAAGACACGACAAGCATAGCCGCCAGAAGCAAAGCAGTCGGGAAGTCTATCGAGAAAATCAGCTTATCCCAGAAAAAATAGAACACTATTATCACCTGAATCAAAACCACCAAAAGAGCTACAAATATTCTGCCAGTCGCAACGGTCATCATATATTTCAGATAACCCATCGGTTTCACGAGGATATTAGAAAGCGTTCCCATGTGGATATCTCGAGCAACATTGGCTTCGAAGGCATACGTCGTCGTGAGAAAAGAAAAAAACCATGCAAAAACCACGTAGCTTATCATTTCCGAAGCGTTGTATCCTTTGACGACTTCTATGCTTTGGTAAACAACTGTCCAAATAATCGCCAACGCGACTAGCTCTGCAATATTGCCAAAGGCATAGGCGGCAATAGCAATTCGATAAGTAAATTGCCGCTGAATTTCGTTTCTGATTATCGACCAATATTTTTTCATAAAATTCCCTCAACACGCTTATGATGATAACTTGACTTTCATATGCCGACACTTTCATATTTTTTTAATCCTAACCGCCATAAACCCTTAATCATGAAATATAAAGCCAGTAGCCAAGCAATTTGGATTGCAAGACCGATTAGCCCGTCATGTATCGTCGTCTTTCCCAAAAAAAGCTGAATCGGAAAATAAAACGTGTAAGCAAACGGAAGAGCCAAGCTGAAATTGACGAACGCCGCGGGAAGAAGATTGAGAGGAAAATAGACCCCAGCCGCGAATTTCTCCAAAGCTTTTACCGAAAAAAATATTCCCGAAATATCGACGGTCCAAAATGCGATGAAGCCGATCAATATGGTAATAAAGAGATGCGTAAGATATCCAAGAATAAGCATTGCGATTATAAGCAACCATAGCGCCGGGTTTTGAGGCGCAATTATGTAATTTGAGAAAATTACTATTAAAATGAGGCTGGTTATAATTGCCGAAATCAAACCAAGAGCGGATCTACTGGTAGACATCGAGACTAAATATTTTAAGTAGCTCATGGGTTTCACTATGAAATTTGAAAGTTCTCCAAATTGTATTTGCCTCGCGATAACATGCTCCAGTCCAAAGTTGGCGGTAAAAAAAGAGAATGCCCGCCCCACCACTATATAGGTAATCATTTCGCTATAATTATAGCCACCCACCTGTTGAGTCGTTCCAAATATGGCGCTCCACACGACAATTTGAATAAGAATCTCAAATATATTTGCAATTCTGTATCCAAAAAAATCCGCCCTATGAGTCAGGGTATGTTGTAATTGAGTTTTGAAAACAGTAAGATATTTTTTCATTTTGATGGTTTATTTCACTTCCCTACAATAGCAAAAAAGCCTTGAATAAGGCAATGACAATGTTTAACTTCTTTATTTATCGCAAAATTAACCATTGAAAAACATTTTCGAGACTCCTTCCGGAAATCTGTTTATCAAAGCTCTGCTTTTTCCTGACGAGAGCTCAACTCTCGTCGTTTCTCAATAATTTAGGGGGGGTAATCTAGCGACAGGTTGACTACCCCCCTCCATTTTTTCTGCCTACCAACTGGGATCCTTCCATTCTAAATGGTCAGCAGGCACATGATAAGGGTCATCAATGGATGTAAGGCCACTTCCCGCACCCCGCCGGTGACCCTTCAGATGATCCCACGTGCCTGGAGGCATGTGCCCATAAAGAGGATCGCACTTATTTTTCTCTATTTTGCTGGGCCAGTACCGTATTAAAGCGCAAACCAGCGCTATAGTTACCCATCCCCACCATGGGATGAAATAAAAAAGAACCAGTATGACCGTTAGTTTGGATATAACCTTAATCACCCCGGATCCTCCTTTTCGTTTTTTATATAAACGATCAATTCTCAAAGTTCATCTTTTTATAAATACTCCTCGTCACTTCAACATCCGCATTGCAGTAATTACAAATTTCTTTGATTTTGCCTTTTTTGTAATATGTATATACTTCCGAACCGTCCATATTCGTTTTGGAAGTCGGCAGCCCCAACGCGCGAGCGAGAGCGTCAAGAGATACTCCCCGCCCAAAACTCCACTGATTCCATTCGTGCATCACGTCGTACATCGGTTCGTTGCGATAACGCGCGAAGCTCAATCTTACTTTCGTCCTCGGCTTTACGCCATGAATGATTGATCTTTGAACAATATACTTCATGTCAAAGTCGATGATATTGAAGCCGATGAAAAGATCCACGTCCTCAGCCGCGTCCCAAAAACTTTCCAGCACTTTTTTCTCGTCTTCATTGCAAATACAGTGGGCCATATCGTCATTAATTGCGTAGGATATGCAAAGAATCCTTCCGAAAGTTCCGTCGAGACCCGTCCCGGCCAGAAAACTCTCAAAACTTGTGGAATATTTCTCCCCGTTCTTTCTTTTTTTGCGTTTCTTGTACTCGTGAATTTCCCTGAGAACTTCATGCATATGTTCGGGCGCCGGCAACGTCTCAATGTCAAGCACCATTTTCTTTCTGGGACCGTTGTTGTAATCGTTGTTGTAGTAGTAATTAGACATTTATTGTTTTTATAAAATTATTGATAAATAATTGGAAATGTCAAAGCCCAAATGTCAAATCAAATCCAAAATCCAAATACCAAATATTTGGATTTTGAGCTTTGGGCTTGATTTGTCATTTGGATTTTAAAATTTGGATTTGCGAATCACATTTTATCCGGCGCGCTGATGCCCATCAGCCTCAGCGTCTCTGCCAATACGATTTTTGCCGCTTTTACTAATTCTAATCTTCGCGCCGTGATCTCCGGATTACCCTCGTCGATCACCTTGCAGTCGTTATAAAAAGAATGAAATTTGTCCGCAAGACCGATTGCGTATTGAGGAAGATAGTGAGCGGCATAATTTTTCGATATTTCTTCAATGAGATCGGGAAATTTCAGAAGCTCAAAAACCAAAGCCCGTTCTTTAGGATGGAAGTTCAACTTCCATTGTGGAAGTTGAACTTCCACTTTCTCCGCCTTTCGCAAAATGCTGGCGATTCGCGCGTGGGCGTATTGGATATAATACACGGGATTTTTCTCGCTTCTCTCTTTTGCGAGATCCAGGTCAAAATTCATATGCGTGTCCGCGCTGTGCATCAAAAAGAAGAATCTGGTCGCGTCTTTGCCAACCTCGTCAATCAAATCGTCAACACTGACATAGTTTCCCGCCCGCTTGGACATTTTCATTTCCTTGCCATCTTTGAGGACTCGCACGAATTGCGTAAGAATTATCTCAAGTTTGTCTTTATGTCCCAGCGCTTCCAGCGCGCCTTTGGTTCTCGCGACTTCGCCGTGATGATCCGCCCCCCAAATATCCAGCAATTTATCAAAGCCTCTGTCGATTTTTTCTTTGTGATAGGCAATGTCAGAGCCAAAGTAGGTTTTATCACCGGTTGATTTTATGACAACGCGATCCTTATCATCCCCAAATTCAGTTGACTTGAACCAGATTGCCCCTTCTTTTTCATAAGTCAACTTTTTTTTCTTTAACATTTCTATTACCTCATCTACCTTCCCGCTTTCCTGCAGCTCCCTTTCCGAAAACCAATTATCAAAATTGATGCCGCATTTTTCCATCGAAGGCTTAATAATCTCATCTATGATTATTTTCACTCCCTCTTCTCCAATTTGTCGTACATCTTTATCTTTGATTTTTGATATTTGATTTCTGATTTCTGCGATGTAATCGCCGTTGTATTGCGCTTCGCTATCGCCCAGGATAGAGTGCCCCAAAACCACAACCTGATTGCCGGCATCGTTAACATAATATTCCCGATACGGTTTGTACCCCACTTTCTCAAAAATATTCGCCAGCGTGTCCCCTAATGGCCCACCCCGGGCATTCCCAATATGTACCGGTCCGGTCGGATTAGCAGAAACAAAATCAAGATGAATCTTTTTGCCTTTGCCCGCATCGGAACTTCCGTAATTATTCTTTTCTTCGTTAATTTTTCCAACACCGGACTTAAGCGTCTTGTTCTCCAGCCAGAAATTCAAAAATCCAGGTTTGGCAATTTCAACTCTCTCAAAATTTAGAAACCTGGTTTCCTCTTGAGAAACCTGGTTTCCTAAAATATTTTTTTTAATTTCCTCCGCCACTTCCATCGGACCTTTTCCAATCTGCTTTGCTAAAACGAGCACTATATTAGTGGAATAATCCCCCCTTCCTTCCGGCGGATAATCGATTTTTATCTTTTCAGCATCAAAATCAACCCCAAATGCGGAATTAATGGCCTGTTGGATTAGTTGTTGAATTTGGGCTTTCATACGAGTTTAGTATAGCAATTAAATTGCCTAAAAATCAATTTCCCGCTTTAATTAAGATATGAGCGTTTTAGCTGTGAACAAGCGAGCCAATTTTGATTACGATATCTCAAATAAATTCGAGGCTGGCTTGGTATTGCATGGCTACGAAGTTAAATCGGTAAAAACCGGACATATCAGCCTCAAGGGGAGCTTTGTCACCGCGAAAGGCAATGAACTTTATATCACAAATGCTAATATACCCCTATATAAACATTCAGGCAAAATTGCTAATTACGATGCCACTCGACCGAGAAAATTATTGCTTCATAGAAAAGAAATTGCCAGTTTAATAGGAAAATATCGCACGGAAGGGTTGACACTCGTACCCATTCGGGTGTATACTAAGCGAGGTCTTTTAAAGCTGGAATTTGGCATAGGAAAGGGAAGAAAGAAGCATGACAAGCGCGATGTAATACAGAAGAGACAGAGTGATAGAAAGATAGAAAGAGCGTTGAAAAGATAATACTGCGTAAAATCCAAAAAACAAAGTTCAAATGACAAATCAAATCCAAAATCTAAATGTCCAAAAATATTTTGAATTTTAAGCTTTGAGCTTGATTTGAAATTTGGATTTTGAGATTTGAAATTCCAGTTTTGAATTCGAGAATCGAATTTAAAACTGGGGATGCTAGGCATCGACAGTTTGAACCTAAAAAATTTGCAAGTCGAGCACGGCGTGAAACTCGTTAAACTTTATGCCAAGATTATAAGTGCAAACTTATTTTCAAAGGTAAAGCAGGCTTTTCAGCCAGCTTATGCCTCTGCTCTCGCCTAATATCGCGTGAGCCATCGAGTCGCTGACGTCTAATAGGCGATTACTCGGTGTCATACATTAGACTTGATTGATAGCATTCTTTGCGGCTATCTTTGACCATTGAACAAAGAGCGCTGATCAAGGTTTTGTTTATTTTCTACTCGATCGGACGCTACAAAACAAATAAACTAAGCTTGTAGATTATTTTTTGGGATTCGAATTTGGACGGGAGTTCGATTCTCCCCATCTCCACCAAAAGCTCAACTCTCCGGGAGAGTTTAGCTTTGAGAAAACTTTATTAAAGCTAATTCATAATACAAACATATAAGACGACGATATTTTCGCCCCAAACCAAAATACCAGGGGCCACGAGTAAGGATAAATGAGTATATTCGAGTGCCAGAGGTGCGTTTAATCGATGAAGCTGGACAGCAGATAGGCGTTATTTCCAGCGAGGAAGCACTTCGGATGGCTCGCGAAAAAGAGCTCGACTTGGTTGAAATTGTTCCGAACACCCGACCGCCAGTGGTTAAAATAATGGATTTCGGGAAATACCAATACCAGAAAGCCAAGGAAGCTCAGACTCAGAAAGCCAAGCAAAGAAAAACTGAAGTGAAAGGGCTTCGCATCGGTCTTCGTACCGACGAACATGATATTGAAGTCAGGATAAAGCAGGCTGAAAAATTTCTTTCCCAAGGGAATAAAGTTAAGGTTGAAATAACACTGCGCGGGCGAGAAAAAGCCCATCAACAGCTGGCAAGAGACACTTTGCAAGAGTTCATAAATTCAATCTCCGCACCGAATAAAATAGAGCAAGAGATAAAAAGATACCCCGGTGGGTTTAATACTGTAATCGCTCCAAGTTAAATTTATGCCAAAATTAAAAACGAGAAAAGCAGTCAGAAAGCGAGTTAAGATAACCGCCAAAAAGAAGGTTATTCGCCGCGAGACAGGCCAAGGCCATTTTAATGCACGCGAGGAAGGCAAAACCACTCGCGCGAAAAGAACCGATCAAACCGTATTCAAAACCGACGGTGTAAATATCTTAAAAAATCTGCCTTATCAGAATTAATAATCCCCACCTCAACTCTTTCCCCGAGTAAGAGAAAGAGAGAGTGAGAGGTTTTTATTTTTATGTCAAGAGTAAAACGAGGAACAACCGCCAGCAAGAGGAGGAAAAATGTTTTAAAGAAAGCTAAGGGTTTTATGTGGCGCAGAAAATCCCACTTTAAAGCCGCCAAGGAAGCTTTAATCAAGGCTGGAAAATATGCTTATCGTGACCGAAGAGTCAAAAAGCGAACATTCAGAAGTCTTTGGATTATAAGGCTTAATGCTGCCCTTCGTGAACGCGGAGAAAAATATAGCGCGTTCATCAAGAAGCTCGCGGATAAGAAAATTGAGATTGATAGAAAAACTTTGTCAGAAATGGCAGCAAGCCATCCGGAAGAATTCAGTCTCTTTGTGGAAAAGGTTTCTAAATAAGACAGAACCTTTAGGTATAGAAAAAAGGGTTTCCAATTGGAGACCCTTTTTCATTTATCCAATCGATGAAATTCTCAGTAGCCTTGCGCAACATTCAAGCGCCCTCATCTCGCGCTATCTTGAAATGGCTTTCTCCTTTTTCAGAAGCCTAGCTTTTTCCTTTGCCCCTTTGACATAGCCGCCTGCTTTGCCATCGGATCTTATTACTCTATGGCAAGGAATTTTTTTAATATCATTCTTTTCGCAATAAAGATAATAGCCGCTAAGAATCCGTCCTACCGACCGGGCGGCCTTTTCGTTTCCAGATTTTTTCGCAACTTCTTTGTATGTCAGAGTCTCCCCTCTTTTTATTTTCGAGACCACGCCGATTACTTTTTTATAAAAAGCGCCTTCCCGCGGAGGCTTTTTATTTCTGGTTCTGATTGTGGGCTTAGCTTTTTCCATTGAAATATTGATACTACTCTATCTTCGACCGGAAAAAAGATCCCGGAATAATTCCCGACCGAATTTTACAATCACGTAAAAAGGCAGGTATATCCAAATAGCCCATTTAAGAATTCCTTCGAAAAACCATTCGAACCACATCTATTTGATGTTTATTAGCTTAAAATTACTTATATCATAAACAATATCTTTCTTTTCCACAACAATCTTCCATTTGCGGCGTCGAGCCACCCGTTCCAAATTAAGATTGGGGTTAAAAGCAATCGGGTCTTCGACCATCTTGAGAAAGCTAATATCCGATTCCGTGTCGCCTATTCCAACGGAGTTCTCGAGTGTCAGCCCTTTTTCGGAAATATATTGGCCGAGCAGATGCCCCTTGTGCTTCACGGGCTCAAATATTGTTTTCCCGGTATAAATTCCTCTTCCATTCGTCTCGTAGACCGATCCGAAGACTTCATCGAATTTTAAATACCTGTTATATTCTTTGACGATTTCAATCGGCGATCCGGAGACAGCAATGATAATATAATTATTTTTCCTTAACTTCCTGATTAGATCCTTGGCAAAAATATAAATCCTATCTTGGTTAAATTCAGCGACCTTCTGGCTGGCATCAATTATGTCTTTTTGTCGGCAGCCCTTGAGTTCCCTCTCGTAGATATGTACTATTTTCCGGCGATAATCTTCATAAGTTCCCCTGTGCTCAAGCCAAAGTGCGTAGGCCGAAACCAAAACCTTGCGGGCGCTCTTGCTGAAAATATCCCGCCAGGAGAGTTCGTCTATCAGCTCGAAATGAAGGTTCTTCCTAAAAATGGTCCCATCGATATCAAATACCGCCAATTTTCTTTTAGCGTTTTCCACGCAGTTAATTTTTAATAATTGAATATGCCGCTATCCCAAATGCGACTGAAACATTCAGTGATTCTTTCTTTCCGCGCATCGGGATTTCAAGAATCCTGTCACATTTTGAGAAAATCTTTTTTGAGAGCCCTCTGACTTCATTCCCCAAGACTAAGCATGTCTTTCGCCGCAACCTGAATTGATCCAACGGTTCACTCCGTTCATTCTGCTCGATTGCCACCACTTCATAGCCATCCTTTTTTAATCTCACAATTAAAGGCGTTATCTTTAATGCTTTTTCCCATTTGACAGTCAATTCCGCTCCCAGCGCTGACTTTATTATACCAGAATGAGGCGGAGTTGGAGAATATCCCGTAAGGAATATTTTCTTGACCCCCGCCCCATCAGCTGTTCGAAAAATTGAACCGATATTATAGGCACTGCGGATATTATGGCAAATAACCGCGACCTCCGCATTATTTTTTCTTGCCGTTTTTCCCATTGCTTTCATGAACATCTCTCATCCTCAAATACACTCCCCAAATTCCAACCACAATTGCCACAAGCATCCACTGAGTCGAAGCCAGCCAAATGTCCATCGCCGCCCAACTCAGAAACGCGAGCAAAACTGCCGTCACGGAGAGAATGAAGAAAATGTCTGATGTAGATTTTATACCCATAAATCACCTCCTATCTTTTTTAATTTTTGTTTATATTTTTTTCCTTCTTATATTTTAACAAATATCTTATTATTTATGAAGCTCTGCCTTAATAGTGAATCACTACCGCTGTTCCGATTTCCGCCCAATTATAAATTGTAGCTGCCGGACCCACTCCGAGTCGCACGCAGCCATGCGAAACCGGAATGCCCAAATGATTTGCTCCTTCCTTATACCCCCCTGGCCATTCCGGCAGTTCATGGATTCCGTGGCCAAGCGTCGTGAACTGCATCCAATACGGCATGTACAAGCCGTATTTTTTTGACCAAGCCCGTCCCTGTTTCGATAATATGTGAAATGTTCCCGTCGGCGTTGCCATGCCCTTTTTCCCGGAAGAGACTTTATAGCTTCCCAGCCGCTTGCCGTCTTCAAATATCGAGAGCTGTTGTTTGGCAAGATTTATATCGATATATTTTCCGCTTTCAATCCGCGCCAGGTTATCCGCAACCTGGTCGTCCGGGACCGCAGTTACTTTGTTTTTTTCTTCGGGTGGAGGCGGGGGCTCACTTTCGGTTTTAAAGTTTGCGCGATAGACTTCCGACATGGCGCTGCTCGCGATTTCCGATCCGCTTACCTCCTCCGTCACGCTTACGGCGTAGTCTGTCGCGTACTTCAGCTTGTTTTTAGGGGTGAGTATCACGGATTTGCGATCCGCGCCGTAGACAATCTCGGAATCTATAAAAGGAACCGTGACGATATTCACGTCGTATCCAATTGTTGACCGGTCAAAATCCAACTTTACCGGCGAATCGATTTTAACCTTCGGATCTCCGGTCACCGGACTTATGGAAACTACCCCTGGTTTCTCTTTAATCTGGAAGGAGAACTTGAATTCCTTAGTCTCTTTTGTGACGATGTCCTCGTTATATTTCAAGACAGCTGAATAATTTTTCCCGGATTCCCAAAATTTATCGGGTTTTATCGAAAGAGTTTTATCATCACTTGACCAAGTGAAATTCACACCCTCTCCTAACGACTGTTGTAGGCTTTGTTCGACTATATCGCGATTAACTTTCTGGCTGAAGCCCAGCTCCACGGAATCTTTTGGACCCATTTCCGCTTTCGTGTATCTGGACACTTCCGTATTTCTGATATCCGCTATCCCGATTGCCCCGGCGAAAACTAAAAACCCTGAAGCTGACAGGGCTATTAGGAATATAATCACCTTGAGAAATCCTGATATTGCTCGAAAGCAATTATTGCTTTGATTTTTTCCAATTTCGCCTTCCTTTTGCATATTTCGCGTCCGAAGAACAAAAAAACGGGATTTTTCACGTCAGACTTCGGCTTATTTTTCTTGTATCTCTGCTAGATACCCCGTGAATAAGCTTTTAACTCTGGCGAGACTCACCCGTTTCTTTAAACCAATAATATCATATTTAAAGCATTCTGTCAAAGTTTGTAGCATTGCAGCGTCAAGTTTACACTAGCCAGCTCATTTAGTCTTTCCATGGGAGTTAAGCCTTCCATGCCCAATCCACGGTGCTTTTTCTGGTAATTGTAATAGTGCAGAAACAGGTTTAGCT
>JBAZYY010000005.1:0-85369 GCA_041659065.1 Parcubacteria group bacterium
CATTCTTGATGCGACTCAGGATTTGCTCTTTGAGCTCCGGAGCGATGCGATGTCTTTTCATAATCTTGCATAATTAATTCTTATTATATTATACAAGATCGGTGTTCAAGATTTGGGGGGAGGGCCATTCCAATCTTTGCCAGAGCATATTTCAAACACCATGCGCAATAGGAATGATCTAGTTTCCAGCTTATGACGCTTTTTGAGCGGCAATTCTACACAGATATTATAAAGTTCTTCGTTTTCTTCTTTGAGCGACTGAAGATAGCTTAACATTATTTCACCTACCTCAGCTGAAGTTTCTTTCATAATTTCCCGACGCAGGTTTTTTATCTCATCCTGATTAAAATATCTTTTTGCCCTGCTCGATGATTTCGCTAAATTTTCTGATTTCAATTCTTGATTCATATTTTTTTCTTGTTTATAGTCAACGATAGAGAAGCCAATAACAGCCACTAAAACCAGCACGAGTAGTTCCATTGCATTTTCCTCCTACAAAGAGCGATTTTTAATTTTGTTTTAACGTCTGATATTACAATAAAAGTCCTGCTTTATCAATATTTTGTCTTATATTTTGGTAATTTGTGAATAAATCTAATAATATTTAATCTAATTATTATCTATGCTTAAGCCTTATATTGACATACTCAGTTGAATAGATTATCATGTACATAATTGATGTCGGTTTTGCCGACAGATTATAAATATATGGATATTAAACAAACTCTTAGGCATTTTGGGCTGGATGACAAAGAGATAGCGGTGTATCTCGCGGCGCTGGAACTAAAAGACGCTTCCCTTCTCCGCATTGCCGGGCGCGCCAAAGTAAAAAGAACCACGACTTATGCCGTGGCGGAAGATTTGGTGAAAAAAGGCTTAATGGGCAGCTATGCAGTAAAAGCTGGAAAAAGATTTATGGCTAATGATCCCGACATATTATTATCCCAAGGCGAGCAGAAGCTCGCGGAACTTAAAGAAGTAATTCCCGAGCTAAAGTCCCTTTCCAAAAGCGAAGATGAAAGTTTTCCTAAAATTTCTTACCACGAGGGTAAAAAAGGCTATCTCTATATCGCCGAAGATTCGCTTAAAATTCATTCTGAGACTCTACATTTCATCGGCTCGCTGACAGAACTTGATAAAATTATTTCGGATAAATACGACTGGGAATATTATGTTCCGACCCGCATGAAAAGAAAGATAAAAATTAAAATGTTGATTTTTCAGGAAGACGCGGAAAAGATAAAAGAAAAACAACACACTGAAGAACTGCGAGAATTTCGGATCCTGCCAAATGAATTCCGCTTTCTGCCGGTTAAATTAGTTTATCAGGACAAGGTCGCCATCTTTAGTTCGCAGAAAGAGAAAGTCTGCGTGCTGATCGAAAGTAAAGAAATATCTAAAATGGAGCTGGCTTTATTCAATTTCATCTGGGAAAAAGCCGAAAAGATTTAATTTTATTTTTCTATACAACGAAACCGGGTTTTCTCTTGAAAAACCCGGTTTCTTATCCAATAACAATTTTATAAATCTAGTAATCTTTCAACTTTTCGATCAGCCCGCTTTCACGAATTTTATCGAGGGCTTTAGCTTCAATCTGCCTGATTCTTTCGCGGGTGACGCCAAATTCGTGTCCCACCTCCTCAAGAGTATGCGTGACGCCGTCCTCAAGGCCAAAACGAATCTTCAGTATTTTCTGTTCACGGGGGGTCAGATCTCTCAGCACTTCATCCACGTGGTCCATGAGAAGTTTTCTGGCCGCGGATTGATGCGGCATAACAGTTTCTGTATCTTCGATGAAATCACCCAGGATGCTGTCATCCTCACTGTCGCCCACCGGCGTTTCAATGGAAACCGTTTCCTGGGAAATCTTCATGATATGCCGAATTTTCTCGACCTCAATTCCCATCTCTGCCGCGATTTCCTCCGGCAATGGATCACGTCCCAGCTCCTGCACGAGGCGCCGCGTAGCTTGCGTATATTTATTGATAGTTTCCACCATATGCACTGGAATGCGGATCGTTCTGGACTGGTCCGCGAGCGCCCTTGTGATCGCTTGCCGGATCCACCAAGTGGCGTAAGTTGAAAATTTATAGCCTTTCCGATAATCGAATTTTTCAACCGCCCTGAACAGGCCTATATTTCCCTCTTGGATCAGGTCTAAAAGAGACAGGTTCGTGCTGCGCCCCACGTATTTTTTAGCAATGCTGACCACCAGGCGCAAATTCGCCTCCGTAAGTTTTTGTTTAGCAGCCAAGTCTCCTTTTTCGTTTCGCTTGGCAAGCGTTACTTCTTCTTCAGCTTTAAGCAGAGGCACGCGTCCGATTTCCCGGAGATACATTTGGACCGAATCCGAGGATACATCCCCAAGATCAAGCGGCACATCAATTTGATCCAACTTTCTCTCTGACTGATTGTCCGCTTCTCGATCAATTTCGCCTTTCATCACCTCGTCTGAGCTGATGATCTTAACCCCGGCCGAATCCAACTGCTCATACAGCGTCTCAAGCCCGCTCAAATCTTTTTCTACCTCGGGAATGACATGCAATATTTCATCTTCCGTGATGAAGCCCCTTTGTTTTCCGATTTTAATAAGCTCTTCAATTCTTTCTTTGTTTTTATCTTGACCGGCTGAGGCTCCAGGAGCCGCTGATTTAGCCAATCCTTTTTTTCTCTTTCCGCGAGAAGCAGCTTGTTTTTTTGCCGCTGCGGCCTTTTTGCTTCCGGCTATTTTCCTGACTTTGGATGCTCCGGTTTTTTTTCCAGCCTTCTGCGAAGATGCCTTCTTAGGCGCCTTTTTTTTAACCACGGCTTTTTTCTTAACCGTCCCAGTCTTTTTCTTTTTTAAACTCTTTCTTGCCATATGCTTATCCCTTTTTTATCATTTTAATCATTTATATACGAAACTAATTTTTGAAATTCGTCTATTAATATCCTTACTGCGGCTTTGTCGCCGCTTTTTTCGGCTAATCTGATATCCTCCGAAATTTCCGTAATTCTTCGCTTGATATTTTTTTGCTGGAGCCTCTCCAGGTATAATTTCAGTTCATTGCCAGGATCTGTTGGGCTGCTGTTTTTGATTGAGCTGTCTTCCCCGAATTGGACTTCGGCCTCAAAAGCCGCTTCATCGGAATATTTTCTAAGTTCGTAGTCGGAAATGGCACTGTTGATTTTCTCCCGGTCATAATCCTCGCCCAGCCTTTTCACTATTTCGACTATTTTCCTTTCTTTCGCGCCGTGAAAATCTTCAAGATTTACTTTTCCTAATTTGCGCTGGCAAGTTTTGGGAAAATTTACCAGAATCCCCACGATTCTTTTTTCAAGCGCTTCATCCTTGTCGTCTGGCGTTACGGTTGGTTTCTTTTCGATCGTGCTTTGTCTTTTTTCTTTTTCTTTTGCCTTTTTCAGCACATCGAAGAGTACTTCTTCGGAGGTACCCAGCTTTTGGGCCAGTTCATTTATCCAGTGCGACTGTTCAACGGGGCTGGCAATGTCTTTTACGACATTAAGCAGTTCACTGGCTATTTTTTTCTTTCCAGCCGGATCTTTCGCGTTGTGGCGTGAAAAGGCCTCCTGAAAAAAATAGTCAACGACATTTTTCGCCTCCTCGATTGCTTTCTTCCAAATCGCTTTGTCTTGCTTTATGGCCTCCGCGGCATCTTTTCCGGAAAGCAACAATATTATTTTAACATTTAAATCGTTTTCTAGACAGGTTTTTATGCTTCTTCTGGCAGCCGCTTGGCCGGCCGCGTCCATATCGAAACTCATCTTTACGTTTTCCGAATAACGCTTGATGATTTTCACCTGATCTTGCGTGAGGGCAGTGCCGGATACGGCAATCACATTTGGAAAACCGGCTTGGTGGCTGGCTACCACGTCGAGATTTCCCTCGACCAAGATTGACTCATCCGCTTTTTTAATTTCAGCTTTGGCGAAATTCAGTCCATAAAGGACTTTACCCTTATCATAAATTTCGGTTTGCGGAGTATTGATATATTTCGCGTTTTTTTCATCGCCTCCCGGAGCGACTCGCGCGCTGTAGCCGACAATTCGGCCGACTACATCAAAAATCGGGAACATTATGCGGTCGCGAAACCGATCATAGGAATTAGATTTGAGCTTTGAGATTTGAGATTTGAGATTGTTGTTAGATATTGGGTATTGGATATTGGATATTTCTTTCTCTACCAATAGCCCAGTCTTGTTAATTTCTTCGATCGTAAACCCTTTCTTTAATAAAAACTCAAGCAAATTTCGCCAGCCATCAGGCGCATAGCCCAAGCGAAATTTTTTTATGCTCTCGTCTTGGATCCCCCGGTCATGCAGATATTTTAGTACTTTTTCTTTCCCCTTTCCTTCCCAGAGATTTTTTTCATACCACTTCGTCGCGAGCTCCAGAATTCCATATAGTTTAGGCTTAATATTCTCTTTTTCAACGCCTCGCTCGCCTTTTTCAAATTTTGTGAGTTTTACTCCCGCTTTTTGAGCCAGCTGCTCAAGCGCCTCCCTGAATCCTATTCCTTCCATCTCCATGACAAATGAAAGCGCGTCTCCGCCTTTCCCGCAACCAAAGCAATGCCAGATTCCTTTTTCTTCGCTGACCATGAACGAAGGCGATTTTTCATTATGAAAAGGGCAGAGCGCCCTGTGATTGCTCCCTGCTCTTGTGAGCCGGATATATTCCCCTATAAGATCAGCTATATTAATCCGGCTTTTTACTTCTTCAACATCCGAATTCATCTAAAAAGCCAAACGCATAATTTTACCTTTAAAATGGAAAATTTATGCGGCCTGTATAATAATTTACGCTATATAACGACACAAGCTTTCGCCACGATTCCGTACAGCTTATTAAGCTTCTTGGTTATGGCGCTGATTTCCCCGGCCGTTGCCTCAACTGCGACCGTGATCATGGCCGTACAGCTTTCATTGCAGTGCCTTTGGACGTTTACGCCAAGCCTGGCCATTATCAAATGGCCGCTGTCCGTGAGAATTTGATTCACCTCCGGGGCATGCATCTGCCGATCTTTGACAAGAATCGTAATTGTGGCTAAATGAAGTTTTGTTTTTTTGGTTTTATTCGGCATAGATATCGCTTACTCCTCTCCAATACTCTAGCGGAAATATTGAATTTTGTATAGCTTTCTGCCTATTAGCTTTTCCAGAGTCCGTGGATGTTGCAGTATTCCCTTGCGCTGACATTTTCGGCCTGAGTCGGGAATTCGGCTTCTGGAACGTCTCCCGGTTTGAGAAATTTTCGGCAATTCCTGCCACCGGGCACTATGAGTTCAATCCATTCTATATAATGCGTTTCTTCCATTGGGTGGGGAATTGATCCAATCTTAACTTTGTAACCAGTCTCTGTTTTTTCAATAATGGGTACATGCTTTTCCGTGAGCCCTTCTTCCTCATGTTTTTCCGTTAAAAGTTCCATTGGTTCCTCACAACAGACAAGATCCCCCTTTCCGCTGTGTAGGATTTCAACGATATTGCCGCATTTATTGCACTTGTAGATTTGATTTAGCTCAGCCATGATAATTTGATTTAAGAATTATGAATTAAGAATCAAAATATTTTATATTTTTATTCTCGTGTTCCAAAAAATATAGTGTACATATTATGTGTTACGTGTTCTATGCTCTATGCTCCATGTTATGTGATTCAGAATTCCTCGCATTTTACCTGATAAAAAGCTTGCGGATGGTCGCAGGACGGGCATTTTTCCGGCGCTTCAGTCCCGAAGTGCTGATAGCCGCATTCTCGGCAGATCCACCAGATCTCCTGATCTTTCTTGAAAACCGTTCCGGATTCAATTTCTTTCAGGAGCTTAATGTATCTTTCTTCGTGATGCTCCTCTGCTTTCGCGATTGAACGTAATCTCTGGGCAATTCCCGAAAGGCCCTCCTTTTCGGCCACTTCTGCAAATTCAGGATACATGGAAGTATGTTCCCAGTTTTCCCCCGCGATAGCCGCTTTTAGGTTTTCGATCGTCGTGCCGTAAACCGTCGGCGCAGCGGCTTCAACTTTGATTTCACTTAAATCATCCCCGCTGTCTTTTTTAAGTTCTTGAATATGCTCGAAAAGCCGCTTGGCATGTTCCTTTTCCTGGTTGGCTGTTTCTTCAAAAATTCCTCCGATTTGTTCATAACCTTCGTTCCGAGCCACTTTGGCATAATATGTATAACGGTTTCTCGCCTGTGATTCCCCGATAAAGGCTTTGGCAAGGTTTTTAATTGTCTCCTGCATGGATTTGTTTTAATTATTAGCTGCTTAAACTATTACGTCGTCAACTGGAATGTTTTTCCAACATTCTTAGTTAAAGTTACTATTTGGCCTCGCCGCCTTTTTTCTTTTGTAAATTCTCCTTAATCGTTTCTTCCGGCAGTTCATTGGCACAAATAACCATATTTTTTCCTCTTTTTTTTGCCTCATAGTTAGCTGCATCTGCTTGCGCTACCGCTTCTTCAAATTCTTTGCCCACATTATCCTCATCAATTTCTGGCCCGACTTGGTATACAAAATAGCCCATGCTTAAAGAAGTGATCCGTTCCCCATATTTTTTTATCATAGCCTTTTCAACCGCTTCTCTTATTTTTTCGGATACTGCTGAGGCGTTTTCCTTTATGAGCCCCGGCAGAACAATAACGAACTCGTCGCCGCCCCATCGGCAAACGATATCTGTTTCTCTGATATTTTGCCTGATTATATCGGCGACTTCTCTTAGGATTTGGTCTCCAAACGCGTGGCCTCCATGTTCGTCATTCACCGTTTTAAAATAATCAAGGTCGCAGAATACAAACGTGACATTGATAGGCCCTTCCTTTTTCTGCCTTCTATCCCCCCTTTTTTCTATATGCGACAGCCGCATTAAGATATTTTGCATCCTAGGAATAAACACGCTCCTGGAAAAGGTGTCAGTTAGTTGGTCCTTCTCCAATTCTTCAATTCTCACGTCCTGGCTTACGAGCGCCTCCATAAATATTAGATCGGAATCTGGCAAAGTACTCTCTTTTGATTCAGCTTGAGCCTCTTTATGCTCCCTTTCTGCCCGCATGGTTCCAAGCGCTTCCGTCCTCAGCTTTTTTTCCACGTCTCCTTCCCCAGCTATCCCCTTTGCAATTTTTGCTATTTCCATATTCTTTAAATATTTACATAAAAAAATATATTTCAAGATACGCGCATCCTAGCCGAACTTCCCCTACTGAATCTTCAACACGGTGAAATCTGTTCCCAGCCCCGGCTGGTAATCAACAGTTTGGATTTGGCTGCTTGGAAAATTCTCTTGAATATTGTCTATTACCCCTTGATCGAATCTCATGATAACCAATTGGGATGGAGCGATAAGCGTGGTTGGACTAAAGTCCGGCTCCAGGAATTTAATGTTCCCGGCCTTTTGATACGTGAAAAGCTTTATCACCTCCGCTGAAGTCTGAAGGCCGTCCTCCATCTGGATTCCCGGCCCGTTGTCTACCACATATTTCGGCATGGCCACGGGCAGCTGATTCAAGTAATTCGAGACATTCATATAATTTTGATCAAATGCTCCGTGGACATCCTTGCTACCGCCCCAATCAATAAAGTATTGTTTCACGGACCAGATCCCACTTCCTACTATTGCGATGATCAAGAGCCCCACGATACTTGCTTTGTATTTTTTCAGCTTCGGTGATTCCGCCCATTTCCAGGCGCCTTCAATCGCGAAAACGGCAAGCAGTACGGCAACCGGCATCGTACCGATGCTTCGCAGGGCATGCGGAAGTCCCTCCGCGCTAATGGCCTCCGGCAGAAGCATCGCGAAAAACCAGGACAAGAGAAGGGAGACAAGAATCAAGCGTTCGCTTCTTTCCCCTGGGCGGACCCTCCGCCAAACGAGATAGAAAAATTCATAGATGAAATAGAAAAATCCTGTCAGAAAAAATATTCCAATAATAGGAAAAAGCTCCGGCCACGGCGGGAGATTGTGCCTCCAATTTTGGTCGCCCCAAAACGTGTACTGGGCGAGAGAAAGGCCGAAAGTTTTTCCAAGTGTCAGGAAAAGGTGGCCTTGATTTACTTCGGGATTGAAAACCGAAACCTGACTCGTCCGTCCGCTGAAATGATCGGGATGAATATAAAAATCAACCAGCATCGGGATTGCGACTAAGACCGCCGCCGCCAAAAAAGCTGCAATTTCCTTCCAATGCGTCGCCAGAAATCTTTTGCGGCTCACAATAAACGCAAGTAAGAGGACAACTAGAATTAAAGGCGCGATGCGAAAAGCAATGTATGTATGCACGCCCAGTCCGAAAAAGACTCCCGCTAAAATATAATCAACAATTTTCTTTTTTTGAATGCCGCGGATGAGAAAGAATACCGCAAAGACTAGAATAAACGGCAGCATGATTGCCCGAAAAGAAATACGGCTGAAATTAATTGCCCAAAAAGTCGTCGCGGTGATAAATCCGGCGATTATGCCTGCCCTACGGCTAGCAAACAATTCTTCCCCTAAGAGAACCATGCCCAAGACCGTTAGTGTCCCGAAAAGAATTGACCATATCTTGAGAGTGACGACACTAACGCCAAAAAATTGGAAACCGAGAGCGATTAAGTTCATGAAAAGCCCCTCGCGGCCGTTATTGTTTTCGTAAAAAACTTTCCAGTTATGGCTGGCATTCGCCGTAATTGCGTCCACGCCATTTACGGCTTCATCGGGATATACGCCCGGCGGCAAAGAGTTGATGTGATACGACCGCACAAATAAAGCCAGTAAAACCACCAACGCAAAGAGAATAAAATATGTTTTGCGGCTGATATCTTTCCTTTCTTTCTTCGCCCTTCGAAGCTTTAGCGAAGGAGGGTTTGTTTTTTTCATTGAATTTTGTTTTGTTATTTAACGCTGTCTATTATTATAGTACAAAAGAGAGCTTTTCGAAAAAGCCCTCTTGGTTTCGGATGATTTAATCTCATCAAAATGAGTGCTACTGATTTAAATCCGTATTACATCCTTAATTTTTGCATTTTGAATTTGTATATATCCATGTCTTAATTTTTTCTTCGCCAACAAATTCTCCCGAGATTATTCATCCTTTGGAATCAATCCAATTCTTTGCATAAATTCTTTTCCCCCGGGAATTTGCTTGACGTTCGGCAGTTCCTCTAAATTGAACCAATGAAATTCTACTAGATCGTCATTGAGATTCACCTCGATCTCGCTTGCCAGCTTATCCTTGATATCAACCCTAAATATATTAAATTCCATTTTGCACAAAACATTCTCGCCCGAGGCTAAAGTTTTTTCAGCGATACCGCTGCCTTTTTCCGGAATTAAAATAGCTTTATAGAAAGAGATATCGATACCAACTTCTTCTTTTATTTCTCTTCGCAGAGCTTGTTCCAATGTCTCTCCTTCATCAGTTCCCCCACCTGGGATATGCCAACAATCAGGATAAACACCGCCCTTGCCAGGATCTTTTTTGCCCATAAGAAGTTTCCCGTCTTTCGAAAAAATCAAAGCTGAAACTATTGTTCTTTGGATTTCTCTCATGCAAATATTCCTGTGATTTATATTAATTAGTTCTTTTATGGCAGCTTTATGAACTCATGTGATTTTTACTCTCATCAAAAAAAGGTCAAATCCTCTTCGAAAACTGTACGATAATATCCGTTTCTTTATAGCCCATTTTTTTGTGGAACGCTCGGCTGGTTTTATTTTGCGGCTTGGTATCCGATCCCATTTCTTTGCAGCCTTTTTCCTTCGCCCACTTTTCGGCCATTTTGATTAATTCCTTTGCAACTCCCATTTTACGATAGGTATATTTCACAAAAATTCCTTCGATGTATCCGATTGATCTGGCAATTGAACCAACTTCATAATCATTTCTAACGGATACTTCCACAAAACCGGCATATTCGTCTTTTGGATCAACACAAATAAATACTTCTTGCCTTTTTGAAGAAAAGATGTTTTTCATCTCTGTCTTTAATTCTTTTTCGGTGTTCTTCGGCCAGAGAGTTTTCCTCATCCTAAGCCATTCTCCAAAATCTTCTTTCTCGATTTTGCGATACTTTATATTTTTCATATATCTAGCTAATTATCACATTCCTAATTTATCACTAATCCCCTGCAGCGCCATGAGCCCAATTTCGAGAAATTGCTCGAGGGGAATTCCGACAAGCTCGCATTCACGGACAAGTCCCCGGTCACATTTGGCAGCGAAAGATTTGTCTTTGAATTTTTTCTTTAAAGATTTCAATTTAACGCTGGCAAGTTTTTTGTCAGGCTGGACCAACGCTGACGCAATAATAATTCCAGTGAGAGTTTCAGCCGCCACGAGGCAATGCTGGATCTTGGTTTCACGTTCTTTTTCTAGAAGATCAGGAATCATTTCATTTCCATAGCCATGTGATTGGATTGTTTCAATCAAATAATCACTCGCGCCAGCCTTTTGCAATATTTCCTCCGCCATAACGCAATGCTGGCTCTGATTTTCTTTGGTCAGATCCCAATCAATATCATGCAGTAGCCCAAGGATGCCCCATTCTTCTTCATCCTCTCCTAAATGCTTCGCCACTGCGCGCATAATCACCTCCGATTCCAGAAGATGCAACTTCGTTACCGGATCCTTGATATGCTCCTCAACCAATTTATCCGCCTGTTCTTTTGTAATTCCAAGTTTATCCATTTTAAAAATATTATATTCTTAAGGTTTCTCCCTAATACCTATAAAGGTCTGATTTAAACGGTCCATTTTCCGGAATTCCAAGATATTGCGCCTGTTCTTTGGAGAGTTTCGTGAGCTTCACTCCGATTTTTTCGAGGTGGAGCCTGGCTACTTCTTCGTCCAGCTTTTTGGGTAGAGTATAGACCCCGATTTTATATTTTTTCGTCCAAAGTTCGATTTGGGCCAGCACTTGGTTTGAAAAACTGTTACTCATCACAAAGCTCGGATGTCCCGTCGCGCAGCCGAGGTTCATTAGCCGCCCTTCAGCTAGAATATATATCTCACGTCCGTCCGAAAAAACATATTTATCGACTTGCGGTTTGATATTTTCTTTTTTGACGCCAGGAGCTTTATTAAGATTGTCAACTTGTATCTCGTTATCGAAGTGCCCAATGTTGCACACAACCGCCTGATCCTTCATTTTTTTCATATGCGCGAGCGTGATGACGTGGAGGCTGCCAGTGGCAGTGACATATATGTCTCCTTCGCCAAGAGTTTCTTCGATGGTTTTCACTTCATATCCTTCCATTGCCGCCTGAAGCGCGCAGATCGGGTCAATTTCAGTGACAATCACTCTTGCTCCCTGCCCGCGAAGAGCCTGAACGCAGCCTTTCCCCACCTCCCCATAGCCACAAACAACAGCGGTTTTTCCCGAGATCATGACATCCATCGCCCGATTAAGCCCGTCAATGACTGAATGGCGGCAGCCATAAATATTGTCGAATTTGCTTTTGGTCACCGAATCGTTGACATTGATTGCCGGAAAAAGAAGTCCGCCTTTTTCAAAGCGCTGATAAAGCCGATGCACGCCGGTCGTTGTTTCTTCCGAAACGCCTTTGATGCTTTTTGTGACGCCCGTCCACCGGTTCGGGCTTTTTTGGTATTCTTTTTTCAATATTTTCATGAGCTCCTGAAAATCAACCTCTTTGTCACTGTAATCCTTTTGGAGCAATTTTGGATTTTTTTCAACTTCCGTCCCAAGATGAACCAAAAGCGTCGCGTCCCCGCCGTCATCGACAATTAAGTTCGGGCCTGTTCCGCCTCCGAAGTCGAGGGATCGCTCGAGACACCACCAATATTCTTCGAGGGTTTCGCCTTTCCACGCGAATACGGGAATACCCGCTTTGGCTATCGCTGCTGCCGCATGATCCTGCGTTGAAAAAATATTACAGCTTGACCACCGGACTTTAGCGCCCAGTGCGACGAGCGTTTCAATGAGCACTGCTGTTTGGATCGTCATATGGAGTGAACCGGTAATCTTCACGTTCTTTAGGGGCTTCTTATCTGCATACTTTTTTCTAATTGCCATCAGGCCCACCATTTCCTTTTCGGCAATTATAATTTCTTTGCGCCCCCACTCGGCGAGCTTGATATCTGCAATTTTGTAATCTACTTTCATAGAATTTTAAAATTGAATAATTTAATAATTTGTTTGAAAATTGAAAATTAGAAATTGAAAATTGAACCAACATTGATTATAGTTGCACATTTTCTCTGTAAGAAGCTTTGTATCTTTTCCTGAACTCTGCTAGCGAAAAATGGTGTTCTTGCGTCCCATACTTTTCAATCGCAAAACTTGACGCAACGCTTCCGATCCTCGCGCACATTCTTAAATTATATCCCTTTTCAAGACCTAGCAAAAATCCCGCCCGGTAGGCGTCCCCCGCGCCGGTCGGATCTTCAATTTTTTCCGGCCGACATGCCGAAACCAAGATTTTCTGCTTGCCGCGAGATTCAATCCGAGATCCTTGTTTGCCGCAAGTCGTCACTAGCGTTACCACTTGCTTCAAAATTTCTTGTTTATCCCAGCCCATCCTTTTTTGAACCATTTTTATTTCATAATCATTGCCAATTAGAATGTCCGCCTGGCTAATAGCCGCTTCCAATTCTTTTTCTGAAAAAGCCGGAATTTGTTGACCTGGGTCAAAAATTGTATTTATGCCGCTTTTTGAACATTCAGCCAAGTGCTTAAGCATCACGCCTTTCTCTGTTGGAGATATTATGGCCCATTTTGGCTTTTTGCCTTTCTCACCAGAAAGAATGTCCGGCGCAAAACCAAGCGCGCCATTGTAGAAAGCGGTAATTTGATTATCATCGAGATCGGTCGTGATATAGCATGAAGCGGTAAAAAGTTTTCTGTCTTTTAATATTTTACTAGTTTTGATGCCGAGTCTTTTCAAATAATTAATGTATTCGTCCCCGTCCTGACCAACAGACGAAACGATGATCGGATCTGCTCCGAGCTTTTTCAGATTATAGGCAATATTTCCCGCAGTTCCACCCTTGCTTTTTCCCAGCTTTTCCACCGTGAAACAAACATTCAGGATATGAATATTGTCGGGCAGAATATGATTTTTGAAACGATCCGGAAAGTCCATGATGTTGTCATAGACCAACGACCCGGAAACAAGAATTGACATAGTATTGGTTTTTAATAGCGGAGAGGGAGGGAGTCGAACCCTCGATACCTTGCGGTATACCCGCTTTCCAAGCGAGCGCACTAGGCCACTATGCGACCTCTCCAGCTTTTGTATAATATCCCATTATAAAGCTAAAATCAAGCTTTTTAGCTTGATTTTATGCAGCTTATTATGATACGGATTGCTTTTAATAGGATTAAATAAAAAAACAACCCCCCATCATCACTTGAAACTTGCGTGTTACACACAAGTGACGACGGGAGGCAGAAAGAGCACCGGAAACGCAAGTTTACGCCTTGCGCCTCCAGAAGAAAAGGCCGATCAAACCAGAGCCCAGGAGCATCATCGTCCCTGGGATTGGGATCGGTGGCGGCGGAGGGGGAGGAGGATATGGTGGGGGTGGAAAGGGTGGGGGTGGAAAGGATGGGGGTGGGTATTCCGGAGGACTGCCTCCACCTCCTCCACTGGAAACTCCTCCCGGACTGCATATTCCCGCATAATACGACGGAACACCAGTAACTGAAGATCCGGTTGGGGGAATATATCCCGCTGGTCCGCCAGGACCCCAACCTCCCTCGGGAAAAATAAGAGTATACTCCGCCTTAACCTTTGAATTCCCACAAAATGCAGTCGCCCATCTGAATTTCAGCAGACCGCTTATTCCAAGCCTGCGAAAGATTTCCTGGGGAATCCTAATGGTGATAAGATACTCACCATTTTTAAGGTCGGCCCAATCAACCTCTGCTTGACCCACCGGAATTCCTCGCCTAGCCTGAACTTTAATAAAGCTCCCGTCTGGATTCCTGCCATAATCAAGACCGGGAATTTGGGCAAACATTTCTGAGGTCGCCCAAGCGGAGTCAAACAAAACCAGCCCACGTCTATACTCCGATAACTTCACGGCAAGAATGCCGGATTCAGATTCAATCCGAAGATCCGCGATATTATCGCGAATCCCTGCATGCGGTCCAGGGTAGTTTGTTTTCATTCGAGGCACGACATAGCCATTCTCCTCACATACAACTATGTCGTGAGTCCGAAAAATATCGGGTCCAAGATATTTTTCCAATGTCCCTTCCCGAGAGAGAACATCCGCCATTGTTACGTTAACCCCTGTATACGGAAAGAGCGACAGTGCCAAAACGAAAATGACTATAGGGCGCATCCTGCTCCCTCCTTTAACTATGATTTTTAAGGTTGCAATCCTGAAGAGCTATCTTGGCACAATAAAAAAGCTTTGTCAAACTGAAGTTAACATTCCAAAAACGCTAAAAGAAGCTAATATTGGCTATTTCTCTATCTTCGCGATCTCAATCATTGTCTTGATGACCGTGTCGGGATTGAGAGAGATGGAATCGATTTTTTCAACTACCAAAAATTTGGCAAAATCCAAGAAGTCCGACGGCGCTTGGCCGCAGATTCCAACCTTTCTTCGCGCTTTATGAGCTTTGAAGATTACTTGTCGGATGAGTTCTTTTACGGCTTCGTTTCGTTCATCATAGACATGCGAAACTTTGGCGCTGTCGCGGTCAACTCCGAGCGTAAGCTGGGTGAGATCGTTCGAACCAATTGAAAAGCCGTCAAAAATCTTAGAATATTCACTCGCAAGAATTACATTCGAGGGAATTTCACACATTACATAGACCTGAAGCCCATTCTGACCCCGTTTAAGCCCATGTTTTTCCATCTCCGCCAATACTTTTTTGCCTTCTTCGACTGTACGGCAAAAGGGAATCATCGCTTTAAGGTTCGTAAGCCCCATCACTTCCCGAACTTTTTTAAAAGCCAAGCATTCGAGGCGAAACCCTTCCATATAGTCCGGATCGTAATATCTCGAAGCCCCTCGCCAGCCGATCATCGGATTTTCTTCCGCCGGCTCAAAATATCTTCCACCAACCAAAGTCGCGTACTCGTTTGTTTTAAAATCGGACATCCTAACAATTACATCTTTGGGATAAAAAGCCGCGCAGATCCTTCCGATTCCTTCAGCCAATTTGTCCACGAAGAATTCCTCTTTGTTTTTGTATCCATAAGTCAGCTCATTGATTTTTTTCTTCTCATCCTTGTCTTTCACCTTTTCAAAATGCACCAGCGCCATCGGGTGGACCTTGATGTATTCGGTGATAATAAATTCTTCACGCGCGAGCCCCACTCCGTCATTGGGGATAAATGATAGGTCAAAAGCCTGATCAGGGTTGCCGACATTCATCATAATCCTGGTTTTGGTCTTTTTAATCTCTTTGAGATTAGTCGTCTTGATTTCGTATTTCAATATTCCTTCATAAACTTTTCCTTCTTCGCCTTCGGCGCAGCTGATCGTCACGGACTTTGTGTCTTTAATGGCGCTGGTTGCGTTTCCCGTTCCAACAATGCACGGAATACCAAGTTCGCGTGAAACAATCGCCGCGTGCGAAGTCCGTCCACCGGAATTTGTGACAATCGCTGACGCAATTTTCATTATCGGCTCCCAATCCGGATCTGTCATTTCCGTGACAAGCACTTCTCCTTTTTTAAATTCTGAAATTTTTGCGACATCCTTGATGACATTGGCGCGTCCCGCTCCAATTTTTCCTCCCACGGCCGCTCCGACACACAAAACTTTGCTTTTATCCTTCAAAATATATTCCTCCAACACATTTTTCTTTTTCTGCGATTGAACCGTTTCCGGCCGCGCTTGCACAATGAAAAGCTGGCCGCTTCTACCGTCTTTCGCCCACTCGATATCCATCGGTTTTTTATAGTGCTCTTCGATCAGAACCCCCCAATCCGCAAGTTCGACTGCTTCACTGTCCGTGAGGCAGAACCGGCGCCGGTCTTCTTGGGAGACAATCGCGTTTTGAGTCGAAGAAGTTCCCCCAACGCTGTACACCAGCTTACTTTCCTTGCTACCTAGTTTTTTCCCGATGATTGATTTAAATCCCTTTTTAAGCGTTGGCTTATGCACGATGAATTCATCCGGGTTTACCTTACCTTTCACTATATTTTCTCCGAGCCCCCAAGATCCATTAATGATGATGGCGTCCTGAAAACCCGATTCGGTGTCAATCGTAAACATAACTCCGCTTGAAGCTTCATCCGAACGCACCATTTTTTGCACGCCGACGGAAAGCGCCACGCTGAACTGGTCAAATCCTTTATCGTACCGATAAGAAATCGCCCGATCCGTAAAAAGGGAAGAAAAACATTTTTTTATGGACTCAAGCAATTGGTATTCCCCCGTAACATTAAGATACGATTCCTGCTGCCCGGCGAATGAAGCGTCAACCAGATCCTCGGCTGTCGCACTCGAGCGCACTGCGACATCGACACCGCCTGCAAAATGATTAGTATGGTCAAGCTTGTCCCAGCTTATCCTAAAACTTTTGCGCGGACTGTAAGCATGGGAAAGCTTGGAGTAGGCTTCTATAATTTGATTTCTGAGATCAACCGGAAATTCAGCCGAAAGAATCACCTGGCGGACCCGATAACCCCGCTCCGCGAGATTGCGCATGTTGGACGTATCCAGCCCCTTGAGTATTTTCTTTATCTCCTGGTCCAGCTCGTTTTGGGAGATGAAATAGCGATAGGCCTCCGCGGTAACAGAAAAACCATCCGGGACTCGAATACCCTTCTTCTTCAAATTGGTATACATCTCGCCAAGCGAAGCGTTTTTCCCGCCAACGAGTTCAATGTCGGCTATTCCCGTTCCTTTGAACGGAAGAATATATTTTTGTTTCATGTTTTTTATATTTGTTTAATCAAAAAGTACTCTTTGTTTAATTATAACATAAAAAAAGAATGTAAGAAACATTCTTTGATTGATCAGTAATTTTCAGCCTTTATTTTATTTCATCCACCTTGACCAAGCTCATGTGTTCTTTTTTTACATGCGGGCGTCCGGCAACCATTACCACCCTTTCGCCTTTTTTCAGCATCTTGTTTTTCTTTAAAGTTTCGATGGATCTGTCAATCAGCTCGTCCAAGTCCCGACAGTTGGGCAATATGAAGCTATGTACTCCCCAGACCAAAGAAAGTTGACTGTGCGTCTTGGGATTATTGGTCATCACATATATTTCCTGCTCTGGGCGATGGCGCGTAATCATTCTGGCCGTGAAACCGCTCATGCTGGCCACTACAATCGCCTTAGCTCCGCTGTCTTTTAGAAGCTCATGCGCCGCCTGCGCTACTGCCGCTGAAACAGATGCGGTCTGATCACCTAAAAATCCATGGGCCAAATCGTCAAAAGGCGATTCCTCAGTCCGCTCGATGATTTTTTTCATTGTTCTGACTGCCTCTACTGGGTATTTCCCACTCGCTGTTTCTCCGGAAAGCATGACTGCATCGGCATGGTCAACAACCGCATTCGCGACATCACTAACCTCTGCTCTAGTAGGCCGCGGATTTCTAATCATCGAATCCAGCATTTGAGTCGCAACAATCACGGGCTTAGCCGCCCTGACGCACTTGGCAACCATTTCTTTCTGGAGTATCGGCAAATTTTCTTGCGGCATTTCTATCCCCAGATCCCCGCGCGCTACCATCACGGCATCAGTCGCTTTTAATATCTCATCAAAATTTTTCATGGCTTCACGCCGTTCTATTTTCGCGATTACTTGCGGGAGTCCTTTTTTGTTTTTGGATCTTTTCTGAATTATTTTTTTAAGATTCTTGATTTCCTTCGCGTTTCTTACGAAAGACAGGGCGATAAAATCCACCTCCTGGGCCAGGGCGAAATCCAGCACCTCTTTGTCCTGCTCAGTGAGCGCGCCCAATTTCGCGGATATACCGGGAATATTAACGCCCTTTCTGGGTTTTATTACTCCGTCGTCAGCCGCCCGACACTCGATTAAATTATTTTTTTTATTTACCGCTTTGAGCTTGATTAATCCGTCTTCAATCAGGATTTCATTGTCTTTTTTTATCAGCTTTGAACCATCCGGAAAATCCAGGAAGATAATTTTACGGTTTTCTTTCTTTTTATCGGAATGCGTTTTGGGCTGTTCGGACGTCACATACACCGTTTCCCCTTTTTTTATTTTCATTTCCTTTTTATTCGCAATCCTGATTCGAGGACCCTGCAGATCCGCCATTATCCCGATTGGCTGCTTTGTTCTTTTGCTGATTTCCCGCAGCATTTTAATAACTCTCTGGTGCGATAAAAAATCCCCGTGCGAGAAGTTGAGCCGCGCAACGTCCATCCCGCCTTTTAGCATATCCTCAAGTACTTTTTTCTTGTCAGACGCCGGACCGATTGTGGCTATAATTTTTGTCTTTTTCCCGCCGTAAGCGGATCTGCCCCTTGCAGACATGTTGCCATTCATCATTTTTATATTAAATCAAGCATATTATTAACTCGCTCCTTACACTCCGATTATACACTAAAACAGACAGCCTCAAAAGGGCTGCCTGTTTTATAAAAAGCACTACTGCGCGAAACACTTTAGCTTATTAGTTTGAATCCTCCGATAAGAGGAAGTTCTTTCATTTCGCCTTTCGCTCCGTTAATTATTCCCATGATAGCAACTACGATAAGAAAGATTGAGCCCAAAGGCAGAATAATAAACCAGCCAATAAAAGGTATAACTCCGCCAACAATATTCACTACAATAGCGGCCAAGAGAAGATTTAGTTGCTGGTTGGCGTGGAATTTCGCGAATGGGCTATTCTTGGCGTCTGTTACAAGCGGAATGAAAAAAAGAATCGGAATGATATACCCAATAATTGCCATGGCTTTGTTTTTTTCCACATCCCCGGCCTCAGCCTTTGTTTCTTTTTTTTCTTCGGTCATTTTTTCACCTCGCTTTCTGTTTTGAAGATTTTTATTTATCCGAATAACCTCTAAGTTTTCTGGTTTCCTTGATTGTATTAAAGCATACTTTCCAGCTCCCGCAAAATATCCTCCGGAATAGGATCTCTTTTGGGACTCACGCCCGGATAGCGCCACGCGCTGATTATGCGTATTTTCGGTGTTTCAAAACTTTTGACTTTTGATTTTTGACCTTTGACTTTTTTTTCGTACATCGCCCAAATTTCGCTACTCCAGACTCGTTTCCCCTCCTTTGTGCGGAGTGATGTCGGCCCGCCTCGCGTCGACTCTCCTTGATTCGGCGAAGCAGGCAAGCGGACAAAGCGAGTCGAGGCGGGCTGCATAACTGCGATTGTGTTTTTTACGATTCCTTCTTCCGTTCTTTTCGGATTTTTCACCACCCGCAAAATCCTTTGCGCCGTGAGGCCGTATTGCTTCATCTTGTATGCCGCGTGTTGCGTCCACTCGTATTTTTCCGTGTTTTTTGGAATCTTGAACCGCATAGAATCACTTCTTATTTTTCTCCGTCGGCAGCAGCTCCCACAAAGTTTCAAAAACAGCTTTGAAAGTGTCGACCATCGGCTGGAGCGAAATGAGCACTGCTAAGGAGCTCAGATTTGTATCAACGACGAGCACCTTGTCGTGATAAATATCAATCGAACTTTTGAGATTATATGTTTTTGGCAAAAATTTGTATTCGCGCAAAGGCTCAGTTGTTTTTTTAACGTTTTCCCGCGAATCCTCGGAAAAAAGCATGCGCGTTTTGATGCCGAGCCTGGCGCGGTCCTTTCTGTATTGCCTGACAAACTCCGGATCCAGGCTTTCCCAAGAAATATCGCTTGAGATCACGTAGTATCGATCCCTTTTTCGATTTTTGTATTCTGCCTGGATGTCCAGATAGAGCTGTTTTAATTCTTCTTTTGTTTCAATGAAGCGCATACCAAACAGTTGAGCCTGCTTTTTTTCCATTGATTCAAGCGTTGGAATAAGCTTGTTAAAAACATCCAGCTTTTTTTCAAACAAGCTTGCTAATTTCTTAGGCGAGACAGGATGATAGTATTTTCGACTTTTGCGAAAATAAACTAAAACCAGATTTTTGCTCGCCAGCGACTGCAAAATAGCATAGACAGTCGTTCTTTTAACCCCCATTTCGCGCGCCACCGTGCTGGCTAATCCTCCACCCAACTTCAAAAGCGCAAGATACGCCTCAACTTCCTGCTCCGGCAGCCCCAAGTCTTTGATTATTTTCACATTGTCCATACGGTGTCTAAAATATACAACACTTATATTAAGTATGATTATTTTATCATTTATAAGCTAAATTGTCAACATGTATAGTCCTCTATTATTGACGATTATGTTCATCAGGCTATAATTACGGGTCAAAATAAAAACAAAGGGCGCAAGCTCTTTTAAAAAAGGAGATTTCCTAAAATGAATTCCTCCATTTCCAACATTATGCCTTGGAAACTCGACGAGCTCGTCAACAATTTGATGAACCAAGTGGGCGTAAATAATCCGACGCAAGGCGTAGAGCTTTTCAATTCCGGAGCGTGGCAAGCCTGCAAAGTTCTCCCCCGCTGGAAAGAACGTGAGGGTATATTCTATTTCTCTGTAGCTTCAGATAGAACCAGCGGCAGACAATGGATCAAGCGGTTGGAGAAAAATGGTCTTAAGATCTACGAAAAAGCGAAAGAAATACTTTGCTCTCCCGGCTTCAAAGCCACCGGCGGCATTGAATATGGCATTGCCGTGATCAAACCCTCGCTGATTCGTGAATATGGATGTACAATCAAGGATCTTCTCGTTGAGATGAATCATCGATTCCTAAAACGGCCGGGTGTCGAAATTGCATGCCTTATTCGCGAATACCTATCCGACAAAGAGATTGGGGAGATGGGCTTGGACTCAATCGTCACTCTGCATGAGCCAGTCGATGGGATCTTACTCGGAATTACCTTGGGACATTGGCGGTTATCAAGTTATGGCTATGATCTCGATTTCTGTTACTGGGATCTCAAAACCGCATTTGCCTTTATCGTTTGGGAAGCAATTCTGGGAGAAATAGAATAACTTTCCAAGCTTCCGATGTTCAAAAAATAAAACGACCTTGGGAAATCCCTAGGCCGTTTTTCTTTTGTGAAAAATATAATTTTCACACATCCATCCCCCTGAGGCGTTTCACACGCTCGGCAATCGGCGGATGGGTCTGAAAAAGATTGGAAACTTTTTTTCCTTTGAAGGGATTGGCGATGAAAAGATGGGCTGTGGCTTCGTTGGCATGCCGCATCGGCGTCGGATCAGCCGATATTTTTTCAAGCGCGCTGGCCAAGCCTTCGGGATATCTTGTGAGGAGCGCTCCATCCGCATCAGCCAAATATTCACGCTTGCGCGAGATTGCCAGCTGGATAAGCATGGCGGCAATAGGAGCAAGAATTGACAATACTATTCCTGCGATCAGCAGTATCATGCCTAGCTGTCCCTCTTCCCGATCATTCGATCTCCTTCCTCCCCCGAAAAAACTCCATTGGCGAAAAAATCCCGCCAGAAGCGCCACGAAACCGACCAAAACAACAATGACTGTCGAGAGGAGAATATCCCGATTCCCGACATGAGACAGCTCATGCGCAATAACCCCTTCAAGCTCCGGCTTGTCGAGTTTTTCAATGATTCCTGTTGTAAGACAAATTACCGCGTGCTTCGGATCGCGTCCGGTCGCGAAAGCATTTGGAGAAAAATCTTGGATGATATAAATCTTGGGAACGGGAAGACCAGCCGTGATGCAGAGATTCTCGACTATGTGATAAATTTCTTTCGCGTTCTCGTGCGTCACTTCCTTGGCCCCGCTCATTGCAAGCACAATTTTATCACTCCACCAGTAAGAGGCAAAGCTCATCCCCACGCTGAAAATCACAGCTACAACCAAAATTAAGGAGTTGCTCATGGCGCCCGCGAATACATAACCGACTCCAATCACGAATAGCAAAAAGCCCGTGATATAAACCCAGGTAAGACGAGTATTTTTATCAGCTTGGTTGTAGATCGTTACCATAAATTTAAATCCAAAACCCAAAGTTCAAATATCAAATCAAGTTCAAAGCCCAAAATCCAAACTTTGACATTTGGATTTTGGATTTTATTTGTCTTTTAGATCTTGATATTTGGATTTTCCGCTAGAATTCCACTTTAACAGGTTCTTTCTCTCCGCCTTCTGCCTCGAAAAACTCACGGGCAGTGAATCCCAACATACCGGCGAAAACGTTATTGGGGAAGACTTGAATTTTAGTATTAAAGTCGCGCACATTTCCATTGTAAAAGCGGCGCGATGCCTGAATCTTGTCCTCCGTGTCAGTGAGTTCGCGTTGCAGCTCCAAGAAGTTCTGGTTGGCTTTGAGGTCAGGATATGCCTCCGCTACGGCAAACAAGCTTTTAAGTGTTTGCGAAAGCGCGTTTTCAGCCTGAGCCTTATCGGCAGCCGACTGCGCTCCCATCGCCCTCGTTCTGGCTTCGGTTACTTTCTCAAAAACTTCTTTTTCGTGCGAGGCGTAGCCTTTGACCGTATTCACTAAGTTCGGGATAAGGTCATATCTTCTTTTCAGCTGGACATCAATATCGGACCAAGCTTCATCCACTCTGTTTTTAAGCCGGACTAGACCGTTGTAAATCGCAATCAGCCAAACGACAGCGATCACGACTACAGCCAAAATTATTAGCGATACCATATTATTTTATTAATGCTTAAAAGCCTAAAACTGACTCACTTGCTACTCCTGAACCGCTGATTCGATAATTACTCTAGAAAGCGAGATGTTTTCTCTAATCTTATTGTTTATGCTGCCAATGTAGCTGTCGACCGAGGGTTCAATCAGTGCCACGCCAGAAACCCCATTTGTGGCCGCGCCAGCAACGACAGAATATAATGCACCCGCTCCTCGGCCAACCCGGCTATCGCTCGCGCCAGCTACCCGCCCCGCGTCAGTTGCGGCTGTTTCTCGAAGGTCTTTTTGAAATATTAATCCTCCCGAGAGTACCACTAATAGTAGCAAAACCACGAAAGAAATAGCAAGTTTTGAGAAAAGGGACTGCCAAACCATGTCTGCCGCTTCCTGTAAGCCAAAGTTGGGAGAATGGAAATGAGAGTCTTTCTTAACCTGACTTTTAGGCGCTCCTTTACTATCGTAGTACTGGCTGCTGAAGGATAATGTTTCCTTTTCCCTGCGAACGGCCGGGGCAAGAATAGCCTGACGCGTTTTTTCTGCCCGTCTTTCCCCTTGCACTGTTTTCACTGAAATATTTTTTTCACCGGATGAGATCATTTTTCTCAAATCGATTACCTCTCCGTGCGCTTTTTTCTGTCTGCTATTTGGCAAAATCTGTTTTTCATATCGAGCTTTTTCGTAAACCTGCGTTGGTGCTTGAAATTCAACTATTCTCTCTTCTTGAAAAACTTTATCTTCGACTACCGGCGAAATAACTTCTCTTTTTGTTTCCGGCTTGGCTTCCTCCGGAACATATTTGCTGAGCACTGCTTCTGCATGCAGGGTCTGCGCTTCTTTCCTGGGCTGAAAAAATTCCTCTCTCGCGGGAACAGCCTCCTTTTCAAAAAATGATTCTTTGACCTTAAGTTTTTCCTCTTCCAAATCCAAAACAGTTTCCTCTTTTGCCTCCGAGATTTTCACAGATGAAACCCTGGCTTCGGAAGGCGTGCCAATCTTTTCTATCAATTTTTCAACCGGTTTATCGATTTTTTCAATTTGAGAAAATTTCATGGGATTGGCAATTTCTTCTTTTCGACGCGCTGTTTCTTCTATAAATTCATCCATCCATTGCGCCGTCGTGTACCAACGCTTTCCGATCCTGATTGACCCAAGATCTCCGCGCCGCGCCAAAAGGCTTAGATACTCTTGAGCATACTTCCTCTCCTTTGCTATTTTTGACAACAGAATATATTTCTGTTTTTCCTGGCTATTCATGCCTCTGCGCAATTAATAAATTTATTTCTGAAACTTGACTGGAGTTCTCTTTGGGCAATTGAGCGCCCCGCAAGCTAACGGATATATTGTACAATAAAATTAAAACTTGCACCAACCCGATATTGTGGATATTCATGCCTGATATTCATATATTATGGAAGAGGTTGAGCTATTCAACATTTTCTTAAAATAGTGTAGAATATAAGCATGAATGTTTTAGAAAACTACTACATAGTCGCACTTCCTGTCATCGTCGGGCTTACAGCCCAAGCAATAAAGTTTATTCTTTTCGCGATGAAGCATGGCTGGAAGTTTGAGTATTTTTTTACGCATGGGCATATGCCCAGCGCCCATACGGCTTTTGTAATAGCCGCTATCACATCGATTGGATATTACTCCGGCACTAATTCTCCCGCATTCGCACTCGCAGTCGTTTTCGCAATCCTCATTATAGATGATGCTTTGCGGCTCCGGATGTATCTCGGCGATCAAGGCCGATATTTAAACATGCTGATTAATCAGCTGCCTATAGATAAAAAACAATTCCCTCGGCTTAAGGAGAGAATCGGTCATCGTTTGAGTGAAGTAATTGTCGGGGGAATCTTTGGTTTCGTTCTCACCCTAGCTCTCGCAAAACTTCTCGGATAACTTTCGGGTCATTCCAAGGAATCCTTTTCGCACCGATAACCATTATTTCCTCTGCGCCTTTCCCGGTTATGACTACGATGCCTCCCGGCTCCGCTAACTCGAGAGCTTTTTTTATAGCTTCGCGCCGATCCATAATCCGCCAAGCGTCCTTGAATTCCTCTTTTTTACCAAGTACTCCTTCGAAGACCTCGTCGATAATTTGCTGAGGGTCTTCATTGTAGGGATCTTCATTGGTCACTATGCATAAATCAGCATAGCTTGCGACAATTTCTCCCATGATAGGGCGCTTACCGCGATCGCGCTCTCCGCAGGAGCCAAAGACAGCAATGATTTTGGAGCCGCTACTTTTTAGTTTGCTTACATAGCTATATAATTTTTCAAGAGAATCAGGCGTTAAGGCGTAATCTACGATTACCTCAATGCCATGATCGTTCTCGATATGCTCCATCCGCCCTGGCACGCCCTTTATTTTCGAAAGCGCATTCGAAATCTTCCCAAGGCTTATGTCTTGGGATAGCCCGGCACAAATTGCCGCGAGAGCATTTTCTATATTAAATTCTCCAGGTAAATTTATTGAGAATTGAGAATTGAGAATTGAGAATTGAGAATGTTTGATACCTAATTTTATATTTTCAGCGATAATAGTTTTAAATTTTAAGCTGTCACTTTGAACTTTGAACTTTGAACTTTGAACTTTTATCCCATATCCATATTTCTTTTTAAAATCATAATTCAAGAAGTTATCTGCCTTCTCCATCTGCAGATTTACAACTCCTACGCTATTTTTATTTTTTACAGCCATCCTAAACAGCTTTTCTTTGGCCTGGGCATAAATATCAATGGTATTGTGATAGTCGAGGTGCTCGCGAGTCACGTTAGTAATAACCGCGACCAGAAAATTAACACCCCACACCCGGTTTTGATCAAGCGAATGCGAGGAAACCTCAAGTACTGCGTATTCACATTTGGCTGCAACGGCCTGGTGCAAGAATTTTTGGAGCGCGAAGCTAGAAAGAGTCGTGAATTTGCTTTTGTTCACCCACTCCTTTTCGCCCAGCTTGAAATTGATCGTCGAAGCAACAGCGATCTTATGTCCAGCTTCCTCCAAAACTTTCGCGATCATCTGAACTGTCGTCGTCTTTCCGTTCGTCCCTGTCACTCCGATTACCTTGAGACGCCGCGACGGAAAACAGTATCGGACATTCGCCAAGATGGCTTGGAAAAGATGATATATATTTTTAGCGAATTGGGGAATAAGTTTTTTTATCCAGTTAGAAATCATGATATTAAAAATTTCAATTATTCTTTAATTATAAAATGCTTTCTCTCGCCTTATCGTTCAAAAAATAATTTCTAATAGGGTTTATAGGATTATTTTTTTAGCTTTCTGAATCGCTCTGTATAGATTGTATTTTACCGGATTTAAAATAATATCATAACTTCCTGGAAATTCAATCGGTTTCGTCTCCGGCGCAAAACCGGTTTTGAATTTGGTGATCCCAGACCAAGAATTGTTCCTTGTTATGTGTTTCGTGCTGTGTGTCTTGACTCCGCCAAAGTCGTATCGCGCACATCCATCCTTATTTGCGTCGAGAATCTGCCGCCATTGCAAAAGATACGGCGCCATGACATTCCTATGGTCATTATCAGAAGCTCCGTGCATATATGTCGCAGTTTTCCCGAAAAACAGAACAAGGTTGGCCGCAATTATCTTTCCCTCATACTCTGCGATATATAGCTTTAAAATATCAGATGGGATAATCTCAAACATCCGGCGGTAATAATTTTCGGGGTGAGGCGTTATTTTATCCCTTTCCGCCGTGATTTTTACTAATTGACAAAATCCATCAATATATTTTTTATCTCGAGAAGTAAAGACTTCAACATTCTTCTTCTCAGCTAATCTAATGTTATAGCGAGTTTTCTGCTTCATCTGTCTTAGCAGCTCATCTTTGCTTTTTGAAATATCCAAAACTAAAATTTCCCTAGGCTGCATGTCCACTGCTGATTTTTTCATTTTCAGACTCCCCGGTAAATTCTCTTTAACAGCTTGCAAAATATCCTCGCTCGCTGGATCAATTCTCACCCATCCAATATTATTTTTTTTAGACAGATCAAGTAAATCAGGAAAAAAAGTTTTGAATTTTTCGCTGTAGTTTTTCGCTTTTCGCTTTTCGCTTTTCGCTTCAAAAACCGGTCCGCGCGGAATATAAAAATATTTTCCCACTATCGGCAATTTATGCTCAACTATATTTGCGAAAGCAATCAGCCCTTCACTACCATCGCTAGCTGAAATATTATAAGTTTCTCGCCCAACGCTTTCCTGAAATTTTCGCCAATACTCCGACTGCAAAAAGCCCCCATCGGGGGAATTGAATTGAATAAAATTTCTCATATTATCTTCCATGGAATAATTCTTCTTTTGCTAAAACGACCAACAGTCCCGATATTAGCCCATGCCACGAAGGAAAGACCAGGCTACGAGAAAAAGAACCAGGGGAATCAATCCGACTATTGCCAGCACCATTCCCGCATTTGCCTGATTTCGATTCGAAGAATACATTCCAATCCAACTGCAGAAAAACGCTGCTATGGGAAATATGACCGCCGCGAAAAAAAGTGCGACCCTTCCTGTGTTCACTACCAGTATGCGGAACAAATCTGCGTTATTTTGATCAATCCAGCCAGTGCCGGTTACGGATATTAAAAAGATAAGGCAGAACAATAAGAACTCTGCAATTACCAAATAAATAGAGTAGAAAGCGCATCTTTCTCTAAGACCTACTTTTTCCGCCGCCCACTTGCGCCCCAAGATTATTTTCATCCTTTGAATGAATCAATTTTTATTTACGATTCAGATTTATCAATAAGTCTGCTCCTTATATTTCCTGTATCTTCGCCAAAACCAGAATCCTAACCCTCCGACAAATAGTATTATCCCAAATACTGTGATTATTATCCAGCTTGCTGACTTCCCAGATAATTTTTGAGAATCGTTTTGCGCTGCGCTGGCTTTTTCCACCACAACTGGATCGAGTTTCGGCTCCTGATTTTTGCAGTCCTGCGGACAATTTTCGCTGTCTTCAACTGGCCGTTCGCACTGATCGTTTTCATTGCAGGTGGCTTTCGAGGAAAGGTCAATCGTCAAAACCTTTTTGCCATAAGAGTCAAAGATGTCGGCGTATTTCCCGTTGGGGAAATATGGCATTTGAACAATAATCTTTCCTTCCGGCAGCTCCTCGCATCCGCCGCTCATCTCACCTTCCTCGTCCGCAAAGTCACTGCAATATATAGGACTAAGATTATAATTCACAACAAAATATCCCAAGACTGTATTTTTAAATGAAACGACTCTCCCATTAGCTGAATTTCCTTTCCAGTTTTTATAGTCGGTTTGATAAGCGAACTCTCCCGTAGTTATTTCAAGTCCTCTGACTTCATAATTTCCATCTTTTTTATAAAGATTAGCGTTCAATGTTTTGGACGATATTTTATAGATCGAATTTTCACTTAATGGTTCCAACTGGCTGTTCGCCCAAGAGAAACTAAACAGCAAACAAGCAACGCTTAAAAATATTTTAAAAATTATAGTTTTATATATTTTTTCTTTTTTCATCTTTCTCCTTTGTTTTTTAGTAACTCGGAAATTTTTCCGCTCAAAATATTTCTGTAATCATCTTTATTTCCTCTATTTTCCTCGATCAGCTCCAAGAGGACTACGGCATGCATTTTTGCCCATTTAATTTGATAAGGTTGACTTTCATAATCAAGCCCGGATTCTAAATCTGCCGACGCTAACCCGGCTTCTTGTCGACATTTTTTGTCATGAATTCTCCAGGCCTTCAAAATTTCGTTGGTCAGATATTGTAGTCTCGCACCGTCATTCGTGAAATAATCATAGCGCCTTTGAACATCATCTGTGATTTTTCTGTAATCCAAACCGCGCCTCACGGTATCTTTCGCATCAAAAAACGTCCCAAGATCATCAATTATGGTTCTTTCTCGGATATCTTGATATTCGGCTGAATTTTCAGGAGGCAAATCAGTATTTTTAACCGTAGGTGCTATCGATAAAACTCTTTTTCTCGTTTCTCTTTTACGAATAAGCCAGGGTATAGATATACTAATAATGATCGGGAGCAATGGGATAGGAATCAAAACTCTTCTAGATCGGCTTCCCTCATAATGTATCGTTATTTCAACCATTCTTTTGGACAGCAACATTTCTTCAAGCAGTCTCTTGCTGCTCCTGTCTTCGACGCTTTCCTCGTTGTATCTTTTTATCAAATTATAAATTTTTTCCATGTCATCGCTCCCGGGCATTTCAGCAGCCAATGTTTTCAGTTCGAAAAGCTCTATTTTTGAAAATTGGATCTCCTTCGCCTTAATCCGGGAGGCAGCTTCTTCGATTTTCTTAAGATCGACTCCGCTCCTCGCAAGCCATTCTTTTGAAAGGAAAAGGGCGGTTCGCCCTCGCATCAAAGCAAGATCCAGGTTTTCTCTGTCGATTTTTCCGGGTTTGATTGATTCGGGACTTGATCCTTCAGGTGAGGCCGTTCCGGTAATTTCAATGCTTTTTATTTCCAGACCTTCGGGCGCTTTTTCGCGAGAATTATTATAAACTTTTTTGTTCCAATCCCACCCGTAGAGAATTTCCGCAAATTTCTTCTTCAGGTCCCGATCGATATATCTTTCCATCGCCGGAAAATGGTCCGGATTCATCGGCTTGCCGGCTTTTCCATCGCCAGCGAAAAGACGAGCATATTCAAATGGAATCTGAAAGGTCATTTTACCGTCTTTTTTTTCAAGATATGAAAATTCCGTTTGCAGTATCGCAACGAGAGACCATATATTAAATTTGGGATTGCCGTTTTCATCCACACCTTCAAAAAAAGTGCATCCTGCTTCCGGCCATTGGATTTCTCCCGACCGGAATTTTTCTGCAGTCTTAATATGCATATCGGACCAGTCTCTTTGCATTTGTGTTTCGGGATTATTTTTTCCCGAATTAGAAATTTTTTCCCGGTTTTCCGCTTTTGTGGAATTATCCATTGGGAGAGAAAAAGCCAGCATCGCAAGACCAGTACTCATAGCCCGGTAGAGTTCTGGGAAATATTTTTTCTTTTCTTCGCCTTCTTTATTTTCCCCAGAACTTTCAATTTTTACCATGACTTTTTTGCAAATATTTAGGGATATTTAATTGGGTCAAATTGTTCACTGAAATCATCCGGCGATTTTTCCGCGCCAAGTGGCCAATCGCCAACCCTCAGATCTATGATTTTTGAATCGACAGCACCAAATTCCGTTGCCTCTCTGTGATCATTCATTATTCCATTTACAATAGACCGATATAAGCCATTTGTCGTGTACAAGCATCCTTTTTCACAACTTGCGCCAAGGCCATTCCATTTGCTTTGGCATTTCCTTCCCCAATCATAAGAAATTGGAACAGAATCAGACATAAGTGGAGGAGGTCCCCACTTTGGTTTACCCTGTGTGCAATTATAATGCGAACCGCCAATAAACTTATTTGGATCCATTAAAGTACTCGTATATTCATCATCCAGAGCCCCAAGTATATGACCCCCCTGTTCATGCGCAAGTGAATTAGCTGTCGCTATCTCGCCGCCGCTGCAATATTCCGCTGCTATGCCATCATTGCCGGCAAATCCTGCTGCTTTCATGGGTACCTGAGCCCACGCATGACCCCCAAAAAAAATTCCTGCATGAACATAACCATAGCTTGTAAATATATTTCCGGTTGGGCAGTTATAGTCCCTCGCGCCTATTCTGTCAGACTTATATATGGCCAATTTGCTTTGGGTAAATTTTGGCATACGTTCATATCCTTGAGCCAGGCCTGAGGCTAACTCAGAAAATATCAAAAGTTCTTCGTCGTTGTTCCAATCATATTTCCAAACCATATTGGGATCACAAGGGGTCTCACCTTCTCGCATATATTCATTATTTCTCATAAGAATGAAAACAAAATCAGCGCCAGGGTCTCCTTTGAGAAGATGGCAGGTGTTGACTATTCCGCACTGGACGCAAGCATTTTTTATTGTGCTCACTATCCCAGCTTTGTTATTTTCATTGTTCGAATTTGTGCTTTCACTTGCATTAAATTTTGCTGAATCTGGTTCGGCGTAAGCCTTTGGAATCAAAAAACTATCAAGCCGTAAAGAAAATTTGTCATTTGTTTCGATACTGGCAGTCGTATTTGGACAAGAATTGATATAAACCTTTGCTTGATTGGAATTTTTATCCTGAAATTTAGCTTCGACATACGGAGCGCTTTCGGATGATGACCCAAGCGAGGTTGTCACAGCTTGGACAAGGCCTTTGGCGACTTTGATTTGCGTCTCGTCGCTGGCTTTCCATTCGGCTTGGGAAGTGATATCTTCTTCGCTGGTTGTTCCGTCGCAGTAATATTTCCCAATGGCTTTCAGTTGTTTTGTTTTGCCTTTCTCGTCTCCGGACAAAGTGTCGAGAGCGACATAAAATCCGACTCCGTTATCTTTGATATTTTCGGTTTGTTCAGCGCACTGGATGACAACCGATTCCAGTTTTTTGTTTTTCGAATCGCATTTACTTCCATTATTGGTATCACTACCTACCGTTTGATTACTTCCTTTTCCTGAACAATCGTGCTGCCACCAGTTCGCGCCTTTCCAGCCGGCGATATTCATAACCGCGTTCACAATCAGCCAGCCGCAAAGAGCAAAAGCAAATCCTCGCAAAGACCCTAGCAAAGCTTGCTGTGCAAAGGCGAGAGCCTTGGGAAATACACCAGCAATAATATATGACAATCCGCCTACAGTGATTCCAAGCACCGTCGCGGTAATGAGAAGCGACCCGGAGAGCCATTGAAAAATATTTGAAAAACCGACCAGGAGATAGCACAGGTTGCAGTCATTTTTACAAGGCACCAGCCCATCGGCGCAAGTTGATTGCGAAGAAAAATAAAAAGCTAGGGCTACAGCCGCAATAGCCACAAGAATAATAACTTTATATTTTTTGATTTTTCCTTTCAATGATTGTTTTCCTTTTTTTATTTTTTTCCCAAATTTTTTAGAGCCGCCCGCACTCTTTCCGAAACATCTTTCATGCTTTCCGGAACGACCTTGAGGGCATCGCGGGCTTGAGCATTCGTGTAGCCCAATGAAATCAGAGCCTCGATTGCTTCGGAATCCGCTTTAGCTGTTCCTTGATCTTCTCCTGGCAAATCCGCAATCCTGTTTTTAAGCTCAAGGATTACCCGCTCGGCGGTTTTTCTCCCCACGCCCGAAACACGCGTGAGAATCGAAGAATCTCCGCTAATGACTGCCGTGCGGATTGTTTTTGGTTCGGCAATCGACAGGATGCCAATCGCGGCCTTAGGCCCAATTCCCGAAATCGAGATCAGAAGCTCGAACATTTCGAGCTCCTCCAGGCTCAAAAATCCATAGAGCGCCAAGGTATCTTCGCGAACGTAGGTATGGGTGAAAAGTTCTATTTCATCTTTTCCGGCAATTTTTCCCATCGCAAAATCAGTAACGAATATCTTGTATCCGATCCCGCCAACATTCACTACGACATAATTATCCCTGAAAAAGGCGATTTTCCCCGCTATTCTAGCAATCATATTTTGTATCTTGTATATAGTATCTAGTATTTAGTATATTATTTCAATAGCAGCTCCCATTTACAAAAGTTGATTATCATGTTAGAAATATAAGGTAATTTTCAACAATTTTTAATTTTCAACTGCAACTTTCAACTTTTAACTTTGAACTTTGCACTTGAGTATAACGAACGTGCCAATCAAACAGAACGCCAAGAAATACATGCGTGCGTCAGCAAAACGCAAGGGGCAGAACCAAAAAACCAAGAAAGCTTTTCGCTCAGCGGTTAAGAAAACAATGGAGCTGGTAAGCGCCAGCAAATTTGACGAGGCGAAAGAAGCCCTGAAGTCGGCCGTGAAAGCCATCGACAAAGCCGCGCAGAAAAAAGCGATTGAGAAAAACACCGCGGCGAGAAAAAAATCCCGTTTGATGAAGATAATAAACAAAGCTTCAAAAAAATAGTTTTCTCTTGTGAAATATAAAAGACCGCCCAGATTCTCACGAGAAGCTAGGCGGTCTTTTACTACACTGCGAACAGTTTCATTACTTTTTAAGTTTCCGCCGGAATATGCTCGTGTCCCGTTTTTCAAAATCAAGCTTTTGGTAAAACTTATGCGCTTTCACCCGATCATTGCGGCTCGAGAGGTCAATATGCTTCACTCTCTTTTTCTTCGCCTCGGAGATTAGATGCTCGGTTATCTTTTTCCCATGACCCTTCCCTTGGTGCTCCGGATGAACTACCACGTCTTCTATCCAGACAGATTTTTTTACCAAGGTATTAAAATAATGCAAGCTGCCCATACCGACGATTTTTCCATCGATATCAAAGAGATATATTTCCAGCAGCGGGTTATTTAATAATTCCTTGAGCCTTTTTTGATCCACACTGTAATTATTTGGCGATAGATGTCCTAACAAATTGTTAATCGAGTCAATCAGCTCATTTGTCAATTTAGTGTTATTTCTAAGTTTATATATTTTATGTTTCATTTCGTGTTTTATGCTATGTGAATTATACCGCCGCAATGAACTTATCAAGCGCCAGTTCAATATCAATCTTGCCGGTTTTCACTTCAAAGTCCATGTTGCAAAGCTGCTGATATAGATTTTTCAAGCCCTCCCAAGAAAAACCTGCCCCTTGTTCCAAGCTTTTTCTCGCGACGAAAGGATGAATTTTCAGCATTCCCGCGATATCTTTTTGCGTAAAGCCCTTGTCCAAAAGAGGCTTTACTTTCACCAGATTTCTGAACTGATAAAAAAACATTGAGAGAATGTAGAAGGGATCATCGCCGGAGCTCAAGTGGTTATGCAGCAATCTCAACGCTTCTTTTTTGTCCCGGCGCGCGAGAGCGTCAACCGTCCTGAAAACATCACTTTCGATTTTTGCCTTGACCAGACGATCAATGTTGTCCTCTGATATCTCACCTTGGCTGACATAATCCACCAGCTTTTCTATCTCGTTACTCATGAGATATAAGTTGCTGCCTACGTATACTTCCAATTTGGCGATTGCTTTGGCATTGATTTTTACTTTCCCCCCGCTTCTCGAATCAACCTCTTCTTTGATCCAGTTTAGAAGTTTTACTCCCTCCAAGGATCCGAATTCCTGTGATTTGGCGATTTTTAAAAGCAACTTATATATCTTGTCTCTTTTATCGATCTTTTTCCCCTCCCAAAAGACTAGGATCAAATCCTTAGAATTTTCCTTGGCTTTTTCTTTTAAGAAGGAAATAAAGGCGTCATTTTCTGCCGCTAATCGGCTTGCGATTAAATTTTTCGCTATCACCAAACGTTTTTTGGAAAAAAGGCCTTCCGAGGAAGCGCTCATCGTGATAGCGCTTAAATCCTTTTTCTCTTCCGTCAGGTCAAAAACATCCAATGCGAAATTTTCCCGATTTTTTTCGAGGAACTTTTCTTTGATTTCGGAAATTTTCCGGAGCGAACGAAACTCGTCCTCCCCATATAAAAATATAATCATCGCAAAGCTTGCCCGCAATACCACGCAATGCGAGACGACAGGCAATACCTAAACTTCACACTTTTAACTTTGCACTTTTAACTAGCTTTGCGGTTCCCACTTCAGTGCTTGGCCCGGCTCCAGAACTTCAACCCAAAGTTGGCCAGGAACAAATTTAACTTCCTGCCCTTGGTCGTCATATAGAAAAAGCTTAGAAGCCCATTTGGACTTGTCTTTCTTCCAGCGCCCCTTGATCTCTTTACCGTTAAAATAGTAATAAGCATCCCCTTCGCTGACAGTATCAAACTGCGGGTCTCCGATCTGAACATTGTTATATTGTCCTTCAATCTGTTCGGAAGACGCAATCACTACAGCGATATTTTTAGGGGCGTTTCTTTTGCCGTTATTGGCGTCCACATCCGCGACTTTGTTCCAGGTACGAAGATAAGTGTTAGTGGCTTTGTCATAGTCGTAATCCACCGCGTAGGGACCTGCAAATCCGACACGTAAATGCCCGCCATTTGGTCTCTGGTCAACCGGTGCCTCAGCTTGATGCGGATACCCCGTAAATTTGTCCGTCATATCATAGCCAGCGTCTTTGGCGCATTGAAGCAGCTTATCAAATTTGGCAAATCCGTTGTCCGGGGGTGCGATCCCTTCTTTCCTAAAACCACATTGCGGAGCCTTGTGCCCGAAACTCCCGTTCAGATCCAGATTATCAACTGCTCCTTTGTTCAGAATATCCCCCGCGAAGTGCGACCCTCCCCAATGGGTGAGAATTGCGTCCCAGCCGGCCGCAAGCGCGATATAATCATGCCGAGTAGAACGAATGGAGCCTACCTCGGTCGGATCATTGCAGACATAGAGCGCCATAAGACGCGTAATGCTCGCGGTTATGGCCGGCATCTCAAGGACCAAATCCGCGTCTGAGAAACCGCTATCCGGTCGCACGCTAAGATCGGCAGCCTCCATCACCGCAATCGGCCTTCGATTCCAATTCGCGCATTGCAGTCCCGAAAACGGACTTACATCGCCGGAATTCGCCGGAGCTCCCGTATCAACCTGGCCTTTCAGCGAATCCGTAAGAAGATCATTCGCCTTTCTGTTGCCAAACCATCCCGAAAAATATCCGACAACCAAAATAATAACCGCTACTGCCACAATGCCCAGGATAGTCTTTTGTTTACCGCCCATCATGGCGATTTTGTTTATTAGCCCCTTCATAATTCGTTAGAAATAAAAAATTATTTTTGGCACTTCGGGCAATAGAAGGTGCTTCTTTGCCCAATCACCTTTCTTTGGATTATTGTACCACAAACCGCGCATTTTTTTCCAGCTCGGCGATAAACCTTGAGCGCTTTTTGAAAATTCCCGGGAGCCCCGCTCGTATCCCGATAATCACTATCTGACGTTCCACGCATCCGAATGGCTTTTTTAAGTATTTTTTTGATTGCGGAATACAGCTTCTTGCGTTCAGCTAAGACCAGGCTTTGGGACGCACGATCCGGCAAAATACCGGCTTCGTGCAAAATTTCACTGGCGTAAATATTTCCAATGCCGGCAATAACAGTTTGATTTAGCAAAAGCTCCTTTATTTTTGTCTTGCGACCGTCTAGTATCTTATTCAGCTTAAGCAGATCGAAAGAAGAGCTCATGGCATCAACCCCTAAATCTTTAATGCCCTTCACCTGATACAGTTTTCCTGCGTCGGCTAATATTAATTTTCCAAATTTTCGCACGTCTGAAAATTCAATTGTCTTCCCGCCTTTCAAATAGAAGATATGACGAACATACTGATTCACCCTGTCCTCAAAATAATCCCTTCCATAACTTTTCACTTTTAACTTTTCACTTTTAACTAGTAAGTGTCCTGTCATCCTGAGATGCATGGCAATTGCCTTCCCGCCGTCCAAATTCAAGATAATATACTTCCCTTTCCTCTCAACATTAATAATTTTTTTGTTTTTAATGGCTTCCCTGAATTTTGCGACAGGATTATTCAGACCTTTCGCCCAAGCACTCCAAAAACTGACGATAGTCTCGCCTTTAATTTTGCGGTTCAAATCGTCGACAATTGTCTGCACTTCGGGAAGTTCCGGCATATTCGCTATCGCTCAAATTAAAAGTTAAAAATGTCATGCCCTAGGCAGATCAGCCTATGGCTGAAAAAGTTAAAAGTTTTTAGATTCAATCACTTAGCTCTCGCTTTCGTATTGCTTAGCAATCTTCCACAAAGTTTCAAAAAATTGCTTGTAGCTACCAGCAATAACACGGCTTGATATAGTGAAATTTGTCACTGGTTCTCCAAAAATGTTGAACCCGATCGCTTCCGGCCAGATGTTGGTGTTAACCATTCCGGTGAATAACCCTGGCAAGACCCGATAATCAAAAATCTTTCGGCTTCTTTTACTTTTTCCCAGATATTCCTTTTGATCCTCGCTTCCAATGTACCGAGTGGATATTTTTTTAGCGAGGCGCAGTTTTTCATACGTTTTAATTTCTTCTCCCATATTTTCGGAAAATTTATCCCCAGCGCCGCCGATAATAAGGAGTTCCGAATTTCCCGGAGCTAAATTCAGCAGGTCAAATTCGTGAGTAGTATATGACTCTTTCCCTTGAAATACTTCGAATTCATTCCGAGTTGGAATCAAAATCATTTCATTTAATTTTTCCGCGACTTCTTCCGCCATTCTTTTTTGACGGTCGATCATCCCCACTAAGGTTTTTGGATTTTTCGCGCTGAATTTTTTGCGGCCGTGCTTCACTATATGCTGTACCAGTCCTTTTTGCTCGAGAGTCTCCAAAGAATTATAGATAAATTGGCCATGCAGGCCGGTTTTCTTCACAATTTTTGAACTCCCAACTTCCCCCAGCTCCAAAAGCGCCAGATAGACCAAAGCCTCTTTTTCCTTGAGCCCCAGCTCTTTTAGACTGGCCTTAATTCCACTATTATCATTTTTATCAATATTTATTGACATTATTCACAATATTAGCCTTTTTATAGCTCCATTGTATCACATATTTTATCATCAATCAATATTGACATTATCCCATTTTTATTATATACTTTAGCGTCACAGTAGAAAACTCGACTTTGAGAGTGAGAATATTAATAAAGCTTATACTCCACGATAATCTAAAGTAAAATCAGAGAGTTTTTTCGAGATCACCGTAATCACTGAAAATCACCTATTCTCGAAAAATTTACAAATAATTAGAGACTATGAAAATTATCGGCTTCAATTTAGCTAGAACTTCCTACGGGCTACCGCTTGATAATGGCGGCGCTTGTTTGATTGTGGACGGAAAAGTCAAAATGCTAATCAGCGAGGAAAGACTTAATAGAAAACAATATTCTCCTGGGTTTAAAAGAAGCTTCAGCTATATTTTGGAAAATAATAAACTTTCAATAAATGATATTGATTATTTTGTAGCCAGCTCTTGTTTGGAACCGTTAACCAATCCAAAAATAGTGCAGGTACAATTAAAGCGCTATGGATTCAACATGCCATTACGTAAAATCAAAGTGAGCGATCATCATTTGTCGCATGCTTTTTCTGCTTATTATCCATCCGGATTTAATGAGGCAATTGTTTTGGTGTTGGACGGAGATGGAAATGTGTTGACGGAAAAAATGAAATCTGGAACGGATAACACAAAGAAATATTGGCAAAACAAGATAGAGCATAATAGTTATTACGTCGCCAAAGGAAATAAGATAAATTTTCTCGAAAGAGACGAGGTTGAAGCTGGTGAAAATGGTTTTGGCGGGGCATATAGATACTTCACTTATTTTTGCGGGTTTCCCGGCTATAAATACGCCGGAAAATTAATGGGTTTATCAGCCTATGGAAGCAAGAGAAATAAGTTCAAAGATATAAAATTATTTGATTTACTTCCCAACGGCCAAATTAAATGTCTGCTTCCGGATTCCGACAGATTGAATTCCCCAAAAGTTGTTGAAAACTGGCTGAAGAAACAGGGAATCAAAATTAAAGCTCGAAATCCGCAGGATCCCATTACGGAGGATACTGAAGATATTGCTTTTCTGATGCAAAAGGAATTGGACAGGGCGTTGATTCATAAAGTCAATTATTTGGTGAAAAAAACGGGAATAACTAATCTTTGCATTGCAGGCGGCGTGGGCTTAAACGCAGTGACTAATAGAGCTATCTTAGATAACACAAAAATAAAAAATATCTTCATCCAGCCAGCGGCTGGGGACACTGGACAAGCGCTAGGGAATGCATATTTTGGAGTTTTTAATTTTGATAAAAAAAATATCAAAAGGAATTTAATTTCTGTGTATCAGGGGAAAGAATATTCGGAAAAAGAAATTAAAAACGCTCTCAATAATGAAAAACTAGTAATTGATTATCAGAAAATGTCTTTTGATGAGTTATCCAAATTAGCCGCAAAAAAAATAAAGGAAAATTATATCATTGGCTGGTTTCAAGGCCGTTCTGAAATGGGTCCGCGAGCGCTGGGAAATCGAAGTATTCTCGCAAGTCCGGCCAGCAGCAAGATGAAAGACGCTCTTAATCTCAAAGTCAAACACAGAGAAAACTTTCGGCCGTTTGCCCCAAGTGTTTTGCGAGAAAAAGTAAGCGAATGGTTTGATATTGATTTCGATGCTCCATATATGATATTCAACGCGCAGGTCAAGCAGCCAAAAATTATTCCGGCCGTGACCCATAAGGACGGCAGTGCCAGATTGCAAACGGTGAGCAAAAAAGATAACGAGCATTACTATAAGTTAATTAAAGAGTTTGAAAAACTGACAAAAATTCCGGTTGTCATAAATACATCCTTTAACGATAACGAGTCAATTGTGGAAACGCCGCAGGATGCTTTGAATTGTTTTTTGCGAACCGGCATAGATTATCTTTTCTTGGGAGACTATTTCGTTTCGAAAAAATCCGGGTTGATAGATCCGGCAAAAAATCTGAAAGAGATTGACAATGCCTGGAGTAAAATTGCCTCGCAAACCAGCAAGATCCAAAATGCGAAAAACAAAGTGCTAAATTCGAAGATTTTATCGCTGACGAAAAAATATATTTCAAAAGGAGGGAATATATTCGATTACACCTGCGAATGGGGGGAGTACGCTAATCTGTTGGCTGAAAATGGATACGAAGTCAACGCCCTGAATGAATCCAACCAGATGATTCTTGGGGCCAGAAAAAAATTCACAAAGCCAACATTTTATACCAAAAAAGAATTTCGAAAGAATTTTCCAATCTTGCGGGAAAAGTTTGATCTTGTCATGTCGAATCTCTGGCTGTGCATTTTGGAAGAAAAATATCACGGAAAATTCATAGAAAATCTAAAAAAGATGGCGAAAAAAGATGGCTTGATTATGCTAAGTTTCTGCCATCCTGCTTTTGACTATATGCGAGACAGTATTGTGACGCGCAGGATAGTCGACTATTCTCAAGCCCGCTACGATAAAAAATTCAAGCACAAAAAAATTGTCCATGAAAATGGTTTGGCGTTCGACGATTATCACCGCCCTCTGCCCTATTATATTTCGTTATTCAAAAAACATGGATTAAGAATTGTAGATATCGCTGAAAGTAAAACACTGAATACGAATTATTATCCCGATTTTATTATTTTTGTACTAAAAGTTAAATGATTACTATGGAAACAAATGAAAAAGTGGAGACAAGCAATCTTCAGAAGGTATCGTTCGAACAAATAGAAAAAGCTTTTATGGAATTCAAGGAAAAAGCTAACAATCCATACTATGTGGCTATTTTCGGAAAAACATTTTTGGATGAAACTACTGATGAATATAAACTTACCAAAGAAGTCGCGCGAAAAGTGATTGAAAATGATCTGGGAGTTATTCACGGCGCCTATACCGGTGTTATGAAAGCCGCCAGCCAAGGAGCTGATGCGGCGATTCAAAAATCCAATAAAAGCGAGTATCTAAATATTGGAGTACCGATGAAAACTTTTGACGAAGAATTGCCAAAGGCGTCAAGGATTAATTTGCCGGCCGCTGAAACAATCGGGGATAGAAAGAAAGCTCTGATTGAGTTTTGCGATGTCTGCGTCGTTATGCCTTCTGGCGGTTTTGGGACAATGCTGGAATCATTGGAGATTTTCCATATGAACCAATTAGCTGAAAAGTTTGGAGGAAAAGTACGGCCGCTGATTTTTGTTGGCGAGAGATGGAATATAATATTCAAGGCACTATATGATAATTTGGATATGAACAAACAAAAGACTGGAGAAAGTTTTTGTCATTTTATCAAAAATATCGAGCAATTGGAGTTGATATTAAACGAAATAGAACTAAAAAAGGAAATATGAAAAACCAATGGGGGGAAATAGCAAAAAAGGAGAAGGAGATTCAGGATGTTAAAAATAAAATCCTGAATGATAAACTTCTCAAGCTGATTTCGAAATATTCTAGGAAAAGAGGAAAAGTTCTTGACTATGGTTGCGGATGGGGTGAGTTTGCGGATATTTTAAGCCAGAAGGATTTCACGGTATCAGCGTACGATGACGCCGAGGAAATGGTTGCACGTGCGAAAGAAAAATTTGAAAAACCGAAATTTTATACCAAGAAAAAATTTCACAAAAATATTCATAGCTTGAAAAGCAAGTTTGATTTAGTTGTTTCCAATCTTGTACTATGTATACTAAAAAAACCGCAACAGGATGTTTTATTGAAAAATGTCAAAATGTTATTAAAAAAAGACGGTACAATAATCGTCAGTTTCTGCCATCCATGCTTTGATTATATTACCGAGAGCGTGCTGGCAAGAAGGATTAGACCCTATACATACAATCCAAAATACGAAAAAGAATTTAAGTACAGAAAGATAATTCATGAAAACAGAATTCAATTCAACGACTATCATCGCCCACTAGAATATTACACATCGTTATTTAATGAGCATAACCTGGAAATAATAGATATTGCCGAGAGTGATGTTATAAAATCCGAATTTTATCCTGATTTTATTATATTTGTACTGAAAAATAGAAAAGCCGCAAAATCGACAAAACAAATACTAATATCTTGATGTATGCAATATTATTGCTGCTCAAAAAAAGATTTATGAAATATTTTTTTATCTTATTGCCGGCCATCTAGCCTGCTAATGCCGTGAGCAAATTACCTTATTCCATTCCAGCACATTTTGAAGATCATTCTCATCGCTGAAGAAATGGGCTCTGATTCCATAATGACAGCCATCTTGTCTCGCACTGAAAATAAAGCGACTCGATTGGCATAAACATTAATTTCAATTTTAAAAGGATATTCTTCGGCATCTATGACTTTTAATTTTCTTAACTGATGGCTGGCACTTTTAATGAAGGCCTGTGCTTCCTTGTCTCCGGTCATAATTAATGTTTCCAAGATTTTTTTTCGTTGCCTCTTGGCCACATACCGCTCAACTTCTTTCCAGTTGAACATTTTCAAAACTTCGCCCGATGCCCAGCCAGTCACTTCCATATTGGGATAATTCAAAATATCTTCATAGGCCTCCAAAATTCCTGCTTTGCCGTGATAAAACCATACCTTCGGCTTAAGTTCACTGACATTGTTAATAGAAATCAAATCGGGAAGTATTTGGTCAATGAGTGATTCTTTTTTTCTTATCAGCTCCTTTAGATCGTGAGGATCTATTGCTACATAATGCCTTCTCTTGCCTTTTGTGGTCACTCGCATATAGCCCAAATCGACCATTTCGTTGATATTTTCATATACCGTTGTTCTCTTAATGCTGGTTTTCCGAGATATTTCGACAATGGTTGTTTCCCCGAGCTCAAGAGCTGCCAGATATATTCTGGCTTTTTTATCTTCTAAGCCTATTTTTTTGAGTGTTTCGAGTATAATTTTCTCCTAAATGTCGCTTTTTTCGACGATATTATTATAATATTATTCTTTAATACTTTAGTCAAATACAGCTAAAAAAAGCCAATATTTTATTACCATGCAAATAATCTTCCTATTATTTGACGTTTTTTACGAAAAAGCTATAATGGTGAGTCATTTCGATTCAAGAAATGGCGCGAACCTTACCAACTAATTCATCAAATCAGACTTTAATAGGATCACTCAAGACCGCCAAAGGAGATATCGCTATGTTTACGAGAGTCGCCCTGATTCAACCCGTTGTCCCTGCCGGAAAATCTTTGGGAGTTCACAAATCTCCGGAGTCAATCCAGGCTTTGGCCGGTCAGCTGCAAAAACTGGGCTGCGAGGTCAAAATGTTTCATGCGACCGATAGCAACACTCTCTACTCGGCTATCCACGGATTCATGCCACGGGTTGTTTGTATTTCAACCATGACGGCTAATTTTCCCGAAGGCCGCAAAATTGCCCAGGCTATCAAAAATTCCAAGCGCGGCCGCTATATTAAAATTATTTTGGGCGGCTGGCATGCCTCCGGGTGCGTGAAAGCTTACGAGTCTGGTCAGGAAAAAGAAAGTCTCGAGGAAATCCTCAATCCTAGTTCTCCGTTTGACTATGTTGTCGCCGGTGAGGGAGAAAAAGTGCTGCCAAAGCTAATCAAGGCTATCCAGAATAATTCTGGGATTATGTCACTCAAAGGAGTGAGCAATTTTAGCGGTGGATCTATCCAACTTGGCGGCTTTGCTCCAAGAGTAAAGGATCTTAGCCAGCTGGCACAGCCGTCGTGGGATGAATTGAACGTTAACCAATACCGGGATAAAAGGAATGACGCGCTTGATTTGAGTGTTCACTTTAATCGCGGCTGCCGGTTCAACTGTTCTTTCTGCGCAACAGCCTCGATTTATGGCCACGGCGTCCGGACTACTCCAGCTCAACAGGCGTTCGAGTATATCGAATTCCTGGCGCAAAAATTCCAACCGCAAGTAATCACTTTCACGGATGAAGATTTCTTTGCCAATCTTCCCTGGGTGAAACAACTGGTGCGATTGCTGCAACAGGCGGACTTTCATCACAAGTATGGGATTTTCTTTGACACCTTTGCCAGCATCGTCGATCTGAATCGTTTGTTTAGGCATAACCAGATGCAATTGCTTCGTCAAATGAAATCAGTCGGATTCAATTCCTTCACGATTGGAATAGAATCCTTATGTATCCCCATATTGAAAAAGTACAATAAGGAACAGATGATCCTGTCGACCATGCTTCCAGGGCAAAAGAAACTTTACAAAGAGAGGAAAGAGTCCGCTCTCGACGGGCTAAGGCTCTATAGACACAACTTTTCAACTGTTCAACGTGCCGTAAATTTCGCCCACGGGCTCGGATTTCTGGTAGTGGGTGACTATATTCTTGGCAACTTGGAGGAATCCGCCACTGATGTGGTGTTTAGCTTCCGGCTTTTGGAGAAAATCCGGAATCTGATGATGGCTTATCTGCCAGTCTACACGCCCTTTCCGGGAACCGCGCTTTGGCCCGAAGCTTACACTTCCGGCTGGCTGGCCCGAAAGTCTGATGGGAGAATCGATTGGGAAAAATTTGACGCCAATGGCGGCGCCTTGAATCTTGGCTACGACATCGCCTCGCTGCGCAATCAGCTGGAAATCGAGTTTTACACTTCCAAGCGCTATGCCGATGACATGCTAGCAATGATCGAGCAGGATTCTCGGCGGAAAAAGTTCTTTCTCAATCGGTTCAATTACCTCGATCGGATTTATCCTGGCGACCCGCAAATAATCCAACGACTCGCGTATTTACGAGGCTAACGGCACCCTCATGATTATTCATTACCAACCTCCCCCGGTGACAGCACTCATCGGGGGTTTCTTTATAAAAAAACCGCGCAAGCGATACCTTAATTTTTCACTTTAAACTTTTAACTTCTTCAGATTTCGCCCCAATTGTCACCGACTTTGATATTGGCCGCGAGAGGGACGGAAAGCTGATAGACATTTTCCATCAATTCCTTAACGTCTTTCGCGAAGGCATCCGCCTCTTTCTCGGGGACTTCGAAAAGAAGTTCATCGTGAATTTGAAGAACCATTTTCGCTTTTGGATATTTTTCCACGATAAATTTATCAACTTCAATCATGGCCAGTTTGATAATATCTGCCGCAAGTCCCTGGATGGGCATATTAACCGCCATGCGCTCAGCCTGATTGCGCAACTGGATATTGGAAGAATTTATTTCCGGGATATAGCGCCTTCTGCCAAGTTCCGTTTCTACATATCCTTTTTCACGAACTAAGATTTTCACTTCATCCAAAAACTGCGCGACCTGTGGATAATTCTCGAAATATTTTCGGATAAATTGTTTAGCCTCTTCCTGGGCGACTCCCGCACTCTGCGCAAACCCAAACGTGCTCATGCCATAAATTATCCCAAAATTCAAAGCTTTAGCCGCGCTACGCATCTTCCCGGTCACTTTATCAAGCGGCACCTTATTGACCCGAGCGGCTGTCGCGGTATGGATGTCCTCGCCGTTAAGAAACGTGGTAATCATCTTCACGTCTCCGGAGAGATGCGCTGCAATACGCAGCTCAACCTGTGAATAATCAGCCCCGACCAGGCGAAAACCTTCCTCCGCCTCAAAAGCCGTCCGGATCACTTGGCCCAATTCGGTCCGAATGGGAATATTTTGAAGATTCGGATCGGATGAAGACAACCTACCGGTCGCAGTAATGGCTTGGTTGAATGTCGTGTGGAGCCGCGATTTATCGTCCGTTAATTCCGGGAGAGTATCAAGATAAGTTGTCTTTAGTTTGAAGAGCTCCCTGTATTCTTCAACCTTTTCAATTATCGGATGGTGAGATCTTATTTTTTCGAGCTCCGAAGAGGCAGTCGAAAGGCCGGTTTTCCCCTTTTTTACCTCTCCCGACGGAATCTTCAGCTTTTCAAATAATATTTCACGCAGTTGAACCGACGAATTTACGTTGAATTTTTTGCCAGCCAATTTTTGGATGTTCTTTTCGAGCGTGGTAATACGGCCGTTGAGTTTTTCGGAAATTCCCCGAAGCACGATTTTATTAATCTTGATCCCGTCCTGCTCCATGCCGGATAGAATGCGGATGAGTGGAATCTCAATATCCCAAAAAACATTGCGGAGAGTTGACTTTTTGCCTTGCTGGAACTGATCCTTGCTAATTTCTTCTATTTTATCGTTGAGAATCTCCACAAGAGAAATGTTATGAGCCGCCTTTTCACAGATCGCTTTAAGATCTTTTTCGTCTTTTTCAAAAATCAAACTGCTTTGCCCGGAGGTTTTTTCCGCTTTCGCGGTCATGATCCCCAGATACTCCAGGGCCAGATTCTCCCACTCGACTTTGGTTCCCGGATTCAGCACATAAGCAGCGAGCATCAAGTCGAAGTCGAGTCCTCTCAAATCAATTCCTTGTGATTGCCAAAGCTTCCGCTCATACTTCAAATTAAAACCAATTTTCTTTATTTTCTCATCCTGGAGAACATCCTTCAGAAAAGACAGTTTCGTTTGAAATATTTTTTTAGAAATATAGAAAGCTTCCTGGGAAGCCGTTGAAAAAGCTATCCCTTTTATCCCGCCCTCTTCTCCGGCATCGGTGGCTATCGAGATGCTAATGCCTGGTTTAATCTTTTTTAAGACCGATTCGTAATTTTCCGGTTTTACCTCTCTGCAAAAAACTATGTTATTCACCTTTGTTTTTTTTTCTTCACTCTCTAGATTATTCCCGCTCTTCGCAAAATCATCATAACCCGGAAGCCGCCGCAACAGGCTGAAAAATTCCAGCTCGCGAAAAAGATTAATCGCCTTCACTCGATCGAATTTTTCCCAGCCGGATTCTTCGAGATTTAGCTTGACTGGAACATCTTCAATCAAGATCGCAAGACGTTTGCTAAAATACGCTTGCACCTTGTCTTTCTCGAGCTTTTTGCGCACACCCTCTTTTATTTCCGGAAGATTCTTATAGATTTCTTCTATTGATTTATATTTTTTGAGAAGTTCAATTGCTGTTTTTTCCCCCACGCCCTTTACACCCGGAAGATTGTCCGATGGATCGCCTCGTAGGCCTTTATAATCGTTCATCTGCTCTGGCGAAAGCCCGTACCTTTCCATAATCGCTTTTTCATCATAGATAATCGTGTCGCTCATTCCTCGCCGCAGGGCATAAACTTTGGTCTTGTCATTCACAAGTTGCAGCGTATCAAGATCGCCGGTGACAATGATGTTTTCCACTTCCGGATGCAATGTCTCGGATTGTTTCGCAAAAGTCGCGATGATATCATCGGCTTCGTAGCCCTCTTTCTCAAAGATAGGGATATTGAGAGCCCCCAAAATCTCCTTTACTCTGGGAATTTGTTCATAGAGGTCGTCAGGCGCTTTCACGCGAGTCGCTTTATAATCCTTGAATTCCTTGTGGCGAAAGGTCGGCTCTTTGAGATCGAAAGTTGCCACGATGTAGTCCGGTTTTAGTTTCGCAATCACGTTTAATAGCACTGAGGTAAAACCATAAACCGCGTTCATGAGCTCGCCCTTTTTCGTCGTAAGGGGGGGCAGCGCGTGATAAGCGCGATGGACTATGGCATTGGAGTCGATGAGAATTAGCTTTTTTTTGATTGGCATCCAGTTGAGCTAAAAACTAAAATCGAAAAGCGAAAAACAACAGCTAAAAGGTAAAAGATTTTCGTTTTTAGTTTTTGCTTTTACATTTTAGATTTTCGCTTTTAGCTATTGAAATTTTGCGCGTATTTTCTTTATTGTACTCAAACTTCATCCACACTGCATCTTTTGGAACGATAGATCTGATTCTTTCCGCCCATTCGGCAATCACAATATTATTTCTGCCGGCAATAATTTCTTCCCATCCCAAATCCAAAATATCTTTCGCGCCGACTCGGTAGGCATCAATGTGATAAATATTTTGTATCTGGTATCTTGTATCTAGCATTTGGTATTTTTTTTGAAATTGGGATTTCGATATTTTGAATTTATTTGGAATTTGGGTTTTGGAATTTGTGATTTCTTTCTTGTAATGCTTCATTACAAGAAAGGTAGGGCTTGTATACGGACCTTTTGCGCCTAGTCCCTTTAATACGCCTTGAGCAAACGTCGTCTTCCCGCTCCCTAGTTCCCCTGAAAGACAAATGATCTCTCCGCCCCGAAGTTCCTGAGCCAGCATTTCACCAAGTTTTCCAGTCTGTGCGGCGTTTATTGTATCAAAAATTTTTTGCATTTAACTTTAATAAAATTTTGAGTTTTGAGTTGTAGCTTTAAGCTTTGCGTTTTGACTTTTAAGCTTGATTTTATTGTCGCATAAATAAGATTTTTTGCAAAAGAAAAGCCGTTCACGCTGAAACATAAGCGCGAACGGCTGATTGCCCTAATGCTTTTCTCCTAAACCGCTGCTTCAGCGACAGGGATTACAATAGGGGCAACGAACCGCAGGTGATGGCAAGTATCCTGTGACAGGGTTGCGCCAGACACGAAGGATAAGCCGATCGCACCCATCACAGTAATAATCCCTATAGTCACACGGCCTTGGCGCATAATAGCCATAGGGACGCCCATATTGATCCACCGGGATAGCTACACACCCCACCGTTAATCCCGCCAGTAATCCAACCGCTAAAAGAACCATACAAAATCGCGTCATCGAATTCCTCCCGGCCGCAGGCTTGATTACCCCGACCTAATCGTAATTTTTTTCGCCTAGTCTAGAATCTAGACATGTCAGTTGAGCCAAAATGGCTCTTTTTTCTTTTTCTTTTAAGCCTTTTATAATAGCCATAAATGGACTATTTGTCAACCCTTAAACACCCCTTCGAAGATTATCCCCATTTTATCCCCAATTCGGATATCTAATAAAATAACAAATTTTGTTGACGTTAATCATCTCTTTTGATATGTTGATATACTGGCCTCACAAAACACGAAACATGTAGCACAGAAAGAATTAAAGGTGTGTTACATGCTATATGTTACATTGCTATATATGACCCTTTCCCCTAAAGAACAAATTAAAAACCAAGTTGAATCAGCCGAGGGCATTTTAATTCTCGTCGGTGAAAAAGCCGAGCGTGACGCGACTGCAGCTGCCTGGGGAATGACCCATCTTCTTGAAAGTCTGGGAAAGAAAACTACGCTTTTGGAAAATTATTCAAATGGAAAAGATCTTGATTTTCTTAAAAAACCAAAGCACGTGGAAAAAGAGATTAAGGGCGCGCGTGATTTTGTCTTATCTTTTAATACGAAATATAACAAAATTATTGACTTCCGGACGGAAGACAAGGACGGCAATTTTGAAATCTACATCACTCCCGAAAAAGAAGCTATCGATCCCAGGGATTTTTCTTTTATCCCGGCTAAATTCAAGTACGATCTTATTTTCATCCTAGGCTGTTCGGATCTTGAGAAGCTCGGAGATGTTAAAAATAAAAACAGCGACTTGTTTTTTGAGGTTCCCGTGGTAAATATCGACAACTCAAGCACTAACGAAAATTTCGGTCAGATTAATCTCATTGATATTACAGCACCCTCAGTTTCGGAAATCACCGCTGAACTCTCAAAATCTCTCTGGGAAAAATATTTGGGCAAAGATATCGCGCAATGTTATCTGGCAGGCATTGTTTCGGCTACCTCCAATTTTCAGTCCCCAAAAACCGCGCCGCGCACTTTTCTCACCGCTTCCTGGCTCATCGAAAAAGGCGCCAACCAACACGAGATTATCAAACATCTCCTGAAAACCAATTCCTTTCCCTTTATGAAATTATGGGGACGAGTAATGGCCCGCCTCAATTGGGACGAAGACCTGAAGCTGGCTTGGTCGCTGGTTTCAATCGAGGACTTTGTACAGAGCCGGTCCAATCCGCAAGACCTCGCCTTAATTCTGGAAAAAATTAAGGACAATTTCTCGCGCGGAAAGATTTTCGCCGTCTTGTATTCCGAAAAACTGGATCAAAGTATCGCGTTTGTCAGAAACGGCGATTCCGAATCCCTGAAAAGCCTCCAAAAAAATCTAGGAGGAGAGATTAAAGGCGGAAACCTGGAAATTGTTTTTGATAAAAAAAATATCCTCGAAGCAGAGAAAGAACTGTTGGGGAAATTGAAATAGTTATTTGTTATTTTTATTAGACAAAGAGGGAAGTCTTTTGCCTTTTAAAATTTTTGCATTCTTGGCATTTATAACGCTTTCGCCTGTTTGTTTTTCTATTTCAAGTCTGGCTTTTTTTGCCGCAAAGCCGCCTCTTCGCGCCACTTTTTTATTTTCTTCCAGTCCTTTAGGTTTTTGTTTCTTGGATATTTCTGTTGTTGAAACTTCGGCAAGCATATTTAAAACCAATTCGAGATTGGTCATATTGTCTCTCAAATTTTCTTTTTTCAGTCCCTTGAACTTTTTATAGTCTCTCACGCTTCTGTCCGCCCATGCCCTTGTGATCTCATCCGTCAATATCGCGTATTCCAGTCCTTCTTTCATTTCCCGTTCTTGCCATTCATCGGTCAATTCTTTTCGCACTTCAATGCTTTTCAAGCGCTGGTTTATCCATTCCTTTGAATAGCCTTTTCGCAAATATGTTTTCATCGCTCTGTCAAAAGCCAGCTCGGGATCTTCCATTTCTTCTATTCGCTCATATCCAACGCGCGCCAGCCAAAGCTTGATCGGCTCGACTTTCGGGCTGGGGACAGATTGGATGAGGCGCAACAATGTTTCAACATCCGCAACATCGGTCATTCTCATTTTTCCATCTGGAGCGACCATTTTCAAACCGTTACATTTTGTAACGGTTTCATTTGATCCCTCGTCAATCAGGCGTTTTTTGAGTACACGCCAATATACTTGTGGATTTTCGCTATCCGTCAGTACAGCAATAATATCAACGACCGAAAAATACCAAAGTTCTTTTTCCTCGTCCCAAAGCCGGCGGATTTCTTTGTTTTCAAAAATGGCAATGCGTTTTTCTTTTTTCATGCGGATAGTTTTTTATTTTACCCCCAACATTCAATGTTGGGTTTGATTAAATGGTATATTATCACTATATCACTATCTTTACCCCTGTCAAGTACTTTGGCGCAAATTCCCCCGCAAAAAAATCCCGTTCGTTGCAAAACAAAGACGCAGAAGATTTTATTTTCCATTTTCCCAATATTCAATATTGGGAAGTGATAATTTGCAAAAGCAAATATATCCTATATACTTTAATTACACAAAACATTAAAAAATCGACTACACATTGATGCAATTCAAGCCGAACGATGTCAAAAAATTTAAAGACGTTTGTGATGAAAACGATATTATCCCAGTGATTTTAAAGGAAAATCTGGCAAAATATTTTGTTGAACCGATTCTTGACGTCGGCTCCGGGAAAGGAGAAATCATGAGTCAATCTTTTCCTGAAAAAAGAGTTATACATATTGATATTCAAGATTTCTCCGAATTTAAAATTTCCCAAAATCATACGAGAGAAATAACTGATTTTTTTAGCTACGAGCCGCAAGAAAAAATTGGCACGGTTTTTTTGTCCCACGCTCTTCAATTCATCGACGATGACATCGTGCTGCTCAACAAAAAATTATCAGAAATATCACCAGATTATTTGGTTGTTGTCGCAAACACGAATAAGGATTTCATGGGCGATTTGCTGACATGGATTGAAAAGAACTTCAAAAACTCAAATCCCGAGATTGAATTGCTAGATTTTCCACGGGGATACGTCCCTGTCGAATCTGCGCCTTTCACGGCAAAAGTTGAATTGCCAGATTACGATCAACTGGCACTGCAAATTGCATATTTATTTGATATTCGTTTGAAACAAGCAGAATCAAGTTTATTGGCAAATTATTTGAGTCAAAAGTTAAGCGCTCCGTCTTTTACGATTGATCAGGAGATAAAAGTTTATAGAAAAATAAATTCATGAAAGAAACAGCTTCCGCTAATCTCCCAACAAAATACGGCAACTTTATTATAAAAGCCTGGCCCGAAAAACTCGGTTTTGAGCCAGTCGCTTTGATGACTCAAAAAATAAATACGAGCAAGCCTGTGCTTGTGAGGGTTCACAGCGAGTGCTTGACCGGCGACACATTCGGGAGTTACAAATGCGATTGCGGCGTCCAGAAAGAAGAGGCCTTGAAGCTGATTTCAAAATCAAGCACGGGTGGAGTGTTTATTTATTTGAAACAGGAAGGCAGAGGGATTGGTTTATATGAAAAAATAAAAACATATCATCTTCAAGAACAGGGATATGACACGCACGAAGCAAATATCATGCTCGGCCACAAGCCAGACTTGCGGGAATATAAATGGGTCAAAAAAATTCTCGACGATTTGGGTATTAAAAAAATCAAATTGATAACCAACAATCCGTCAAAAATCAGCGAGATCTCAAATTTGGGAGTTGATGTTGCCGAAAGGATTCCTCTTGTGATGAAAAGCAACGAATACAACCGGAAATATTTTGAAAGCAAAAAGGCAAAATTTAAACATTTTTTCGGAAAAGATATCAGTAATTATTTTTTTGGCATTTCGGGTGTGACGAATTCCACAGAAGTTGAATCTATTGGAGATTTTATGAAAGGCAGAAAGAGGGATCCCCTTCTGAAAATTTGTTTGGGCATAGCGTTGAATAGAAAATTACTATCAAACGAAAATTTAATAAAAAATATAGAAAAAACGTTCAAAGCCGCGGAATACTATGAAGGCTTTGTCCCTATCCTGCACTATTCTTTCCGCTATTCCAAAAATCCCCTCGATGATCTTTTGTTGATCCGAAAATCAATGCCCTTTGTCCAATATATTCAGCTTAATGATCTTTCTTCCAGCTTTTTGAAAGTTTTGAATTATGCAACTAAATATTTCCTTGTTGATTTTCCCCTTTCAAATAATAATTTTAACTTGGTCGATAATAGTAAATTTATCGATTTGACAATAAAAAATAAAGTTTTTGTTTTGCTGGATAATAGCGGAGGGAAAGGGAAAAAAGAAAAAGCGGATGTTTATCTTTCAAAAATCGGGAAATGTCTTCAAAAAGGAATAAACGATATCGCGCTCGCCGGTGGTTTTGGTCCGGATAACCTTCGCGCCTACCTTGAAGCAAAAGATTATTTTAAAATAAATTTCTCAATTGATGCCGAAACCGGCCTCAAAACAAACCGGAAACTCGATATGAAGAAAGTAAAGAAATACCTAACAAAGCTATTAATCAATAAGGGGTGAATAACCGCTTAAGACATCTTTGAAGCAAACCCTACAAGGTTTGTTTTTTTATTTTAGATAGAATAAAATAAGATTGCCTTTCATAAAATATTTCTTCCAATAAAAAACAAAATGGCAAATAAAAACGGGCCGAATCCAGCCCTTCACGGAGCGCACGAAGAAGACGTCCAGAGAGTGCTGGCAAAAATGAAACACGAATCCGAGGAACAGCAAGCCGCCAATCTGGCCGGTAGTTTAGGTATACCCTATGTCGACCTCAATATTTTTCCGATTGACCCGGAAACTTTGCGGACAATTCCCAAAGAAAAAGCACTGGAACACCAGATCGTATGCATCCAAAAATTCGGAAAGAATATCAGCGTGGCACTTGCTAATCCGGCAGATGAACTAGCAGCAAAATATCTTGAGCAACTAGAAAAATCCGAGGGATATAAAATCAAAATCTATGTTTGTTCGAGCACGGGCCTCCAAAAGACAGTTGAGCGCTACAAACATATAGCTTTGTCGGAAAATCTCGAAGAACTGCGTTTGACCTTGTCCGGATCCGACCTTGAGGAATTTGAAAAAAACCTTAAAGATGTCATTGACCTGCAAAAAAGAATCAATGAAATCCCCACCACGGAGGTCATTAATATTGTTATGGCCGGAGCCGTAAAGATGGAAGCGAGCGATATTCATTTTGAGCCTCAAGCAGAGGGTATCCGTTTGCGTTTTCGCCTCGATGGCGTACTGCAAAACATATCCATTCTCCCTTCCTCGGTCTATCACTATATCTTATCTCGGGTCAAAGTCCTTTCGGGGATGAAAATAAACATCCGTGATATCTCGCAAGACGGGCATTTTTCCATAAATCTAGAAGGAAATGAAATTGATGTTAGAGTTTCGATCTTGCCGGGAAACTACGGCGAAAATATCGTAATGCGGCTCCTCAACCAGGCGGTGGTGGCACTCAAATTTGACGACTTGGGCCTTAAAGGCCTGGCTTACGATAAACTGCGAGAGGAAATCAAAAAACCAAACGGCATGGTCCTCAACACAGGCCCGACCGGGTCAGGAAAAACCACCACACTCTACGCCATTATCAACCAGCTTAACTCTCCAGAAGTAAAGATAATTACAGTAGAAGATCCGATTGAATATAAGATCAAGGATATTTCCCAAACTCAAGTATCCCGTTCTCGTGGATACACTTTTGCCAACGCCTTGCGCGCTATTGTGCGTCAGGATCCGGATGTTATTCTTGTTGGAGAAATTAGAGATGATGAAACAGCCAGCATAGCGCTTCACGCGTCCCTAACCGGGCACCTCGTACTTTCAACCCTACATACCAACAGTGCTATTGAAACAATTCCGCGCCTCATTGATATGGGGGTTAAGCCTTCGCTCCTGCCAGCCGCGGTCAACGCGTTCATCGCTCAACGACTGGTGCGAAAACTTTGTCCGCATTGCAGAGAAGAATATGCTCCCGCCCGGGAAACCGTGGAAAGCGTCAAAAAAATACTAGCTGTTATATCCCCAAAGGCCAAACTTACCATTCCAAAAGAAATTAATAAATTCTACCGTGCCGGGGGCTGTTCCAAATGTCATGGGCTGGGCTATAAAGGACGCGTCGGTATCTTTGAAATTTTTACTCTAACAGAAGAGATCAGCAAAAGGGTGACTGAAATGGCGCCTGAGGCGGAAATTTTGTCGTTAGCGCTTGAAGCTGGCATGATTACAATGCTCCAGGATGGAATTCTCAAGGCGCTTGACGGTGTCACTTCGCTTGAAGAAGTGCAACGCGTCACGGGGGAAGGTAAATTTTTGGAAGAGCTCTACGAAAAAATCATATCGCAGCTACTGCTGCGTTCGATTGTAATTACCGTAGATGATGGAACTGAAATCGAAACACTCAAGAGTGACCTACCGAAATTGAGAGAGCTGGTAAAAGCATCCCCCCCGGAAAAATCTCTGCGCCTCATCCTGGCTGGCGGTCTAAAGCTCGCTGCAGGAGATATTCACATCGAACCGGAGGAGGAATCGGTGAAAATACGCTACCGTATTGACGGAATATTACAGGACGCAGCCGAAATTCCCATCACTGAATACCCTCAGCTATTGGGAAACCTCAAAATTCTCAGTGGTTTCAAGGCCAGTGATACCGAGCAAGGAGTAAGAGACAGTCGATTTGGAATAAGCCTTGAAGAAGGCGCAATGCCTGAAATCAAAGAGAGAGAGATTGATGTCCGTATTTCGATAATCTTAGGCGGTTACGGCGAAACAGTCGTCATGCGGCTCCTTAACCAGTCAGCGCAAGCTCTCGAGATTGAAAAACTGGGAATCAGGCAGCAGACTCTCGATAAGATACTCAATAAAATTCGAAAGCCTAACGGCATCATCCTGAATACCGGCCCGACTGGATCCGGAAAATCGACTACGCTTTATTCCATCTTAAGCATTTTAAACAAACCTGGAGTGAAAATTATAACCGTTGAGGATCCGATTGAATACCGCCTCAAAGGGATTTTGCAAACGCAGGTTGACGACAAAAAGGGCTATACTTTCCCAAAAGCCCTCCGCGCGCTTCTTCGCCAAAATCCAGACATTATGATGATTGGCGAAATTAGAGATGGCGAAACCGCTCAAATTGCCGTCCAGGCGGCTCTCACCGGCCATTTGGTTCTTTCTACGCTGCATACTAATAATGCCGCCGGATCTGTGCAGAGGTTGATCAATATGGAAGTCAGCTCTACTGATATTGCATCTTCAGTCAATGCATTCATGGCGCAAAGGTTAGTGCGACTTCTATGTCCAGACTGCAAGAAACCAGTGCCTCTCGATGAAAAGACAAGGGAACATTTCACAAAGATACTGGAAACGATTTCGGATAAGACGGGGGTTGAAATCCCCGGCCTGGACAAAATAACAAATATTTACGCAGCGCAAGGTTGCGAGAAGTGCAACAGAATTGGCTATAAAGGCCGAACAACAGTAAGTGAAATTCTCGAAGTCACCAAAGAAATGGAAGAACTTATCACGCGCGGTCCGACAACATCCGAAGTTGAGGACCTTGCGATCAAACAGGGAATGCTAACCATGACTCAGGACGGAATTCTGAAAGTGCTGGAAGGCATAACCAGCCTCGAAGAAATTGGCCGAGTCACGGAAGAATAAATAAAAAATCTCTAATCTGTAGACAAATCCCGCAACTAGGGAATCGCGGGGGCAGGAACAGTGTCGAGGAACAAGTCAGCCGAGACCGACCTGCCCAGATCTGGACAAAAAAGTTCCCAGGAAGGAAAGTTACGAGCTCCCCTTATTGTCTACAGGTTAGAGATTTTAGAGCAAACTGAAATTTTTCTACTATCAGCTTGACTGGATAGATTAGCACAAGCTGATTTTTTTGTCAATATCGGCTTTTTTTGCTAAGATACCCCCACAGGAAGACTTCCTCTTTCATGAACAATCCACCATCTTTTTGGTAAAGTCACGTTGGAGCGAGATAATTCATAAATATTCTCATGATCACCTCAACTTCCGAAAAAACCGAAGATACAAAGCTTGATGCCACTCTTCGCCCGCAAAGTTTCCCCGAATATGTCGGGCAGCAGCAAATAAAGAAAAACTTGGGAATTTTGATCGAGGCCGCTAAAAAAAGGTCCGAACCGATTGAACACGTTTTGCTTTACGGACCCGCCGGACTTGGAAAAACAACTCTCGCCCACATTATCGCGAATGAAATGAAGGCAAGTATTCGGGCGACATCCGGACCTGCCATTGAGAAGGTAGGCGATCTTGGCTCAATTTTGACCAACCTTAGTGACGGAGATATTCTTTTTATTGATGAAATTCACCGCCTGAACAAGCTTATTGAAGAAGTGCTCTACCCCGCTATGGAAGATTTCAAACTCGACATAATTATCGGCAAAGGCCCATCTGCCAAAACTTTGCAACTTGATCTACCTCGCTTTACTCTCATTGGAGCCACCACCCGCTTAGGTTCAATTTCTTCTCCTCTCCGCAACCGCTTCGGAGTTATCCATCGCCTTGATTTCTACGGAAACGAGGATATGGAAAAAATAATCCACCGCTCGTCAAACATTCTTTCTGTGCCAATTGATAGCGCGGGAGCTAAAATTATCTCCAAATGCAGCCGCAGCACTCCGCGCGTAGGCAACCGCCTCCTGAAACGTGTCCGCGATTTCACTCAGGTTGAAAACTGTGATCTGATCACCGAAGACCTTTCGAGGCGCGCGCTCAAAATGCTTGAGATTGACGAGCTCGGGCTTGAACCCACGGACAGAAGAATCCTCCTTACGATGATTGAAAAATTCGACGGGGGACCAGTAGGAATCCAGACTCTGGCGGCAGCTACTTCCGAAGAAGTTGAGACAATTGAAGACGTATACGAACCCTATCTTATGCAGTTAGGTTTCCTAGCCAGGACTCCTCGTGGCAGAGTCGTAACCGAGTTAGCTTACAAACATCTCAACTTGCCTTATAATAAGAATCAGGCAAAGCTAATCTGAGCTGCGGCTAAATTTTAATACCCCAAAATGCAGCAAATAATTTCTCTGGCCTATCTATTGCTAATTTTTGTATTCCTCGCTATGGGCGGGGCAATAATCTTTCATTTACTCTTTTACAGAATCAACCGCCATGTCGCTAGCATTATGTCAATTATTTACATCATTGGTTCCATAGCCCTTCTGATCTCAAACTTCACGATGTTCAGGGCAGTGGATTGGTACCACTTGGCTTTTAGCACGGGGCTCTAAAATTAATTAGACTTTATGTACGGAGAAATTAGCTTTCCGGGGCAGCACGACAACGAGAATATTATCCTTTTTTTACGAAGACACTGGTTCATCTTTCTCAAACGTTTCCTGATTGTGCTGGCCGCGATAATCGCGCTAGGCGTGATTTATATTTTAATAAATGTCGCGACACCTAACTTAAGAGAAAGCGAATTTAACAACTTGCTTCTTTTTGGGGAAAGCCTGGCCACGCTTTTCATCTGGAATATGTTTTTTATCTTGTGGCTTGATTTCTACCTTGACGCGTGGATCGTCACGAATGAAAGAATAATCAACATTGAGCAAAAAGGTTTTTTTTCGAGAAACATTTCAGAGCTCAAGCTCACAAAAGTTCAGGATGTCACTTCCGAAATCATCGGTGTAATCCCTACGCTCTTGGATTACGGCAATATCTACGTCCAAACCGCCGGCGAGATAGAACGCTTCACTTTTTATGAAATTCCCAACCCGAATTTCGTCAAAAACACGATCGTCCAACTTCAGGAAAAAGAAAAAAAATCCGAAGAATCCGAGCTGGGAAAAGCTATCCGGGGGGAGCTAAATTGAAATGATTTTCAAACACAAACATTTCAGGCTGAACGTCGAAAGCAAAAGGGTCTTCGACGAAAACGGCAAAGAGCTGGCACTCACGGGCAACGCTTATCGTTTGCTCGTTTTTTTGTGTGACAAGAAAAACGCTACCCTCACTGACATAAACGTATTTTTTGATCCGGCCGGAGCCAAAGAATACACCGAAAACCATGTCAGGCAATACCGTTATAGGATAAATTCACTCATCGGCCACAACGTTGTCGCGTACAAAAACAATGTTTATTCAATAGACGGCCCGATATCCACCGAGGAGAACCGGAAAAAGTGGAAAAAATTTTCCACCAAAGAAAAGGCGGTCATCCCGTTATCGGTTTTTTTGCTGATAATTTATGGCACATTTACCCTTGGTGAAAAAAAACAGGCCGCCGCCCCGGTTGCAGAGATACATTCATCCGAGCAAACTTCGCAAGACTCCGCTCCTATGCCTCAAGACGATATGATTTTGATCCCTGCGGGCGAGTTTCTCATGGGCAGTACTGAGCAAGAGATTCTCGAGACCTGGCGCCAAAACGACGGAGGATGGGAGAAAGAGGATTATATTTCGGCGTATCCCCAACGAAAAATCACGCTCGGCGATTTTTACATCGACAAAAAGGAAGTATCAAACGGTGATTACAAAATGTTCGCCGAAGCAACCAAGCGCGCCGCTCCGTCCATGTGGGACGACTATACGCTCAATCTGTCGAACCAGCCTGTGGTCGGAGTCGACTGGAACGACGCCGATACCTATTGCCGCTGGCTTGGCAAGAGATTGCCCGCTGAAGCCGAATGGGAAAAAGCGGCGCGCGGAACGGATGGAAGAAACTGGCCCTGGGGAAATGTTTGGGATCCGACAAAAGACAATCACGGAAATGGCACGGGCTACGGATTTGATGAAAGCGACGGCTGGGAATATACGGCGCCCGTGGGCGCGAAACTCGGCGTGAGTCCGTATGGCGTTTTGAATATAGCAGGCAATGTTTATGAATGGACAGCCGATGATTTCAACGCCTATCCGGAAAATGACAAATACATCCCCGAAGATTCCGAAAAGGGCTTCAAGACACTGCGAGGAGGAGCCTACGACGACGGGATAAGTGAGCAACGCACGTCCACAAGATGCGGCTTCCGGAAAGATTACAAAGACGTGGATGTCGGCTTCCGCTGCGCGCGGGATAAGTAAATTTACAGGTGTCGGGCACCTGCAAAACTCTTAAAAAGATCGTAATACGAATTTATTACGGTCTTTTTTATATAATGTGCGTGTAATTTATTTTTTAATGAAAAACCATGCACAACAAAAAATTATCTTCTCTCGTGGCTATTTTTGCAGCCGCAATCGCCGTTTTTTTCGCTATAAATTCCGCCTGCGCAACAGACAGTGATCTGACCATAACTGAAATAATGTATAATCCCGTTGAGAATTCAACCGGCGAAAAAACAGAGTGGCTTGAACTTTATACTAAGGCTGATTTGTATATCGACCCGAAATCAACAAGTTGCACGGTAAATTGCCAACTGAAAGATTTTTATGTTTGCACAAAAAAGGGCTGTGCCACCTCATATGTTTCGCCGATATATTTATCCGCTGAAGAAAACAACCTGGATATTACGCACGGAGAATTTATTATCTTGGCAAAAGATCCAGAAATATTTCGTAAAACCTATCCGGAGAAAAGCGGCTTACCGATAATCAGGGCGGGATCAAATTTCAATCTCCTTGAAGATGAAAACGGGTTTATTGCAATCAGTAAGGATAATAAATCATCTTGGATTGAAGAAATTGAATATGGAAAATATAATTTGCAGGCTTCCGCTGGTCTGTCTATTGAAAAAATGAAATTAGACGACGAAAATGAGGGCAAAAATTGGCAAAAAAGTTGCAATTCCGGCGGATCACCCGGAGAAAAACCCAAAGAATGCGAAACTGACCCCGCGCTCCCGATCCCAGTTCCTGAACCGGCAGATCTCGATGATCAAACTGAGGATCCTGCTCTGCCAAGTGCCGAAGATTCCGATGACATTCCAGTTGGTTCGCCGGAAATAGTTTATTCGAAAAACCTCAAGCTATCCGAAGTCCTTCCGAATCCTTCGGCTAATGAAGATACTGGTGAGTTCACGGAAATATATAATTCCGATCCAAAGGAAATTATTGAATTATCCGGATGGAAGCTCGAAGACAAAAGCGGAAATTCCTATCCTCTTCCTGACATTCCGCTGAAACCCGGCGAATATCACGCCTTTTACAGAAATAATTCCAAATTTTCACTGAATAACACCGGCAGCGAGGACGTTTTTCTGAAAAATCCGGACGGCGAAATTGTCGACCACATCTCCTATTCCGGAACCGCAAAAGAAAATTCCGCATATGCACTCAAAGACGGCGAATTCCAATGGACTTCCACCCCGACTCCCGGAGCAGAAAATATGGTTGAATCAGATTCAAAAACAAATAGCCCGGTTGAAAATAAAGTCGCGGCAGAAGATGAAGATGAAAAAAATTTCTTGAACATTGAGGGAATCCATCTCAGTGAGATCCTCCCCAATCCTAAAAAAGGATCTGATGAATATATTGAAATCGCGAACAGCGGAAAAGAACCGACGAATCTCGCTGGCTGGCGCGTCAAAGACGCTTCCAAAAGTAAAGGTTATCAATTTAAAGAATCAACCGTTATAAACCCCGGCGATTATCTTGTTATTTATCGCCTCGATTCAAAAATAACGCTCAATAATTCGGGTGAGTCGGTATATTTGTACAATCCGAAAGGTGAAATCGTCTCAAGCGTTTCGTTTGATAAATCTTCGAAAAATTCTTCGTACAACTTCGATGGCGGAGAGTGGAAATGGAGTAAATATCTCACTCCCGGAAAAGAAAACAAATTCGATTCGGAGCCTTCAGTAAAAGTCACCAAACCGAAGCATGCTTACAAAGACCTTCCTACCGAGTTTTCTGCCAAAGCTAAAGATAAGGAGACAAAAAAACTAAAATACGCTTGGGATTTCGGCGATGGAAAGAAAAGCTATCTCAAATCTGCCTCGCACAAATATCTTGATACGGGAAAATACACGGTCACACTTTCAGTCGCAGACGAATCGCAGACCGTCGAAAAAAGTTTCGTCGTCACTGTGAAAAAATATCCCCGCCCAGACCTTGAAATCGTGAGACTCGTTCCCAACCCCTCAGGTAAAGATGAAGGAGGAGAAATTATCGATATAAAGAATAACTCCAGCAAAAAAGTGGATATGAAAAGTTGGAAAATCGCGACGGGCCCGGGCGGAAAAATGTACAACCACCCGATCAGCGGCGAATTGTCCATCATCCCGGGCGAAACCAAAACTGTCACGCGGGAATTTTCCAAATTCTCCCTCAACAACAAGGCTGGGGAAGTGCAGATAGTGATGCCAGACGGAAAAATTGTCGATGATGTCGAATACATGAAAGACCCGCCCGACTCGCTTCACGATTCGAAACGGGCGGAAAAAATCGCCGAGGATGAAGCCTACGCGAAAATCAACGGGCAGTGGCAATGGCTCACAAATAATGTGATGGAGGCTAGCGAGAATACTGATACAGAAACCGAATTCGTCGACGATCCCACCGGTGAAATCGAAGCCGCAGCAGAAGAAAATAGTGAAAACAACGATGAAGATGGAGAAGTTTTGGGAGCCGTAAATAAAAACATTCCAATTCTTGCTCCGAAAATGAATAATTACACTTCTGAAGACGCTTATATATTTTTGAGCAAGATTGGATTTATTAGACCCAGCAGGGAATTAAATTATTGCCCGTTGAAAAACACAACCGCATCGCTCGAATATATTCTTATTTCTTCAATCTGAAAAAACTGATTACACTAACTTAAGGTACCAATTTGGCACCTCAAAGAAAATATAAACTGCCAGAACTTGATATGCCAAATTGGAATATCAAGTTTCAAGGTCACAAATTGTAATCTTGAACGATAAATATTAAGAAATACAAAATGAAAAACATTATCGTACCAAGTGAATTAATCGAAAATCGTATCTTCTTGATCCGAGGAAAAAAAGTAATGTTCGACAGGGACTTGGCGAGACTTTACGGTGTCCCCACCAAAGTTCTTAATCAATCCGTAAGTAGAAATATAGCACGATTTCCCGAAGATTTTATGTTTCAATTATCAAAGCAGGAAACTAATATTTGGAGGTCACAAATTGTGACCTCCAAGAGTGCTGCCAAGGGATTGCGGAGAAGTCCTTATGTTTTCACCGAGCAGGGCGTAGCGATGCTTTCATCAGTTCTAAAAAGCAAACAGGCGATCCGGGTCAACATCCAGATCATGCGGACATTCACAAAAATCCGCGAGATGATTGTGAGCAACAAAACTTTGCGTGAAACAATTGAAGCTATGGAGCGAAAACATGACAGTAAATTCAAAGTCATCTTTGATGTAATCAAGCACCTTATTGAAAAAGATAAAATAGACCCAACAAAAATCATCGGCTTTCGGGACAGAAAGAAAAAATAACTTGTCATTCCGAAGCTTTAGCGAAGGATGAAAAAACCCGAGCGATCGCAATGAACCGCTCGGGGGAAATTTATTCTCAGGGTTTTTAGCAAGACTGGATATGCCGATAGGATGATTTTCTCCTCGGTTTTTTCCTGGCAATTCTCCTCGAGATTGCCTTCCAAATTATCATGGCAAGCGGATTTACCTGATTCCCACCGACATCATTCAGTACACAGTTGAATTTACTCACCAGGTTGCCGAAGAATGTGGAGCCGAAATCAACTGAGCATTTTCCTTTGCGCCACCTCTCAAGGTTCATCTGTATTTCCATGATGAACGAAATTCCGCTCTCGAGGCAGCTAAACTGCATCTTGATTTCTCTGCATTGCTCCCTGAAAGAGCTGGGATCTTCACCTCGATATGCGATTGAATCATCTGTAATTTTAAGGCATTCAAATGGCGGCATATAACGAAAATCTTTTCGCACCGTTTTTACAAATTCAACCAGAATTTCCTGAACCAATTCGGCAAAATCTCGCTCGCTCATTTCCATAATTTTCTCCTTCTAGAAAAAGATCAATTTTCTTTCTCAAAGCCCACCAAAATGATGAGTTCATTTGAAGGGGAGTTTTTCGTGCTTTGGCGGAAAACCTCCAAAACATTAGCTTCTCCATTATTACTTTCCAAAATCTTTCAACCAGCCATTAAGACGATCAACTCTTTGCGATGGAACATAAGCGACAAACTTGTTGGGAAATTTACCAGTCATCATAATAATGCCTGGATTCATTGGATGAGCAAAAACAAAGACTATTTTCCCTGCAGCAATAAGCACCCCGGCGATGATTTCGCTCCACTTATGATATTCCGAGGAAAAACTGTAAGGGATAGCCATGCAGACTACGTCTGCTTCGGGAAGATTGTCTTCAATCAACATAGTTGTATATGGATCCGCATTTATTCCGCATATCTCTTCTCTTTTTTCGGACGAGGTGTAAACTCTTTTTGCTCGCTTAGCCATTAGTGCTAAGATTTCCTCTTGGATAAGATCGCTGTGATCCAAAAAGATCATACTGTATTCCTCCTCTTTTAAGAGGGACGAGAGCAGTTTTCTCTGATCAACCCCCTTGTTCCAATTCAGACCAACAATTCTATGCTCGTTTGTTTTGCATAAACTTAGTGAGGAGTCACAGGACCCTTCGTTTTTGACAGAATTGCGCATAAAAGCATCTACAGTCTGAATAATTTCTCCCAGCATTAACATGGTTTTTCTTCCTTCTCAAAGAGCTTGTTTTTGATTTCGATTAAGCCTCTTAAGCTTAACAATATAGCCTATAGCTACTCGCGCATTATGTCAATATATAACGTCATATTATCAGAATATTAATATGGCCTATTTACTAATATTCTTTATTTTAAGCCTCTATTGACAATTTATTGGCTAGATGATATAATGTGAATGTTGACGAATTATATCGACATATATCCATATAACAATTCTGTTCGTGGAACTCAAGCAACAGCTTCAACAATTAGATCTCACAGGCAAAAAGGCGGATGTGTATCTCGCCTGTCTTGAGCTTGGGTCAGCCACCGTCATTGAAATCGCCAAAAAAGCCGGTATCAAACGGACTACGGCCTATGATATTTTGATGGATCTCGCACAACGTGGCTTGGTTTCCGAAACGGTGAAAGGTAAAAAGCGGCTATTTGTCGGTGAAGACCCAGAAAAGATCAGGAAAGATCTACAGCGAAAAGAAAATCTCATTTCTGAAATTTTACCCATGCTCAAATCGGTATATAATGTGAGAGGCGTAAAGCCGAAGATCCGATTCTATGAAGGTATTGAGGGACTCAAGGAAACTTACAACGACACTTTGAAATATTCGGGAGAAATTTTTGCTTTCGCTTCCGAAGATGTGGTGAAAATATTGGGCAATGAGTGGACGACGGAATACGTGCTGAAAAGAGCGAAGAAAGGGATTCATGCTAAGGCGATCATGCCGGCGAGCGAAATAGTTTCCGGTTATGCGGAAAAAGATCCAGAACACCTCAGAACTTCAAAATTAATCGATCCAAAAAAATATCCGTTTTCAATGGAAATTAATATTTACGGCCACAGCAAAGTTTCCTTGATGTCTTCCAAAGAACAGTTGGGACTTGTCATTGAAAGCACGGAGATATATAATACGATGAAGCTAATTTTTGAATTACTCTGGGATAACTTACCAGAAGTTAAAGTCACGAAACATGTGACCCAAAACATATAACGCGATTTTTAAAATCTTGCGTTACATGTTTCGTGATATATAAACGACATGTCAGGACACTCACATTTCGCAGGTATAAAACACAAAAAAGCCGCCCAGGATGCCAAGCGGGCTAATGTTTTCACGAAAGTTGCGCGAATCGTCACTTTAGCTGCCAAGGAAGGCGGCGGCAATCCGGATATGAATTTTAAATTACGTCTCGCAGTCGATCAGGCGCGCGCAGTGAATATGCCAAAAGACAACATTGATCGCGCCATCAAGCGCGGAACTGGCGAGCTCAAGGATCAAGCGGTAATTGAGGAGGTTGTCTACGAGGCATTGGCATTTGGGAATATCGCTATGTTAATCAAAGCCGCCACTGACAATAAAAACCGGACCATATCCGAGTTAAAAGGAGTTTTTGCGAAGAATAACGCCAAGCTTGTTCCCGCCAGAAGTCTCGCGCATCTCTTCAAGAATGTCGGCGTAATCTACGTCGACACCGCAGAAAAAGATGCCGATGAAATTGAACTCGCGGCAATTGAAGCTGGAGCGATTGACACGAGTTTCCAAGCTGAAATCCTGCAGGCGTACACAGATCCTCGTGATCTTCGAGAAATAAAAGACAATCTTGAAAAAAAAGGAATCTCAGTCGAAAGTGCCGGCTTGATCTTTATTCCTCTTTCTCCTGTTGCAATTGATCGGGAAACTCAAATTGATTATGAAAACTTTCTGGAAAAGCTCGACGAACTCGACGACGTGCAGGAAGTATACGATAACTTATAACGCTCAAATCGCATGCGAGTGCTAGGAATAGACCCAGGGACGGCTATAACTGGCTGGGCCGTCTTGGACCAATCGGAAAGATCCGAGCTGCATCTTGTCGCTTGCGGGTGCGTCAACACCAGCAAAACCAGAACAGACAGTGAGCGACTGCTCGAAATTGGAAGCGACATCGATCTTTTGATAAAAAAATATAAGCCCGACGAAGCGGCCATCGAGAATTTATTTTTTTTCAAAAACCAAAAAACCGCCATTACCGTAAGCCAGTCACGGGGAGTAGTTTTATACAAGCTGACCAAAAGAAAGATTTTGCTTTTTGAATATACACCTCTCCAAGTTAAACAAGCCCTTACTGGATATGGCCGGGCAGATAAAAAACAAATTCAGCTCATGGCCAAGAACATCTTGAACCTCAAGTTTATTCCAAAACCAGACGACGCCGCTGATGCGATCGCCATTGCAATTTGCCATATCAACTCGAGAAAAACCCGTAAATTAAAAAATCAATAAGTCTCAGGATTGGACAGATCCGTGCTGATTGATTCGAATCAGCCCATAATCAGTGGGTAGTCTCTATTGACAAAACCCCTTAAATAAAGTAAGATTAAGTAAATATAGGGGCTTTTTTTATTGGTAATTTCTATCCCCCATGAACCCTCTAGTCTATCTAGCTTTATCAAATGGAATACCCAGAGACACCCTAATTTTGGTGCTAATTTTGCCTGTAGTCGTTACGGTAATCGCCTTCTTCCGCCAGGTAATCGGAATAAAAGCTTTTGGTATTTATACGCCGGCCATAATCACTTTTGCGTTTCTCGCGACTAACGAAATACGCTACGGCATAACCATATTTATCACGGTTATTGTTGTCGGAATGCTAACTCGCCTTTTCCTGAAGCATTTTCGCCTGTTATACCTCCCCCGGGTTGCCATAATGATTACGATTGTCGGCTTTGCCATTCTTGCTCTTTTGATTATAGGTGGATACCTCGGCCGCACTGGGCTCGCCAGCGTTTCCATATTTCCGATTCTAATCATGATCACCCTCGTCGAGAAATTTGTCGCGACCCAAATAGAAAAGGGTGGAAAGACAGCCATGATTCTTGCCTTGGAAACGCTTCTAATTTCGGTTGTCGGATATTATATCGCAAGCTCCTATACTTTGATTGCTTTTATCCTGAAATATCCCTGGGTAGTACTTCTCACTATCTTCGTCAATATTTTCCTTGGCAAGTGGACTGGCTTGCGCCTTTCGGAATACATACGCTTTAGAAATATTTTCAATCGAAATGCTTAAGTTTTTTAGCAGCAGCCCAAAGATTCTGGGAATGAATGCCCGGAATCTTAAATTTATCCGGCCAAATAATCTCCACAACGCGAAAAGGCTAGCAGACAACAAGCTGCTAAGCAAGCGCGTGCTTCGCAAGGCAGACCTTCCAGTTCCAGCTCTTATCGCGAAAATCAGCAATCCGGAAGAACTCGATAATTTCAACTGGGATGCTCTTCCGACAAGTTTTGTCTTAAAACCGAACCGTGGGTTTGGCGGTGAAGGAATTTTGGTGGTTTACGGGAAAAAAAAGCCTGCCCGCGATAATTCTCCCGCCAGCGACTCGGGCGGGAATATCGAGAACACTTGGATAAAAGCAGATGGATCCCTAGTAACTGTTGAGGATCTCCGGACGCATATCAGAAATATTCTTGACGGAAGCTTTTCGTTGTCGGGCGTCCCTGACATAGCTTTTTTTGAAGAAAGGTTGAAGCTTTTGAAGCTTTTTAAGCCTTATGCCTATAAGGGAATCCCCGATATCCGTATCATCGTTTACAACAAAGTTCCCGTAATGGCAATGCTCCGCCTGCCTACCCGCCAATCAGACGGGAAAGCCAATCTTCAACAGGGCGCTATCGGACTTGGAATAGATCTCGCTTCCGGCGTAACAACCACGGCCGTATTCGGAAAAAATAAAATCATTGAATACGTACCTGACACAAGATTAATCTTATCTGGAATAAAAATCCCCTACTGGAAAGATATCCTCACGCTGGCTGTACGCGCGCAAATGACATCAAAACTTGGATTTCTGGGCGCGGACATCGCGCTTGACCGTGATCGCGGGCCGGTTTTTTTGGAACTCAACGCGAGACCCGGACTTTCCATCCAAGTCGCCAATCTAGATGGCCTGCTTGGGAGACTAGAGAGAGTCGAAGGCCTCAAGATAAAAACTGTGGAGAAAGGCGTGACTGTCGGCATGAATCTTTTTGGTGGAGAAATCGAAGACGAGATCGAGGAACTCTCCGGGAAGAAGATAATTGGAACGATAGAGAAAATAAAGCTAACCGACAAAGATGAAAAGGAAATTGAGGTAGAAGCGAAAATTGACACAGGCGCATATTCCACATCGATTGATGTTGCGCTGGCAAAGCAATTGGGTTTTGGTGAAACCATAGAAAAATTCTCAAAAATAGATTTTTCCAAACTTGAGTTCTCTTCTGCCAAAGAAGCCGATCTCAAAAGAACCCTCATTGAAAGATGTCAAAAAGAAATCCCGGATCTGGCTGACGTAGGGATTATATTTTCCGCGAGTGGCTCTTCGATCCGTCCAGTGGTTAACCTGAAGTTTATGATGGATAATAAGAGCATCTCGTCAAAAGCCAACATAGCCGAGCGGCTAGACCTAAAATATCCCGTGATAATCGGGAGGAGAGATTTGAAGAGGTTTTTAATTGAAGTTAGATAAGGACGCGAGAAGTTAATAATTAGCGACTAACCATCATGAAGGAAGCAAAAAAAATAATTGTCGTGTATTATGGTAGCGATTGGAAAAGAAAAGTTCCTTTAGGCGACGCGGTCTCAACTCGAGTGTCTTTTGAAGATTGGCATGAGCGGGGCTTAGAATGCGGAGTTGGATTATATCGGGCAAGCATAGGCTGGTACGACGCAAAGAAAAACGTGTTTACCAAGTCTTGGGCGTATAGGAATAAGCGTTGGCTAAAGATTACCAAACCGGTCAAGCCGGATCTGATTTTTGATAAGATTATGGGAAAAAGGGATTATGCTCTTTATGATTACAAGATGGAAACTTCAAAAAAAGTGAAGTGGTTTAATTCTCCCCTTTTTCGCACCATAGCCGATAATAAATTGAATCAGTACCTTCTTTTCAAAGAATTTATGCCTACAACCTACCTGGCCACATCCCAAAAAGAGTATTCTGAATCTATAAAAAAAATTAAATCAAAGAAAGCAGTGATCAAGCCTTTTTATGGATCGGGTGGGTTTGGAATTGTCATTGACGAGAAAAAGAACGTTATTAAGCTCAAAGCAACCTTTCCAGTCTTGGTCCAAGAATTTGTCAAAAGCAATTATGGTATTCCCGGGTTTTCAAAAAATATGGAGATTGCTGATTTAAGAATGGTGTATATGAACCATAAGCTTATCTATGCTCTATCCAGAATCGCCAAAAAGGGTTCTTTATTTACTAACTTCCACCAAGGAGCCACAGCCGTTTTGGTGCCAGAAGTAAAAATCCCGAAGATAGCCAAGGATACAGCCCGAAAAATTGTCGAAAAGTTAAGTATTTTTCCTGAAGCTAATTACTCCTTGGATTTTGTTTTTGATAACTCTGGAAAACCCGTGCTCATGGAAATGAACACTACTCCCGGTTTTGACCTGCTTCATATTGTCGGGGACGAAAGAATCAAAGACAAAAATTTTAAAGAGTTTATCAGCGTCTTAAATTAACTAATGCGCAAAGTTAATAAAATCCGGATAGCCATGGTCGCGCCTCCATTTGGGGAGGATGGGGGCCCAGAAGTGCTAGTAAAGCAGCTTACCAATGCTCTCTTAAAAGTCGGTGTTGATGTCACTTTATTTGCTCCGGCAGATTGGAAAACAAAAGCCAAGCATATTCCAACTTTATCCCAAAGTCTTTGGAATATGGCTAACTTTAGCAAACAGACAGCAAAATTCAGAAATAATCTCATTATTTCAAGCCAAGTTAAGGTCTTGGCTTACCAAAAAGATTTTGATATCATACATCTCAATTCCAATAGCTTGGCTTACACGGTGGGAAGCAACGCTTTTATTCCTTGCGTTTTATCTTTTCACAATAAAATTACCGCTTCTGAATTCAATCAGCTCAGAAAAGCAAAAATTTACATAGTTTCCCTTGCAAAGTTTCAAAAGGGCAAATTTAAAACGAGCGCCACTATTTGGAACGGCATTGCCGTAAGAGATATGGCTTATTCTTTGAAAAGAAAAGATTACTTGATATTTATAGGCAGACTCGCCGATTATAAGGGTGCTGACAGAGCAATTCAAATCGCCTTAGATGCAAACAAACGATTACTTATTTTTGGACGCATTGGTAATTCAGCTGACCGACAAGCTTATCTGAAAGAAAAGATTGAGCCTTTTGTGGACGGTAAGCAAATAGTCTATATGGGGGAAGTTCCAAATAAAAAAGTACACAAATATCTTAAAAATGCCGAGGCTCTTTTATTTCCCCTTCGAAGGCCTGATATCTGCCCAATGGTAGTCTCGGAAGCTCTCGCTTGCGGAACACCCATAATCGGCACCTCTATCGAACCCTTGCCTGAATTATTGGGAAAAAATAAGAAGATCTGTTTTCTTTCAAATAACAAGCGGGATATGGTGAGAGCCGCAAAAAACACCGACCAATTCGACAGGCTAGCCTGTAGAAAATATGCTGAAGATAATTTTGACAGCTCTGTTATGGCGGAAAAATACATCAAGCTTTATAAAAAAATATTGAAAATATCCTGATCTTTTACGCTTGTATAAATTTGCCAACCTAAGCTGGAATATGAACATCCAAGATTACTTAAAAAAAGTAAAAAGCCGGAGAGGGAAAAAAATTATTCAAACAGCCCTAAAAATGGGAGCTAAAGTGCAGATTCTCTCTAGGGATTTTAATATTCTAAAACTTTCTTGGAGAGGAAAAACCAAGCTTCTGTACAACGAACAGATTCATTTCAATTTAAACCCCGGACCAAAGATTGCCAAAAATAAAGAAGCCACCAAGCTTCTGCTCAGGGAAAATGACATAAATGCTCCGGCCGGCGTTTATGCCGGTAGTTATTCAGAGGCTTTGCGGTTAATGCAAAATAAGCAGATCAACTTCCCCATTGTCTTAAAACCAATTGATGCTTCGGATGGCATAGGCGTGCTGGTAGGAGTCGAAAATAAAAAAGAATTATCCACGGCTATTTCCAGAATGAGATTGTCTTTGAAAAAAAGCAAGAAAAAATCCTCAGGCCTTTTCATAATTGAGAATGTAAAAAGCGGCCGTGACTATCGGATCTTAATCTTAAACAATCAGGTTATTGCTTGCGCAGAGAGAATGCCCGCGCATGTGATTGGCGATGGCAAGTCGAAAATCAAAGAGCTCGTAAGCAACTTTAATAAAACGAGACCGCCTAGATATCTGCTGAAAATAGATGCGGATATTTTAAAAACACTACGAAGAAACAGGCTGACGCCGGGTTCCATTTTAGCCAAAGGCCAATACTTGCAACTTAGACGAAACGCGAATATCAGTAGTGGCGGAAAATCGATTGACAAGACCGGCAACATCAGCAAGCGCTTTGTTAAAATAGCCCAGAGATGCGTCCGAGCTTTAGGATTGAATTACGCCGGGATAGATATCATGACGGATGATATTTCTTTAGATGACCCCCACAAGCCATATTGCATCATAGAGATTAATGGATATCCTGAATACGAGCCGCACGAAAAGCCTATTGTGTCCGGAAAAGGAGTAAAAGTGGCTGAGATCTTAGTAAAAGAATTCATGCGGAGACGTTAGTGTTGTATAATAAAAGTGGCATCCGTCTTAATGGTGAATTTGCGCTGGAAAATGACCTTAAACCAAACGCGCTGGAAACTTTCTATTGACATGAAAGATGAAAAGGGAGAAAATTAGCAAACTAGTTATTTAACCGACCGTTTATGAAAAATGATCTCGTAGACAACACAAGAAACGCCTTAAAAAAACCAAAAAAGCATTGGACTAAAAGAATTTTAAAAGTTCTGGGGTGGCTTGCTATCCTGGGCCTTCTTTTTACAACCGGAGTTTTTGCCTATTTTGCCAAGGATCTTCCCAGTCCCGGCAAATTAAACAAGAGACAGGTTGTTGAATCCACAAAAATTTACGACCGAACAGGTGAGCATCTCTTGTATGAAATTCATGGGGAAGAAAAAAGAACGCAAATCCCCTTTTCTGACATGGGCGACAAAATAAAAGCAGCAGCCATTTCAGCTGAGGACCAAACCTTTTACCAGCACCATGGCATACAGGTTAAAGCTATCGCGAGAGCGGCAATATATGATCTCATGGGCCGCCATGCGAGCCAGGGCGGGTCGACCATAACCCAGCAGCTTATCAAAAATTCGGTTCTTACGGACGAAAAAACATTTACGCGAAAAGCAAAAGAGGTGATTTTAGCCGTGGAGCTAGAACAAAAGTTTTCCAAAGACCAGATTCTCGAGATGTACTTAAACGAAATTCCCTACGGCTCCAACGCATATGGCATTCAGGCTGCAGCCCAAACTTTTTTTGGAAAAGACGCTAAGGATTTAGGGCTCGCTGAATCAGCTCTTCTAGCTTCTCTTCCAAAAGCACCGACCTATTATTCTCCCTACGGGGATCACACTGATGAACTTAAATACCGGCAGGAATACGTACTGGATCAAATGGAAAAACTTGGCTACATCACCGCGGACCAAGCAAAATCAGCAAAAGAGTTTGATGTTATGGCAGAAGTGCGCCCCTTCCAAGAAAAAATTGATGCCCCTCACTTCGTTCTCTATGTAAAGGACCAACTGGTTGCTAAATACGGAGAACAACAAGTTGAAGAAGGGGGCATGAAAGTTTATACCACCCTTGATTGGCAAAAACAGCAAGCCGCCGAGGAAGCCGTAAAAAATGGCGTAGACCAAAACGGAAAGAAGTATCGATTTTCAAATGCAGCTTTAGTCGCGGTTGATCCAAAAACCGGACAAATCCTTGCAATGGTTGGATCAAAGGATTACTTTGATAAAACAATTGACGGCAATGTGAATGTAGCAATCCGTGATCGCCAGCCTGGTTCGTCCTTTAAGCCCTACGTCTACGCGACAGCGTTTAAAAAGGGCTACACGCCCCAAACGGTATTGTTCGATGTTGAAACTAATTTTGGAACTAAAGATAAACCCTACACGCCCCAAAATTATGACAATAAGTTTCGCGGCCCGGTCAAAATGGAGGACGCGCTGGCTATGTCGCTAAATATCCCTGCTGTAAAGACGCTTTATCTAGCTGGAGTAGACAATGCCATAAACACGGCTCAATCCATGGGGATTACCACACTCAAGGATCGCAGCCGCTATGGCCTCTCTCTTGTTTTAGGGGGAGGGGAAGTTAAGCTCGTAGATCATGTGGCTGCCTTCGGAACTTTCGCCACTGGCGGGGTTCGCCATGATAAAACCTCCATCCTAAAAATCGAGGATCCTTCCGGAAATATTTTGGAACAATACCAAAGTCAGGCAGGCGAAAAAGTCTTAGACATAAACGTCTGCTCCCAGATTGATACTATTCTTTCAACCAATCACCTGCGCGCACCGGTTTTCGGCTCTAACACGCCCCTCCGCTTTGACGATCGCCAGGTAGCTGCTAAAACCGGCACAACCAACGAATGGCGTGATGGCTGGACAATAGGCTACACACCCTCTCTCGCAGCAGGCGTTTGGGCCGGCAATAATAATAATTCTCCAATGGCTCAAGGCGCAGATGGGGTTTATGTCGCTGCTCCAATCTGGCGAGCTTTTATGGACAAAGCACTCGCCAATACTGCCATTGAAAATTTCCCCGATCCGCCCCGAAATGACACAAAAAAAACTGTGCTAAAAGGAGACACCACTAGCGGATCAAATGAAATTGAAGTATGTAAAATTAAAAAAGATAAATATTGCCTCGCTAATGATTCCTGCCCCGACGATACCAAAAAGAAAAAAAGCTTTTCTACTTTTCATTCAATCCTCTATTGGGTGGACAAGGATAACCCGCAAGGCGATATCCCCAAACATCCTGAGAAAGATCCGCAATTTTTAGCCTGGGAAAAAGGCGTTGAAAAGTGGTCAGGCAAGAGCGACAATAAAGACAACAACCCTCCTCCAACAGAGGAATGCAAAGAAAGTGATTTTTAGCCCATCCTTATAAAAGCCCGGCACGGTAGCCGGGTTTTTATAATACCTTTATTTCCCTAATGAAATCGTTCCTAAGTATTTTATTTACCTCTTTAATAAGCATTTCCCTTTTTTTCCAAAGTTCTCCTGCAACAATAGGGTGGGTTGTTTTGATTTTAAGCTTTCCCTCCTTTATGCGCACTTCTCTTATTTCTTCTGCTTGGATTCCTAAGATTTTGCGTGTTGCCACCTCCTTAAACACTTTTTCAACTGTTTTTTCATCCATCTCACCCGCATGAAAATCTTTTGTGCTGGAGAGGATTCGTTTTTTCCTTTTTAATAAATCACCAATCCGTTTCATTTGAGAATCCACCTGATTAACTCCTTATTGGCATCACAATATGAAAGTAATCATCTTTAACCTTATCGTCTGAATTAATTTCCCTAAAGATAACCGGACCAAAGCTATCATTAAATCCCACATATATCTTTGGACTCGAAAGAAGATTAAGCGCGTCAATCAAAAACTTATTATTGAAGGCGATAACACTGTCGTTCTTTACCGCTATTTGCCCTTCGACTTCCGTGATGTTTTCTCCTGACTCCACCGACTGCGCTTCAATGACTATTTTTTTTTCCGCTGATTTTACCCCAAACTTAACCTCTCGGCTCTTGTTATCAGAAAAAATGCTTGCCATTTTAACAGCCTTTAAAAGCGCTTCCCGATCCGTAATAATTGAAGAGGAGAATTCGTGCGGGACAACCTGCTTATATTCAGGATAGCGCCCATCTATTAGCCGGGAAACCAACAAAGAACCCTCTGTTTCGAAGAATATTTGGTTTTCCCCAAGATAAACCCTCACCCCGGCACCTTCTCCACCAAGATTGCGGATAACCTCCGCGATTGTTCTAGCGGGAATAATCAGGGCGTTATTTTTTGCTCGATACACGCTATAATCACTTTGCATATCTTCTTTTTTGAGGATAATTTTACCTTCAGCCAGCCTAAAGCTGTCCGTGGCCGCGATCTCGATGTTTTTTTCACCCAACCCAACAAAAACACCTGCCAGCTCCTGCCTGGTCTCTGAGGCTGCCACGCAAGGGAGGATTTTGCCACATATTTCTTGGAGCCTTAGGCCATCCAGTATAAACAATGGCTTACTTTGCGCTTTTGGTATGATAGGAAAATCCTTAGCATCAATTCCCTTTATGACTGTTTTATTGTCCCCATAGCTTATCCCCACTGATTCGCCCTTACTTTCAATTGCTATTTTCTCACCATCTGCTATTTGCGAAATGAAATTAGCCGCTATTTTCCCCGGAATGGCCACCCGCCCCTCTTTCTCGATTTTAGCTCGAACTTTATTGACGATGCCTATTTCGAGATTAGTCGCTGATATCCTTAAACTTCCCCTTTCAGCTTCTAGTAAAATATTCGACAGAATCGGCAAGGTTAAATTTTTTCCAATTATCCTTTCAGCGCTTAGAATTCCCTTTTTGAGGTTTTCACTTATACAGAGTAGTTTCATAATATTAATATATAAAAATATAGATTTATTAGTTTAGTTATTTTTATAGTAGACCTAAAATTAGTGGATAAGTGATAATAGTGTAGATAATAGTAGGAGAAGTGCGGTTAACTTGACTGTGTATAAGGAGGGTATAGCTATGTGGGAGTCTGTTGGGGGAAAAAATAAAAAATAAAATTGGAATAATAGTGACAGTTTGTTAATAGGTAATCCAGCGTATTTATACTAATATAAGCAGGTGTTATGAATAGGTTACCAACAGCTTATTCAGGGATGCTTTTTAGATGGCGTTGTAAATCTTATTTTTTATAACATTAATTTCTTGTTCCAGCTGTTCATCCTGCTCAAGTTCTCGGCATATTTTTTCGTAAGCATGCATTGCGGTGGTGTGATCCCTCCCGCCGAGCTGCTCTCCTATTCCGGGGTAGGAGGCCTGAAGCTCACTGCGCATTAGGTACATGGCTATCTGTCGCGGCTTGACGATATCCTTTCTGCGGCTCCGGTTGGTAATATCTTGGAGATGGATGTCATAAAAATCAGCCACAGCCTGTGTAATTTGCTTAAAGCTGATTCCCCTCTTTCGCCCGGAACTAATAATATCACTTAATATTTTTTTTGTATTAGCAAGTGAGGGACCAACCTGTTTAAGCTGGCAGGAGACAATGATTCTATTGAGAGCGCCCTCGAGCTCTCTGATGTTGTGTTGGATATTGTTCGCAATGTATGTAAAAACGTCGTCGTCTGCTTCAAAGCCTTTTTCGGCCGCTTTGTGCCTCAAAATGGCTATTCTCGTCTCAAGATCAGGTCTGGTTATGTCGGCTATCATGCCTCCTTCAAATCTTGATCTAAGTCTTTCTTCAAGCGTGGCGATAGATTTGGGCGGCCGATCGCTGCTCAAAACGACCTGTTTATTGAGCTGGTAAAGGGTATTAAAAATATGAAAAAATTCCTCCTGGGTTTTTTCCTTACCCGCAATAAATTGAATATCATCAATTATCAGCAGGTCGGCGTCAAGGTAGGATTGCTTAAACTCACGGGCTTGCTGATTTTTTACCATGTCAATAAAACGATTTGTAAAATACTCGGAGGTCGAGTATAAGATTTTGCGTGAAGGATCCTTGGATAGGATATAATTCCCAATGGATTGAAGGAGGTGGGTCTTTCCCAGACCAACTCCGCCATAAATAAAAAGAGGGTTATAGGCTTGTCCCAAGTTTTTTGCGACGGCTTCGCAGGCAGCCTTAGCCAGCTCGTTGTTAGATCCTACGATGTAATTTTCAAATGTGTAGCGAGAACTTAGATTAATCTGTCCTTCTTCTTGTCCCGATCTTGTCTGGCTTAGGTTTGAGCTAAAGGGTTTTTCATGGACAGTAGAGTTGTCCTTTGCGTGGTTTAAGGAAGCCGATCCAATATCCTTCTTAGAGCTGGCTGTGTCAGAAGGAGAGACAATGCAACGGATTTCTTTGATATCCTCAATAAAATTACGAAGAGCTTTGGAAATATTTAGATTGTATTTATTTTCCAGCCATTCCTTTGCAAAGCCGTTGGGGACGGAGATTAAAACTCGCCCGTCTTCAATGGATAAAATGAAGGTATTTTTAAACCAGGTTGTAAAACTAGCCGGTGAAATAGATAGTTCGATCTCACCTAGCGTTGCTTCCCAAATTTCTTCATTTGTCATAAGAGGAGGTTAGTAGCAATATTATACCATAGCGAAAAAAAACTTTTTCCAGAGCTGTTGATAAAGCTGTTTATAACCTGTTGAAATAATATTCGATACCAAATAAAATTTCAAGTCTGACTTGTTATCTAAAATCAGCCTGACACTTTTTATGTAGAGCGGAAAGCGGGCTATGGGGCAAACGAGCCAACAAAATGGCATATTCGCAAAAAGCACCTAATTAAATGGAAAAGAGAAAAATTACCAGCAATAGATTGACCAGAGGGGGTTTTGCTGATAAAATCAAAGGCAGTTAGAATTAGCTCAAATAAACAATGAAAAGGACATATCAGCCTAAAAAGAAGAGAAGGGTGAAGCGGCACGGTTTTAGAAAGCGGATGCAAACTAAAGATGGGCAGGAGACTTTAAAAGCAAGGCGGCGGAAGGGACGAAAAAAACTTTCTGTCTAATAATATGCTGTCACAGCGCAATAGGCTAAAAGAAAAAAAGGCTTTTTTAAGGGTAATAAGACAAGGAGGGACCGCAAAAAATGATATTTTGCTGCTAAGATTCAGGCTGAGAAAGGATTCAGAAGGCACAAGCCCTAAAATTGGATTTTCTGCGAGCCTAAAATTTTCAAAAAAAGCTGTAGAAAGGAATAAAGCAAGGCGCCTTATGCGAGAAGCAGTAAGACCATTGGTAAAAAAAATCTCGCCTGGCGCTGAAATTGTTTTTTCTGTCAATCCAGCATTGAGCCTGAGAGAGTTAAGCCTAAAAAAGGTAGGAGAAAGCGCAAAAAAATTGCTTATAAAAGCTAATTTAATCATAAAATAGAAAGAAGCATGCTTCAGCTATTTCATACAATAATCTACCAGCCTATCTACAACGCTCTTATCTATATTTATAATGTAGTGCCTGGGCATGACTTAGGATTAGCAATTATTATCCTTACTGTGATTGTGCGCCTCATCCTGTACCCGGTTGCAAAAAAACAGATTGAATCCCAGAAGAGGCTACAGGCTATCCAGCCTGAAATAAAAAAAATTCAGGAAAAATATAGAAGCGACAAAGAAAAACAGAGCCGGATGCTAATGCAGCTCTATAAAGAAAGAAAAGCCAACCCGGCGGCCGGGTGCTTGCCCCTCATTATCCAATTGATTTTTTTTATCGCGCTTTACCAAGCTTTTATAGCGGGAATTAATTTTTCGCAGGAATGTAAGGACCTTTACTCTTTTGTAAGCTGCCCGGAAGGGATTAGAGTGATGTTTCTGGGCTTTTTGGACATAACAAAACCAAATATTGTTTTAGCGGTAATTGCTGCCGCAGCCCAGTACATTCAGACAAAAATGATGACGCCAGTAATGCCAGCCAGCTCGGGAAAAAGTGACATATCTTCAATCATGGGGCAGCAAATGCTTTATCTAGGCCCGATTCTTACCCTTTTTATAGGAATAAGATTTCCAGCGGGCCTTGCGATTTACTGGATTGTTAATACGGTATTTGCTATAGTCCAGCAATATTTAACTGCAGGGGCAAAGAATGTCCCTTCTGGAGATAAGCAGTCAGTGGCAAATTTGAAGTAATCTCCTAAAGCAAAAGGCATGAAAAACGAAGAAATACACGAAAAGTTGGAAAAATTAATAAGCGAAATTTTGACCAAAATGACCTTTGCGGATTTTCGGATTGAGAGCAGAGAGGAAAAAACAGAAGGAGCTGAAAATAGCATATTTAACATCGTTACTAAAGACTCTAATCTGCTGATCGGCCAGCAGGGCATTACACTGCAGGCCTTGCAGCACCTGGTCAGGGCGGTGGCTAGGAAGCTGTCCGAGGAGCGGCTAAAATTTGTCATTGATGTAAATGAGTACCGTCGCCAGAAAACTGATTCTTTGGAGGATCTCGCAAAAAGCATGGCTAAGCAAGCCATAGACGAAAAAAGACCGGTAGTTATGCGGCCAATGAGTGCCTACGAGAGAAGAATAATTCACTTAACTTTAGCGACCAATAGCAGCGTGAAGACGGAAAGTATTGGTGAGGACGAAGAACGGAAAGTTGTGATTAAACCGGTTGGTGTCATCGAAGAAATAAATTAGTTTTGGAAACGTTATGGGCGGCTGCCATAGCTATAACAATAAAAAAGCCATTTATGGCATCTGTATCCAGAAAAATTGCCTACAATGTGGTTATTTCTTCCTCGGCTAAAATAATAGGTACTATTTTAGCGTTAGTAGGTATAGGCTTCATAACCAGATATCTAGGGAAAGAAGGCTTTGGCGAATATTCAACCGTTTTGGCCTTCTTTTCTTTTTTTGGGTCGTTGGTAGACTTGGGTCTTTATTCCATATCAACGCGTGAGATATCAAGGCCGGGCAGTGATGAAAAGGCCATCCTAAGTAATGTTTTTACAATCAGGGTTATAGCTTCCCTGGCGATTATAATCATTGCGCCACTGATAATATTTTTTTTCCCTTACTCCGAGAATGTTAAGACAGGAATACTTATCGCCGCAGTTGCTTATCTTTTTTCTTCAAGCTATTCCGTATTAATCGGTCTTTTCCAAAAAAGGCTCGTGATGGATAAGGTTGCCGTGGCCGAGTTGGTAGGCAGGATTTTTCAGGTAATAGTCATTGTTATCGCGGTCAAGCTGGACTGGGGGTTTTTGGCTATTATCACTACCTTGCTGATAAACATGTTAGTCAGTTTTTTGATCGTCTATGCGTGGTCAAAGCATTATGTCCGTTTCAGATTTAAATTTGACTGGCCAGCCTGGAAGTCTTTTTTGAAAGAATCGTATCCATTGGGAATTTCTGCGATAATTGTTTTTGCGTATTTTAAGCTGGATACAATTATGCTTTCGATAATGAAATCCAGCTCAGATGTTGGCATATATAACGCAGCTTATAAAATTCTTGAGAACATCTCTTTTTTCCCGGCTATGTTGGTAGGGCTTGTAATGCCCATCATGTCCCGTTATATTTTTCACGAGAGAGAGAAGTTTGTCTTGGTGGCTGATAAAACTTTTAAAGTATTAATTATTTTAGCCGTGCCTCTCTTGGTGGGAATTCTTTTTTTGGCGCCTCAAATAATCCGGTTGATCGGAGGAGCTGATTTCGCGGAGTCCGTGCAAGTGCTAAGGATCCTGTCTTTTGCAATTGTGTTTATATTCTTTGGAAATTATTTTAATAACGTTCTGGTGGCCGGCAATAAACAAAAAAAACTAATGCTGGTGCTCTTATTTTGCGCAATCTTTAATATACTTTTAAACCTGATTCTAATTCCAAGATACTCTTACACGGGAGCGGCAGTCGTTTCAAGCCTTACGGAGATGCTGGTCGCAATTTTATGCGCAAGCCTGGTTTTCCGGGAGCTTAAGTATAGGCCGTCGCTCCAAAAACTCGCGGAAGTCTTTTTTGGGGGAATAGCTATGGCCGCGATACTATATTTAGGCAGAGGAATAAATTTCATCATTTTAGCGTTTGTGAGCACTCTCGTTTATCTTTTCATTTTATGGGCATTCAGCGTTGTTACCGCGGAGGAGATCGCCAGTATTATCAGCAAGAAGGGAGAAGAGGTGCGAGAGGATTTTGAGCCAGTTATCTAGAAGAAAAATAAATTCTGTAAAAATAGCATTGGGATGAGACTGTCAATAATAGTCGTAAATTATAATAGTCGTCAGTATCTCAGAAAATGCCTTGATTCCGTGCGGTCAAGCATTTTTTTTGAGCCTTTCGAAATAATCGTCGTTAACAGCGACGAAGATAAGCTTGGACAAAATGACTTGGGGGCTGTGGAAAATTCCATATGCCGGCAAAAGATAATTGAAGTAAACAAAAATTTTGGGTTCGGAAAATCTTCCAATATTGGAGCGCGTGAGGCGCAGGGGCAGCTTCTGATGTTTCTGAATCCGGATACTATCATGGAAGCCGCGACCCTTAAGGCGCTTGTCGCAGCCTTTGCTAACAACAAAGATGCTGCGGTCGTAAGCCCACTGATTTTGTGGCCGGACGGAAGAATCCAAGCCTGGCAATTTGGCAAGAAGAAAAGTCCGGCTAGAATGATTTATTCAAAAATAATTTTTCGAGATCGCTGCGGGCAGAAAAAAGGGCAGGATTTTATTGAAACTGACTGGGTATCAGGGACAGCTCTGGCGGTGAGGAGAGAGGCTTACGATAAAGCGGGAGGATTCGATGAAAATTATTTTATGTATTTTGAAGATGTTGACCTTTGTCTGCAAATACGCCAGCTCGGGTACAAAGTTCTGGTTGGTATGAAATCAAACGTCTATCATTACAGCGGACAAAGCTTTACACAGGAAAAGCAAAAAAAGATGCATTATTACAAGTCGCAGCGTTATTATTTTCAAAAAAACTACGGTTGGTTGGGCGCGTTGGTCGTGGGATTGGCTCGTTTCCCCTATTATTTTAAAAACGTACTTCTAAAATGAAGACAGTCGATTACCTAATCTGGATAATTGTCATTACGCTGCCTTTTCAGTTAGCCTTAAATCTAGGGAACGGCGTTGATTTACTTTTTGTCCGCGTCCTGATTCCGATTGTGTTCGTTTTTTGGTTGTTGCGGGGCTTAGGGGGAAAGAATATTACTATTCCGTTTAGCGTAGTTACAGCTCTTGTTGCGCTGTTTATTTTTTTGACTGCGCTCTCGTTGTTTTTTGCCATAAAGCCGGAACTTGGGACGCGGAAAATGGTTTATTACGTTTCCATTCTGCCGCTCTTCTTTGTCGCAGCGGATATCTTCAGGGAGGATAAGGCCAGAAAAACGGGACTTAAATTGGTGATTATAAGCGGTTTTTTGGGGTCCCTGGTTGGAATTTTTCAGTTTATCTCGCAATTCATTTTTGGCCTGGAACCTACTCTCAATTTTCTAAGAAAAGCAGCTCCTCATTTTTTGGGCCAATCTTTTGGCGAACTTGTCATGCAAAATTCTAGTTGGCTGGTAAATATTTCTGGGCATACTGTTTTGAGGGCCTTCGGATTTTTCTCAGACCCGCATGTCTATTCATTTTTTGAAACTTTGACTTTTTTTGTAGCCCTTGGATATTTTATCGGAGCCAAAAAAAGGAAAGAAAAGATTTTTTGCGGTGCGGCGTTGATTTGCATGGCAAGCGCGATTGCATTCTCTTTTTCAAGAGGGGCATACATGGGGATGCTCATCGGAATGATGTTTTTTGTAGTGCTCTTGCTTTTCAAAAAGGGTTGGCTGGCCAAGGGTCTGTTGATAGCTAGTATTTTTTTGGTTGTTCTTTTCGCAGTCAGCCGGACAACTATATTGGCAAGACTTTCCTCTTCATTTAATTTGAGGGAAGGTTCTAACGCTGAAAGAATAAAAAATTGGGAGCAGGCGTATGAAGTGATCACATACTATCCTCTAATCGGCGTGGGACTTGGCAACTATGCGTCGGTGGTTAACTCAGAAGCAAAGGAACGATCTTCTATCTACGCGCATAACACGTACTTGGATATCGCCTCGGAAACGGGCATAGCAAACGCATTACTTTTTACGCTTATGATCCTCTCCATGGTAAAAAGGCAAATCCAGTTCGGTTCTTCTGTTAATTTGGGCATTGCGGCTGCCTTGGTGTATTTTCTCGCGCACTCGGTCTTTGATACGCCGCTTTTTTCGCCGCAAGTTCTTAGTATGCTGCTGGTGATTTTAGCTCTTGGATTATATACTTTCAAAGGAGTTGAACAAAAACGAACCGCATAATTTAACGCGTATGGAGTGGAAGAATAAATCAAACAGAATCGCCGAAAATCTAACGCTCGTTATTTTTTTTCTTATACCAACTTACCTGCTTAAGATTAAATATGGGTGGTTTTCCGTTAATATGCTCGAATTACTGATCATAGCTGCAGTTTTAATCTGGGTGTCGAGCAGGCTTTTAAGAAAAGATCTGCGAATAAGATCTTGGTGGTTTTTTGAAAAGAAAACGTACGCTTTCTTGATCTCTGTCATTTTGGCTGGGGTTATTCTTTCCATTTTGTATAACAAAAATTACTATTCCGGCCTTGGCGCGCTGAAGGGCTGGTTTGTCGTTCCCCTTTTATTTTCCGCCCTATACTTTGATTTGATAAAGAGAAACAGAGCGATAATTAAGCAATCTTTTCGCGCCCTCTTTCTTTCCGGGTCCGTTACGGCATTTGTTGGTCTCGGATATTGGTTTTCAAACAACTTAACTTATGACGGAAGATTAAAGATGTTTTATAATTCGCCGAATGAGCTAGCTATGTATCTAAGCGTCATATTGCTTGTGAGTATGGCACTTCTTTTGGAAGCCAGAAAAAGGAGTGAAAAAGTAATCATTATCTTTGGGATAGCACTGCTTTTGGTGAGTTTACTTTTGACATTCTCTTTTGCAGCATGGGCCGGAGCGGCTGTGAGTCTCGGAGTAATGGCATTTCTGCTAGCGCCGAGAAAGTTGCCAGTAGCAGTGTGGATCTTTGCAGCGACCCTAACCCTATTGCTTTTGAGCCAGACTGCAAATGAAAAAATTAATAATTTATTTTTAAAAAACGGCAGATCATCACTTGATTCCAGAATCCAAATCTGGAAATCCTCGGGAGCCATGATAAAAAACAGCCCAATTTTTGGGATAGGCCCGGCTAATTTTCAGGAAAGGTATTTGGAATATCAAAAATATTTTCCGCCGTATCTTGAATGGGCGGTTCCCCAACCGCATAATCTCTTCCTTGCTTTCTGGCTGGAGGCGGGGGTTTTAGGCCTCGTTGGGTTTATCGGGCTGATAATCAAATTTTTTAAAGATAACAAAAAAGCGATTGTTAATAATCGCTTGGCAGCTGCGCTTTGTGCTTCGACGATCGTGTATTATCTAGCCCACGGGCTCTTAGATACGACATACTGGAGAAATGATATGGCAATATTGTTTTGGATGTTTATTGCGCTGAATTTCTATTTAAGCGGATCAAAGACCGGATCTGCAGGAGAATAAATAAGTGGCTAAAAGCAACTTGTTTTTACAGTGCGAGTTTATATAATTTTCCATCGCGTTTATTGATGAAAAAAAGCGTTTTTCCGTCCGGAGAAAGGAAGGGTCTAAATATATCGTAGGAACCCGCAATTTTTTCCGTATCAACCAATCTCTCTTTTTTGCCGCTGGCAATTTCAATCCTCCAAAACGTGTCTGAAGTTGAAACTTTATTTTCGTTCCAGTCATTGGGCAAAACGGAGGTTTCTGGAATATCCCCCGGGAGGGCGCAGTAGAGGTATTGAGAATCATTTGACCAGGTGCATTTTGATGCAAAAGTTGGAAAGATTAAAGTGCGAAACTGCCCCCCATCAGGATTCATAATAGCAAGATCCGTTTTGTGTCCGCCCTTTTGGTCAGTATAACTGACGGCTGCCCAGGCACCATTAGGCGACCAGAGAACGTCGACTCCGTAACGATCCTTCAGGATCTCTTTTTTATTTTCTCCGCTAAACTGGATTGTATTTACTGAGGTAGAAGTAAACGCGTTAGCGCTTGGCCAGAACGAAACTAAGGATGAAGTTGGCACGGCGCTTATTTCAACCCCAACGTAATCAAAATTGGCTAAATCACGCCAATTTTTTCCATCCGGATCGGAAACGCTTATAGTCCTCTTTCTACTTTTGGGATCGAAATATTTGTAAATTATTTTATCTCCCAAATTGGACCAAGCCGCAGAATCCAGATTATCCTTGAGCGGCGTAGACGATTTATCAGAAGCATTGTGTGAATAAAATTTTGCGTTGCCAGAAGATGTGGATGTTCTCACGAGCAATTTATTTTTGGGCTTATTCCAAAGAACTTGCCGGATACCTGAAAAAGCGACTGTGGAGATTACCCTGTCCAGTTTTCCGGAAAAATCAACTTGGTTTATCTGCCCGCTACTCCCGAGGAGGTAATAGATATATTTTCCGTCACTCGAGAGAGTCGCGCCAAAAACGGATTCATCCGAAACGGGGCCGATTGATGCGCTGCTGCTTCCAGTGCTGGCGTTTTGGTTATTGTCCGCGGTATTCGCCGTCTTGCCCTCATCAACTGCGAGATTCTTAGTCTCATTTGTCACGGAAGGTTTTTTGAAGGCAAATTGGTAGACAAAAATAGCTCCAATTACGAGTAAAAGCAAAATAGATGAAATTATGAAAATTTTTTTAGTCATGAGCTATTTTTGGTGAAGCCAGTGCAAAAAATTGTTCGGATTTGATAAGTGCTAATCCTAAACTGCTGCAATTTGATGCAACAGAATTATAGCGAGCCATCCAACCGGGGTCTTTTGTGTTTATATCTAAGCCTCTATATTTTACCTGCGCGCAGTAAAGATCGCCATTACAGCTTCTTAGATTTTCGTTTATAAATTTATTGGCTGTCTGCATTGATAAATCTACGTTCCCTTTTAGCTGGTCGCCGGATACGCCATAGCCCGCGGCAGTGGAACCTAAAAATTGAAACATCCCCCAAGCTCCGCTCTTCGCGGTTCCGTTGTAAGCATTGGAATTGCAGCCTGATTCCGCTGATGCGAAAGCAACTAGCATGCAGGGATTTACAGAGCCGGATGAGTTTTTTTTAGCTGCGTCTACAACAGCGCTGTCTTTACAGGATTTTGTGACGGTGTAACTGCCGGCGGTGCCAGTGATGCCTCCCGTAGGGCTCACTCCCCCGATCCCCTGAATTGCCTGGAGCGATGGGCTGACTAGATCCGGATTGATAGTCCGTAGGATCACCCAGGCGCAGATACCGATGATGAGGCCGAGGAGCGCTGAGCTGATGGTCGTTTTGGCATGATCAACCTTGGCGATGTTTCCGGCGGCCATCAAATACTGATACGCTCCGATCATCAGCATAAACATGGCTAAGATCCCAATCACTGCGAATCCGAAGTTAACAATATCTTTAACGTATTGCGTGACATCCCCGGTCT
>JBAZYY010000006.1:0-67366 GCA_041659065.1 Parcubacteria group bacterium
TTCTTGATGCGACTCAGGATTTGCTCTTTGAGCTCCGGAGCGATGCGATGTCTTTTCATAATCTTGCATAATTAATTCTTATTATATTATACAAGATCGGTGTTCAAGATTTGGGGGGAGGGCCAATTCGCTGGTTTTGAAAGGGTGCTAAAATAATTCGCAAAAAGACTTAAACTTCTCTGCATCGGATGTTGAGAAGTAAAAAAAGTAAAAAAAAGGCAGGACTTAATGCGGTTCTGCCTTTTCCTTTTATTGAATAAGCTAAAAAAGATGCTGAAAACTATTTATTGTCCATCAGTCTTTTTCTCGCGCTCAATGATTTAAAATTCTTTTTCGTCGCAACCGGTTTGCCGGATTTCTGTTCGATGTCTTTTCGGGTTCGGCCGGCCACACTGCCGCCGTCTTTGGCGTCGTGCCTCAAAGGTTCGAAGCCTTTGGAATTTCGGTCTTGATGCAGGCGGGTGGTGGTTGCCTCGCCGAGCATCGTGAGAATCAGCTCGATATCATCCATATGATCGCGTAGGTTTTCGCGCTTGAGTCCTTTGAAATTCTTGTAATCCTCCGCCGTCATATCAAAAGCGCCTTGCAAAATTTCGTTAGTGAGGATGGCATACTCGATGTTTTCCTTGGCGCCGCGATTCTTCCACTCGTTTGTCAACGTTTCCCGTACCTCAATTCCCCGCATTCGCTTCTCGATCCAAGACTCTGGATAGCCTTTCGCGCGATAAGTTGACCGCGCCCTTTGAGCGGCGAGTTCCGGATCTTCGATCTCTTGAATTCTTTCATATCCCACTTTGGCCAACCAGCGCTTGAACGGCTCCGCTTTGGGAGAAGGAATGGATTGAACTATACGAAGCATTGTTTCCGTGTTTGCGCAGTCAGTTTCACGCATTTTACCGTCCGGAGCTTTCATTTTCAACCGTACGATTTTTTCGTACGCTTCGCGATATCCCTCTTCAATCAGCCTTATTTTCAAATCACTCCAATATCTTTTGGGAATACTGCTTTTAGTCAAAATTTCAACGACATCGATAATTGAAAACCACCATTCATTCTGATAAATGACTTTCCTTATTTGTTTGCCTTCAAAGAGGGCTATTTTTGTTTCATCCATATGTTTATTATACAACAATATAAAAAAAAATGTTAAAATTATTCACTGTTAAATTCTTCCGCTTTTTCCCACGCGAGATTAAAAAGTTTTCTTTGGGCATCGACATGATCTAAATGATTAAAAACACATGATTTAATAAATATAACTGTATTCTTCAGAAGTGTAAATAATTACTTTACAACAAAATATAGCTATATTATACTATATATAAAGCATAATAATTTTATGTATAGTATAAATATCTGATAAGCATTTACAATACATTAATTTTAATTTATAATTAAGCGTTAAATAAAAATGAAACCAGAAATTATTGCGGAGAAGGCGAAAAAAGTCCTTTTACAATTGGGTTTAAGCGGAAGCGAGATAGGGATATATCTCACTTTATTGCAAATGGGATCGTCGTCCGTTCAGGATATTTCGCGCTCGTCGGGCATTAACCGAGTCACGATTTATTCCGCGCTAACTACGCTTGAGAAAAAAGGGCTGGTCGCGGAGACTAAGAAAGGCTCGCGGAGACTATTTGTCGCCGAAAGGCCGGAAGAGCTGAAAGCGATAGTTGAAGAAAAGGAGGAAGAGATTCAGAAAATAAACCTTGATCTGGGGAATCTAGTTTTGCCGGTGCTGAAAGCAATTGATGTTAGCCAGGAAAACAAACCGGAAATCAGGTTTTACGAAGGGCTCGAGGGAATATATAAGGTCTATGAAAATATGCTTGAGACAAAAGACATTCTCGGTTGCGGTTCTTATGATTCAGTCGTGAAAGTTTCGTCATGGAAAGAGGAGGAAAAATATTTTCATCGCATCAAGCATAAAAAAGTTTTCTATCGGGCAATTCTTGAAGATACTCCAACTAATCGCAAGTTCGCGGATATTGCCAAAGGGATCGCGCACTTCAAATTCCTGGAAACAGGAGTCAAGCTTTCAGCGGATATTCACGCCTACGGTGACGATGTCGCGCTGATGTCATATGAAAAAGTGACGGCGACCGTTATCCGCGACGCGACAATCTCCAAAAGTATCAAAACGCTTCTCGAGTTTATGTGGGATAGGCTCTAAACTTTGCTGCTAATTAATATTAGCAAGTGAATGAATAACTCACTGGTATTTTTTAGCGGCAAAAAAATCTAAAGGAGTAGGATATGGGTGCTATCGAATTTTACATTGAGCAGCTAAGACTTTTGTGGGTGCAATTCATTCAAGGGCGCTTGATTAAAGTATTGAGGGATATAAATATAACTGACAAACAAGCGCAGGAAAGACTGGATGCCCATAACGCTATCCGTAAGACTTTTGACGCCTGGGCTGTTGGCATAAGGCCGATTCGTCTCCATAAGAGCTTATCGAGAGTCATAAAACTTATGAAAATACTCGGTATTGAAACTCCTGCGCCAAATAAGATAGTTGAAGACTTTTTGAAGAGTGGAGAATTACCGGAGTATTAAGCCAGAATCATTGACTGGCCGTTGGCGGATGCTGACGGCCTTTATTTATCCTAATTCCATGTATAATCAAGAGGAGGTGTCTTATGTCGGGCGCATGTGAAGGTAGTTGCCCTGTATGCCGCATCGGTGAAGTTAAAAATCACAAGTGCAGCCGATGCGGATTTGAATTCTGTCCCGTTTGTCATGGGACTATGCCAAAATACAAGGCGGAGAATGTTCTTCCGTGCACATGTTTGCAAAAAGAAAGAGAAGCTTAACTGAAATCGCGGTGAATTAACGTTGGATAACAGAAAGCAAAAGGGCGGGAATACATGGATGTATAACCGCCCTGATTTTTTATGCTTCAATCAGTCTCTGGCAATGTTCAGTTTCCCGGAACGATTAAATCGAATTTTTCCTTTTTGCCGTATGCTTTCGGTCCGTAGTCTTGGCAATAAGCTTCAATATTCTTTTTGAAATAAGGAGGCTTGGATTCTTGAATTTTTCCGACCAGATAATAAGTGAGGCAAAGCACCAGGCCGAAGCTCGCTGACGCGGGCAAAGCAACGTCCCAACGGTGTTTAGGGTGTCCGAAATATTTATTTTTAACGCCGATGCTCATGACCAATTCTTTTTCCGTGGGGATGACGAATTTGGCGTGCCGGGCGTGGCCTTCGGGAAACGCGCGCAAGGATAGATGCGATCCGAAGAGTTCGCTTTTTTTGATATCAAGCATGGGGCAGATATTTCCGAATCTATCCGGCAGAACAAAAGAGTAGCTTCGGTACTTTGAAAAGTTTTTTGGAAGCCTTAGGGATTGAACAAGTTTTTTTATTTGCGCAGGATTCTCTCTGGTTGCGGAAAGTATCATCCCAAGGTAGGTCGAGACGTTGTAAGTGTAAGGCTCTGCTATTTTTCGATAGACAAAAACTTTATTTGCAACCTTGGCAGCTGACGAATTGGCGCTACAAGTGAGAAGAGTGGCTTTCAATCCGTATTTTCTCGCAAGTTCTACTTCCCAAACGGAATCTTTTTCTCCTGAAGCAGAAATAACTATTGCGTCCTTGATTAAGCCTTTTTTGATAATGGGATCGTAGGACTTTATAATATTTTTGAAATTGCTTTCGTCGGCAAAAATAGCCGCCTTGTCGGAAAATAAAATTAGTCCGGTATTGTACGCGTTACCGCTTCCAACCACAAAGGGGAGGTTGAATTTTTTTAAGTCGAATATTGGCGGTCGATTCTTGGAAAAAAAATCCAAGGCTTTTAATACGCTTTCGTTAAGATCGTCGATCTTTACCATAGGTTTATTTTAGTTATTATTTAAAGGAATTTTATCATAGCCCGGTGTGTTGTCCAAATAGTGGATAATCTATATTGACACAGCCTTAATTTAAGGAGATAATAGCTCATAGATAAATATGTATGATACCATCATACACAATATAAGCTTTATAGTAAACCTATATGAAACGTGAACGTCTCACCATCACCTTAAATGGGGGTGTCTTGAATAAAATAGATCGGAGAATTGATGGGTACAAAATTCGCAATCGTTCCCATGCTATTGAAGCAATTCTGGAGGAAAAACTGAAAAGCCGCATCTTGAAAAAAGCCATTGTGCTCGGGGGTGGAGAGGGGATTAATTTTGAAGGAAAAATAATTTCCAAATTATTGCTTCCAGTCGGAGATAAACTATTAATTGAGCGCAATATAGAGGTATTGAAAGAGTACGGAATAACCGATTTGATACTGTCTCTGGGCAAGCTAGGAGACCAGATTAGGAAAAAATTGAAAGACGGGTCGAAATATGGAATTAAGATTATTTATTTCGAAAGAGACCGCGGCACCGCGAGTGTTTTGCGCCAAGCTCAAAGCCTGCTTGATGAAACTTTTCTCATGATGAACGGCGATATTCTCCTCTCAAATATAGACCTGGGGGACATGTACGAATTTCACAAAAGGCATGGGGCCAAGAGCACAATCCTCATGACAACGGCGGATGACGCGACTTTGTTTGGGTCAATCCTGGTTAAGGGAGATATGATAGTAAAATTTTTTGAAAAACCGCGTCCGCAGGAATCATATTCTCATTTGATAAACGGAGGCGTATATCTTTTTGAGCCGGAAGTCTGCCAGATGGTGACACCGGAGACGTCATCCCTGGAGGGAGATATTTTCCCCAGACTAGTTGAAGGGAAAAAACTTTTTGGATACTTTTTGGATGCGCGCTGGATCCATTTGCACGACGAGGAAAGATATAAAAGCCATTTAAAAAACCTTAATAAAGTAAACAAAATATGAAATGTGTCATTATGGCAGGGGGAAAAGGGACGCGGCTATGGCCGCTGAGCCGCCGGGAAAAACCCAAGCAGTTTCAGTGTCTTTTTTCAAACAAGACTATGCTCCAGGAAACTTTTTTGCGCTTGAGGAAGAAGTTTGAGCTGGCGGATATCTATGTTTCCACGAATGAGGAATATGTAAGTGAAGTAGAAAAAGAACTTCTGGAGCTTCCTAAGGAGAATATCATCGGTGAGCCGCTGGCTAGGGGATCCGCGGCTAGTATCGCTCTTACGGTTGCGATAATTGCGGCACGAAACGGGAATGACGCGATTGCCTTTTTTCCAGCCGACCATGTCATAAAAAATCCGGAGCTATTGATTGAAGCTGTGGAAAAATCAGACGAATTTTTGGAAGAAAATAAAGAGAGTCTCGTCACATTTGGGATCAAACCGACTGCTCCAGATACAGGCTTGGGCTATATTGAAAAGGGCGAGATTCTGAAAAAAATGGGAAAGCTTGAAATATGCAAAGCGGAAAGGTTTGTGGAAAAACCGGATCTGGTCACGGCGCAAAAATATCTCGAATCCGGAAAATATTTCTGGAGCAGCGGACTCTATATGATAAAAACGGATGCCCTGATAAATAAATTCGAAAAATATATTCCGGATACCTATAACCGCCTGCTTCTTATCAAAGACGCCGTTGATACGGATAAATACAAAGAAGTTTTAGCTAGAGAATATCCAGAAATGGATAAAATCGATTTCGCGTACAGCATCACGGAAAACGACGACCAGGTCGTGACAATCCCACTGGATTTGGACTGGAGCGATGTCGGGTCCTGGACATCCCTCAAGGATACATTGGCGGATAGTAAAAAGGGTCATTATGCAAAAGGAGACCATATCGATTTTGAGAGCGAGAACCTGATGGTTTATGGGTCAAAGAAACTCATTGTCACTATCGGCGTGAAAGATCTGATCATAGTTGATAGTGAGGATGCCATTTTGGTATGCGACCGTGCTAGAGCCAGGGAAGTTTCGGATGTTGTAAAGAAACTTGAGGAAGCAGGGAAAGTTACTCTCTTATAAAATAATAAGTTAATTTATAAAGCATCATGGCAAAACCAAAAGTACTAGTGACCGGCGGTGCGGGGTTTATAGGTTCGAACTTCTCGAACATCAATAAGGATAAATTTGAGATTACAGTGCTGGATAATCTCCTCTTGGGCGACTCGGCCAATATAGAAGATCAAGAAAAAGTGAAATTTATTCAAGGTGACGCTTGCGAGCTTGCCGATCTTCAAAAATGCGGTGATAATTTTGATTATGCGGTTCATTTAGCTGGAACATCTTCCGCTCCCATGTTCATGGATGACGGATTTGTGAATGGTTATGTCAACTCAGTCAAGAGTTTCGTCCAGACTTTGGAATTCGCAAGGAAAAGTGGAGCCAAAAAATTTCTCTACGCTTCCACTTCCTCGCTTTATGGAAATAATCCGGTTCCGCTCACCGAAGATCAGCATGTCATGCCTCCCAATCATTATTCCGTGACAAAATTTTTGTATGAAAATTGTTCGCGTTGTTATAACAAAGTCTATCCCGAAATTGAAATAGTCGGATTCCGTTTCATGTCGGTGTATGGCCCCAATGAAGAAGCCAAAGGCGCGTACGCCAATATTATCTCCCAGTTTATTTGGGATATCGTCCGGGGGAAAGCGCCAATTATTTACGGAGACGGAACGCAATATCGCGATTTCACCAATGTTAAGGATGTGGTTCAGGGATTAACTCTGGCGCTTGAGACGAAAGAGCCTCTTGGAAATGAAGTGTTTAATATCGGAACAGGGGAATACGCGTCGCTGAATGATATTTCAGTGATGATTAATGAAGAAATGGAAAAAACAGGAAAGTCCAAAATTAATCCGGAATATATTCCCAACCCGGTCAAAGAGGGCTATGTGCAGTCCCAATGCGCCGACATATCCAAGATTTCCCAGAAACTTGGGTATCATCCGAATATAAAGCTTGCCGACGGTATTGCTGAGCAAGTGGCTAAAGTCAGGCCCGAAAGGATTCGCAAGACAAGTTCGGACCTTTTGCGAGCCAGCAGATAATTTATTAATTAAGTAAAAAGACATGGATCCAAAAATTTTCAAAGCCTATGACATCCGCGGTGTATATCCAGAAGAGATTAATGAAGATGCGGCCTACAAAATCGGGCGCGCGATAGTAACATTCCTGAAATGCGAGAGAATCGTGGTTGGCCGTGATATGCGAGTGTCTTCGCCGGCGTTATTCGAATCCCTGACAAAGGGAATAACAGACCAAGGGGCGGACGTTATTGACATTGGTCTTGTAACTTGGCCCATGGTTAGCTTCACGATAATGCACTTCAAGGAGTCCTCGGGGCTCGAAGTTAGCGCATCGCACAGTCCCGCGGAATATAACGGTTTTAAGGTGATAAAAAATGGAGGGGAATCCGTGTTGCAGCTTTCCGACGAGGATGGTTTGGAGGAAATCAGCGAGATTGCCCTGGAAGGAAAATTCGAGGAACCGACTAAAAAAGGTCGGATTGAGCAAAAGGACATAAAAAAAGATTATCAAGAATATCTACTGGCTCGCTTCAAGGACATTAGCAATCTCAAAGTTATTTGCGATTATGGGAACGGAATTGGGGCTGTACCCGCTGAGCCAGTGCTTAACGCTCTTCCGGTGGAGGCCGTGCATTTATTCAAGGAACCGGATGGCAGCTTTCCGAACCATATGCCTAATCCGCACGAGATAGAAAATTTCAAACCGCTGCAAGAAGAAATCCAAAAACAAAAAGCGGATCTGGGGATATTTTTTGATGGCGACGGAGACCGAGGCGAACTAGTTGACGAGAATGGAGAAATTATTTTTCCGGATGTGGAGCTGGGCGCGTTGGCGCTTGATGAGCTTTCTCGAAATCCAGGAAAAAAAGTTTTTTATGATCTTCGATTCACAAAAGCTGTGGCGGAAGAAGTTGAAAAAGCGGGGGGGCAGGCCTTCATGCTACGGGTCGGAAATCCGTTTTACAAGGAAGCGATGTTGGATGAGGACGCTCTCGTCGCGGGAGAACTATCCGGTCATATATTTTTCAAGGAACATTACGGAATCGACGACGGGCTATACTCAGCTTTGAAGTTTATGTCGCTTATGAATCGCACAGGAAAAAAAGCCAGCGAGCTTGTGGCGCCATTCAAAAAATATTTCCAGACTGAGGAAATTAATATGAAAGTGGCGGATGCAGATGAAACCATAGAAAAAGTAAGAAATAAATATTCCGATGGGAAACTTATTACAATTGATGGAATTCTCATCGATTACGGCGATTGGTGGCTGTCGCTGCGAAAGTCAAATACCGAGCCTTTAGTCAGGCTTCGCATTGAAGCGAAATCGAAAGAGTTGCTTGAAGAGAAAAGAAAAGAAGTACTGAAGGTCATTCAAGGTTAGCATTATGTGAGTATAAAAAAGGGAAAAGCCTGGTCGCGGTTGATGCGGCCAGGCTTTTTGTGATCCTAGGGTGGTCTCCTAGGCGCGGACCCAAATGCTGCGCACGTAAGGATATCCGTAATTAATCAGGTAGCCTATGAAGCTACCAATTGCCAATGCAGTACTAATGATCAGCAGCCCCTGTAGGGAATATAGAAGGAGCGGCTCATGCAGAAACTGGAAAATGGGATTGCAGAACGCGATTGCCCAGAGAAGGACAAACGTACATTCAAAGATAAACTTTTTCTTTCCAAACCAGTTAGACTTGATTTCGGCACGGGTCAGAGAATATAGGAGCGTAGCGATAAAAAAAAGCGAAACGTCGCAGGCTACGAGCCTTTCCATCCAGTAAATGACGGAATCCGTCCCTGGAGTTACCCGAAGAGTATCCCAAATCATGTATATCTTCGAGAAAGTAAAAAATTTGTCGACCGCGGCGTCAAAACGTGCTCCGAATTTAGTCGACCCATATTTAATGGCCAAACGGCCATCTTTCCAATCACTGTAAACGCTCCATAAGTCACAGGGAAGGATTAAGAAATACCATCCCAGGAAATAAAAAATTAAGGAAAGAGCGGTGGTAACAACTCGAGTTGCTGTCATCTTATCCGCTGCCGTTGGGAAGGTACGATCGATCAACAACCACAACTTAGCCATATCTTCAGCTCCTCCCTTTCTGAAGTCGATAAAAATATTTAGCAAGGCCGTTGCCTTTTGCTTTCAAAGTTTTTCAGTATAGGAAGTATTTGTTTTTATAGCAAGCCGATTCTTTCGCGGACCGTTTTCATTTTCTTTTCCGCAAGCTCTTGGGCTTTCTCTGCGCCCTTGTTTAGTATTCCGATAACTTCCTGATCGTCAATATTTTTAAATTTTTCCTGGAAGGACTCAAGAGAGCTGACTATCACCTCCGCAAGATCCTTCTTGAATTCAGAATAACTTTTGGTCCGGTAAATTCCTTCAACCTCCTTGGGCGTAATATTATCGAGCAGAGAATAGATGTTAATCAGATTTTTAATGGCCGGTTTTTCATCGGAATAGGCTATTTCCTTGTCGCTATCGGTGACGGCCTTTTTGATCTTTTCGCGGATTTTATTCGGGCTATCAGTGAGAGCGATATAATTAAATTCGCTGGGGGCGGATTTGCTCATTTTCACAAGAGGATTGTCGAGTCCCATAACGCGCATGCCTTCTTTCACGACATGTGGCTCAGGAACCACGAAAGTCTCACCGAAACGTTGGTTAAAGCGGCGCGCCAGAGTCCGAGAAATTTCAATATGCTGGAGCTGGTCCTCGCCAACCGGTACGACATCCGTGTCATACAGCAAGATGTCTGCTGCCATAAGAGTCGGATACGCAAATAATCCCATATTGATATTTTGGTAATGTTGCTTGGATTTATCCTTGTACTGAGTCATCCTTTCAAGCTCGGAAACTTTCGTAATCGTATTCAAAATCCATCCCAGCTCCGCGTGTTCGGGGACGTGCGACTGGACAAAGATAGTCGATTTTTCCGGATCAATCCCGGCGGCCAGATAGGTTTTCGCGACTTCGATAGTTTTTTTTCGTAGCTCTTTCGGATCTTGGGGTACGGTAATGGCATGCAGGTCAACCACGCAAAAAATCGATTCGTACTTTTTCTGGAGCGAAACCCAATTTTGAATTGCGCCCAGGTAATTGCCGAGGTGAAGGTTGCCTGAAGGCTGAATTCCTGAGAATATTCTTTTATTCATGATATAAGTTGCTAGCGGCTTAATCTGGAGTTATAATAAGATTAAAGAAGAGAGGTTGTCAAAAGATAGGCATTTTGCAACAAGTAGTTGCTAAAGCTCGTAGTATTCGACATAACACTGCCATACCTCATCATCTGTGGATTACTAAAGGTAAGATTTAGCTATCTGTTGACTAATTTAGTTCGTTGTGCTATTATCCTTAGACTTGAGTAATGCTTCGTTTAGTTATCTATATTCTTTCGAATGCCTTGGGAATTTGGGCTTCGGCCCGTTTAGTGGGCGGTGTTCACTTCTTCGGCGACTGGAAAGCGCTGATTTTAGCGGGTGCGGTACTTGGTTTTATAAACTTCTTCGTAAAACCAATAGTGAAGATTATATCCCTGCCTTTAATTTGGCTGACGCTTGGCCTCTTCACAATTGTCATTAACATCTTAATGCTGTTTCTGGCGTCTAAAATCGTGAATGTGCTGGTAATAGATTCTTGGAGCGCCGCTTTTTGGGCGGTAGTCATCATAAGCATAATAAATTATTTTGTATCATCTTTAATAAAGGACGACGAATGACAGAAAAGATTCTAATAATTTCGCAAATAGTAGTAGCGGTTCTTCTGACGGCTTCAGTTCTGCTTCAAAATCGGGGCTCGGGCCTTTCAGCGACTTTCGGCGGCGATTCCGGCGGATACTACACAAAAAGAGGATTTGAAAAATTTCTTTCTACAGCCGCAGTGGTTTTAGGCGCCCTATTTTTAATTCTAGCCGTGGCTAATATTTACATTACTTCCAAAGCTATTTAATGAAGAGATTAGACTGGGGAAAAATCTCTCAATTTCTTACCAATAAGGAGCGGATTTATATTGGTATTCTATGTATCGCAGTCGCTGCTTCTCTTGTGGCAACGGTGATCGGTTTCTATTTGCACTTCACGAAGGCGGTGGCAGTTCCCGGCGGGGAATATAGCGAAGCCGTCGTGGGGCAGCCGATGTTTGTTAATCCGATTCTTGCTCCCGGGAATGATGTCGACCAGGATTTATGCGAACTGATTTTCTCGAGTTTATTCAAATACGATGCAGACGGAAAACTAGCACCCGATTTAGTGGAAAGTTATGAAATTTCAGATGACAAGCTAACTTACACTCTCAAACTCAAATCCGGAGTAAAATGGCACGACGGGGAAACGTTTTCCTCGGATGATGTTCTTTTCACAATCCAGGCAATTCAGGATCCGGCTTTTAAGAGCCCTCTTCGCCAAAGCTGGCAGGGCGTGGGAGTGGAGGCCGTGGACGAGTCTACTATAAACTTTATCCTTACGACGCCTTACGTATTTTTTCTGAATAACCTGACGGTAGGGATTTTACCCAGGCATATCTGGGAAGGAGTCCCGCCTTCAAATTTCATTCTGGCTGACTATAATTTAAGACCGGTCGGTACGGGCCCGTATGAATTTTCCGATATTGCCAAAGATAATGAAGGAAATATTCTCAATTTTCAACTTATTGCGAATGATGATTATTACGACCAGAAACCTTACATAAAAAGCTTCAACTTGAGTTTCTATTTTGACGAAGATTCAGCCATTGATGCATATAATAAAAAGCAGGTCTTCGGCATTGGCTATATCTCGCCTTCAAAGCTGACTGATTTGAAAAGTCGCAGAAGCAGCAATATCCACTCAATTAATATTCCCAGATATTACGCAGTTTTCTTTAATCAACAAAGGAGCAAGGTGATGGCTGATCGGGATGTGAGGAAGGCTTTGTCCCTAGCGACAGACAGGAAGACTATCGTTGATCAAGTCCTTAAGGGCGAGGGCAAGGAAATATTTTCTCCGATACCCCCGGGAACATTTGGCTATACGGATGATGTAAAGAAATTTGATTTCGATATTGAAAAAGCCAATAAGGCTTTAGATGACGCAGGTTGGAAACGGGGAGATGACGGTGTCAGAAAAAAGAATGATCTTGTACTCGAGATTAATCTCGTGACGACTGATTGGCCGGATCTGGTTGCGACCGCGGATATTCTGAAGAATCAATGGGAAGCTATCGGAGCGAGGGTGAATCTCGAAGAACTTGGTGTATCGGACATCCAGCAAAATTTCATCCGTCCGCGGGAGTATGATGCTTTGCTTTTCGGACAGGTTTTAGGAATTGATCCTGACCCATACGCATTCTGGCATTCCTCTCAGACTCGGGACCCCGGTCTTAATCTTTCGCTTTATTCCAATCCAGACGTGGACAAGTTATTGGAAAAAATTCGCCAGGAGACGGACGAAGCGCAAAGGCTCGGAGATTATAAAAAATTTCAACAGGATATTACTGATGACATTCCCGCCCTTTTTCTCTATAGTCCTAATTACCTGTACGTGACTAACGGGAAGGTTCAGGGAATAGGCATCAATTCAATGGTGACGCCGGATAAAAGATATGCAAACGTCGAACAGTGGTACGTGAAGACCAAACGGGTCAAGAAGTAATCTCATTATCGCGCCATCCTTATCATTTCTAGATTTTTCAATATTTGAGCTTGGGCATTTTTGCCCCGGACGTTTTATCTAGTTAGTATGATTTTCCTGTTTGATGGGCAAGTGTGCCGGCTCTTCGATAAAAATATCAAGCCGAAGTGGTGAAATTGGCATACACGCAGCGTTCAGGTCGCTGTGGGGGCAACCCCGTGGAGGTTCAAGTCCTCTCTTCGGCACAAATTTAATTAGTCTTTTAACTCACCCGGTTAAATATCAATAAATGATTTTTCTGCATAGCAGAATTTAACAGGGTAAAAAATTATGATTGCAACAAAAAGCCGTTCTGATGCACAAAGTATCAGGCGGCGAGGTAGCCGAGGCTACTCAAAACACAATTTAAGAATTATCCCCTTAGGGGGGCTGGAGGAAATCGGTCGCAATATGACTGCCTTTGAATATGGCAAAGACATTATTATTGTCGATATGGGTCTTCAATTTCCGGAAGAAGATATGCCAGGAATTGACTATATCATCCCAAATGTTGATTACCTCCGCGGAAAAGAAAAAAACATCCGGGGCGTGATCATAACTCACGGCCATTTCGACCATATTGGAGCCGTGCCTCATCTTATTCCAAAGCTCGGAAATCCGACGGTGTATGCCACGGAATTGACGCGGGGAATAATAATGAAGCGCCAGGAAGAATACAAAAACCCCATCAATATTAAAACGGTAAAAAAGATTGACCGGCTCTCACTCGGCGTGTTCAATGTTGAATTTTTTCATGTAAACCACACCATTCCTGATTCGGTGGGTGTTGCTATAGGGACTCCGGTCGGTACAGTCGTACATACAGGAGACTTTAAATTTGATCACAGTCCGGTGGCGGACGCTCCAGCCGATATCGCGAAAATCGCTCGTATCGGCGGTGAAGGCGTACTGGCTCTGATGTCAGAGAGTACTGACAGCCAGATTCCAGGATATTCGCCTTCAGAGTCTTCCATAAGAAAAACCCTTGAGGAAAACTTTGAGAACTCTTCTGGGCGAGTTATCACGGCGACCTTTTCATCACTCATTTCGCGTATCCAGCAGCTCATAGAAATATCGGAAAAATTCGGTCGCAAAGTAGCGATTGACGGTTATTCAATGCGAACGAATGTTGATATTGCAAGGTCGTTAGGCTATCTCAACGTGAAGAAGGGAACGATCATTCCGATCAGTGAAGTGAACGATCATCCGGATAGCAAGATAACAATCATTTGCACCGGTGCGCAGGGGGAAGACAAGGCGGTTTTGATGCGGATCGTGAACGGAGAACATCGTTTTGTGAAGATCCACAAGAACGACACTGTAATTTTTTCTTCTTCGGTGGTTCCGGGAAACGAACGGACTGTTCAAGGCGTCAAGGACGGGTTGTATCGTAAAGACGCAAGGGTCATTCACTCAATGACGCTCGATGTTCACGCGGGAGGCCATGCTCGACAAGAAGACCTTAAGATGATGATCAACCTTTTGCGTCCGAAATATCTGATCCCGATTCACGGGCATTATTATATGCGCAAGGTTCATGGGGAGCTTGCAGAGCAGGTGGGTATGAAGCCGGAGCAAGTGCTCATAGGGGATAACGGTCAGGTTATTGAGCTAGATTACCGTGGGAATGGAAAACTTACAGACGAAAAAGTGCCTACGAGCTACGTCATGGTGGACGGGCTGGGCGTTGGAGATATCGGCCAAGTGGTTCTGCGTGATCGGCAGGTTCTGGCGCGCGATGGTATGTTCACAATCGTGGCGATAATCGACAGTAAGACCAAGCGGGTAATCGGCGAGCCGCAAGTGACTTCGCGTGGGTTCATATATGTCAAAGAAAATTTTGATCTTGTGAACGCGACCAAGCGTAAGGTAAAGGATGTCATTCACAACGCGACCTCTAAAGATGAAGCAGTCAACTGGTCATACGTTAAGGATGAGATTCGGGAAGTTGTCGGACAATTTCTCTATACCAAAACCGAACGTCGTCCGATGATTTTGCCAGTGGTGATCGAGGTGTAGTGTTATGTAGCATGTAGCATGGAACATAGGACATAGAACAAATTAAAAACCCAGGAGCTCGGCTCTTGGGTTTTTTGCAGCTGATTGTGCGTTTGCCTTGCCCGTGCTATATAAGAAACAACAATTAACAAATTGCCTGGAAAACCCTGCTATTCACGGATAATCCTCTTCTGCGTAGCCCTGCCACAAGGCATATATAAAAGTCTGTGGCAGGGCTTTACATTTTATAAATCTTGCCCTATAATGGACAACTAGTAGTTCTATTTTTTGCCAATAATAAATGAAGAAATCTTTTCTCACGGTTAAAGGCGCCAGAGTGAATAATCTCAAGAATGTTGATGTAAAGATTCCTCGGGAAGAACTGGTGGTTATCACTGGCCTTTCCGGATCTGGAAAATCATCACTCGCCTTTGACACCATCTTCGCGGAAGGACATCGCCGCTACGTAGAAAACCTTTCATCTTATGCCAGGCAATTTCTCAATGTGTCCACGAAGCCGGACATAGACAAAATTGAGAATCTTTCGCCTGTGATTGCGATTAACCAAACTAGCGTCAACCGCAGCCCGCGTTCGACAGTCGGGACTATGACGGAGATTTATGATTATCTCCGTATTTTATTTTCCAAAATAGGAAAACCTCACTGTCCAAAGTGCCAAAAGGTTCTGAATCAAAAAGGAACAGATGAAATAGCAGACGAGGTCATTGAATATGGCAGAAACAGAAAGGGCCAAGTGATATTATTGGCAAGACCGCAAAGAATCGAGAAGGATCTCCAGCAGATACTACTTGAATTCAGCCAACTTGGGTATGCCAGAGCGCGGATTAACAGAAAAATTGTATCAATAAAAGATATTCAAAATGATGCGGGGGAATACGCAGCTTGCGGAGAAGTAGAGCTGGTTGTAGACAGGATTAATATTGATCGCAACTTTAATGACAGAGAGCGGCTAATCGATTCGATTGAGACTGCGATTAAATTAGGAAGAGGCGAAGTGATAATCAGCTGCGAAAATGACCCTGAGGATCGAAAATACAATCGCTACTTGGTTTGTCCGGATTGCGATGTGACAATCGAAGAGATAAGCCCGAGTTTGTTTTCCTTTAACAATCCGGAGGGCGCCTGCCCGGATTGCACCGGCTTGGGCACCAAGCTTGAAGTTGAAGTTGAACAAGTAATCCCCAATAAGAAACTGACGCTTCGCGAGGGGGCGATCCGTCCGTGGAATAACCTGGGAGCCAGAGCTGCCGGGCAAAATGGCCATCTGCAGCTATTGAAGGATTTATCCAAAAAATATAAGTTCTCTCTAGATAAGCCCGTGAAAAATCTCAAACCTGAAGCAATGAAAGTTATATTATATGGCGGAGATGAAAATTTTAGCGGTGTCATACCCACACTTGAAAGAAAATATAAAGAAACACATTCAGAATACTTAAGATCCGAGATAGAAAAGTATATGGTTATTAAAACTTGTCCGGTTTGTAACGGGAAAAGATTGGCGCCGGTTGCGCTTTCGGTTTTGATTGATGGAAAGTCGATAGACGATCTTTCTCAGATGAGCCTTGAAGATCTTCAAACAGAAATGGAGGCAATTAACGAAAATGCGAAACGCACCAAAAGCAACGAGAGCCTTATCGGAGAAGTTCATGGAGAAATCGAAAAGATTATCAAAAATCTCTGCGACGCGGGCTTGAGTTATCTCACCCTTTCCCGTTCAGCAGGGTCACTCTCAGGAGGAGAGGCTCAAAGGATAAGGCTGGCGACACAAATTGGATCCGGTCTAGTTGGGATCCTTTATGTTCTTGATGAACCGTCTATCGGTTTGCATGAGAGGGATACTCAGAAGCTGATCGGATCCCTCAAAAAATTAAAGGATGAGGGGAATAGCATAATTGTAGTTGAACACGATGGGCAAATAATTAAGTCTGCGGACTGGCTTATTGATATGGGCCCTGGCGCGGGTGACGAAGGTGGGGAAATTACTTTCGAAGGTGAGCCAAAAAAGATACTTACTTCCAAATCATTGACGGGAAAATATCTGAGCAGAAAATTAAAAGTCTCCAAAAAGACAGCGTATCGAAAAGGAAACGGAAAAAATCTTTCGGTTATCGGAGCAACTGAGAATAATCTCAAACACGTTAATGTGAATTTTCCTCTTGGAAAATTGGTGTCAGTGGCGGGCGTATCAGGTTCCGGGAAGAGCACTTTGGTTCAGGATATTTTATCCAAAGCCTTGCGGCGCCACTTTTTTCGCAGTCGCAATATTCCCGGAAAACACGAAGAAATCAAAGGAATTGGAAATGTTTCAAAAGTGGTCAGCATTGACCAATCTCCGATAGGGCGCACTCCCCGTTCGAACGCAGCTACTTATACGGGCTTGTTTTCTTTGATCCGGGATATTTTCGCCGATACCGAAGAGGCCCGAAAGCGTGGTTACACGGCTTCCAGGTTCAGCTTTAATATGAAGGGCGGCCGTTGCGAAGTTTGTCAGGGAGAGGGTTTTAAAAAAATCGAGATGCAGCTCCTGCCGGATATTTATGTCCCTTGTGAGGCGTGTCACGGGACTCGATATAATCACAAGACGCTTGAGATTGAGTATCGCGGCGAGAATATCGCCCAAGTTCTCGATATGAGTGTTGGATACGCGCTCAGATTTTTTTCCAACTTCCCGCTCGTTTTCGAAAAGCTGAAAACCTTGGAAGAGGTGGGCCTTGGGTATCTCAAACTGGGGCAGTCCGCGATGAACCTGTCCGGTGGGGAAGCGCAAAGAATCAAGCTAGCCACAGAGTTGGCTCGCCGCACGGACGGGAAAGCATTGTATATATTGGACGAGCCGACTATCGGTCTTCATTTTGAGGATATTGCGAAACTGCTCAAGATATTAGATGGGCTGGTTGATAAAGGAAATACAGTACTTGTCGTTGAACATAATCTCGATGTGATAAAAGCTTCTGACTGGGTGGTTGAATTGGGGCCTGAGGGCGGAAAGAATGGCGGAGAAATAGTCTTTGAAGGAACGCCTAAGAAACTTGCAAAAGCAGAAACGTGGACAGCGAAATATCTTTGATAAAATCTAAATATCAAAATCCAAATTCCAAATCAAATCCAAATGATTAAATGTTAAAAAATTTAGATTTTGGACTTTGAGCTTGGTTTGATATTTGAGCTTTGATAGTTGGATTTATGCATATGCAATCCCAAGTTACAAAAAATATATTAAATACAATTATCTTTTATGATATTCTTGACTATCCACTCACTTCCTTTGAGATTTGGAAGTATTTAATCGTTGCGACGGGCGATGCAAAAGAGGATAGCAGGTGCTCTCTCGAAGAAATAAGTCGAGAAATAAATTCCGGCAAATTGGTAAATCATATCAGCGAAAGCCTGGGTTTTTACTTTTTAAAAGGCCGTGAGGAACTTGTTTCGCAAAGGCTTGAGCATAACAAACATTCGATTTCGAAATATAAAATTGCCCAAAAGGCTGCCAAATGGCTAAGGTTTTGTCCCTTCGTTCGAATGATAGCCCTCACCGGAAGCGTAGCTATGAAAAATACGGAGCGCAATAGTGACATTGACTATTTCGTGGTATTGGAACAAGGAAGAATTTGGACGGGCCGTTTATTAGCGACAGCTCTGGTCCATCTCCTTGGGATGAGGCGGCATGGCAGCAAAGTCAAGGATCGTATTTGCCTTAACTACTTTATTAAAAGCGATAATCTTGAAATAAAGCTCAAGGATATTTTCGGGGCAAACGAGTATTCGTTTATTTTTCCAATTTTTGCTTATTCGTACTTGGGCGCTAAAAGTGACGAGGACAGCAGGGCGGCTTTCGAAAGATTCAGTGAGAAAAATATCAATTGGATAAAAAAAATAAAGCCAAATTTTGGGTTTGCCGAATTGGAATCCCCTAAATATTTGCCTCATTCCAGGCTAAGTAAATTTATCCAAAAATGGCTTGAATACTTGATAAATGCGCTGGGAGGCGATATAATGGAATCCTGGGTTAGAAAATTTCAAGTTCGTAAGATTGAGAAAAATCCACTGACTCATAAGCGGGGAGCTTATGTCGAATATGATGATAAAAATCTGATATTTCTTCCCGAACCGCAGGGAGAAAAGATATTCATAGAGTATATGAAACGACTAAAAGCCTTGACATAGTAGAAATATTTTATATAATTAGTATTGCGATTAGCAGTCGGAGCGTTCAAGTGCTAATCACACCCAACCAGAATTGTGAATTGAGAATTGAGAATTTTAAATAAGAATTTGGAAATGCAGGGTAAGAAAAATTTATTAATTCTGCATTCTTGATTCAAGATTTCCATTCTAAATTCCTAATCCATAATTCCTAATTCTAAAGTTATGGCAAAACAAATTATGTTCGACGAAGACGCTCGTCGAAGAATCAAATCCGGCATTGATAAGGTTGCTGATGCCGTGCGTGTCACTCTTGGCCCCAAAGGGCGGAATGTTGTTCTCGATCGGGGATTTGGGTCTCCGATGGTAACCAACGACGGGGTGACTATCGTCAAAGAAATTGAGCTCGAAGACAAATTTGAAAATATCGGAGTGGAATTCGTGAAAGAGGTGGCAAATAAGACGAATGACGCGGCGGGTGATGGGACTACAACCGCGACAATTCTTACTCAATCCATTGTTGAGTCGGGCGCAAAATTTATTTCAAAAGGTATTAACGTAATTGAACTTAAAAACGCGCTTGCCAAGCTCTCTAATCGAGTTTCGAACAATCTAAAAAAAGTATCGAAAGAAATCAGTGGAGATGCGATTGAGCAGGTGGCGACGATCTCCGCGCAGGATCCGGAAGTTGGGAAAATGATCGCGAAAGTTATCAACAAAGTTGGAAAAGATGGAGTCGTGACGGTTGAGGAATCGCAGACTTTCGGACTTCAGGAAGAAGTTGTGGAAGGAATGAGGTTTGATAAGGGCTATATCTCTCCGTATATGATTACTAGCGCTGAATCAATGGAGTCCGAGCTTAAAGATCCGCATATCCTGATAACCGACAAAAAAATATCCTCGATTCAGGAAATTCTGCCGATACTTGAGAAAATAGCGCAAACCGGAAAAAAGGAAATGGTTATTATTGCAGAAGATGTTGAAGGCGAGGCACTGGCGACGCTTGTAGTGAATAAGCTCCGTGGAATTTTGAATGTTCTCGCGGTGAAAGCGCCGGGATTTGGCGATAACCGCAAAGCAATGCTTGAAGACATAGCAGCGCTTACCGGCGGACAGGTCATTTCCGAGGAACGGGGAATGAAAATGGAAAATGTTAAGATTGAGGACCTTGGAAAAGCGGGCAGAATCGTTTCCACAAAAGATGACACTACTATTGTTGACGGGAAAGGCGCGAAAAAGGATATTGACGCGCGCGTGGCGCAGCTCAAGGCACAAATCGAAAAAGCCACTTCTGATTTTGACAAAGAAAAACTGCAAGAAAGACTTGGAAAACTCTCCGGCGGTGTGGCTGTCATCAAAGTCGGCGCCGCAACTGAAGTTGAGCAAAAAGAAAAACAGCATCGAGTTGAGGACGCGGTTGAAGCGACTAAGGCGGCGTTAGAGCAGGGAATTGTCACCGGAGGCGGAATTGCTCTTCTCAACGAATCCGTGAAACTCTCTGGCGATCTTCAAAAAAACCTGGCGCACGAGGACAGAATTGCCACTCAAATACTAGTTGACGCTCTTTCTGCGCCGATTAAGCAAATTGTGGCTAACGCTGGCCAGTCCCCTGAAGTAGTCATTGCGCAAGTTCAAGAACTTCAGAATACCTATCTCAAAAAAACCCAAAAGGGCAAGAAGATTGATATTGAAACCGGATCGGAAATAGAAGTTGATTACCATATGAACGAACTAAATCCTAAGGCAAATTTCAATATTGGATATAACGCTGAAGAAAACTCTTTTACGGACATGTTTAAGGCGGGGATTATTGATCCGACCAAGGTGGTAATCAGCGCGCTCGGAAATGCGGTTTCGGCGGCGGCGATGCTGCTCACGACCGAAGCGGTTGTCACCGACGTTCCGGAAAAGAAAGAAAAAAGCGGTGGAATGCCTGATATGAGCGGAATGGGAGGCATGGGCGGAATGATGTAGTTTTGATTAGTTTGCAGTTTGCATTGAGTAGTTGAAATTATAGAAAGCGCTTCTCGCAAGGGAGGCGCTTTTCTATAATTGGTTACAAAAGAAATATTTTTATTCTTGCGTTTGTATGAATTAAAAGATGCGATAGGCTAATAATTAAAACTAAACATATGCCAAGAATCGTACACTTCGAAATTCCGGCGGATGATCCGGAAAAAGTGTCCAAATTTTACACGGACACGTTTGGTTGGGAGATAAAAAAATGGGAAGGATCTATGCCGTATTGGCTGGTGAAAACCGGCGAAAAATCTGAAATGGGGATTGACGGGGGAATTTATAAAAAAGACGAAAAGATGAAAGAGACAGTGAACACCATAGGCGTGAAGGATATCAAAGAGTCTGTCGAGACGGTGAAGAAAAATGGCGGCAGCGTCATGGGTGAAGTGAATGAAATACCCGGAGTCGGTCTATTTGCCTACGCTATGGATCCAGAAGGAAATAAATTCGGCCTGATGCAGTCTTTTCCGGACGCAAAGATGGCGTAGAGGTATTCGAGGTGAAACCTCGAATAAGAACAATAATACGAAAGCACACCAGTATACCAGTTTATTGGTGTGTTTTATCAGTTGCCAATTCAATAGCACAAGCTCTAACTCCGATACTTTAGTATAGTACTATACTAAAGTATTTAATTTTAAGGCGTGTTTTGCTTAAAGAAATATTTATGAAAAGCCCGGCTCGAGGATATCCTAAAGCCGGGTTTTTTATTACTCGTTGTTGTCGCTACTCCTCCTTTATTGTTTCGATTAGTATGGGCTCTTTGGCCGTTCCGATGAAGGGATGTATTTTTTCCGTTAGTTCTCGGAAAAATCCAGAAGGTAAAAAGATGGCGGCTTTCTCATTAAATTGCATCGATGTGGCAAGCACTATCCCGCCTTGGATCTCTTCACCTCTTACGATGACTTCGGGACGCGATTCAAACGGTAACTCGCAAGCTGCATCCAGAGAGTCAATGATCTGCGGATGAGAGAGCTGATTCACAAAATTTTCATCATCTACCGCAAATTGTCTTAACACTTCGTATGTGTGCGAATCTTTCGGTAGTTCCCGCAGCCAGTGCTCGAGAGTTCTCACGAGAAGCTCTTTTGCCGTGCGAGGGCTCGGGATCAACACGCGCAATGTATTCTCGCCATTTTTCAAAAAGATCACGGAACTGTGGTCCAGAAGATTTGGGATTATCATTCCCCGCACTAAGCAAACTTTCCCACTCATTTCGCCCCGCAGGAAGTTGCTTAAGTGATGTTCTACGCGAAAGGGGCGCCAGCCCGCTTGGTATTCGTTTCCCAAAACCGGATATTCATTCAGTTCCGGTTTTACAAACGCTTCCAGTAAAGATTTTAAAGCCAGGCTCTTTACATAATCAATCTCGTTTTGTTGAAGTATCTTTTCCTTACCTTTCTTCCATGCTTTGCGAATCAAGACAAAATTAATTGGCCATGTGACAGCAACAGTCAGAATTGCATATACGCAAATTACGGTAGAAAAGCGTGGAACGTCTTGCAAGTTGGGCAAGAAGACTGGAAGAAGTACAAAAATGAATGTGAAAATATATGCTCCTGCCATGAAAGACATCACGTATGAAGGCCAAAAATACTTGTTGAAGTTTCGATTCAGCTTTGAACTTGCAAAGTCTGAAATCGGCACATTAATTGCATTTTTCATTGTCCAGCTCCTTGAGTAATTTTTAAACTACTTTCCCTGTTAGATAGGGAACAAGTCAGGATATAATAAGGCTAAGTTTCCGACAAATAATTTGAAGGTTATTATAATAATAGACGTAATATAGACTAAAAATATAATATTAATAAAAAATGTGACGAAATAATTGACACTTTTTGCATATATTGCTAGATTAAAAATATGCAGAAAATAGCAATTCATTTGAAAGAAGCCGGTTTTGAAGAAAAAGAGGCTGAAATATACCTAGCGGTGTTGGAATTGGGAAAAGCGACGGTTTCGGATATTTCCCGGAAAGCCGGAATCAAAAGAACGACGATATACGAATATCTGGAAAAATTGCTCAATGAAAGCCTGATTCACAAAACAGTGAAGGGGAAAAGAGTCTATTATGCTGCCGAAAATCCGGACAAGCTGGTCAATATTTTGGAAAAAAGAAAAAGAAAAATCAGCTCTATTCTCCCGCAGCTTCAGGGCATTTTCGATGTTTCGAGACACATACCACAAGTCAGATTCTATGAAGGCATTGAAGGGATGCGGACAATATACGACGAGATGACCAAAACCTCGCAAACAATCTATGGAGTGTTTTCGGCCGATAAGTATTTTTCGGTTTTCAATAAAGATGACAACGAAAGATTTTTCCAGAATATTCGAGAACACGGCGGACAGATTAAAGATGTCATCGAAAATAGTCCGGTCGGCAAAAAACATGCTAAGAGCAAATACTATGAGGGGATCGGAACTCCGAAGATTTTGCCAAAAGATTTCCGATTATCAGTTGACCTTATGGTTGCAGGAAATAAAGTGGCGATGTTATCATTAGTGAACTTGGCTGGCGTCATAATTGAAAATTCGGAAATTGCGGACTTGCAGAGGAATTTTATAAAATTTATGAGGAGGAATATCTAATTATTTTGGCATTATAAGCTATGAACAAAAAAACCGCGTTAATTTCCGTTTTTGACAAGAAAGGAGTTGAAAAATTTGCTAAAAGCTTGGTGGATCTGGATTGGGAGATTTTGGCATCGGGGGGGACGGCGAAATATTTAACAGAAAAAAATATTCCAGTGCGGGATGTAGCGGATTTAGTAGGCGGAGAAGCCATACTCGGGCATCGGGTTGTCACGTTATCCCGCGAAATTCACGCGGGACTGATGGCAAGGCCGGATGTTCAAGAAGATATGAAAGAACTGGAAAAACTTAAAATTCCGTTTATCGATTTGCTTTGTTGCGATTTATATCCTCTAGAGGAAGAAATTAAAAAATCAGATGCCACCTACGAATCGGTTATTGAAAAAACAGATGTGGGTGGGCCGACGATGGTTAGATCCGCAGCTAAGGGAGGAAGAATTGTTGTTTGCGATCCAGGAGATCGCAAAGGAGTAATTGATAAGCTAATAAACAACGGCGATTTAAGCAAAAAAGAAAGAATTGAACTTGCGGCTAAAGCAGAATATGTAATTTCCAAATATTGTCTCGAAGCGGCCAAGTTTCATTCAGAAGAGAGATACGGCGGATATTTAGGAATTCAGATATCCGAAACTCTCTATGGAGAAAACGCCTACCAGGTTCCGGGCCGGCTGTATTCAGCTGGAAGCGATGATCCGCTTGCGCTCGACAAATTCAAGATTCTGACTGACATGGCGCTAAGTTATAACAATACCTGCGACATGGATCGGATGCTTCAGACGTTGACGCACATCATTGCCGCCTTCGAGATAAATAATGTTTCTGCAAAGTATTTTGGAGTCGCGGTGAAACATGGCAATTGCTGCGGAGCGGCATATGGTAATGATAAGATCGAGGTGATAAAAAAAGTGATTGAAGGCGATCCGAGGGCGATTTTTGGAGGGCTTACAATGTTTAATTTCGATTTTGATGAAGGGGAAGCGGAAACATTGTTAACGCACTCAATGGGCGAAGGACAAAGAAGATTGCTAGATGGAATCGTAACTCCCGGTTTTTCCGAAAAAGCGCTTGAGCTCTCGAGAAGAAAAAAAGATAAGTGCCGATTTGTGGTTAACGCGGCTCTTGCCAATATCAGCAAGGGCAATTTGGATATCAAAAAAAGATTTCGCTATGTCCGCGGGGGTTTCTTGACCCAGCCGAATTACGCTTTTGTTTTGGATTTCGCTCATCCGGAAATAAAAATATTCGGCAAGCTGGGCGATGGCGTCAAATCAGACTTACTTCTTGCCTGGGCAATTGGCGTGACTTCTAATTCCAATACGATCACTCTTGTGAATAATTCCAAGTTAATCGGCAACGGAGTTGGCCAGCAGGACAGGGTGGGCTGCTGCGAGTTAGCGATCAAGCGCGCTAAAGACGCCGGGCACGTTATCCAAAATGCAGTGGCGGCGAGCGATAGCTTCTTCCCATTTCCCGATGCTCCTCAGGTTTTGATCGGGGCCGGCGTGAAAACTATTTTTGCGACCTCCGGCTCGGTTAACGACAGCGAAGCTCAAAAACTATGCGCGGACAGTAATGTGGCTCTCGTCCAAATCCCCGACAAGCTTGCCCGTGGTTTCTTCGGGCATTAAAATATTCAAAATAAAAAAAGGGAGAACCGCGTAGTTCTGCGACTCTCCCAGCATCGATTAAAATGTTTTAATGCCAGCCTCGCTGACCAAAATTTCGGTCGGTTTTTTATAGCCAGGGAATAGCGACATTAGCACAGATCCGTATGCCCCGGCATTTTTGATGGCGAGGATGTCACCGACCATTATCTTTGGCAGTAAGCGATCTTCCGCTAGAAAGTCATTTTGCAGGACGGAATTTCCGCAGATGGTGTAGAGCCGTTTAGGCTTGCTGTTAATCTTGTTGGCTACAACAATGTCATGCCAACCTCCTGCATTCTGGCCGTAGATGTAAGGACGCGCGAAAATTCCAAAGCCACAGTTCACGCCGATTTGGGTCCAGGTATCCATGTTTTTGACATTAGTGACTTCGCAGAGCAGGGTTCCGGCGTCGCCGATCAAGGAACGTCCGGGCTCGATTTTGAGACTAATTTCTCGACCGAAATACTTGGATACTGAATGCATGAGAGAAGTAAGGCGTTGGCCATATCCACCCCAGTCAAATTCTTTGTCGGTCGGTTTAGCGGGAATGCCGAAACCCGCGCCGAAGTTTATATACTCAATGTCCTCAAATTCTTTCGCGCAGTCAGCGAGATATGAGCTGAGAGTAAGGAATGGCTCGAGATCGAGTACATTCGAAGCCAGATAGCCGTGGATGCCAGTGATCTTTAGCCCGTATTTTTTGGCGATGCGTTTGGCTTCCGGAAATTTTTCCCTTTTTATGCCGACCCTCGCTTTTGGGTCATAAGGTTTATTAGTGGCGCATTGATTTAGCATTCCAGGTTGAATAAAAACCCGGATGCCGATTTCCTTTTTGATGAGCGGATGATCGCCATAGTGCGAGGTAATTTCTCCATATTCTTCGACCTCCTCGAGTGAGTCCAGGTTAAGATGAGCACCGAGCGTTATGAATCTTTTCATGTCTCTTGGCGAGATATTTGTGGTAGTGACAGAGATCTGCTGTTTCGAGTATCCGCACTGCTGCGCCAACATATATTCCTGGAGGGAATTCACTTGAAGGGAAGAGCCTACGTCAAGAAGCAAGGTTAAGATCTTGGGATGATTATTGCACATGATCGCATAATGGATTTGCTTCGGCTCATACGGAATTGAGCTCACAATCCTTCTAAAGTTAGCTATAATCTTTTCCGCGTCATAAACATAAAGCGGAGTTCCAAATCTCATCGCCAGCCACGGCGCATTCCAGTTTCCGATTTTGAGACAGGTAGTCATTTGTATCACCTCGATATTTTTAAGGAGCTTCTTAATCAAGTTCTGCTTAAACTTGACCTACAAGTATATAAAATAATTACAAAATAATCAATAATAAAAGCTTAAATTGACCTATAAAATTATTAATGTATAATAATAATATACATACAATAAAATAACTTAGCCTATTTTAGCCAAAATGGAGCAGGATGAACTGAAAAAAAGCCTTTACAAAGGCCTCAAAGAATTAGGACTATCAGAAGCGGAAATCAATCTATACGTGATCTCCTTAAAATTGGGGCAAACTTCAATCGTGAATGTTGCCCGACATATGGGAATTTCAAGGCCGAATGTCTACAAGGTCATTTTCAGCCTTGAAAAACATGGGTTGGCAAAATTCTCCGAAAAAGGAAAATACGCCCGGGCTTTCATGGTGGAATCTCCAACCTTTGTCTTGGAAATGATCAGAAAAAAGCGAGAAGATATGTCCGAGATCGATCATAATCTGGTCTCCTCCCTGCCGGACCTCTTAACTAAATATCACCAGGGACAAGCGCCAACGAAAGTTAGAGTTCTCCAGGGAAAAGAGCATTTCCTGAAGATATTCAATCAAAGCTTGGAGGAAGAAAACAAGGAAGTCTTGTTTTTCGGCGCAACCGAGGATTTTATAGGATTTATTTCTTGGACGGAAGAGCGAAAATGGATTACAAAAAGGGTAAAGAGGAATATTTTTGTAAAAGTTCTCACTCTTCCTGGAAAAGAGGGAGCAGAAATTCTACGTCCACAAGATCAAGCGGAGCTTCGCGAAACCAGAATCTTGAAAGGGACTTGGCCTTTCATGACTTCTTTTCAGCTATTCGCGAATAAAGTAGTTATTTGGCAGCCTAAAGCGCCACTGGCTCTGTTAATCGAAGATCAATATATTGTGGAAATGCTTAAAAGTATGTTCGACTTCATGTGGGAAAAATCAGTAGAGAAATAGGCGCTCGAATCACTTTAAAAGATCTCGCATTTGTGGTATAATTAGAGTGAGATTTATTTGAAGATAGAATCAGTTCACCCTGTTAAATAAATAAAAAAACAAAATAAATGTTCAGTAAATTTCTTGACGGTTTTAACTTTATCGCCCGGTGCAAAAAATATAAAATCGGCCTTTGGCAATGTCCGAATTTTCTTTTTTTGGTGATGGGAGTCGTAACCGTGACAGCCATGGTGGGGACATATATAGCTGCCCGGCGGTTTGATGACGAGACGGTCACGGTAGTCAGCGTTAGCTTGGTGGTGGCCGTGATTTTTGTAATCGGAAACTTAATCATCCGAGGAGTGGAAAGAATCGCAGAGGCTGATATTTTGAAAAGTGAATTCATTTCCATCATCTCCCATCAGTTGTGCAGCCCCCTCTCGGCGATTAAATGGAATTTGGAGATTATCGAAACGGAAAAAACGCCCGAGCACGCTCTTTCCGACAAGCAAATGCTTTTTCTGGACAATATCAAAAAGTCCAATGAGCAAATGCTTAAGCTGGTTAGTGACCTTCTGGATGTTGTCCGCATCGATCAGGGCCGGACTATATTTGTTAAGGAAAAAGTTGATCTTAGCCGGGTGGTCAGGGAAGTAGTCGAAGGACTGAAACATCTGACTGACAGCAAGAAAATTAAAGTTGAGTTGGGAATCGAGGATAATTTGCCGCTTGTGGTGGCGGATGAGAAAAAAATGAGAGTAGTTTTCGATAACTTGATCGGCAATGCGGTAAAATTTTCAAACGATAACAGTAAGGTGCTGGTTAAACTTGAGAACAACACTAATAATGTCAAATTCACGGTCCAGGACTGGGGGGTGGGTATTCCGCGCCATCAGCACGACAAGATATTCGAAAAATTTTTCAGAAGCAGTAATGCTTCGCGCTATCGGACCGAGGGTGTTGGATTGGGTCTATACTTGGTTAAAGCTATTCTTAAAAGCTTTGGAGGCGAAATTTGGTTTAAAAGCGAAATTGACAAAGGTTCGACATTTTTTTTCACTCTTCCCAGCGTCAAACTTTAGATATCTAACACAACTTAAAATTTTAATTGTAAACGCATGTCAGATGCCAATAAAAAGAAAATTTTGATCGTAGAAGATGACCGAGCTCTCCAGAATGCATTGCTGGAAATGCTGGGGCAGGAAGGTTATGAACTTATACCGGCTGTAGACGGGGAAGAAGGACTTGCCAAGGCTGCCAGCGAAAAACCGGATCTGATACTACTGGACATAATACTTCCGAAAAAGGATGGCTATGAAGTACTGGCAGATATCAAAAAAAATCCTGAAATCAAAGATATTCCAGTTTTAATTCTCACTAATCTGGAAGAGATTAGTGATGTGCAAAAGGCCATCAGCTTAGGCGCAAAAACTTTTATGGTCAAGTCCGATTTTAGCCTGAAAGACGTCCTGGAAAAAGTTAAGGAGAACTTGAAATAGCAAATTGGTTTTCATAAACAAAAAAATATTTATTGATCCTTGATCTTCGATCATGGATCTCCGTGCAAATGAGAGTTGATAACGAAAGACTAAAAAGCTTCATATTGGACGCGGGACTGGTTCCTGAAACCGACGTAGATAAGGCAATTGACGTCAGTAAACAGTCCGGAAAGAGACTGGGTGATGTTTTGGTTGAACAAAAACTGATGAGCGGCAATCAAGTTCGCCAGCTCTACTCTTATATCTTAGGAGTACCTTTCGTGAATCTGGAAAAAGAAATTATACCGCGGGAGATTTTGCAAATGATACCCGAACCGATAGCTAAAAAATATAAGATTGTGGCCTTCAAGAAGGCAGACGACGAGCTCAAAGTCGCCATGCTCAATCCGGAAGATATTCAGACCATTGATTTTATCCGAAAAAAAACCGGGCTAAAAATTTCACCTTGCATTACGACCGAGGAAGGCGTGGAGAATGCTCTTAAGCAATATGAACAAAGCCTTAAGGCCGAGTTTGGAGACATTATTGAAAAAAACGCAGAGGATATCGTATCCGAGGAATCACTGGAAAAAGTAGCCCAAGGTTTGCCGATCATCCGCATAGTAGATACACTCCTCAAACACGCCGTGCTTCAGGAGGCAAGTGATATTCATATTGAGCCGGATGAAAAAGAAGTGAGAATACGCTACCGGATCGACGGAATATTGCATGATGCCATGACGCTTCCCAAGTCAGTAATGGACGGAATCGTAGCAAGAATAAAAATACTTTCTAACTTAAAGCTGGATGAGCATCGCTTGCCCCAAGATGGCCGTTTCAAAATCGAACAAGATAGTCATCGGGTGGCTTTCCGGGTTTCAATTCTTCCTGTATACAGCGGAGAAAAAATTGTAATGAGGCTTTTAGATGAATCATCCAAGGGGCTGACTTTGGAGGGAATGGGCCTATGGGGAAAGTCGCTTGAGGATATCCACCAAGCCATAAAAAAACCCAATGGCATGATTCTGGTTACCGGACCAACCGGATCAGGAAAAACGACAACTTTATATACAGTTATGGACATTCTCAATACCCCACAGGTGAATATTTCTACCGTAGAGGACCCGATTGAATATAAGATGCCGCGCATCAATCAGACGCAGGTCATGCCGCAGATCGGGCTGACATTTTCCTCCGGCCTCAGATCGCTTTTGCGCCAGGATCCTGACATTATCATGATTGGAGAGATCCGCGATAAAGAAACCATGGAAATCGCCATCCATGCGGCCATGACGGGGCATCTAGTGCTGTCAACTCTTCACACCAACAGCGCTGCCGGAGCTATCCCGAGGCTCCTGGACATGGGAGCGGAATCTTTTTTAGTTGCCTCAACTATAAATGTCGTGGTCGGGCAACGGCTGCTTAGAAAATTATGTTCAGACTGCCGGCAACCATTTAATCTTGACGAGGAGCTTTCGGCGTCGCTGAAAAAACAAGTTGACATAGCAAGAATTGTTGAAATCGCAAAAAAAAATAATCTAATTGATGTGAAATCCGGAAACGATTGGAAGGATCTGCAGTTTTGGCGTCCGGGAGGCTGTTCTCGTTGCAATCAGGAAGGCTACAAGGGGCGAGTTGGGATTTATGAGGTGTTGGATGTTTCCGAAAGTATAGCTCAAATGATAGGCAAACAAGCAACCAGCGATGAAATCGAAAAAAAAGGGACCGAAGAAGGCATGTTGAAGCTTGTCGAAGACGGTTTTATAAAAGCTCTTCAAGGAATAACATCAATCGAAGAAGTTTTGAGAGTCACGAAGGAATAACTCTATGCCAATTTTCAAATACGTAGCAAAAAATAGCCAGGGAGAAGTCAAAGAGGGAGACTTAGAAGGGGCTGACAAGAGATCTATTGTTGAATCTCTTCGTAACGAAGGATTTTTTGTCACGACTATTTTTGAGAGACAAGCAAAATCTCAAAAAAGCAGCAAAGTTATGAGTTTTTTTTCTAAGGTGTCACTTAAGGACAAGATGATGTTCGCGCGACATTTGGGCGTCATGCTGGGATCGGGGCTTTCATTGCCCAGGGCGTTGAAAGTAATTTCCAACCAAACTAAAAACCGAAAATTTCAAGCCGTATTGGGGCAGCTTGAAAATGAAGTAAAGATGGGGACTAGTCTGGGCGATAGCCTGGAAAAGGCACAAGTTTTTGATGATCTCTCAATTAATATGATCAGAGTGGGAGAAGTGGCAGGAAACTTGGAAGAGGTCCTTAAACTACTGGCTGATCAGCTGGAAAAAGAACATTCCTTGATAAGCAAAGTTAGGGGCGCCATGTATTATCCGGGAGTCATCATGCTAGTTATGTTTGTGATCGGGATTGCCATGATGACTTATGTAGTTCCGTCGATCACCGCGATTTTTTCTGATGTCAACACCGAGCTGCCGTTTTCCACCAAAATTGTAATTGGAGCAAGTAATTTCATGAAAGATAATCAAATTCTTGTTTTTGGAATGATAATTCTGATTGCCGCGGCTATCTTTGTGTTTTTTAAAACTATTTACGGAAAAAGAGCTACCGGATTTCTATTTCTCAAGACGCCGGTTATCAATAAAATTACGATAAAAGTTAATAATGCCCGTTTTGCCAGAATCTATGGCTCACTCATAAAGAGTGGGGTTCCGATTGCCGAGTCATTGCGGATCATCTCAGAAACTCTAACCAACAGATATTATCAAGAAGCGTTTAAAAAAATCCAAGAGGGAGTTCAAAAAGGGAAACCGCTTTATGGCGAGCTTTCAAACTTTCCCAAGCTTTTTCCGGTACTTATTATCCAGATGGTGGAAGTTGGAGAAGAGACCGGAAAAACGGTGGATGTCTTATTGGACCTCGCTAAATTTTACGAAGAAGAAATCGATCAAGCGACTAAAAATATATCTTCAATCATTGAGCCGGTACTTATGGTAATAATCGGATCTGCGGTGGGATTCTTCGCGGTTTCAATGATAATGCCAATGTACTCAGTCATGGATCAGATGTAAGCTGGAAGTGGAAAATTAAAAGTAAAAATTAAAAATATGGTGTCGCTTCGCGACAATTTTTTAAGAATAAATAAGCAAAAAGGATTCAGTCTGTTGGAGGTTGTTTCTGCGGTTTTTATTTTCAGCATTGTTTTTCTGTCAGTATACGGCGCTTTTAACGCGGGATTGAAATCTTTAGTCCAATCAAAACGCAGGACTGAAGCGGCGGCACTGGCAAATGAAAAAATGGAAATAATCCGCAATCTGGCTTACGCAGAAATAGGCATGGTGAATGGATTTCCAAGCGGGGCCATAGCTCAAGATGAGGATGTAGTGCGAAGCAGTAACGCTTTTCATGTTCACACAAACATCAGATATATTGACGACTCTTTTGATGGCTTGGATGCAGAAGATGAAAATCATATAATTACTGATTACAAGCTAGCCAAGGTTGAAGTGACTTGGGCAGGGGCAAGTACCGGGAAGGGAGTCATTGTCGTTTCCAAATTTGTCCCGGATGGAGTGGAATCGGACGTGGGCGGAGGATCATTCAGAATTAATATCTTGGATGGAACCGGTTCAGGAATCTCCGGTGTCGATACTCGAATAATCAATAGTAGCATACCTGATCCGGTAGATATTCATACTACTACCGATTCATCCGGTACGATCCTCTTGGTATTGCCGGAAGGAGATCGCAGCTATGAAATTTCAGTATTAAAAGATGGCTATGAAAATGTCACTACTATGCCGCCTTATCCAACGACTGCTTACGACCCAACCGACGAGCATGCCTCCGTGATAGCGGGGTATCTCAATACCAAAGGGATTATTATTGATAAGTTAAGTACCTTAAATATATCGACCAGAAGCCTTTTGGATGCGGCCCTTCCTAGTATAGGGTTGCATATCGATGGAGGGCGAATAATCGGAACTGATCATGTTGATCCCCTTGTAAAAATAAAGAACGTAATCGAGGACGTCGTGACAGACGAAAATGGCACAAAAAATCTGACAGACACTCCTCCTGGCGTATATAACGTGGCTTTAACTGAGCCGAACTATACTCTAGTTGAAACCAGTATCAATAATCCAGTTCCCTTATCACCGGCCCAAACCGCAGACCTCGTTATGTATATTGCGCCAAGCAATGTTAATTCGCTGGTTGTAAAGCTGTCTAATGCTGTGACCGGCGACCCGGTTGAGCGGGCAAATGTTCGCGTTTTTAACGGCACTGACTTTGATCAGACGCAAATCACCGCTCAAAAAAATTATATATACTTTCCTCCTTTTACGGACCCTCCAACGACGATGTCTGCCGGATCTTATACCGTGGAGGTATCGGTAGACGGCTATGAAAGTTATACTGGCAGTGTTGACGTTAATCTTCTCACGCAAATGGATATCCAACTAAATCCAATTACTCCATGAGAGAAAAATTTTTAAAACAAGGCGAATATTCCCAGAAGGGGCTGACTCTGGTGGAAATGTTAATAGCAGTATTCATTTTTCTTCTGATGATGAATGGAGTGGTGATGCTCATCAAGTACATCTACCGAAATTATGGGTTTTCAATGGAGCAGGGAATTTCCGTAAACAACGTGCAAAAAAGCTTGAAAACAATGATTGGAGACATTAGAGGTTTAAGGCGGGCGGATTCCGGCGCTTATGCCATAAAAAGCGCAGATGATTTTGATTTTGTTTTTTATTCCGATGTGGATGGAGATGGAGTAACGGAACAAGTCCACTATTTTCTGGAAAACGATTCAATAAAAAAGGGTGTAAGCGAGCCGAGCGGAACTCCTCCAGTGTATCCGTCTTCTGATCAGGTTGAATCAGTTTTAGCCGAACACGTTGTGAACACCACGAGCCAGCCTCTTTTTTCTTATTATAACGAGGATTACCCGGCCGATCTCGTGAATAATCCTCTTGCTGTACCTGTGTCTCAAATCAGCCAAATTAGAATGGTGAAGACGGATGTACGCTATAATCTTGATCCTAACCGGGCTCCGGATAACATCCGGCTGGAGTCATTTGTCGCTTTAAGGAATCTAAAAGACAACTGGTAAAATGACAAAAAATAAAAAGAGGGGATCAGTTTTGATATATATAGTAATCATTTCTTCCATGGCGGCGGTCATTTTGGTTGGGCTCGCAGGCTTTGTCGTGTCAAGATATAAAAATGGCCGCTATGCCAATAACCGCGAGCAAACATTCCAAATTGCTGAAGCGGGTGTCTATTGGTATCGTTGGTATTTGGCGCATACAGTAGAAGGGAAACCTCCTATTGAGAAAAGAGAGTTTTGGGAGGGTGGTACGGCTAAAGGGGTGGGTGTCCCCTACGAGGAAGAAGTAAAGGATCCGGAAGGAAACCCTGTGGGAAAATACAGCATTCAGGTGACTGCTCCCGATCCGGATTCAACGATAGTAATAGTAGAATCAACTGGGTGGACGTATAAATTTCCTAGCCAGAAAAGATCTGTTAGAGTTAGATTCAGACAGCCAGCCTGGTGCGAATATGCCGTAGTAGCAGACGATGATATGCGCTTTGGAGAAGGTACGGAAACTTTTGGGCCTATCCATTCAAACAAAGGCGTGCGCTTTGATGGTATAGCCCACAATATCGTCTCCAGTCACATACCGGAATACGATGACCCGGACCATTGTGAGCATTACAACCGTTATGAACAATGCGATCTCAACAAAAATGAATTTGGAGTTCATACGCACGTTGATCCTCCCCCGGAAACGGGAATAGACGATAGTTTTCGGCCGCTCGAAGCGCCGCCCACCAGCCCGGTTCCGGATCGATCGGATGTGTTTCAAGCGGGTAGGCAATTTCCTATTCCAGAGAAAAACTTCAGCGACTTAATATCAGATTTTAACTTAATGAAGCAATACGCCGAATCAGACGGGAAGTATTTTGGTGACGATACTACTCAGGAATATAATTGTTACGGAAGCGGAAGAAGAAGAGTCTGTCGTTGGGAAGACGTTCCGGTGTATGGATATCACATTATACTCAAGGAAGATCATACGATGGATGTATCCATGGTAAAGAGTTATGATACAAGTGCGTATAGCATTACTGTAGGAGAGGAAACGACGCCCGAAAATTATCCGATTCCGGACGGACAAGTGGTGTTTGTGGAAAATAACGTTTGGATCGAAGGAAAGATTAACGGAGACCGGGTAACAATTATCGCAGCCGACTTGTCGCCTAACCCTGATCCCAAAAGCATTTATATAAACAAAGATATTCTGTATACTAAAAAGGATGGCACGGATATTCTGGGCCTTATCGCTCAAAAGGATGTCTCCATCGGATTGTACTCCGAAGATGATTTGGAGATAGACGCTTCTCTTCTGGCGCAAAAAGGCAGGGTTGGAAGAGATCATTATTCATGGCCGACTTGGCCGGTGGACTATGTGCACAGAAGCGCTATAACTGTCTACGGGTCTTTGGTGACAAAGGAAAGATACGGGTTTTCTTGGACTGACGATACGGGCTATACCACGCGGAATTTGTATTTTGATAATAATCTTGTCTATTGGCCCCCGCCATATTTTCCTACCGGGGATAAATATCAAATTGATCTTTGGGAGGAGCTATAATTATTAAAATAGAAAGAGAAAAGTAGAAGATGCAATTCAAATTATTCGGAAAAAAATCCAACGCTTTCGGATTGGAAATTGAGGATGGCTCGCTCAAGGCTTTTCGGCTGGAGAAGAAAAGGGACGAATACGAAATTTCCGCTTTTAGTAAAAAGGACATAAAAAAGGGCCTGGTTACTGAGGGTGTGGTGGTTAATGCAGCAGAGTTGGCAAAAGAGATAAGAGATCTTATGAGCTCATCAAAATGCCGACCCATAAAATGTAAACAGGTTATTTTCTCCATACCGGAAACAAAATCTTTCATCAGAACAATCAGAATACCAAAGATGTCGAGAGAGGAAGCTGGAGAAGCGGTGAAATGGGAAACAGAAGCTAATATTCCCATCGCAGTCGATATGGTTTATCTGGATTGGCAGGTGATTCGCTCCGACGAAAACCAGGAGGAAGTCTTGGTAGCCGCTGTTCCCAAAACCGTAGTGGATGCATATTGCGAAGCAATGAAGCAGGCGGGTATCTCTCCGATTGCAGTGGAGATTGATATAATTGCGACAATTCGGAGCCTGACAACCGCGGAAAACAATCGAAAACCCACTCTTATCGTAGATATTGGCGCCGAAAAGACGAGCCTGGCTATTTGCAAAGATCAGATTCCTTATTTCACTTCCAGTATACCTCTTTGCGGGAAAACGTTTACGGATGCCTTACAGAAAGAGGTAGGGGTTGGCAAGGAGAAAGCGGAGGAAATAAAATATAAATATGGACTTGGGAGAATGAGGCAAGATGATACTCTTTTCAAGGTCTATAATCCCTTGCTTGAGAATCTGGCTTCCGAGATTGATCGTTCAATCAGCTTCTATTCCGAGTCAATAAATACCGAAGAGAAAGTGGAAGACATCATCCTGAGCGGAGGGGGGGCCTTGATGATCGAACTAGTGGATTATCTCAATGAAAAAGTGAAGAAGCGAGTCGTTTTGGGAGATCCGTTCATTGGGGTCAAAATAAAAAAAGGTTCTCAGACGCCTTCTCCCGAAGATATCCTTTCATACGCAACGTCGATTGGACTAGCTTTAAGAAATTTTTCCTATGATGATTAGCATAAACGTGCTGCCGGATAATTTAAAAGAGAAGCTGCGCAAAGAAAAAGAAACGAGAAAAATTTTGCAACTTAGCTTCTCTTTGATTTTCGCGATGGTGGTGTTATCTGGAACGCTATTTGCTGTCCAGATCGCGCTGAATATAGAAAGAAGCGGCGAGCGTGAAGCGAATATGCACAGCCAAAATCGCCCGAGCATAAATGTCGAGCAAGATGGCAAATTGCTCCAGGACTTGGATATGGAATCGCAGAAGCTTGTCAAAATTGGAGCTGAGATCCCCCACTGGCCGAAAGTATTCAAAAAAATATCCGAAGTGTGTCCAGAAGGGTTGAAAATAAGCTCATTGAAAGGCGAAGGCGAGCATGTTAAAATTGCCGGTTTTTCGAAAACCAGGGAAGCTCTCCTGAACTTCCAAGACAGTTTAAGAAAAGAGGGTTTTCAAGTGCCAGATTCGCTTAATAATCTCGTATCTCCTTCGGACATCAACTTCAATCTCGAAATGGATGTTGACAAGGGTTATCTATATGATCAATAAAGCTCAAGGTTTCTAAATTAATGAACAGATTCGCGGACAAAAAAATACTCCTAATCATTATTGCAATAATAGTAGTACTGGCGTCTTTGGGCTGGTTGACTTTTTTCTATCAGGCAAAAAAAATTAGAGATACTGCGGCGGGCATTCAAAAAGAAAAACTTGATTGGCAAGTGCAGAAGGAAAAAAGTCAAAAAATAAGCCAGCTTAAAAAGAGCCTGGGCGATCTGGAAACGCATAAAAACGATATGGAAGGTTTCTACGCCGACAAAAACAATGCATTGCCCCTTATTAAATCCTTGGAGGCAATCGCCGGTGAAACGGGAAACGAAATTACAATCACCGTGGCTGATTTAAGCAAACTTGCGAGTGCTCAGAAAAAAACTGTCCCAAAGGATAGTGACGAGGATGCGGCGACTGCAAAAAAAGACTCAGCTGCCACTAAGGACAGTAATACGAAAAGCACTGCCTCGGCTCAAAATTTTAAGAATAATTTAGGATTTAATTTGGAATTAAGCGGAACCTATCCGCAGTTGGTTAATTTTTTAATAAAAATGGAAAACCTGCCCTATTTTGTAAGAATATATAATTATAGCGTTGATGCGTTTATAAAAAATAAGCCGAGCAGCAGCTCCAACCAAAGTAGTAATTCAGGGGCTTCAGGTGAAATACCGGAGGGTAAACTCGTAAAGTCTAATATTTTAATCATGGTCTATACGAATGGGCAATAAAGACGGTGATAAAAAAAGTATTTTAGGAATTGTCAGGAAAAAAGCAGCTAATTCAGGCAAATTTTTACTGCGCTGGTTGTATCTTTTCGTGCTAGTTGGGATCGCAGCTTATTCCGCTATGATTTGGTATTACAACATTTATCAGGGAGATTGGAGCGAGGAACAAAAAAAAGAGTATATCAATGAACAATCTAAATTTTCTTTTGATAAAAAAAGCTTTGATAAAATAACTGACTTGGTCGAAAATAAGAAGCAATACTTTTCAGCTCCGGCTAACTTTGAGGGAAAGGACGTATTCTATCCGGACGGATTTTAAAATTTTACGAACTACTAATTTCGTACTAATATACGAACCGATTTTTAATAAGTTTTATGTGAAGTCTAAGATTATCTTTAGCACGGAATTCGTTTGTATGTCCTTAATTAGTTTGCAGATAAATATCATTGACCGAAAGGTCGTTTTTTGTTAGATTAATTCAGTATTTACGCCCCGATAGCTCAATCGGATAGAGTGTCTGGCTTCGGACCAGAAGGTTAGAGGTTCGAGTCCTCTTCGGGGCACAGTTATCGACAGGCGGGGATCTAGAAGGGCCTAGTTTCGGGTCCCAAAGGACGCATATAAAAAAGCCCTATGGTTTGCATCGGGCTTTTTGAAATTATAAATGCTATTTGTCGATAATGCAGGCTGCTGTTTTAGGTAGTGAGAATGAAACAGCGGTTCCTTTATTCTCCTCACTCTCAAATGAAATTGTTCCGCAGTGTCGATCGATTATATTTTTCACCATGTAGAGGCCTAAACCGCTGCCAGAAGTTTGGAAAAGCAAGGCGTTGTCGGCTCGAAAAAACTTGCTGAATAAGCGGTGTTTTTGATCTTCGGGTACGCCAATTCCCGTGTCCCTTACCTTGAATTCAACGGAGCCGTCTTTTCCCCGGACGGACAATGCCACTTCTCCGCCCGGAGAGGTGTACTTCACGGCATTGTCGATTAGGTTATCAAAAACAATTGACATTTTATCAGAGTCTATCATTAGCTCATGAAGCTCATTTGAATCAAATTCAAGCTTAAGATTTATGCCCTTTTCTTTTGCTATTGGCAGATATCTCTTGTAGGTATTTTCTATGAGCTCAGTAATTGATTTTTTTGAGAAGTTAAAACCATACTTTCCCTCTTCTATATGAGCGACATTCAGTAAATCGTTTATGAGCTCAATCGTATGATTGATTGCTTTGAGTCCGTCCTCGATTATTTTTTGCTGATCCGCCGTAAGCGAACCCGGATCACTTTCGAGGAGCGCCAGATAAGACCATTTAATGCCAGTCAAAGGGGTGCGCAGTTGGTGGGCGGCGACCGAAACGAACTCTGATTTTATCGTATCCATCTCCTGGAGCTTCCTGTTGGCTTCCAGCAGCTCCAGATCGCGACCAACCAGTAGTTTCGTAGTCTTGTCTAGCTCGGCCAATTGCTCTGTCCTTTTTTTTACTTCAGCATCCAGGTTTTCTTTCCCCTGGTTCAAGTCTGAGAATATTAATCTCAATTCTCTCGCATTAGCTATCAGCAGGATAAGCAGGGAAGATGTCAAAATAATAAATATCAACGACACTTTTTTTATCTTGTCATAAGCAAGAAGTGCCTGCTTTCTGGGTTCATCTAAAAATACTCCCCAACCCAGCCCGCCGTTAAAAACCGCCCCGGATATTATCCGAGTTTCTTTAGCGTCCCTTCTATATTCCAAATAGTTGAGATCGGTCTTGTCTTTTATGACTCGGCGCACTCCAGGATAGGAAAGCATATTTTCCCTTTTAAGAACCAAAGAATTATCACTCGGGTTTCCAATAAGAAAGCCTTCTGAATCAACAAGGAACATTTTCTGTCTGGGGTTGGTCAAGCGTGAGTTAGACAGGATGTTCCATATTTCTTGAAGCGAAAGTTGGGCCAGAAGTACCTCCGATTCATCATCACCCGCGCCTTTGAAGGAGATGCCAATCTCGAAATAGGGAGTTGCCTTTTTAGTCATCTCTATGCGGCCTAAGTAAGTCTTATCTTTCAAAGTTCCTTGGAATCCTTGGGTCTCGGACACATTGGGCAAGCTTTGGCTGTCAAAAACGGAAAATTTCGACACTCTTATTTTCTCTTGGCCAGATAAGTCAGCAACTGATATCTCCATGAACAAGCTATTCTCTCGCATGAATTTTTCAACCATCTTCTTTTTCTCCAGCTCGTTCTCGGTCAATATTAATTTATCCGATAGAGTTGATAGAGAATCTATATTGTTTTCCACGGACGCCTCTAACTCTGCGCGGGATGCATCAACGAGGCTCCTGCGTTGGGAGACAATATTTTCCTTAACACTAGCCATGCTTGGTTGGAAGAAACTGTAGTATGAAAAAATAAGAATAAAAGAAACAATAATAATCACAACTTGTATTAGGAGCGCGGGCCTTTTCTTGAAAAATATTTTTATCTTTTGAACAATTTTCATAAGGTTAGAAAATGACCTTATCGGCTTCTGTGGTAATGGCTGAATCAATCTCTCTTCCACTCTCCTTAATTTGCTTAAGATTCACAATGATATCCAGTTTACTTGGAGTTATAACGGGAATATTGTCCGGTTTTTGTCCGGATAAAATACTGATTACAGTTGAAGCACACTGGCTGCCAAGATCGTAAAAATTTGCTCCGTAAGCCAGGGAAACGCCTTGTTCCATCAGGGTTTGCTCATGCGCCATGGACGGTATATTGAGCTCTAATGATTTTTGGATGACAAGATCTATATTGCTGACAACCATGGCATCAGGTACGACATAGATGCCATCATATTCTCCTGTTTTTAAAGCCGCGAGGGCATCTCTGAGTTCGTCTGTATTCTTCACTTCAAATTCCCTAAGGTTGATTCCTAGCGCCATTGCGGCAGGCCTGAGGTTTTGAATTGATAGCGTGGAAAAAGAATTTTCAGGATTATAAAAAGTAACGACCCGATCTATACCTGGAAATGCTTCCTTGAAGATCTCGAGTCTCTTGCCGGAAAGCTCCGCGGAAAGATTTGAGCATCCGGTAAGATTTGTTTCGGTCCGCGAATAGCTTTTTATAAATCCGGCCCCAAGCGGATCACCAACGGCATTAAAGACTATCGGGATGTCGGAGCTTGCTAATTTCTTCACCTCTGAAGTCACCGGTGTCGAAATTGCATATATTAGATCGGGGTTTTCCCCAAGCAGGCTTTGTATGGCCTCAGGAAGCTTGGAAGTGTCACCCCTAACGTCGCGAATGATAAATGACACATTCTCGCCTTCGTTGTAGCCCTCTTTCGCAAGTTGATATCTAAGACCGTCAAAAGCTTGCTGATAGGCGCCTCCAGTGAGCACAACTCCAATGGCGTATTTTTTTGAATGGCTGGATTTGGAGGAAACCAGGTCCGATAGCCCCTTTAGCTTTATCCCATTTCTAAAAATAATTGTGCTGATTATCACAATTGCTGCCAGGAGGATCAAGAATAATAATGTTTTTTTCATTTTTTATTTCTGTTTGAGGCTTTCGGCAATGCATTTAACCAGTCTAGCTTCCGAGCAGAAGAATAACTGCGGTCTCATTATGGAAGCAGGAGAATGGCCGGACGACCTTCCCCCCCAGGGGCGCTTGCTCTCCGTAAGTGTAAAAACCGATCAGAGGAGTGCTGGGCCCAATAACCGATTGGATTGCTTTGATCTCTTCGTCGGAGTCCGTGCCGAATAATTTGCTGCGTGCGATGCAGTTAAAAATGATAGCAGCCTTGGGTTCCGTACCGTTGAGTTGGGACATAGCCTGAGTAGCTGCCAATCGTGCGGCTGCAATAGCTTCGTCCTTACTTCCAATCATAATTCTGACTTCCGAACCCTCGGGTATTTCAGCCGCGAAAGTTATTGCCCCTTTATCGTCAGCAGTTATAGGGTCGCGTATGAGAAGCTCCGAGCTGCCGTCGACATTCATGCCCAGGGGATAGGTAATAGCAAGGGTGGCAAGTGTTTCCTCTTTAAGCTCAGCCGCTTTTTCTCCAAAATACTCCTCGTAGAGGCTAATTGCTGGTTTTCCGTCAATTTCTTGGACGACAGCGCCACGTGATTTAGTGACTGTTCTGGGAATTCCAACTGGAACCCATCCATGCCTGACGCCGATTCCGGTCGAAAAGTTACCGGAGAGCCCGACTCCGGTTATTGATGAAGGTAAGACTTTATCCAAATAATAGACGTAAGTTTCCTTAAAAAGAAAATCGTCGCCTGCTGCTCCTCCTACAATCAGAAAATCTTTTCCAAGCACGTCTTGAACGCCTCTTACGATATCGGCTCCGTTTCCCCTCAAAACATCAGTCAGCATAATAAATAGGCGAATCGGATCCGTAGCTTTGCCAGTAATGTCTTTGGCGAGTTCAGATCCGGCAATACGTGCATTTTCCTCGATTCTCCCTCCTGTTCCGACGGTAAATTTAACTGTATCCGATTTCAAGGCCATAACCGCTACGCCACCTTTTGAAGCGCCATCGTTGGTTATTTCTCCGGCATCGCTTGCGCCAATGAGAAGCGCGTTACTGCCAGCTTCGCGAATGCCAAGTACGACTTTCTCTTGATTGAGGCTGACCGAAGAAAACGCTATTATCAAATCCGGGACTTCAACGCCGGCGCTTTTGAGTGCTAGCTTGCATGCTTCGTATCCGGCTTGAAAAGGGTCTTTATTCTTGCTAATGCCTACTCCGGCTTGGATAGCCATGATTTTTGTTTGGTTATTTTTAAGCTGGGAAGGTCTATTTGCTTGATTTGAGAATTTTCTCAACTTTTTCGACAATCTCACCGGGCGTGGAATGTGCTTTTACTATATAATCAGAAGCCCCTTCCTTGATTCCCTTATCAATTTCTTCCTGTTGCCCCAAGTTCGACGTAATGATAACGGGAATATTGTTGTATTTCTCGTTTTGTTTTAATTCTTTTAGGAAGGTAAATCCATCTGTTCCAGGAAGAACGACGTCTAGCAGCATTAGGTCAATTTTACTGCTGCCCAATATTTCTCTGGCTTGCGTGACGTTTGAGGCTTTTAGGATATGATATTCTTCTGGGGAAAATTTTTTCTCCAATAGGCTCACCATAAACAAATCGTCTTCAACGATCAGGACGTTCATTATTTTTCTTCCGTGTGATGCGCCTTCTTCTAGGGAGGATGGGCTCGGGGATGTTTCTTCTAATTCCAACACTTGGTTGACTTTAGCTAGTACTTCATTTGGATTGAAGTTTACTTTTATGAGGTAATCCCGGATTCCAAGCTTTTGGGCGCGTTCAATTTCTATGGGCTGGCCTGAATTGGAAATAATTACTACGGGTATTTTTGGCAGCAACTTCAACTCAACCATTTTTTCCAGCACTGAGAATCCGTTGAGCTTGGGAAGCATCATATCCAAGAGAACTAAGTCAGGTTCAGTTTCTTGGATTAGGGCAAGCCCAGCTTCGCCGTCAGTCGCGGTTTTCACGAGATAGCCGGCTTTTTCGAGCTTTTGGGTGAGCAAATTTAAAACGATCATTTCGTCTTCAATCAGGACAATGAGTTTTTTGTTGATTTCGCTATCAGGCATTTTTTTGTTTTTAAGGTTATTATGTTTCTCCTTACCATTTTACGATTTTATCACCCCAGGGTCAAATCAAAATACGGCTTCTTAAGCCGTATTTTGACGAGTGGGCGAGTAAAGGGAATCGAACCCTTATTCTTGGGACCACAACCCAATGTCCTACCATTGAACGATACCCGCCATAAAGATAAATCAAAACTCAAAAATCAAAGTTCAAAATTTTGGAGTCCCGCCAAAGCGGGATAATTTTTCACTTTCCACTTTTCACTCTGAACTTGCTTCGTGCACCCGCCAGGGCTTTTACTCCGCACCAATTCTGGTTTTGTGCGCTGTGCAGGGATCGAACCTGCGACCGTTGGCTTAAGAGGCCACTGCTCTACCGGCTGAGCTAACAGCGCGTATTATTTAAACGTCTATTGGTTGGTCAAGCTGAATTGGTGCGGGGCGGGCCTGCGACCGTTTGCTTAAGAGGCAACTGCTCTACCAATTGAGCTATGGGTGCGTCATTACTTTGCTTTGCAGGTGTCCCCGCGAGGAATCGGACCTCGATCTAGAGCTTAGAAGGCTCCCGTTCTATCCGTTGAACTACAGGGACAGTATGTATAAATCAGGCATACCATAAAAATAACACTTGCTGATTATAAGTGATTATTGAGCTCAAGTCAACGAGTCTATAATCCATTTGCCTTTTTATACTCCTTCCACTCCTTGTTTGACCAATCCGTGGGCTTTTCGGTTATTTTTTCCTGCCCGGGATGCGGATATTTGCTGGGCGAGTCATAATTACTTTTAAATTCCGATTTCCTAACCAAATTTCCATCTTTGTCATAGACTTCTTGGGTGACGACAGTTTTCATTGCGCCATCTGCCCCGCGCGATGTTACAAACGGGCCAACCAGCTTAGCTTGGCGCCCGTCACTGGTTCCATAAAAATCAAAAAGCAGCTGGGTTCCCTCTATTCGCGTTTGGACAAGAATATATGCCGGTGTATCATTAACGAACTTTAAATCCGGCTTTGGAATGTAAACTGTGGCATCAAGCCCCTGCGGAGCGTAGTACTGAACCGGATAGGCGTGGTTGGTCCTGGCTGTAATTTTAAGTCCTGAGTTGAGAGCGGCGCGAAACATTGTAGTCGAAACCTGACACATTCCTCCGCCGTATTCGGGAATTGTCTTATCAACTTTGATAACGAGCTCCGGAAGATAGCCGGTCGTTTCATCAACCGGCCCCAGAGTATTTATGAAAGAAAATTCTTCACCAGGTTTGATTAGGACTCCGTTAAATTTTGCTGCTCCGACGGTTATGTTGTGGATTCGGTTTTTAGGCGAGCCCCGAAAATTAGAAACACCTTCTCCGATAAGTTCCCTGATCCCATATTTCTCAATATCTTTTAAGGTTATATCGGGCTGCAGAGATACGCTTGGCAGTTCGATATTTTTCGCGGACGGGTTTTCCTGAAGTGTTTTGGCGATTAAAGCCACGCTATCGTCAACTGATAATTCATAACCTTCTTTACTGATGCCGAAAGCGGAAACTTTTCCATCCGCAAAAGATAATTTGGCGTTATCCGGGCTGACCCGAGTATCTCCTTTTTCTTTTTCAAGGAAATTTTTTAAAGCGGTTTCATCCAGCACCAGGCTTGTGGAAATTCTAGTATGAAAATCATCCTGTTTGCGCCCAAGAAACCTAAAATATATTCCAGTTGAGGCATTATCCGCCGGATTGAAGTTTATATTTTCTACTTCCGAATTGTATTTTGGGCTGATTTCAAGAGAAGGTCTTATTTTTATCCAGGACTGTAGCATTGATTTATCCACTGTTATTTTTTGTTCTTTCAGATGAAGAAGAATCGGCGATCCGAATAATTTTTGCACATCGGCCACGGAGAAATTTCCCAAGGAGGTCTCCTGGGCCTGGCACAAAACTGGAGCGAACAAAACTATAGCGAAAATAAAAAGGTATTTCTTTGTCATTTATCTTAGAATAATTGAAAAATTGGTATTTTACAAGTTATTACACATGAAAATTGCAATTGGTCCAGGGACTGGCTTGGGGGCGTAAAAAAATAACGGGTTTAAAAGCCCGTTATTTTCAATTTCAATAAGTAATATGCCGTGAAAATTCCCTAAAATCCTCTAACTTGAATGCGCTTGGTTTTGGTCGTGTCAGCTTTCGGAAGGCGGATGGTCAGAATTCCATTTTTCATTGAAGCTTCAGCTTTGTCGGCGATTACCTCAACCGGAAGTATTACTGATCGTGAGAAGGTTCCCCAATAGCACTCCTGGTAGTAATAATTCTCTGTTTCAACTTTCTCGTCATTTTTTCTGTCGCCCCGAATAGTCACCATGTCATTGTTGATTGAAACATCCAAGTCTTCCGGTTTCACCCCGGCTATCGTGGACTTTATAACTATATCGTTGTCAGTTTGATAAACATCAATGGTCAGTTGACCCTCCGGATCAGAAGACCATCCCTCGTCCTCGGCTGGAGCTTCCTGTGTGTTTGGCTCAACCGTGTAATCCTCATTTTGCATCGGAGCCTGCGGCTGAATTGTATGGCTCGCGGCAGGAGGGTTCACGGGAGGATAATCATAATAATTTGGCATAGGCCTTTCTTCATCTGACACTTTTTTGGTGCCAGTCAATCTTTCAAAAAATGATTTTTTTTCTTTCATATTTTTTGGGAAAATTAATATATTTATATTTCCGTAGCTCACGGTGAAGGCTCTAGTACAATCACAGTATATAATTGATCTTCTATTTAATCAAGTCCGCTTTCTTAAGATAATGCGGGTAAATATCATAGGCAATAAATATAAATTTTACACAAAAGCAAATTTATTTTCTTATAATTTTATCCCAAATTATTGCCGGAATGCCTTGAAATTAGCGGCCAAGATGATTAAATCGACAGCAAAAACAATTCCAAAGATTACTTCCACTAGGATGTTTGTGAAATTTCCTTGTTGGATGATTAGAAAATTAAATAACAAGTGGATGAAGATTGTGAGCAGGATGACCCTGATTGAAAAAAGATATCTCGAAAAAATCGCAGTGGAAATGATTACTCCCATCGTAAAAGCAGTCAGGGCGTGCAGCAGCATAACAAACACTGCCGACAGGAAATCATCAGATTTGAAATTTAAAATGCCAGTTGCGTATTGGGGCTGGGAGTACGCAATCAGGATTACCTCCGTGATACCCCAAAATAACCCAAGCAGAAGCGAGGCCAGCACGAGGCGCAATCCTCTGAGAAAAAATTTGCCTTTTAATATGAAGTAGATAGCCGAGTATTTGAGTATTTCTTCTATCGCCGCTGAAGCAATGAGGAAAAGGGATAAATTATTATAGAAATTGAAAACCAACTCTTTCTGCCAGAGAATGCCAACGAAAACCGCGAGCGCCTGCTCAATAATCGCCCCAAGAAGGGCGGTAATGATTCCAAGGAAGGGGATTGTGAAAAAAATGTAAATCATTAGGATTTCAGACTTAAGCGAGCATCCGCCTCCAGGTTTTTCCAGTTGCTCGCGAATCTCTTTTTATTTTTCGATAACTCAAAGCGATAGTATCCGGCAACAGCGATCATCGCCGCGTTGTCCAGCGAGTATCCGGTATCCGGCAGAAAATAATCCGTTGCGGGCAAGTCTTTTTTTAGGGCTTTTCCAAGTTGCCTGCGCAGTTCCCGGTTTGCTGAAACCCCGCCGCCCAGCAGAATTGCACTAGGCTTGTATTTTTTTGCCGCGTCCAGTGTCTTGTGGACTAAGACATCAATTACGGCTTGCTGAAATTCATAGCACAGCGCCGATTTCAATTTTTCGTTTTGCAATATTTTCGAATTATCACGAATCGTATAGAGAACAGCCGTCTTAAGCCCGGAAAAGGAAAAATCGTAATTTTTAGAATTTAGCATGGGGCGAGGCAACTGGTATTTAGTATTTAGTATTTGGTATTTAGTATTTTTTGAATTTTTAATTTGGGATTTATTTGGAAATTGGAAATTGGAAATTGGAAATTTATCCGCGTAAGCGGAGACGGCTGGTCCTCCAGGATAGCCTAAGCCTAAAATCTTGGCGACTTTGTCGAAAGCTTCTCCAGCGGCATCATCCATGGTTTGGCCAAGCACTTTATATTTCAAGTGGCCCTTCATTAGGATTAATTCCGTGTGTCCACCCGACACTACAAGTGCCAAAATCGGAAATTTAATTTCCGAACTTCTGACTTCGCGAACGAAATTCGCATAGATGTGTCCTTCAATATGATTGACGCCTACTAGTGGTTTTTTACTGGCGTAGGCTAAAGATTTCGCGGCGTTAGTGCCAATCAAAAGCGCGGGTATTAGACCTGGCCCTTGCGTTACCGCAATCAAGTCTATTCCTGACAAGCCTTGGCTAAACTGGGAAAAGGCTTTTTTAAGCAGCAGGGGAAGGTTTTTCAAATGTTCTCTGGCGGCTAGATCGGGAACTACGCCTCCGAAAGGGGCATGCACTCCAATTTGAGAAGAGACGAAGCTCTCAATTACCGAAAATTTTCCGCGCACTGCCTTGACAATAGCCACAGCAGTATCATCGCAGGATGTTTCAATGGCGAGAATGTTCATGATTATTATGTTATACGCTGCTCCGTTTTTTGGGAAGAGCCAAGCTTCGCATCGCAATCATTTTCTGTTTTCAGCTTCAGACCGTCCAATTTTTATGAGTTTGTCTTCTCCCAAAGGAGTTCAAACACGGTTTTGAGAAGAAGATATATATTTTTATCTTCCACTAGAATCGAAACAAGATTGTCGTCGTCGATAATCTGATAGGATATTTTGTTGTCGTATATTTGAACTGAAGCTTTGAATATCTCGGATTTCTTTCCGGCGTATTTGATCTCAGTGATCCGGCGGTAGGATTCATCGTCGTCTGGAGGAGTTTCGTCTGGAAGCTTTTCACCTATCCGCAATATTTTTTTCTTGATTCCGGCGCGAACGCGGCGGCGCTTGTATTCCTCGTTGATCTCCATGAATTTTTCCTGATCTGCGAGCGCTTCGCGATTGATGATCATATACACCTCCGTTTTGCTTGTGAGGGTGTCATAGAGGACTTTTTTGAAGCCTTCTTCTCCTTCATAGAATTTCACTCCCGGGCGGTTGACGGTGAGATTGAAGGCGGAAGTCAGATTGGGCAAAATTTCTTCCAACGTTCCTTTGCTTTGCCGCAGCGTATTTTCCCTTTTCTCAAGCACTTTTTCGAGTTTTCGGGGGTGAAGAGGCCGAAAACGGGCGATTTCACGCTGTTTTTCCACTTTTTCCACCAGTTCCAAGGCTAAAAGCTCGTCCAAGGCTTTATATATAGCTCCCCGGGGCTGTTTCACGGCCCGAGCGATGCCGGAAGCCTTGTTTTCGCCGTTTTCCAGGAGAAAATCGAAGGTGTTGGCTTGGGTCTTGGTGAGGCCGATTGAGAGTAGTTGTTTTTGATACATAGTGCAAAGCTTAGGGGATTTAAAATTATCTTCCTCAATTCTAGCATTTCTTGAGGAAAGTGTCAATATATAAAATGACATTATAATATGCATTATAAGTACAAATAATGCATATAGTATAGTAAATAAGCAACAAAAACAAAAAAAAGACCAAATAGGTATTGACAATCATACCAGATAATGTTATATTTTTTCGTCAAGCTGGAATAACAGCCAAAAATAGCTTGGCCGCCGAAAGCATAGATAGAGATATAATCAGCTTCTTGAAAACCGAATATCGCAGCTGGTGAGTCCGCTGATTTGAAAATATCCAAATGTTTTCATACCCGCGGCCTTGCCGTAAAAATAATTCCGCTGAAACCTAGTAAGCGGGAAAAATTCAGGGGCACCGGTCTCTAAAAGGCTTCATAAAGGAGAACAGATGAAAACTTTTTGTGGAAAAACAGTTCCTAAGCGTGAGCATATGGGTTTGTATAGCACTGAAATTTATGAGGCTTGCAGGCCCTGGAGTCCTGAAGCTTTGGAAAAGTGGATGAACCCGCCCTCTAACCTCAACTTGGATACGGTTAAAGTTCATTTTAAGGGTCTTCATGGCCTTCCGGAATGTTTTAGTATCAATGCTGTTGATGCCATCAGTAAGCGAGGATGGCTTGACTTCCACTTCAACACCCAAAGAGAATGCCGTCGGTTTTGGTTGAAGCCAGAAAACCAGGAAGCCTGGGAGCGTAAGTTTAAGTTAGGCGAAGGACTCAAAGAGCCTGGCAACTACACTTACCGGCAAAACAATATCGGCATGGAGGAGATGTATTGGAACTGTGGTTGCCATGTCGAGTGGCCCCAGGGCTTCAGCCATCGGATGACCATATATTTTTGCTCCCATCACTGGGGGCAGAAAAAACTGCCCGGCGTGAATTACCGCCAAGAAGGCGACAAGACCCCGGCAATTAAGGGGACATCGTTGAACTCTAAGAGAGTTGATGTCGTCTGGGGATGGTGCTTCCCGGGCTATTTCTATAGTAGGATCCCGATCGGGGTACTCACGGACAAAAAATTCAAGCCGCTTGAGTATGATTATTTTCAAGATGCTCAAAAGGCGCACCCCTGCTCGGTTCCGGCCCTCGAAATCATGGGCTGGGAGGAAAGAAATTTTCAAGGCATCTCTTCTGTATCCTAAAAACGTTCAGTAAGTATCGGGGAAAAACTCTGCCAAATCACTTCCAGAATAAAAGGATTAAAATATGAAAAAAATTACAGTTTTGGGGCCGGGAACCCGAGGAAACCATGGGTGCTCGGAAGTTATGGAGCTGGAGGGTGAACTTCGCGCACTCACAGTTGAGGAGCGTAAGCTTCACTATCCTAACACCCACATTGCAATCGGCAAGGTAATGAAGGTGGATCACTGCCCATATTGCAGCAGTACGGGCAGCTACTCGACTTTTTCGCCTGAGACCGGCGAAGATGTCGAATATACGGGATGGCTGGAGGATGAAACCACTCTCCAGCTATGAGTAATTTAGCCACATCGGGAGGAATTCGCGCTTGCACCACTTGCGCGAAATCCTCCCTTTTTTATTTTGAATTAACACTATATAATTGAAATATGGAAGGATTCGCGCTGAAACATCAAATTCATCCATGGGAAGACAAAAATTCCATTCCTGAAGCGGAGGCTGTTTTAATGCAGTTGTTTGCAAATAATCAAAAAGAGATTGAGCGAATGCTTGGTGACGAATATGTATCTAAAACAGATGTTCACGTAATCGACCAAGATCTTCAAAATATGCCGATGGAAGACAGAATAAAGATGATAATGCAGCAGGAGCGACAAGCCTCGAATCAGCGCCAAACATATTACGAAAAGAACGCAAATATTTTACAAAAACTTGCCGAGACAGGCAGTGAAACAGCATCTGTGTTTGCACTGGAGCAGCTTCGAAAAAACGGAGCGCTTTTTTTCGAGTACCCGCTTGAATTTTGCGAGATCTTGAAGAAAGGAAATATTGCGAAAAATTTGAGGGCAATATTTGACGATATTTCTTCAGGAGAGATTCCAAAATCGGAGCATATTCTATATGCGTTTGTGCTCATGGAAATGACTTCTGGGATGAGAGATGTAGTTGATAAAGAAAGAGTGGAAAAGTTAATGACAGATTTTGAAAAAGCCCCGTCAGAAATATTTTTACTTACTTCGATGCTCAAAGAAGCCAAAGCGGCTGGAGAAAAGATTGATTATGAAGCAGTCAAATATCTCAAATTATATGAAAAGCCGATCGGGGAAGATTTGCCGGGCGAGGAGAAGGAGGAAATTCTGGAGATGGCACGGGACACTTATTTCAACGATGTTTATAAAGACAATCCCGAAGCGGCGCAGAGGGTGATTGACGAGCTGGAAGGGGAGTTATTTGGAATTGACGGTTTGAAAAATCAGCGGACGTATATTTTGAAATACCAGGGACGCGTCATCGCTTTTTGCCGGTTCAAACCGATTAAGGGAAAGCTGGGTCATTTATACGCTGGGTCGCTCAATGTATGCAAGGACTTGCGAGAGCTGTCGATCGGCGGGTATTTCGTGCGAGCTACAACCGGAAAAGAAGCAAAAGAATTCGTGCTGGAGGCTGTCACTCGAGAGAATAATGTTGCGAACGAGAGTTATAAAAAATGCGGTTGGGTGCTTGACGAAGCAAATCCTTTTGAAAAAACCGGTGTGAAATATTTCAATATGGAAATGGACCGGCGAGAAAAGTAGAAGCGTAAATATTTATTGCGCGTTTTATACTTCAATGCAAGCAAAAAACCCCGCGAATGGGGTTTTTTGTATTTTTCAATAAGAATCTTCGATCAAGATTACATTACTGCGTCTTTGAGTTTCTTGAGGACTCGAGCCTTCAGGACAGTTTTGGCAGGAATATCGATTTCCTCGCCAGTCATTGGGTTTCGTCCTTTACGAGCAGCTCTGTGTTTCTTCTCAACCTTTACGAGGCCGGGAATTTCAACAGGCTCTTTTTTGACGGCTTGCTTTATGACCTCGGCCATAGTCTCAAGGACCAAAACGACGTCCTTCTTGGCCAGCTGAGTCTTTTCAACAAGCGCATCTACGAGTTCCTTCTTCTTCATGCGTTTTATGTTAAAGTTTATTAACCCCCTTAATTACTACAGAATCATAGCATATTCCTGAAAAAAAGGGCAAATGTGTAGAATATCTACTCAATAGTCGGAATCAATCTATCACAAAATTGCAAACGTAGCAGCAGCTTAATATCGAGATATTCCCTTTATAATAGCCATTATTTTAATTTTAATAATCAGATTATCTTCAGACTCTGGCTTGCGCCAAGGCGTTTGAAGCGTGCATCGCGAAAACGTCAAGAAATTCATCTTTTTCCGCCTTAAAGATGAAGGTAGTTTTTTGTCCCTGATTTTGTTTATCCAAAGCTAGATCTATAAATTCCCGTTATCATCCCTATAGCCTCGATCATTTCGATAGTACCTTGGCCCAACATAAGAAAATATTCGCAGGATTAGGTAGCCTATGAAGGCATATACAATTAACGCCACGAGCGTGGAAAAATCAACCACAAATTGCCCCAATCTCAGATCCGGAACAATTTTTGCAAACGGTGTCACCAAGGACGCCGAGGTGGTATAAATCCAAGCTACAAAGGGGGTGGCTGCGTTCGCAACAAAAAACCTGAATATGAAGCGGAGAAGCAGCAAAAACTCAATAATCCCGAAAACAATATTAACTAATGTGCTTACAATTCCATACATAGATTTTATTTAAGCTATATTATAACTCCCTGATTCTCTTGGTTCTGCATCTTTAGGTAGTATAAATGCTTTTGACTAGATAATGCTGCGACCCTGGAGCAGTCGCAACACGATCAAAATAATTGCAACCACCAGCAGAACATGGATCAAACCACCGAGCGTGAAAGAAGTGAGGAGTCCCAATGCCCAGAGAATCAGCAAGATGACGATTAATGCCCACATATATTTTCACCACCTTTCTATTTATATTTTATATCTTCTTCATATCCTGGCTTTCCTAATTTTGGTCGTCCCGGTGATTATTTCTTCGGGTAAATATTTGGTTAAAGCCATATCCACCAGGGAGGTTTGGCTGGTTTCTCCAGCTATGGCCTGACCTTAGCATGCTTCAACAGATTTGGATTCAGAAACAAGGCTATCCACTTTTTATAATGATTGGTATTTCACTATTATATGTATCTATTCTATTTCTACATTCATCCCGGTTTTATATTTCAAATGCCTTGTTTTGATATGCCTTTATTGAATCGTTCTAGCTTCTTGCCATTAGACAAAAAAACAAGGTTTGAACTAGACTCATTTTTACGCGTAGCCCTACGGGGAAGCTCACTGCTCGCTTGTTTCACTCACTGCGCTTTCAAACCCCTCGGTTTGAATAATTCCGCCCCGGGGAAACTTACGTTTTCCCAACCCCTTTCCTGTTCGACTCCCCAGACACAAAAAATATCTGCCAAAACGGCAGATATTTAGATGCGTAGCCCTACGGGGAATCGAACCCCGGTTAACGGATTGAAAACCCGCTGTCCTAACCACTAGACGATAGGGCCGTATTTATTCAACACGGCTAATAATAATCAATAATTATCACGGAGTCAATATAGCAGGTTGATTTATGCCTCTGGAAAATGTTAATATTAGTCATGCTAAAGACCATAAAATAATGGAAAAGGAAACTAAAAAGGCGGGGATATCAGCTGAAATCAGCCAACCAGTAGCTGATTTTATTGCGGAGCTCAAAAAAGAGCTTAGACTAATCCACCAAATCACCTCAGAAGAAGACCTAGAGGAACTGGAAATTACGCAGGCAAGTGAGAACATGACTCTGATTTACGAGAAAATCAGAAATATTGTCGACTACAAAGAAGATCATTTGATAAAAAGAAGTGCTATTGAAAGAATCTTGAGGCGAAACCTACTCATAGAACATAGGCAGAAGGAATTCAGCGAGCAGTTTATCAACGAGCTGATAATGGCCGGTTATCTGTCGAGACAAGAAGCTGAAAAAAAGCTTAGAGATAAAGTGAAAAAAATTCTTTCGAAATACCAGAAACTAATTGGAAAGATAAGGAATTTTGACAATAAAAGCTGGGTTATTGGCATAGCATCCTGTGAAATAGAGGAATGCCTTTTCCCGATGGCGACCCGCCGGGCATTAGTGCGCGCCATGTTTAACTCCCTGAAGGATAAAATTGTATTTGAGGGGCGGGAGAAAAATATCGCGGGAAGTGAAAAGGATATTCAGACATATATTGCCGTTCTCAGGTCTCTTTCAAAAGTCGATCGAGTGAGTCTTAATTTCAATTTATTCAAAATATATTGTCCGATTTGGTTTGGAGGGGGTCACGAAGAAAAAACAATAAGAGACGTCGCAGCTAATCTCGCGCATCATATCAGGACGATTCAAACGAAGTCCTATAATCCATTGTCCTTTAGGATAGCGGTTGCCTTGAGGAGGCAAGCGGTATATTTCAATGTATTCTACGAAGTAGTATTGAATAATATCGATAAGATAGACAAGATTCTTGGAAATAAGGAATCTTTGCAATTCGCTTCCCAGCTCGTGAGTGAAAATTTCTACGATCGGGAAATGGGAAAATTTTGGAAACGGGTTAAGCGCAGCCTATTTTTTCTCGTAATCACGAAAATCCTTTTGGCAGCTGCGGTGGAGTATCCTTACGACCTTTATATAATTGGGACAGTCAATTTCATGCCAATTCTCATCAACCTTATTTTCCCGCCAGTCTACCTGACAATTCTTTCCGCGACGATCAAGAGGCCAAGTGAATCAAATTCAGTGCTGATAGCGAAGGGCATTGAGGAAATTGTGTATAAGGAAAACAGAAGCAAAATTGCTCCGATCAAAATTTTCGAAAGAGAGACGGTGAAGGATCAGATACTCAACCTATTTTTCCTGCTGACGTTTGCAGTTTCCTTTGGAATAGTAATCTGGATCCTTTCGAGGATGAACTTCAACTACGTCGGGATTGCCATATTTCTTTTTCTCTTCAGTATTGTCAGCTTTTTTAATGCTCTGGTTCGACAGCCAATTCGGGAACTTTTAATCGCCCGGAGTAGGGAAGGGTTTGTGGGAGTGCTTATTGATACGCTCTCGATTCCTTTTGTGCGTATCGGCAAGTGGCTTTCCACGAAGTTCTCCCAAATCAATATACTTCTGATGATTCTCGATGTGCTGATCGAAGCGCCACTCAAGGTTTTCGTGCGTTTCATTCAGGATTGGACGGGATTCCTGAGGCGGAAGAAAGAGGAAATGATCTAATAAGAATTGAGAATTTGGAATTGAGAATGAATTTTTTTTACATTCGCTTATTTCTGATTATCATTTACAATTCATAATTCATAATTCCGAATTTTAATATGCTGAAAAAATACTGGTATAAAATTGCTCTACTCGCAATAATAATTTTCGCTATCTTCTTCCGAACTTATCATTTTTCTGACTGGCTGCATTTCGGAATGGACCAAGCGAGAGATGCCACTCTGGTCAGCCAGGCGGCGGCCGAGGGTCCAGCGCAGCTTCCACTGCTCGGTCCACGGGCCGGGGGCACTTATGTAAGACTCGGTCCGATATTCTATTATTTTCAGTATCTTTCCGCGAAAATAACAGACTCCACTGATCCGACGGTATTTGCTATTCCGGATCTAATCTTCTCTATTCTGACCATCCCACTACTATTTCTTTTTTTGCGCTTATTCTTTTCTCGTTCCGTATCTCTTTTGGCTACGGCTCTTTATGCTTTTAATTTTGTAATAATTCAATTTTCAAGATTTGCTTGGAATCCGAACTCGATTCCTTTCTGGACACTTCTCGCTTTTTACGCGTTGTTCCGCTCGATTGGCGAGAAAGATGGAAAAAAAAGATATCTTTGGATTTTTCTGGTTGCGATTAGCTGGGCGGTGGTTGGTCAGCTGCATTTCGTGGCTCTGGCGGCTGTGCCGGCTGTAATATTATTTTTTCTTCTCTGGTCCGGTAAGTGGCGCGCATTCAAGTGGAAGGAGGCCGTGCTTCTTGCTATCATACTGATAATTTTCTTTGCGCCCGTGATCTTAAGCGATATAGTCATGAAGGGGGATAATCTGAAGCAGTTTTTTTGGGCTTTTCAGTATAAGCCGCAGGAACATAGCTTTCTGGGGAATATCAAGACTGACATCTTGATGCATGCCAATTACTATACGCTGATTCTGACAACTTATGTGAGTCCGACAGGCAAAGCGTCGCTTGCCGCGGGAGCCATCCTTTCACTTTTCGGATTAGGATACCTCATCTATAATTTACGCCGGGAAAAGGATGAGGATAAGAAAAATTTCCTAAAACTGATTTTTATCTGGGTGGCCGTTTCATTTCTGGTCCTTATTCCTTTTGCTTTTCAGATCAAACCGCGCTTTTTATTTTTTGAGATATTTATTCCTTTCATTTTTGTCGCAATGGGAATAGAATGGCTGCAAAAAGGAGATAAATATAAAAAGTTTGTCTCATTCGCGGCAATCGCCTTGGTGGTGGGAGTAATAGCACTTAATATTGAAGCAACGTTGGCTTGGTTTGCTCGACTGGAAACCGGACAAAAATTCAGCGTCTGGGGCGATCGCCTTTCTTTCATGCAGTATCCCAAGGCCATCACTGCTTCCGATTTTCGAGAAGCGACCGAATTTGTGGACAATAAGTGGCAAGAGAATCCGGCGAAAATATATTTTTACGGCAATCTTGAGCTTCGAAACCCATTACTCTACCTGCTTGAGCAAAAAAATCCAAAAATTGAATACGAATATATCGGCTATCGAACCAGGGATTTTTTCGGAAGATATTTTGCTGTCAGCACGGCCGGGGGCGGGCTCGAATCATTGCCGAAACACTACCAGGCGAAGTTTGATTTGGCGGAAAACAACACGTTTAAGAAACTAGCCGTTCAAGAGCTTAAGTTGAAAGAGATCCAACCCAAAGAAAGTGAGAAAGAAAGCCTTAAGGAACCTAAGGTTGAATCGGAAACGGAGCAAAATGCTAAAAAAGGAATTAAAAAAAGCGATCGGGTTTTGTGGGGAGACCTGTTTAGCAAAAAATGAAAGAAAAAACAAAGAAAAAACTAAGAGCAAAAGTCTTTTATAAAGGCTCTTCACTCCTGCTTAAAGGCCAGGGCGATGTTGGTGTGCTTTTTTTCCATGGCTGGACATCCCCACCCGATGAACTGATAGATCTTGGAAAGCACTTAAATTCTTTTGGATACACTTTTTACGCTCCGCTTCTCACTGGGCATGGTACTGAACCGGAGGATCTTATGGGAGTTACCGCGGATGATTGGCAAGCGGATGCCAGGCGGGCGCTGCTCGAAATTAAAAAGTTTTCAAAAAAAATATTCGTGGGCGGTATCTCAATGGGAGGCGATTTGGCTCTTCTTATCTCCGGAGATCCCGAGGTTGAAGGGATTATACTATTGGGAACGCCAGTTAAGTTTCCGGTTCATAATCTCGCCAAGGCCGGCCTTTATTTTATGGCTCTGGCCAAAACCTATCGAAAAAAATATTATCCGCCATGGATCAAAAAAAAGAGAGGTGATCGTCCAGCCTATCCTTATTATCCGGTTGAGAATGCCAAGGAGGTGGTAAAATTGGCCGACGCGGCCCGCAGGTTTCTGCCGCTGGTTAATAAGCCGACTCTCATTATGCAGGCTAAAGTGGATCATATGGTTTCACACAAGTCTCCGGAGATTATCTACAGCAGGATAAAATCCGAAATCAAAGAAATAGTCTGGCTCAAAAAGGTCTATCACGTGTTTGTGTATGATAAGGGCGTTCATGAAAAGATAAGCAGTTTCGTCCGCGGCATTCAAAACAAGGAATTATATGTTCCTTCTGAGCATAAGTCCGGGTTAAACTTCAGAAACATCTTCTTTTTAGTAGCCTCGTTAGTTTTTGGTCTCTTTATCTTGGCGATGACGTTATGAGAATAGCCATATTTACGAATAATTATCTTCCGATAGTAAGTGGTGTTACGCGGTCAATCGAAGAGTACCAAAGGAAACTTGAGAATCAAGGCCATAAAGTATATATTTTTGCTCCAAAATATTCAGGGTATCTGGATAAGGAGCAAAGCGTTTTTAGATATCCGGCCGTAAATGTCAAATATAAGGTCAGCTATCCGCTAGCTATTCGCCAAGCAGGAACGAAAAAGGCGGAGAGAAAGCTGCGAGAATTTTGTCCGGAAATTATTCATTCCCAGCATCCGACTGTTTTAGGGTCAGAAGCTCTGAAATTTTCCAAAAAGCTGCGTATTCCCATAATATTCACATACCATACTCTTTACGAGGAATATGTGCATTACATTCCTTTGATCCCAGGCTGGGCGCTTAGAAGAGCAGTCAGTGCTCAAGCTTTGAGGTATTGCAATAAGTGCGACGGAGTTATCGCCCCCACAGGCGAGATTAAAAAAATGTTAATGGGGAAGGGAGCGAGTGTTCCGATTGAAGTCATCCCTTCTGGAATAGAAATAGAGAAATTTAGGATAGGAGACAGAAAAAAAATAAGAAATTTATATAATATCCAGGACCACGAAATACTTCTTCTTTGCGTAAGCCGGCTAGCCAAAGAAAAAAACCTGGGGCTGCTGCTTAAAGCTTTTCGAAAGTTAAGCTTAAAAATAGACACAGTTAAGCTGATGTTGGTTGGAGGAGGGCACGCTGCCGATAGCCTTAAAAAAATAGCGGCGGAGTTGGGCGTAAGCCGTAAAACAATTTTTCCTGGGTTGATAGATCTCGACGAAATACAAGACTATTATCTGGCAGGCGATATTTTCGCTTATAGCTCAATGACAGAAACGCAAGGCATGATTGTCGCGGAAGCGATGGCAGCCGGACTCCCGGTTGTTGCCGTGGACGCAACTGGCAGCCGGGATGTTGTTATTGACGGTAAGACGGGATATCTCACGGAAAATAGTGTTTCTGATTTTTCAAAAAAAATAGAGGATCTGATTGAAGACGGAGAATTAAGAAAAAAATTCTCAAAGGCGGCTCTTGCGGAATCAGAAAAATACGACGTCGGTGTTTCCACAAAAAATCTTTTGGAATTTTATGAAAAAACTATCAGAAATTCGTTCAAAAATATTGTGAAAAAATAAGAAATGAAAAAGATTAACAGTTTAGAAGCAAATATGGGTATTGATCAAAAAGGCGAAGAATCGGCGATTCCTTTTGCTGATTTTCAGCAGGACAATTCAGAGACGATTCAACGGATTTTATCTTGCAACGAAAATATTAAATCAATTACGGTCGAGTTGAAATATTTTAGTGGCAGGAAGAAAAAAATCGCAGAAAACAGAATCAGCGAGTTTATAAAAGAAAGAAATACTGCACTCGATAATCTAATAGAAAAAATAACAGCAGCTGCTGGAAGCAGTATTATTCCCAGTGGTGAGGAAATACTTCTGGCAACAGAGACGGAAAAGGGCACGCCTGATAGTAAAAAAAAGAAAGAGCCGTCCAAGGAAGCAGCTATCACAGAGAAAAGATCCAAATTTTTCAAATTTTTGGATGAATATTTAAATATCAGTCCTTATTTTTGCGAACTTATAGAAGGCAGGTTGATCGAGAGAGCTCTCGAAAAGAAGATCGGGGAAGAAAAACTTGATAGGAGTAAGGCCTCTCTGGAAGTTTCGGATCAGCATCAAATTAAGCAAGCCAGAGAGAGGATAAGCAATCTTGATGAATCTGACAGCGAAGAGAATAGCTTTGATCCGGAAGAGGAAATACAAAGAATCATGCGTGAAATATTTGCAGCGGGAATGTTGTCCCCGCAGAACAAGCAAGATAAACTTTCTGAACTGAAAGAAAGACTTGCAACACAGAAGATTGGGATAGCAGAAATTAATCTCTATTTGGAAGAAAAAGCCACAAATAATAGCCAGATTGATCTGACTGCGCTGAAAAGTTTTTTTGAAGAAAAAACAGCTAAATACAAGTTGGCTCCTTTTCAGGTTGAAAGGCATAGATTGCTTTTTAGGGAAGTTGAGAAAAGAATTACCCTAATGGACTACTACGGGAAACGATTTGAAAATTTATCCTCAAAAGATACATTTAAGGCGTTATTCGGATTCGAGCCTTTAGGAGAAACAGAGATTGAAAGAAGAGGGTTATGTTTTTGCGTTTATTGCTCTAATCCTTCTGATTACACTAATATTTATGCCGGTAAGGCTCAAGGGGAGACGAAAGAAAGACTTAAAAAGACAGCTGATAGCACAGGAGGCTGCGCTAATGTGTACACTGTTTTACCAGAGCTACAAGGGGCGATTGTGGCAGTCAAAGGGAGCAAAGAAGACGACTTCCGTGATGAGATAGCTATCCATGAAGAAAAGCATAGTCTAAATAATTTAGCCGAAATTGTTCAAAATCTCGATAAGCGTTGGTATTTACAAGAAAGAGAGTATCATCAGGCGGAGGACAATGAAAAGCTTCGGATGTTTTTCATCAATAAATCAAATTATTGCAATGAAAGAGCTAAGGATGAAGCTCTGGCGTATTTAAAGTCGGGCGAACATCCGGTGGTTATCCTTAACCGGCTTGAGGAGAAAAAAGATGAAGGAGGTCTCTATGATTATTTCCGAGATGAAAACATTTATCCTATATTTCAGGAGTTGAAAGATATATATTCAAAGGAAAAGTTGGAGTCAATGCAAAATATTTTTTTTAAAAAATACAGGTCGGATGTAAAAGGGACAGTTGAATGTCTTCTTGGGCTTGATGACTTTGGATTCAGTCCGGAATTTGCCATTAGCATTTTTCAATCTGAAAAATTGGGAAATTGGCCGAAGGTTCTGAAAAGACTGAAACAAACAGCTGCATTCAGAAATATTTTAAAACCAACTTTGGAAAATAAGCTGGCCGAGATTAACAAGGGAATGACTGAGCTAGAAGATCGGCTTAAATTAATGAGAGGATCCGGTATATTTGCAAGAATCAGCGAATTATTTTACACCTATGATAAAGCTACAGCTGCTTCAATCCAGAATATTGAACAACAGCTAGCAGTCTTGAGAAGTAAGCGGGAATATCTTATTAAATCGCTTGGGCCTGAGACAAAAAAATAGAACAAAGTATGTTAAAGATCTTAAGAAGAAAATTTTATAAAAATCCAACGTTAGAAGTTGCCCGAGATATCCTCGGTTGTTTTTTAGTCCGCGAGTATCGGGGGAAAATCATTCGTGCAATGATAACCGAAGTCGAAGTTTATATTGGAGAAGAAGATCTGGCTTGTCACGCCTCGCGTGGTCGGACTCCGCGAACTGAAGTGATGTATGGAGAGCCAGGACATGCCTATGTTTATATGATCTATGGGATGTATCATTGTCTTAATATAGTAACGGAGGAAAAAGATTTTCCGGCGGCGGTTCTCATCAGGGGAATATCACTTGGAAGTCCGACTTCCAAGAGGAAGTCGGACTTCCTTGATTTGGACGGCCCGGGAAAGCTTTGTAAATTTTTTCAGATTGATCGAAAACTTAATAAATGGGATCTCACAAAAGGAAAAAAGCTTTGGGTTGAAGGACCCGCCCAAAATTCCGCCAAGCGAAATATTGTGGCGGGGAGGCGAATCGGGATTGACTACGCCAAGCATTGTCGGGAATATTTATGGCGATTCAGTACAGACATCGGATGATTTGTCCCTGAATGATACAGGCACGTGCGTATCAAAATAAGTTGGATTAAAAAAAGCAACCTGAAAAACTCAGGCTTTTTTTGCGATCTTTTCGAGGCGAAAAGAATGAAAATTTCTAATTTTAGCGCAAAAAAGCCGTTTTTTTAGGCGAATTATCTGTGGCGCAAAAAAAGAGTAAAAAAGCAGTATTAGTTATTGTGGATATTTGGATTGGCAATGAAACGGATAAAATTTTAATTTCATTACTCCGATTAACAGTAAGCATTAGATTATGCCAGGGATAATCAGCCGCATGCGAAATATGGAATATAAATGGGTTGTTCTTTCAAACACGACCCTGGGAGTAGTTATGGCGGCAATTGACGCGAGTATCGTGCTGATTGCTTTGCCTGCCATCTTTCGCGGCATTGGGGTCAATCCGCTTTTGCCGGAAGAATCAAATTATCTTTTGTGGACCATTATGGGGTATCTTTTGGTGACTTCCGTTCTTTTGGTCACCATCGGGCGTATCTCGGATATGTTCGGGCGCGTGCGCCTTTATAATCTTGGTTTTTTGATATTTGCCATCGGATCGACGCTGCTTTATCTGACTCAGGGACAGGGTAACTTCGCTGCTTTGCAGATCATTATCTTTCGCATGGTCCAAGCGGTCGGAGGGGCTTTTCTTTTTGCTAATTCATCAGCGATAATTACTGACGCATTTCCGGAGGAACAGAGGGGGCTGGCGTTGGGCATCAACCAGATGGCGTTTTTGGCCGGGCAGTTTATCGGCCTGGTGCTCGGTGGAGTCCTAGCAGCTATAAACTGGCGCTATGTCTTCCTGGTGAGTGTCCCTTTCTCGGTCGGGGGAACGATATGGGCTTATATCTCTCTTCATGAAGTAGCGCGGAAAAGAGAAAAATCCAAGTTGGATATTCTTGGCAACCTTCTGTTCGCAGGGGGTCTTACGATACTCCTAATCGGTTTTATATACGGCATCCTGCCTTACGGAAATTCACCTATGGGATGGTCTAATCCAAAGGTAATCGCATCTATCGCATTTGGGCTGCTTCTACTCATTGTTTTTGTTTTTTTGGAGAGGAAACGGATCGCGCCGATGTTTAAGATGGAGCTCTTTCACATTCCGGTTTTTTGGGCCGGAAACGTCGCATCTTTCCTTTCCTCGCTTGCGAGAAGTGGTTTGCTGTTCATGCTGATTATATGGATGCAGGGAATTTGGCTGCCTCTGCACGGTTACAATTTTGCAGATACTCCCTTATGGGCCGGCATATTCATTTTACCTATGACGGCCGGGCTTCTGATAACGGGTCCTATCAGCGGCTATCTTTCTGATCGCTATGGAACCCGCTATTTTACCGTCGGAGGGATGCTAATTGCACTTCTGGGTTTTATCGGCTTGCTTTTCCTTCCCATAAATTTTTCGTATGGCACTTTTGCTCTGACGATTTTTGTTTTAGGTACCGGGATGGGGATTTTTTTCTCACCCAATACGGCTTCAATTATGAACTCGGTTCCGCCTGAGTACAGAGGAGTGGCGTCTGGGATGCGATCGACCTTTCTTAATGTCTCCAATAGCATTGGCATTGTCCTGATTTTCGCGCTTATTACGATCGGGCTTTCTTCGAGTTTGCCTGGCACGCTCGACAAACAATTGATGGCGGAGGGTATTCCGGCTTCCACAGCCCTGTCCGTTTCCCATTTGCCGCCGACCAATGCTATTTTTGCCGCGTTCTTGGGTTATAACCCTCTGGGTTCGCTGATCCCGGCACCGGTTCTTGGAAATCTGTCCGCAGCTGCGAGAAATAATTTATTGAGCAATGAATTTTTTCCAAATCTTTTAGCTGGGCCTTTTCAAAGCGCGACAACCTTGGTTTTCTCAATTTCAATTGCATTGTGCATTTTGGCGGCCATAGCCTCATTCATTATCCGGCGTGAATAAAGCTTTGCGCGAATATTTGCGGCGATTTTGCGTAGATTATCAGCTATATTTATGCTTATATAAGGCATAAAAAATCAATGTTTCATGGTTTTGCTGCGATATTGACAAAGCCTTTTTTGTATGCTATTATTTATGGTTAAAAATTGAAATTGCAAGGAAAGAGTTAAGCGTTATTTTTATTATCGGGGAATAGCGTTAGTTGAAATAAGAGCGGTTGGAAGATCTCTTTCCTTGCAAATTAAGAGAAAAATCTTCCGATCGCTCTTATTTTTGCTAAAAAAATATTGTTTTGCTAAATTTAAAATTTTACGGGGAGAATGATGGAGGGGAGAAGCGACCAAGAGAAAGATATTAGGCTATTAGTTATTACTTTATACAGCCTTAAATATCGAACTCTTCAGAGCTCTTCTTCATCATTCTCTTCGCAAGAAGGGAAATGCTCTTTGAGAAAATTTAACTGTCGCAATGTTAAAATTATTTTTTAGTTTTCATTTTCAGGCAGTTAAATAAAAAATACAAAGGAAAAGCTATGAGGAATCCTTTTGTCTGGGCACTGATTTTGGTCTCTGCCCTATGCGGAACCATGGAGTTTGCGACGTGGGCCCAAGCGCGGGATGTGGAATTTAAGCAGTTGGCCATTCCGGCAACTGCGAAAATCATTAGTGTCCCCGCTTGTAAGGGAGCGCCGGGATGGAGTATGATTCCCGTCAAAGAGGGCGGGGATAACACTAAGAAGCTCAAGCTCACTGCCCCGAAAATCGAGGTCGGCAATTAGGCGGACACTCGCCTCTCAGCGGGAATGGAGCTGGGCCGCAATCTGCTCAAATAAATAGACATCGCGGATAATATTTGCGAATGCCTGGAGGCAGAGTCGTAGTCGACTCTGCCCCTCATCTGAATTTATTAATTGCAAGATTTGTAAATTCAGATGAGGGAACTTTATCTCGAGTAATAAAACAACGGATTTAGATATCCGTTGTTTTCGTATCCAGAAAATATTCCTTAAAAGACTATTCTAAATGGACTTCTTTATCAAATTTATCTAAAATTTCTTTCAGCGCTGGGAATTTTTCGAGTTTTGGATCAAATTCGAATAAACTTTGGGCTTCAATGCGGGCTTGTTGAATCAGTTTCACGTCATGCAAATATTGCATAGCGCTGTCCGGCCGGCCGGATTGGCGGACGCCGATGAATTGCCCCGGACCGCGAATTTCCAGATCCTTTTCCGCGAGCTTAAAGCCGTCTTCAGATTCAGTCAGAGCTTTCAATCTTTTATTAGTCGCGGCAGACGATGATCCAGTGAATAAAAAACAATGGGACTGGTAATCAGATCTCCCGACCCGGCCGCGGAATTGATGAAGCTGGGACAGGCCGAAACGTTCCGAGCCCTCGATGACCATAATTGTCGCGTTGGGAACATCCACGCCCACTTCAATAACCGAAGTCGAAACTAAAATGTCATATTTTCTATTTTTAAAATCCCGCATAATTTCCTCTTTGTCCTTTGATTTCAGGTGGCCGTGAAGAAGTCCGATTTTGAGTTTCGGAAAAATATTTTTGGACAAATTTTCGTGTTCTTTGGTCGCGGCTTTTCCTTCTATTTTTTCAGATTCGTCGATGAGGGGGTAGATGAAAAAAGCCTGGCGCCCTGCGGCGATTTCTTGGCGAATTAAATCATAAACCTTCTTCTGGTTGTCTGGCGTAATGATCTCGGTAATAATTTTTTTCCGGCCCTGGGGCAATTCGTCTAGCAGGGAAATATCGAGATTTCCAAAAAACGCCAAGGCTAAAGTTCGAGGAATAGGCGTCGCAGTCATCGTGAGAAGATGCGGGACGGTATTTTTCAGCCCGTCTTTAATTACAGAAGCTTGTTTTTGCAGATGGGCGCGTTGCGCGACTCCGAAACGGTGCTGTTCGTCAATAATAACCAGCGCCAGATTTTTAAACACTACGTCTTTTTGAATGAGGGCATGAGTGCCGATAAGGATTTTAATTTCTCCCCGGCGGATTTTCCCCAAAAAATTCTTGCGAGTATTCTTTTTCCAAAAAGTTCGGCTTTCGTTCGCCGTCAAAAGTCCCACTTTTTGTGAAAAACCTTTAAGCACTTTCCCGAATGTCTCAAAATGCTGTTTAGCCAGCACTTCGGTTGGAGCGAGGATGGCCGTTTGATAGCCCGCCATCATTGCTTCAAGAGCCACAATGGCGGCCACGACTGTTTTCCCGGAGCCTACGTCACCTTCCAAGAGACGATTCATCGGATATTTTCTCTCTACATCCTTTAGGATCTGAAAAGAAGATTTGCGCTGGGCGTTAGTTAAAGTGAAAGGCAAGGATTTCACGAATTTTTGGATTAGTTTTTCATCCAAGCTAATAGAAATGGACTGGCTTGTTTCCCAATCTTTTCTTGACCTGATTGAATTAAGCTGAATCAGAAACATTTCCTCGAAAGCGAGTCTTTTCCGGGCTTTTTCTATTATTTCAAAATTATCTGGGAAATGGATTTGCCCGAGAGCAACGCTCGCACTGATTAGTTTTTGCCTCTTGGCGATGGCTCGCGGGATTAAATCTTCAATTTGGGCGAAGCTTGATTTTAGGGCTTCCTGCATTTTCCACCGAATCCAACGGGAGGTTAGGCCATATGTTTCTGGATAAACCGGAACAATCCGGCCGGTGTTGGTTGGGGTGCGGCTGGCAAGCTCATGTACCGGATTTGAAAAATATATTCCCTTGCTGTCGCGGGCAACCTTTCCGCTCAGGCGGATTTCTTTTCCTTTTTTCAGATATTCTTCAAGATAAGGCTGGTTGAACCAGGTGGCGCGGATTATTCCGGAGCTGTCTTCGATCAGAATTTCGGTGATGCTCATTCTTTTTCGGAAAGTGCGGATGCTTTTTGCGTCGATTATCTTTCCCGCGACAGTTGAAACTTGGTCAACCTTAAGACTTTCAATTTTATCAATTCTGGAAAGATCATCATAACGAGAGGGAAGATAGTAAATAAAATCGCGGATTGTCTCAACTCCGAGCGCCTTGAGCTTCTCCGCGTATTTTGGGCCGATGCCCGGGAAATATTTGATTGGAGTTTCAATACTTTGGCTCATATACTAATTCTATATCAAAGCTGACAATTAGTTAATTCTTGATTTATTATCGTAAGTTAAACCCTATAGCAAAAATCTCTTGCCAAACGGAAGAGATTTTTGTATATACAAATCTTTCAATTATTTTCCACTTTCGTCCTTTCGGACTCATCAGCCCCGATACACATCGGAGGAGTGGGGGAACTTCGCATCTCATTGAGATGGAAGTCCCCGCTGCGCTGTTAGCTAGCGCAGGAAATAAAGAACTGCAATTACGACCGCGATGATGATAACCACGATCGCCGTCTTTGCAAGGGAGCGAATAAATGCTCCAAGGAGAATCCCAGCTCCTGCTCCGGCTAGACTAGCTATGATCGTGGCAACGAAATCAAACGGTGCCTTGGTTCTAGTATAGCTGAAGCGCCACCAACTTGGAGCTGGACAGCCGAACGGCCAGGAGGGGAGGAGGTTGGTGGTGCAAACCGGAGCCTGCATCCACCATTTTCCAAACGCATAGGCGGTAAAGCCTATGCAGAAAATGCCAGTTACTACGAGAAAATCTTTCCAGTTCTGGCAGCAGATACTGACCAGAGCTGTCGCAAAAATCATAACACTTAGGATAACCCTGTATTCTGTGGCTACTCCTAGCGTACACCATCCCATGCTAATTAGGTCCATATTGGACCTCCTTTTTAGATTTTTTGCAAGACTACTGCGTTAAATTTCGCTATAAGAAAACTAATATTAACACTATTTAATGCAGTAACCTTGCCTTATTTCTCAAAGAACAGCTTTTTATTTTCAACTGTATATTATATCATATAAAAACAGCCTTGTCAAATATTGTAGCATTGCAGCGTCAAGTTTACACTAGCCAGCTCATTTAGTCTTTCCATGGGAGTTAAGCCTTCCATGCCCAATCCACGGTGCTTTTTCTGGTAATTGTAATAGTGCAGAAACAGGT
>JBAZYY010000007.1:0-67319 GCA_041659065.1 Parcubacteria group bacterium
ATTTTTTCTTCTTGCAGCATAAGGTAGCGATTATCGTAGGGATTCATAGAGTTGGGATGAAAATTTAACTTTTCATCCTACTTTTTTATTCAAAAAGCGTAAACCCTTTTGCTGCAATGTTAACAATTATCGACTTATTTGCTCGATAATTGTTGCTAGATTAGCATAGCTTCTGCATATGTCAAATAAACACAATTTTACGCAACCGAAAAACGGCTTACATAAGCCGTTTTCATGATTTTGAGCTGGCTAGTACACGCAGTTAGAACTGGGTTTAAAAAAAATGGGCTTACAAATTTGTAAGCCCTACTTTTTCCTTGATTTACGGCAGATCAGATCTTGCTTCTGCCTTGATTTTATAATTTTATCCTTCCTATCACTTTTCCATCTGGGACATTAGCTGTGTTTTCGTATGTCTTGATCTCTCTCGTCACATAGTCATAGACAACAAGTATTGGACCGTGCTCATACGGAAACCATGTTCCCAGAATGACCAATAGCCCTTCCCGCGTGTGAACAATTTGTCCGGGCTTACGCGCAGAATGAAATACTTGTGTAATATTTACCGGAATAATCTCATCGCCCTTTTTGAAAAACCGGAGATAACTGGGTGAGTCCGAGATTATATCTTTCGGCAGCTTAAACATAGTTTCCTCCTTCATAACCGAGTATTCCCGATCGGCTAATTGAGATTGATGCTTAATCACTGTTGATCATCCATTTGGGAACCGCATCCCGAGAGATCGTCCCTGGCCTTCCCGGACAGTAATCTTGGCCACATATTTCTTTAAATTCGATTTTCTGAAAAAGCCGTTTCAACTTTTTTTGGTTTCCATAGAGTGCACAAAAAAGTTTCTTTCCTTCTTTCATCAGGAATACGCAAGGTTCGTATCTCTTGTATCGGCAAACCCACCCGGCCCATTCTCCCGTGAGTAGATCGAGAACGATTTCTCCTCTTGCCACAAGCAGATCTTGAATCTCTTTTTTGATTCCGTTTTCATATGTGTCTGAAGCATCATCCTTGAGGCACTCATGCAGCGCCTTCAGGTCTGATGTTTCAAGAGTTTCCAGAAGTCCATCATCGAGCAATCCGGTGCACAACAAGACACCCCAATATGGTCCAACTTCCCCAATCAACTCCTCCATATCCCGACAAATTTCAACCCAGCGGACAATCGCATCGACGTATTCCGGCTCGCCTATATAACGACGACCAGTGGCCAGATCACCATAGATAAAATCGTGATCTCGAATGCGCAAAACGATGAACTCTCCCTCCAGAGGTACGCGCTCAGTCAAGCGTAAATCTTTTCTGAGCCTTATGATCGTTCCTCTGCCAAAAAGACAGTCGCCCAAATATTCGAGGGGGTCGCCCTCGATTTTTATGGAGTATTTTTCGGTAAAAGAAGTTTTCTTCATGGCCATTCTCCTTTTTTAATGTGCAATTGTTTTAATTTATTAAAACAGTTCAGTTTATTGTTGTAATCGTTTATTGTCAACCATTTACGTTATTTTATACAACTCATTGTGCTTTATATATAGAATTATTTAATAATATTAGTTATCTTATCGTAATAGATTGACACTTTTTAAGGATTGGTCTATAATGCCGCCATATGGAAAATAACTCATTAGAAAACCTATTAGAGCTGGGATTTTTACCCAATGAAGCCAGAGTTTATCTGGCCTGTTTAGAGCTCGGAAAGGGAACAGTAACGCAGATAAGCAAAAAAGCCGGCCTTAACCGGACTACTGGATACGATATTTTGGAAAGATTGAGTATAAAAGGACTTGTCAATATGGCTCTGGCCAAGGGAAAGAAAAGATTTTATTCCGCTCTATCTCCTTCAAGGCTTAAGCAATACCTTCGAGGAAAAAGGAATTTATATGACAAAAGACTGGAAAAGCTAGAAAAAACGTTGCCGAAATTAAAATTACTTTACAAAGAAACTGAAATGAAGCCAGTAATCAAAATCGCCGAAGGAGTGGAAGCCTTAAAACAAATGGCTTGTTTGGAATTGGATACAAAAAATATAGTCTATTCATTCGCTAATCTTACGAATTATGCCGAGACTTTCAGTGATATGGGAAAAGAAAGGACGGCTGAACGTCTTCGAAGAGGCATAAAGGAGAGATGTCTTTCTATTGATAGTGAATATGCCCGCGATTGGTGGCAAAAGAATTATGGCGGAAAAAAAAGATTGCAGGAAATGACTGAATACCGCTGGATCAAGCCTGATAGCAATTATTCAACTGCAGGTGAAATCATTATTTTTGACGACACTGTTGTAGCCATACTTTCCAAAACAAGTGATAATGTAGCTTTTGAAATCAAGTCCGAAACTTTCGCAAACTTTCTGAAAATTCTTTTCGAATCAGCCTGGCAATCATCCCGGAAATCAAGCACATAAAAAGAGGTTACATACGAAACCTCTTTTTGTTAAATTTTGAGCGGATGAAGGGAAGCGAACGTCGCTCCGCTCCTTAAAACCTTGTGGTTTCAATACTTTCACTCCGGGAAAACTCTCGTTTTCCCGACCCCCGCCTGCAATGCTTTGCATAGCAATGCGGGCAGGCCTTTTCTTGTTCGATTTCCTTTTCAATACACGGCAAAACAAAAAATCCCCCTGAGGAGATTTTTTGTTTCGATGAGCGGGTAACGGGAATCGAACCCGTGTCTCTACCTTGGCAAGGTAATATAATAGCCACTATACGATACCCGCCTTTGTCTCGCCGGAGCGAGACTACGGCGGGCAAGCCCGCTGCAGTCCGCGAAGGCGGACTTTTTCTATTATAACAGCTTTTGTGCCGGGCCCCAGAATCGAACTGGGTACACAAGGATTTTCCTCGTTGTTTTCTTGAGTTTCCCCAAGGATCGGACTATTTCATTATCCCTCTTGGGATATCGGGCGCTTTTGCAAGGTTATTGTTGGGACTCACTTGCTAGTCTCTACACCTGCCTCCGCTAAAGCTATGACAGGCAAGCCCTCTAAAATTGGCTTGCTTGTAATCCGTAGCTTCCCGGCGAAGGATTGGATCGAGATTGCCATATCGTCTCATCGACGATTTAGGTTTCCTCGAATTCACCCGATTTTCATTCCCGCGTTACCGCGAGACGGACCGAAAACCAGTCCTCTGCTCTACCAATGAGCTAGCCCGGCGATGTGGGCGCGAGAGGACTCGAACCTCTGACCCTCTGTTTGTAAGACAGATGCTCTAACCAACTGAGCTACGCGCCCGTAGTATCCATTGCTTTTATTATAGCATTCCTAATTTTTCTTCCAATTCCTGTTTTATAAAATTTTTCTCTTCTTTGAGCGTCAGCTTTACAAATATAATCTTCAAAGAAGATAATAACGAAAGGCTTATTTTCTTTTGCCCATTTCGTTGCACCGTAATTATGTTCTCTCACTCTTTCAGTGGGATGCTTCTCAGTTAACCCAGAATATATCTTTCGATTCCTCAGGCTTTTTATGAAATATACATAAAACATATTTAGTCTAACCTCAGCCAGAGGCTGATCCGCCTCTGGCGGAAACTGAGCTACGCGCCCCTATATTGTAATTCTTAAAAACTTGTCCTGCATCAGAATTAACGCGCGGACGGGGAGATTCGAACTCCCACCCTCTGATGAGGACAAGCCTCTCAAGCTGGAGTCTGCCCCGCACCAAATCTTTTGTGGGGATAGAGAGACTCGAACTCTCACGCTCTAACGAGCCACGCCCCTCAAGCGTGTGTGTATGCCAATTCCACCATATCCCCAATTGGGTAAATCTAGAAAATTGGTGCAGGATGAACCTACTGGATTCCACCACGTCCGCGTAAATACGGAATTTTTAAATGTCATTTTTCTGGTGCGTGGTGAATATGCCAATTCCCCGCTCGCTTCAAATTGCCCGCCTGCTTTGATATGCGAAGCGATCCGGGTGAGCGCCATATATCCTCAAAGCAATCAAAAAATTTGGGCGGATTAGCCTGCCGAATTGCCCCGAGACTATTGTATGGCAGCAGAGCGTTTAAGACCGAATCGGTATCAGGCAAATATCAAAAACATATTAAACTTTCACCTGTTGCTTTTTTTCTGTGCCTGCTTCAGCTTTTTTGTCTTCGCCTGATTCTTTTTTGGTCTCTGAATTTACAGCTTCTTCGGTTTTTTCCGTAATTACAGATGTTTCGGTTTTTTCTTCTTCCGCAATAAAGCTTGCGAGCTCTTTAGTCTTTAGTTTTGAAATGCGTAACCCTTTTTGTTTCAAATAGTATAATTTGGACCGCCTTACCTTGGCTCGTTTGAGTGCCTCGATTTTTACGATTCCTGGCGAATAGAGAGGAAAGGTTATCTCAACTCCGATTCCAAAACTTACACGGCGCACCGTGAGCATCGGAGAAGAACTTTGCCTCCCTTTGATTGCAATTACAATTCCTTCAAATATCTGCACTCGTTCCTTAGCTCCTTCTTTAATTTTTCGATGAACCTTTACAATATCCCCAGACCGCAGTTCGGGCATCTGTCGGCTCGATCTAACCTTACGGTTATACGCGTAAACTTTCTCCATAAATAAAAAAAGTGACTTTTTAAGCTTTTATATCTTATAATCTTTTAGCAGTAAAGTCAACCCGCAGCCTTATGGATTGACAATGAGCAAAAAAAGGTTTATACTACTGTAGTGCCTGGAGAAAATGGCATTGAAAAAGGAGGAATTAAAACTACTTTTTGGAAAGGGTTTTTTATTTTTGAAGAAATAGTTTAAGAACCACTATATGACAAAATACGAACTCATAAAGAAACTCGAATATCTGATTGCATTTCAATCTGACTGTCTGGCAAGTGGCGACTGGGATGAGTTCGATAGAGCGGAAAATCAGATAAAAAGGCTTGAAGAAAGCATTCTGGCTGAAAATGAAACATCTAAATTTGATAATTAACATTATAAATAAGGAGTCGTTTCGCGAAAATATGCACAAAAATATTATATATAAGCTAAATTAAGGCAATCTATTATGTCAAGGCCTAGAATAGTCAGCACTTGACAATTAGCATTACAAGCAGTATAATACTCCGTTAAGCCTGAAAAGGGCTTTTTTGTTTCCCGTCAGCGGAAAGCAAATTCCTGAAGTAAGGCTTAATATTAATAATTTATACTGCCCAATGCGTATTTTGGCATTAACTGTTCTCGCAGTTTTGTCTTCCGCGCTGGTCTTAGGCGTCGGAGCTCAAGCTCAAGAACCACTCGCTCAAAATACAAAGCAAAACACTGGATCTCAAAAAGAAAATTTAATCAGCAATGCAGATCAACAAAGGGCGCAATCTATTGATGAAAAAAAGATATTTTCCGCCAATGACAGCTTTATTAGGCTGGCATACATAGTCAATGTGAAATATCCGGCTCTGAAAGCGGCAGCTAGCAAGCAAAGTCTGTTTAAAAGCCAGCCTTTGCCTGAGGGAAGCTTTGTCGTCAATGCGAGCGCTTACACTGCTGCAGCCGATGAATGCGGAAAATCAGACGGAATTACGGCGAGCGGTGTGAAAGTTCATAGAGGGACTCTCGCCTGTCCCCGCAAATTTCCTTTCGGGACAAAGATGGAAATCGAAGGAATGGGAATCTATACCTGTGAAGACCGTGGAGGAGCCATTAAAGACAATCACGTCGATATCTATATGCCTACAAAAGCTGAAGCCTTCGGCTTTGGACGGAAGAATCTAATCGCAACTGTTATTAACTAAAAAATACCCCGCCGTATCGGCGGGGCATTTTTTATCGCAAGAAGATCCTTAGATCACATTCGGAATGATTCCGCTTGGACGGAATTATTTTATAATCTTATCAACTAGGCCATATTCCTTCGCTTCCTCGGCACTCATAAAGTAGTCGCGGTCAGTGTCTTTCTCGACCTTGGCTAGCGCCTGTCCCGTGTGTTTAGCCATTATCTTATTGACTCTCTCTTTGATTTGGAGGATGTGCTTGGCGTGGATGGCGACATCAGCCGCTTGTCCTTGAGCCCCGCCCATGACCTGATGGATAAGTATTTCGCTGTTCGGGAGGCAAAGCCGCTTTCCTTTTTTTCCGGCAGTGAGGAGCAGCGCTCCCGCGGAGGCAGCTAATCCTATGCAAATCGTAGAGACGTCGGCGCGAACGTACTGCATGGTGTCATAAATTGCCAAGGCCGACGTCACTTGTCCTCCCGGTGAATTAATATATAGTTTGATGTCTTCTTTGGAGTTCTGGCTGTCTAGGAAAAGGAGCTGGGCGATTATCGCGTTAGCGACATGATCGTCAATTCCCCCACCCAAGAAAACTATTCTTTCTTTGAGAAGCCTGGAATAAATGTCATAGGCTCTTTCACCATAAGCGGTTTTTTCAATCACCGTAGGGATAAGAATTTGGTTTTTTATCATATATATTTCAAGCAACCGGCATTAGACTTGGCCCAATGGCGGATGCGTTACGATTTTGCTAATAATTTAAATACTGCTTCATTAGCCAGGATGCTTTTGGTGTAAGCATACAAACTTTCAAGATCGAGCTGGTTCTCCATATCGGAAATACTTTTCAGATAGGCTATTGCCTTATTCATCTCTGCTTCAATTTCGGTACTCGGAATTTCAATGCCTTCCTCCTCGGCTATTTTTTTGAGAGCTAAGGCGGATTTAACTCGCTTGATCGCATTTTCCTCCCAGCCTTTCCTTATTCCATCTCTGGTTTTCTTGATATTCTCCAGGTAAGTGTCAACGTTCATTCCCATTGAAGATATATTCTGCTCAAATTCAGACATCATCTTATCAAGTTCATTCTCAATCAGTAGGTCGGGAACTTCAACTTCCGAATTTTTGATAATGCTTTCCATAACTTCATTTCTCCAGCTATCCTCGTTGCGCTTCTTTTGCTCCACTCCGAGCCCATCTTTAATACTGCTTCGCAGCTCGGATAGACTATTGAAATGGCCGAGATTTTTCACGAATTCGTCATTCAGTTCCGGCAGTTGTCTCTCCTGAATTAAGTTCACTTTAACCTTGAACATCGCGGCCTTTCCCGCTAGTTCTTCCTGGTGATAATCTTTTGGAAATGTTAGCTCGAACTCCTTTTCCTCTTTTTCTTTCATTCCCAATAATTTATCCTCAAATCCTGGAATGAAATAGCTCTCCCCGACAACTAATGGATGATTTTTGCTGGAACCCTGCGGGATTTCTTTTCCATCTATGCGCACTTGAAAATCAATCTCCACCTTATCTCCAGCACGGACCTCACGTAAAACTGTCACCAGCTTTGCCCGGCTTTTTTGTAGATTTTCTATCTCTTTATCAATCTGCTTTTCATCAATCTCCGCATCTTTAGCCAATTTGACCGACTTTGCTTGTTTTCTGTAGTCCCCGACATTTATCTCGGGCATGACACTTACTACGGCTTTGTATTCAAGATTATTTCCAGGCGCGATCTTTGTAATGGTTATTTTCGGCTCACCAATCGCTTCGATTTTATTTTTTACAATGGCATCCGCGTAGCTTTTTTTGACCGCTTTCTCGGCGCCGTGCGCCAGCACCTTTTCTGCTCCGATTTTTTTCTCTACGATTTCCCGTGGTGCTTTACCCGGTCGGAAACCGTCGATTTTAATTTCTTTGGACAGCTCCTGAGAGGCCGATTTAATGAATGTTTTGAATTCTTCTGCGGGAACGACAATCTCAAATTCAATTTGAGACTTTGGAAGTTTCTTTATCTGCATAAGGATTATTTTGCGAATTTATTTGCATACAACTTAACGCTTTTCTCGACAGCCTCAAACGCTTTTTCTTTTCCCTCCACTCCGTCTATTGTTACGACTTTGTTGTCTATGGATTTGTAGGTTTCGAAAAAATGCTTGATTTCTTTGATCGTATGAGGATTTATATCGGCGAGATCCCCCACGTTTTCCCAACGGGGATCATCGACGGGGACTGCGATAATCTTGTCATCAGAATCACCGGTATCGGTCATATGCATCACAGCTACGGGTCTTACGGTAAGCAGAATGCCGGGGTAAAGAGGATAAGTGGCAAGTATCACGATATCAAGCGCGTCTCCGTCGTCCCATAATGTGCGGGGAGCAAACCCATAATCAAAAGGAAAGTCTTGAGCGGACTTCATTGCTCGGTCCAGCTTGATAAGCCCAGTCTTTTTATCGATCTCAAACTTATTTTTTGACCCTCTTGGGTTTTCCACGATAACATTGAATTCTTGAGGGGTCTTATCTCCCAGAGATAAGTCGTGCCATAGATTAGTCATAGCTTTTAGTTAGATATTAATTATTTTTTTGATTCCGTTTTCTTGCCTTTTTTTGTTGCGTTTTTGGTTTTTCCTTCGTCAGTTTTTTTATCAGTATTTTTGACCGGCGCCTGTTCGTCTTTTTCAACTATTTCCGTCGTTTCTTCGGTTGCTTTTTCATTCTCAACCTCTTCGGTTTCTTTCTCTTTATTTTCCGCCGTAATTACATCAATTTTCCAACCAGTGAGTTTTGCTGCCAATCGCACATTTTGTCCTTGTTTACCGATGGCAAGCGACAATTGGTCGGAGGGAACTGTAACGCGTGCCTCCTTTTTGGACTCGATAATTTTAACGTTCAGAACCTTGGCCGGAGAAAGTGCGTTGGAAATGAATTTAGCAACGTCATCATTCCACTCAATAATGTCAATCTTCTCTCCTCCGAGTTCGTCTATTACCGCTTGGACACGAGTTCCTTTCTGGCCAACGCAAGATCCGATTGGGTCAATCCCCTCTTCATTTGAGGACACGGCAATTTTTGTGCGCGAGCCTGCCTCTCTTGCCATGGCTTTTATTTCAACTGTTCCTGCGAATATCTCTGGAACTTCAATCTCGAAAAGTTTTTGGACTAAATTCGGGTGAGTCCGGCTTAGCACGATACCAGGGCCCTTAGGATCAGCTTCGACTTTCATTACATATACTTTGAGCCGTTGTCCCAGTCGGTATCTTTCGCCGTCCACCTGCTCAGAGGGGAAAAGAACTCCTGTTGATTTGCCGAGATCTACAAAAACATTGCGGCCTTCAATTCGCTGGATTACGCCGCTTACAATCTCGCCTTCTTTTTGTTTGTATTCATCATACATCGCATCCCGTTCAGCTTCTCTGATTTTTTGAATAATCACTTGCTTGGCTGTTTGAGCGGCAACTCTTCCGTAGTCACTGCGTTCCTCTAATTTTTCTTCAATAATATCTCCAACTTTAGCGTCTAGTTTAACCTTTACAGCCTCTTCAAGCAGGATATCTCTCTCTGGATTGTAGCGGGGAATTTTTTCCTGGTCGTCTTCGAGCGTCGATTCAGACTTGGCCTGTTCTGCTTCCTCCGTTTCATCCACGTTTTCAAAAATTCTGGTTGTTTCATCAACTACTTCTTTGACTAAGTAAAAATCAGCGCCTCCCGTAATTTCATTAAATTCAGCTCTAATGTGTTGCCCTTTTCTGCCGTAGTCTTTTTTATAAGCGGCAGACAAGGCTGACTCTATCGCCTCAACGACTTTGTCCTTTGAGATTCCCTTTTCCTCGCATATTTGAGCGATTGCGCTGCCGAATTGTCCTAGGCGGCCAGTTTGCGCATCTTCAGTTTGGGAAACTGTCTTTTTTTTCTTTGCCATGATGATAAATTAAAATGTAAATATAAAATGCTTTGAATACTAAACTTGTTTTAATATTGGCATTTTGATTTTTGCCGGCCTTGGTGGGCCTCATCTCCGGTGGGATTTTGATTTAAAAAGAGCCCGATCGCTCGGACATCAAGATCATTTACCAGAAACCTAACTGTAATTTAATGCAAAAATGAATATTTGTCAAATCAAGAAGATAAAAACCCCCGCTCTATGCGAGCGAGGGTTTTTGAGAGCTAATCTATGGGGCAGGATTCGGACCAGGTTGATTTTGATCATTCTGAATTGGAGTTTCTGGCGGCAAAGGAGCTTGTTCCCGTTGGATAGAATTCTGATCTTGCTGCTGGTTTCCAGCGGCCTGCTGATTTACCTGATCTTCTTCAAGTCCATCCAGAGCCTTCTTCCCCGCTTCCAAGTTTGCTACAATCTTTTTCACGTCTTGGTTGTCAGGGTTGAGCTCGACAACTTTTTTGAACTGCTCCAAGGCTTTTTGTTTGTCGCCTTGCTTGTCGTAGATAAGTCCCAGAAAATAACGAGCATTGGAATAATTATCGGCTAACTTAACGGCGGATTCCAATTCAATCCGTGCATTGTCATATTGCCCATTTTTGTAATACAGAACGCCCAGTTGGAAGATCAGGCCGGCATCAGTAGGATTGATTTTTTTGCTTTCTTCGAGTTTGGCAATAGCTTGGTCAATTTCTCCAAGTCGATCCAGTACGACAGCTATCATAAATTGGGCTGGCAGATAATTGCTTTTTAGCTCGGCTGCCTTTTCAAAATTTTGCTTAGCCAAAGTCAGATCTTCTTTAGCTTTATCGGGCAATTGGGCCTGACTGTTCTTTTGGGATTGCTGTGAAGCAGCCTTGGCAGTTTCTATGTCGCCCATCGTGACATAGATTTGACCTAGCTGATAATAAATAGATGGGTTGCTTGAATCGTAATTCAAGGCTTCTTTGTAGGCTTTAATTGCGCTTTCGTCAGCGCCGTCTTTTGACCCGATCACGTTTTGGTTGATTTGGGCGAGCTGGACTAGATTATCTGGATTTTTTGGATTAAGGCTAATAGCTGCATCGGCTTGTTGCTCGGCCGCGAAGTAAAGATTGCTGATTGCGGCGCGATCTTCCTCGTTCAGATTAGCCAGGCCTTTCTCGGACACTTTTTGATTCAAGAGCGCGAATAAAGCAACGGACAAATTACGGTGATATAGATCTCGGGATGGGTCCAAATCTGTCACTCGGCCCAGCTTTCCCACTAAATCCTCAAGGTTTGCGCCCGCGGAATCGCTGGCCAAAGCGTTATTATATACCTTAGCTGCGACATACTTTTGTCCATCCAGGAAGATAATGGAAATGAATCCCACAATAATCAAAACGAAAACAAAAGAGAGAATCAACGAAACGCGAGGCGAGGAGGTTTCGCTGATGAGTTCTTGCTTTTTTTGGAAAACCACAGAAGCAAGCACCACAAACCCTGCCGTCATCAGCCACCAAAGAAAATCAGATGTAATATTGGATGGGTAGAAAAATAGTAAGATTGTGAGGTATATCCACGCGGAGGTTATCCCAATAAGGGTATATACACCCTCTTCGCTTTTTCCAAAAATTTTTACCATTGAGGAAAAAATGTAAATTAGCATGGAACCGATTAGAAACAAAAAGGCTGCTGCCCCTAGAAGACCTATAGAAGTTACCAGTGTGAGAAAACGACTGGAAGCTTCATTGAATCTAACTGACCAAAAATTTGTCAGGTTAATTTCACTTGGCTTTCCATTTAAGTACGATAGGTCGTAGTTAGAAAGGCCGGAACCTAGGAGCGCGTGATCTTTGAGGTTTGATTTTACTACGTCAAAGGAGGCGCTTTGCGAAAGTCCAATTTCGACCGGGAGCTGAATTTTTACAATTGAGCCATTTTTTCCTATGAGAATTGTAAGCAAGACTAGAGTAAGGACAACCATGGGGAAAACTAAAATCCTATTTTTCTCTTGGCTGCCACTAGTGATAATAGCTAAGCCTAGGAGTACCGCCATGCCGATCAAAAAAACTATCAAAGTTGTAATGAAATTTATGGCTACTAAAACGAATAGAAAAACAAGGCAGAAAATAATCAGAGCTACTCTCAAAATTGGTGACTTTTTGTCCAGAATCAATGCAATTGTGAGGATCAGTACCGCGCCGATAAAGGCAGAAAAAGCATAAACAGAGCCGACGGTGTTAAACGAGTTTTGCGCCAACGCCGGATTCTTAAAGAAAAACTTGCCGGTCATCTGAAAGATAGCAAAGAGCGAAGCGAGGAATGAGGATGCTGTCAGAATCAGAACTAAATTGGAAATTTTTTCCCGTGTCTTGAAGTTATTGATGATAACCAAAAACGTAGCCACCAAGGCAATAAAAGTAGCCAGGGATAGGCCTTCAGTGCCAAAATTGCCCCACATGCTTTGGTCGCGATAAACCGATAACGCCGTGCTTAGACCAGTAATGATGAGCAGTAGGAGTACTGGCACAAGGAGAAAATTTTTGGCGATTCTAATGCGGCCCTCCCAAGCCAATTTCCCAATCCAGGCTAAAAATGCAATACCACCCACGATTACCAGCAACAATTGCTTGTTTAACTCAAGGATGCTTGGGACGCCAGGTAAAAAGAATAAGGGGACCAAAAAAGTTAACAGATATATTGCTCCAACAATAATCCAATCGATAATTTTTGGGGCAATAACGGGTTTTCGAAACCCCTCATCTGGGAGTTTTTGGCTCCCGCTATTTTCCGGTCTGGAATCGGTAATTCTTCTCGGAGGGATGCCCATCGAAGGTCTTTTGGGTATGGCTGCTTCGTCGCGGCGCAGTTCAATTTTCATTTTAGTATTTTTTAGTTATTATAATATTTTATGAAAAAACCAAATTAATACCCCGCAAAATTGCGTTAGGGTCATTTGTATTTGGAAAGCGTTCTGTTTGTGTTTTGACCCGTGCAATTTAGCGGGGGCTTGTGTTTAAATTATAGCAGAATAGCTGGCTTTGTCTATGAAAGGCGCTGCTTTTAAATTGAAATGAATAATTTGCGCTTTTAATTAGGAAATGCTCTCAAAGAAATGAGAATCAAGTCCTGTCTTTGATAGAGTTATCCCCAGAGCAAAAGTGATAAGTCCAATTTTGATGTCCCAAAAATAATGATCAAAGAGCAGGATAAAAGTGAATGATATTATAATACAATAAAAGACTATATCAGTCAATGACATATTTTTTTTAGAGGAAGTAATGAGATATATCAAAAATAGCAGAAAAAGAATAAATCCGATTGCACCAAGTTCCCCGAATATTAAAATAAAAGAATTATGCTCTGGTTGATATTGCCAACCCTCCATGTTTGGATAGAGTTTATATTCATTAATTACAAATTGGCCAATTCCAACGCCGTGTAGAGGGTGGCTATAAATTGTTTCATGTGAAACATTTTCAAACACTTTCCTTTCTTCGAGCGTTTGACTTGAGAATATTGAAGAATGTTTATTCAAAAAGTTGATCGCTGGTATTGACAGCGTAATAAGCAGTATTAAGGTCGGTATAAAAATTGAAGCCATCTGTTTTATGCGATTCACGTGAAACGCATAAAATATCAACCCAAATACCAAGCCGAGGATGGCTGATCTAGAAAAAGTGACTCCCAATCCAGCGAGATTGATCAGCAGCAAAATGCTTAACACAGATTTGGATTTAGGAAGGAAATTTGTTTCATGTGAAATGGTAGTATTTTTTTCAGTTCTTAGCCAGCTGCTGGATAACCATTTATCATTCGTTGAGTATTCTCTAAACCTGGAAATACTCACGAATCTTCCAAAAATAACAAATATTGGAATCAAAAGGAATCCAGCTAAAATATTTGGATGAGGAAAAGTTCCATAGGCTCGAATATGTTTTGCACCATCGATAATAATTTTTGCTACACCAGAAGTTTCATATGAAACATAGCTTTCGCCAATCACGGAAAGACCAATAGAATGTCCCATGATGAATTGGATAATTCCAAGCATTGATTGAACTGTTCCATTGAATAATAAAAAATAAATGTAGTAGCGCAAATAAGTTGGGTTATTTTTCTGGATCCAGTAAATGATGGAAAAGAACGCTATGACTTCAAATAAGGAAAGGATTCGATATAAAGCAACTGGAAAGTAAATCGACCAGAAAATTGAAATAAAGCACCAACACAAAAACAGAAACAGAAAAAATGTTTCATGTGAAATATTGCGCAGGCGGGAAAACATTGACAATACTATAAATTTGTGTTGTCGTAAAATATTGGGGCAGCTAAATTTTGAAGTTGCTGAATAAGCATTTTCATATTGGTATGACAGCTGCTTCACTAAGAATATGACAATAGTCGAGAGCATCAAAATATCTGCCCAGCTAAAACTAAAACTGCCGTATTCATTAAACGATCCGTTGAGATAAGAAAAAGGCGTAAGAAATACTTTCCTTATATTGAGGGTGAAAGATAAGAAAAATAGAGAAATCAGGATATGCTCCGCATTATCCCAAAATAAAAACAGATATTTTCTAGCGAATGATTTCATGAAAATAGTCTAACATAACATCCAAATATGCATAATTGACTTGGTAGTGAAATATACATATCATGAAAGATGTGCGGGTTATCAATCTCGGGCAAGACTGTAAATTCATTCGGCGTAACAAATGGGGATATAGCTCAGTTGGTAGAGCGCTTCCATGGCATGGAAGAGGTCTGGGGTTCGAATCCCCATATCTCCACCAAATGCAAAGTAAAAAATTTCAAAGAAAGAAAGAAGACTTTATTTGCGCAATATGTGGGGCAGCTATCTGTGGTGATGGGTATACGGATCATTGCCCTAACTGTCTGTGGGGAAAGCATGTTGACATAAATCCGGGAGATCGGAAAGCAAAATGCGGCGGCCGAATGAGGCCAGTAAAAATTGAAGAAAAATCGGGGAAAATATTGATTCTGTATATATGTGAAAAATGCGGACATAAGTACAGGGTTAAAAAGGCCGAAGAGGACGATATGGATAAGATAATAGAAATAATGTCGAATGTGGCAACTTTGTAATAAGGAAATAATTTTATTGATTTGATGAATGTCGCTGTAATATTGGCATCCGGTAAGGGGGAGAGAATGCGTGCCAAGAAAAATAAAGTCCTTTTGGATATAGAAGATGAGCCAATCGTAAGCTATTCGGCATGTATTTTCAATAAACATCAGGCGATTGAGGAAATTATAATAGTTTGCTTAAATAAGGAATTGAATATTTTTCAGGATCTGGCAAAATCGTATAAATTTAACAAAGTAAGCGCTATTATCGAAGGCGGGAAGGAGAGGCAAGATTCGGCATTCAATGCCGTGAAATATTTAAAGAAGAAATTTGGCGAAAAACAAGGTGTATATGTACTTTTCCATAATGCGGCAAACCCGTTTGTAAGTGAAAAAGAAATTACTGACGCAATATCCGCGGCTAAAAAATACGGGGCATGCGCTGTCGCGCACCCAGCCAAGGATACCATTAAATTTGTTAAGGATGATGGAATAGTAAAGGAGACATTGGATAGATCAAAGCTTTGGAATATGCAAACGCCCCAAGTCATTGAGCTGCAGCTAGCTTTTGAAGCTTTTTCTCGAGCTAAGTCAGACAATTTTATGGGAACGGATGATGTATCTCTCGTGGAAAGGTTAGGCAAACCAGTGAAGATTGCTGAAGCCTCTCAGAATAACTTCAAGATAACAACGCCTCTCGATCTTGAGCTGGCAAAAATTATTTTTAGGAAAAGAAAAAATGTTTAGAGTTGGTTTTGGGCAAGACTCCCATCGTTTCTCAGATGATAAAAATAGACTCTTGACCCTTGGTGGAATCAAAATTGAGGGCGAAGTGGGACTTTTGGGGAACTCAGATGGGGATGTTATAATTCATGCTATCTGCCGCGCTATCGAACAGGCTATTGGTGGAGAATCGTTTTCAGTTTATGCTGACAAGAAATGCGGAGCGGGGATATTGGACAGTAAAAAATATCTTGAGATATCCCTGGAGAATGCCAAGCAGAAAGGTTATTCAATAAATAATCTCGGGATCAGCATCGAAGCCCGGAAGCCTAGAGTTGACTTAATTGCAGCGGAGATGAAAAGAACCTTGGCAAAAATTATGAATATCGAGTTGAGCCGGATCGGGATTAGCGCAACCTCGGGAGAAAATCTGACACCTTTTGGAAAAGGGGAAGGTATTCAAGCCTTTGCAATTATTAGCCTAATCAAGAAATGAAAAAGTACAACTTAAAAGCACCTGCTAAAATAAACTTAACTCTTGAAGTTCTGAAAAAGTTAGCAAATGGCTACCATGAGCTTCGATCGGCCATGATGAAATTGGATCGACTTTATGACGAGATAGAACTTGAAATCGGTGATGATATGAAAGAAATTAAGATCGAAACGGATTCTTCAGAAATACCAGTCGATGAAAAAAATACATGCTACAAGGCGGCAAAAATATTTTTCAAGAATGCCGGGAAGAAGGCGGGCGTAAAAATTTTTATCAAAAAGAATATTCCAGTTGGCGCGGGCCTGGGCGGAGGGAGTTCCGACGCCGCGACAGTTCTTCGAACTTTGAACTCGCATTTTGGGAATCCCCTGTCGAAAGAAAAACTGATCAAGCTTGGAGCGCAAGTAGGCAAGGATGTGCCATTCTTCGTCCAGCCATATCAATTTGCGAAAGTATCGGGTATGGGAGAAAAACTCGAATCGGTAAAAGTGGAACTGAAGGTAAATGTTCTTCTAGTTAATCCGAGAGTGGCCGTTTCGACAAAATGGGCTTTCGAAAAATTTTCTACGATCTTGGTAAGAGGGAATAAAAAAATAAATAATCTTTCAGAGATGATGGCAAACTATGTCGCGTCAGGCAATTTTTTCGACATTTGCGGAAGTCTTTATAACGATTTTGAAAGAGAAATAGAAAAGCACTTTCCGGTACTGACTGAGATCAAAGATATTTTAAAAAAACACGGGGCGAAAGGAGTCCTTATGAGCGGTTCCGGCTCGACAGTATTCGCGTTATTTTCAAGTAAAGAGGAATTAGTAACCGCAAAAGAAAATATTTCTAAATCGAATAAAGATTTTTTTATCGCAGCGGGTTAAGATATTAATTGTCCTCGTAGTTCAACGGATAGAACAGTGGCGTCCTAAGCCATTGATGTAGGTTCGATTCCTGCCGAGGACACAATATACTAAAACTACTATTCGCCCTGGGCTATAAAAGCAGGTTCCTTGCCTGCCGGCAGGCAAGGATTCCCTCCAAGGGCACAATGTAAGTTAAAAATTAAAAATGTCATGCCCTAGGCAGATCAGCCTTTGGCTGAAAAAGTTAAAAATGGCTGAAAAGAAATCTCATACCCATAAATTTGTAGTCTGCTCAAATATATTTATCCGAAAAGGTGGCAAATATTTGATGATCAGGAGATCGGCGGATAGAAAATGGATGCCAAACCACGTACATACAGTTGGCGGAAAGATGAATCTGGATGAGAATCCATATGACTGCGCTCTGCGCGAGCTCAAAGAGGAAGCTGGGATAACCGCCAAGAACATTCAATTAGAAGTTGCCTATCACGAGATAGCTCCCTATAAAAAAGAATCTTGCAATTGGCTGGTCTTTTATTTTTCTGGGGAATATAAGTCTGGAAGAGTGAAGAATAAAATATCTGAAGGAGAATTAGTCTGGCTTACGCCAAGGGAGCTTCTGAAATCTAAATTGCACTCATCGATTAAATTTGTGATTAAGCATGTTTTAAGTAAAAAAACCGGACCGGTATTTGGAACTTTATATTACGACGACAAAAATACGGTAATAAAAAAGAAAAGCAAGCTAAATATTTGCGAGAAATAAATATAAGAAAGGGATATGTTGCAGAAAAAAAATATCATAGTTCGGAATTTGAATATCCAGTATTATCAAAGCGAGAGCATCGACAAGAATAATGCTCTTGTTTTTTTGCACGGCTGGGGATCGCACGCTTTGCATTTTCGACATACGCTGGAGAAATGTGAAAATGTCGTGGCTGTCGATCTGCCGGGATTTGGCGGCAGTCAAGCGTCCCAAGCGCCATGGTCATTATCAGATTATACGGATTTTATCCAGGAATTTCTGAAAAAAACAGATATTAAGAATCCAATTCTGGCGGGACATTCCCTGGGGGGAAGCATTGGAATAAAATATTGCGTGAAATACAATGATGTAAGAAAGCTGATATTAATTGGAAGCGCCGGGATTAGAAAAAAAACTGCGAAGAAATATTTTTATCTGGTTTTTGCAAAAATTTTTGGAATAATATTTTCACTGCCAGGGATTAAGACCTATAAAGAAAGAATTCGCCAGGGTTTTTACAAGGCAATTGATTCTGAAGATTATATTAACGCGGGCGCGCTTTCGGGCACATACCAGAAAATTATCAGTGAAGATATAAGGGAAGACATAAAAGCGGTGAATGTGCCTACTGTAATTATTTGGGGAGAGGATGATAAAGAGACCCCGCTAGAGGACGGGAAATTGATGAAGGAGCTTATCCGTGGGTCTAAATTGTATATTATCCCCGAAGCGGGGCATTATACATACCTCGACGATGAAAAAGCTTTCGAAGAAATATTTTTATCAAGTTTAAAATAATGCTGAAAAATCTAATCTACATACTTCAGAGCGAAAACTATGATTTCAAGAGATTTTTGAATTTCGCTTATTCCCATTTCGCTTGGTGGAAACTGGAGAACCGCCAAAAAATTGTGTGGACGGCTAAGGCGCGCGCGGTTTGGATTGCGAGCGCTTTAATATTTTGGATTCTTATCGGAGTGTCTTTTTATTTTTTTGGCGCAGTTGGATTAATAATTTTTCCTATTCTTATTATAATATTACCTTTTTTGGTTGGGTTTAGTTTTGCGCTGTTGTGGCCGATCGACACATTGGTAAAATATGGAAGGACTAACGCGGCGAAAAAAATTATCTTAAATAGTAAAGTTTGCGTAGTCGGTATTACCGGAAGTTACGGCAAGACCAGCACTAAAGAGATTCTAACAGTAATGCTTGAAAATAAATTCAAAGTTATTAAAACTCCCGAAAATGTTAATACTGACATTGGGATTGCCGATTTTGTCGTGAAAAATAAAAATAATTTTCAAGAAGAGGCAATTTTCGTCGCGGAAATGGGAGCTTACCGCAAAGGAGAAATTGCAAAAATTTGCAGAATGGTAGAGCCAACATATTCGATTCTGACGGGCATAAATGAAGCGCATCTGGAGCGATTTGGCAGTTTCGAAAATATTATTGCAGGAAAGTTTGAGCTTCCTCAAAACACTAGAATAATGGCGTTCCTAAATTTCGACGATACAAATATTAAAGAAAATTATTCCAAATTTTCCCTGGAGAATATTAAAGGTATTTCGCAAGAGGATGCTCAAAATATCAAGGCAAAAGAGAATTTCGGCGGGCTGGAATTTAAATGGAAAGGGATGGCATTTGAAACAAACCTGTTGGCGCAGCATAATATTGCTTTGATTTTACTTAGCGGGGAGATAGCCCTGGAGCTTGGAATTTCACTCGAAGAGATTCGCGAAGTGGTAAGAAATATAGAGCCGGTTGCGCACAGGCTGCAGCCTATTTATAATGCAAGCACTGACATAATGATTATAGATGACAGCTATAACGGAAATCCTAACGGCATTGCTAGCGGGCTAAAGGTGCTTGGTCGGGCATCCGGCAGGAAAGTGGTGCTCACGCCGGGTCTGGTCGAATTGGGTGTTAGGGCAAAAGATGTGCATCAAGCGATAGGAAAGTTATATGTAGAGAATGCAGACCTCGTGTTACTGATAAAGAATAAAATGACGAAATACATCGTAGAGGCGTTGAAAGAAAGCGGTTTTACGAGCTATAAGACATATGACTCTACTCAAGAAGCGCATGCTGACCTGAAAAATATTTTAAAGCGGGGCGATACAATTATTTTTCAAAATGACCTTACGGATAATTACTTTTAATAGGCGCACTAAATCTTATGAGTATGAATAAAAAAGAAATGACAATTGGAGTTTTTTTCGGAAGCAGAAATCCCGAGCACGAAGTCTCGATTATTACCGGGCAACTAATTATCGCTGAACTAAAAAAGCTAGGCTATAATGTCGTTCCGGTATATATAGATAAAAAAGGGAGATTATTATCCGGTGAGGCCTTGGGGTCGCTCAAATATTTCACCGGTCAGGATTTGGAAAATAAATTGGAGAAATTAAAACCTCTGCTTGTTGAGGTCTCCGCTCAAAAAAATAAACTTGCCGTAAGGCCGAAGGGGGTCTTGTCTCAAGAAACAACAATTGACCTCGCCTTTCCCGCTTTTCATGGGATGAATGGCGAGGACGGAACAATCCAGGGGTTGTTTGAATTATGCAATGTTCCGTACGTTGGCTGCGAGGTGACAAGTTCTGCTATGACTATGGACAAAATCATTACGAAACAGATTTATAAAAGTGAAGAAATTTCTACGACCCCTTTTATATATTTCACGAGTCATGACTGGAAGGAAGACAAAAATAAAATAATTGAAAACGCCAAAAAAATGCAGTGGCCGGTTTTTGTTAAACCGGCTCGGCTGGGATCCTCGATTGGAATCGCGAAAGCGCGCGATATGGAGGAACTGGAAAATGCCTGTGAAGTTGCGTTGCATTATGACGATCGAATAATTATTGAAGAGAGTGTTGAAGATCTGGCGGACATTACTTGCGCTGTTTTGGGAAATGACAATCCGTTGCCCTCTTTGGTTCAGGAGTCTGTTTTTCAAGGGGAGCATTTTAGCTACGAAGCAAAATATCTTGAGGACGGCGGAGCGCAACTGGGAAATGCCGAGAAAAATATAATTATACCGGCTCGCCTCAATGAAGAAACAACAAAAGTTGTGCGGGATTTGGCGGTGAAAATATTCAAACTTTTTAATTGCAGTGGGACAGCCAGAGTTGATTTTCTTTACGACCGGAAAAAAGAAAAAGTGTATGCCAATGAAATAAACACAATGCCGGGCACGCTCTATCATCATCTTTGGAAAGCCAGCGGAATAGAAATCGGAGCTTTACTCGAAAAATTGATTGATCTGGCGCTCGAAAGGCACAAGGAAAAAAATGAAATATCTTTCGCGTTCAACTCGGATATTCTTAGCCACGCCAATTCGATAAAACTACAGATTGGGAAAGAGTAGGCCGGCGGTTTCCCTCTCCTTTACAAGGAGAGGGTTAGGGTGAGGTTAAGATAGTCGTATGACAAAAATATACAACCAATCAAATCAAAAACAAAAGCGTAGAATTTTGAGAAAGACAATGACGCCAGCGGAAGGAATCATTTGGTCGAGAATCAGAGATCGAAGAATGGGATATAAATTTTGTAGGCAATATTCAATCGGCAAATATGTTGCCGATTTTTATTGTTCAGAGCTGAGATTGGTAATCGAAATTGACGGCGGACAACATTTTGAAAAGGATGCGCTGGAATATGACGAAGCAAGAACGAAATACTTCCATGATCTTGGCATAGCTGTTGTGAGATATACGAATGTGGATGTAAAAATAAATTTGATTTCGGTTTTGAATGATTTGTTGACGCGATGCAAGGAGTTAAGAAGCAAAACGACCTCACCCCCGCTCTCTCCTTAGTAAGAAGAGGGAGTTTTAAAAAATAAAACCCCAATTGCTGTGAGAGCAGGCTGGGGTTTTTAAATTCGGCAGAGATGATTACCCGGCCCAAACAGTAGTTTGGATAATTTTATCCGAAGGGATTACCTTTTCCTCCTTCGCCTTTCTGGATTGAAGATAAAAGCTTCCGTCTTTAACATCTTCAATGACATAGTCTCCTTCCCGGTGAAGATAGGTGTCAATAACTATCCCGTCCGGAGTTTCAGTAATGCAGGCGCCTTTTCCAATGAATGCTTTCATTTTCTTACCCTCACGAAGTTGAAAATTAATTTCGGGTTGTTTAAAGAATATTTTTAAAGAGCCCTTTTTCTTTTTGAAAAACTTTTTTTCCGAGAGTTTTGTGATATTTATCAACGAGCAATTCGTACGACTTATCGGGATCCGTCAAAACCAAATCATTATCTATTTCCCACTTCTCCGGCCTTTCAGCTAGATGATGATCCAAGCCAAAAGGAGAAACGTGCCTTCCGTTTGAATCGATAGCTATTTCTTCAGCCGTGACAATGCTGGCCGGGTAATATAAAATTTTCAGTTTATTTATTTGCCATTCAATGTGAATGTACTTTTTCTTTGGCTTTCCATGTGGCTTTAGTAAATCAATAATTGAAGCAATATCTTCGAAGCGGTATAGGGATAGCTGTAACTCAAAATCCTTGGAATAGCTGATAGCGTCTTTAGCAACTTTTCTCATTTGATGTTTTGTAAGATGCATTCGCTGGGTGTGATGCTTGACTGGAGAAGTTGTCGTTATTTGGAATAGTTTTATTGAATTGTTTGCTTTCCGAAGCTTATAAAGTGACTTTACAATATTATGATAATTCAAAGAGGAGGCTGTCCCGGTGACGGAAATGTGATCTGATACCTCCGATAAGCTCTTGATTCCTTCCATGGCTAAATTCCATGCGCCTGCGCCTCTTTGGCGTTCGTGCGCTTCTTTGTTTCCGTCAAGTGAAATATCCACCCCGCCGCTAAATAGCAATCCGATTTTCTTGATTTCCGGCAGCAGCCTTTTGCCGGATCCGTTATCAATCAAGCTTATCCTCATGCCTTTGTTGTAATATTTTTTCAGAATAGGCAAATGCTCTTTTTCTAGAATTCTTCCAACATGCACCAGATCGCGAATGCCGGCCTCAAAAGCAGTGCCGATGATTTGGTCTATCTTAGCTAGATTCTGCAATTTCAGGTCTTGGTAGCTAGCTTTTGGGTAAATGCAGTGATGACATTGCAAAATACATTTTCGAGTGAACGTGACGCTCAAGAGCGGCGGATAGCTTTTAGCCAAGCGGCGAAAGAGTTCCGGTTCGCTGATTTTTCCAAAAATCGCTTTTTCCCAATCATGAATTATGTCCATATTTTTGTGATTATTTACTCATCTTACGGAACATCCGCTCAAAGAGCGGATGTTCGGAGAGGAAAATAAATTGTCATTTCTAGCGGGTTTGTTTTCCTCCTTTAGTTCCGACGTTTGCTCCGGCCATATTCTGCAGATCCTTTCTAGTCCTCTTTTTATTATTTCCTCGTTTCTTGTCCTCCTTTTGTCCCTGTGTTTGCCGCGGCCATATTTATCACCCCCTTCTAGTTAATAGTTAACCTTTTATCAATTCTGATTTGATATAATAATGCAAATTAGAATAATGGTCAAAAAAAGGCTATATAATTAATAACAATAAATATCTTATACAAAGCTTAAAATAAGATAATATTCACAAATCAACAAAAATATTGACTACCATGAATTAATCTACTAAACTATATCTAATGAATCTAACTGAATCGCTAAAAAATATCGGATTAAACGAAAAAGAAGCCAAAGTCTATTTGGCGCTTTTGCAACTAGGGAAAACGACAGCTTATGCCGTTTCAGTGCGAAGCGGACTAAAAAAGCCGACTACCTATGTAATTCTGGAGCAGTTAGTCAAAAAAGGCTTTGCCTTCCAGATCCCAAGGTCGCGAAAACATTTGTTTTTTGCCGAATCGCCTGACAAGTGTTTTGCATTAGCTAGGGAAAGATTGGTATTGGCGCAAGAATCTTTGCCGGAGCTAATGGCAGCCAGAAAAGGTGAAAATGAAAAAGTAAACGTTTCATATTTCGAGGGTTTGGGAGGTATAAGGGAAATTTACCAAAAGTTGATTGATTATAATAAAAACAGACCCGAAGAGGAGCGAAGGCTTATCGGTTTTTATGCGCACACCAGAGACACATCCGAAGAGCTCAAAGAATATTGGGTTGAATTATCCGACGAACTGAAACAAAATAATATTGCGAGAAGAGGCTTAACGCCTGAAGACGAATCTCTCGGCTGGTATTTTGAAAATGCAAAAAAAATCAACTTTGACTTGTTGGGTCTGCCGGTTGAAAAATACAATAGCAACGTTTCATTTGAAATTTATGATAAATATGTTCAGATTATTTCCCACCGTTATTTGCAGGGGACATTAATTGAAAATCGGGACGTGGCTGACGCCTTGCGGCAGATATTTGAAATTATGTGGGAAGCTACATTAAATCAAAAATCTCCGTCAAAGGCGAATCAGCCTCTGGCTGAAAATATCAAAACCACAACTTAAAACTAAAAGCTGACTACTAATAAAACTTGAATAATATAGTTAGAGTGATACCATTGAAATATGACAGAAAAAATCCCTAAGCCAATCATTGAAATTATCCAAAAACTTGAAGCCGCCGACTTTGAGGCTTTTGTGGTGGGCGGATGTGTGAGAGACCTTTTGCTGGATGTCGAGCCCAAGGATTGGGATGTGACGACGAATGCCAAGCCAGAGGAAGTGATGGAATTATTTTCTTCCTACGTCCCTAAGGGAGCTTCGGAGGACAGACCCGGAAGTTTTTATGAAAATAAATTTGGGACCGTTGGAGTTAAGTCGGATATTGGTGTAGTCGAAATTACAACGTATCGTATTGAATCTAAATATTCCGACAAGCGGCGGCCTGACAAGGTGGAGTTTGCGAAAACCCTGGAAGAAGATTTGAGCCGGAGAGATTTTACTATTAACGCGCTGGCATTGCGAATCGCCGATTCGAGGTTTCACCTCGAGCGCGCTCGAGGTGAAACCTCGAATAAGGCAAGCTATGAAATCATCGATCTTTTTGGCGGGCAAAAAGATTTGAAGGAAAGAATTATTCGCGCGGTGGGGGATGCAAATGAACGTTTCGACGAGGATGCCCTGCGCATGATGCGGGCGGTACGGTTTTCGGTAACATTGGGAAGCGATACCGGAGTAAAGCGAACCAGCGGACCGAGAAAATTAAGCAAAAAAATGCCTTTCGAAATTAAGGAAAAAACCAAGAAGGCAATTGTGAAAAACGCAAAAAACTTGAAGTTCATTGCGCTTGAAAGAATCCAAGACGAGCTGAACAAAATAATGATCTCAGACTTTGCTGCTGAAGGGATTGAATTGCTTCGCGAGCTCAAGTTGCTTCAATACATTATTCCGGAACTTGAAAAAGGATATGGTATGGGACAGAACCGCCATCATATATATACCATCTATGAACATTCGATCTTGGCGCTCAAAAATTGTCCCTCGCTGAAACTTGAAGTGCGGCTGGCGGCGCTGTTTCACGATATAGCCAAACCAGAGACTAAAAGAGGCGAAGGCGCCTTTTCCACTTTCTATAATCATGACCACGTCGGTGCGCGAGTGGTTGAAAAAATTTTGAAACGACTGAAATATTCGAGTGAGATAGTAAAAAAGGTCAGACTATTGGTGGACAATCATATGTTCTATTATAACGTCGAAGAAGTCGGAGCTTCGAGCGTGCGCCGGCTGGTGAAAAAAGTGGGGCTTGAGAACATTGATGATTTGATCGACGTGCGGATTGGGGATCGACTGGGATCTGGAGTCCCGAAAGCCGTGCCATATAAATTGAGACATTTCAAATATGTCGTGGATAAGGTGTCGAGCGATCCACTGTCGGTAAAAATGCTTAAATTAAACGGCAATGATTTAATGAAGGAATTGAATATCAAACCCGGACCGAAAATCGGAGCAATTTTGGATGTGCTTCTGTCCGAAGTAATTGAAGATCCAAAAAAGAATATAAAAAAATCCTTACTCCCGAGAGCTAAGGAATTGAGCAAAGAAGATCTAGCCGGGTTGCGCGCGATGGCAAAGGAAAAGATTGAAGAAAAAAAGGAAGAAGATGATAGGGAGATAAAAGCTAAGTATTATGTAAAATAATACCACGTAGCATGGAACATGAAACACGCAACACGATAGTGTTTGAAAGTTTTTCTTAAAAGCTCGGATCCTCCCGCTTCATTGGCGAATTCCTCAAAGCCAAGCTTTATACTAAATACAAAATACCAGATACGAGATGCTAATTATTCAATCATCATCAGCACTGCTTCAGTCGCTTCGCGGCCTTTATTGTTTTTTACAGTCGATCTTTCTTGGGCCTGCTTCAGATTATTCGTGGTGATAATTCCAAACCCAATTGGCAGGGAATATTCCAGCATCGTGTCCATAATTCCACGTGAAACTTCGGCCGCTATGAAATAGTTATGGTCGGTTTCGCCTTTTACTATGCATCCCAGAGCTACCAGCGCGTCGTATTTTTTGGAAGCGGCCATCCTTTCGCAAGCCAGGGGAATTTCAAATGATCCAGGAACCCAGGTAGTTTTTATATTCTCGTCTTTTACTCCGTTTTCTTTAAGACAGCTTAATGCTCCTGTGAGCATTTTTTTTGTAATGTCGTCATTAAAGCGGGAAACAATGATCCCGATTTTGAGCTTCTTCCCGTCAATTATTTTACCGACGGGTTTTCTGTCCCTTCGCATATTTGTGCTTTAAAATATTATAAACGTACTTCGCGAAAACGTCGGTTTCGATATTTGCTTCATTCCCCTTCTTGATACTTCCAAGATTTGTATTTTCAAGCGTATAACTCACGAGGGAAACCGTAAACCAATTTTTTCCGGTATCGATTATGGTTAGGCTTATCCCGTCGATGGAAACTGATCCCTTTGGAGCAATGAGTTTCATAAATTTAGCGGGGACCTTGAATTTCATAACGACTGACTTTTTCACTTTTTTAATATCGATGACTTTTCCGCGTGTATCGATATGACCCTGAACCAAGTGCCCATCCAGAAGATCAGACATCCGCATACTCTTTTCTAGGTTTACTCCGCTCCCCCTTGCGTAGCTTTCGACGGTCGTTTTTTTCACGGTCTCGGGCATATATTCAACCGTGAAATTATTTTTGGTCATTTTTTTCACGGTCGAACAAACTCCGTTAATGGAAATACTTTCGCCGAGCCAAATTTTCCAGTCCTTGGGTTTTTCTATTTCAATAAAAAGACTGCCTTTTTCCCGGAAAACATTTTCGATTCTCGAAACTTTTTTGATTATTCCCGTGAACATAAAACAAAATTAAAAACTTAAAAGGCAAAGGTAAAACTACAAGTGAAAACTCAAAGTTATTTTAAAAGTAAATCATTTAATATCCTAAGATCATTAACAACTTGTTTTTTCAGATCTTCATCGCTCGCAAATTTCATTACGTCTCGGATTTTTCCCCCCAGCACCACTACTATATTCTTACCATATAAATCTTTGGAAAAATTCAAAATATGGGCTTCGAGACTTTTACCGTCCAGGCTTACGAAAACCCCAGCCGGATATTTTTGAGAATCAATCTCAACCCATCCCGCGTAAACTCCGCTTTCAGCTTTGATATTTTCTGGAATCTTAATATTCGCAGTCGGAAAACCCAGGGTTCTCCCTTTACGTTTGCCTGGTTTAACTTTTCCGGAAATTATTTGGGCCATACTAATAGAGTAAACAAGATTTTGATTTGGGGCAAATAAGAAAAAGCGTGCCAATGGAGTGAATCGCTTTTCTCAGCCTTATCTGAAAATTTATCTCTATCTCTCTTGCTCAGCTGTTATGCCTCCTGGACTATTCACATACATTGAATAGACTCCGGCAGTCGGATCGCTCTCGAGCATTTGCTCAATTTGTCTCAGGAGCTCTTGAGCCTTTTTTACGAGGCTGGTGATTTTTTTCGTGTCCATGTTGATTATTTAAATTTTTAAAAACGCATTCTCTTAATTTATGATCTGAATCAAGCTTATGCATTGGCAGGGTGCATAAAGATTTATCCGGACAGTTTTTGCAGATTGCCTGCCCAGGCCTTTGGCGAAAAATTTTATAACCATTTTCCCAAACATCTTTAATATTATCCGTGCGTACATTTCCTTGAATGTAAGCGCGGTCAATGTGCGCACACGCAGATAATGAACCGTCGCAAAGAATCCCGAGACACGTTCTTCCGGCGATACAAGACCATATATATGGCCTGACCCAGCCCTCCCATTCTTTTCCAAGCCAGCCGATGCAGCCTAGCTCAGTTTGTACGTCTTGATCGGAGGTTATATGCAAGAGTCTTTTTTGTTTGATAAAATTTAATAAGCCTTCATATTCCGTGGAAGACAAGGCGAGGTCGCTTTTTCGGGATCGGCCGATATTTTCCAGGGGCAATAGCCGCCAACGGTGAGGATTTAATTTTTGGATTTCTAGCCAGAGCTTATCAAGAAATGAAAGAGTCTTTTTCGTGACGACAGTCGTGACTGTCAAATGCAGCACTTCTCTATAGTCCAGGAACTTTTTTATCAGCTCAGTTGTCTGGCGATAATGGCCGGCTCGATTTCTTAGGTCATCATGCACTTTTTCCGGTCCATCAAGGTCGATTCCCATGCCTCGTACGCCTACCTCGATAAGTTGCTTAATTTTTTTAGGATGAGCCGCAAAGTAATTGCCGTTAGTTTGGAGAGTGGTTGTCCAGCCGAATGAATTCAACAGCGCAAGGACTTCCCAGATATCTTCGCGCACGAAAGGCTCTCCGCCGGTAATGGTGATGAATTTAAAATTTGAAAGATTGATCTCGTTTTTAATCTGACGAAATGCGCTCATCACTTCCGCAGTGGACAGCTCTTTGCCGATCCCCTTTTCCTCTTGGGGCGACCCGCAATGCTTGCACTTCATGTTGCATCTGCGCGTAGCTTCCCACTGGATTATTTCCAAAGAGCGCTGCTTGAATTTATTATCTAAATTATTTTTCCAGGATAGCCAGTGGCTTTCACTGACTCCGAATTTATATCTGCTTAGTTCCATAAAATTATGTCTGCTGCATTTGTGAAGAAAAAATATAATATAAACTGGCAAGATTCAATGACGCTGAAAGCAAATTTGAGTAAAGTATAAAAAAGTTGAATAGGCGCTGCAAAAACGTACTATTTTGAATAAGATTCTGTATTCGGATTCTTACGACATTTTTGCCAATGGTAACAAGGGAGATTGTTTCCTCCCTTGAGAATGGATTAATTACGAATGGCAGTTGCGAGATAGCTAATCGGGCACAACCTCGTTATCTCGCATGCCAAGCCTATTCTTTCGAATAATTTCCGCAAATCATTTTTGGAGAACCGGCGGGAAAAGAGCCCTTCCCTAGTTTGAATTGATATAGAATCCTCCTTCTCGATTTTGAGGCCTAGTCTTTGATAATTTTCAATTTGTGCTTCCCGTGCGTTTTCCGAAAAAACGCTCAAAATTATTTTGCCTCCTGGTTTAAGTGTTCTTTTCATCTCGGCTAGGACTGCGAGTTCAAGGCCGGGCATATTGCCGAAAGTGGCGTTTACGCAGAGCGCGCAGTTAAAGGAGCCGTCTTTAAAAGGAATTTGCTGTGCCAAAGCAAGAGCTAAAAGGACACTTTGGATGTTGGCGAGATCGGACTTTGCCCTTTTAAGCAATGACCAGCTGAAATCAAGGCCGACGGCCAGATTCGCGTTACCTCCAATAATTTCCAGCAGTCGACCGTAGCCACAACCCACTTCGAGGATAACTTGAGTGGCTTTGACATTTTCGGAGAGGTAAGCTATTTCAGATTCAATGAACTCCCTGATCGATTCGGGAGGGGAGAGGACCATATGTTCGAAATTGTTCGTATAAAAGAACTCTCTGACCATTCTTTGCAGTCCGTCTATCGTATCCATCAACTGCCTCCTTGCTTGATAATTAATCCCTTTATTGTATAATTTGCTAAAGGGCACTGTATTGTATAATAGGCTTTGTATATATTCAATAAATATTGAATGATAAAAATATTAGAATAGGATATAAACATAAATTAAGGCTTATAAATAACTATTTATTTGATACAGAAAGTGAGATAATAGTATTCGGTTAACACCGAATAAATAATTTTAGTTAGAAAATGGATATTCTAAAGATATTAGAAAAAATTGGAATGCGCGAAAAAAGAGCTGAGGTCTATCTGGCTTGTCTTGAAATGGGAGGAGCGACCGCATACGCAGTTGCAAAGAAAGTCGGTCTTAAGCGACCAACAGTTTATGATATCCTAAACCAGCTTATGATTGAGGGGTTGGTGTATAAGTCCTATAAGGGCACTGTTAAATATTATTCCCCAGCTGATCCGCAAAAGCTCGTAGATTCAATAGCTGAAACGGAAAGTAAGCTCAAAAGTGCGATGCCGATACTTCAGAATCTGTATAATTCACCCAAAGCTAAACCGCTCATAAGATATTTTGAGGGAAAAAACGGAATCAAAGAAATGGTAGAAGATACTTTGAGGACTCTCAAGAAGGGGGATGAAATACTGGCATACGTCGGGCAAGATGTTTTGAAATATTTTCCGGTCTATATGAAAGACTATGTCAAAAGAAGAGCGGAAAGAGGGATTAGGCTAAGGGGTATATATAAAAAGGAAAAGGACATCATGGAATATATGAAGGGGAATCAGGAGCAATTGCGGGTCGCAAGGGTCCTGGATGAAAAACATTTTCCAGTGGATAATGAAACGAATATATATAAAAACAAAGTGGCGATTGCAAGCTACGGGCAGGAAATGTTTGGAATGATTATCGAGTCGGAAGAAATCGCGCGGTCGCAAAGAGCGATCTTCGAATTGGCATGGCGAGGAAGTGAGACAATATCCAATTTCTAATATCTAATACCCAATGAAAATCTTAAGATCAAATGTCTAATTCAAAATTTCGAAGCTTATTGGAAATTAGATATTGGTAATTAGAAATTTTCTAAGTATGGCTTCTCAAATTGCGCATGTAATTTATACCAAAAAATATCTTGAGCAGTATCCCAGGGTGGATGCGGATCTTTTCATTCTCGGAACTCTATTTGTTGATATTCGGAGAATCGCGAAGGAAATTAATCGCTCCGCGACGCATCACGCTTTTCATAAAATAGATCTCAACTTTTCCGATTTAAGTGCTTTTCAAGCCGGGTGGAAATTTCACTTATGGTGTGATATGAAAAGAGAAGAAATTCTGAATAAATATAAGTTCTATTTGCTCAAGCACACGACCGAACTCGGGCATCTGCCTGCGAAGCTTCTTGAGGATGAAATTCTTTATGGCAAATATGACAATTGGGAAAAACTGGGATATCTGCTAAACAATCCCCCTGTCATCAAGCTGGATTTGCCGATCGAACAAAAAACGATTGAGAGATGGTATGCGATTATAGCCAAATATTTTGAGAAAAAACCGGACGACAAAACCATGAAGGCTTTTCTTTTCAAACAATCGTCACTAAGGAAAAAGTCGGCCGACATTGTTGACGTCGTGCGCAAGTTGCGGAATAATCGAATAGCGGCAGAAATCCTGTCTGGAGTTCCAGGTGAAATTCTAGGGTGAGCGAATTTGTTTTTAACGGGCTGTGGTATAGTGGCATTACGCGCGATTCGGGTTCGCGTAATCCGAGTTCGATTCTCGGCAGCCCGACAGTATGATTCTTGTCCAAAAAGCTGCAATAAAAAAAGAAGACAAATATTTGATTCTGCTACGTTGTCCGGAGAATAATACTTTTCCTTTGTATTGGGATTTTCCCGGTGGAAAGTTAAAGAAGAATGAAAATCCGATTGACGGAATCAAAAGAGAGGTGCGGGAAGAAACTAATTTGGAGATTGAGCCCCTGGGGATTGAGGGGATATATGAGATGGCTGTAAATGATTCTGATTGCAGGTTTACCATTTATTCAACTCAGCCATCATCCGGCGATGTTAAATTAAGCTCGGAACATGTAGCATGCAGGTGGGCTGATAAAAATGAAATTCTGAGTTTGAAAGTTGAACCATACCTAATAATGTATTTTAATGACCACAAATAATTTATGAAAAATATTCCCCGAGTTGGTATCGGAGTGATAATTAGAAAAGATAATAAAGTGCTCCTTGGAAAAAGAAAGAATGCGCATGGCGAAGGCACTTGGTGCTTTGCGGGCGGGAAACTTGAATATGGCGAAACATGGGAAGAATGTTCGGAGAGGGAGGTCGCGGAAGAAGTTGGGCTTAGAGTAAAAAATATTCATTTCAGCGGGATGGTGACGAATGATATTTTCCAGGAAGAGGGGAAGCATTACATTACTATCTTCATGATTTGCGATTATGTTTCAGGCGAAGCAAAAGTTATGGAACCGGATAAAGCGGAAAGATGGGATTGGTTTCTATGGAAAGCACTACCGGAGCCTTTGTTTTTGCCGATCCAAAATTTATTAAAGCGAAATTTTAATCCGTTCGAGATATGAAAATAATTCTCGCTACAACTTCGCCTTATCGAAGAAAAGCATTCAAAGAACTTGGCCTGCAGTTTTCGGTTGCCGAAAGCAAAGCCAAAGAAAATTTTCCGAATCGACCCAATGATCCCAAAAAGCTGGTAAAAATGCTCGCGCGGATCAAAGCGGAAGCTGTCGCAAAAAGATATCCGAATGATTTTGTGATCGGATGCGATTCGGTTGGATGTTTCGGTGGAAAAATTTTTGAAAAACCCAAATCGAGAAAAGAAGAATTTGAACGGCTAAAAATGCTGTCGGGAAAGATCTTCTCATTTTACACGGGCGTATGCGCGCTAAAGCTGGATCGGAAAATAATTTTGGAGCGAGTCGTTGAAACGAAGGAAAAAATGAGAAAGATCAGCGATATGGAAATCAAAAAATATTTAGGTCAAGATCCTAATTTCAACACATACGCCATGGGATTTGATCCCTGCAAGCATTACAGTTCAACTTTTGTAAAAAGCATCAACGGCAGTCATAATAATTTCCTTTTGGGGTTTCCAATGGAAGATATCATGGAGATGTTGTTCGAGATGGGTTATACGTTATAAAATATCAATATGGGCATTAAAGTCGAATTCAATCCGGATCTTGCGCTGCGCGATATTTCGGAATTCAAAGCCGGAAGGAGAAAAGAGGAAGAGTGTATTCCGGAAAATCTGAAGGAGGGCAAAACTTACCCCTTTCTCAAAAAGGACCAGCGAAATTACTGGATGCACGGGGAAGTGCCGCTTCTCGAAACCAAAGGCAATGAAGTGCTATCTCGCCCGAAAGCCAGCATCGTAATCCTAGAGGCAACCCATTTTGCGGAGAACGGGCAGATGTTTACGAAAGGGAAATACAGAGTAATCGAAGTATTTCGGGACGATAAACTTCACTTTGAATGCTTTGATAAGGTAGGCACGCGGAAATAGGACTATATACATAAGTGGGATAAGTACTATTAAAAAACCAAATTCATCCTGCGGACACTCCGAATGAGCAACGCGGAGTCGATCACTTGGCATGGCAATGATAAAGATGTTGCCAAAGGCACAACACAATGCCTTATCCGCTTTACTTGAGCCATGTTAAGCTGTGGCTGAAAAATTCTGTTCGCGAGGGGAAAAAGAAAACCAGAAAGAAGGATGAGTATTCGGACAGCTATGTTTTTTCTAAAATAAAATAGAGCCTGGTCTTGTAATAATATTATAAGAAGATATAATATAGGCATATGAAGGATTCGACGAGTGATAAAAATGAAAATCAGCCATCTGATTGGAAAGAAAAAGTCGAGGGATATCTCGGCGAGTTTGCGAAGCATTTGGCGGGCGGATTCGTGGAGAGGGTAAAAGAACGGGTACGCGAAATAATCGTGGCGATTCAGAAAAATGTCGTGGGGATGTTTTTAATGCTCATTGGTTTCATCTTTGTCTTAATCGCGCTTGTTATTTTCATAAACGAACTGGTGGGTATCAGCAACGGCCTAGGCTACGCCGTGGTTGGCGTGGTAATTCTCTTAGTAGGGTTAATAATAATTAAAAAATAATTCCAGACTAATTTCGCTTTGCGCAATAGTATGGAGCAAAAATTCCATGGCTACAAAAGACACAAAAAAGAAAGTCGAGGAAGCAAAAAAGAAAATGCAGGCAATGGTCGCGAAAGAGCTCAAGAGAGCTAAAGTTGAAATGGCGAAAGCTGCCAAGAAAGTCGAGGATTTCGTAAAGAAAAATCCGGAAAAGGCAGCCGTAATTTCAGCTGGTATCGGGGCGGCGATTGGCGCGGCAATTGCTTCTTTGGTTATGAAAAAAAAGAAAAAGTAGGATATTTGCTTCCGATTAGCTCGCAAACCCCAGTCAGCGCTGGGGTTTTACATATGCCCGTGAATTCGCTAGTATTCTATTGGGTATAAATTTAAAATATTCTTATGAAAATTATTATTGATAATCCAAAAACAAGCGTGGCAAATTTTTTCCGCCGCGCCGGTTATCATTTTCAGAAAAACGAAGGCGATGAGATGGCGTTCATCCGGCAGCTTACGGATCAGCCTTTTCCAAGACTCCATTTATTCTGCAAGATAGTGGACTACAAATTCCAGATTAATATCCATATTGATCACAAGCGGACAAGCTATGAAGGCACTAGCATGCATAGCGGTGAATACGGTGAAGACAATGATCTATTGAGTGCGGAGGTGGAGCGGCTGAAGAGAAATGGCTAGCGGCTAAAACTAGTAAATATATTTAACGGGCCTGTCGTATAGTGGCAATACACGGCATTCGCACCCGAAGAAAATTTTGGAAAAGTGGGCTCGTAGTTCAGTGGTAGAACGGTGCATTCGCATTGCATAAATAGGGGTTCGATTCCCCTCGAGTCCAAAATTTAACGGGCCGGTCACTTGGATGGAGTTTCACCCTACGGGTGACCACCCGCAAGGATAGGAAAAACTTAATAAAAGATAAAGGAGAGATGCCAGAGTGGCCGAATGGGCCGCACTCGAAATGCGGTAGGGCAGCAATGTCCTCGGGGGTTCAACTCCCTCTCTCTCCGCAGAATAACAAAAAATACAAAAGATCTTTTTGCTAAAGTATGAAAAAAATTTTAATAATCTCCGGAAGTCCCAGGCGAGGAAATACCGAATATATTTTAACAGAAATTTACAGCGGCTTGAGGGATGGAAGCGATTAATCCTACTCAGGGACTTGAAGTACAGCCACTGTAAGGGTTGTTTGGCTTGCTATGAAACTGGCGAGTGCGTGCAGAGTGATGACATGAGAAATGTATTTGATAAATTATTAAAAGCCGAGTTGATCATAATTGGTTCTCCGCTTTACTATGGCAACGTTTCGGGATTGACGAAGAGCCTTATCGATAGAACAATTCCTGCGTATGAAAACGAACTACTTAAAGGCAAAAAACTAATTTCGATTATGGTTGGCGGGGGCGAAACTAAAATTACCGCTAAATTTCATAAAGAAGCGATTAGAGGCTTTGTAAAATATAATAAACTAAAGCTTCTAAAAATTTTTAATTTTCAGGGGTTTGAAGCGAATGACCTAAGAGATGACCCTAGTGCAATGAAAGAAATTTCTAAAATAATAAAATCAGCACTGGCTGACATTAGTTTATAAAACTTTACGCAGGAATTAAATTATTTACCCTTGTTATGGGGCATGTAATTTAGGTTCTTTCGGTAATCGATAAAAAGCGGTTCAACTTTCCCATTATCTCTTTTTATAATTGCAAACTCGAAATATCCGGGCATATATCCGGTTTCTTTTATAGCTGAATATATGTAAGACCTCAATTCAGGATCTTCGAAATCATAAATCAATCTCCTAGTATAATCGTTTTTTACTGTATACTTTGGTGTCGCGGTTCCAGCGGCAATCGGATTCTGAAGGCCGAATCTAAATTCCAAATATATATTTCTTTCGGCATCAATAACAATATTACCGCCGCAAATATTACCTGGGTTTTCAAATATTTTAATATCAAACTCGCCTATACGGCTATCTTCAATATGTGTTCGAACATGCGCTAATACCTCCTCGCGTGTTAAATTCGCAGCTGCTGGAGGGCGGAGTGCCTCTGGGGATTTTGGAACGGGCGCAATGTAAAAAGCCTCTGTCTCAATTTGATCGAAATATTTAGCAGGATCGTTAAGAAATGTAGCTAGATCGACTCGGATACTTTTAAATCGCGGTAGGTCCATTTTTTCTAGATTCCTATAACCTTCTTCTCTCGATTCATCAAATGATTGCGCAAGCTTGAATTGTCTGTAATCGCCAGCGGCGAGAGCAAGCTTTGCCCAATTTCTTGCGCAAACTTCCATAGGCATATTTGGGGTGTCTTTGTCATCCTTTAATATTTGCGGGTCTTTTTCCATTAGTCAAAAGATTTAATATTGTTACTCTTATTCTATTATCTTACACGTATTTAAAGCAAACTTACAGGAATAGATTTTTTGCGCAGTTAGTGTAATATGAGAGGAGTGAAGGCTAGGGTACCTAATTTTATGGGCAAGCTAAATTTAGAAGATTTAAATCAATTAATTCTCGCGCAGGCCAAGGAGAAGGGATTCAGAGTTAAGCCGGTTGAGATGAATGTGCCCGAGAAGATTGCGTTGATTCACTCAGAAATATCGGAAGCCTATGAAGCCTATCGGCATAAAAAATTTAGAGGGAAGGATAATTTTGCGGAGGAGCTGGCAGATGCCATAATAAGAATAATCCATCTGGGAGGAGTTTACGGCGCAAATCTCGAGAAAGAAATATTAAAGAAAATGAAAACCAATCAAAAGATAAATTGGGATTGGAATAAGATGAATGAGAAGCATGCCTAATCGCAGTAATATGAAATTATGAAAAATACTCGTGACTTCACCGCGAACATAACAATTGTGCATGATAATAAAGTCCTGCTGCATTTTCACAAGGATCTTAAGAGGTGGCTGCCGGTGGGTGGTCATATCGAAAAGGATGAGCTTCCCGAAGAAGCGGCAATCCGCGAGGCGAGGGAAGAAGCGGGGCTTGAAATTGAGCTGTATGATAATGATAAAGCTGACAGAATCGCAGATGCCAGACAATCGAGGCTGAAGATGCCGATGCATATTTTTCTTGAAGATATTCACGAAGGGCACCAGCATATTGATTTTATTTACTACGCGAAGGCGAATACTTTCGAGTTAAATCCGGAAGAAGATGAATCAGTCGAACTACGTTGGTTCACAGCCGAGGAGCTGGATAAATTGGATGCGGGGCAGCCAATAAAATACATTGCGCGCGAAGCGCTGGAACTTTTGGGAGGAAAAAAATAATCAGGCTCCCACACTTAAATAATAGGCTGGGCGGATGGCAGTCCGGGCTTTTTTTGTTTTTTCCGCTAAAATATGGACATATGCGAAAATCAGTGCTACTTTATAAAAACGGATGAACGCATTCAACTCGATAATTCAAGAGCATTTAGGTCTAAGTATCGGGGCTGCAATTATAGTCTCCGTCCTGCTTTTAATTTGGAATATTTTCCTTCACATCAGTATCGGTCGAATCAGGGACAATCAGAAAAAAATATTTTCCGGAAAGGGCGCGGTAGATCTTGAGAAAATCATCATGGATCACGCTCAAGGCATTAAGGAACTTGACCGGGATATTCAGGATCTGTATGGCATATCGAACCAAATTAATGACCTAGCTAAAAAATCGGTGCATAAAGTCGGTGTTATCAGATTTAATCCATTCAAGGATTTGGGCGGAGACCAAAGTTTTTCTATTGCGCTTCTCGATGGACAAAATAACGGAGTCGTAGTTTCAAGCCTTCATACTCGGGGAGGCAATCGTGTTTACGCCAAGCCCGTAGAGTTCGGAAAAGCGGTTAAGCATCCTTTGACCGAAGAAGAGCAAGAGGCAATCAAAAAAGCTGAAGCGAGCGCCGCGAAAATTGAACAGAAAGCTTAATTTGCGTAACAAATAAATCAGGAAAGGAAATTTAGAATATAATGGAAGACAACGCAGCAAAAAAAATAAAAATTCCCTCGCTTGTCACCGTAAAGAAGTTCGCGGATCTTTTAGGCATGTCAATCTCGGATGTCATAAAAGAATTGATGAAAAATAAGATTCTGGCGACGATTAATGATGAGATAGATTATGAAACCGCGGCCGTAATTGCTTCGGATCTTGGGTTTGAAACGGAGGAGGATATAGAGATTAGCGAAGCGGGCGGAATGACGCTTGAGAAGTTAGATGAAATATTAAGAAAGGAAAAGGAGTCCGGGAAAAATTTGCAGCACCGTCCCCCGGTAGTGACTATTCTAGGGCATGTGGATCATGGTAAGACCACTCTTCTAGACACCATCAGGAAGACTTCAGTCGTGGAAAAAGAAGCCGGCGGGATAACCCAACATATCAACGCTTATCAAGTAAAGAAAAAAGGTGAGATAATTACCTTCGTTGACACTCCGGGGCACGAGGCATTTTCAGCTATGCGTGAGCGAGGCGTAAGTTTGGCTGACATAGCAATCTTGGTTGTCGCGGCCGACGACGGAGTAAAACCTCAAACAGAGGAAGTAATCAAATATCTCAAAGAGAAAAAAATCCCGATGGTTGTCGCGATAAATAAGATTGACAAACCCAACGCAAATCCTCAAAGGGTAAAACAAGAGTTGGCCGATCGAGGAATTATGATTGAGGAGTGGGGCGGTGATATAGTTGCGGCGGAAATTTCAGCAAAACAGAATATAGGCATAGATGAACTTTTGGACATGATTCTGCTAGTCGCAGAGGTTGAAGACTTGAGGGCGGATTTTAAACGGCCTCCAGTCGGCGTCGTAATTGAATCGCATCTCGACCCGAAAAAGGGAAATGTGGTAATTGTGTTGGTAAGGACCGGAGTTTTGAAAGAAGGCCAGGACGTTATTGCTGGGTCAGTGGTGGGAAGGGTAAGGCGGCTCGAGGATTACAAAGGCAAGCAGCTCAAAGAAGCGAGTCCCTCGACGCCCGTAACCCTAATTGGCTTGGATAAATCCCCCAATGTTAATGACGTTTTACAGGGCGTGACTGATTTGCGGTCTGCAAAAATTATGCAGAAGGAAAGGCAATCCTTTGAACCGGGCACTTCGGCGAGAATGGATTCCAAGCAGCTCTACAAGACCATTGAAGACCAAAATGTTAAAAAATTAAGCATACTCCTCAAGACTGATGTGCAGGGTTCACTTGAGGCGATCGATCAGATTTTGGGAGCCATAAAGTCGGATGAAGTTGGCATCAATTATGTTAAACAGGGTGTGGGTGATATTACAGAATCGGATGTGAAAATGGCAGTGGCTTCAACATCTGGTGAAAAAAGCGGGCATTTCACGAAGTCGGTAATCTTCGGATTCAACAGCCAGCCCACGACGGTTGCCAAAAGGTTGGCTGAAGCGAACGGCGTGGAGATCAAGACTTACAAAGTTATCTATGAGCTGGTCGAGGAAATAAAGCGCAGACTGGGCGATATGCTGAGCGAAGAAATTATTCGGAAAGATTTGGGAAAGCTTAAAGTGCTGGCTATTTTTAAAACAGGCAAGCAAGATATGATTGTGGGCGGAAAAGTGACTTCCGGAAAGATGGTAAACAATGAAAATATTGAAGTAGTGAGGGACGAAAAGGCGCTTGGAAGAGGTAAGCTTGTTAATTTGCAACAGAACAAAGTCGATGTAGACGAGGTTAAGGAAGGGAATGAATGCGGAATCACTTTTCAGGGCGAAACCAAAATAAAGGAAAGTGACACGCTAGTTTGCTTCCATGAAGAAGTTTTGAAAAAAACTTTGTAGCTGATTTTGTAATGAAGGTAAAAAATGTTTTCAAGAGTTGACCGAATTAATGAATTAATAAAAGAAACTTTAGCTTCTATTATTGCCGAGGAGATTGATATTTCTCCCGGCATTTTTATTACAGTCACTAAGGTTGACACTTCGCGGGATCTGCGCTACGCTAGAGTGTTTGTGAGTGTTTTTCCTGAAAATAAATTTGGGGAAGCCATGCGGGTGCTCAAGAGGAATATCTATTCCATTCAAGGGAAATTAAACCGGAAGTTATCAATGAAACCCTTGCCCAGGATAGATTTCATTTCAGACAAAACAGAGGCCGAGGCTGATAAAATGGAAAAACTTCTCAAAGAAATTGATTGAATTTTGTAGAATATGAGATTAAAGGAAACGGCATTATGGACTATAAGTTTGCTCAAGAATTTAAGTTGATAAAAGACGAGCTGGAAAAAGCCAAGAGGATTCTTTTGGTAGCCCATACTCGTCCGGACGGGGATACTGTCGGGTCGGTTTTTTCATTAAAAGAATATCTCGAGAGGTTTCCGGACAAAGAAGTAGTCGCGACTTGTACCGATCCATTCCCTGAACATTTGAGAAATATTTTTGATTCCGACTTTTCAGATCCGCATAAGATTGATATTTCTAAATTTGACCTTTTGATCGGCTGTGACGCTGTTGAACGAGGTTTTGAAAAAATTGTAAAGAAAAAAGAAGCTGGCCAGAAAATTATTATCCTTGATCATCACACAACGGTTCGGCTAAAAAATGTTCAGCCGGATATTCTCATCGCGGACGAGCATTATTCTTCCGTATGCGAGATTTTATATGACTTTTTCGATTTTCACAGAATTGATTTTGACAAGAAAATCGCGTCATATCTCTTAATCGGGATTCTGAATGATACCGGAATTTTTCAGCATGCCAATACTACGCCTAAAACAATGGAGATCGCGGCTGAACTGATGCGCAAGGGAGCATCCCTCCCCAAAATTATTCAGCATAACTTCAAGAATAAGAGACTTGAAACGTTGAAACTTTGGGGCCGGGCTCTGGAACGAGCCGAAATAAACGAAAAATCCGGCGCAATCATGTCGTATATCACGAAAAAAGATCTTGAAGAGCTTTCTGCCGACGCGGAGGATGTCGCGTCTGTAGCAGAAATTCTCAACACTGTTTCCGGAACCAGGTTTTCGTTGGTGCTATCCGAAAGAGAAGATAATAAGATTAAGGGAAGCCTGCGAAGTGAAGAGTATAAAAATGTGGATGTCTCAGAGATCGCGCGAATGCTGAGAGGTGGCGGACATCGACTGGCTAGCGGGTTTGAAATCAGGGGTCAGTTAGTGAAAGACGGCGAAAAGTGGAGAATAGAATAAATTAGTTAAGTTAGAATTTTAATATTGAGATGTCTGGCAATGCTCGGCAATTTTTTTTATAATGACTTTAGCTAAATAAAACAGCCTAATGAGCGAATATAAAAACGTGGAGACAAAAATAAAAGAATGTTGTACTTGCCTTTTGCGCGGAACTTGCACCCAAGTTGTGCCGGGAGAAGGAAATTCACACGCCCAGATAATGTTTATCGGGGAAGCTCCCGGAGAGAACGAAGATAGGCAAGGTCGCCCATTCGTGGGTGCAGCTGGAAAATTTCTGGAGGAAATGTTGGGAATAATCGGGCTGGAAAGAAAAGATGTTTTTATCGCAAATGTTTTGAAATGCCGTCCACCTGGAAATCGTGATCCGCTGCCGGAGGAAGTTGAAGCTTGTTGGCCATGGCTCGTAGAACAGATAAACAGCATAAAGCCAAAATTAATTGTGACTCTGGGGCGGCACGCGATGGAGCGATTTCTTCCCAATCAAAAAATATCAAAAATGCATGGGACGGCGCTTCGGCGCGAAATTCCGGGTATCGGGAAACAGGTTTTTTACGCTCTCTATCATCCGGCTGCGGCGCTTTATCAAGGAAGCCTTCGAGATACTCTCAAAGCGGACTTTAAAAAAATTCCAAAGGTGTTGGAGGCGATTAGGAAAACCGATAAAGCGGCGAAGCAGGATGAAAAACAAGTTGAAATCGATGAGAATAAGCAAAAGGCATTGTTTTGATAATGAGCGGATAAATTTAGCAGTATCTGATTTCATTGACCTTGCGCATTTTTAGTGATAATTTTTAGTCTGGTGATTTAAGCAAGGGTCCGATGGCCGAGTGGCTAGGCAGGGGTCTGCAAAACCCCGTACGGCGGTTCAATTCCGCCTCGGACCTCATAGACTTTTGCCCAGGTGGTGCCTGTCGGCAGGCAGGGAATTGGCATACCCCAGTACTATCTCGCAAACGAAAAGTACGGGGGCAAGCATGAGGGACATTAAAATTAGCCGAAGTGGTGGAATTGGCATACACGCGAGACTTAAAATCTCGTGGAGTTTTCTCCTTGTGGGTTCGAGTCCCACCTTCGGCACTTATGGCTGTGAGTTTTTACCCCGCACTTGCCGGCAGGCAGGTCGCTCCGGGCACATTTAGAAACTAAAAGTTCAAGATTTAAAGTGTAAAAGCATGGTATTACTTCGCGATATTTTATAATTTATGCAGCAGATAAATAGAAAAAAACTCATTGTCTCCGCCGATGATTTTGGAAAAAGTAAATTGGCAAATAAGAATATACTGGAACTAGCTGAAGCTGGGAAGCTCAATCGAGTTTCAGTTATGGCTAACGGAAAATTCAGCCAGGACGAGCTTAGCCGGCTACTTTATTCTGGCGTAAAGTTGGATGTCCATTTGGATACCGAGGAGTGGCTGGAAGATAAAGAAAAAATTAGAGAAAGCTTCATCAAAAGAAGTATTATATTCTGGAATAACCATCTTTTTGGAATTTTGAGGAGAAACAAAAAAGAAAAAATATGGGAAAATCAGTTGAGACATTTCATCGCAATTACTGGAGAAAATCCCGATGGCATTAACACGCATCGCTACGATCATTTATTTCCAAGATATTTCCCCAGGATTATAAGTTTGGCTAAAAAATATAAAGTTTCCAGGATTCGCTTCGGAAAAATTATTCCGGCCGGACAAAATGGAATAACATCTGCTATACTGGACCGTTTTCAGAAAAGAGATAAGGATCTGTTCCTGGAATCCGGGCTGATCTCCTATGACTATTGCGTCAGCTTGGATTGGATCGAAAATCCGGAAAAATTCTTTGAAGACCTGCCCGAAGGTAAAATTGAGCTGGTTTGCCATCCAGAGAGAGAAGAAGAAATAAATTTTGTGAATAAATATTTATAGACATTGATTAAGATATGGAAGCATTCATTTTTTCAATTGCAAGTTTTGTCTCTACTTATAGCGGAGGGCTGCTTGCCGTCAAACTTCGAGATAAACTTAACCTTATTATGGGATTCGTGGCGGGAGTGCTTCTCGGCGTAGTTTGCTTCGATATCTTGCCTGAAATTATCGAACAAGTGAAAATGTATAATCTGGATCCCACAGTTATTATGGTGTTTCTCGTTTTCGGTTTTCTCCTGTTTCATATTTTGGAGAAAACGATTTTGATTCACCATGCGCATGAAGGTGATTACGCCGAGCATCTGCATCCGCAAGTTGGTGTTATCTCCGCGTTGGCGCTTATTGGCCACAGTTTTCTGGATGGATTCGGCATTGGCCTTGGGTTTCAAATAAATCCCACTGTCGGAGTACTCGTTGCAGTCGCAGTCATCTCCCATGACTTCACAGACGGAATGAATACCATCACCTTGATGATTTCCCATCGCAATGCCATCAGTAAAGCCAAAATATTTTTGCTGTTTGACGCACTGGCGCCAGTCTTGGGAGTTTTTGCGGCATCAATATTCGCCATTCCTGTGCAATTCATGGCGTTATATCTCGGATTTTTTGCCGGGTTTCTTCTTTATATCGGAGCGAGCGATATTTTGCCTCAAGCTCACAGCAAAAAAAGTTCCTATAAACTAATAGGGCTTACGATTTTAGGAGTCCTTTTTATTTTTTTCGTGACGAGATTTATTTAGAAGTTTGCGAAGATAAAGCAAAGGATTGCGCTAATCCAGATAATCAAGCAGATTTTGGCCCGTCATCTCTGGCGGGATTTTTAAATGCATCGCAGACAAAACTGTCGGAGCAACGTCGCTTAAAAGTCCCTTGACGCTGTTTTTAGCATCGAGGATTTGAGTTTCCGATCTCTGCTTTTGGTTGTGTGGTGAAATATACCACAGTGGGACGGGAAAAGTTGAATGCTCGGTATCGACTTCCTCAGTGCGCTGATTTACCATCTCTTCCGCGTTGCCATGGTCGGCCGTAATCAATAAACTTCCCTCCATCTTGAGGACTTCCGGGATTAGCTTTCCAAGGCATCTATCCACCACTTCAACGGCCTCGATGGCCGCTTTTTGATTTCCGGTGTGGCCGACCATATCCGCGTTTGCATAATTCATTAAAATGAAAGCGTATTTGCCAGTGTTCATTTCCTTGATTACCCTTTCGGTTATTGGGAAGGCGCTCATCTCCGGAGCTTTATCATAGGTGGAAATTGGCTGCGAGGGAATCAATATATGTTCCTCGTTCGGAAAAGGTTCTTCTCTGCCGCCGTTGAAAAAATAAGTGACGTGGGCATATTTCTCGGTTTCCGCAATGCGCAGCTGATTATAGCCAGATTCACTTATGACTTCGCCTAAGCAGTTCTTTATCTCCTGTGGGCCAAAAGCAATTAGGGCCGGAATATTTTCTTCGTATTTTGTCATGCAGACGAATTCCACGTCTGGCAAATATTTCTTCCGGTTAAATTTCGAAAAAGTAGGCAAAACAAAAGCTTTGGTTATTTGGCGGGCCCGATCTTCCCGGAAATTGAAAAAAATTACGGAATCTTTTTCGCCTATCGTATTTATCTCGCCCTTTTCGTCTTCAATTAAAGTCGGTTCGATGAATTCGTCAGTAATATTTCCTTGATATGATTTCTCAAGCGCCGCTTTGGCATTCTTTTCTCTTTGGCCCTCTCCCAAAACGAGAAGATTATAAGCTTTTTCAATGCGATCCCAATTTTCATTCCTGTCCATGGCAAAATAACGTCCACAAAGGCTTGCAATTTTTCCGCAGCCGTTTTCTTCGAGACGCTCTTCCATATCTTCGACAATTCTTGCACCTTGAGTAGGCGGCGAATCTCTGCCATCGGTAAAGGCATGAATAAATACTTTTTCGAGTTGGTTATTCCGGGCAAGTTCTATCAGCGCGAAGAGATGATCCATCGAGCTATGGACACCGCCGTTTCCAATCAGTCCCATGATATGAAGGGCGCTGTCATTTTTCTTCGCGTTTTGGATGGCGGACAAAAAACTCTCATTTTTGAAAAAACTTCCATTTTGGATCGCAAGAGTAATGTTAGGTAAATTTTGATAGATTACCCGACCTGCCCCGAGAGTCATGTGGCCGACTTCCGAATTGCCCATTTCACCCCAGGGTAGTCCGACCGAAATGCCCGAAGCCTGAAGCAGGACTTGCGGATAGTAGCGACAGAGCTTGTCTATGGTCGGCGTATTAGCTTGGGAGATGGCGTTTCCTTCAAGGCTCGGATTTTCTCCCCATCCGTCGAGAACGACTAAAAAAACTGGTTTTATCATGGATTTAGTTTAGGCTATTTTTTATCGGTTGGGTTTGAGTTAAAAAGCTTCTGAAGATATTTTCATACAAATATTAACACATCCGGAAGCACTTTGACAAAAAAGCGACTCTGCCCTAAAATGTTTAGGTCAAATATTAAATGATTTATTGCTTCATTTGATAACATCTCCAGTTTTTTAAAGAGTTGATATTCTACCTTAGGAATTGTCCGCGCTATTACATTAAACTGGATCACGCAAAGTAAAATTATTGGAAAAAATTTTCAAAAAAGTGACTAAATCTTGTTATCAACTGCATAGCTCGCAACATTATGGAAGTAAGTTTCAGTCTTCTTTTAATTGGAATTCTTTGTTTGGTGGCTGGTTCAACGCTGGGTTATTTCGCGCGCCAGTCGATTGCTAAAAAACAATTAAATACTGCCGAAGGTAAGGTAAGTAAAATGGTTTCAGACGCGCAAGAAGAAGCGCAGGGTGTTTTGCTGGAAGCAAAAAATAAAGCCGTTCAAATTCTTGAAGACGCGAAAAAAGAAGAGAAAAACAGGCAAGACCAGATTTTTAGATTCGAAAAAAGGCTTGAGAGCAGGGAGGAAAATCTTGATCGGAAGATGAGCGAACTGGATCGGGAAAAAGATTCGATAATTAAAAAAGCGGAGGAAGTCAAAAAAATCAGAAAAGAAGCGGAGCAGGCCCGGCAAGAACAGTTCAAACGGCTTGAAAAAATCGCCGGCCTTTCCAAGGACGAAGCAAAAAAAATCCTGCTTCAGCTAGCCGAAGAGCAGAATCGAGAAATTTTGGCGGAGAGAATCAGAAAATTGGAGTCACAGGGAAAAGAGGATTTGGAAAAAAAGGCGCGAAATATCATGTCAATTGCCATGCAACGATACGCTGGAAGTCATGCGGCTGAAACCACGACATCGACAGTCTCAATACCCTCGGATGAACTCAAGGGAAGAATTATCGGAAGAGAAGGAAGAAACATAAAAACCCTAGAAAGGCTGACGGGCATTGAAATAATAGTCGATGATACCCCAGAGGCGATTGTAATTTCCGGATTTAACCCGGTGCGAAGGGAAATCGCGCGCATTGCGCTTGAAAAGCTTATTGAGGACGGGCGTATCCATCCTACACGGATTGAAGAGGCGATTAATTACGCCAAGACAGAGGTAAATAATAAAATTAAGGAAGCGGGCGAAGCGGCAGCATACGACGTCGGAATTGCGGGTCTTGATCCGAAACTAATTCAGCTTTTAGGGAGACTGCGTTTCCGAACCAGCTATGGGCAAAATGTATTGCTCCATTCTCTCGAAGTCGCGCATCTCGCCGGAGCCTTAGCGGCTGAGCTGGGTGCGAACGTCAGTCTTGCTAAGAAAGCCGGGCTTCTGCATGATATTGGAAAAGCTATTGATCATGAGGTTCAGGGAACGCATATTGAGATCGGTGTGAACATTCTCAAAAAATTCAATATCGAGGAAGAAGTTATTAATGCAATGAAGTCGCATCACGAGGATTATCCCTTTGAGAGTAACGAAGCCATGCTTATCGCGGCTGCTGACGCACTTTCGGCTTCAAGGCCGGGAGCCAGGAAAGATACACTCGAAGATTATTTGAAGAGGCTTACGGATCTGGAAAATGTCGCAACTTCATTTGAAGGCGTCGAAAAAACTTATGCTATCCAGGCCGGAAGGGAAATAAGGGTCTTCGTGAAGCCTGACCAGATTGATGATCTTGGAGCGATTAAACTGGCCAGAAGCATTGCCGATAAAATTGAGCAAGAACTGAAATACCCGGGCGAAATCAAAGTGAATGTTCTGCGTGAAACCAGAGCGGTCGAACTTGCAAGATAATTTGTCGAAACACGTAACACATAACATGGAGCAGTCTCCTTGCATAGGCACTCAGCGTTCCAAGGCGCAACAGGATGTGGATAACGAAATTGGCTTAAATTAGCAAAAAATAGTAGAATATAGTAGGCTTTAATATCTAAAGTAGAAAGCGAGGTGGAATATGGCAACAGATATAAACAAAGACGCATTGGTGGATATGGCGGCTAATAAAACAGGAATGGTGAAAAAAGATATTGAGACTATTGTTGACACAGTAGTCGATGTTATCACCGACGCGCTTCACCAAGACAGGAAGGTGACTATCACTGGTTTTGGAACATTTAAGGTCACCCATCGCGCTTCGCGCGAAGGAATTAATCCTCAAACTAAAGAAAGGATCACAATTCCAGCAGTTTCAACCCCGAAGTTCACGGCTGGAAAGCGTCTTAAGGAATCAGTTCGATCTCAGGCAGTGAAATCAGGTGAATAGTTATCGGCAAAATTAAATTTTTTTGGATAAATTGGTTACCCCTTGTTTTTATTTGGCAAGGGGTAATTTATTGCCAAAATCCTAGTTTTCGAATAAGCTTAATAAGCGGTTGCGGATCGGTTTGTTGCCCGTGCTATGCGAGCTAAATATACCAAAGATTTTTCGCTAGCGTGTTAATATCGGAGTGTCGTATACCGGCAGTACGCGTGCTTTGGGAGCACGTTGACTGGGTTCGATTCCCAGCACTCCGACAGGATAAATATAGACAAATATAAAAAACAATGTACTATGTTTATGTGATAGAAAGTATAAAGAATGGAGATCTATACAAAGGATTTACGGTAAATATAAACAAGAGATTAATTGAACATAACAGCGGACTTACTGAGTCAACGAGAAAGTATAGGCCATGGAAGCTAGTTTATTGCGAAATATTGATTTGCAAAGAGGATGCAGTTAAAAGGGAAAAATATTTGAAAAGCAGTTGAGGAAGGAAGTATTTAAAAGAAGCTCTTCAAAATTATTTTAAGGATAAGAAAGAATGATAAATGTGTCTGTGATATTTCCCTTTGAAAATTAAAGACAGGCGTGCCTGCGGCATTTTCTTAATAATTTTCAGGACAGGCGGGCCTGCTATATTTTCTCTCGTGATAAATTATGATGGGCTAGGATTATCATTGGAGGTTGCTAGTAAGTAATTACTTAAATCAAGAAAGAAAATATCGCAGGCGGGTGTTGTATAATGGCTATTACATCAGGTTTCCAACCTGGGGACGAGGGTTCGATTCCCTTCACCCGCTCAGTTTTCCGCAAAACCTGGACAGGGCTTTTGCAAAGTAAAATTTCAGTTTTAACCTAAAGCTGATTTTCACAAAAATTGGCTTGCCTGAGTCTTTTTTTATTCTAAATTTTCCGATGTTTCAGGCAAAATATCGCTCCATAAACTTGGTTCTAGCTTCACGTCCTTGCCCGTCTTGTTTAATAAAGTGTTTTGGGCTCTGTCATCCTATGGGTTGATAATAGAAAATATCCATGTAAGGATTTTCTAAGAGTTGGCATCTTGAAATATATTTTTAAAGAGTATATTGTTTTATATGTTGGATAAAAATATCAACGTAACAAGAAAACTAGGAATAGCCCTGGATGTTCGAGGAACTCTGGTTCATTGCAAAAATGATTTGCCAACTACTGGTAAGATCGCGAGTCTGATCCTAAAAGCGCTCAAATTTGGCTGCTATATTTCTATACTGTCGGCAGGAAGTATACAGACGATAAAAAGGCTTGTATTGAATAAATTAATTGTCTTCAATAAAAAATCCGCAAGTATGTTTCTTTGTAGAAATCTTGTGGTTTACTCTGACTCAGCCACCAAAGGATGGCGCATCAATGAAGATAATAAAATCGTTCCTTTAACTGATTATCAGGCGATAAGTTTCGACCGTGATGAACTGGAAAAAATTATTGAAATAATAGAAAGTGCTAAAATAAAGTTTAAAATAAAGAAGCCAAGATTAAAACTCAAAGCCGGACAAATTAATTTTTACATGGCTAGAGACTTTAATGAAAGGATTGAGATTGCCGATTACTTAAATAAAAAATTGGCGAATGGTTGCTTTAGAGAAGTAAGGGCATTTGTGCCAAGTTCGAAAGAGACCATTGATATTGCCTTATGCGGAAAAATTAGAGGAATAAAGGATTTTGCCGGAAGATTTAGACTCAAAAAGCTTCAAATTTCGATAATAAGCGACTCTCTTCAAGACAATGGAGCAGAGCAGTTGCTTAAAAGGTTCACCAATAATAGTCTTTCATTTCAGGTCGGCGTCCATCATGCTAGCAACGTGATAAACTACCCCAATAAAATCGATTTGGAAGGGACGACTAGAGCCCTAGAAAGGCTAGTGACTCGTGTCCACAATAATTTTTCAAATAAATAAGCTTTTCATCTTTTCCTAATCAATAATTTCCCCCCTAAATCCAGTTCTAACCCCAGTAGTATATAAATAACTACGGGGCAGGCTGCGTGAACTTGCCGGCCGTCCTAATAAGAAAAAACACGGCTCTTGAAGGCCGTGTTTTTTTGGCTACTTATCGGGAAGCATTTCCCAAATCATCTCAAAGAAACTTTTTTGGCTTTCGATGACAATTGCCATTAAAATAAAATTTGAAATATATTATCTGCGTGTTAAGATAAATTTATGAAGAAAAATATGAAGGGCAATTTTCCAAAAGGGGAAGTTGTTATCTACAAAACCAAAGACGGGCAGGCGAAGCTTAAAGTGAATCTGCGGGAAGAAACTGTTTGGCTTGATGCGCATCAGACGGCTTCGTTATTTGGTGTGAATCGACCGGCGATAGTAAAACACATAAACAATGTCTATAAGACTGGAGAACTGGACGAAAAATCAACCTGTTCCATTTTGGAACAGGTTGCCGCTGATGGCAAAAAAAGAAAAATGAATCTTTATAATTTAGACATGATTATTTCCGTTGGTTATAGAGTCAATTCTACTCGGGCCACACAATTCAGAATTTGGGCGACGAAAGTTTTGCGTGACCATATAATTAAAGGATTTACGCTAAACGAAAAAAGGTTGAAAGAGCAAAAGCAAGTAAAATTACGAGAGTTGGAAAGTGCTATCGCCTTGCTTCAAGGCGCGATTCGAAATAGGGATCTCAATAAAATCGAAGCTGAAGGCTTGCTAAAAGTAATTACCGATTATGCTAATTCTTGGATATTGCTGCAAAAATATGATGAGGGAAAACTTGTTGTTCAAAAGAAAACCTCAAAGTTCCGTTGGGAGCTGGGTTATGATGAGGCGAAAAAATCTATTAGCGAACTGAAAAACAATCTTATCAAAAACAAAAGAGCGACTGAAATTTTCGGTCAGGAAAGAGGGCACGGGTTGGACGCGATTATCGGAAACCTGAATCAAACTTTTGGCGGGAAAAAACTTTACCCAAGCATTGAGCAAAAAGCGGCGCACCTTCTCTATTTTGTTATCAAAGACCATCCTTTCGTGGATGGCAATAAGAGAACTGCTTCGTTTTTGTTTATCCTATATCTCGCGCGAAACAATTATCTCTTGAACAAAAAGGGTGAACGTAAAATCAACGACAACGCGCTAGTTGCTCTCGCGCTTCTTGTCGCTGAAAGCAACCCGAAAGAAAAAGATATAATGGTCGCGCTGATAACGAATTTGCTTTAGTAGAAAAATTGGAAAATAAAAAAGCTCGTGGAATAATACCCGCACGAGCTTTTTTATAGCAGAGTGTAAACAATACCTTAGGCACTTTTTACTATAAGTCTTCGTTTACTTTTGTTTCTTCCACCAGGCTTGGAGTTCTAGGGCTAGAGCTTTGGACTTGGTCCCGAGCAGGACGTAATCAGGAAGATTAAGCCCTCTTTTCTTTGAGATGCCTCTTTCTTCGCAGATTGCGTTTCCGATTGCACTGCAGTGGTTTAGCAACTCATCGTGCTAGACGGCGGTACGGCTCCAAAAAAGCAACGCGTTAATTGGCCAGAAGTGATAAGCGAGAAAAAACTATCTGACCTCAATATCAAGAAGGTATGTTATAAGACCCATCGTTACATAAATAAATTCTTTCATAAAAACTTTATTCATGATTCTGGGGTCATTGTCGACTTCTTCTTTGGCAATAAGTTTTCCATTTGTCATCATGCGGGGCTCACCGTACTCAATTAGCGCTCCAGGCTTTAGGCGATTGACCTCTTCTTGGGATAGAATCTTAAATTTATCATTATATTTCTCGACTAATTTTTTGTCTTCACCTTTTTGAGGTAAGCCTTCGGCAATCAGAATAAAATCCATCTTATTCAGAAAGTTATCATACTTATCCGGAATCAAATTTCCACCGTTTTTTTTCACAAATTCTTGAATGTGCTCCGGTGTCCTAAAAGATTCAATGACTGGATCTTCGTGAATTTCTGCTTTAAAAATACTTAGTGCCTTTATGAGAGCTTTGGTTGGGCGTGACGACTTGGTCATTCCATAAACTCCGACCTTGATTTTTGAAAGATCGCCAAAGCGTTTGGATAATGAATATATCCAGCCAAGCGCGCCAAGACTGTGTTCATCTCCTCCGCACATCCCATTCATAAGCGGAATCGGAAAATCTCTAGCCATTTCGCTCAAATCTAAGCTCTTATGGCGAACTGCCATGATATCAGAAAAAGCTGCATATCCGTTTAGAAAATCCCGCATATCTTCTTCTCCTGAATTGACATAGGTTCCGGCAGTTCCGCTGATTCCAATCCATCCACCACCGAGCCGGATCATTGCCATTTGGAACAAGGAGGCTGTTCGCGCGCTTTCCTGAAAAAACATGGTCGCAATTACTTTTCCGGGACAAACGTTTGTGAAATTTTTTCCTTTCTCAAGCCCCTCCTGAAAAATTTTTGCCCGACGAAAAACTTCTAGATATCCTTCCCTAGTAAAATCGTCGGTTTTAGTGAAGTGTTTTACTGGCATAAATTTTGGATTAATATTTTAAAATAAAAATTATTTGCGGTGGACTTCTTTACCGCTAGCGATAGTTTTAAGAGTTTGAAGATCGCTATAAGCTTTTATGGATTGCCTTAGTCCCTCGCTGAGTTCCCCAAGATTTCGCGCTGCCGGGCCACCCATCAATTCCAGATCTTTAGAATCAATGACGATGATGTCCGCTTTTTGGTCGACGTTCAAACTTCCGCCTTCAACTTTAGCAAACTTATGAGCCATTATTGTGTATGCTGCTAATGCCTCTGGGAAAGATAGTCTTTGTTCCTTTTCGGAAGCATGCGTGGCTGCCCAAATTCCATGGAGTGCAGATGTTGGCATACTATCAGATCCAAACATCATTGGAATTCCGGCGTCGATTATCTTTCTATGAGGACATATCATCCGAATGCGGTCTTTGCCGAGCCGTTCAATGTAATCCGGTCCGTCTGATAAAAAATTTGGCTGTGAGCAAACCCAAACTCCGAGGTCTTGTGCCTGTTCTATTGATTCCTGATTCGGTAGCTCAAAATGTTCTATTCGCCAACTCACTGACCCGCGGGGAGCAAGAGCTTCTTTTTCCCAACGAGCGACACTTTCTAAAACCCTTTTGATTCCTGCATCACCGATGGCGTGGAAAGCTATATTTTCGATACCGTGCTCAAGTGCCATTTGTATGGCTTCGTTCATTTTTTGCATTTGCATAGCCCATACACCCAGAGTGTCTCTGTCGGTATATTTTTCCGAAAGCATCGCAGTGTAGCTGCCAATAGATCCATCGGTTAGAAGTTTCATTCCGAGCCCTCGAAACATCTCTGGCTTCCAGAGCCCTGCACTTTCAAGAGATTTTATTACTTTTCCGCCAGAGGCCAGCATCTGATTCATCACATAAGGTGAAACAAAATATCTTTGCACAGGGAAAGACTCTGCGCCTCTTTTTTCTTCATATTTCTTTTTTGTCAAAAGAAAAGCCTCGAATTGAGCAAGTGTTGTCATATCCATATCATGAATAGTCGTAATTCCTTGTCCCAGCCAACCCTCGATCCTCTGCTCTGCGCTTTCTGCTAAAACTTCAGCCGTTGGAGAAAATAATTCCAAAGCTCTGATTATGAATTCTTCTGAAACTCTTCCAGTATACTCACTGAATTCTCCTGCCATTTTACCCTTTTCGCTGTCGGGAATAAGTTTTTTCAGCTCAGCGATACCGGCAGAATTTAGCCAGCCGCCATGAAAAGAAGGGTCAATCACGATAATGGATTGGTCTCCAGAGACTTTGTCGAGTCCTAGCCGTGAGACTTCACCTAATTTTTTGGTTATCAAGCCCACAAACATCATTGGCAATTCTGATTCATTACTTTGCGCTTCGTCTCTGATGTTATTCATCACTTCTTCGTGCGTCTTAAATTTAGAAAGATCTTTGGCATCATCAAATAAGCCCCAAATAATAGGATGGTTATGCGCATCAGCAAAGCCTGGCATCATTATTCCTCCTGCCTCAATTGATGTAACTTGGTAGCGGTTTCCCTCTTCACCTTTTAACCATTCACTCGCTTCTTGCTGAGTGCCCTTAAAAACAATTTTTCTTTTCTGTGGGTCAACGGCTATAACTATATCTTGCTTTCCTTCAGCTCCGGTTTCCGACGTTACAACTTTTTCTGGATGGTATACATTTAAAGCTGACTTTTCACTTCTCATTTTTTCCATAATATTTGAAATAAATAAATAATTTTTTACCGATCAGATTCGCTACTTACCTCTTTCTTATTCTTCAAGATTTTAACAATACCATTGTCTGCATCTACCTCTAGCAGGTTCCCATCTTTAATAATCTTACTCGCCATTTTTGTCGCAATTACGCAGGGCTTTTTCATCTCGCGAGCTACAATTGCCGCGTGCGATGTAATGCCACCTTCATCCGTAACAAATGCAGCTGCTAATCGCATTACTGGCATATATTCAGGGCGCGTTGCAACGGCGATGAGAATATCTCCCTTTTTAACTTTTCGAAATTGATTTCTATCAAGCACGACAGCTGCCCGTCCTTTTACCTTGCCTCCAGAAGCAGAAACACCCTTGAACTCTTGCATATTTTTAGTATCGCCGATAACAGACCGTTTGAAATCCGATGTTATCTGATTGGCTTTGTGTCCACTCCAAATTTTCGTATCATTTAATTGCCAATAAATAATGCAATGCTTCCGTCGTCTCATCAATTCACTTCTGTCGTATTTATTGTCTATGATTTCATTCCAGGTAGCAAGCAGTAATTCTTTCATCGGTATATTTTGCCTTTTTGACAACTCCCGAAGAAGTTTTTCCGCACCAGAAACCCACATAAGCGATTCAGCTTTTCTGATATCTTGAATTGTTGCAGTCATTTGCAGTACAGTAAGCAGATTTGTTATCTTACTTGGCAAACGTTTGCTTGAATTGATCTGCACTGAAAAATGTGGACTTCTAGCTACTAATTTTTTCAAATCTCGCTTAGTTACCGTATGGGAACCAGTGTAATCGTTATTTATATAGTGAAATTTTTTTAGAACAGCAGTGACATCTTTTTCGCTTTTTGCTTTTTTATATTCTTCAATGCATTGCTGGATGTAATTTGGCTTGCTGGGATTACTATATAAATCCATTAGTTTTTTAGCTTTCCCGTTTTCTATTCCTTCACTTGAAAGCAGTCCCTGCAGATGATTTTGAAAATAAAGACTTAATGGTTCAATAAAATCATTTGCTGTATATTGTTCAACAAAATATTCATAATATTTCTCAATCCAATCATGAAATTCTTTGTTGGAAATATGAGAAAGATTGGTGTGGAGAAGTTGATAGTGTAGCTTATCGAAACGTTTAACTTTGGCTTGCCAGCTATCATAAAGATCCCATTTATTTTTGATTATTTTTGGAAGCATGATCTGCGCAAATTCAACAAGCTGCGTCTCGTCGAAAAGCCAGTCCAGAGACTTACCTTTCCAGATTGCAACAACATCATTTGAAATTCCATAAACTTTACCAAACTTTTTACTCGGGACGATTGCAAAAGGCGTGATGTAAGCAGGCCAAGCGGATGTGCCATAAATCGCCCATTTTCTGTTTTTAAAATCAATAGGATTCGCCTCAAGATGTTCTTTGCGATTCCCGAGGGTTGTTATCGGTCGGCTCTGCATAATATAAAACTTATTTTTTTCCAGGGCCCATTCAACATCGCAAGGAAAATTATAATGTTTTTCAATAGACAAAATTATCTCAGAAAGTCTTTTAATCTGATTATCAGATAAAGCCTGACTCCCACCCTTGGCTTTTAAAATCTCTTTCCATTCATTGCCGCCCTCCTTGCTGCGGTATATACCTCGGGTCTGTTCATTGACCTTAATATTAGTAATTTTCAAAGGTTTCTTTACAACTACATAGCTATCTGGTGTGATTTGCCCTGAAACAGTCGCTTCTCCAAGTCCAAATCCGGCCTCAATGATAAGCTGATTCTTGTCTTGCGTGACAGGATGAACTGAAAAGGCAATGCCGGAAATATCCGAGTCGATCATTTTTTGCACAACAACAGCAACTGATATTTTTTGCTTATGAAGCCTTTTTTCAAAACGGTAAAAAATAGCTCGTGGAGTGAACAGGGATGCCCAGCATTTTTTTATATTTTCCAAAAGGTTGTTTTTGGTCGTATTTAAGTAGCTTTCAAGCTGTCCGGCCCATGCCGCCGATGCACTGTCTTCGGCAGTCGCACTTGATCGAACAGCAACGAATTTTGTATTGAGTTTTTTGAAAAATATTTTAATATCCTGTTCGATATCTCCTGGAATATCCTTGCTGATTATCAGAGATTTTATTTTTTTAGAGGCGCTTTCTACTGAGTGAATTTCTCTAAAATTAACAGAATGTAAAATAGAATCAATTTTAGTATTTAAGCCAGTTTCTTCAAGAAATATTTCAAAGGCATCCGAAAGAATTACAAAACCATCAGGTACTGGAATATTTGCCTGTGTCATTTCTCCCAGTGAAGCCCCCTTGCCTCCAGCGATACTAGTATCTTTCGTTGTTATTTTTTTTATAGCTCTAATCAGTTCCATATTTTCATATCATTATGTATTAGTTTAGCATGAGATGTCGCGAAATAAAATGAGAATTGTATTTTCAGTAGTCAGTTCTTCTTTAATTCATCTAAATGATGAATAGAATGAAACTAAATAACGCAAGCAAGATAAGGGTAAGCGTAATTATATTCCCTATCCTGCCTGTTGGTTCATTGTAATATTTGCTATAGATATTGTTATTCATATAGTATTTATAAATTATTTTTACTTAACTCTATATTCTCTCGGTGTGATTTCATTTCCTTTATTTAGCAACTATTTTGTCTGATTAGTCTTGACGCGAAGAGCCACGCAATTTTAACTAATCTCGATTTAGAAATTGAAGCGATATAGCCTTCTCGTTCTTTATTCGGGGATATGTGGCTAAAATTAGTGCAGAGGTAAACCTTAACGAACTATTATATAATAAATCCATTATATTGGCAACAATCAATACCTTGAATAAGCAAAAAATACAATATATAAAGCTAAATAATATGTTGACAATAGCTCAACAAATATGCTAGAATAGGGGCATATGATAGCAGAAACCTTGCAAAAACTGGGTTTCAATGAGAAAGAGGCTGAAATATACCTTGAGATTTTGAAGTTAGGCCGGGCGACTCCGGCTAGAATTGCCCAAAATACGGGGATTAATCGCACTACGGTTTATAGCTGCTATAAGAATTTGGTGAAGAAAAGAGTGATTGTTGAGGATCTGGGGCATAAATATACCTATCTCGTCGCTCTTCCGCCGGAAAATTTGGATGTGCTTTTGGAAAAACAAAAAAAGCGTCTCGAAACTGACGAGAAGCTGGTGGGTCAAGCCGTGAAAGAACTCGCGGAATTGCCGGCTAATACCCAATATTCAATTCCAAAAATCAGGTTTGTGGAGGAATTGGATCTTGAAGATTTTTTGTATAAGCGCAGTGATGAGTGGAACAAAAACTTAAAACAGCATGACAGCACGTGGTGGGGATTTCAGGATCATACTCTCATTGATCACTATAAACAGTGGGTGTTAGATTATTGGAAAAAGTTTAAATCGTCCGAAGGGATCCTCGAAAAAGTTGTCAGCAATCAGACGGAAACTGAAAAAGAAATGCTGGAAAAAGCTATTGCGGGTCGGGATGTTCGCTTTTGGAGTAAGAACGCCGAATTCACTTCCTCATTTTGGGTGGGCGGAGATTATATTATAATGGTCTATACCGCCAATCGGCCTTTCTATCTCATTGAAATTCATAACCCGGTGATGGCGTATAATTTGCGGGAAGTGTTCAAGGGTCTTTGGGAAGAGCAAATCAGATCAAAGTAAAACTTTCAATACAGTAGAAAATAAAATGGAAAATTTCAGTAAAATAAAAATCGTTATCGTCTTTACGGTTTTGATAAATGTCATTGGGGCGGGTATTGTCATTCCAGTGCTCCCATATTATGTTGAGTCATTCGGCGCGACTCCGTTTCAAGTGACTTTGCTTTTTGCTGTGTTCGCCTTGTGCTCATTTTTCAGCAGTCCATTTCTGGGCGCCCTATCCGACAAAATTGGCCGCCGGCCTGTTCTTATCGCGAGCATCATCAGCACTTTTTTTGGCTGGCTGGTCTTTGCTCTCGCCGGCAACATTATATTTTTGTTCATCGGTCGCATCATTGATGGATTGGCCGCCGGGAATATATCCATTGCTCAAAGCTCCTTGGTTGACATATCCCGCAATTCCAAAGAGCGGACGCAAAACTTGGGGCTGATCGGAGCGGCCTTTGGAATAGGACTAGTCATCGGGCCCCTTATCGGCGGGCTGTTAAGCTCTTTTTCTCCGGCAGTGCCGTTTTGGTTTGCGACAGCGCTGGCGTTCATTGACGTCATCGTGGCCTTTATTTTTTTGAACGAAACTATACCGGAGAAAAAACATAAAGCCAGAATCGAATGGAATCCCTTTTCTCCGTTGAGACGGGCCGCGGCCAACAAGCGGCTTATCCCCAATTTCATTGCTTGGTTTTTTTTCACGATGGCATTCGCTTCAACTCAAGCTATTTTCGCGCTCTATATTGATCGGGTCTTTGGCTTGGGGGCGCTGGCGGCGGGAATATTTTTTGCGGGTACCGGTTTGATCGTAGCCTTTAATCAGATAGTAGCGCTCAAGCATTTTTGGCTAAAATACTTCAGCGAACCGGGAATAGAGTTTTGGATGATCCTCGTAACTGGGGCAGGTTTTTTGATTATGGGCATTAAGTTTCTGTTTATTTTCTCGATTGGGATGCTAATAATAGCCTTTGGCCAGTCAATTTTGCGGGTGGTGATGACGAGCCAAATTGTCGGGAATACCCGGCAGGATTCGCGCGGTGAAATTATCGGGATTACTTCCTCCATCCAATGGCTCGGAATGACGATTGCTCCGATCATCGCGGGCGCGATTTTCACTTCCCAAAATAATTTTCCGTTCATTTTGAGCGGGGTCTATATGCTGATTGCTTTTGTTATTATTCTTGGAAGCCGGCGCCGGATGGCGAAAGTTGAATATATTCCCGAGACTCCAATGACGAGCGTATAAATAAAAAACCGATCGGGTGGAGCGGAAATAGTATCGATTGAGAAGAAATAAAATCGAAAGTTTTTTTTAGTATTTTTTCTGGTAAACTGGAACATCCAGTCTTTCAAGCACCGGCGCGAGTTCCATCGTGAGAATCTTGGCCAGATCAAACATTGAATACAAATCTTCTTTCGTGCTGATAACGCTCGAGGAATAAATATAGAGATGGTCTCCGGTAAACTCGAGATCAAACTTCTTTGATTTGTCGATGAGCTTGGCCATAACATCGGGCGCGAAAATCTGCAGAGCCTCGATTGCATATCCGCGGGGGACATAGAGGGTAAAATATTTGTTAAAATCTCCCTCGAGGGAAATAATCTCTTCGCCTTGAAGCTTGGGAGAAGGGCCATTGGTAAAAATGTTGCGATGGTGCGCGTCCAAAAATATTCTGGGCAGATTGCATTTATAATGAATTTCACAAACTGTGAAACTTATGGTCTGCTTATTTTTTCCATATCCCTTCTTGCAGCTGAAAGTAAAAAACTTTACGGGAAGCCCTAGGTATTCTCCGCTGACAACATCCTCGACGGTGCGGTCATATCCAATGTCGAGATAAGGCGCCGGATAAAAAGCAATCGAATCCCACCGTTGATAAGAAAAATTATTAGTCTTGGCGAACTGCTGCATAAAAGCGTGGCGGATATTTTTTTGGATGAAGCCATAAGCTAGAAAAAAGAGGCCAATAGGAATAAACATCAGATTATAGACCCTAAAGGCCAGGGAAAACCAAGCGAAAACCAAGACAACAACGAGAAAGAAAATAGCAAGAGCCAGATAATTTTTGCGGATGTATAAAAGCGCGCTTTGATTCACGCTCTCAATATCCTCGTCAATGATAGGAATATCCGTATTATTTACAACAAATGATGAATCGAGTTCATAATCACTTATGGTCATAAGAAGTATTTAAGTAGTTAGCTTTGCAGGATTAGCTATCAATATTTTACCATTCTAATCCAGAATAAACCACTTATAATAGCAAATTAGCATTCTTTAGCGAGAATAAATCTCATCTCAAATTTTTTTCAATTCATCATTCAAAAAAATTAATGTTTCTCGCTTGATTACTTTTCTGATCTGCTGAAATTTATCAGGTGCCATCAATAGATTCAAATCCTGCGTGATTATTTTTTCCGTGAACTTTTTTTCGATGAAACCGGTCAATTTTTTCAGATATGATTTGACCGAAGTTTTTCTTCTCTCTTCGATAACCGCCGAATTATAGTTATATCCCTGAAGAAAAAAATGATGAATGTCGTAGAGATCGCGCCCTGCCAGCGAATCCTTTTTCTCCCAGCGGTCAATGATTGCCACCAGCTTGTTGGCGAACATTGTTTCAATGGTCTGACAAATAATGATCCGGTCGATTTCGACGAATCTCGCGGCTTTATAAACATTCGATTTTGGCGGAGGAAAAGTTGTATCGATTTTCAACGTATTTCGCCCGCCTGCCGGAACCGGATATTTCAAAAAATATTGGGGAACAATCTGGCTTTTGTCTTTGATCTCCAAGCCCAATCCGGAAAATATTTTTTCCATACGCCGCCTGACATTTTTCAATTCTTTTTTCGATCCGACATAGTCAAAATCAAGGTCAACCGAAAAACGGTCAAGCCAACCAAGCATTGCCGCGCAAGTCCCGCCTTTGAAGCGCAGAGTTGCGGCAACCACGGGATCGTCATACAACTCGGCCAGCAGGCGATACAACCAGGCCTTATGCACTGCGTCTTTTGGACTTGGAATAATCATAATATTTTGGTGTTAATGGATAACCGATTTCTTTTTGAATTATTTTCACTTTTTTCCAGTCGAGAAGATTCGCGCCATCCAGATAGGCGCTGGGATTGAAGTACAGCAGATCAGCGGCGGCTCGCTCCGGCCGCGCTAAAAATACTCCGCCCTTATTTTCGATCCCTGTTGGATTGAATAAAAATTTATCCGCTAGATGCCGCGACAGATAGGCGTTGCCCCCGGCGGAAAACTTTTTGGATTTGGAGCTTACCAGCGTGATCCAATTTATCTTCTGCGCGATCACTCCCGCCTCCATCAAAATCGTTTCTGTGCTCACATAGGCATATTCGTGGAGCGCCTTGACGCCCAAAAAAAGCGGATCAATTTCGCCCGCGGGGAAAATGGAATATAACCCCTTATATATCCGAAACAAAAGCCCGCGCTCGGCATAGCGTTTGAGCGTGGTATAAAGGGTATTGTTGTTGCTGATTCCCCACAAATTGGCCAGATCCCGCGCATGAAAAACGGTTTCTCTCATCCGCGCCAATTGCGCAAACCGCTCCGAAACGTTGTTATTATATCCTGTACTCATATGTACAGTATAATATATTGTGAAAATTGTGTCAAACTATAAAAAAGGCCAGCTCCAATATAAATGAGCAGGCCTTAGATATCTTGAATGAATCTTAGCTTTTCCTTGCAGTCAGCAGCATTTCCAAATGATGGCGATGGCTGGTTGCCACATCAGTAAAGCCAATGCGTTTCATGAGCTCGACAGATTCGTGTTCTCTCATAATAATTTCCGGACGGTTATCTATTTTGTAATGTTCAATCCAGCCATTTCTAGCATCGTTATCCGGCGCTTTTTCAAATTGCGCCATTTGCCACAAATATTCTTTTTGGTATTCTTTTCTATTGTCTGGAACATATTTATCAGCGTTTATAAAGAATCCGCCTGGTTTCAGAATTCGACAAATTTCTCGAAGCATTTTTTCGCGGTAACTGCGATCAAAGTTGTGAATCGTCAAGGCGCTTGCCAAACAATCGGCACTTTGCCTCTTTACGTTTTTCAGATATTTCAGAGCATCTTTTTGAATTATTTCAGTTCGACCGCATCGGATATATTCCGCCAAGTTTTTTTTGGCTTCCCTAACCATTTTGGGTTCATTATCAACACTTTCGAGATGAATCCTGCGATCAATATCTAAAATTATTTTAGAGGTCAATCCGGCGCCGGTTCCAATTTCGATAATATTGATATTTTGACCGGTAAATTTCCTAAAATATTTTTTTAGCGTTATGCCAATCAGCTTTTCCAGCTTTCTTTGATGAGGGGCATAAGTATGAATTGATGCCAACTTTTTACCCGAGAGCGATTTGTTAAAACGCTTATTGATATTCATATACTTCTCTTGGATTAATTAAAAAAACCTGCTGCAACATATTATTTAAATCACCACTTTCTCTCCATGCTCCCAAAGGATGTTGAAATAATTCGTATATCCTTTTACGACCTTCTTATTTCTTATCTCGATTATCGTCGGTTCCTTGTCGAAAATAAGCAAAAGCACTGTGTCGCCATAGATATTTACATTGGAGGGCACTTCAGTTTTTACATCGAATATGCGATATTCGGTCAGCTCGGGATCTTCAAGCAAATTTTTCTTTTCGGATTCAACCAGTTCGTATAAAGTCATCTTTAACTTGATTTTTTTCTCGCGCCTGATCCTGCTCCACTCCTCATGCGCGCCTGCCATATGTTTCCACCAATCTTCTTTGGCCGCGCCCAAAACCAAATATTCTCCTCCGGGCTTTATCCTTTTCATGAAACCAATATTGAACGCCTTGAAGTTTTCAACTCCCTCATAAACATTGATCTCCTGGGAATGCGCTTTGAGATCACTCAAAAAATCGCGAATTTTTTTGTTCTTTGATTCATAAATCAGTTTGTTTGGACTGCCTTCTTCAACTATTTTGCCATTATCCATAAAAATTATCTCATCGGCAATTTCATTGGCAAACTCTATGTGATGGGTGACTATCACCATTGTTTGACCTTCATAGGCCAGCCTTTTTAGGAGCTTCAAAATTCCGCTGACAAGTTCCGGATCAAGCGATGACGTGATTTCGTCAAATAGGATTATTTCCGGTTCCATAGCCAGAGTTCTTGCAATGGCCGCCCGTTGCCTTTGGCCGCCGGACAAAAAATCAGGATAGGCATCTTTTTTGTTTTCAAGATCGACTTTTTGAAGCATCTCGAGAGCCTTTATTTCAGCTTCCGGTTTTGGAATTTTTTTGACCAGCATCAGAGGCTCGACAATGTTTTCAAAAACTGATTTATGAGGCCATAGGTTGAAATCTTGAAATACAATTCCTATATTTTTTCTCGCCTTTGTCTTTTCATGCTCTTGGGACGATGGAAAGATCTCCGTGTTGCCATGATAAATGATTTTCCCCTCGTCAAAGTTTTCAAGCAAAGCCAGGCATCGCAGAAGCGTAGTTTTGCCGGAACCGCTGGGTCCGATCACGCACTTTATTTCTCCCTTTCCAATCTCAAAGCTAACCCCGTTCAGTACCGGGAGAGATTTATATTTTTTTCGCAGATTGAAAATTTTGATAATCGGTTTCATGTGGATTTTCTTTCAAAACTTAATTTTTTTTCAATCAGGTATGAGATACCGACGAAAGGCATTATTATCAGAAGATACATAATAGCAACTATGGTATACACCTCAAGAGGTCGATAGGTTTGGCTGATAATGATAGTTCCCATATGGAGAATTTCATTCACTGCGATTACCGAAGCCAGAGAGGACAATTTTATCTGATTGATATAGAGATTCATTAGGTTTGGCAGTATTCTTTGAAAGACTTGGGGAAGAATGATTTTCCGCATCGTCATCATTTTGCTGTATCCAAGCGTGATGGCGGATTCCGCCTGCCCTTTGGGAATAGATTCGATTCCGGCGCGAATTGTTTCCGCGATATAGGCGGCAAGATTCAAAGAAAGCCCGATGAACGCGACCAAAAAGCCGGACATGACAACATTCACGCTGGGCAGAACATAATAGAGCCAAATCAAAACAACCAGCAACGGAATTTGCCGGAACAATTCTATGATCGCAACAGCTGGAAAGCTTATCAGCGGATGTTTTGTCCCGCGGAGAAGCGCCAGCAGAAGACCAAGCAGAGTGCCTGCGAGAAGGACAAGGGCGCAAAGTTCAATCGTCACCCAAGCCCCTCTCAACAGAGCAACTTTATGAATCCAGATTATATTCCAGTGCCATTCGTACATCAATCCAGAATTAGCTTATTATTGTCCGCTAGTCATAAACTGATCTTTCTTATACATAACCGCGGCGTCGTATTTCTTTTCGAACTGCCTTGTGATTCCCTTGAGCTCCATCACAGAAAAAGCGTTGTTCAAAAAATTTAGGAATTTCAAATCATCCTGACGTACTGCATAGGCAGCCGGATTCAGACTGAAGGGATCGTTGGCGAATACATTTCTAACTTCGGGATGTTTCTTGCTCCAATCTTCTCCCACTGGACTTGAAACTATCCCAACGTCGGCTCTTTTGGTTGAAACTGCTGTCAGAAAATTAGAAGTGTCGCCTGCCTCCACATCAACCACTTCAATCTTGGCATTTTTGAAATTATCTTTTACAAAAAGATGCCCGGATTCTCCATTTGCCACGATGACTGTGTATTCAGGCTTGTCGAATTCCATCACGTCTTTGACGTTGGCAAATCGGCCGTCATTTGCGTTCACAAGCGCAGTATTTCCTTCAAAATTAAGAGGATCAGTGAATGCTATTTCATAGGCTCTCGGAACAAGATTATAATAATAAAGAGTCATATCGCATTTTCCAGTGACCAAGTCAGCAACCAGATTCCCCCATGTACTTTCGACAAAATCGACCTTGGCATTGATTTGATTGGCAATATATTCAACTGCGTCAACGGAATGTCCGGAAAGTTTTCCCGTTTCGGGATCCTTGATGATCGAAGTCGCAAACGGAACATAGCAGGCCGAAAAAGAGCCCGTTTTTTTGATTTTTTCCAAAGTGTCGACCTTGGCACTTTGCGGAGCGTTTGCTTTTTGCACTTTTGCCATACTCACGACTGCAATAACAATCGCGATGGCGGCGACTGTCATTGTGACGTAGTCCCTACGCATGTCTTTTGTCGATTTGTCGAAGGCTGAAAAGTTTCAGTCCCTGATCAAATCATAAGGTTGATTATAAGCGAGAATATTTCATTATAAATTATTGAATATATTATAACACATTCTCGCCTTTCTTGAGCCGGTGAGATAAACCCTCACAAACTCGAGAAAGTGGATGTTGAATATGCCGTTTTTAATAACGCAGAATTAATGGTTAGCAAAGAATTATAGCCTAAAGAATGAAAGAAATCAATAGATTGCTTGAAAATTTCTAAAAAATGTGATAAAATGTCATTGGGATAGTAAAATATAAAGAATAACATCCGTGAAACATAGGGAAATTGGCCAATATGGCATAATTTGGCTTGTATAAAGTTAAAAAACCTCACCCCAGCCCTCTCCTTGAATAAGGAGAGGGAGAAAATAGCTTAAATAAAGCGCCAATCAAAAAACTCCTTCTCCTTTATAAGGAGAAGGTCGGGATGAGGTCGAAAGATATGATAAAACTCACCGAACTCGACAAAAAAATACTATTTGAACTCGACCGCGACGGGCGGGCGAGTTATTCGAAAATTGCGCGAAACATTGGTACGACGCCTCAAGTCGTGAAATATCATGTCGAACAGCTCGTAGAAAAAGGCGTGATTAAAAACTTCTGGCTTTTTGCAAATTTCATTGCGGCCGGATATTCTTTTTTTTGGGCTTATTGGTTTAAGTTTAGCGGTCTTTCTAAAGAAAAAGCGGAAGAGATATTCACAAGTTTTCGGGAAAACAAATATATGCCCATCGTTTTCCGCTCGGAAGGCTGGGCGGACGCAATGGTTTGCATCGCAACCAAAGACATATTTTCCCACAACGAAGAGCTCAATAAGGTTCTCAAAACTTGGGGGAAAAATATTGCGATGTGTGAGGTGGGAGTAGGCCTTGATTTCCAGCAATTCCCCCGAACCTATCTCGTAGGGAAAGATAATACGGAAAAAGTTCTCCACATTTCCGGCGGGGCGTCCGAGCTTCAAAAAATTAACGAGACAGAAAGAAAAGTAATGTCAGTCTTGCAACAGGAAGGAAGAATGGAATTCACGGAGCTCGCCAAAGTTTTGGGAATTTCAACCAGCATGGCTCATACGTCCTTCAAGAAACTTTTCCGCCGAAAAGTGGTGAGCAAAACCGCCCTGACCCTCAACCATGCTGTCATCGGCACAAAACATTTTCGAGTGGTTATGAAGATCGCCCAGCATAATCCGGAACGAATCAATCAGTTTTATGATTTCTGTGTTGTTCACCGCAATATTTTGAATTGGATTCCCGTGATGGGCAACTGGCAATTGTTTTTGGATATTGAAATTGAAAACCATGAAGGCTTACGGGAACTCATTCGAGAAATGAAATTCCAATTTGAAGATGTGATTATCCAAGTTGAAGTAAACGAAATCTACAAAACCGAAAAATTCTCGCAGATGGTTATCGAGTATCCGGAACTGCTGGTGTCACGTAACATGGAACATGAAACACGTAGCATGGAACACATAACACATAACACATAACACATAACATGGAACGCGGCGCGCGGCGCGCGGTGCGCGTAAAATTGATGAAAAATATTATTTTGGACTTAATAATATTTGATATTTCCCTATTTTTTTGCTATAATAGGCGAATGAAGACATTGCAAAAAAAGAGCCTATTTTGGGATGTTGCGGCTCTTGATCCCCAAAAAAACGCCGGGTTTATAATCGAGCGGGTTCTTGCTTTCGGGGACAAAGAGGATGTCAAATGGGCTCTCGCTTTTTATGGCGAAGAGGCGATAACATCCGTTGTGCGAAAGAGTAAAACACTTGATCAAAAATCTCTGCAGTTTTGGTGTAATTATTTTAATCTTGATAAATCGCAATGCGCAAAACAGCCATCCATCCGGAAACAAAGCGCGTTTTGGAAAAGATAAGCGGCTCAAAGCTGGCAAGGGAATTTTATTTGGCTGGCGGAACTGGCCTGGCCTTGCTTTTGGGCCACAGAGAATCAATTGATCTCGATTGGTTCGCGAGCGAAGAGTTTTCCAATCAGAAAATTAAAGAACAGCTTAGTCAATTAGGGGAATTTACGCTTTCCGCTGAAGAAGAGGGTACCGTACATGGGGTACTGGATGGGGTAAGGGTTAGCTTTTTACACTACCCATATTTCCCATTATTCCCGCCTGCGGAGTTTGAAGGAGTCCAAATTGCTGATGAGCGCGATATCGCGGCAATGAAGATTGACGCTATCTCATCGCGGGGGAGTAAAAAAGATTTTATCGATCTGTATTTTCTGCTAAAAAAATATCCGTTAGCAGAACTGCTTGATTTTTTTGAGCGAAAATACAGCCATATTAAATTTAATAAACTTCATCTTTTGAAAAGCATTTCCTATTTCAACGATGCCGAGGAAGATCCGATGCCGATAATGCTGATGCCGGCGGAATGGAAAGAAATGAAAAAAGAGCTTTTCCAATCAGCAAAAGATTTTTTAAAAAACTAACAAAAAAATCCAATATATTTCGTGGAAAATAAAAAAGAGGCCTGTTTCAATTTCGCGAAATAGGCCTCAATATATAAGTGGCTATGGAAATCGAGAAATACAAAAAAGCCTGGAAGGAATTTTGTGAACAGATGGCTGTGCTTCGCAAAAAGCAGTCGGAAATTTTAGCGAGGATAAATAGAAAGCTCGATGAGCAAAAAATCGAAATAATCCGCAAAAATCTCAAGAAATAATGGATCGAAAAGAAACAAAAATTGGCCAGACCCCCAAGGCAGAGGAGATAAAAATTCCGGAAAATTTGACTGCACCTGAAGATCCGGAAGCCATTAAGGAAAAGATGCTAAGCATATCCCGGCTGGAAGTTGATGATTTTAAAGCAGCTGGAGAAACCGGACTTACTGCAGCTAAAACAAGGGCAGAACAAACAGGAGCTAACATTGGCCCTCCCCCCAAATCTTGAACACCGATCTTGTATAATATAATAAGAATTAATTATGCAAGATTATGAAAAGACATCGCATCGCTCCGGAGCTCAAAGAGCAAATCCTGAGTCGCATCAAGAA
>JBAZYY010000008.1:0-55206 GCA_041659065.1 Parcubacteria group bacterium
ATTTTTTCTTCTTGCAGCATAAGGTAGCGATTATCGTAGGGATTCATAGAGTTGGGATGAAAATTTAACTTTTCATCCTACTTTTTTATTCAAAAAGCGTAAACCCTTTTGCTGCAATGTTAACAATCATTAAAAAATTTGCCTATACTGCTCTGTTTTGCTTAAATTCATTTAGTTCCAAGGAGACATCGTCTTCTATAAAAAATCACATACTTTGGAGGTTTTGACATGCTAGGTATGCCGGATCACGCATTTTTAGAGTTGATAGATGCGCAGACGAGAGGAGGGACTCTCTACTGCGGCGGCTATGACCTTCACCCCCAACAAGACGTCCAGAGAGGAGCTTGGGACGCCAACATGGCGGTCTATGGCTTTCAAAATGGTGGACAAATCGCCTATAAGACGGAGCGTTATGACTTTTATAACCGAGTTGTAGCTCTCGAGGGACTGAAAGGTACCGCCAGAGAACGATATGCCGGTCTCCTGGCCGCCATCGAGGATTACCTCTGCTACGTTGCAGAAATCTCCGTGCTCAAATGCGGGCTGTTTGTCTTCAAGACTCAATGGGGATTTTACGTCCAGTTCGGTCCGGCGGGTGCATTTCTCCTGCAACGCTTGCGCCGGAAGTTTCAAGAGCTGGAAGCAACTACCGGTTGCCGAATCATTGTCATTCTGGATTGCAAGCCGGGGGACATCGCCACCACCCAGGCGGCATACTTCACGGGCTTCATGGGGTCTCTCATGGAGCAGTGGGGAATCGATCACGCCCCGTTTGACTTTGACGTCATTAACCCCGCCCCTTGGATGGGCCGTGATGTCCTGGTTCTGGAAGAAAAAGGCCGCCTCGGGCTTGGCCTCAAACTACTGCGCCAAGGCAAGTGCCTGATTTACGTCAATAAGACCAGTAACCCCAGCGGCCCGGAGTATCAGGATCTCCTGGTGAAAGCTGGAAATGAGGAAATGGCCCTATTCATGTTGAATGCGCTCCACGCCCATCAGATGAGCGAGGAATATGGCTTGCATCATGAGGAGGTATCGCAGTTTGGCCTGGTAGTCGGAGCCACCCGTACTTGCGATGGTTCTATTCGCCGGATGTTCCCGTGGTACACCGGCCTACACCCAGGGTTCGGCGCTCAAAGCCTTGGGAAAGATCCACTTTCCCCGTTCCGCAAGGTGATCTTAGAACTCCGCCGGGATGGCAGATGGAACGGGTTCGGCGGTGTCCACTCCTCCTCCCGCAACCACCTCTTTGCCTGGCAGAAGCAGTACGGCGGAAGCGGCCAGGTGGAAAACCTGGAGCAGGACCTGGTCGCCGCCGTTCGCAAACATCGCACCCTGGAGGAAGAAGCCTTTAATCTGCCGGAGGTCATTGACGCCGGCATTGACTATCCCTTCAGCTAGGTGAATCAAGTAGAGGAGAATCAAATAAATTGCCAGCCCCCAAGGAGGTGATGAAAAACATCCGGGTTGGCTTTTTTTCAAAGATGATCCTAACCCAAAAACACAGGCAGGGAGAAATGAATAATGGATACTATGGATCTTCTGAAAAAATCAGGCGCCATCGTCGAAGGCCACCTTGTCTTTAAAGCCGGCACTCACGGCAATCTTTATATCGACAAGGAGCAATATGCCAACCTAACTGCGACCGAATTAACCGACTTTATTTCAAGGGTAGCGGTTAATGCGGTCTTTAAAGGCCTATCATTCCCAGTTGGGGTAAAACGGGTAGGCGTAATTGGCCCCGCTATGGGTGCTATAGCCTTTACGCTGACTCTCGCGGCTAGATTGGAAGAGCTTTTACCTCAATACGAATTCTTTCCAGCCCGTTCCGAGCTCGCCATAGACGCTTCCGGAAATAAGACCCACGTCATTCCGGACAAGCTCATGCGGCTTTATGAGAACGGCACGTTTGTTATCCTGGAGGATATCGTCAATAATGGTACGACTATACGGGAGGTAAAAGCCCTCTTTGAGACGAGGGCAAACGCGCATATCGCGGCTGCTCTCTGTACTGTTGACCGCGGCGGCCAGACCAGAAAATCCTTGGTCATTGACCAGTATTACCCCTTGGCCCGTATTGATATGAATCAGTGGGATGCGAGTAAGTGCCCCTTGTGTGCCCAGGGAGTCCCTATTGATACGTCCCTGGGAAAGGGGGGGGCGATGGATCAGTCTCTTTGGACAACCGCCCTATGCTCCTAATACCGATTTATCATCTTTTTGGAAGTAATTTTTGGAAGCACAATTTTTTTGAGCCAACCCCCAAGGAGGTGATGAAAAACATCCGGGTTGGCTTTTTCTTTTTCCAAAAATTTGAAATTTAGCGCTTTTTCATATAGTATTTAGTTATATAAATCCTTCAAACCACCTATGCAAAAAGATGATCTCAAAATCTTCACCGGGAATAGCAACCCGGATCTCGCGGATAAAATCTGTGAGATTCTGAAACATCCTTGCGGGAAAGCTGTCGTTTCGAAATTCAATGACGGAGAAGTGCGTGTGGAAATCGGGGAAAACGTGCGCGGCGCAGATGTATACGTTATTCAAACCGGCGCCAACCCCGTAAACGATAGTTTAATGGAGCTGTTGGTCATGATCGACGCTCTCAAGCGGGCATCCGCCGGGCGGATCACGGCTGTGATTCCGTATTACGCTTATTCCCGCCAGGAAAGAAAAGGCAAGCCCCGTGCTCCAATTTCGGCGAAACTGGTTGCCGATCTTCTGGTCGCCGCGGGAGTGAGTCGGATTCTAACGATGGATCTCCACGCCAGCCAAATTCAGGGATTTTTTAATATCCCGGTTGATAATCTTTTTGCTTCGCCTATTCTCCTACCCTATCTTAAGAAGAATTTTGCCGAAGATGTGGTTATTGTTTCCCCGGATACCGGCGGGGCAACGAGAGCAAAAGCCTACGCCAGCCGCCTCGGTACTGATCTGGCTCTTATTTATAAAAGCCGCGCCGAAGTCGGAAAAATAGAGTTGATGAATGTCGTCGGCGACGTAAAGGGAAAAACAGCCATAATTCTCGACGATATGATTGATACGGGCGGCACACTCATCAGAACCTGCGATCTTATTCTCGGGAAAGGCGCTTCAAAAGTTTTTTCTTGCGTCACGCATGGGATATTCTCCGGAGACGCACATGAAAAAATTCAGAAAAGTAATTTGTCAGGCGTTATTTGCACTGACACATTGCCCGTTGATAAGAACGGAAATTCAAAACTTGAAGTCTTGTCCACCGCGGAAATTTTCGCCCACGCTATTAAAAACATTCACAACAACGAGTCGATAAGCGAACTTTTTGAAATTACATATTAGGCAACCGGCTATGCGTGAAGGCGATATTCATCAAATTGAAGTGCATGTTTCAGGCTATTGTTTCCAAGGAGATAAAATTCTGGCAGTTAAGCGGACTCCCGAACGCAAAATTTATCCCAACTTATGGGAAACCGGCGGCGGCCAGGTGCGCAGGGGAGAAAACTTCGAAGATGCTGTTTTACGGTCAATGCATGACGAACTGGGAGTTGAAGTCGAATTAGCCAGCACTTATAGCACTTATGAAATTTCAGTGCCGGATCTCCCGCAGAAAAAAATCCCCGGCCTGCGTTTTGTTTGCCGCTTTAAGAACTACCTTGACGGGCAGGGACCACAAATCAGCGCTGAACACTCTGAATGGCGTTGGCAACCGGTTGAAAAACTGGATCAACTTGACTTTATCCCAGGTGTCAGAGAAGATATAGCCAAAGCGTGGAAACAACTAAAGAGCAAGTCGAAATAAATTCGGCAAAAAAATAATAAGAAAACCCAGCCTGTTTGGAGGAGGTGGGTTTGTTTTGTTTTTGGACTTTAACAAACAGGGATTTTATCCTTCATATATAAAATACCAACCAAAAAATTAATCGGCATCATCAAGATGTCGGAAGGAGCGTAATCATGTGTGGAGTTTTTGGCATATTCGGACATCCACGGGCTGCACTTCTAGCTTACTTTGCAACATCTGCCATTCAGAATCGCGGGCTGGATTCCGCCGGCCTAGTCGCATTCCCCGAAAAAGGTGTATATGCTGTGCGCAAACCTGGACTTATAACTGAGATTGTTTCCAGGGATACGTTAAACGACTTTTCAGGGAATGTTGCCTTAACTCATGTACGCTATCGAACACAGGGAATTTTATGTGAGGAAGACATCCAGCCCCTCGTGCGCATCAGAAAAGGATTGCGATATGCATATGCGCATAATGGAAACTTAACTAACGCCCATGAATTGCGAATTAGGCTTGAAGATGAGGGATCTATCTTTGACGGCACTGCGGATACTGAAGTATTACCTCATCTTATATCACGCGCCCCTAAAGGCCCGATTGAAAGCAAACTAATCAGCGCTCTTTCGCAGGTAAGTGGGTCTTACAGTTTACTAATTGCCTCTCGCGACGTAATGATTGCCGCCCGCGATCCCTACGGAGTCCGACCCCTACTAATGGGACAAAAAGACGGTGCTACTATATTCACCTCAGAATCTTGCGCTTTTCAGCCGATAGGAGCTGTATTTGTGCGCGAAGTTGAACCTGGCGAAATCATCATCGTCGACAGGGATGGTTGCCGCTCTATCTTCCCATTTCCAAGACCGCAATTCTATGGGCATTGCATCTTCGAGCTCATATATTTCATGTTTATCTCATCAACCAATGTATTTGGCGGATTTGATATTCGTGATTTTCGGAGGCGGCTTGGAATGAAGCTTGCGCAAAGATATTCCGGCGAGGCAGATTGCGTCATTCCTATCCCGCATTCTGGCATAGGAGCATCGATTGGATTTGCTGATGCAAGCGGGATTCCCTATGACATTGGATTTGCTGCAAATAACACTGCAGGCCGTACCTTTATCCAACCAGCGCAAGCGGATCGGGAGCTTTTAGCCGATCTCAAGCTATTTCCGATACTGTCCGCGCTTACTGGAAAAAGGGTAGTCCTCATCGAGGACTCAGTTGTCCGGGGCACAATATTCGAGAAGCTTCGCAGAGAAATGCCAGCATGCGAAGTTGCCGATTTCGATCTTCTAATCAGCTCTCCACCTGTCAGATATCCCTGTCACCTCGGCATATATATCCCTACGTCCAGTGAGCTGATTTATAATAGCTTGACTGTTGAGGAGATGAGAAGGATATCAGGGGCAAGACAAGTCCTCTATCAAACAATCGAGGACTTAAGGGCTGTCATTGGCTCAAGTTGGCAAAACTTCTGCTTCGGGTGTATGACTGGAGAATATCCCATTCCTCCGCCTTAAGCGGAAAAACGAAAAACTAAAAAGGCTGCGATCTTGTTCGGTTCGAAAACCGGCGAGTCGCAGCCTTTTCTTTTTATAACAAAGTAACTTTATAAAATTTTTACAGTCTCTCTCGTTCCTTCAGTAATATCCAACTTTAGAGCATCTTCTTTTAAAAACCAACCGTATTCCACATGTTCTGGGCTTAATATAAATTCTTTTTGAGCAGTCTTGCATAAATACGCCAGCATAAAAAACTGCAGATGTGCTCGATCAAACTCAAAAACCCAAGTCCAGGAGTTGATGATTTTCCCGATTTCCAGTTCGCTCGTAAGCCCTGTTTCCTCTTTTAATTCTCTGACTAACGTTTCTTCTGGCGTGTCGCCAAATTCAATTTTCCCGCCCGGGAATTCCCAGCGCTTATCTCGATCTGATTCTTTTACCAATAAAATTTTGCCGTCAACATTCATAATCACGGCTTTCGCGGTCACACGTTGAATTTTTGGAATTGATTTTGCCATAAGTCTTTTTATTAAATTTCTTATTCCAATGCTTAGGCGTTCCCTGCATTTATTGTTTGGGAATTCTAACCTCTACGATTTTAGGAACAGCCTGGCTATTCTCAATTCATCATATGAAAATTCCCCGCCGAGCATTTCGCGAACGGGCGACAAAGCCATCCCGCCGGATTTTTGGAAGGCGGATTTTATTTTTTCCATTTTCTTGGCTGGCGGCCTTAAATGGCTAATATCAATTTTTTCTCCAGCACCGACCAGTTTTTCAATATGAGCTGTTATTGTTCCGGCAGTTACGCCCCTCATTCCCGCTATTTTTTCAATGGACATTTTTTGCAGAAGCAATTTTTTGGTTTCCTGATAAGTCGATCCCGCGCGTTTCAGCCGCCGCTCGCTAGCCGTCCTTTTCACCGGAATATTTTTTTCGCTAAGATTATTTTGCTTGGCGTAAGCTCTGATGACTTCCGTGAATATTTTCCCGTATTGCTTGAGTTTTTCCTCCCCTACTCCGCTTATTTTTGAAAAACTGTCCTCGCTTTGAGGTAGGTGCAGAGACATCTGGACGAGAGCCAGATCGCCAAACACGACAAAGGGCGGCACTCCTTTTTCATCCGCTATTTTTTTGCGCAAGATCCGCAATCTATCAAACAGTTCCCGGTCATATTCAGCTTCTGCCACAGCGCTTTTTTGAGATGATTCGGCGCTTGATTTTAACTTAGACAAGCGGATTTCTTCCCGTCCTTTAATAAACCCCTTTCCGCGCCGGCTTATGGCAAGAATCGGATATTCGTCGCCGCTTTTCGCAATCAGTTTTTTGGCAATCAATTGGCCGATAATATGCCTCAATTCTTCTTTCGAAAAGTCTGGCGCAATTCCATAAACCGACAGTTTCCGATGACCGCGTTCCAATATTTTTTTATTTTTCGCCCCAATGAGAACATCAATGATATAGCTTGCGCCAAACCGTTCCCCTGTTCGAATAATAGTCGAAATAATTTTTTGGCTGATCACGGTCGCGTCAAATTCAACTTTTGGCGAAAGACATGCGTCGCACCCGCCACATTTTTCCGGCTTATAATCTTCTCCGAAGTACTTCAATAAATGCCGGCGGCGGCATGCTGACAACTCGCAATATTCAACCATCTGGTTGAGCTTCTTGTACGCGTTATCCCGCTCACGCTCCCCTTCAATCTGTCGGATAAAAAACTGTTGCTTGACCGTATCTCCGTAGGAATAGAAAAGAATGCACTGGCTCGGAAGTCCATCGCGTCCGGCACGCCCTGTTTCTTGGTAATATCCTTCGATTGATTTCGGCAGATTATAGTGAACGACCAGGCGCACGTCCGGCTTGTCAATTCCCATTCCGAAAGCAATCGTCGCCACGATAATTTGCGCCTCGTCATGGATAAATTTCTCTTGATTAATCCGGCGCTCGGCGCTTTCAAGGCCAGCGTGATATGGGAGCGTCCGAAATCCATCTTCACGCAAGTCCGCCGCCAAATTTTCAGTATCTTTTCGGGAAAAGCAGTAAATAATCACTGCTTCATTTTTTTGATTATGCAATATTTTTATCAATTGATCGTAAGAGTCTTTTTTGGGAAGCACTGCATAAGTTAGATTCGAACGGTTGAAGCTGGAAATAAAAACCTTTGCTTTTTCAAGCGATAGTTGAGAAATTATATCCTCCCGCACTTTCTTTGTGGCCGTGGCCGTAAGCGCCATCACCGGAATTCCCGGAAAAATATTTCGAAGCATTTTCAGATTCCGATAATCGGGGCGAAAATCGTGTCCCCACTCGCTGATGCAGTGCGCCTCATCAATGGCGATGAGACTTATTTCGAGCTCCGCCAGAAAATTTTGAAAGCCGGGATTCGCCAGCCTTTCCGGAGCGGCGTATAAAATTTTCAGCTTTCCCGCCCGCGCTTCCGTTTGCGTCCGGTCGATCTCCGCGGGGCTCAAAGTACTGTTGATAAATTCTGCCGAAATGCCATTGGCTTGGAGCGCATCAACCTGATCTTTCATGAGCGCGATGAGCGGCGACACAACGAGCGTCAGCCCCGGCAGTTTGAGCGCGGGCAACTGATAGCAAAGGGATTTTCCTCCGCCCGTTGGCATCAAAACAAAAGCGTCTTTGCCCGAAATTGCGCGCCCAATAATCTCCTCCTGCAAAGGACGAAATCGATCAAAACCGAAATGAGTTTTAAGAATATTTAGCATAAAACTTTACTTCCCAACATCCGATGTTGGGAAGTGGCTACCCTCAAAATGGCAATGCGCTTTTCTTTTTTCATCTGGATTTTTTTATTTGTTACGTAGCACTTGTCCGCCTATGGAGGATGTTACGTAACACGAGCTTAGGGAGTTTTCGAACCGCTACTTTAACTGCTTCTGATTATATTCCCCCAACTTCTCCCTGACAATTTTTTCCATTTCCAAATGCGAAACAGATCCGGTATTTTTCAAAATTTCCTTTTCGTTCAAAATCAAGAAACCATCCAGCTTTTCTATCCAATTTTTCATATGCATCACTCTTTGTTCCACGCTTTGCAATTCGGCGAAAGACAAAAACTGTTCAACCAAAAGATTCAACCTTTTGAGTTCTAGTTCCGCCAAATAATTTTTGGCGATTTGCGCCTGCTCGCGCGTAATAATTTCCCCCTTCCAATTCGTAAGCCCCAAACTTTCTTTTTTGCTGTCGATTCTTTTCACGATTATTTCCGCCGCCGTGAGTCCGGTGATGGCAAAATGGAATTTGTTTTGCACAGTCGCAAAAAATTTCTGAGCATAGTCGGTCTTTGGATTATAATCCACACTGGTCGCAAAAACATCCCTGACTTTTTGATAAAAATTGGCTTCGGAAGTTCTGATTCTTCTGATTCGCTCTTCCCATTCTTCAAAATAGGTTTTCTTCACTCGGCCTTCGGACAGCCTTTCATCATCCATCACAAATCCTTTCACGATATACTCTTTCAATTTCTGCGTCGCCCAAATGCGAAATTGCGTGCCGCGCAAAGAATTGATCCTATAGCCGACGGATATTATGGCATCCAAGTTAAAGTGCTTAACCTTGTAATTTTTGCCATCAGCCGCAGTTACCGAGTATTCCTCGGTAACTGAATTTTCCCTTAATTCAGCTTCATTGAAGACATTTTTTAGATGCAAACTTATATTGTCCGTGGTGCAGTCAAAAAGTTCCGCCATCTGTCTTTGCGAAAGCCAAACTGTATCCCCATCAACAGCCACTTCTATTTTTGTCTCACCGTCTTCAGTGTTATAGAGGATTATTTTGTTATTTTGCTCTTTTTTCATCGTTTTGTTTTTCATTTGTATTGATAAAAAAAATAGCGCGCCCGGATGGCACACTATCACTATATCACTATTCTCACCTCTGTCAAGCGCTATGCCAAAAAAGCAGGCCGAAACCCACTTTTCCCCTGCCTTCCTTTGTTTCCTAAAGTCCGACTTTAGGAATGATCACTTTCAATTTTCTGCCTCATTTTATCCGACTCTTTAAGAGCTTTCTCTTCGCTATAAGAATTGATAGACTCACGTTCCATATCATCAAGATTAAATGTTATTTCCTCTTATTTTATATATCAGATTAACTAGCGTTGTTTAAATCATACCCTAAAAACACAAAAACGTCACTTTGCGCTTCGCTAAGGTTCGACCTTAGCGAAAATTATCCCTTACTAACATTGAATGTTAGTAAGAATGAAATTTAAAATATCAAGCCCATTTTCTCCCAATTCAACTCTTGAAATATGAGATTAGGAATGTTTCACTTTTTTGGCGACTTCAATTTTTTCCTTTCACCCAATTTCTTGAAATTATTTTTCGAAACAACCGACCTGCCCAATTCTTTTTCGAGTTCTTCTCTGGCATGGCCGGCTATTTTTCCGCCCCTGCCGGCATCATGCTTCAATTTTGGCACGCCTTGCGAATTTTCCGTCCGGTGAATTTCAGTCGTTGATCTTTCGCCCAGCATGGTAAAAATCAGCTCAAAATCATCCATATGATCACGCAAATTTTCTCGTTTCAGTCCTTTGAGGTTTTTGTATTCGCTTGGAGTCACGCCAAAACTTGCTTTGGATATTTCCGCCGTCAAAATCTCGTATTCCTGTTGTTCTCTCGCTCCTCTTTTTTGCCACTCATCCGTCAGTTCTTCTCGGATGACAATCCCACGCATCCTTTTTTCAATCCAATCATCGCTATATCCTTTGAGTTTATACAATACCCTCGTTCTTTTAGTCGCCAGTTCCGGATCTTCGATTTCCTGAATTCGCTCATATCCGACTTTCGCCAGCCATCTTTTAAGCGACTCAACTTTAGGAGATGGAATGGACTGGATTATGCGAAACATCGTTTCGGTATCAGCACAATCTGTTTCACGCATTTTTCCGTCGGGCGCGAGCATTTTTAACTGTCCGATTTTTTCGGACACTTCAATATATCCCTCGGATATGAGTTTTTTCTTGAGATCATTCCAATATTTTCTTGGTCTTTCGGTGCCGGTTAAGGCCTCAACAATATCCACAACCGAAAACCACCATTCATTATTATAAATGATTTTTCTTATTTCCTTGCCTTTGAAAATGGCTATTTTTGTGTTTTCGTCCATAAGGATATTATATTGCAAACGACAGAAAACAAAAAATGGATAAATTGTTTTTGTTTTTATCGTCTTGTCTATATATTAACAAGTATATATCCGAAAAGCAAAAATACCGCCTTTGTAAGCAGTATTTTTTTCGTTGTGGACCGTGCCGGACTCGAACCGGCCACCTCCGCTGTGCAAAAGCGGCACTCTACCAGATGAGCTAACGGCCCATAGAAGTTCGAGATGCAAAAATCAAAAATCAAAATTACAATTCGAAATCCAAAATGGACGAATGTCAGAATGTTTTTGATTTTGATACATTTCTACATTTTGCAATGTCATTTTACACTTTGATTTTTAAAATTTTAATTCGCAGTGTGGGCGATCGAGGACTCGAACCTCGGACCTCGTCATTATCAGTGACGCGCTCTAACCAGCTGAGCTAATCGCCCATAACACCAAAACACATTCCAAGTTTGGGATTTGGATTTTGTGTTTTGTTATTTCCCCGCCAAAGGCGGGCATGTGGGTCGTGCAGGGATCGAACCTGCGACCATCAGCTTAAAAGGCTGCTGCTCTACCGACTGAGCTAACGACCCAAATACTTAAATAATTTGCAAAAGGCTGCTGCTCGGACCCTGCCCGCTTCTGGCGGGGACTGAGCTAACGACCCAAATTCTTACTATTCGCTTTTATAATTTTTACAAAAATCTATTTGTACATTACCGACTGCTTGTCTCGCCGTAGCTCTAGCGAAGGCGAAAGCTAACAATCCAAAAACATACAAAAAAGCCTGAAATAGGCAACGAATAAAATTATACCTCGAAACTGAAATTAGTCAATCTTTTTCCTGACAACCCCAAGAAAAACCAAGGGCGCTACGGTCCACAAGAAACGGTAAATCTCATCCGTAAAATATACTTTTGTACTTGGCGTCACGATGTTTGAAAGCTCTTTTCCCGGTAACCATCCGAAAATTATAACCAAAAACAGGCCCAGTAACGTAGCGCTTCCAATCGTTGATTTAATGAAATAGCTCGGACTGGAACCGATAAGACTGGCATTAATAATCTTTCCGAACATAACCACGAAGGCGACCAAGAGCGCCACAAATAAAATCGCCCTATTGAATGGATCCGTAATAAAACTCTTGGGAATAAAGGATACCACAACAAATGACGCGTATATGCCAACAATTGTTACAAGAATTCTTTTTTTTCCAATTGCCAGCGAAAAAACAAAACTCAGGATGATAAACAAAATCCAGAAAACAATATCGCTCCCTAAATTTTCCTTAAAGCCGAAACTGCCTATGAGACTGTTTATATCCATCGCGTTAGATATTAATTTTTATTTTTCCCGCCGGACAATTCATTTTCCTTTTAAGTTCCTATGCCTCCGTATCTTTTAATTTCTCGAGCAGTTCTTTCTGCTCTCTGGACAAATTCTTAGGCGTCACTACTTGTATTTTAACATAATGATCGCCATAGCCATAGTGTCCGAGATGTTTTATCCCTTTCCCTTTGATCCGGAATATTTCACCCGATTGCGTTCCGGCCGGAATTTTAAGTTTCACATCGCCATAGGCTGTTTCAACTTCTATCTTGCCGCCGAGAGCTACTTGCGAAAAGGATATCTTGGCATTTGAGTGCACATCATCGCCTTTTCTTGAAAATCTTTTATCGGATTTAACGTGCACGGTCACATACAGATCGCCGCTTTCTCCGCCGCGCTCTCCGCTCTCGCCTAACCCTTCGAGTCGAATCGATTGGCCATTGGCGATACCCGCCGGTATCTTGATGCGAATTTTTTCGTATTCTCTCACGCGCCCCTTACCCGAGCATTTCGTACATTTTTTCTCCGGAATCTCACCTTCTCCCTGGCATTCCGGACACACGCTAACCTGAGAAATGTTACCTAAAAATGTTCTTTGGGTGGTTCGAATCTGGCCTTCCCCCTTGCAAGTCGGGCATTCAACCTTTTTTGATCCGGGAGCCACGCCCGTCCCCTCACAGACAGAACATTTGACCCTCTTGTATAAATCCACTTCCTTTTCGGTCCCGTTCGCCATCTCAGAAAAGTCTATTTCAAGGTCAATTTGAATATCTTCGCCTCTAGCTCTGCGAGTTCTTCTTTCGCCTCCGAAGCCGGCTTGTGAAAAAATATCTCCAAAAATATCCTCAAACCCGGAAAATCCGCTTCTGCCACCTCGCGCATCCGAGCCAAAATTAAAATTAAACCCCTCTGCAAACGAGGAGAAGTCTTGATAGCCTCCCGAGCCCCCAAACCCTCCTTGCGATTGAGCTTGCTCAAAAGTTTGGCCGTATTGGTCGTACTGCGACCTTTTTTCCTTATCCGACAAAACCTGATAGGCCTCGTTTACTTCTTTGAACTTGGACTCGTCTCCACCTGGCTTATCAGGATGGTGCTTATGAGCCAATTTGCGATAGGCTTTTTTTATCTCGTCATCGGATGCGTCTTTCCCGACACCGAGAATATTATAGTAATCTTTGGACACCGTAGTAATGTAAAATTAAAAAATCAAAATTAAAAATGACAATGCAAAATGATAAAATCATTTTATCATCAAACTAGATTTAGCATTTTAAGCTGTCATTTTTCATTTTGATTTTTACGCCTTCAATTTTTCAGATACTATACTCGATAAACGAAACTTCTCTTTGCTCCTGCTTAATTTCAATAACATTAAATCTTCGCAGTAATTTTATCAACAGGAGAATGGATAAGCCAAGAAAAATATCAACCGCAGTAGCCAAAATCCTTGCGGTTAGAAATATTCCAAAGGCCAGAATAATCGGAATATAAAACTTGTCAGTATTTGAATACTCGAAGAAGCTTCGTTCAGACTTGTCGATATAAGCTATTAGGACATCCTTAACCCTTTGCTCTCCATAAACCGTCACCCCGAGCTGCTTGGATAGATTTTTTTTAGATTTTTCGAGCATTTGCTCCTGGATTTTGAGTGCCGTGGCGTCACCAATCAGTTTAGCTGTCGCGTTGGAGTCCCCCGCTGCTGATCCATCCTCTTTCGCCGCATACTGGCTGAAATCCTGCTCCCCCATGGTCTTTTTAAAATATTCATCGACTGTCATGCCGCTGCTGATATCCGCGATTAAGGCTTTTTTGTCATCTTGGAGAACAAAGCTTGCGGCCTTCAGTCCCCAATCAATTTCTGTTTCCAGAGATTTTGCTTCTATCGCCGAAGCTGTCGGAGCGGGTTTGTTGGTAATGGAAAAATAGTATGCGATCCCTATTACTACGCAGACAATCGTAACAAAATATTTTAGGGCATGGCTCACGAGGTGGCGAAAATCAATTTTAACCCCCCGTTTTGATTCCTTTTTTGTCTGAATTTCGATAAGTACGAAGGTCAGGACGACAAGCGCGGCTGTCGCATCCGACCAGTTGAAGCCCATGGAAATCGGATATCCCAGTGCGCCGGCGATATAACTCGCGTAAACGTAACGCCGATTTTCCAAGAAAATACAGCTAAGCACGAAGGCAATCGCCCAAAAACTGAACGCAAGTACCGGAAACAGCCAATAATGCGTAGTTTTACCATAGACAGACATGCCGAGAACCCACCAACTTACCCAAGCAGCAATAACATTAAGCCCTAAAACAACAAAAGCGAAAATTTTATTTTTTCCGCCCGCGGCGGATCCGCTTTTGGCGGACACCTTTTCCATTCATTTTTTGTTTAATTTATGTTTCTATTTTAATACAACTCAGCGGGAATAGAAAGCCTCTATCCCCGCCGCCAATCAGGATTCTGGAAATTATTTTTTGTCTCCGTCTTTATCGTCCACAACTTCCCCTTCCTTCACTTCACCTTTATCCTCCGCGGAAGCGGATTCTTTGTTTTCATCCTTCTTTTCGTTATCGGACGCGGTTTGCTTGTCCGCCTCAGCTTTGGCGGTAGCTTGATAAAGCTCCTGTCCTATCTTTTGTGCTTCTTGCGAAAGTTCCTCGGTTGCCTTCTTGATAGCCTCCATATCCTCTCCGTCTTTGACTTTTTTCAGAGCTTCGATTTTTTCTTCTACTGGCTTTTTCTTGTCGGCCGAAATTTTATCGCCGGCTTCCCGAAGAGCTTTTTCGGTTGTATAAACCAAGGTGTCCGCCAAATTTTTGGCTTCTACTGATTCTTTCTTCTTTTTATCCTCTTCCGCGTGAGCTTCGGCGTCTTTAGCCATCTTTTCAACTTCCTCTTTGGAAAGTCCGGTTGACGCTTCGATTCGGATTGATTGTGATTTTCCCGTTGCTTTGTCTTTTGCTGTCACACTCAAGATCCCATTGGCATCAATATCAAAGATCACTTCTACTTGAGGTACTCCACGCGGGGCGGGAGGAATTCCATCCAGTATAAACCGGCCCAAAGTTTTATTATCCGCCGACATTTCTCTTTCACCCTGAAGGACATGGATTTCGACGCTGGGCTGGTTGTCAGCCGCAGTTGAAAATACCTGTGATTTTGAAGTCGGAACGGTTGTGTTGCGGTTAATAAGGGGCGTGCGCACTCCACCCATAGTTTCAATTCCGAGCGTTAGGGGCGTCACGTCAAGAAGCAAGACGTCCTTTACGTCGCCTGTCAAGACTCCACCTTGGATTGCGGCGCCAAGTGCCACGACTTCATCTGGATTAACGGTGGCATTCGGCTTTTTCCCAAAGAATTTCTCAACCGTCTGGAGCACCAGAGGCATGCGGGTCATTCCGCCCACCATTACCACTTCATTTATATCGCTTGCGGATAATTTGGCGTCAGAAAGCGCTTTTTTGCATGGTTCAAGTGTTTTCTCTACCAAATCTCCGATTAATTCCTCCATTTTAGCCCGCGTCAATTTCATCACCAGATGTTTCGGTCCGCCAGCATCAGAAGTTATAAAAGGCTGATTGATTTCAGTCTCCATTGCCGTTGAGAGCTCAATCTTAGCCTTTTCAGCCGCTTCCTTGATTCGCTGCAAAGCCAAAGAATCATTGCCGAGATCGATTCCCTGATCCTTCTTGAACTCATCCAGGATCCAAGTGATTATTTTCTGGTCGAAATCATCTCCTCCAAGGTGCGTGTCACCGTTTGTTGATTTAACCTCAACCGTGTCATCACCCACCTCGAGAATGGAAATATCAAAAGTTCCGCCCCCAAGATCGTAGACTGCGATTTTTTCATTCTTTTTTTTATCAAATCCATAAGCCAGAGCTGCTGCTGTCGGCTCATTGATTATTCTTTTTACCGTAAGTCCTGCGATTTCTCCGGCTTCTTTAGTCGCCTTTCTTTGAGCATCGTCAAAATAAGCAGGAACCGTGATTACGGCTTCCGTAATGGCCTCACCGAGCTTCGCTTCCGCGTCGGCCTTGAGCTTCTGTAAAATCATGGCTGAAATTTCCTGAGGAGTATACTCCTTATCCCCCATCTTAATTTTCACTCCGCCATTGGCTTTGACAATTTTATAAGGCATTAGCTTCACGTCGCGCTGAACTTCCTCATCTTCAAAGCGGCGTCCAATAAGGCGCTTGATCGAAAACAAAGTGTTTTCCGGATTTGTCACGGCTTGGCGCTTTGCCAGAAGACCGACCAGCCTTTCGCCTGATTTCGAGATCGCAACCATGGAAGGGGTTGTTCTCGCGCCTTCTTTATTCTCGACAATCTTCGGCTGTCCGGCTTCAACCACCGCCATAGCGGAGTTGGTTGTGCCCAGATCGATTCCTAATATCTTTGCCATAAGTTTATACTTTTGAATTCCTAATTTCGAGTTTTAGCTAAATTACTCAATTCTTCAATCTCGAAATTAAAAATTCGCTCGTTAATTATTGATTTGAAATTAAAAATTTTAAATTATTAACTGCCCCCTCTTCTCCTCACTAGGATCACGCCTAGAAGGAGAAGCAGCGACAGTCATTTGCTTATTTCCCTTGAATCTTCACTGCGATTTTCTTGGGTTTTGCCTCTTCAGCTTTCGGAATCATGATCTTAAGCATCCCCTTTTCGTATGCGGCTGTTGCTTTATCACCTTTAACATGCATCGGAAGAACTACGGATCGAGAGAAACTTCCCTCCCTAATTTCTTTGCGGTAATAGTCCTCGCGTTTTAATTCCCTCTTCTCTTCGCGATGCCCGGAAACAGTCAAAACATCGTTTTCAACATGAACTTCGACCTTGTCGGCCTCAATCCCAGGAAGCGCCATTTCGACAATAACATTGTCCTTGTCCTGGCGCACATCCATCGCCGGCACAAAACCAGCTGACGGCCACATATCTTCATCAAACAATCTGTCAATGTCTCGAAACGGTGACCAGCGCATTAATCCTTGTCCATTCATTTTTTTTCACCTCCCTCTAGCTTTAGATTACTTTTTTACTCGACTTCCACTCGAGCAGGTCTTATGACCCTCCTATCTACTCTATACCCTTTTTGGAGTACTTTACTTACAATCTGCTTCTTTCCGTCTCCTCTAATCGCTTCATGAATTTCCGGCTCGAATTTATCTCCGATCTTAACCTTTATTTCCTCAATATTATTATTTTTCAAAACGCCTTCGAGCTGTTTTTTTATGTATACAATTCCTTCTACCCATTTGTCCTCTTTGCTTCCTTCCGGGATATGCGCGAGCGAAGCGTTGAAATTATCGAGTACCGGCAATATTTGCAATATCAAATCCATTTTTGCGTATTTTCGGAATTCTTCCTGTGTCTTTATTTGATCTTTCTTGTAATTCTCGAAATCCGCCTGACAACGCTTCCAGCTGTTAAGAGCATTCAGATTTTCTTTGTATTTCCTATATGCGTTTACTAACTCTATGGTACTGGGATGAACCTTCAGCTTGGAAATATCTTTCATATCGGTCCAGATATAATTATCCTCAAACTCCTTGCTGCATAACTTCACGGTATCGTCCTCTCCTCCGTACCGGCACAAAAAATCTATAAAAATGAAATGTTTTTTTTCATGAAAATCTTTATCGAAGATACTTTCGTCAAACCCTAGCCGCCCCATCACCTCAACATCTATTCCAGCTTCCTCTTTGACCTCGCGCCGGATAGCTTCCTCCAGAGTTTCCCCCATCTCCACATGTCCGCCAAAAACCGTAAATTGTCCGCTCCATTTCTTGCTTTTGGCGAGCAAGATTTTGCCATCTCTATTAAGTATCAATGCCCCCACCACCGGCTCTGGATATTTTTTTTCTACGTTTTCTTTTTTATCCATAATTCCTAATTCATAATTCCTAATTCGATTAAAAAAACAATCACTGCCGCTCCCCCTAACAATTTCTTCATATAATTTATCAGCGACTTATTCTTCGCGTACTTCATTCTCTTCGGCCCGATAAGCGCGAGAAGCCCTTTTTCCCCCGACTTAGTCTTGTAGGAAGACACCACCATGGAGCAGCTTGAAATCTCCTTAATCGGGTTTTCCTTGCCAATAAATATCTTAGTCTCGTTCCCGATTTTTTTTACGATATCTTCAATATTTTCATCGATATAGTCCAGAACTTCGGCGATTTTGCAAACTTCGTCCAGTTCTCGGAATTCCGGCTGTTCAAAAAGCTCGTGCATTCCAAAATCAAAAAACTCTTTTTTGTCGATAATTCCGCTAATTGCGAGGCTTCCGGAAAGCGCGCCCATCAGCTTCGCGACAGTTCGGTCCTGCCGGGTATTTTTGGCCTTTAGCCTTAGAAGCTCGGCTTGAAGCTTTTTTTGCTCCGTTTTAGAAAGTTCCCGGTCCGGCATTATCTTTTCAACAAAAAACCGGTATCCCTTATCCGTCGGAATTCGCCCGGCGCTTATATGCGGCTGATGAAGATAACCCTTTTCCTCAAGCTTATTCATCTCGTTCCTGATAGTCGCCGCACTCGAATCAAACCCGTATTTTCCTGCCAAAACCTTCGATCCCACAGGCACCGCTGTTTCCGTATATTCTTTTACTACCGCTGAAAGTATCTTTTTTTGTCGCTGAGTAAGCATAAAAATATTATAATCCGGTATTTAGCACTCGTCAAGAGTGAGTGCCAATTTATATTTTATATTACTCCAGCGCGCTGTCAAGTATTTCACCCGATGAACCAGTCTTTTCGGGAATTCAAAAAAAAGATATTTTGCAGGATAAAAATCTGCCTCGGAAAAACCAAGGCAGATATCCTCCCCAAAATTAAAGGCTTTTTTATCTATCTGGCGTTCTTCTTGGCGCCCGCGAAATCCCAATCTTTCTGAGGGCTAGATTTATTTTCGCCGACGGAATTCTCGGCAGGTCCCGTATAATTTGCCTTTTCAAGGGTTGCAGCGTTCAATCCTCCGCGGTTGATTCCAAGCGTGTATGTTTCGGAATTCATCTGCAGCGTGTTGTGGGAATTATAATATTTGATGACGAAATCCTTCACGGCGCTGCCCGTGTCTCTGAAGCTGGCGCTCCATTTGCCGCTCTTTTTAATTTTCACTTTTTTAGCCAAGACTCCGTTCCGATAAATTCGCACATACCCTTTTTTATAAGTCGTTTTTTTGCCGGAAAACTCCAGTTTCTTTTTCTTAACTTTAATCTTCTCACCCCCTGAAAGCGTTTTTGAGTGGTTCCTGCCAATCGTCCATTGGGATCCGAAAGAGTTATAGACCAATAAACGGCTATTCGCGTAATCCCCCAAAATCAATTTGCCCTTGCTGATGAATATCCCGCGCGGCGAATAAGAAAACGTATTCGCCTTCACGGAGCCACCCTGATTAGGGGAATTACTGGTCAGGTCAGGCTGGCCGACAACCGTGTCGGCATTGGCATCATTTGAAGTCGGAATGGAGTTGTAGATCAGTAAACGGTTGTTGTCCGAATCGGCAATCAATAATTTTTGACCGTACAAGTAGACTATCCTGGGAGCGCTCAGAGTATTAGCTCCGACTGCTCCGCTTCGATTAGCCTCGTTCGCATTCATGTTGGCCTGCCCAACTACTACATTTGCCGAAGCATTGCTTTGAGTGGGAACGGAATTATAGATTAGGACGCGGTTATTGTCCCGATCAGCTATCACAAGATTTTTTCCGTTTGAGAAAATATATGACGGACCAAATATTGTGTTGGCGGCTGCCGAGCCACCCTGATTTGGCGCGTTGCCTGCCAGATCGGCCTGTCCGATGACGAAATCGGCGTTAGCATTGTTTGAAGTTGGAATACTATTGAAAACCAGCACGCGGTTGTTCCCCCAATCGGAAATGAATAATTTTTTACCGTCCGAGAACATAGTATTTGGCTGATTGAGCGTATTTGCGCCTGCAACTACACCTTGATTCGCGGAGGAGCTTGTGAAATTCGGCTGACCGACAACCACGTCCGCCCGGACATTATTAGAGGTAGGAATAGAGTTGTAAATTAGCACCCGATTATTCATTCCATCGGCAATGAATAGTTTTGATCCGTCATAAAATACGCCGGTTGCGTAATTCAGTGTGTTTGCATCCGCGGATAGTCCTTGATTCACGTCCTGCCCGGACATACTGCTCTGGCCGATCACCACGTCCGCAGAAGCATTATCGGAAGTCGGAATCGAGTTAAAGATTAGAACTCGATTATTTTCTATGTCAATAGCTATCAGCTTGTCGCCGGCCATCGTTACCTCGCGCGAACCCCAGAAGGTATTGGCGCCTGGTAACGCGATATTCCCCTGATTTGGAGAATTGCTGGTCATATTCTGCTGACCAATAACCACGTCCGCCGAAGCATTGGTCAAAAGCGCTGCTTGCGCTTGCTGCCTGCTCCAGCCACAAAAAAATCCCGCCAGCAATAAGACTACCGCGAGATTTATAATCCCAATCTTCTTCATAATTATTTTTTTTAATTTTTATTTTTAGCCCGTTATAACGATCCCATTAAATGGGATTTCAGCTTAGCTGAATTTAACAGGATGAACTTTAATTTAATTATACCACAAAATAGACGTTTGAGTTATCCACAGCTATTTTGTGCGGCATACAGCGCATAGCGCGGGACAAACAATATGCTCCATGCTATGCGACCGGGTCATTTCCTCCCTCGCTCCACGGATGGCATCGGACAATCCTTTTCAGTCCCCGCCAGCCGCCTTTAAACAACCCGTACTTTTCAATTGCTTGATAGGTATACTCACTGCAGGTTGGATGAAAGCGACAAATGCGTTCGGAATAAATAAATGATAAAAATCCAGTATCGAGGGACAGATACTTCTGGTACCAGCGAATCATTTTGAGGAATATTGATTTCATTGTATAATTATAGCATTAAAAAAGGCAGGCAGAAATTCGCGTTTATTCATTTCCCAGTTAGCGGATATTCGCAATCAAATGAAACAAATAGAAACAAAAAAAGTCACCTGGATAGATTTCACCGAGCCCAGTGCCGATGAGCTTCTCTTCCTCAAAAAAATAAAACTTCATCCCCTTGCGCTTGAGGAATTTTCAATGCCTTCGGCGCGCCCCAAAGCCAGCTTGTACGGCAACTGCCTATATTTAACATTACATATCCCTCTTTTTGACAAACTTAACCGGCGAACATTTCCCAGTGAACTGGATATAGTAATCACAAAGACTCATCTTATTACCGGACACGACCAGGATATTTTTCAGTTGCGTGATTTTTTTGAAAAACTTCGGAAAAGCAAAAAAGCGAAAGAAAAATTCATGAGCAAATCTCCCGGCTATCTTTTCTACTACATCATAGAATCCTTGCTTGAATCCTGCTTTCCTAAGATTGACCACATTAACAAAAATCTGGATAGCATTGAGGAGGAAATATTCAAAGGCAACGAGAAACAAATGGTGCATGAAATTTCCTATGTGAAAAGAGATATTCTTAACTTTCGCCGCACCCTAAAACCGCAAAAATCCGTACTGGAGTCTTTGGCGCGAGACGATTATCCCCTGCTCGAGCCGAGCCTCAGGCCGTACTATCAAGATCTCGTCGGCACGAACATCCGAGTTTGGAGCGCTCTCGAAAATGCCAAGGAAACCATCGAATCACTCGAAGAAACCAATGACGCGCTTCTTTCCGACAAATTGAACCACACCATGAAGGTCCTGACTATTTTCTCGGCTGTGATGCTCCCCATGACGGTTATTTCGAACATTTTAGCTATGAGCGCCCCGATTCCTTTTGGGCACAGCTCCAGCGGTTTCTGGATCTGGATTGGAATTATGTTAATTGTCTCGGCTATCACTATAGGAGTTTTCAAATGGAAAAAGTGGATCTAAAATAAGTTTAAAGTTAAAAGTGAAAAGTTTAAAATCACAGTGCAAAAAGTAAAAATACCTATAAACTTATTTCTGTTCTCGACTCTCACTGCTCCTACCCTAGCTTACGCCTGTAGCTCAACACAAGATTTAATCATTAGTGGCTATTTAAATCCACTTCTGCGGAGGCTGATTTTAATATCACTAATATTATCTATAATTTTTTTCATCATCGATCGCAAAAAAACAAAAAAACTATACGAAAAAATTTTCAGGATATCTATAGACATTTTAATAATTTGTGTTGCATTATTCACAATCATCTCTATCTGGACATACTATAATAAACAGAATTAGTCTAAAAAATATAATGAAGAAAAAATTAAGTGCATAGAAAGTTGCAAAGATAAGAATAATTGCTTTTGTAATCCCATGAATCCTATCTGCAATTGACTATTTCTCTAAAATTATTTATAATTTTAATCACTTAACAACTCCAAAAGCCTTATCCCGTCAAATTCGCGAGGCGACTATTTGACCGGGACAGAAACGAAGAAGCGTGCGCTTCGTTTGGATAAATTATCCTGGCTGGGTAAAGAAAATTTGGAAACCAGGTTTCCAAATTAGTAAAATACCCCGGGTAGGCCCGTAACAGCTGGAAATAAGTGATCATTCAACATGTTATGTGTTCCATGTTACGTGTTATGTGATCGATTGAGGTGGAACCACGGGTTGTCTAATTTGAGGCTTCTCGTCCTTGAGTGAATATTTTTCAAAAATATTTGCGACTGGGATGGGAAGTTTTTTGTTTTATTTTTTTCAAAATAAAGCAACCCGCCGAAGCCTTGGCGAAGGCGAGAGATTATTTTTATTTATCAAATTATGTCTAAGATGTTATCTAAGGATGCTCCTTAGATAACATCTTAGGAAATTTTATGAACAACATACTCGAACTCATTGGCCACACGCCGATTGGGCGGATCAATAAATTGAATCCGGACAAAAAAGTTAATCTTTTCGCGAAACTTGAGGGGAGCAATCCCGGCGGAAGCATTAAAGATCGCATTGCCCTTAAAATGATCGAGGAAGCGGAAAAATCCGGAAAATTGAACAAGGATAAGACTATCATTGAAGCCACTTCCGGAAATACAGGCATTGCGCTGGCAATGATTGGAGCGGTTAAAGGCTACTCCGTAGAAATTGTGATGAGCGAGGCAGTATCAGTTGAAAGAAGAAAAATGATAGCCGCTTTTGGCGCGAAGATTACTTTGACTGAGGGAAAACTGGGCACGGACGGCGCCATCAAAAAAACTCGCGAACTTGTCGCTGAGTTTCCGGAAAAATATTATCACACGGACCAATTTTCTAATAATAATAATATTTTGGCCCATTACGAAACGACTGCCGCCGAAATCTGGCAGCAAATGGACGGAAAAATTGACTATTTCGTCGCCGCCATCGGAACTTCGGGAACGCTCATGGGCGTGAGTCAATATCTCAAGCAAAAAAATCCGAGCATTAAAGTCGTCAGCGCCGAACCGGTGAAAGGCCATTACATCCAGGGCCTCAAAAATATGGAAGAAGCCATCATCCCTGCCATCTATGACCGCGAACATCTTGACGATATAATAATGGTCGAAACCGAGAACGCTTACGAGCTGGCCCGCCAAATCGCCAGAAACGAAGGAATTTTCTGCGGGATGTCCTCCGGCGCGGCGATGTATGCAAGTTTAGAAATTGCAAAAAAAATTGAATCAGGCAATATTGTGACTATTTTTCCAGACAGAGGAGAAAAATACCTAAGTACCTCGCTTTTTGACGCAAAATAATATAATATTGAGAAAGAAAATCCAAATACCAAAGCTCAAATATCAAATCAAGTTCAAAGCCCAAAATCCAAAATTTTTTGATATTTGGTCATTTGGATTTGATTTGAAATTTGGATTTTGAAATTTGAAATTAAAAAGCTATGCTAAGGCTCTACAATACCCTCACAAAATCAAAGGAAGAATTCAAGCCCATTCATAAGGGAAAAGTTTCGATGTATACCTGCGGTCCGACGGTTTATGATTACGTACATATCGGAAATTTACGCTCGTACGTAACCCCGGATATCTTGCGGAGATATCTGGAATACTTGGGATATGAAGTCCGGCACATAAAAAATATCACAGATGTAGGGCATCTCACGCAAGATGACATCGCACAGGCCGACACCGGTGAGGACAAAATGGTTAAAGCCGTGCGGCGTGAGAAGAAAACCCCGGAAGAAATCTCGAAATTTTACGAAGAAGTGTTCCGGCAGGACGAAAAAGAGATGAATATGCTCCCAGCCCATTACTTTCCTCACGCAACGGCCCATATTCCTCAAATGATCAAGATAATTGAAACACTGATCAGGGGCAGCAGCGCCTATGAGAAAAATGGGAATGTATTTTTTGACGTGACAAGCTTCCCTGATTATGGGAAACTTTCCGGAAACACTCTTGATAATTTGAAAGTCGGCGCGCGGCTCGAGGAACATCCGGACAAACTTCACCCGTGGGATTTTGCCTTGTGGCTCAAGGCTGATCCGAAGCACATTCTGCAGTGGGACTCGCCTTGGTCGCGCGGTTACCCTGGCTGGCATATTGAGTGTTCCGCCATGGCAACGGAATATCTGGGTGACACACTCGATATTCACACCGGAGGCGAGGATAATATTTTTCCGCATCACGAAGCTGAAATCGCCCAGACCGAATGCGCGACTGGCAAAAAATTCGTGAACTATTGGGTCCACACTCGCCACCTCCTGGTCGAGGGAGAAAAAATGTCCAAGTCTAAAGGTAATTTTTATACCTTGCGTGATATCGAGGAAAAGGGCTTTGACCCGATGCATCTGAGATTATTTTATCTCTCTTCGCATTATAGGAAGCATGCCGACTTTTCGTGGAAAGCACTGGAGCAGGCTAAAGCCAACTTTGAACGTATCGCCGAGTGGAGAAACAAGCTGCAAGCAATTGCAAGAATAGATGAAAAATGTACATCACTGAAAATTATTGAAAAATTCAAATCGGCCATGAACGATGATCTCAATACCCCCCTTGCTCTCACGCATTTGTACGAGATGATTACCGAAACAAACAAGGAATTCAGCGATATTTCGCCTGATGAAGCGGCAAGAATTCTCGCAACTTTCGAGAAGATGAATAAGGTTTTCGGTCTGCGCTTTGCGGAAAAGGAAGTGGAAATTCCCAAAGAAGTGAAAAAAATCGCTGAAGCGCGCCTCGCGGCTCGAAATGGCAAAGATTTCGAAAAAGCGGACGTATTGCGGCGCCAAATCGAGGAATTAGGATTCCTACTTGAGGATATAAAAGAAGGGTATAAATTGAGGAAAAAGTGAGTATTATTTCATTCGACTTAAGATAGCTGTTCTGCTATAATACCTCAGCTATATGCCCGCCAAAGAAAAAACAACAAAATTCAATCTGGGAGAAACTCGAATGCCACCCCAGAATATTGAAGCGGAAATGTCGGTTCTCGGCAGTCTTATGCTAGATAAAAACGCGATCATTAAAGTCGCGGATTTAGTGCGTCCAGAGGATTTCTATAAAGACGCCCATCGCCTGGTCTACGAAACAATGATTGATCTTTACGAGGACCGGGAACCAATCGACGTCCTGAGTCTTTCTAATAAGCTCGAGGAGAAGAAAAAATTAGAGGGCATTGGCGGATCAAGCTACTTAACAGAACTCGTAAATACCGTCCCTACGGCGTCCAATGTCATTCATTACGCGAAAGTCGTCCAAAAAAAATCATTGCTCCGAAAACTCATTGAAGCGGCTTCCGATATTCTGGAACTTGGCTATAAAGAATCCGAGGATGTCGAAAAGGTTTTGGACGAGGCCGAGCAAAAACTTTTCAAGGTATCGCAAAAATACGTCAAAGCCGATTTCATTCCCATAAAAACTTATCTCGAATCCGCTTTTAACCGTATCGATGAACTCCATAAGGGTGACCGCGATATTCGAGGCGTACCAACCGGATTTCACGATTTGGACAATATTTTGGCCGGACTCCAAAAGTCCGATCTGGTCATTTTGGCCGCCCGCCCGAGTATTGGAAAAACGGCTCTCGCGCTGGATATCGCCAGAAGCGTCGCCGTAAAAAGCAAAATACCAGTCGGAGTTTTTTCCCTTGAGATGTCATCCGATCAACTTATTGATAGAATGCTTGCGGCTGAAGCGCGGGTTGATGCCTGGCGGATCAGGACCGGCCGGCTACGCAGCACCGATGAGGAAGATGATTTTCAAAAAATTGGCGAAGCTATGGGAATTCTTTCGGAAGCTCCGATTTTTATTGATGACACATCGCGAGCAAATGTCATGGAAATGCGTACTCTCGCCCGCCGCCTTCAAGCCGAACACAATCTTGGCCTCATAATCATCGACTATCTTCAGCTGATGGAAGGCCGCTCAAGCGACAATCGCGTTCAGGAGGTTTCCGAGATATCAAGGTCTCTCAAGGGTCTTGCCCGTGAACTCAATATTCCCGTGCTGGCTCTCTCGCAGCTATCCCGCGCCGTTGAAAATAGAAGTCCTCAAGTCCCGAAACTTTCCGATCTGCGCGAGTCCGGATCAATCGAACAAGACGCGGATGTCGTGATGTTCCTATATCGCGAAGACCGCGAGAAACCGGACACTCCGAACAAGAATGTCGTTCAAGCCATAGTTGCCAAACACAGGAACGGGCCCCTCGGAACAGCTTCTCTCTACTTCAATGATAATATTACAAGCTTCTCGTCGCTCGAAAAGAAGCACGGAGAATAATAAAAACGAAAAATTAAACTGTAAAAGCAACAGTTAAAACAAAAAGGATAAATATTCCCTCGATTACTTTTAGCTTTTCGCTCTTAGCTTTTAGCTTTATTATGTTTCCAAAGTCTTTCCAAAAACTAATTGACCATTTCTCTTCCCTGCCTTCGGTCGGTCCCAAGATGGCTGAAAGGCTGGTTTTGTATTTATTCAAAAAAGACGCGGAAAACATCAACGATTTCGCTGAAAGTCTGAAAAATTTAAAGATCAATATTCGAGCCTGCAAACAATGTTTCAATATCTCTGAAAATGATTTGTGCCTTATTTGCTCGGATAAAAAACGCGATAGTAACTTGATTTGCGTAGTGGAAGATCCGCTTGATATCATTGCGCTCGAAAAAACCCGTCTTTTTCGCGGACTCTACCATGTTCTGGGCGGAAATATATCCCAGCAGAACAATGACAAGCTGAGAATTAACGAATTATTAATCCGCTTGAAGGGTTCTGCTATTTCGGAAGTATTAATAGCAACCAACCCGACAACCGAAGGCGAAGCAACTGCGTTATATTTAGCAAGACTCATAAAACCCTTGGGGATTAAGATAACCCGCCTCGCGAGAGGACTGCCGACCGGTGGCGACATCGAGTATGCGGATGAAGCAACGCTCACCGGCGCAATTCAAGGAAGAAAAGAAATATGAAAAATGAGGCCGGCTAGCCTCATTTTTGATTTATACTTTGACTATTTCCACCTCAGTTACGTCCTGCCGATGCCCATAGTGAACGAGATACCTTTTTTTTGGATTGTGCTTAACTCCGCTAACTTTCTTATCTTTTTTCTGCTTTAATATTTTTCCCTCTATTGCGGCACCCTTGAGAAAAGGGTCTCCGATCTTTACTTCTTTTTCATCACCCAGAAACAAAACTTCAGAAAACTGAACTTTGTCGCCTTCATTTCCTTCCAGTTTTTCTACTTTTATCTTATCGCCTTTTTTAACCAGATATTGTTTTCCACCGGTTTTAATAACTCCAATCATATAAGTTCATCTAATATTTTTGAATTACCCTGTTAGATTAGCTAAAATGCGCAAAAATGTCAATAAAAATAGATTAGCAGCGGCTAATTTACCTCAGATTCGATATACAAGCGTTAGCTACTCCAATGTCACCTTGATTTCCATCTCTTTGCCGTCTCGGATAGTCTTCAGCTTAACGGTATCTCCAGACTTATATTTCGAAATTAAGAGGGCAAGATTCTGTCCCAAATCAACTTCCTCGTCATTCACCGAGGTTATTAAGTCCATTATCTTAAGGCCTGCTTTGTCCGCCGGACTGCCTGAAATTACCGCGAGTCCCTGTTGCCTACTGGCTGAATAGACGAGCGCGCCTTTCGAGTATTCGCCATTAGTCAGATAGCTATTTTCAAGTGTCAAGGGAATGTAATATATTCCTAAAGTAGCCCGCTTGATTGATCCCTCCTTGAGATACTGATCCAAGAGATATTGGATATGGTTGACCGGCACGACAAAACTCTTGGGATTTTGAATTTCATTGCCAAAACCAAGAATACCGACCAGGTCACCGTTATAATCAACAACCTCACCACCGCTAAGCGTCGGGTTTTCACTTTTGCTGATATTGGAATCAATGAACAAAACCCCTTGCAATTTATCGGAAGAAGCAAGCGGCCCGGCTAACGAATAACTCAAGGCTTGCTCGCTTATTATGCCTGTTTGGTAAGAAGGATAAGCGTTATAGCCGTTTTTCCCAGCTACTATAATTTTAGATCCAACTTTAATATCTTCCGGAGCTATGAACGAAACCGTGGGCAAGTTATTGGCGCCAACCGCTCTAAGGAAAGTGATGTTGGAAAATTTATCCGCCATCACGAGTTCGGCGTCATAACTCGTTCCATCGCTTGTGATTATTTTATAAACGGATCCGTCTTGAATGACAGCACTTTGATATGTAGCAATAATGCCATCAGCCGTGAGAATGACACCACTCCCTACCTTGCTTTCGACAACCTGCGCGTTTGCGCCGCTATCGGATTTTCTTTGAGAAATCACTTCGACGATGCTGGGTTGGGCGTTATTCAGATAATTTACTATTGACTGGCCTTCATTGACGGTAACCTGCTCTGTTTTATTGACGACTACGACATCCTGGGATAAGTTTTTAAATAATTTATTTTTACTAAAAAACTCGACAGAGGAAAGGCGCGGAAATAGATAGTGCTCTGAAAATATTGAAGCGATAGCGGCAATAATAAAGAAAAATACCATAAAAAAAAGGAATCTAAATACCCTTAGACCTTTTGCCTTTTTTGATTTATTTTGGCTTAGATTAGCTTCTGTCATAATCCGTCTCCCTAAAGTACGGGATACCATTTGGTACTTAGGAGTATTATTACCACCGCCAGCACCATGAACAGTGCCTGAAAAAACAGCCTTTTATAACTCATTTTGTCCCTACTGTACTCTACTATTGACGTCCAGAGAACATAAAAAATAATAAGGGTAATTACCCCACTTGTCAAGTATCCAAAAGGCCAGAAGTTCTGCATCCAAGTAATCTCGGCCAGAAAAATTGCCAGGAAGGTTGCGTATGCCCACCGTTCGTGCGTCTTGAGTTCATGAATCACGAAAGAACTGTAGGATACAAATATGGTCACTACGGCGCTAATTGACATCAGCACCCAAGTTGGAATGGCAATATTTAAGTACCATCCAAATAGAGCGACGTACCAAGAAAACAAAGTGGTAATGACCGCTAAATCGTATAAAGTTTTTGCAGTCATGTCGCGCGCATAAAGTGACAGCCTATGGCTGGCCAGAACCAAAAGATAGAAAATCACTGTTGCTAAAATCAGAAAAACACTTCGCTCCCCTTGAGAATCAATTAGCGCCAAAAGAAAGGCGGAGCCTACCATTAAAAATGCTGGCAGAGTGACGAAACTCCAGCTTTTGGTAATTATTCTAATCGCGACTAAAATCACCAAGATCGCGAACAACGCCGCAAATAAGGCTTTATCGACCACGCCAGTCATGACAAAAACTGATATTGAACCGGCTAATCGAGTTACCGGAAACCAAAATATAGCAGCTGTAACAAAGACTCCAAATCTCCAAAGCATAAAGTCAAGAAGCTAATCGGGTTAATATACTATCCACTATATAGCTTACCTCGGAGAAGTCAATAATTGCTCAAGTTGCTATTTTATAATGATATTTTCACCTTTGGCTCCGATTTTTACCAAATTACCTTCCTTGATTTTGCCTTCAACTATTCTCAACGCCAATTCATCAAGAACCATATTTTGAATCGCCCTCTTGAGAGGCCTTGCTCCAAAAACCGGATCAAATCCCTTCCTGGCGAGAAGCCCCTTTGCTTTTTCATTAACCTCAATCCTGATATTCTTATCTTTAAGCCTTTTGGCGATAAGCTTCAGCTGCAAATCGACTATGCTTTCTATCTGCTGAGCACCAAGCGGATGAAAAATTATTATTTCATCAACCCGATTTAGAAATTCCGGCTTGAATTTTTCCCTAAGCGATTGCATCACTCTATCCTGCATTTGCTCTTCCTTTGGCATCTCTTTTTTCTTCTCCCCTTTGAAGCCGATTTCCTGCATCTTGTATATTATGTCAGAACCAACATTGGAGGTCATTACGATTACGGTATTTTTGAAATTAACCGCGCGGCCTTTGGCATCCGTAAGTCGTCCATCATCCAAAATTTGAAGCAGCATATTGAAGACATCCGGATGCGCTTTCTCAATCTCATCAAAAAGTATCAGGCTGTAAGGGCGCCTGCGAACTTTTTCGGTAAGCTGTCCGCCTTCTTCGTGACCGACGTAGCCTGGCGGGGATCCTATCATCTTGGCTATACTGTGAGATTCCATATATTCGCTCATATCAACCCGGATCATGGCGTTCTCATCATTGAAAAGAAATTCCGAAAGCGCCTTGGCCAGTTCTGTTTTTCCGACTCCCGTCGGGCCCAAAAATATAAAGGATCCAATCGGACGATTTTCCTCGCTAATACCTGCTCGCGAACGCCTTAGTGCGTTGGCAACCGCCGTAATAGCTTCATCTTGGCCTACTATGCGTTTTCTCAAGTATTCCTCAGTTTTGGCTAATTTTTCCATTTCCCCTTCCAGCATCTTGGACATAGGAATGCCCGTCCATCGCGATACGACTTTGGCTATTTCCTCCTCGGTAATTTCTTCTTTCAAGATTGGATTTTTCTTTTGGATGACTGCTAGTTTCCTCTGTTCAACTCTAATTTTTTTATCAAGTTCGGGAATTTTACCGTAACGAATTTCAGCAACTCTGCTCAATTCACCCTGTTGTTCCAAAATGTCCGACTCATTCTTTAGCCGATCTATTTCACTTTTATGCGCGCGGATATTCGCAATGAGATCTTTTTCGCTTTTCCACTGCAATTTCCATCCACCGACTTTTTCATTGATATCGGCCAATTTTTTATCGATTTCTTTCAGTCTGACTTTCGATACCTTATCTTTTTCTTTCTTTATTGCTTCCTTTTCAATCTCAAGACGCCTTTTTTGCCTTTCGAGATCATCTATCTCAGCCGGCAAACTGTCTATCTCCATCCGCATTGCCGACGAGGCCTCATCGATCAAATCCACTGCCTTATCCGGCAAATTGCGGTCTGTGATATACCGGCTGGAAAGCTGGGCCGCGGCGATAATCGCGCCATCCGTAATCCTGACTCCGTGATGCACCTCATACTTCTCCTTGAGCCCTCGCAGAATCGCGACTGTGTCCTCGATGCTTGGCTCGTCAACATAAACAGGCTGAAATCTCCGCTCAAGCGCCGCGTCTTTTTCAATGTATTTTTGGTATTCCTTAAGAGTTGTGGCGCCAATTGCCCTGATTTTTCCTCGCGCGAGCGCCGGCTTAATCATATTGGACGCGTCCATCGCGCCTTCCATCGCGCCTGCTCCCACCAAGGTATGCAGCTCGTCTATAAATAAAATGTATCTTCCCGCCGATTTTTCTATTTCGTTTATAATAGCCTTGAATCGCTCCTCAAACTCGCCACGAAATTTAGAGCCGGCCAGGATCAATCCCAAATCCAACATCAAGATATCCTTGCCCCGAAGGTTTTCCGGAACATCTCCCGCGACAATTCTTTGCGCAAGTCCCTCTGCGATAGCCGTCTTTCCCGTCCCAGCCTCCCCGATCAGGACCGGATTATTTTTTGTCCGGCGAGTCAGGACTTGCATCACTCTTCTGATTTCCTCCTCCCGACCTATCACCGGATCAAGTTTTTTCTGAGCCGCTTCTTTTGTAAGGTTTATGGTATATTTTTCCAGCACTTGATACTTCCCCTCCGGCATTGGGCTGTCCACTCGCTGATTCCCCCTGACTTCTTTAATTGCGCCTAAGACTATTTCGGCACTAATTTTATTATCTTCGAGTATTTTTTTAGCACGGCTTTGCACGTAAAAAAACGCTAAAAATATATGCTCAGTGCTGATGTATTCATCTCCCATCTTTTGAGCTTGTTTAAATGCTTCCTGAAGGACGCTTGTCATCTCAGAGGAAAGATAAAATTGAGGCACCCCCGTAACCTTGGGAATTTTTTCAATCTCGGACATGATTTTTTCCTTTAGTTTCTCACGATCGATCTCTAGTTTATCTATGAGCGTTGGAACAATGCTTTCTTGCTGGCTCAAAAGCACATGGAGTAAATGTAAAACGTCAACCACATTCTGCTGTTGATTTTGCGAAAGCTGCTGCGCGCCTTGCAGAGCTTCCTGAGACTTTAAAGTCAATTTATTTAGATCCATAAATTCAAATTATTTGTTATTCGGATTAGCACTCAACTGGAGCGAGTGCTAACCATAGTTTACACCCTTAAAAAATACTGTCAATACAGCTTCTACTACTCTGAACGACTATTATTTTATTCAAAAAGCCCCACTTAAATAGGACTTGCAAAATATCCAGGATTATTAATTTTCTACCAAAGGCACAAAGATGAACCCTGGATATTCTTCTTCTTGAAATTTGTTTTCAGGAAGCTTTTCCAGCATCCAAATGCTGTTTTTTATCGGAATTACCAGTCGCCCACCAACTGCCAGCTGTTTTTTAAGCTCTTTTGGGATTTCACCGGAGGATGCGGAAACAAGAATGCGCTTATAGGGCGCTTCGTTAATGTAACCCTTTGAACCATCAGCGCAAATGATCTTCGCCCGCCCGCCAGATATAAAATTATACTTACTGATATTGTTTGTCCCAAAATCACACAACTCCTTTATTCTTTCGATTCCAATAGCTTTTCCATCTTTTCCAACGATATTCGCGAGAAGCGCCGTTGTCCAGCCTGAACCGGATCCAACATCGAGAACTTTGTCACCAACTTGCGGCTCGAGCAATTCTAGCATAAAAGCCACGGTAAGCGGCTGGGAAATTGTCTGACCTTGCCCGATAGGAAGCGGAATATTGGTCTGCGAAGCGGATTCCAGTTCCTTTGGTACAAAATCAATCCTCCTGATTTTAGAAAAAGCTGCAATAATTCGATCCGTCTTCAGATAACCTTGATAAATTAAATCGTTAACCAGAGAATCCATGCAAAAAGTTTAAAGTTTAAAATTAAAAGTGAAAAATTACAGTCCAAAATAAAAAGTCATAAAATCTCAACAAATTTTAAACTTTCAACTGTAACTTTGAACTTTGCACTTTAAACTTGTTTTATTCTCCTATAACTTGCACGGCAATGTCTCTCTTTCTTCCTCCATCCAGCTCAACCAGAAATATATTCTGCCGGTCGCCTAAGAGCATTCTGCCTCCCTCTATCGGAATTGTTTCGCTCACACCCAAAATAAGATTTTTGCAATGACTATGACCATTACTCCTTCCATCGGATGTCGAACCGGATTTCAGCTCAAACAGGTCATGCGAGTATCTTTCATCAATCGGAACCAACCTGTAAAGGAGCCTTTGAAAATCTTGAATCAGCAATGACTCATTCTGGTTAATGGCAATTCCGACAGTCGTATGGCCTGAAAAAACCAGGACTTGCCCGTTTTTTATCCCTGACGCATTGACAACCTCTTCGACGTCGTGCGTAATGTCAACAAATTCAATTTGGCTTCTGGTCTCCTTTTCTACTTTTTGTTTGTGTATTTTCATGATCAAGTAATTTGTAATTAGTAATTCGCAACTAGGATACCTGTGCTGATTGAATAAATTCGTCCGAACTGCGAATTACAAATTACCAATTACTTAAAAACATTCGCCACCGCTTTCGCCGCTCTCCTATCCAGTACCGCTGGCACTATTTTATCATTTCGCGGTTTTTTTACCAAGCCGGCAATTGTCTCTGCCGCTTTTAACTTGTGCGCGTTACTAATAAACCTGGCTCTGGCGTCAAGAGCTCCCCTGAATATTCCCGGAAATACAAGCGCGTTATTTATTTGATTCGGAAAATCGGACCGGCCGGTCGCGATAATTTGAGCTCCCCCTTTTTTGGCTTCAGCATAGGATATTTCCGGGACTGGATTGCTCAAAGCAAAAACAATCGCTTTCTTGTTCATTTTCTCTATATCGCTTGCCTTCAGGAGATTCGGCGCCGAAACACCGATAAAAACGTCGCTTCTAATCAAAGATTCTTTCAGGCTGCCTTTCAATTTAAGTTTGTTGGTTCTTTTTGCGATTTCCACTTTGGCTTCGTTCATTCCCTCTTTCCGGCCTGAGTATATAGCGCCCCGCGTGTCAAAGATGATTATATTTTTGACTCCAAACTCCAGAAGCAATTTTGTGATGGCGATTCCCGCCGCTCCGGCCCCGGAAATAATAACTTTAGCATTTTTCTTGTCTTTCCCGGTTAGCTTAAGGGCGTTGATTAAGCCAGCCAGCACTACGATAGCTGTTCCGTGTTGGTCATCGTGAAAAATCGGAATATCCAACTCCTTAATCAATCTTCGTTCGATCTCGAAACACCTGGGAGCGGAAATGTCTTCCAAATTTATTCCTCCAAATGTCGGGGATATTGCTTTTACGATTTTGATAATTTCCTCCACTTCTTGGGTTGCAAGGACGATCGGAACCGCATCGACTCCCGAGAGTTCCTTGAATATCACGGCTTTTCCTTCCATTACCGGCAATGCGGCTTCCGGACCGATATTCCCCAAGCCCAAAACAGCGCTGCCATCGCTGACGATTGCCACGCTGTTTTTTTTGAAAGTGAGATCGTATGCTTTTTTCTTGTCTTTTGCGATAGCCAAAGAAACATTAGCTACTCCGGGAGTGTAGATCTTAGGCAAACTGCTCTTCGTCAGCTTAAACCTGCTCTTAATTTCAATTTTCGAACCGTCAAAATTCAATTTTTTATCCGTTTAAAATTTACATAGGGCGCCTAATACCGGCAAGCTCCATCAAGTTACATAGTTTGCAACTTTTTATAAACACTTCCCGCAGCCACCGCTCCTTCCGCCGCAGCCGTAATTGCTTGCCGCATTTTATTTGATCCGGTTGTAATATCACCAGCCGCGTATATTCCGGATATATTTGTGCTTTGGTCCGGGTTTACTTCGATAAACCTCTGCTCATCCATCTTGACCCCCAGGTGCTCCGCCATTTCCGCGCCAGGATCACTTCCAATTTCCACGAATACGCCGTCCACATCCAATTCATTCTTGTTCTCAAAAGGCTTATCCAGAACAATATTTTTGACAGTCTGTTCTCCTTGAATTCCTTTTAAATTAGTCCCATAAATAATGGTAATTTTTTCGTCAGCCGAGAGCTTGTCGAAATAGGCCGGATCGCATTTTAACTTTTCCCCCCGATATATCAAGTAGACCTTGGAAGCATATTCCGAAAGAAGAAGAGCCGCTCCCGCCGCGCTGTTAGCACCACCGATTACGGCAATAATTTTATTTTGAAAAAAAGGCGCGTCACAAGTTGGGCAGTACGAAACGCCTTTCCCTTTGAATTCCTCTTCGCCGGGAACGTTAAGCTGGCGATATTGCATACCCATGGCCAAGATGACACTTTTTGCCGAATACTTGGCGTTCGACGTTTCAAGCTCGTAAATCTCGTCTTTTTTATCAAGATTCATCACCGACTCAAACTTGAATTCCGCTCCGAGGCCTTTTGCGTGCTCCATCATTTTTTGCCCCAGCTCCGTTCCTGAAATAGAGGTAGTGCCTGGCCAGTTTTCAATCTTATGCGCCTCGTTTATTTGACCTCCAGGTTCTTGCCCAATTACAAGGTGCTTCACTTTGTATCGTGAAGCATAAACGGAAGCTGAAAGACCGGCCGGTCCGGTACCGACTATGATTAAATCCCAAACATTCTCATTCATAATTTTATAGTTTATTCAATTCTTCATTGAGCGACTCTTTCGATTGGAGGCCGACCAGCTGCTTCGCGACTTTCCCGTCCTTGAAAATTATCAGGGTCGGGATGGACATTATTCCGAATTGCGCCGCAGTCTGGCGATTGTCATCAACATTAAGCTTAACAACTTTATATTTTTCTCCAGCTTCGTCAGACAGCTCATCAATTATTGGTCCCATCATCTGGCACGGTCCGCACCAAGGCGCCCAAAAATCCACCAAAACTGGCTTGTCGCTCTTCATTACCTCTACCTCAAAATTTTGATCTGTGATTTGCATTGCCATATTTTTTCTGCGCGCCGGCACCCTCCCCGCGCACCGACAGCGCCTTAAAATTATTTAGATTTATCCTTATTTAAGATATAAATTGCTCCAATTACTATCAAAAGCCCGATGACCGCAATAGCTATATTCCGCCTGCTCTTGCTCGCAGCGGTTGCGGAGTCTGAACCGCCCTGACTGCCGCTAGCCACTGCCGGTTTATTTGAATCCGGCTCTTCTCCTGTCATATCCGAGGCTTTCACTTTGGTCGGATCCGGAAGTTCATTCGCACCTGTTGACGCGTCTATTTTTTGGACAAAGTTGTCAATAATCGGCTGGTCCCCTCTTAGTATTTGGTTATCAAATACTATAACTGGAACACCTCTTTCTTCTGCGGGAACGTTATAGGCCTCGAAGAACTGGTTTAGAAGCTTAGCATTGTTGATACTGAAGGGTTCCGTGCACTCCAGCTTTGCGATTTCATATTTGTCAAAAATACCATTTTCTTCAAAGTACTGTTCCACTCTGGTGCAATGCGGGCATTTGTCCCCATAAAAATAGTACGCTTTCTTCTTCTGATTATTTTCCTGGGCAATTGTCAGCGCAGGGATTAAGCAGACCATTAGCGACGCGAAAATTATTTTTTTCATATATTTTATTACTTATTGAAATTATTTAATGACCTATGTCAGGGCAAACTATTTCCCAAACCTCCTCATCCTATTCGAATAATCCTCAATCGCTTCGCGCGCTTTCTTGTCATCGAAATCCGGCCAAAGGGTTTCCGTAAAATACATTTGTGCGTTAGCGATATCCCACATCATAAAACCGGCGCTCATATGCGGCTCCCCGCCGGTTCGAATCAAAAGATCGACCGGAGGCAAATCGCAAGTCAGTAAATTTTCTTTGATAATTTTTGCCGTCACTTTGGCTTTCCCTTTGCATTTTTTCATAATTTTATTCGTCGCCTCGATTATCTCTTCGTCCCCGCTGTAAGCCAAGAGAAAATTCAAAGCAAATTTCTTATATTTCCTCGTGTGATTGATGCAGTCCTTTATGATTTTCTTGAGCCCCGAAGGAAATTGCTCCTCCCACTTCCCAATCACATTAACTTTGACTTGGTGCTTATGGATATCTTCGTTATCGAATAATCTGGAAAAATATTTCCGATAGATCTGGAGAAGCGCTCTTTTCTCCCGCCAAGGCCTTCTTTTGAGATTATCAAGCGACGAACCCCAAAACGTGACATTCTTAACCCCTAAGTCGAGGTTCTCCTTGAGCACTTTCTCCAATATCAAAGCACCGGCATCATGCCCTTCCCAGGGCTCAAGGCCTCTTCTTTTTGCCCAGCGCCGATTCCCGTCCGGAATAATAGCGACGTGGTTTGGAATGTTCTTGATTTTTGGCATATTAAAAACAGAATTGCGGAGCTCTGGCGCCCCGTAAAAAATCATTATTTATTCCTAGCTTGCATCCTATAATTTTATAGTAAAATTTATCCCCTGACAAATTTTCCCCAACAAAACTAAAATTCATTCAATTCCCGCATAAATTCGCCCATTAACTCTTTTTCGTCAACTTTCTTGATAATTTTCCCCTTTCGGCAAATAAGCCCCACACCTTCTCCTCCAATCACGGCCAGATCCGCTTCCCGAGCCTCACCCGGGCCGTTAACTACACAGCCCATGACTGCTACATGCACATCCTTATCAACTCCCTCTACTAATTTTTCAACTTTTTTGGCCAGACTGATTATGTCGATTTTGGTCCTGCCGCAAGTTGGACAGCTGGTAACCGTCACTCCTTTTTTTCGAAGTTTGAGCGAGCGCAAAATTTCCCAAGCCACTCTCATCTCCTCAACCGGATCAGCTGTAAGTGAAACTCGGATAGTATCGCCAATTCCTTCATACAGCAAATGGCCTATCCCGATTGAGGACATTACCGTACCCCGAAAAGCTGTGCCTGCCTCAGTAATTCCCAAATGCAGCGGATATTTAACTTTTTCCGACAACTTTTTATAGCTTTCGACAGTGCGCTCTATGTCAGAAGCCTTAAGGGAAACCGCAATATCCCGAAAACCAAGCGTTTCCAAGATTCGTATATGCCGAAGAGCGGATTCAACCATTCCGGAAGCCGTTACCTTGTTCTTATATTTGGCTAGAATATCCTTTTCAAGCGAACCGCCGTTAATTCCAATTCTGATAGGAATTTTTTTTGCTTTGCAGGCGCTGACAACTGGTTTAATCTTATCAATTGAGCCAATATTGCCCGGATTAATGCGCAGTTTATCAACGCCCTGCCTGATCGCCTCAAGCGCCAGTTCGTGTGAAAAATGAATATCCGCCACTAATGGCAGAGTAATTTGAGATTTAATTTTACCGAGCACCTTGGCTGCGGCTTGATCCGGCACCGCGACCCGGATTATTTCACATCCCGCTTTTTCAAGCTTTCTAATCTGTGCTACCGTCGCCCTGATATCACTAGTCTTGGTATTCGTCATAGATTGCACTGAAACCGGCGCATCTCCGCCAATAAAAACATTTCCAACTTTAATTTTTCGAGTCTTTTTCCTTTTTATCATAAGACATATGCGCGAAGCGCGTACATTACTTTTGACATTTGAGTTTTGAACTTTGAGTTTATTGCTACACTTCCCGGTTCACCATGTAATCCGCGACACCTACCAAAAAGTTTTTTGATTTAGAAGAGATATCAGAATTCAGTACTTCCGTTTTGCCCTTTTCAATCAAATCGCAAGCCATATTTTGCGAATACCTAAGCGAACCTGTTTCGCGAATTATTTTTCGGAATTCTTCCACATCCTCCTCTTTAATATCCCTGTTTCCGATCATAGCTTTCAGCTTTTTTTCCTGTTCGTTATTCGCCTTTTCCAGGGCTTTGACGATGAGAAGGGTCTGTTTGCCTTCCCGCAAATCGCTGCAAACCGGTTTTCCAAGTTTTTCCTCACTGCCAAAAACTCCCAGAATATCGTCCTGAATCTGAAAAGCTATTCCCACCGGCACCGCGTAGGCGCTCAAGGCATCCAGCACTTTTTTATCAGTTCCGGCCAACAGCGCCCCCAGATGCAGAGGCCCTTCCACGGTATATTTAGCGGTTTTTTGCTCGTGAACCTCAAGAACGTCCTTCTCCGTCGCTTTTCCTTTGGCTTCAAGAACTATATCTGACATTTCCCCGACTACGGTCATAGACACTATTTTTTGGAGCTTGTCGAGTGTTCGCATTATATCCTTGGGAGAGAATTTGGAGTTGAAAATTATTTCATTCCCGAATGCCGCCGCCATATCTCCCACAATCATTCCCATGGACTCACCAAAATGGACCGGCTCAACTCTCCTGTAAAATTTTCGGGCAATGCCTTCGTATTTTTTGTGCACGGCGGAAACCCCATGCCTAAATTCATCCCGATCGATAATATCGTCGTGAATTAAGAGAAAAATGTGCGACAACTCTATGCTCATTGAAACCTCGATCATTTTTGCGTTTTCCCTGCCCCCGGCCGCCTTGTATCCCCAATACATAAAAGCTGCCCGCACCCTCTTTCCACCTGCCAATGTCATTTCTTCAATATTCCGCACGGCCTGTACCGCAAGCGGGCTGATCTTTTTGGCTTCCCCAATTTTAACCGCAAAATACTCTTTGAGCTTTAGATCAAGTATTTTTTTATATTTTTGGAGTTCAGTTTTTGCGTCCACAGAAATATTTATACTTCAAAAATTAACTCTAGCATTCTACCTAAAAATAGAATTAAAATCCACCATTGACAACATCGCATAAAAGATGTATAGTCGGGGTATTGCAGATGATCAGTATTCAAAAATACGGATTGCATTTGCAAAACTTTAGATCGGGAGGGGCATATGCTGCAGTGTTTGGATGGCACCAAATGGCCGGATATTTCCAGAAAGTATACCATTTCGATCAGACAGGAGCGAGGGATGCGGCGGCCCAAGAAGATGACTATTCGCAAACCTGAACGCGTGCAAGAAGTAGTACAGAGAGAAACACGCCACAGGAAGATATCCCTGACCGTTCATGCCACGCCCTCTGGAATTGAACAGATTGCGGACAAAGTCCGTTCTGTGCTCTCGCCAGGTGCCGAAGTAAACTACGCTTTGGCGTAGGGATCTCTGAGCTTATGACAATCAGATGCGAATGCAAAAATTTCCTGGGAAATTTAAAACGGGGTAGAGAAAGGCAATGCAGATGCTGCGGTCGCACAGCAGTGCGCAGCAACCGAGGTCGACTTTTTTTTAAGCCATCTCCTCCGCTTTGGGGCCTAAACTTAGGACTACGGCCCTGTCAGCGTCAACTACTCACTGCTCGCGCTTAGCCGTTCTAAGCGCTTGCTATAGAGCCTCCGGACACTTCGTACCAGTGCCCGGAGGCGCTTTATTTATATAAAGAAACTCAATACAAGATACTAAATACTATTTTTGTACCGCGTATGGGATTCGAACCCATGATTTCTAGGATGAGAACCTAGCGTCCTGGACCGGGCTAGACGAACGCGGCAAACACCTAATAAAATACAGAACATTTAATCTTTTGTCCATATTTTTTCCAAAATTAAAGGTCCTGTGCTAAAAGTGCACACAGGACCAGTCCGATGGAGTGGCTCTGACCATATCAGACCACTCCAGTTTGCGTCCATGCCAGAGCTTTCGCTCTGAGTCTTGCACCCGGGCTAAGAACTTGCTCCGGTTCTGGAGATTTGTATCCGTTGCAAACTCCAGAGCACCCATGGTTATTACAGCCCTTGCCAAGAGCCCGGAACCCAGGGCAATTTGCCGGGCAGTAGCTATACGGATCTCCAGCCTCATTTTTCCTTACCTGAGATGTGCTCATGTTATCCTCTCGGCGATCTTTCCATGCCAGATAAATCCGTGGCAATGGTGACCTTTGATTTCACGACAGTCACATTTTCTGAGACACCATTCAAATGGAAATCCTGCTTTTTCAAAACTCGTATCATCTTTGTTTTGTAGCGCCATGACGACCTCCCGCTCCGTTGGTTCGGAGCAAATTCTCAAAAAGGTTTTATAATTCCAAGCGAGCCCGCAAGCGAAAACTTGCTTTCATTTGGGGCGAGCGAAGGAATTTCAAGCGCCTAAAAAGCGCTTATAATTTTCAGCCTCTTCGGCTGATTAATCCCTCCAAAATTTTTGTCAAAAAAAGCGCCACTAAAAATGCGCTATTTTCATTAGTTGCCAAGGAACTGACGACAATCCCCTAGAATATTCTTGTCGCGAGTCCCCTGAATATTGTATTTTATCTTTTTATTTTCTTCTGTTTGTAGTTTACTCTTCTCCTGATAATCCGCAATACCCCAGTAAGCTTAATTTCTGGCGGCATTATTTATGCTTCCATTCCGGAGTTTGCCTGGGTAATAGTTTTTCAGCTTGGTCAGGAAAACGCATAATCTCTTCTGAAATTTTCTCCATTCGCGCTCCTTGCGAACCCTTAATCAGAATCACATCCCCTTCACTAAGCGCATTTTGAATTGGAATCCTAGCTTCGGTTGAATTATCATAACAAAAAACATTATTTTTGTCAAGACCTGATTTCATGGCTTGATCTGCAATAAATTTAGCTTTATCCCCAACCGTAAATAATACATCAGCCACTTTTGCCACCTTCCTTCCAACTTCGCGATGTCCGGATTCGGTGTCCTCCCCCAGCTCCAGCATATCACCCAATGCCGCGATTTTTCTGCGCGCCTGTATTTTTTCCAGTACCTCAAGGGCGGCAAGCGTCGATTGTGGCGCCGCATTATAGCTGTCCTCAATGATAACAGTATTTTTTATCCCTTCTATCAAATTAAGCCTGCCCGCGGGAGCCTGAAAATCCTTGAGCGAATCGGTCACCTCCAGCAGGTTCATCTCAAAATAAATTCCCGCCGCAGCCGCCGCCATTACAGAATAAATTTGCGGCCGGCCGATGGAACGAATCAGGCGCACAGGCATAGTCACGCCGGCATAGCCTAATTTAAAACTAATGCCTTTAATCTTGCTTACATCTTCCCCATGGAAATCTTTGACTTTCTCATATCCGTAGAAAATATCCGACGCGTGCACGTCCGCCTTTTCCGAAAACCCGTAAAATATTTTTTGTATCTTAATATCCTGCGCCATATTTCTGACCTCTTCGTCATCATAATTCAAAATTGCAAGACCGTTCTTTTTAATGGCCTGAACCAAAAAACTTTTCTCTTTTGCGATGTGCTTTTTGTCTTTGAAATATTCCAGATGGCTGATTCCAACTGTCGTCACCACGCCCACTTCCGGCTGGATAAAATCAACTAAATATTTGATGTCTCCCGGCCTATCCGCCGCCATCTCAAGCACAAGTATCTCAGGGTAGCTTTTTTTCCGAGTGAATAGTATTACTCCGATAGCACGAAGAAAAACCAAAATCCAATTTAAAAAACTGCTCCCTCCACTTTCAATCCCTAAAACCGTTAGCGGCAGCCCGATTTCATTATTATAATTTTTCTCGTTTTTTCTGACTCTGTATTTGGATGACAAAACCTTATACACGGCTTCCTTAGTTGAAGTTTTTCCGACTGAGCCTGTGATACCGACTACCCTGGGCTTGAATTTCCGCAAGGCCTTCGTCGCAAAATATCTTAAGATCTTCTCAAGCATTACTATTTTTTTGGATTTTCCGTCTTTAGTCGAAGTTTTATTATTCATATCTATCTCTTATTGTTAATTTAACCGTTTTTTTTCTTTTTATCCTTATCCTTATCTTTCTGTTCGCTATTGACGGACTCACTCGGTGGCGGCACTACTTGTTCTTCCTGCTTTTCCGCTGAATATACCGAGATATCATGTGTGGCATTAAAAAGATCGACATCCTTTTGCGTGTATGTCTCCGTAGGCTCCACACCGAAATAATCCAACAGAAACTTTGTCATTTCACCGAATGTCGGCGCAGCGCTGGATTCAGCCCATTCCACGTTTTTCGGATTATTCAGCTCGACCAGCATCACAAATTTTGGATCATATGCAGGCGCAAAACCCGCAAACGAACCAATGTGCGTGTTCTCCTCATATCCGCCGCCGCCCATTTTGGGGACCTGAGCCGTCCCGGTTTTGCCGGCCACCAAATATCCCGGAACTCCCGCCTTTTTCCCATGGCCGTTCTGAACGACGCTCACAATCATCCTGGTCGTGTCCAGGGCAGCCTCTCTAGAAACCACTCTCCCGCGCTCTTCGGGAGCAAAGCTCTTTTCGCTGCCATCTCCATATTCAATCTTATCAACCGCGTACGGCTTCATCAATTTTCCGCCGTTGGCTATCGCCGCATAAGCTGTAATCAATTGAATCGGAGTGACTGAAATTCCTTGACCGAAAGACGCGGTAAAAGAATTAATGTCTCTCATCTCCTTAAGTCCGGAAATATTTCCCGACACCTCTCCGATAGTTTCGAATCCCGTTTTCTCTCCAAAGCCAAAATTTTTGACGTATTGGTAAAATCTTTGGTTTCCCAGCTGCTTTTCAACAAAGATAACCCCGGTATTAAGGGATTTCTCCAAAACTTGCGTCATATTTTGCACCCCATTGGCTTTGCCATCGGAATTCTTAATGGTGTACCCGGCTTCATGCACCGCACCCGTATCCGTATAGGTGGTATCCGGCGTTACCGCGCCGGCATCCAAGCCGGCTGCCATAGTGATGGGCTTGAAAACCGAGCCGCATTCGTAAGTTGCCCCGACCGACGGATTGAAAAATAGCGACATATCTTCTTTGGCGTACTCATTCGGATTAAAGCTCGGGTAATTCGCCAACGCGAGAACCGCGCCAGTGGCGGGATCCATGACTATTATACTCGCTGAATCAGCCTGATATTTTTCAACTGAGTTTTTTATGGCCATTTCCGCACGGTATTGGATGGTGTGATCAATTGTCAGATAAATATCCGCCCCGTCTACAGCCGGATCCATCTTTTTCTCACTTATGGAAATCCAGCGACCACCCGTGTCCCTTTCCTGCTCCAACTTACCTTCTCGCCCCGCCAATTCTTCATCCCAATATGCTTCAAGGCCATAACGCCCCTTGACCTTGTCTCCGTCCGACCCCACAAAACCTACCAAGTGCGAAGCAAAATTTCCCGCCGGATATTTTCTTTCACTCTCCGGTGAAAAATATATTCCTTTAAATTTTTTTTCCTTTATCTCATTAACTTTATCATCTTCGACTTTGTGCTTTATGACAGCGTACCAACCATCCGGCTGATCAAGCTTTTGTTTCAGCTCTCCCTCATCTTGACCAAGTATAATCGCGAGTTCCTTTGCTACTACATCCGGATTTTCGATCTCTTTGGGCACAGCATAAACGAGCGACGATTCCATATTAACTGCCACCGGATAGTCCGTATCGCCGTCTTTAACGAATATTTCTCCCCTTTTCGGCACAAGATCTTCGTAAGCTTTGTGTTGATCAGCCGCCATCTCCACATAGAAAGCATGAGCTGATATCTGAAGATTATATAACCTGAAAAAAACAAAAAAAACAACAATGAAAACACATAAAACCAGAGCGTATATCCTGAAACTGTTCCGGAGGCGATTTTTCACTTTTCTCTTTGAATATTTGTTTTTTTCCATAATAGCAAAAAGAATTGCGAAATTAGAATTGCGGATTCCGAATAAGAATATTGAATTTAGAATTCGCTATTCATTATTCCTAATTGCCTTTCTAAATTCCCAATTCTTATTTTTGAGATTATTTCATCGCCATTTCACCCGGAACATTGATATAGCTGATATCCTTCGGAGCTGTCATGTTGAGTTCTTTGGTTTTTTCTTCAATATTATACATTGATTTCAGCTCGGCGGCTTGAATTTTTAATTTTTCGTTATTTGCTTTCAAGGCTTCCAGGTTATCTTCAAGATTTTTGATTTCATACCCTTTCGTGGCCTGATTGTTAACTTCGAAAATATAGAACACTGCCGCGGCGCATATCATTGCCACCAATAAGAAGCTAAGCGTAATCCGGCCGAATTGAAAAGAATTACTCTTTATAGCACCCTTGCGTTTTCCGAAATCAACGGAACTCGCACTCGTGATTGTGATGAATCTGCTCATTGGACTTTCGTCCCCCTCTTACCCTGCTAAATAATGCACCCTGGATAGATTGCCCCGCCACTCTCGAGCGGCTCATAGCAGGATGAATTTTTGTTTTTATTTCTATTAATTAAATTTTCTCCGCGACTCTTAATTTCGCGCTGCGGCTTCTGGGGTTTGCTGAAATTTCGTGATTCGCGGGAGTTATTGGCTTTCGGGTGACAATCTTGAGCTGTTTTTGGTGATTGCACCCGCATCTCAGGAAATTATCCGGACAAATGCATTTTTTTGCCTCTCTCTGGAAAAATTGCTTGACTATGCGGTCTTCGATGGAATGAAAGCTGATCACTGCTAGCCTCCCCTCGCTAGCCAGGATCCGCGGAGCATAGTTGAGAAATTTTTTTAAATTGGGAATTTCCTGGTTCACTTCCATTCTCAGCGCCTGAAATACTTTTGTCGCAAAATGCATCTTGGGATTCCCATGTTTGGCTGGAAATGCTTCGGCGATAACGCGCACTAAATCCTGCGTGGACTCTATCTTTCTTGCTCTCCTGGCTGACACAATCAGCTGCGCAACTCTTTTTGCCTTCTTTTCTTCTCCGTATTGCCTGAATATTTCTTCCAATCCTCTCTCTGGATATTTATTTACGACATCGGCCGCGCTGATCCCGGAGTATTTCGAATAACGCATGTCGAGCGGCCCGTCTTTTCTAAAACTGAAACCCCGTTTCGGATCATCGATCTGATCCGAGCTGAAACCTAAATCCAAAAAAAGAGCGTTCACGGATTTTAGGCCGAGCCCCCTCAAAATGTTTTCTATATCAGCGTAATTGCCGTTTACTAAAATTAGTTCTCTTTTTGAAATGGGAATATCTAATTCCCCGACCCTTTTTTGAAAAGCCTGGATAGGCTTTTCATCCCAATCAATTGCAATTAATTTTCCGCCTGGAACAATTTTTTTGAGAATCTCCGTCGAGTGTCCCCCGGCTCCCAGGGTTCCGTCAACCGCGACATCGCCCTTCTTCAGTTTTAAATTTTCGATTACCTCCCCTAGTAATACCGGCTTGTGGATCATATCTTAGTAGATTCCTAGTTTTCCCAATTGTTCAGCGATATCATCCGTATTTTTTTCAGCCTCTTTCTTGTAGTGTGACCAGCTGGCCGTGTCCCATATCTCGAGGCGATTATATAAACCGGCTATCACGACTTCTTTTTTGAGACCCGCGTATTCTTTCAGATATTCCGGCAAGAGTACTCTTCCTAATTTATCGATATCCACGTCAACCGCGCCGGCGAGCATCAAACGCACAAAACTTCTCGTGCCGGATTCGCCCATCGGGAGACTGCCCAATTTGGAAGAAAGATCTTCCCAAGTCTTCATCGGATAAACAAAAAGACATTTATCAAGCCCCCGAGTAACAACAGCCTTTCCTCCAAAATCATTTCGAAACTTGGATGGGATCGCCACTCGCTTTTTAGGATCTATATTGTGTGAGTATTCTCCGATAAACATTTTTATGCTGAGCGCAACATGAAACGTAAGTCAAAAAAATTTTATGCTTTATGTTTCATGTTTTGTGTTATGTGCTATCCGGACTTATCCCCTTTTGCCTCGACTTATCCCCACTTCTATCCACTTCTCTACACTACAAGTATATTTTAAACCACTCAGGACCATTGGTCAACACTTTGCATTAAAAATAAAATGGCTTTTTTAAGCCATCTATTGATACTAACACACACAACTTATCCACTTTTTTTCTTATTTCATGCTGATTATATTGTTTAGCAAATAATTAAAACCTGCGGCGAGACAAAATTGTTTCCTGCTTCCGCGTATGATAGCTTCAAAAACCTAAATGGAATTGACACAGGGTTGCTCCTTTTTGAAAGCGATTGTATAATAAATTTGTAATACAAAAAGAAAGATAAAAAGCAGTCAGTTGGAATAGGGGGATTTTATATTTGCCTGGTATGCCAGTTGACTGCGCTAAAACGAATGCCAAAAAAGAAAAATTCTGATCAAAACAAAGATCAATCTCTCCAAAAAATTGCTGCCATCCGGGAAATGATTGCTAATGCCGAGCGGACTATTCAGTCAGCGAGAGCTATGCTGGCTCAAATGGAGGGAGCGTCACCTAAAAAGACAAACAACTTTACTGTTGATAGCAACAACGAAGAGGGAGAAATCGTAGAAGGCGTTTTTGACGGACAAGTTATGATGGGCTCGGATGGGAAACAATACCCGGTCCCGGCAAACTATGCTTCAAAATCCAAACTCGTAGAAGGTGACATGTTAAAACTGACCATCACATCGGATGGTTCTTTTATTTATAAACAGATTGGTCCAGTTGAAAGAAAAAGGTTGATCGGTGTCGTAAGCCAAGATGACCTGGGAAATTACGTAGTCCTCGCCGAAGGAAAAGCCTATCGAGTTCTACTCGCGTCCGTCACCTACTTCAAAGCCGAACCCGGAGACGAAGTGACAATCGTGATTCCTCGGGATAGCGAAAGTATTTGGGGTTCGATTGAGAACGTCGTAAAAAAGGGATCATTGGACGGAATGGGAGGAACCACCAGCGACATTGATTTTGATAAGGAAGAAACTTATTCCAACCAGACCGAAGAAAAAATAGGCTTGGATGGAAGACTGGATAGCGATCTGATCGATGAATGGACTCCGGAGCTCGAAAAAATCCGGGAGGAAGCCAGCAAACCCATCGAGTAGGGAAAAACTTACTTAAATTTTTTAAAAATAAAAATGCCGAAACAAAAACAAAAACCAAAATCCGCGATTGGTAAATTATCCTCAAGGGATATCCTTTTCGCGGCCATCAACGGTCTCATCTTTGGAGCTCTCCTTCCAGTAGTACTCAAAAATATGAATGTCGCGCTTTCGGCGGACAAGGGCATTATTATCGCGGTAGCCTTTACGGCGCTAGCCGCTGTCGGCGTGTATATTGGCTATCTTTTATCAAGATACGTCGGTATTCTTTTTCAGATCGCCAAATTTGGCGCAGTCGGCGCGGCAAATTTCGCCGTAGACATCGGCATTCTAAATCTGCTAATCTTTATTTCGGGAGTCGCGACGGGACCGGCTTATACCGTATTCAAAATAATCTCTTTTATCTTTGCGGTTACCAACAGCTATATTTGGAATAAAATTTGGACATTCAAAAAAACCGACACGAAAGAAACCGGAAAAGAGTTTGCCCAATTCATTACGATCAGTATTGTCGGATTAATCTTAAATGCCTTGATAGCATCTATTTTAGTGATTGTCATTGGTCCCTTGGGCGGGATCAAAGCGAAGACTTGGGCCAGTATTTCAGCTGCTGTCGCTTCAATTTGCGTTATGGCTTGGAACTTCATAGGCTACAAGTTTTGGGTGTTCAAGCGATAAAAAAGCTTGGCTTTGAGGAGCCCCGGCATTTACTTGCTGGGGCGGGAAAAAGCCGAGCTTTAAAGAAGAGTAAAAAACTCTTTTTTTATTTGCCATATAATACTCTATTCCATATAATTCAATCGTATGAGTACGACTCTTTATCGAAAATACCGTCCCGCGACATTTTCCGAAGTTATCGGGCAAAAACATGTCGTTCAGACTCTTAAAAACTCCATTAAAAATGGTCGGATTGGCCAAGCCTATCTTTTCGCAGGCCCGCGGGGCACGGGGAAAACCTCAATCGCGCGCATTTTTGCCAAAGCCATAAATTGCACCAGCCTCAAATCGAGCGAACCATGCCTGAAATGTGCAGCCTGCAAAATCATCGGGGAAAACCGCGCTCTGGATATTATTGAGATTGATGCCGCTTCAAATACCGGAGTCGATAACATTCGGGAATTACGAGAAACAGTGAAGCTCCCCCCAAGTTCACTCAAATACAAAGTCTACATAATCGATGAAGTGCATATGCTTTCCGGAGGAGCCTTTAACGCTCTCCTTAAAACTCTCGAAGAGCCACCGGAACACGTTGTATTTATTCTGGCCACAACGGAGGTTCACAAAATTCCCGAAACCATTCTTTCTCGAGTGCAAAGATTTGATTTCACCCGCCTGACCTTAGAAGAAATCATGCAGCGCCTGGAGGAAATCGCAAAACTTGAAAAAGTCAAAATTGATCCGGAAGCCCTTGAGATCATAGCCTCCTCCTCCGAAGGCGGAATGCGGAACGCCGAAAGTCTCTTGGGACAGGTCATAGCGCTTGAGGACAAGAAAATTACAGCCAAGGAAGTCCAATTCATACTGGGTTCCGTTTCTGACAAGGTTACCTCTGAATTCGCAGGCCTGATCTTCCAAGGCAACTTCCCGGAAGCGATGGAAAAGATTATCGAGCTCAAAGAGGCTGGAGTCGATTTTAAAAACTTCGGAAAATCGCTCCTAAACCACCTCCGGGTGATGCTGGTTATCAAGCTCAATCCGGATTTAGGCAAAAAACTTTCCTATGAAATTACGAAAGAACAGCTTGGCGGTGTAACGGAACTACTTAAGAATATCGAAGTAGAGGCTATCTTGCGCCTGATCAGCTCAATTCAAAAAAACTCCGACCTGTTTAAGAGCAGCCCGATCCCCCACCTTTTTCTTGAAATATCCGTCGCTGAGATGTTTCTGGAAACCTCGCCCAAGACCAAGATAAGCGCGCCGCCAGAAGTAGATTTCAAAATTACTAAGAAAAGCGAACCCGCAATCGAAGAAAAACAGGCGCAGGCAATTCCCGAACCGGATGCCGCCGCGAGCAGACCCCTCGCTCCCAAGGGCGACATTGACCAATCGGATCTTGACCGCGTTATTACGAATTGGCCGGATATTATTGATGAGCTCAAGAGCTACAATCACTCCTTGTCTTCCGTCCTCAAAATGACCCAGCCCTCCCTCCTGGATGCCAATTATTTAATCCTGAAGACAAAATATTCTTTCTACAAGGATAAAATGGTTGAAATGCAGAATAAATTGACAATTGAGCAAGCGATTGATAAGATTACGGGCGTTAAATTGAGAATGAAAGTGCTGACTGAAACGGAATTTAAAGCTGAATACCCGGATTTTAAAGAGAAAAAAAGCCTCCTCCAGGACGCGATGGATATTTTCGGCGGGAAAATAGTTAAAGGATAAGAATCATTCGGGGATCGTCTAATGGTAGGACAGCAGCCTTTGAAGCTGTTTATCGGGGTTCGAATCCCTGTCCCCGAGCAAATACTAATTGGTTGTGGCCGGCGCCTGTCCGCCTTTGGCGGAAAGCCCCCATTCGTGGGTTCGAATCCTACCACCCCAGCTTTGCGCGAAAAAGTCAGACATCCCGACTCGTCGGGACATTCGTGGGTTTTTACCCCGTAGTCAAAGCATAGCTTTGTACTTCGGGGCGAATCCTACCACCCCAGCATTAAAATTTTCTAAAGTTAAACTTAAGAAATGATTAAATATAGAAGCTTCTATAGAGGCCTCTATGAGAAGCCATCAAAATTTTCTAAGGCTAAGCCTTAGCGAAGCTCTAGTCCCACGTTGCGCAAAAAATCATGTAAATAAATATGAAGGAAGCAACTTCTAATCCTGAATTAATTCGGATAATCCTTTTATTCAAGCAACAAATTGGAGAGCTGAGGACTCTTGAGAAGAAAAAATTCCTTTATACGCCATATTTCTATTATGAAGAAGATAGAGATGGTATAATTACAAAACTTAGTTGTGTAATAAACTATCCTTCAACGATTAGCGAAAATGGGATGATGAGAATTAGGCCATTTCTGTCAGATTTTGCCGGCGGAGAGAATAAGATGAATAAATTAATAAATTTATTAAAAACTACAGCAAAGAATGGAGAAATCGTTCATAAGATTGATAAATTATCCAAAGAATGGAAAGAAATTCATTCAAAGAAAAAATGGTTCCCTCGCGAGAAAAAAATGAAACAAGGGGATAAAATTAAAATAATAAATATGGATAATGACGCATGGTGGAATGGCTTTTATTTTCATCTTGATAAGGAGAAAAGACAAAGAATTGCGCAAATGAAAGAATCCGATAGAGATCATAGTCATACTCTTTTCTCTTATGAAATTAAACAAATTTTAGATTTTTTATATAAATTTGAAAATGAAATTATAGACAAATGTTTTATATTTGGCAGTGAAACAGATACGCGAATAAACAATCATTAGTCATTTATTTCCCCAACTATTACTTTTATTTTTATATAGAATATGCCTTAAATAAATTTCCAACTTCCCAAAATTCCAGAGTATATTAGACTAAGCTTGTTTTTAAAAATATCCGCAACTCTCCCAGTAAAACATAAATACATTCCTTTCTGGGATGTTTTTTGTTTATTTCCACACTCCCCCATTGCCAAAAGCCCAATTGAACTGTAAGGTTAACTCTATGATTACTGATGAAGTAAAAATTGTTGTGCGGGCGGGGAAAGGCGGCGATGGCGTTGTGGCTTTTGATAAGATCAAAATGAGCCTCGGACCGACCGGCGGAAAAGGCGGGAATGGCGGGAATGTTTATATCGAAGGAGTTTCGGACCTGACCGCGCTCAATAAATACAAGCAAAGGAAAGAATATTACGCTGGTGACGGCCGAAATGGGAAAGCAGACCGATCAACCGGACATAACGGCCAGGATATTGTTTTAACCATCCCAATCGGATCCGTCATTCATAACCTGAAGACAGAACTGGAATTCGATATAATCCAGCCGGGAGAAAGAATCCTGGTGGCTAAAGGCGGTCTGGGCGGACGCGGCAACTATCTTTTTCGTTCAGCAAAAAACACCAGCCCCGAAGAATATGAAGAAGGAAAGCCGGGAGAAGAGTTTGAATTTTTCATTGAACTCCGCCTTATCGCCGACATTGGCCTCATCGGATTGCCCAATGCCGGAAAATCGAGCCTGCTCAATGAAATCACTAACGCCAATGTCAAAGTCGCCAATTACGAATTCACGACGCTTGAGCCTAATCTCGGAGTTTTGAATAAATTAGTGATCGCTGATATCCCCGGCCTTATTGAAGGCGCGTCCACTGGCAAAGGCCTGGGCATAAAATTTCTGAAACATATTCAAAGAACAAAAATCTTATTGCATTGCATTTCTCTTGAATCCGAAGATCTGATGAAAGATTATAAAACCGTGCGCGGGGAACTCGAAACTTATTCGCAAGATCTGGCCCAAAAAAAAGAAATTATACTCCTCACTAAGTCCGACCTTGTTTCCGAAGAAAAGCTCGCCGAAAGTATGGCAAAAATGAAAAAAATTACTCCCGAGGTTTATTCCGCTTCAATTCACGACTGGGACAGCTTACAATATTTGCTCAAACGATTAACCGATTTATAGGCTTTGGCGCGGCATTTTAATCCTTAAAATATAGGGAAAACAAAGCTTTTCTTGCCATAAATTCGATTATATTGTATACTTTACCGAAGGGCGATCCCCTTCTTTTTTTGTTATAAGTCGGCAATAGTCAAATGATACAAGAAAATCTCAAAACAACCGCAAAAAGGCAGTTTGATATCAAGGGCTTTTGGATAAGACTTTGGAAACTGCTTTCGCCCTCGCATAAGCAAATTCGCAATTTGATATTTTTTATAATGGCGGAGGAATTGATACGCCTAGCCGGTCCGTACATTTTGAAACTAATTATTGACCTGATTACGAATTTCAAAAGCGAAAATATCCCGCAAATCGCGATATTTATCGCAGCCATGCTGCTTGCAAATCAAATCTATTCCCTATCTTCATATATCACTGACAGAAAAATATTTCTCCTCCTGACCACCGTCGAAAAATACCTTTCAAATAATGCCCATAGCAAAATGGTCTTTTTGAGCTTGGGATATCACGAAAAAGAAAACACGGGCAACAAAATCATGAAAATTCAGCGCGGCGTGGACAGAATCAACGATCTCCTCTCCAATTTCTCCTGGGAAGTGGCCCCAACTATTTTTCAGATAATTTTTACCACTATCGCCCTCTTTTTTATAGATTGGCGATTTGGAGTCGTTATCCTCGTATTCGTGCCGATATTCATTTTGTTAACGTTCCGGGTGAATAAAAAAGCTTTCCCTTTCCGAAGCGAGCGCTACGACGAGCAAGAGAAATCCTCCGGCCTCATGACTCAATCGATTATCAACATCAACACCGTAAAATCATTTTCTCAAGAGAATAATGAACGCAGTCGGTTTGAAAAAATCACGAAAAAGATAAAAGATCTGATTATGCTGGAATACGGCTTGATTATGAAATATAACCTGAAACGCAACTTTGTCATTGACCTGGGCCGGACCTTTATTCTTTTTTTAGGCGTGTATCTCGCATGGAAACAAAGTATCACTATCGGAAGCTTGATTTTCGTCATCACTATCTCCGAAAAGGCATTAATCTCATTGTTTAGAATTTCAAGACTATACGACCGAATTATGGAATCCGGTGAAGCGGTTGAGCGGCTATATGACCTGTCGCTTGAAAAATCGGAAATTGAAAACCCCAAAAACGGATTGAGGCCTACAAGCATCGAGGGTACGATAAAATTTGAGAACGTCACCTACGCCTACGCTGACAGTAAAATCAAGGCCCTTGAAAACGTCACTATGCGGATTCAAGCCGGATGCACAACCGCTCTCGTGGGTCCTTCCGGAGGCGGAAAAACTACCGTGGCTCGGCTGATTTATCGCCATTATGATCCCGAACAAGGACAGATAATCCTCGACGGCAAAAACCTTAAGGAATACGATCTCTACGCTTTCAGGAAATTTATCGCGATTGTTCCTCAGGAAGTTGAGATCTTCAACACAAGCGTTCGAGAAAATATCGCTTACGCCAAACCAAGAGCAAGCATCTCCGAGATTAAAGCGGCCGCTCGCATTGCAAACGCGGAAGAGTTTATCAATAACCTGAACGAAGGCTATGACACGCTGGTCGGAGAGCGCGGAATTAAACTGTCCGGCGGACAGAGGCAGCGCCTCGGAATCGCGCGAGCTATTTTAGCGAACCCAAAAATCCTTATTTTTGATGAAGCTACCAGCAGCCTTGATTCCTATTCCGAAAGGCTTATTCAGGATGCCATGGATAAAATCAGCCGTGGGCGCACGGTCATCATAATCGCCCACCGCCTAAGCACGATTAAAAAATCCGATAAGATTGTGGTCCTGGAAAAAGGCAAGGTTGTCGAGGAAGGCAGCCATTTCGAACTGGCAAGATCCGGCGGCGGACTCTACAAAAAACTCCTGGAGCTTCAAAAAATGGGAGATGTGGAATAATATTTTTGGAAACCTGGTTTCCAAAAATGAAACGACCCCGGAAGTCTGTCGAGACCGCCGGGGCGTTTATTTGATATGGCCATGAAGCCTAAGGAGCTGCTCAACAGTCTGCACCTCAAAAAAAGTTCTGGATGGGTGCAGAGTCACAACTAATGTATCCAGCCCCACCAGTCCCTCCTTAATTAGGTGCCGCAATGTTTCCCGGCAATAGCCACAGGGGTGGAGAGTCAGAGTGTCATTGCCGCTCCTGTCATCATGTTGTGGAGGACCACAGGTGATAATAATGCTTATTTTCTTGCACTTCTGCCGCCGCGCTTTGGCCAGCGCACGCAATTCCGCACATTGCGGTTGGGTATATAAATTAAGCTTCACATTTGAGCCACCAAAAATTCTCGGATTGGGCAGGTTCAAATCCTCGATAAGAATGGCTCCGACCCGAAAATTACGGTATGAGTAGGCATATCTTCGGTAAACTTTTACCAACATAAACAGCCTACTCAAAAGCTTCAAAAGAGGTGTAATTCTTACGAACGGCGATGCTGTGCTCTTGATGAAATATTGAAGAATCAACCACCTTTTGACGAGTGTATCGACTAGCCCCGATCCCAAAAGAGATCTGAGATCAGTTGGATTTTTAGGCTTGTTTTTAAGTTTCAATGCCCCAGACCTCCTTTATTTTTTTGGCGCAGACTTATTAATTTAGCATCAAATGGGTTAATTGTCAATGATTTGTACAAGATACCGAATTCAAACCCCGAAGCCCCCTTTTTGCTAGACTGGAGCGTTAACCTCTAATTAACGCCATGGATATGCCAAAAGGAAAGGAAATCACCCTCTTCGAGAGGGAAAGAATCGAAGTGTATTTGC
>JBAZYY010000009.1:0-47125 GCA_041659065.1 Parcubacteria group bacterium
CGCTCATATCAAGTATGCGCCAATCATTTGCAAAACGAAGGGTATTTCCTTGTGTTGCGTCTGTCCTGTTGATCGATATTCCCGTTGCTGTTAAACCACCAGAAACCTCAAGTTTATTGTTTGGACTTGTGGTCCCGATGCCGACGTTGCCGCCTCCCGCCAAGAACATGACAGGCGAGGTTGCCGCCGCTGTTCCGCCGATACCCACATTTCCATCACTGTACAATTGCATTGTCGTTTTAGTACCGGATTTGAAAATATGACTTGAGCTGCTGCCGACCGTATACGTCATTTGGCCAGCGGAAGTCAGCCATTGATAGCCCATGCTAACAAAGCTATTCGTACTTCCCGCATATACACTGAAAGTTCCATTCACGGATAATCGGCTCCCCGGAACAGAGTCTCCGTTTACAGCGAAACGATTGTTGATTGTCAGGCTGTTTTCCACTGCGATGATGCCGTCCGTCAGTTTCACGACGCTCACGTTGTCGATGGTGCCTCTGAATTCTGAGCTGGGATTAAAACTAAAGACTGCGGTCGTTGCAGCCGTAATATATTCCGTGTAGGTTCCGTCAGCAGCTCTGTATTGCGCAGAAGAGCCTCCGATCCAAGGAATTACGTATCCGGCTGTTACATTTGAAAGTGTGTAGGTAATTTTGTAGGTCTCTCCCGCTACTGTTCCGCCTATCATTGTTTGGGAAAGATTGCTGACACCACCGCCAGTTTTATCAACTGCGTTGCTGTTATAAACCCAATCTGCGCCTAAGCTCCAGCCGCTGGCGTCTCCCGTGAAGGTCCCATTAGCAACTTTTTCAGTCCCATAACTTCCCGAAAGATTGATATTTCCTCCGCTGACGACCAGCTTTTCAGTTGGGCTCGTCGTCCCTATCCCCACATTCGTCCCGTCGTCATAGATCACCGAACTGGAAAGGGCGGAGGTGCCGTTGCCTTTCAAGAGATAATTCGAGGAGAAAGTCCCGGCTCCGGTTCCGCCTTGGGCGACATTCAGGTATTGCTGGGAGGTGAGGGAGTTTCCCGCTCCCCAGACAGCCACATAGTTTTCCGTTCCAGTTCCTGTCACGGGATTGGTGAGAGCCGTTTGGAAATCAGTGGAATGATGGCCGTCCAAAAGATCGGCGTTGAGATGAGTAATGACAGTTTCGTTGGTGGTGGTGAGGGTGTTGGCTCCGAGAACCAGATTGGCGCTAAGGGTGAGTCCCGCGAAGGTGGGGCTTGAGGTGGTGGTAAGAGCTTGTCCGGTGTTGAAAGCGAGTTGGGTGTCTCCTATGGAATCGGCGGTGACAGCTACGGTGGGAGACCAGGCTTCTCCCGCTGTTCCCGTGATGGTGATGGCAGTTCCCGCGGTGAGGCCGGCCACATAGTTGCCGGTGGTGTCAGTGGTGAGAGCCACGGAATTGGCGGCGATGGTGGCGTTCAGAGTTCCCGAAGCCAAATTGGAAAGAGTGACATTTCCAGTAAGGTCGGTGCCCAGGGTAATGACCGGATCTTTGTCGATAGTGGTGGTGGAATCAATGGAACCTCCGGTAATGGTCAGATTGTCATCCACTTCGGCGTTGGAGACCACGGAAGAAGCCGCTACCAGATTGGAAGCGGTGAGGGTGTCGGAGACCATGGCGTCGGTGACCGAACTGGCGGGCAGAGACAGTGTTCCCGCGGTGAGGGTGAAGCCATTCGAGGCGGTGAGAGTTGAAGAGAATCTGCCAGTGCCGGTGACGTCGAGAGTTGCTCCGGGAGCGGTGGTGCCGATGCCGACGGAGCCGGCGAAATACGAAGCCGCCGAACCAGACGAATAAATAGACCAGTTATTCACGCCGCCGGAAATATTTTCAACATACAAGCCATATCGATTAGTCAGATTACTGCTATACCCCCCGCTCGCAGCATACAATGAAGCTGCATTCGAAACAGTTCCAGGCGTTGTGCCGCCAGAGCCCTCTCCTCGACCATAAACACCAATTGTCCACCCCCAAGTATTTCCATCTCCCAGAACATAAGCTTGGCTTATTCCCGCCACACCGATCAATTTATTAGTGGGAGCATTAACGTTGTTTGCATATCGATAACCATAAACTCCGTAAGCATCCTGGGCAGTCCCACTCCAAACTTTATACGAATATAGCAATTTATCACTTGACCATGTTCCTTCCCCGATATGAAATCCGGCGGCGAGGTTCAGCATCCCATCCGCTCGCAAGTACGTATTTGCATCGGCATAAAGCAAATAATCGGATGTTCCGCTCAAGCCGCTACTTGTCATATCGATTCCATAGTTTGCCGTTCCAAGATTGGTGATTTGCAAACCGCTGGTTGAACCAGATGCCCCATTAATCGCTAGCTTGTATCCCGGATTCGTCGTCCCAATGCCGACGTTGCCCAATGTTGTCACGTTGTCAGTGTTGGTGGTTGGCCAAAGAGTGATTCCGCTTCGGGTCCAGTAGCCAAGAGTGCCAGAAGTCGGAACAGTGGATGTGAGTTGTTTGTTGGCATCTGTGTATACCCCCATTGAAGCAGTGAGGCCTCCGATTCTCAAATTGCCCGATCCGCCGATTTCCAACGCCGCTCCCGGATTCGTCGTCCCGATGCCCACATTGCCTCCCGTGAAAGTGGCGGCGTAGCCCGTTCCCGCCTGTGTGACGTTGAGCGCCGTCCCGCTTCCCCCGCTGTTTCCATAAACAATGCTCAAGGCGCTGTTGGCGCCTGTTGTTGGATTATAATTTATATTAGCCGCGTCTTGGGCAGTTGAAGTATTGTCGATATCAACAAAACCATTCCCAATCACATTGAGGGAATTCACAGCTTGCGGCACCGCTCCCAATCTTTTCTTCGGTGTCATTTCGGCGTCGGTTCCGACAGTCACGCCGAGATAGTAGGTATCCGAATCAAAATTCAAATTAAGTTCGTTGCCTGTTCCGCTTCCGAGCATTACGGAAAATATTCCGTTCGCGACCGCCACTGGAATACCATTGGCAGCCGTGTACGTTCCCGTCCAAAGCAATACATCGCTACCATCATAGATCTTGAAAACCATGTCATAATTTCCGTCCGGCACGGCGACGTCAGATTTGTTCGTAAGCTTCCCCTGATAATTTATCTGCTGGTTGATCGCCGCGCGAGAATGAAATGCAGCAAAAACAGCGATACAGATCACTGCCCAAGAAATAAAGAAGATTATTTTTTTATTTGTTTTGGAAAACAATTCTTAAATTACAAAATTAAAAATTTCTATTTTGGTACGACAGTAACCGAGCCAACGGCGGACGGATCATCCGCGTGGATTATTAAATTATTATTGGCATCTTTTTCCACGATGAACTCTTGATTTCCCTTTTTAGTCCCCAGTCCCCAGATAAGAAAGCTGACGATTACTACCGCGGCCAGAGCAATAGCCCACTTAAGATTAAGGAGCGCCTTGCGATTTTCAATTGCAGGAATTTTCACATTCAACGTTTCTTGCCGCTGATAGCTGGCCTCCGCGACACTTTTTAGGTACTCATCCAGCGCTTCTTTTGTCGTAAACCACTTACCCTCTTTTTTGACACCGGCAAGCTTATTTTTTCTGACCAAAAGACCGAGATAATCGGCGCTGTAAGGAGACATTTTACTGGCCTCGTTCAGCGATAATAGTTTTCCACTCAAATTTTCCATAATTGGTTTATATAAGGATAATCGATACGGTATCGGATGCTGTATCGCCTTAGGCTATTATAAAGCATTTCGTGAATCATTTCCAGAAAAAAAGGCCCCAAAATTTGATTCCTTTTTTGGGCCAATTTTGATTCTGGCTTGAGTCTAATTTTATGTCCCGAAAATGAAATAAGGAGGTAAATTTTCATCCTCTTTCGCAACTTGGCGCGATTCCAGCTCTGAAAATGTTTTCCCTATTTAGATAGGCTAAATCGGATTCCATGCTTTACGCCCTTTTGCCCGCTCATCATTGAGAATTATTCCGATATTCGCTTTTTATATAGCAAAACCGCCCGGGACAGGCGGCTATATCTCCTCTGCGAATCTTTTCGCCCTTTTTGAGATAAAAACTTTATTTTTTAATTGTTGTTGCGGTTTCGGCTTAGCCTAACGGTTTAAAATATTCCCTTTCGGAAAAATATTTTCTATTAGTTATCCACAGTCTCTTTTTTATTTTTTTTGATTTTTTTGATTTTAAATTTATTAAAAAACCAGATGAGCGCGCCAACAATCAGCGCGGTAGTTATCGCTTCCTTCCAGGGCGGCATGAAAATATATTTATTGAATTTCATTTCATTCCCATCCCCATCTTTTATTAAACCTTGAATTTTATAGAAACCGAAGAAATCCATTCTCGCCAGGTTCTCGGAAAAAGTCCGGCTCATGGTGGGCAAAATTGTCTTGTCTTTTATCTCCATCCTTGATAGTTCCTGGCCGAACAAGTTTTTGGTTATTATTTCTCCCTCGGGTTGAAAATGAGTATTGCCGTCGTTTCCAATTTCGATCGCCAGCTTCGCGCTATTTTCGAGCGACAATTTTGGAACATCAATTTTTTTTAGTATCCCCTTCTTCACCGCTTCTCCGCCAACCTGAACCAGGAAAAGCGTGCCGACTCTTCCGGACACGCAGATGCTCGAATTATCGGTGGACACAGCTGCCTTGTCATTCTCAATTTCACACGCGGTACGAAAAAAAATAACCCCATAGTGTCCGCCCAATATAGCATCGTCAGGAATACTTATTTTATAATCGACCACCCTATTCTCCCCCTTGCGCAATGTGAAATTATTTTCATTCACGGACATCCAGTTGTTCATGAGATAGGGCTTCAGATTTTCATTCTTGATATCCCTCTCACCGGAAAAAATATACTTGCCGCTATCATCGACAAAAAAATTGGAGAACTCCGCAGTGACGTCGATATCCTCATCAGATGTATTTTCTATATAAAGTTTTCCTGTCTTTTCCTCACCGGGATCAACCTTTAGATCATAGCTAAGTGGAGAAATGCCGAGAGATAGCGGGCCTGCGGCATTCGCGATTGAGAATGCAACAAAAAAAGAAACGACCGCTATCATCGTTCTGATCTTTTTTAGAAAGCCATGAGGAATTCTCATCTTTGAAGTGTTTAAAAATTCTTGCATCAGAGAAAGCACCCGCAGAATCATAAGCGAAAATAATTATTCTTTTTTACGAATTTCAAATTTCGAGAAGAAGTATTTTAAGAGATAGTAAATGATAATCAGAGCCAGTAAGAGGAGGAGGGCAACGTGCCATGGGAACGCATAGAAAACAACCGTCTTCGTGTCCTTGAGATTGCCACCCAAGCCATAAAACACGGTCAGAGTTGCTGTATAGCGGCCCATTATCCATTTCTTATCCCAAGAAGCCGTTTGCTTTCTCAGGGAATTGGACAGCACTGTCCAGTCCTTGAGAGGAACGTGAGCGATTTCAGTGCCCAATATATTTTTGATCGCAATTTCTCCCCTAACCTTTTCGTAGACATTCCCGGTATTCTCGAATGTTGTGCTGAAATCTACCGGCCCTTGTCGATAATATTTTTTATCCGAAGAAAAATCTGTTATCCCGCCGGACTCGCGATTGTTTCCGGGAATGTTTATCAGGATCAGAGTTCCAACCCGGCTGACCAGTTTCACTCTGGCGTTTCCTGTACCGCTTTCACTCCCGGCGACAGAAGCAAAAATAGCGGCATAATGGCTGCCCGCGGTTGCGTTATCGGGCGCGGTTATCGTGACCGGTATATTCAGTCGATCGCCATGGTTGAGGGGGATTTGATCGACATCGGTAGATATCCAATCTTTGGCTGTCGTTATGCCAGCCGACTCGTCCCCGAGAAATGACGTCGCCTTATCCGGATCCTGAGAGCCGACAAAATCTTCTTTCGTGATTTGAAAATCGGCAGTTTTTCCAAGACGGTTAACGATAACGATATTCTGCGTCGTCGTTTCGCCCGGCGCAAGAGTGAGCTCCAGATTAACCGGAGATATGACGAATCTGTCCTCGACATTTTCCTGATAGTTTTCAATCGTATAGGCCTGGGCATATTCCCCGCCCATCAAAAAAAAGCTACAGAAGAGCAGTAGCCAAAAAAAAGAAGGTCTGCGGTTTTTGATTAAATTTATAGAGCTTTGCATCCGTAACCGCCAATAATTTTTAATTTTGCAATTCTTAATTTTAAAACAATGTTTCAATTTTTAGCATTAAAAACATTGAGTGATTATTTACAAAATTAAAAATTAAAAATTAAAAATTCCTACGGAAGTGTGGTTGCGGTCGCGGTGACCTTTGCGGAATAAGATCCCGTCGGCTGTAATTTTGTCGAACCAACTTCGGCTTTGAAAATAACAGTCGTGTCATCCCCAGCTGTCTCCGCGGCACTATGCGAAACCTGTTCTTTTGTTGTGCTGTTGAAGCCCATATATTTATCCGCTCCAACAAACTTTGTTTCGATGTAGCTTCCGGTCGCCCCAAACCCGAACTCGGAGTCAGTATTGGCAATTGACCAAGATTCCGGCGTTCCGGGAGTTCCTTCGGTATAGTCGGTGAAAACATCGCTCCCACTGTGCATGGTATTGGCTTGATCCGTTTCAACTTCAAGCTTCCAGCCGCTTGAGTTGTTCGTCGTCACCGTCCAGATGGTGGAACCGGTCGAGCTGCCGGTGCCGGTAATATCCGGACTCATGGAAACATCCGTCGGATGATTGATGCTGATCGTCGCGGCAACGTTCAAATTGACATTGACATCATCAGTTGCAACCGCCGCTCCCACGATATTCGGTTCGGCTATCCAATAGCCAAAAGTCAGCACTAAAAGCGCAATGAGGGAAAAGCTCACTGCTCCTAAGAACCCTGAGATTATTTTTTTATTTTTTTTCTCCATCTTCAAGTTAAAAAAGAAAACTTTCTTTATTTATACCGGATATTTATTTATATTTGCATTATACACCATTTTTTTGTCTTCAACAATAGTTATCCACAGCCTTAGATCGTGCTGGCAGTAGCCGTTATCGCAGCTTCATAGATTCCCGTTGCCTGGTTGTGGGATGCTCCAGATTCGACCCGAAAATTAACCGTTGTATCGTCACCGGAGCCTTCGCTAGGAACATTGCGGTGCGCGATTTGAATGCGATTTGATCCGTTAAAGCCCAGATATTTATTCTCGCTAAACCCGGCTTCTGAATATGATCCGGCCGCGTTGAATCCGAATTCACTGTCCGCTGCGCCCACTGTCCAGCTCTCGGGCACCCCCGAAACCGTTTCCGTATAATCGGCGAAACTGTTGGCGCCGCTTTTCATGGCCGGAGCCGTACCAGATTTCACGTCCAAGGACCAGCCAGTCAGATTATTCGTTTTCACATTCCAAGTGACGTTGCCATTGGCCGTTCCGGTTTCCTCAAGATTGGGGGCGAGAACAACATCCGCCGGATTATCGATACTGATGGCTGAAACAACTGTCACGCTGACGTTCACCGCGCTGGTATCTTCGCCCGCGACCAACCCGCCCACGCTTTCCCAGTAGCTAAACAGGAATATCACTAGAAAAAAAATGAAAACAAAAAAAACTCCGGAAAAAATCTCAATCTCGAGTTTCAATTTGCTCCTCCGCTTTTTTGACAGGTTTGAAAAATATTTTTTGCATTGGGGAAAAATGCCAAAAGAAAAACCCACATTTCTGTTTTTTTTCACTTTATGATTTTTGCTTTTTATTTTTAGCTTCTTTTTCGGGGTCATTTTTTAAATTGATCCTACTGCCGTATAGGTTACATTACATGAATAGAACCCTGACTTTTGGTCGGAGGGCACGTCAACTTTATAACCAACCACTGTTTCATCAGTTGAGCTCTTGTAATCCGGTTTTGAATGGACCGTGGTGGCCACATCCGGAAAAGCCGCGTATTTATAGTTCAGACCATCCTTCCATTTTGGGTCAACATCCGTTCCGGAAATAACAGTGAAACCAAATCCCAGATTATTTGGCGCGCTCCAGAGAAGTGGCATTGCGATACTCCCGTTATGATCATCGATGTCCGGCGAGCCGTCTGCATGGCGCATTTTGTGGTCTTTCGAAACATTGAGAACATATCCGTTCCACGCATCCGTCGTTACGTCAAGTGTAGTCTCACCCGTTATGGGTGAACCGGGGAAAAGCGTTCCCAAATATTTGTTTTCCGTATCAACCGTCAGGGTTAAATAAGTGTTTACCATATACCAAAAGCCGGCTTTCATTTCATATGTTCCGCTTGCCCCTTCGCCGGTGGCAATTTCCCCAATCGTATCATTGAGATAGTAGCTTCCGGAGCCGCTGGGAGCTCCTCCGACATTGATTGAATCGGCATTGATTTTATAGCTCCCACTCGACATTTGAGCCTGACAGAAACTCACCGCTCCAATAGCAGCGCACGCTAAAATAAAAAGTTTTGCGCAAAACTTAAATTTCATAATTTTTTCTAGTTTTTAACATTATAGCATAAGTTTTTGCTGGATTCCAAAAAAGATTATTCTTTGGAAAACTGCCCCTAAAAAAACAGATCCTAGACGGATCCGTATTGAATATTTTTTACGAATAAATATGCTTCTAAGGCAGAACGGGCAAACACGGACAGCTTATTTTTTAGCTTCAGGTTAAGAGTAATTCCGCAACAAATAATCTAATTAGCACTCTGATCGTTTGATTCAGCGTCTGAGCTGGGAGAAGTTTGGCTGCTACCAGAGGTTAGATTAGTGACATCAATGACTTTTCCGGTTGAGGGTCGATAGAGAATCGCCTTCTTAGCTTTGGGATATACCAATAGCTTATCCCCGTTTTGGGCGTGTTCAAAAAAATCCTGGCCCTTGAGCTTTGCGCGATCAGTCACGGTAGCTAAGGTGGGTTGTTCTCCAACGGGCAGTTCCATTGATTTGCCAATCTTTTGAGTCAAAGTTGCCGTTTCTCGCTCTATGGCCAAACTGGGATCTACTTGGCTGTTCCTGCGCGCAATGATGAGCAAAAATGTCGACAGAGACAAAAGAATTATCAAGGCAACGGCAATTAAAATAAGATTTTTCACCGGATACGAATACCTCTTGAATTTCAGCCTCCTGTCCAGCCACCTCGGAGCTCTCAAGTTCGGACTCTTGAGGCTGTTTACCTTTTTTAGATCGTGCATTTTTATGTCCATATTTTTTGATATCAGCTGGAGTTTTAATTGCCGCTGCTGAGATTGGGCGCGGATTGGTTTTGCAAATCACCGCCGGATCCGGGTGCTCCTTCGGCGGAAGAAGAAGCTTCTGATTGACCAACCGCGGCAGGCCCGGCATCTGCTGATGGTTTGCTTGAGCTCCCAGATTGAGCGGATATGCTACTCGCAGGGTTGGCTGCGTTCTTACTATCGGGACTGCCTCCTTTTTTCTTATAAGTCTTCGGGTTATCAACGGCTAGGGCGTGCCATGAGAAGGGGATATCCGAATATGCTTCTTGATCTATCATTATCTCAAATCCTTTTTCCGATACATTTGTGACAATATATTTCACGTCTGAAATTAAAAGCAAATCTTCCGCCGCCGCCCGCACCTCAGAATTTTCGTACTGCTGCAATGATAAGCTTGCAGTAATAATTGGCGGCGAACTATACTTCTTATCAAATTCTACTGCCACGCTCTGATTGCCCTTTTTAATGATAGCGTACCCTGCCGTGTCTTTGTCAAAAGTGGGTGTTCCCGATATATCTAGGCCCTCGTCGAATTTGGGCCGACTCAAAAACTCAACATCTTTTTTGAAAACGACTCGCTCAAAAAATTTTACCGCTAGCTTAAAAACAGTAGGCGCGTCCGAGTCAACTTGTGGGCTGGAGCTTAGACCTCCCGCTTGTTCAAGAGATTGAATTGCCTCGGGATTAAATCCGGCGGGTGGATTCGGATTCGGCAGGCCCCGTTCGGAAGAAACTGAAATTTCAGGCGATTGCTCATCAACATCGGGCTGGAGCTCACGCGTATCCCCGCTTGCAGACAAACCTCCGCTTGAGACCGCTGAAATTATTTCTTCAACCGGGGTTCCAGCGGCAATGTCAGTTACTATGCCGCCATTCGCTGGCGCCAATTCTTGAGAAAAAACGGGAGATGCTCCGGAGAGAAGAGCAAAAAAGGCAAAAAGAGAAATTGTTATTCCAATATTTTTTTTATTCCAAACTGTTTTTTGTATCATGTTGTTTTAGAATGCTTTTTGTTGATGTTGGCAGGCAACAGCTCTCTTAAAAATCTTCGCAGCCATTAAAAAAAGAAGGAAATACAGCATTAAAATCCTTCCAGCTTTTTGTTTTTTACCCTGTTAAATGCCACAGAGTGGCAATTCGCGCTGAGCGGATTATTTAACAGAGTGAATTTTTGTTTTTGTTCCCTTGCAATATATTATAGCGGTTTTTGAAATATCCGCCAAGCCCCAAGATTACCTAGAAAAATATACTAATACAATCACAATCGCCAAAGCCAAGCGATACCAAAAAAAGACTGCATAACTTGCTTTTTCGACGAATTTCAGGAGATACTTTATAGCCAGATATCCGCTCGCCGCCGCCGCAAGCATTCCAATAACCAAATAAGCATCCATTCCGCTTTTGATTAGTTGCGGAAGTTTTAAAACCGCCGCCCCGAAAATTATCGGGGTTGAAAGGAGGAATGAAAACCGGGCGGCGGATTCGCGATTAAGCCCTAGTGCGAGTCCGGTCGTAATCGTGGATCCCGATCGCGAAATCCCCGGTATCACTGCCAGAGCCTGCGACAATCCGATCCAGAGGCTGTCCAGCCAAGTCATTTGGCCAAGTTGCTTTCGGTGAATATGGTAGCGGTCAACAAGATACAGGACTAAGCCGAGAACAACCAGCGTAGCTGCAATGAGAAGAGGCGAGCGAAAAACAGTCGCAGCCTCGCTCTCAAGTAGATATCCAAAAATTGCCCCGGGAATGGTGGCTAAAATTAAAAAATATAAAGTATTTTTGGAATATAAAGTTGATCTTTCGGAAGTTAAAACCTTAGTCTTGAATGGGTTCGCCAGTCTGAAAATCTCAATCCAATCCCTCCAAAAATATAAAACTGCGGCGATCAATGTTCCGAAATGCAACGCCACGTCAAATGAGAGTCCCGGATCAGGAAAATGAAAAATCCAAGGCGCCAGAATCAAGTGCGCCGAACTCGAAATCGGCAGGAACTCTCCCGCCCCTTGGATAATTCCCAAAATGATTGATTGCAGCAGGGTCATAATAATTTTATTTGATTATGCTTAGCACGCCCGTCAAGACCAAGGCCAGAAACATAAAAATTACCGCCAGCCACCCAAATATCTTCACCCAGCCTGGATGAGTTTCTTTTCCCATGATCCGTTTATCGTTTCCGATGAGCATTATCACGATAAGCAGCGGAAGGGCGATTATTCCGTTTAGATAAGCGGAATAATAGAGCGCCGCAATAGGATTAATCCTGAAAAAGTTAAGAGCCAGCCCGACCAGGATGGAAAGCGCGATCACGAGATAGAACCCCTTGGCGCGTGAGAATTTGAGCTCAAGGCCCTCTCGCCATTTCATTACTTCCGAAAGGGCATAGGCGCCGGAACCAGCTAGGATCGGTATGGCGAGCATTCCCGTCCCGATGATCCCAAGCGCGAAAAGCAGATAGGCATTATTTCCAGCCAGCGGCCGCAATGCCAGAGCCGCTTCTTGAGCGGAGTTAATCGTGAATATCCCATTTTTGAAAAAAACCTGCGCGGTCGTAAGAATAATGAAAAAGAAAACAACGTTTGCCAGTATCATTCCCGTTCCCACGTCCGTGCGCATGTGTGAAATTCTACAGTGGATCGATTCTTTTTTATTTTTATACCCCAGTAATTTATTTTCCTCCACCTCCTCCGACGTCTGCCAGAAAAAAAGATAAGGCGTTACGGTCGTGCCAAATACCGCGACCATGGCAAAAATAAATTTTTCGTTAAATTCCATTTTCGGAATGAAAGCAAAATCAAATACTTCTTTCCAATTAGGATGAACTAAAAATCCGGCAATAACATACGCGATGACCGCCAACGTGAGCCATTTTAAAAACTTGACATAGGTGTGGTATTTGAAAAAAATTTCCAGGAAAACAATCACAAGCGCGAAAAGAAACGAAGCTGCGAGAAAATTGATGCCGGTGAGCATCTCAAGGGATGCCGCCATCGCGCCCAGATCCGCCCCGATGTTTACCACATTCGCAATAATCAGAAGCAGAACAATTCCTCCTACGATTTTTTTGGAAAACCGAGCGCTTAAGACCTTGGTTAACCCTTTGTTAGTCACTATGCCGATTCTGGCACACACTTCCTGAACAGCCAGCATCACAGGCAAAAGCCAAGCTGCCATCCATAAAATGGAAAGTCCAAACATCGCCCCTACGGATGAATAGGTCCCGATTCCGGACGGATCGTCGTCAGACGCGCCCGTTATCAACCCCGGACCGAGAGCTCTGATATAAAGAGCAAATTTCTTACGAGGATTTTTGACGATTTTTTTTATTTTCTGCGCTTCCGATCCGGTAATACGAATTGTCCCATCGACCAATTTAACGGTTTCAACCTCTCCCCAAATTACGAGTTTTTTAGCTAATATAAGCGGTATTCCGACCTCATGGCGAAATTCGGAGATAGTCAAAAGCCTTTTGCTGTTTTTTTGTGTTTTCACGATTTTTTTTTGGAAAATGAAACTATCAATTTTTATTTTTCTCAAACCGGGCGCGCGAAGGACTCGCTATTCGACTGTGACAGATTTGGCTAAATTTCTGGGCTTGTCCACATCCGATCCTCTTTGCGCCGCGAAGTGATACGCGAAAAGCTGGAGGGGGATTACGGCTAAAATCGGCGTCAGCATTTCAAGCGTTTTGGGAATAAGGATAACATCGTCGGCAACTTTTTTGAGTTCCCTATCTCCTTCGGATCCGATTGCGATAACTTTTCCGCTCCTGGCTTTTATTTCCTGCATCCCCGAAAAATTTTTCTCGTAAACGCTGTCTTTCGGCATCAAGATTATGGAAGGAAAGCTTTTATCAATCATGGCAATCGGACCGTGCTTCATTTCTCCGCTCGCAAATCCCTCCGCGTGAATGTAGCTCAGTTCCTTGATCTTTATTGCCCCTTCCATCGCGATGGGAAAATTATATTTCCTGCCAAGAAGCGCGAAATTTTCCGCCTTATGATATTTTTTCGCGATCTGTTTAATTTCCTTGTCTTTTGCTAGTATTTTTTTTATCTTTGCCGGCATAGCATCAAGCTCTTCAAGAATGCGACGTCCCGTCACTAGCGACATATCCCTTTGCCGGCCCAGCATGACTGTGAGCAGTGCCATCACCGTCAGCTGCGAAGTAAATGCTTTAGTGGAAGCAACCGCGATTTCCGGACCGCTATGGTTGTAAACACCCGCGTCTGTTTCGCGCGCGATGGTTGATCCGACCACGTTAACCACACCAAGCGTCAAGGCGCCTTTCTCTTTGGCTTCCCTGACTGCCGCGAGAGTATCCGCCGTTTCTCCCGATTGGGAAACGGCTATGAGGGCGGTATGTTTGTCTATCAGCGGCTTTCTGTATCTGAATTCATGGGCATAATCAACTTCGGTCGGAATACCCGCGTACTCCTCAAGCATGTATTCGCCCGTGAGAGCGGCCAGGCGCGCCGTCCCGCAAGCGACAATTATTATTCTTTCGATTTCTCTCAATTGATCCTTGGCGGATTCGAGCCCGCCCAACCTCACATTGCCCGTTTCCACCAGGCAGCGGCCCAGCAGAGTATTCGCGACTGACTCGGGCTGTTCCATAATTTCCTTCAGCATAAAATGCGGGTAGCCTTTTTTCTCGGCTTCTTCGAGCGTCCAATCTATTTTTGAGATTTCTTTTTTTACTTTTTTTCGCTTGAAATTGGTTATTTCGAAGCAATCTTTTTCAACCCGCGCCATTTCACCGTCTTCAAGATAGATTACCCGGTCAGTATGGCAAACAATGGGCGCCACATCTGAAGCAATGATATAGCCGTCGTCGATTACGCCCAGAACCAAGGGACTGCCGTGTCTTGCTATGAATAATTTTCCCGGTTCGGTTTTGCACATTAGTACTATGCCGTACGTGCCCTCGATGTGCGCGAGCGTCCGCCAAACCGCCTCTTCAAGTGGCACTTGCTTATAATACTCTTCAACAAGATGGACAATCACCTCGGTATCGGTTTCCGACTTGAATTTATGCCCCATCTTTTGAAGATCCGCCTTCAGCTCCTTATAATTCTCAACGATGCCATTATGCACCAGAATTATATCACCAGTGCAGTCCTGATGCGGATGGGCGTTTACCTCGGATGGCTTTCCGTGCGTTGCCCAACGCGTATGGGCTATACCCGAGCATCCTGGAATCTTCTGGCCGTTCAGTTTATTTTCAAGCTGAGCCACTTTTCCCACCGCCTTTTGGGTGATAATTTCCTCTCCGGTAAAAACCGACAATCCCGCGCTGTCATATCCGCGATATTCAAGCCTCTTTAAGCCATCCAGCAAAATTGGAAGGGCTTGGTTCTTACCAATATAGCCTACAATTCCGCACATATTGTTAGAATTGAGAATTGTTAACTTAGAATTTTGGATATTGATTCCGGGATTCTTTATCCTTGATTCCCATTCTCAATTCGCAATTCTGAATTCACAATTCAGTTTACACTGTTAATTATTTTTACTGCGTCCTTAAGACATTTTATCTCGTAATCCACATACTTTGTTTTTTTATCATCGTATCGCCTCTCTTTTCTTTTCAATAAAAAGGTCAAGCTGTTTGGAAAATATTTTTTCACCGCGTTGATTTGATCCACCCTGTCATCTATGAAAACCATATCTTTTCCCTTCCGGATAAATCTTCTCATTACAGCCGCTTTCATCTTATCAGTAACCACAATTTTGCCAAAGAACCCTCCCAGTCCGCTTTGCTCAATCTTTTTATCCTGAAAGCCGGTGTGTCCGTATGACACGAGGTATAATTTATTTTTGGAAAATTTTTTCAGAAAACCAGTCGCGTCACGAAAAACGTATTGGGGACAGTTATTGAGAAACTCCAACATATCTTGCCGCGTTTTCACGACATCTATGCCCCTCCGCTCTCCCAAAATTTTAATCTGCCAAAAAGGATCATACTTCAAAATTCCTTTCTTGGTTATCACCGGATAATCCTTGTACGTAGCGAGGAAATCTTTTTCGGAAACTCCGTTTTTTTTGAAAACATTGATAAGGTCTCTCTTGAATGCTTTGGTATTGAAAAGCACGTCGTCGAAATCCAATATTATTTTCATAGGCCGGATAGTTTTTTTGATGATATTTTATTTTTTGAGCTTCACAATCGCCATTATCACACGCGCTAATTTTTCGCTGTCATGGCGGATAAATGAACGAGTGGCTCCAATTGCGTCATTTTTGTTTGGAGTGACCTTGGCCGTCTGAAGCAAATCAGCTCGAATGACTTTATACGATCTTTTATTGCTTTTGTTTTTTGCCAAACCAACAATCGCGCCCTTTCCCTCTTTTCTTTCATATTTTTTTATCAAATCCCTGGAGGGCATTTTGCTGTTGAACGTGACATAGTCGACCCTTCCCTTTCCGATATATTTTTCTATCATCCTAATATAGTCCTCGAGACTAAATCCTTCCGTGAGCCCTTTTTTATTGGTCAGGTTGCAATTGAACACGGTTTTGCATTTTGATTTTTTTATAGCGTCGCTTATCTCCTTGATTAAAAAATTTGGAATAACCGAAGCGAATAAATCTCCGGGCCCGATGACAATAAGATCCGCACTGCGAATTTTTTCAAGCGCCCTTTTGTCGGCCTTAACATTTTTTCTCGGGTATACTTCTTCGACTCCGATTTTCTTAATCTTTGGGTTATCGTCAAGCTCGTTCTCTCCCTTGAGAATTTCACCATTCTTAAGCCTTATATCTATCCTCATATCCTCACCTGTCACTGGAATTACCTCTCCTTTGACGTTCAAGATGCGCGCTGCTTCCCCGACCCCCTTTGTGAAATCGCCGGTAATTTTCTCAAGTGCTGAAAGCAAAAGATTCCCAAAGCTATGGCCTTTCAAATTCCCTCTTTCGAATCGGTAATTCATAAGTTCCCGCAATGTCTCGGAGGAATCCGAAAGCGCCACAAGACACTGCCTGACATCTCCCGGAGGCAACACGCCCAGCTCGTCTCGAAGTTTCCCCGTTGATCCACCATCGTCCGCCATAGAAACAATCGCGGAAATATTCGCGGGATATTTTTTCAGCCCTGACAATAAAGTGAACCTGCCCGTTCCTCCGCCGATATTTACGATATTAATTTTCCTCATAAGTTCGCCTATCTTGACGGGAGCGCAACTCCCGTCAGGTTTTTATTGATAGTAAGCATCTCCGTCGCCATTGCCACTGATTTTATTTTTCGACTTTTTGACATATTTATCGGCAAAAATCTTGAATTTTTTTGGCCCAATTTTATGGGTGTAATTGGCGTATCGGATGCCATAATGGCTATTCCCTTTGATAGTGTTGTTAGTTATTTTTATTTTTCCTCCTTTTTTATTTGTATAGATCTGAACCGTAATCCCTTGGGCATGATTATTTTCTATCTCATTGCTTCTCAGAGAAAGATTGGTCCCGGTCAGGATCGATTCTATTCCAGATTCTTTGTTCCCATGGATGTTGTTCCCGACTACCCTACCCTTCACGCCCTGATGGAGATCGACTCCCTCTTCGTTGCTGGAGGCTATCTCGCTGTCCGTAACGCTGATTTTTCTGCGAGAAATATAGAGACCTTGCGACCCGCTGTCTAATATTTTTGAGTCGTCCAAAGTAAACTTATACCTATCCGTCGCGCTGGATTCCTTCACTTCAATTCCGAAATTCCCCGCTTTCTCTATGATGCAATCGCTGATACTAACTTTGGATTTTTTACTGACAATAATATTGCTGGCTTCCGCGTTTTTTACTTTAAGATTTTTTATTTTACTTTTAGTCGAGCTGAAATTGATGGCGTTATTTTTTCCATCCGCGTTAATTACCGTTTCATTTTTGTCCTCGCCGAATAAACTGGTGTTTCTCGAGAGCGTCAGGGATTCGTTATAAGTCCCTTTTTTGACGAATATAGTTTTCTTCTTCAGATTGTTGCTGTCAATATACGCGACCGCCGCGGAGATGGTTTTCCAGGGGTGTTGCGAGCTGCCGTCTTCCTGAGTTTCGGTGCTTTTCGCATCCACGTAGTAATTGTACGCTGCAGCCTTGGTGCCCTGGACCCAAAGCGAAAACGAAATGATAATCGCAACTGCGGGCAAAATTGTCTTTATCTTTTTATTTATTTTCACGCGTATTGATGTTTGGCTTAGGAGATAAATTTATTGATTTCCGTTTGAGCTTTTTCCAGATCCTGCGGCGACCCGACTGACATCCATTCAGTCGCCGGTATAACTTTTATCTTATGCTTGTCCGCCATTTTCGCGAGCGTCTGCGGAAGTCCGAATTCGGTGTCCGTGATTCTCACAAGATCGTAATCGAAAAAATCTTTGCATAGCACCATCGCTCCGGTATTAATAAGTTTGAAATCGAACGAATCCGGTTTTTCAATAATGTCCAAAAGATTGCCGTCTTTATCGGTTTTTATCACGCCGTATTTTCTGGGATCCTCCACTTCCCACCCTAAAACCGCGATATCCTCCGAACATAATTTTTCGATGTCCGATTTCAGATACAAATCGTCGCCGTTAATGACCAGAAAATCTCCTTTGATTAAATCTTTGGCGCAGAAAACGGCTCCTCCCGTCCCGTCCAATTCATCGTGCCGCACGTAAGTAATTTTCTTGCCTTTGTAATTGTCTTTGAAATGATCGCGGACGTGATCACCGAGATAATTAATCACCAGAATTATCTCTTCGACTTGGTCCGGAATTGCGTCCAGAATATACTCAAGGAGCGGCCGGCCGTTAACCAGCAGCATGGGTTTCGGGATATCGTAGGTTAGCGGTCTCATGCGAGTACCTTTTCCAGCCGCCAGAACAACGACTTGTTTCTTTTCATTTGCCATAAGTTGCTCTTCTCCCAAAGCTTAGCTTTGGGAGTTTCGTTAAATCACAAAATTAATTAATTTGTCTTTGACGTAAATAGTCTTTTTGATTTTTTTGCCTTCAATATATTTTCGGATTTTATCTTGCGCCTCAGCGATTTTTTTTACTTCCACGTCGCTTGTCCCGACCCTAATTTTAATTTGATCCCGCACTTTGCCGTTGATTTGAATAATAATAATTTTCTCGCTTTCAACTATCAGTTTTGGATCATATTCCGGCCATTTTTCGAGAAAAATTGACCTTTTGTGGCCGAGTTGTGACCAGAGTTCTTCGGCGATATGAGGAGCAAAAGGGGAAAGAAGTTTAAAATAATTTTCAATAAAATATATCCTAGTCTTTTCTGAAATTGTATATTTTAGCACTAAATCCCGCGCCTCATTCACTGCGATCATTAACTCACTAATTGCAGTATTAAACTTCAGATCTTCGATATCCTCAGTTACTTTTTTTATTAATTTATTGATAATGACCTCTAGCTGCTTGTCATTGTTTTCTGCTTTCAATATGCCTCCGCCAAAATATCTTGACTGCAATGACCAAGCTTTATCCAAAAACCTCTTGAGCCCCACAATGCTTTTCGTATTCCATGATTTTGAATCCTCCAGCGGTCCCATAAACATTTCATAAAGCCGCAGGACATCCGCGCCATACTCGCGAACGATCTCATCCGGATTAATGACATTCTCTAGAGATTTAGACATTTTGCGCCCGTCTTCCGCGACAACAATTCCCTGATGACGAAGTTTCGAAAACGGCTCATCAAAATCAATTTGCCCATGCTTACGCAAAACCTTTGTGAAAAATCTCGCATATAGAAGATGCAGAACCGTATGTTCCGCGCCGCCGATATAGAGATCGACCGGCAGCCATTTCTTAATTTTATCTTCAGCGGCAAATTCTTTTGTATTCTTCGGATCAGCGAAACGGAAAAAATACCACGATGAGCAGACAAACGTGTCCATTGTATCCGTCTCGCGCCTAGCCTCGCCTTTGCATTTTGGGCATTCAGCGCGCACAAAATCAGGATTGGTTCCCAATGGAGAAGTCCCCTTCGGACGATAATCTTTTACTTTTGGAAGAAGGATCGGCAAATCTTTTTCTGGAACCGGCTGCCACCCGCACTTTTCGCAATAAATCATCGGGATTGGCGCGCCCCAATAGCGTTGGCGGGAAATCAGCCAATCGCGAAGCTTGAACGTCACAGTCTTTTTGCCAAGCTTTTTTTTCTCAAGCCACTTCGCCATTTCCCTTCTTGCTTTTTCGGAAGTCATTTCCGAGTATTTTCCCGAATTAATCAAATCACCATCCTCCGTATAGCACTCCGATTCCACCCGAATCTCAGCTCTGGCGCCAGCGGCGATATCTTCCAAATTCCTTGGAATACAAACGAGCGCGGGCGGAACAATCACTTTTTTTACCGGCAAATCATATTTTTTCGCGAATTCCCAGTCCCGCTCGTCATGCGCCGGAACAGCCATGACCGCTCCAGTTCCGTAGGTTGAAAGGACGTAATCGGCAACATACACCGGAACAGATTCATCCGTAAAAGGATTTATTGCTTGGATGCCCTTCATTTCCACACCCGTCTTTTCCTTCGCGAGATCCGTCCGCTGGAGTTCCGTTTTCTTTTTCGCCTTGATTAGATATTTTTCTACTTCCTTGTAGTTCCCTACACTATCTTTTAATTTTTCGATAAGCTCATTCTCCGGAGCAATAACGCAATAAGTGCAGCCAAAAATAGTGTCCAGTCGAGTCGTGAAAACCTTGATATATTCACCCCTTTGACGAAGGTCGAGTGTTCGCTTTGACGAAGGTTGAGCCTTCATTAGAATTGGAAATTTTATTACAGTGCCTACGCTTTTCCCAATCCAGTTCTTCTGCGCGACCTTCGTCGATTCAGGCCAATCAACCTTATCCAGTCCCTTGATAAGATCTTCCGCGAAGTCGGTGATTCGGAAAAACCATTGTTCCATGTCTTTTTGAATCACTTCATTTTTACAGCGCTCGCAAATACCATTTTCAACCTGCTCATTCGCAAGCACTGTCTTGCAAGATTCACACCAGTTAACTTTAGCCTTCTTTCGATAAGCTAGCCCATTTTTATATAAAAACAAAAAGAACCATTGGGTCCATTTATAATAATCGAGGCTCGAGGTATCGATTTCGCGTGACCAGTCATACGAAAGCCCTAGGCTCTTGATCTGCCGGGTGAAATTTTTGATATTTTGCTGCGTCGATTTATCTGGATGAACTCCGGTCTTAATAGCGTAATTTTCAGCCGGCAAGCCAAATGCGTCCCAGCCCATCGGATGCAGAACGTTATAGCCTTTCATTCTCATATAGCGGGAATAGATGTCCGAAGCGGTATATCCCTCAACATGCCCAACGTGAAGCCCGTCGCCGGAAGGATAAGGAAACATGTCCAGGCAATAAAACTTTTCCTTCCCTGATTTATTATCCGCCGCAAAAAGCTCCGGGCTTTCCGCCCAATACTGCTGCCATTTGCGTTCTATGATTTTCGGATTATAATTTTTCACAATATTTTTGCTTGCCCGTCCGTAGCCTTGACGAAGGAGGGTCACTTTTTTTCAATTTTTTTCGGATTATATTTTTCCATATTAAGCTAAGAATGCTCGATCAAAATGCTAAATATCAGGCGCCGAATAGCGCCCAAGATGCCCCTTAACTTTAGCTTGTTTCGGGATTTTTTTCAAGGTAACCAGGTGCGGAGTTTTTCTAGTTAAGTTTGACGGAAAATAATTTATTCTTGAAAATATTATTGATATAAAAATTAATTGCCGCTATAATATCAGTTGCGACAAAAAATTTTGGCTAAAGCCCAACGTGGTTAAAAAGCCAAGGAGGAGGTGGGTTCATGAAATCTCTGATACAGGAAGCCTTTGGGCCGCACCTTACCTTGAATGGAGGTGGATGCGGTTATGAACAGATTGCCAGCATGGAGTCAATTCATACATTTCTGGACAAATGTCCGGGCCTAATCCACATGACGAAAATCATGCATCCGGCAGTTTTTAGAAATAAGGGAGTGACTCCAAAACTATGGGGATGGTCTGGAATAGTCATTATCGCTGAATCTCATATCAGCGTACATACCATTCCAAACCGTCGAATCCTTTGCTTGGACATTTTTTCCTGCAAACCATTTGGCCATGAGCTAGCAATAAATATAGTAACCAAGCATTTTAATATTTCCTGGTATAGCGCAAACCTAACTAATCGGGGACTTGAATTCCCTCGGGATGAATACGCTATAGAGAGATGTATGCGCCAGGAGTATAGACAAATGCAAATCAATACCTGACTCGTCTTATCCAACATGCGAACTCGTATGTCAAAAAGGCCCGAGACTAATCATCCCGGGCCAAATCATATCCAAAAGTTTCGCTTTGTCTATTCCACCCTCAAAAACTCCACGCTTTCTCCATCATCAACCAGCTTTGCATAGATTAAAACGACTTCTCTGTCTGGAAATTCCTTGAGAACTTTTTCTTTGGCTTTTTTAAGCTCGCTTTCGTGAAATTTCTGCTCTGCTTCTGCGTCTCCGTTAAACTGCGACGATCCGCCGTAAGCTCCGCAATCCGTGTGATTCACTATCACTATTCTCTTAACATGATGCAGGTCACAGGGGACGCCGATGCATTTCATCGCGACATCCACCTCGCTCAAACAATCATTAATGGCCTTTGCCGCGCCCGGGAGTTTGGGAAAATCATATGTTTTAATTCCCATCTCTTGTCCGATAAATTCTTCGGTTTCTTTCCAGAAACGGAAGTCGATACAGGCAAGAACCACTGCTTCGCACTCATGCACGCCTTTGAATTTAAACGGAACTTTCATAAACAATAAACGAATTAATTTTTATATTTTTTAATCAATCTTTATTCCACGCCTCGAGAGATGTTTCCTGGCAACTTTGATTCGAGCCAAATTTCTCTCAAGAAATGCTGCGGTCGCGGCGTATTCCGTGTCGTCCATCCTGACCGCTTCTTTTTTGAGATCCTCCGCTTGCTTTCTTGCCTCTTCCGCCCGTGCCAGATCAATTTCCTCCGCTCTTTCGGCCGTATCCGCGAGAATCGTAATTTCGTTGTTCTGAACCTCCACGATGCCACCGGAAACAGCCAGGTCAATCTCTTCGCCGTCTTTTTTTATCATAAGATCGCCCGGTTTCAAAGCGGAGATTAGGGGAATATGATTAGGCAAAATCGTAATTTCCCCGTCCTGCGTCGGCAAAGTCGCTTGATCAATCTCATTTTCAAAAACGGTCCGTTCCGGAGTGACAATTTTGAATTTAATCTTATTTTCGTTCATTTATTTTCTTGAATTTAGTCGAAGCTCCATTTTTTCTTTCAGTTGGAATACAAACTGCATGGTTTTCATTTTTGCTTCTTTAAACCCTTTTTTATTTTTCAGATCTCCCGCCTTATCCTCTGATTCCAAGCTTTCCCAGACATCCTCTTTACTCACTCCTATTTCCTCAAGCATCTCTGTCGAGGGCTTTATTTGTGCCATATCTACTGCGTTTATTTCCGGTTCTCTGAAATCGGGAGTATAAACTTCAAGAACATAGCCATATATTATCGGGCTACCCACGCTGCTCTTTGCATAAAATTCGGAGATTCTAGCCTTAGCATGATCGCTTGAATTATCAAACTTGCTCTTTAACCAATCCGGGATATCTATAATAAAAACATCAACAACATTTTTTCTTATCTCATAGCCATGGTCTCTAAAAACTTTTCCAATCAGTCCTCCATTTTTTATTTCACTATTTATCTGCGCAATTTCTATGCTTCCAAAATTTTCAGGGAAAAAAGTTAAAGCGTATGTTCTGGCAATATTATTCGCATCAACTAACAAGGCTTCCCTTAATGAGCTGCTATGTTCCAATACTTCAGAATGAATAGGTCCATATTTATCCTCTAGGATATCCGTATGGAGCTTTTTAGTTGTTGGAAAATGTTCCAGACCGTCTTCCATCATCTTAATTTATTTTACTTCGTCAATGGAGCCTTTCATATAAAACGATTGCTCTTGTTTGTCGTCATGTTTGCCTTCCAAAATTTCCTTGAAGCCGCGAATCGTATCGGCCAGTTTCACGTATTTGCCCTCTGTTCCGGTAAATTGCTCGGCGACAAAAAACGGCTGTGACAGGAATTTTTGTATTTTTCGCGCGCGCGCAACAGCCAGTTTGTCTTCATCCGACAGTTCCTCAACGCCGAGAATGGCAATAATATCCTGAAGGTCTTTGTACCGTTGCAGAACTTTTTGCACATCCCGAGTCACTTTATAATGCTCTTCCCCGACAATACGCGGATCCATGATCGTTGAAGATGAATCAAGCGGATCAACCGCCGGATAGATCGCGAGTTCCGACAGCGCGCGGGAAAGCACGACAGTTGAGTCAAGGTGTCCGAAAGTCGTGGCCGGCGCGGGATCTGTGAGATCATCCGCGGGAACATATACGGCTTGCACCGAAGTGACCGATCCGTTTTTGGTTGAAGTGATTCTTTCCTGGAGCCGTCCCATTTCTTCCGCCAGATTCGGCTGATACCCCACCGCCGACGGAATGCGCCCCAAGAGCGCTGACACTTCGGATCCAGCCTGAGTAAAACGGAAAATATTATCTACAAAAAGCAATACGTCACGGCTCTCTTCGTCACGAAAATACTCAGCCATGGAAAGCGCTGAAAGTCCGACTCGCTGGCGCGCGCCCGGCGGTTCATTCATCTGCCCGAAAACTAAGGTAGTTTTTTCGAGCACCCCCGATTCTTTCATCTCATGATAAAGGTCATTTCCTTCGCGAGTTCGCTCTCCCACTCCGGCAAAAACCGAATACCCGCCATGCTCAGAAGCAATATTTCGGATCAATTCTTGAATGACAACGGTTTTACCGACTCCCGCGCCTCCGAAGAGTCCAATCTTGCCTCCTTTTAGGAAAGGGCAGATCAGATCAATAACCTTAATGCCGGTTTCCAATATTTCCGCCTCCGTGGACTGATCAGTAAAAGCCGGAGCCGGACGATGGATCGGATATCTTTTTTTGGTTGTCACATTTTCTTTGCCGTCAATCGCCTCCCCAAGAAGATTAAACATTCTCCCAAGGGTTTCCTCGCCGACCGGGACACTAATGGGCGCGCCGGTATCGATAACTTCCATTTGGCGGCGCAAACCGTCCGTCGATCCCATCGCGACCGCGCGGACTTTGTTTCCGCCCAAATGCTGATGAGCCTCCAAAACCAGTTTCTTTTCTCCTTCAAGCTTTACTTCGAGAGCCGAATAAATTTCAGGCAACTCTTCTAAAAACTCCACGTCAACAACCGGACCGATAACCTGACTGATTTTACCCTTATTCATAATGTTTGATTAAATTAATGAATTTTGAATTGAGAATTGAGAATTTTGAATGGGAATATTGAATATAGAAAATAATAGATCTAAATTCAAAATTCTTGATTCCCATTCTTAATTCCAAATTCTAAATTCACAATTCTAATTTTCCAACGCCGCTCTTCCGGCGGAAATCTCCGCAATTTCCTGCGTGATGCCCGCTTGGCGAAGCTGATTGAAAATCAACGTCAGATCGTCTGACATTTCAGTTGCAGCTTCGGTCGCGTTCCGCATCGACATCATACGCGCTGATTCCTTGGAAGCGTTTGATTCCAGAATCGCGTGATAAATTTGCATCTCGACGAGCCGCGGCAGGACTTCCGTTAAAACGAACTTGGGATCCGGCTCAACTTTATATTCTATTTCCGGCTCTTTAAGCCCGACTTCCTCCGCGAGCACATCCATGTCAGCCAGTTGTTTCTCGATATCAACTTTCGAAATTGGCAGGAGCTGGCGAAATTTTGGCTGTTGGATGACCGGCGAAACGAAATCAGTGTACGCAATGACAACTTTGTCGTATTTTTTTGCCAAGAAATCGTCGGCAATAAGCCTGGTAAGCGCGCGGATGTCCTCCGTTTTCGGAAGATAGGTGAGCTGGTCGAAAGTTGCGATAATATTTCTGCCCATTTTTCGCACCAGGGACGCGCCTTTTTTCCCAACCGTGATAAAATCAATCTGGATCTCCTCGTCCGGGACTAAGGATTCAATTTTTTTGTCTCCCATGCGATTAATCTTGAGCTGGGCCGGCTTTTTCACTTGTTCCATAACGCGCCTCAAAAGCTGGGTGTTGAATCCTCCGCAAAGGCCTTTATTCGAGGTCACAACCACCATGCAAATCCTTTTTACTTCACGCACTTCCAAAAGTCCCGTTTGATATTTTTCAAACGCCCGCGCCAAATTCGATAATACGGCCCAGGCTGAATGCGCGTACGGGCGAATCGCCAAAACCGAGCTTACGGCTTTCCGCATCTTGGAAGCCGAAACCATCTCCATAGCCCGCGTCATTTTGCGCGTGTTATTGACTGACTTTATTCTGCGTTTTAGTTCTCTGGTGCCTTGCGCCATATGCTGATACTATTTATGATTGCCGTTCGAATAAACATCCCTAAATTCTTCAATCGCTTTTTTCAGTTTTTCTTCAATCTCTTCCGTCAATTCTTTCTTTTCTTTTATCTCTGTCAGGATATCCTTTTTCATTTCTTTCATGTATTTGTGGAAATCAGCTTCCCAATCCTGTATTTTTTCCACTTCCACGTCGTCCAGATAGCCATTCGTGAGCGCATAGATAATCGCCACTTGGTTTTCCACTGCCATCGGAACATATTGGTCTTGTTTCAGAATCTCAACGGTTCTCCGGCCACGTTCTATCTGCTTCCTGGTCGCTTCATCCAGATCCGATCCGAACTGCGCGAAAGCTTCGAGTTCCCGAAATTGAGCCAAGTCCATTCTCAATTTTCCGGCCACTTTTTTCATGGCCTTTATCTGAGCGGCGCTTCCCACGCGGGATACCGAAAGTCCGACGTTGAGTGCGGGACGGATGCCTTTATAAAACAGGTCTGATTCAAGATAGATTTGCCCATCCGTAATCGAAATAACATTGGTCGGAATGTAGGCGCTCACATCTCCAGCTTGAGTTTCAATGATTGGAAGCGCCGTGATCGAACCGCCTCCAAAATCTTTGCTCATCTTCGCGGACCTCTCCAGAAGTCTGGAATGCAGGTAGAAAATGTCGCCCGGATAGGCCTCTCTTCCCGGCGGCCGGCGAAGAAGCAAGGACACTTGTCGATAGGCCCAGGCGTGTTTCGAAAGATCATCATAAATTACCAGCACGTCCTTGCCCTGGTCCATAAAATATTCCCCAATCGCGCAACCGGCATAGGGAGAAACGAAAGAAAGCGCGGCTGGATCCGATGCGCCCGCTATCACCACTATTGTATATTCCATTGCGCCCTTTTTCTCGAGTTCCGCCACGATACGCGCGATTTTCGATTCTTTCTGGCCAATTGCCACATAGATGCAAATGACATCTTGCCCTTTTTGATTAATGATCGCGTCAATCGCGACCGCGGTTTTTCCGGTCTGTCTGTCTCCGATAATCAGCTCACGCTGTCCTCGTCCGATAGGAATCATTGAATCGATAGCTTTGATACCGGTTTGGAGAGGCTGATTTACCGACTCTCTGGTGATAACTCCCGGGGCTATTTTTTCGATCGGATAATATGTATCAACTAGTCCGCCCGAAGCGGATAAAATTTCCCCCTTGCCGTCAACCGGCATTCCGAGAGGATTAACAACTCTCCCAAGCACTCCGTCGCTCACGGGGATGGAAAGAATTTTGCCGGTTGATTTAACGGTGTCGCCTTCTTTGATGTTCTCATATTCTCCCAAAATCATCGCACCGACTTGGTCTTCTTCCAGATTAAGCGCAACGCCAAAAACGGACGATTTTTTTTCACCCCCCACCTCAAACTCGAGCATCTCGCTCGCCATCGCGTCCGAAAGTCCGGAAATACGGGCAATTCCATCCCCTACTTCCACGACCCGACCAACTTTTTCAGTGGCAGTTTCGGCTTTGAAATCTTGGATCTGCTTTTTCAGGGTCTCAATAATAAAATCTTTACTCGCCCCGTTAGAATTTTTTTCATTTGTAGCCATATTTCGTTGATTTAAAATAATTCCAATTTACGATCTTCAAATAGAAACAATGAAATTTCTATCGAAGCCAATAAAATTAAATAAAATATAATTAAGTTGTTATAGCCTTTTTTAATGCTTCCAATTTTCCTTTGATGCTGGCGTTCCAAATCTCGTCGTTTACCTTTACTATGAAGCCGCCTTTGATGCCTTTGTCAATTTCATTCCGAAGGATAATTTTTTCAGCTTTACTATTCCTTTTGACGTAATCGCCGATATTCTTCAGGGTTTTGGCTTCGATTTTTTCCGCGGTAATAACGTCCGCTTCAACAACGCCATTTTTCAGATTGTAATATTTGCCAAAATTTTCGATTATTTTCCCCAACTCCTTGAGCTTCTTTTTTTTGACGACAAAATCGGCAAATTGCGAAATATTTTTTTTCGCCTCGCTTTCGCTTTTTCTATCGGTGAGTTCAAACAGTGTTTCAGCTAGTTGTCTTGCGGTGATTCTCATAAGCCTTACTTGATGACTTTTTCAATTAGGTTTTTATCCTTTTCTGAGCTTAGTTTCTCGTCAATGATTTTCTCCGTCGCGGCCACGACCAGCCCGCCGATTTCCGACTTTATTTCCGAAAACATTTTTTGCTTTTCCTGTTCAATCTGCGCCCTTGCGTCAGAGATTAGTTTATCGCTCTGCGTTTTTGATTCCGCCACTATTTCCGAGCGGCCCTTTTCGGCTTGTTCCCTGGCTTTTTCGACTATATCTTTGGCTTCAAGACGAGCTTTGTGCAGGACTTCAGCCTGCCTCTTCTCACTTTCCTCCAACTGCTTATGGGAGAGCTCCGCGTCCTTGAGGCCCTGCTCGATTTTTTTCGTCCTCTTTTCGAGCATGGCAAGCAGTGGCCGGTAAGCGAATTTATAGAGCACAAAAAGCAGCACCAGAAAATTTATGATTTGGGCAACTAGGAGTTTCCAGTCTATTCCCAACTTAGTTAATAATTCGGACATAGTTTTTTAGTTCAAAGTTCAAAATTCAAAGCGCAAAGCCACAAGATAAAGCGTAAAATTTTTTAGTTTTTAGCTTTAAGTTGTGGTTTTGAGTTTTGCGCTTTGCATTTTGCGCTTGAAATTACACAAACTTGATGATCAACGCTACTACCAGCGCGTAAATAGCAATGGCTTCAGCGAACGCAATGGAAAGAATCATCGCGGTCTGAATCTTCGGAGCTGCTTCCGGATTGCGTCCGATGGCCTCCATAGCTTTTGCCGCCAGCCTTCCGATTCCGAGAGCCGGCCCGAGGGCTCCGAGCCCGATAGCGATCGCAGCCGCGACCGACTTTGTCGACGCAAGGTCACCGAACAGTCCGACTGCGGCTTGCGCTGCGTCTTGCGCCTGGGTTGGATCTACTGCCATAAATTTTTTGTTCTCGCTTTATCTCGTCGCCGACGGGTAATAATTTTTAACGTCGCGCGAAATAAAAGAGAATTATTTAATAAATTTCAAATTTCAAAATCCGAATGTCAAATCAAATCCAAAATCTAAATGTCAAAATTTTCGGATTTTAGATTTTGAGCTTGCTTTGATATTTGAGCTTTAGATTTTGGATTTTAATGTGCCGCTTCCGTCACCGCCATCTTGAAAAATACCAATGTCAGCATCGAGAATACCAAAGCCTGAACGAATCCCACAAACAATTCCAGAAACAAAAACGGCAGCGGAACAAAATACGGCACGAGAAACAGCATTACCATAAGAAGCACTTCACCGGCAAAAATATTTCCGAAAAGCCGGAAAGAAAACGAGATTATCTTGGCAACCTCGGAAATCAGTTCCAGCGCGCCGACAAACGTTCCAACAAAGTAAGGCTTGTGCAGCGGACTTATAAAAAACTTTTGGGCATACTTGCCGATTCCAATCGCCATGATTCCCAAAATTTGGGCGGATATGACGCTGATTATCGCCAATGCCAGTGTCATATTGAGATCAGCCGAACCGCTGCGGATGAATGGAACCAGGATAGTCTCTCCGTTGTGGTGCTCAAATATGCCAATAGTTCCGAGTCCTGGAATGATTTCAATCCAATTGGTCAGAATAACAAAAATGAAAATTGTCACGACTATCGGAAAAAACTTTTTTGATTGTTTTCGGTCTTGCGTGACGGAATCAATCAAATTTAAAAGGGCTTCAAAAACCGTTTCGACAAGATTCTGAAAGCCCCTGGGAACCAAACGAATACGCGACTTCAGTATAAAGGATGCGATTATGATGATCAAGCTTATAACGAGAGTCATCAAAAGCGTATTGGTTACGGGAAATGTGCCTATACGGAAAATTGTTTCTGCTGCTATCGAAATATTCATAAAAAAATGCTTGCCCCATAGTTAACGCAAAGTGTTATGCTCCAGGGACTCAGCCGCAATTGATATATTCATAACAAAAATCCAAATGTCAAAATCCAAATGTCAAACAAAATCCTAAGCCCAAATTTCAAATTTTTTTTGGATTTTGGATTTTGAGCTTGATTTGACATTTGAGCTTTGGACTTGGGATTTAAAACGCCCGTTTCCAATAAAAAACTTGTCTATCGCGAAACAAGCCATTACTTGACCATTATATCCCTACTTCTCGATTATGTCTTTGAATTTTTTGTAAATTCCGTAGCTGCTTACGAAGACGGCTATCAAGATACCAACCAGCAAGAACCATGGACTTGTTCCCAGCTTATTGTCCAAATATCGGCCAATTAGCGCCAAAATCACCAAGGGAACCGCGATAATATATCCTAATTCCCACGCCAGAGATGCGGCTGACCAGGATTCATCTTTTTTATCTACTTTCTTTTCTTCCACTTCTATATTTTCACCCATAAAAAGAAAAAAGTCAATAATTTTTCACTTTTATTTTACAGCAGTACTACGACGGAAGCTCAACTCCCGTCAAGCTATATTTCCTCCAGCAGAAGTTTTTCATCTGCTTTCCTCTGTATCTGATTCTTAATATTCTCAACCGCAAAGTCAAAATATTCCTGACCACTTTTGAATTGCCCTAATATTTCTTTTGTTTCGCAAAGACCTTCTTTTCTTTTTCCAATAAATTCCGGAAAACTGCACCAATGGTAATTTTCAGCTTTGGCAATTCCATGAATTTCGCTATTGCAACTCACATAAGCGGAGAGATAAAGAAGCGCATTTGGAGCAATATGACTGGACTTGAATTTCCCTCCAAACAATGCCCCCGTCCGGCTATTTTTCTGGTTGAAATATTTCGTATATGATGTGCCCAATCTTTGCATAAATTTTTCAATGCCCTTTTCCGCCACTTGCCTCAAAATGAAATGATAGTGGTTCGGATTCAAGCAATACGCGATTATTTCCACTAACTTTGGAAGTTCGACTTCCATAATGGAAGTCGAACTTCCATTATAATTTCCATTTTTCTTTTCCCGTAAATATTTTTCATAGAGACTGCCGATTGGTTCAAGAGAATTAAATTCTTTCATGCTTTTCAAAAATCGCAAATAGTCGAGATCATCAAGAAAAACCTTGCGTTTGTCCACTCCGCGGTTATAGATATGATAATATTCGTTTGTTGCCAATTGAACTTTTCGCATCTTTAATTTGGAAGTCGAACTTCCATCGTGGAAGTTCGACTTCCATTTCTATTGAATTTAGTCGCCGAAGCGGATGGCGGAGCCCTCGTTCATCACTTGCTTCACTTGCTCGGCGGTGAGGGCGTAATTGTAGACGCGGCACGTTAGCAGCTCTGCTGCTTTACGTGCCAAGGACGTCGACACGTAAAGTAATCAGAGATTACTAACATCCCGCGTCGATTTGGTTTTTTAATCTATTTTTCAACCATCTTCTTCCATACCCGCTTTTCAAATATTTCTCTCTCCCGAAAGCATCTTTCTTATTAGAACCAGCTTCATAGTATAACAATGCCCATGGAATAAAATCTTTTGTATATTTCGATTTTCCAGAATTATGTTCTTGAAATCTAGCTTTCAGATTATTTGTACAGCCAATATACCAACTCTTATTTGCCAGACTTTTTAAAACATAGACATACCACATACTTTGGGACGTTAGTAATTGAAAATTACTTTACGTTCTTATTCTCCAAACCTCACCGCACTCCCCTCGTTCATTACTTGCTTCACCTGCTCGGCGGTGAGGGCATAGTTGTATACTCGGACATCGTCGATTTTACTGTTAAAATAATCGTTAGCAACAAGAGCAGATCTTCCAATACTAATATTAGAAGAGGCAGTATTAAGGACTCCACCTAATGTTTTTGTGTTTTTTAATACTCCATTGATATATGTCTTTATGGTTACATTCCCATCATAAGTCATGGTAATCATGGTCCAGCCCGGATTGTTTGATAGTCCAGCATCAAAAGAAGAATCATCTGCCCACGAATAAATTTCAATATTTGGATAAGTATCCATATCGATTCCGAAAGCTCTCCTTGTGCTACTAGTCCCATACTCGAATATCGTGTTTGAATTTGCAGCCCAAGAGGAATCATTTACATCAGCCCATAAAGACACTGTTCTTGGTGTGCCTCCGATTGGAACATTGTCTACAGGAGCTGAAACATAATCGTCGCTTCCGTCAAAATCGAGCGCTTTGCCGAATTTACCGTCCACCCAATCGTTCGGAGGATCCATGGTGGTGAGAGTGCCGGTGTTGCCGTTTCCCGAAGAATCGAAGGCCGAGCCGCCTTCGCCTTCGTCCATTTTCCACCATCCGACAGGCTTGCCACGGTTATAGTCCCAAGCGATTTGCGCAGGCGTGCGGACATATTTGAAGAGTTGAACCTGATCGATTTTCCCACTAAAGGGACAATAAGCTGGATTACCCGGGAAGCTGCCAACCCTCAAATCCACAGAAGAATCAAGTGTATTGCTAAAAGAAGACATAGATGTCGAATTATCAAATTTGCCATCTATGTATATGGACATGTTCCCATCTCGATCCGCCGTCGCTACCAAATGATGCCAACCTGTTGTCACATTTGAATTTGATATCAAAGTCTGACAACTCTGAACACTGCCTGTATTTACCTTGAAACGATACTTGCCACTATAAAGATAGATGCCATAAGATTGATTGCCATCCGTTGTGCAAACACCGTCCATTCCGCCTTTCACTAATATATCCTGATTAGCCGAAGCGTTATTTGTATAAAACCAACTCTCTATCGTGAAATCCCCCGTCCCCACATCCAAGTCTCCGTCTGTCGGATCGCCCATATTCACATAATCATTCGTCCCGTCAAAATTCAACGCGCTCCCGTTTTTTCCGACATCATACCAGGTTGGATCATTCGGTGATGTGCCGAGCACCCCGTCATTCCCGTTTCCACTGCGGTCATGGGCGTCCGTCCCCGAGTTTTCGTCAAAATTCCATTCCCCGACCGGGGGCGTGCAGGTTGAATCCGAATCGCCCGGAACGCAATATTCCGCCGCCTGTCCCGTGGCGCCTGTAGCGGATGACTGCCCGCCGAGCTGGAGTTCTTTCCCCTGGTTCATATCGAGCTTGATTTGTTCGGGCGTGAGCGCGGAAGAATAAATCTTGAGTTCGTCAATATAGCCATTCCACTGCTGGCTTCCTACTTGCCAAGCACCAACATAATTGCTTCCAATTGTGCCTAAATAATCTGATGAAGCAGTTCCGCTTGCAACGAGCTTTCCGTCATAATATATCCTCCTGTCTTTTGTCAAAGAATCATAGGTCATGCCGACATAATGCCATCCACCGGACTGGAATGTTCCGGCTGAAGAAACAAGATCGTTACTATAGAAACCAAAACGAATTTCTCCTGTAGCCGCAACACGTAAATGCAAACTCTTGTTTGTTGAGGCAGATTCTTGCTGCCCGAAAAAGCATCTGTCCACACTTAGGTTGTTCGCATAAACCCATGCTGTAATCGAAAATGAGCGGCTATCAAGGCGGGTGTTGGATGACGTGGCATAATCCCCGCCGTCAAAGGACAGAGCTTTGCCAAATTTTCCGCTATTGGTCCATGTCGGATCTGACGCATCAACACCGCTTGTGGCGCCAAGTTGGGCGTTGTTTTTTTGAGGAGAAAAATCATAGGCTGATTGGCCCTGTCCTTCGTCAAATTTATAATAAGCTAGCTGCGACCCCACCGGACTTCCACCAATCGGATGGCCGGCGTTCATGTCTTCGACGACCTGTTTCGGCGTGCGGGCGTAATTGTAGATTCGAAAATCATCAATAAGCCCACTCCAGGTGTATGTACCATAATAAATGATGCTACCGATTGCCAAAGCTTGCGATGTAACTATGTAAGGGGAATAATCCGTAATATTATTGCTGGCATATAATTTTCCGTCGACATAGATCGATACGTTTGTTCTTGTTTTTACGGCTTGGACATAGTGCCAATTGTTCAAGAAATTTGGAATGTCTGTTGTCCCGCTGACACCAATATTTCCCCCTGTGCCGCTCATTGAGAAAGCCAGCCTTGGAGTTGAGTCTATAATTCTCAAAGAATAGTTGTAGGAACCTCCCCATTTTCCGAAAATAGCGCCACGGCCACCATTTCCCCACCCCGTTGGATAAACCCAAGCACCAATTGAAAGATCCGAGTACGGGAAACTCAACGTGCCGTTGTTGTCCGTCGCTGCGACGACATCGTCCGCTCCGTCAAACTCGCACCCTCCTCCAAATTTCCCCTGCTTCGTGCAATCCATTCCGGTATTGTTCGCGCCGTCGTTTGTTGTTCCATTGTTTCCGTTGCCCGATTGGTCAACAATCGTCTGTCCGTTTCCGCTCCCTTCATCCATCTTCCACCACCCCACCGGGCCCGGGCCGTATTCGGAAAGCTGTTTCACCTCGTCGGGCGAAAGCGCGCGGTTGTAGATGCGGACGTCATCGAGGAGACCCTTCCAATACCCATTCGTTGCGTTTCCTCTACCAACCCACAAATCCGTTGCCTGATTTGTCAATTGACGACTGGATGTAAAGGAGGACTTGTATTGGCCATCCAAGTAAAATTTCCATGTTAATCCATCAACAACGACAGTGAGGTGTTGAAGTTTATCATAAGTATGAGTTATGAATGAAGTGCCGCTACCAACATTGCTACCGCCTTCAAATATTTCAAAAAGAAAAGGAACACTGTCATCCGCCGAAGAGCTTGCCAGCAACTGCCAGCCATTTTGACGATTAGTCTTACTTATAGCTCCCCAATAACCTGTACCTGCGTCTTTATGCTTCCTATTAAACCAGAAAGAGAGCGTCATCTGCGTTCCCATGGTCAGACTCGAACCCTGTCCCGCGTTTATATAATCATTGCTCCCCTCAAACCCCACCCCATTCCCAAACTTGCCTCCTGTCTGGTGGCGGACTTCGTAGGCGCAGGAGTCGGGCACTTGGGCGAGAGTGGCGACGGTGAAAGTGTGAGGCGTGCCGAGATAGTCGGTGATCGTGCGTTCGGTCCCGTCAGTAATGCTTCCGCAAGCGCCATTGAAATGCAGAATCATATTGTTGTAGGCATCGTCGGTGGTGGAAAGCGCGCCGTCAGTATCCACCATTGTTGTCACGCTGTTTCCGCTGGCGTCGGATGTCCCCGTTTCCTGCGCGTTGGTCAAAGTTCCTGTGTTTCCGTTTCCCGACGCGTCGGCGACGGTTGTTCCCGAAGATTCATCCATTTTCCAGTGTCCCACAAGCCCGTCCGCCATCCATTTGGGCGATTCTCCAATGGAAGTTCGACTTCCACTGGAAGTCGAACTTCCAGCCAAGCCGGAATTGTAGTCCTGCTGGATTTGATCCGCACTGCGGGCGTAGGGATAGATTTTGGCTTCGTCGATCCAACCCTTAAATGGGAGACTAGCTGCGTATCTATTCCCAAACTTAAACTTGGTCGGCGCGGTCGTGCCTTTTGTTCTCGCAGAAGTCCAAATTGATTTTCCATTGAGATAAAGAGTCAGAGTCGATGTGTCAACCACGAAGGAAAAATGTCCCCAAGTGTCGGCCGGCATCGCCACGCCCGTATTGTCATAGGCCCAGCTTTTCCAATCAGCGGAAACAGTAATGTTCCCAGCGCCATACGTGCTGCTCTTAGGATAGATATTCAGATATATATCGTTTGAACCATTGTAAAAACTAACCACATCAAGATCATCGCCAGATGTGGTTGGATATTTCGCCCAAAACTCAAACGTCCCGTTGCCGGTGGAAGGAAATCCGGAGGCATCGCCTTCAACATAATCATCCGTTCCGTCGAAATATAGGCAACTGCCGGAAACACATTCTGATCCGGTTCTCCAGGACGGTTTATATTGAGCTGTTCCGCCGCCCAAAGTTCCGTCGATGCCCGTTTTTGAAGTTGAATTCTTCAATGTGTCGCCCTGCCCTTCGTCGAATTTCCAATAGGCAATTGGACCGGGGCCGATTTCTTCGGCGCTCGCCGATGAGGTGGGTTCGGCGCTCGCGTATTTGCGCGCGAAAAAATAATCAACATACATATTTTCGCCTGAATACGTCATTAACGTTGGATAGCCCGAAGGATAAGTTGAATCTGTTCCTGAATAGGTCGGAGAACTTGCATTATCTTCGTATAAATCCCATGAATTTCCATGAACGGACATTTTGTAGGCATGATAAGAACTCAGATTCAGCGATCTGCTCGTGCTACCTAACGATTGCCAAGTAGCAAATCCAGCATTATTTTTGTAAAAATTTATATTTCCAGGATAAACCCAAAATCCATCGCCGGTGTCTCCAATAGGAGCCGTCAAATTATTGTGTCTTCCGATATGATAATGCAAATTATTAGCATCCCTCATTCGCGATTGAAGAACAATATCCGTCATTGCACTCGTTCTTGCGCTCATTGGGCCTTCCGAAGAATTTTGTGGAACCAATCGCATCGCTCGTGCGCTTCCATCATCGACAATGCTAGGGGTTACTCGATTTGATTCCCAGCTCCATTTTCCGCTGTCTGTCAGTGCGCCCACTGAGTAACTATCAAAATCATCAAAAAATTCAAACACTTTATCGCCCGATTGCGTGGCCGTGGCGCTGGGGTTTCCGTAATACATATATACAGTAGTGGCGTTGGTGCCATTGTAGACCTTCGGAGCTTTGATCCAGACTTTGGTATGCTCATCTCCGCAGCCGGGGTTGTTTTCTTCAATCCAATAATCAAGCGGCTGGCCTTTCGAGTCCGTGAAGCGCATATCGGCGCACGTGGCTTGAAACTTGCTGGTGTCTCTTGTGTCGACGATCGTTGAGACTTGGAAGTCCGTGAGATCGGCTCCCGTTGAGTTGGTCAGTTGGATTTTCTGGCGGTATTGCCAGGAATCATTCCACCAGGCAGCAGAGGCTTTTTTTGTCAGGAAGATTAGGGAGATTGGGGTAATCAGGAGCGCGGCGATGACAAGCGTGGAAACGATCCGACGCGGGAGTGTTGCCCAGCACCATTTCGCGATGCGGCAAATTCTTTTTCCAAAGCTAAGCTTTTCCCTTCCTCGAGCGAAGTTGTCGGAATTCCTCAAAGCTGAGCTTTTCTCACCGCGAGAAGAAAGAGCGTTATAAAAACGCTTAGGGTGTCTCACTAAGTAAATGAAAATGAGGAGTAGGTTTTTAGTTTTTTGTTTCAAACTCATGATTTTCACCTCCGAGAGCTCAACTCTCGGAGGTTGATTTATTCAAAAATAAGCTTTTCGTCTTCTTTTCTTTCTCGCATATATTTGATATTTTCTTTGGCAAAATCTTTGAAGTCGTCTATGCTTCTGAAATTATCATTGATAACTTTTTTTCCGCCGCATAATTTGCTTTTACTGTTATCCGAAGCATATTCACCAAAGCTGCACCACGGATAGTTTCTGGCCGGAGATATTCCATGAACTTCGCTGTTGCAACTGACATATACGGACATATACAAAAGTTTTCCGGTCGATTTTATATGGCAGGATTTGAATCTCCCCTGAAACAGAGCGCCGCTGCGGTCATGCTTGGTGTTGAAGTAATTCGTGTAGCTAGTGCTGACTTTATGCATATACTTTTTTATTCCGTCTTCAGTTTTTTGTTTTAGGAGCAAATGATAATGATTTTGATTCAGACAATAGGCCACTATCTCTACGATATTATTTCCTTTGGGACACTTTACTAGGAACTCCGAGAGTTGAGCTCTCGGATGCCATTTCCTGAAATCCCGCCAATCGTCCATTAAGCCATCCTTTTCACTATTGAGAAGTATTAAGGAAATATAGAATCGAAAAAAATCGCTTTCATCCCCAAAAACCTTGCGTTTGTCCACTCCGCGATTATAGATGTGATAATATTCGTGATTAGCAAATTGTGTTTTTCTCATGGCTTCATATTATCACATTATCCTCCGAGAGTTGAGCTCTCGGAGGTGGGTTGCCAATATACCAACTCTTATTTGCCAGACTTTTTAAAACATAGACATACCACATACTTTGGGACGTTAGTAATTGAAAATTACTTTACGTTCTTATTCTCCAAACCTGATAGCAGCTCCATTATTCATTGTCTGTTTAATTTGTTCCGCTGTTAAAGGATAATTGTAGATTCTTACATCATCCAATTGTCCCTGGAAATAGTTTGTGCTCACTTTTCCGATGGACAGACTGCTCGCGTTGAATGCCGTGTTCGCAATTGCGGTGATCATGTGCCAGTTTGTATCAGGCAGAGTCGAGCTTTCCTGCCCGTCGACATAAACGGTTGAAAAATTGCTGGCTGAAATAGTGCCGCCGGAAACCGTGATTGTGTGCGTTCCGCCGTCGAGGTCAATTATATTTTGCGAAGTTGAATTCGGCTTCACCCAAAGCGAAACCGCGTTCACGGATTTTCCAGTGTTCCCGACCGAGACATAGTCGTTGCTCCCATCAAAATCCAAGGCTTTCCCAAATTTTCCGTCCACCCAATCGTTCGGCGGGTCCATTGAAGTGAGGGTGCCGGTGTTGCCAGAGCCGGAAGAATCGTAGGCCGAGCCGCCTTCGCCTTCGTCCATCTTCCACCACCCGACAGGCTTGCCGCGATTATAGTCCCAGGCGATCTGGGCAGCACTGCGGGCGTATTGAAAAATTTGGACCTGGTCAAGCAACCCGTTGAAATTATAACCGGTTACATTTCTACCCCCCACCTCGAGAACTTTGTCGAAATCAGAGAGTCCACTAAATGAGTTGTCGATATTGTTTTCTCGGCCATCTACATAAATTTTTGAAGTCCCCGCCGAATTATCAATCGTCCAAACAATATGATGCCAGAGATTGTCTCTTAAATCTGAAGTGGTAGCAACGGAAATTCCGCTTGAACCTTGGTGATAACACCCAACCGTTCCATTGGAAGCACTTATTTGACAATGCCAGCCAACCGGCGTTGCTCCGCCGGTCATATGGTGCAAAATAGAAGGAGAAGATGATTGTGTAGTATTCGCCTTTTCCCAGAACTCAACGGTTACACTTTTTCCCGCAAAATCCCACAAACTGCTGTCGGCGATATACATACCTTTATAACTAGCTCCCCCAAAGTTTAAAGCACTCCCCAATTTTCCTCTTGCCCAAGTTGATGCACCGGGATCGGAATAAAAAGTTCCGTTGTTCCCATTCCCGCTCGTATCGTTCGCGGCCGTTCCCGTCTTTTCGTCAAACTTCCACTCCCCGACCGGGCCGGCGCAACTCGTCACGTCGCCCGGGACACAATATTCGGCCGCTTGTCCTGTCGCGCCTGTCGTGGAAGACTGCCCGCCGAGCTGGAGTTCTTTCCCTTGGTTCATATCCATTTTGATTTGCTCATCTGAAAGAGCAGCGGCATAAATTTTTGTTTCGTCAATCGAACCTTTCACGCACCACGAAGCAGACCCCGCCCAGCTGGTGTCATAAGGATATAAGCAACCAAAGGTCAATGATTTGTTTTGATCGCCGGCGCTTGGCACCCAGTTGGTGATCGAATGCGTATATGAAGTATCCAGTTTTCCATCTATAAACAGCTGGGCTAATTTTGTATCACCCTTGAGCTCCAAGGCCAAATGATGCCACGCCCCGTCCGAAATAGTCGCGTTACTGTTGAACAAAATTGTGCCGAGATTGGCGGCTTGCAGCGAAACTCCGATCTTGTTGTCCGACTTGAGCCACAGCATATAATTATATTGTCCGCTCGAGTTCCAGGGCTTTGAGATAATACGCCCGTCGTCGGAATCGCTCGCATCCGGCTTGAACCAGGTTGAGATCGTCATATCTCCACCGGTGTATTCCGTTGGATCCGACGCGAATCCTTGAACCCGATCATTCAGTCCGTCCAGCGTGACCGCTTTTCCAAATTTTCCGTCGCTTGCCCAAGTTGGGCCGTCAAACAGGTCGCCGTCGTCATTGCCAGTCCCCCAATCCTGAATGACTGTTCCATTGCCCTCGTCATATTTCAAGTGCATTTGTTTCGACCCCACCGGACTGCCCCCGATTGGATGGCCGGCGTTCATGTCTTCGACGACTTGCTTCGGCGTCCGGGCGTAGTTGTAGATGCGAACGTCGTCGATGAGGCCATTGGTTATCCAACTTGAAACCCAACTTCCAAAAAGAAGATTGTCAGAGGAATTGCTTATATCTTCATTAAAAAATGTAGTAAACGGAATAGAAGCATCATATCCCATATCTTTTCCATCAACATAAAAATATGCGCGCGAGTCTCTTTTTGCTACTACTTCAATATGATGCCATTGATCATCAAGAGCAAGTGTGTCATGGGCACTCTGGTGGCATCTGCTTGCGCCATCGGAAACCCAGAACATAAGATCACAAGTCGAACCGCTTACTGCGCATGTTAATGTGTAACCTTCATCAGCCGCGCTACCCGCACCCTTTGTGACTAAACCCGCATAAGTTCCTTGTGTTGGGCTGAGCTTTGCCCAGGTAGAAATTGTAAAATCTCCCTTGCCTATTTCTGCTGTGCTCGCGTGTCCGGCATTTACATAATCACCGGTATATCCGCCTCCATTGGTGAGTTTTCCTGCATTCCCATATTTTCCATTTACGTAATGCGATCCCGTTCTTGACCAAGATCCGTTGTTTCCGTAGCCGCTGAAATCATAGGCTGTCTCACCGCTCCCTTCATCCATCTTCCACCACCCCACCGGGTCCGGGCCGTATTCGGAAAGCTGTCTTACTTCGTCGGGCGAAAGGGCGCGAGTGTAAACTCGGGTATCATCTAACTGGCCTTGAAAAGAACCACTCATTCCACCTATTCCCAGCGCATAATCTTGATTGATGTATACCCCGTTATAGGCTGAGATACTTGTCGATACCACAGAATTTCCATCCACATAAACACTCATTTTCGAGTCTCGATCAAGCACAAGCACCGCGTGATGCCAATTTCCATCATTATAAGACTGTGTACTATCACCCGTGCTGATACTTCCATCAGATTTACCTAACTTTGCCCATATTTTTCCCGTAGACCTCATCGATATCCAATAACCGTTCAACCAGCTTCCACTTTGTCGAATGATCTCCTGATCCTTGGCCGCCGATGTTTTAAACCAGGTGCCTACAGAATAATCTTGAGTCCCGATTTTCAGACTTGCGGAGTTAACTACATTCACAATGTCATTATTCCCTCCAAACCCCATCCCGTTCCCAAACTTCCCTCCCGTCTGGTGGAGGATTATATACGTCGCACCGGTGGGGTCGCTGGCAAGCGCGGCAAAGGTAAAAGTTTTGGTCGCGCCGGTGTATCCGGTGATGGTCCTTTGGGTGCCGTTCAGAGCACCGCTCGTGATCTGAAGGATCATATTATTGTAGGCGCTGTCGGTTGAGGAAAGTGCGGCGTTGGCACCGTCAACTATGACTGTTGTGCTGCTTCCTGTTTGTGCGGTTCCAGTTTCCTGGGCGCCCGTGAGCGTTCCCGTGTTTCCGTTTCCGGAAGCGTCCGCTACGGTCGTCCCCGAAGCTTCGTCCATTTTCCATTGCCCCACGAGTCCGTCCGTCATCCATTTGGGCGATTCACCAATGGAAGTTCGACTTCCAGTGGAAGTCGAACTTCCAGCCAAGCCGGAATTGTAGTCCTGCTGGATTTGATCCGCGCTGCGGGCGTAGGGATAGATTTTTGGTTCGTCGAGAAATCCCTTCATCCTCTGAGCACCGTTATTTCCAATTCTAAAAGCAGTCGAATTCGTGCCTATTGCTCCGCTAACAACACTTGTCGTTCCCTTTAGCACTCCATTCACATAGAATTTTGCTTGATTATTAGCATTATCATATACCAATGCTACATGGTACCAAGTATCCCCACGCATTGATAATTCGATATTCGGAGTAGGACTTGCATTTATGCCATTAATCCACGCGGTTAAATTACCTGTACCGTCTGTTTGATTTGAATCAAAGATATGAAATCGATAAGCAGTGGTATTGCCCTTATCAACAATGATTACATTGTCTTGACCACTGTTTTCCTTGGGCTTAATCCAAGCAGATATAGTCATGTTTTCCATTCCTTCTAGTAAACTATTATCCCCGACAGAAATACTGTCATCAACACCATCATAATAAAGACATTTCCCGCTCACGCAATCGCTCTCCGGTTTCCAGGTTGGGTCTGCAGAGTCCGCGTTGACAGTCGAGCCGAGAACTCCGTCATTTCCGTTCACGGTGCTGTCCTTGGCCGCTTGCCCGGCTGTCCCGCCGGGAGGCGTGGACGCGGGGTCGTCGAATTTCCAGTAGGCCACCGGTCCGGGGCCGATTTCTTCGGCGGAGGCGGATGTGGTGGGATTAGAAGATACAGCCTTCCGAACAAAAATCCAGTCGATTGTCTGTTGAGCGTTAGCACGAATTCCGACACTGCCGCTTGAATAAGTCGAATCGGTTGAGGTGCCATAAGTTATGGGCGATTGATTGTCTGCCACGCTGATTGCGTTTCCAACTCTTGAAATTTCCAAAGTCCGGTATTCAGTCGATGTCCACGCACTGACGGAGTTGTGGCTCGACAGAGCGCTCCAGCCGCCGGACACCCTTTTGTACCATTGAAAAGCCGTCGTCCCGCCGGCCTTTCTTGAGGTCACGAGATATCCGTTGGAAGCATCTTGTGCATCAAAAAAAATTCCGCCGTCTGTCCCATCTTCTTTCATCCGCGCTTTTACTGCATAGCCGTCAGAAAATGCCACGCTGGAATAATATCTTATGTCATTGTCATCGCCGCTCGTCTGCAAAGCACTCGAGTCGTATCCGTCAGAGATAATATTATTTGTTCCTGTTGTGTCGTGCCACTTATTCGTGTCAACAGTCTTGAAGTCATCAAACAATTGAAAGACTTTATTCCCATCTTGAACCGCGCTCGCTGAGGGATTGCCATAATATATATAGAGAGATGTGGCGCTCGTGCCGGAATAGACCCTTGAAACTTTTATCCAGACTATGGTGGTAGAGCTCCCGCAGCCTGAATCACCACCCTCAATCCAATAATCAAGCGGCTGGCCTTTGGAATCCGTGAAGCGCATATCAGCGCAGGTGGTCGCCTGCATCTTTCCATCGGTAATGAGAGAAGCGGTATCGACGATTGTCGAGACTTGGAAGTCCGTGAGGTCGGCTCCCGTCGAGTTTGAAAGTTGGATCTTCTGGCGGTATTGCCAAGAGTCGTTCCACCAAGCGGCTTGGGCTTTTTTTGTCAGGAAGATTAGGGAGATTGGGGTAATCAGGAGCGCGGCGATGACAAGTGTGGAAACGATCCGACGCGGGAGTGTTGCCCAGCACCATTTCGCAACTCTTCGTAAATCTTTTCCAAAGCTAAGCTTTTCCCTTCCTCCAACGAAGTTGTCGGAATTCCTCAAAGCTGAGCTTTTCTCACCGCGAGAAGAGAGGGCGTTATAAAAACGCTTAGGGTGTCTCACTAAGTAAATGAGGATCAAGAGTAGGTTTTTGAGTTTGGTTTTCATTGGTGGCTTTGATTATTTCGATATTCAATTCGCTTACGATAAAGTTCTTCCGTGAGGCCGCCTTCTTTCATGTGCTTTTCTTTGAGCGAAGCAATGAGACGGTCGATCAGATAGTTGGCTTGGTTCACAAGGGTGATCATTAGATTTGTCGCTTTTTCAGAATCACCGGGGAGATCAGGGAAATTGGGTTGATCAGGAAGAGTCGGAAATTTTTTCACAATATTCCAAATTTTCCCAATCTCTCCAATTTTCCGAATCGCTTCCTCTCTCCCCCAGATTCTAATTTTTTTCTGCCGGGCGAACGCGTGAAAATCTTTCAAAAGTTCTTCAAAAGATCCGCGCGCGATTCCAGAAAGCTTGATATACCCTTTCATCCCCTGTTGTTTGTTGCCTTCGAGAATGTTTTGCATTCCCGATCTCGCGGCTTGCGTCATCTGATCTTTGGTGCGGGTGAATTTATCAATAAAACGATCGCAAAATTCAACGGTTAAATCATAGATAGGAACTGCTATTTTATATGCTAGCAAATATTCATAACCAGCTTTTTTCTTGAACATTTGAAATTTGGATTTAATTGGAATTTGATTTAAAATTTCAAATTTATAATTTAGAAATCCCCGCCTCATCTCACTTGCACATTTCCTTTGAATTTCACCGTTCCACGGGCTTTCATTTTGGTTTGCATCTGATCGAGTTCCGCCTGCGTCGCCGAAGCCGCCTCGGAAATTATAACATAGAATTTCCCGTCGCCCGACCCGGCACCCGAGGCGCCAACGGCGAGGTCAACTTTTCCGTCGGAGTTGAAATCGGCCGAGGCCAGCGAATGGCCAAAATAGTCATCATTATTTTTTCCGTCTATTTTCGTATCGGCCGAAGCGGCAGAAGCGGTAAAGTTTCCCTGGTAAAAGATATAGGCGCGGCCTTGATAGGAGCTGGAGGGATAGTCGGAAGCGCCGACTACGAGATCGGTTTTGCCATCGGCATTCAGATCTCCGACGGCCAGGGAGGAGCCAAATCTATCGAAACTGTTTTCGCCGGTGATTTTAGCATCCGCGGAGGCGGCGGAGGCGGGATAGTTCCCGTTATAGAAAATATAGACGCGGCCTTTCCAGTCGCCAGAAGGAAAGCCAATAGCTCCGATCGCTAGATCCGTTTTGCCATCGGCATTCAGGTCACCAGTCTTGAGTGAGCTGCCGAAGTAGTCAGAATTGTTTTCGCCGGTGATTTTAGCATCCGCGGAGGCGGCGGAGGCGGGATAGTTCCCGTTATAGAAGATATAGACGCGGCTTTTCCAAACGCCAGAAGGAAAACCATAGGCGCTGACCGCGAGATCCGTTTTGCCGTCGGCATCCAGGTCGCCGGTGGCAAGGGACGATCCAAAGTAATCAGAGCTGTTTTCGCCGGTTATTTTAGCATCCGCGGAGGCAGCCGAGGCGGGATAGTTTCCGTTGTAGAAGATGTAGGCGCGGCCTTGGGAGGAATTGGAAGCATAGCCATAGGCGCCGACCGCGAGATCCGTTTTGCCGTCGGCATCCAGGTCGCCGGTGGCAAGGGAGAAGCCGAAGTAGTCAGAGCTGTTTTCGCCGGTGATTTTGGCATCCGCGGAGGCAGCCGAGGCGGGATAGTTTCCGTTGTAGAAGATGTAGACTCGGCCTTGGGAGGAGCCGGAAATATAGCTAGTGGCGCCGACCGCGAGATCCGTTTTGCCATCGGCATTGAGATCGCCAGTGGCGAGAGAGAATCCGAAACTGTCAAAATTGTTTTCTCCGGAGACGATTTTGTCAGCCGAGGCGGCGGAAGTGTTGAAAGCGCCATTGTTGTTATAGAAAATATAAACTCGGCCCTGGCTCGAATTGTAGCCGTAAGCGCTCACGGCGAGATCAATCTTTCCATCCGCGTTCAGGTCGCCCGCGACCAAAGACGTTCCCATCTCGCTGAAGCTGCCGGTTTCACCGGATGAAACTGTATCATTGAAAGTGTAGATATATACCCGGCCTTGGTTGGAATTATAACTGCTTGCTCCCACGGCCAGGTCGATCCGTCCGTCATAATTGATGTCGAGAGACGCGAGAGCCGATCCATAATCGTCTCCCGCGTTTTCTCCGGTGATGATGACATCAGCCGAAGATCCACCGGCAGGATAGGAGCCGTCGTTATAAAAAACGTAAGCGCGGCCGGTGGAGGAGCCATATTGATTGGTTCCGACTGCCAGGCCTTTTTTTCCATCGCGATTGAAATCAGCGGCGGCCAGAGAATAGCCGAATTGGTCGCCCGCGTTTTCGCCAGTGATGATCGTGTCGGCCGAGCCAGCGGCGACGGGAATTGAGCCGTCATTATTGAAAATATAAGTCCGGCCCTGCGAAGAATTGTAGGCCGGAGCTCCCACGGCGAGATCCGCCCGTCCGTCAGCGCTGGCATCGAGATCGGCAACGGCCAGCGAAGCGCCAAAAAGGCTGCCGGCTTCGCCCGCGATGATCACGTCGGCGCTCCCCGCCGCCGGATAAGATCCGTCATTATTGAATATATATACCTGGCCCTGCGAAGAGCTGAAGGCCGGAGCACCGACAACAAGGTCGGTCAGGCCGTCATTGGCGTTGACATCTCCGATCGCAAGGGACGAGCCGAACTGGTCTCCAGCCGTTTGGCCGGTGAACGTAACGTCGGCCGTGCCGGCGGTGGTGGGATATGACCCGTCGCTATAGAAAATATAGGCGCGGCCGGTTGAGGAGCTGTAGTTTGGGGCGCCGATAACAACGTCGGCCTGGGCCCTTACATTATAGTTGAGCACACCGACAGCGAGCGCGGCGCCGAACCGGTCGCCGATTGCCCCGCCTGAAATGGTGACGCTCGCAGACGTAGCCAGCGCGGGAAAATTTCCCTGATAGAAAAGGTAGGCTCTCCCGATGGAACTGCCATAGCCCGGGGCGCCGACGGCGAGGTCGGTTTTGCCGTCAAGATTGAGATCAGCCGCTCCCAGCGCCGAACCGAAAAGGTCTCCGATGTTTTCGCCGGTGATCACCACGTCGGGAGAATAGGCGGAAGTTGGAACGGATCCATCGTTCCAGAAAATGTAGACGCGGCCTTGGCTCGAGTTGTAGCCCGGAGCGCCGACGGCGAGGTCCGCCCGGCCATCCTGATTGAAATCTCCGGCAGTGAAAGCCGCTCCAAAATTGCTCGAAGGGACGCCAGTTATTTTGAGCTCGTCTCCCGTCGCACCTTGAACACGCACGCGATCAGTTGGATGCTGGAGATTCCAGGTGTAGTTATTTTGGCCGGTATAGAAATAGACTTTGCCTTGGTTTGAGTTATAACCATAGGCGCCGACGGCGAGATCGGTTTTGCCGTCATTATTGAAGTCTCCGGCGGCGAGGGAATAACCGAAATAGTTGCTTGAGGTTTCCCCGGTGATGATGGCGTCGGCGTTGGCGGCCAGGCAGCCGGTGGTGCAAGCCACGGTGCCGAAGTCCGCTCCGGTGCCGTCATTCCAGAAGAGATAGGCGCGGCCGGTGTTGGAGGCATAGCCACGGGCTCCCACGGCGAGGTCGGTTTTGCCGTCATTATTGAAATCTCCGGCGGCAAGGGAGGCGCCGAAATAGTTCCAGGTGGCTTGACCGCTGATGATGGCGTCGGCGTTGGCGGCCAGGCAGCCGGTGGTGCAGGCCACGGTGCCGAAGTCCGCTCCGGTGCCGTCATTCCAGAAGAGATAGGCGCGGCCGGTGAAGGTGGTATAACCATAGGCGCCGACGGCGAGGTCGGTTTTGCCGTCAGCGTTGAAGTCGCCGGCGGCAAGGGAATAACCGAAATAGTTGCTGGTGGTTTCTCCGGTGATAATGGCGTCGGCGTTGGCGGCCAGGCAGCCGGTGGTGCAGGCCACGGTGCCGAAGTCCGCTCCGGTGCCGTCATTCCAGAAGAGATAGGCGCGGCCGGTGGAGGAGGTATAACCATAGGCGCCGACGGCGAGGTCGGTTTTGCCGTCAGCGTTGAAGTCGCCGGCGGCAAGGGAATAACCGAAATTGTTGCCGGTGGCTTCACCGCTGATGATG
>JBAZYY010000010.1:0-44084 GCA_041659065.1 Parcubacteria group bacterium
GCAAATACACTTCGATTCTTTCCCTCTCGAAGAGGGTGATTTCCTTTCCTTTTGGCATATCCATGGCGTTAATTAGAGGTTAACGCTCCAGTCTAGCAAAAAGGGGGCTTCGGGGTTTGAATTCGGTCAATCTGGCGTGTAATTGACTAAAACAGCTGTTTATGCTAGTATTTGTAGCTATTGCACGTTGCAAAAAACAGGCCTTTTTTGGGCTCTGTCATATCGATTTCAGGGGGATTTCCATGCTCCAAATGACTATCCGCTTACTCTTGGTCATGTTCCTCTCCACAACTCTGGCGTCCACGACTTTGGCCGAGGAAGAAATTTCACCAAAAGTACTGGAAAAAAAGTTTTCCCTGTTGGGGACGTTAAAGTTTGATCTATATATTCCAAAAGGCAAGCCCGCATTCACCGAGCACGGGTTTTTTTTGTACGCCCACCGTGAATTCGGTGACTACGGCATTGGAGCGGGAGCGGATCAATGGGGCGGCTGGGACAAGTTTCAGTCGAACCATTGGACAGCAAGGCCGTTTATGACGGTAAACTGGAAACAATTTTATTTGATCGGCGGATACTCCGCCGATTCCAAGCACGGAGACGGCCACATATTTGCTGGCATGTGGTTCGTCGACAAATGGTGGAATAGTCTGGATGTTTTTGTGGATGCTCGGTATTTCATCGGCGTCCGCAATGAAATCTCCGACTTCATCGATATATTTAGCTCTCTTAAGTATGCCATCAACAATAAATATAAAATTGGCATGGAAGCTGAATATATAGGCTGGTTCGGGCAGGACAAAGACCATAACTGGTCCATGGCCGGCATCGTTGGGGAGCGACAATTTAATGGCTGGTCCCTTGGCATCCGGCCTGCCATTGCTTGGGACACTACCGATAAATACGGTACTGTTCCCAATTTTTGGCTCCGCACCTTCATTAATTTCTAACCCCAACTGAAAACCGATAGGGTGGTCTCGCTGCGTACAGCACGGCGAGCCACCCTGTTTTTTTTATGCATATTCTTGGGTAAAATCGGATACCTGTGGTGCGCCAAAAATAGATTAAATGATCAAAAATAGAAGACTTGATTCAACCCCTTGCCAAAAAACCGATTTCGTATTACTTTATATGAAAGAAATAAAAAGGGAGAAGGGGGATTTTTTTATTTCCAGCTCGCTTAGGCGGGTGCCAAATATAATTATTAACCTAACTATTAATCAAAATGGAAGATAACATTCTAGATACTCTTGAAAAAGAGGTAGATAAAATTTCGGAAGAGAAAGAAACTTCGCAAACCGAGCCGGCAGTTCAGACTAAAGTCAAGGAACTCGAGCCGGAGACAAAACAGCCCAGCAGCATGGCTGATTTTTTATCGCAAACAAAAATATCTTTACCGAAAGTCGGCGACGTCATTGAAGGCCAAGTAATCGAAGTTGGATCCAACGCCATGTATCTCGATCTCGGCCCTTTAGGCACGGGCGTGGTCTTAGGAAAAGAAATTAAAGACGGACTAGGCGCGACCGACAAAGTTAAAATGGGCGACTCAGTTTCTGCGACAGTCGTGGATCTAGAGAATGATGACGGTTACGTCGAGCTCTCAGTCCGCGAAGCTTCAATCGAAAAAGCCTGGCAGGATCTGGAAGAAAAACAGGCTAGGGAAGAAATATTTTCTACAAAGATTTTAGACGCCAACAAGGGCGGCCTTATCGTGGAAGTTAACGGTATCACTGGATTCCTTCCGGTCTCCCAGCTTTCAAGCGAACATTATCCGCGAGTTGAGGATGGAGAAAAAATCAAGATTCTTGAAAAGCTCAAAACATACACCGGAACGGAGATGAGAGTGAAAGTGATCGACACCGATCGACTCGGAGAGAAGCTTATCGTATCAGAAAAAGCCGCTTTTTCGGATGAAGAAAGAGCATCCATATCCGAACTTAAAGTCGGAGACGTGATAGAAGGTGAAGTCAGCGGAGTTGTCGATTTCGGCGCCTTTGTAAAATTTTTACCGCCCAGCAAAAAAGGTTCCGACAGCGAAGAGGATAAGCTAGAAGGCCTGGTACACATTTCCGAGCTGGCTTGGCAGTTAATTGACGATCCAAGGGACGTCATCAAAACAGGCGACAAAGTTAAATGTCAGATAATCGGGATTGATGATACTCGCGTATCCCTGAGCATCAAGGCTCTCTTAACCGATCCTTGGTCAGAGGTTGAAAACCGATACAAGATCGGGGATGTCGTTTCCGGAAAAGTTCGAAAAATTAATCATTTCGGCGCATTTGTTTATCTTGATGACGACATCCATGGGCTCGCGCATGTGAGCGAACTGCTGGAAAAATTTCCAGGAAAAAACATCGAGGACATACTGCAAACCGGAAATACTTACAATTGGAAAATTCTATCTATAGAGCCCCGGGAACACCGCATGGGGCTTGCTTTGGTGGCCGGCAAAGACAAAAGTGATTCAAAGGAGACTGCTGAAGAAAAAGAATTAGTCGAAACTAACGAAGGAGCTAAATAGCATGCATGATGCAGATAATTATTCTTGCACCGAAATACTATTTAGTTAATTAAAATTAAAGTCATAAAAAAATATGATTATTTCTTTTAATGGAGACGAGGGCTCGGGAAAAAGCACTATTGCTCTGCGCGCAGCCGAAGCACTAGGTTATCCCCGCTATTACATGGGCCAAATTTTTCGCGATATGGCCAAAAAAAGAGGCCTGACTCTGGTAGAATATATCAGGCTCGCGGAAACTGACCCAAGCGTTGATAAAGAAGTTGATGACTATCTGATTAAACTTTCCAAAGAGCAAAACGACTTCGTAATTGAGAGCAGGACAGCTTGGCATTTGGTCCCGGCATCTTTGAAAATATATCTTGCAGTTGATGAAACAGAGGGAGCTAAAAGAATTTTCAAGCAGATTCAGGAAGAATCTGACGCAAAAAGTTCTCGCAATGAAGATAGGGAAATAGATACTCTCGAAAGCGTCTTGGAGAGTAATCGCAAAAGAAAAGAAATTGATGATTTGCGGTACAAAAAATATTACGGGATAGATATCCGAAGACCAGAAAACTATGATCTTGTTTTGGATACAACAAAATTAACGCGAGAAGAGGTATTCAGCCAAATAATGGACTTCATTAACGAAAAGATTAACTCCTAAAATTATTGCAATAAAGAGTTTGGTAAAAAAATTTCAGGAAAATATTTTTCACTTCAACCTATTTGAAAGAGGCTCACGTATCGTAGTCGGCGTTTCCGGCGGACCGGATTCGGTTTGCCTCCTGAGTCTTCTGAATTCAATAAAAGGCAAATATGATCTATCTATTGTCGTTGCGCATGTAAACTATGACCTGCGTGGAAAGGATTCGGAGAAAGACGCAGAGTTTGTAAAAAATTTAGCCGAAGAATGCTCCCTGCCCTTTGAGATTTATCGAGCCGCTGGACGCAAGCTGCCCGCTGAAAATACGGAAGAAAATCTCCGTATAATCCGTTACGAATTTTTTGAGAAAGTTCGAAAGAAACATGGAGCCGACTATATCGCTATCGGCCACAATCTGAACGACCAAGCCGAGACGGTCCTCATGCGGCTTATCCGAGGCGCCGGATTGCGCGGACTTTCCGCAATCAAATTCAAGAATGGGAATATCGTCCGCCCACTACTCAATATCAGCCGGACGGAAATTATTGAATACCTCAAAACAAAAAAGATCCACTACCGAATCGACAAGTCAAACTTGGGAACCGATTTCACGCGGAATAAAATCAGGAACCAGCTGATCCCCTTCATTGAAAAGAAACTCAATCCAAATATCCAGGAGCTTCTTTATAAACTGTCCCAATCAATCGCAGATGATTACGCCTTTATAAATTCCTTTGCAAAGGAATGGTTGAGAATCAAGAGAGATATCTCCGTTTCCGAGCTCGCGAGCTTCCACCCGGCCATCCAACGGGAAATTCTGCGGATCAGAATCGAGGAACTAAAACCCAACCTGCGGAGAATTGAGTTCGCGCATATAGATGAAATTATTAAGATGATTAAAAGTAGTAAGAATAAGCAACAATATATTATTTTAAAGGGATTGAAAATCGCAAGGAAAGGTGATAGATTGACAATAGAAAATACCTAATATCCAATCCCTAATTTCCAACAAAAATCCTAATGCTAAAATCCTAAATCTCAAATTTTGTCATTGGGATTTGAAATTTCATTGGAAATTGGTTATTGGAAATTGGAAATTCGGGCATAATCATTAAAATTACTAAATATCGTGAAGAACTTCATAAAGAATCTGCTCATAATACTTTTAGTATTCCTGGTCATATCGGGAATTATTATGGTCTACAATACCCCGGCCCAGAAGACATCCACCGTGTCCTTGAACGAATTAGCCACCCAGATAAACGATGGAAAAGTTAAATCCATCCAAGTATCTGGCGACAGCTTGAATGTTACCCTCACCGACAACTCCGCGGAAAAATCGAGAAAGGAAGTCGGAACAGCACTCACTGACTCATTAAAAAATTACGGGGTAGACCCTGTAAAACTGCAGGATGTGAGCCTTAACATCGAAGATACCACAACTGCGTCCTTTTGGATCAATACCATTCTTCCATTTCTCCTCCCTTTTATTATTATAGGAGTCTTTTTGTGGTTTATGATGCGTTCCGCCCAGCGCGGCAACAACCAGGCAATGTCTTTTGGCCTGTCACGAGCGCGCCTGATTTCGCCCCAGAAAGGGAACAAGAAAAAAATTACTTTTGCTGATGTCGCAGGAGCGGAAGAAGCTAAAGAAGAACTGCATGAGATTGTTGAATTTCTAAGGCACCCTAAAAAGTTTTTAGATCTTGGCGCAAGGATTCCGAAAGGAGTCCTGCTACTTGGCTCTCCTGGAACGGGCAAAACCCTAATCGCCAAGGCCGTCGCCGGCGAAGCCAATGTTCCATTCTTCAGCATCTCCGGATCGGAATTTGTAGAAATGTTCGTGGGTGTGGGTGCAAGCCGCGTACGTGATCTTTTTCGGCAAGCTAAGAAAAGCGCCCCGGCCATAGTCTTCATCGACGAAATTGACGCAGTTGGACGGCATCGCGGTGCCGGACTTGGCGGTGGACACGATGAACGAGAGCAAACCCTGAATCAAATTTTAGTTGAAATGGACGGCTTCGAAACGGACACTAACGTCATTGTCATTGCCGCCACTAACCGCCCGGATGTTTTGGATCCCGCGCTTTTGCGCCCGGGCAGATTCGACCGAAGAGTGGTCATGGACCTTCCGGATATCAAAGAGCGCGAGGCTATCCTCAAGATACACTCGAAAAATAAGCCTCTTGAAAAAAATATAAATCTTAGGATTATTGCTTCAAGAACTCCGGGTTTTTCAGGAGCTGATTTGTCCAATCTGGTTAACGAAGCAGCGATTCTTGCCGCGAGAAGGGGCAAGAAAAATATCTCTATGGAAGAAATGACCGTTTCAATCGAGAAGGTCATTCTGGGGCCAGAGAGAAAGAGCAAGGTTCTCAACGTCAAAGAAAAAGAAATCACAGCCTATCACGAAGCCGGACACGCACTGGTCGCTTCCAATCTCAAAAACGCCGACCCGGTTCAAAAAGTGTCCGTGATTTCCCGCGGCCAAGCGGCAGGATATACCCTAAGCGCCCCGCAAGAAGACAAGCGATTATACACCCGCGCTTATTTCGTTGACGAACTCGCAGTACTGCTGGGAGGCTATGTCAGTGAGAAATTAATCTTCAGCGATGTCACTACTGGTGCCTCGAATGATCTCGAGAAAGCGACCGACATGGCGCGAAAGATGGTAACTCGCTATGGCATGAGCGGGCTTGGACCAAGAACTTTCGGGCACAAAGAGGAGTTGGTCTTTCTTGGAAAAGAAATAAGCGAAGAAAAAAACTATTCCGAAACCACCGCGCATGATATCGACAAAGAGGTTTCCGCTTTTATCAAAGGTGCTTACGATACCGCAGAAAGAATAATTTTGGAGAAGAGGAGCGTCCTTGAAAATATCAGCCAGACGTTGCTTGAGAAAGAAACAATTGAACAGGAAGAGTTCGATGTTATCATTGGAAAAACCAAAAAGCCCGAAGGGAATCCAGAGCCAGTGGCAACTGTGGCAACTCCGAAAGAAGATAATAAGCTAGACGAAGAGAATGGAAACAAACAATAATCCCTCGCCAAAAAAAGAATTTCCTTACGTTGAAATCCTGAAGAAAGCGGGAAACCTGATCTGGCAAAACAAGTTTTTGCTCTGGTTTGGCGTACTTATTTCATTGGGATCCGGGTTTGATTTGGGAAGGATCGGGAATAACGAAGCGGCAAAGAACCAGACTGAGGAATTCGCAAAAGCCAATTGGCAAGCAATGGTCCTTATCGGGCTGGTGGCGCTGGCAATCTTTATCCTCCTATTTTTAATCTCGCTTATCGGGCGAGCCGGACTCGTAAAATCCATTAATCTTCTTTCGAGAGACAAAGAGGCTAGTTTTAAGAAAGGCTGGACGCAAGGGAAAAAATACCTCCTGAAATTATTCCAGCTTTATCTTTTATTCTTCCTTGCCTCAGCCGTGATAGTTGCGATACTCGCCATGCCAGTCATATATCTCGCAATGATGCACTCTTTCGTCAGCGCGATCCTGATTGGAATACTGGCGGTAGCGATTCTGGTGCCGATTATGATAGTGATTACCCTCGTTAATATTTTTTCCGGGATATACATCGTTTTATCCGATCTTAAAATTTTCTCTGCTCTTGAAGCCGGATACAATCTGCTAATTCACAACCTGAAGAAGACAATCCTCTTCGGCCTCATTATTTTTGCCCTGCGAATCGCAGCTGGCATAGTTTATCTTCCTGTTGTCTTGATACTTCTCGTTACTTTTGTTCCTGCCGGATACCTTTTTTACAACTTGAGCCTTATCCCGTTTATTCTGTTTATTATTGTCGCGACTCCCATAACCCTAGCCGTTTTGATCGCCATTTCAGCCGCCATTCAGACCTACACTAGCACTGCTTGGGTTTTGTTTTTTGAAGAAATAGCAAAAGCTAAGGAGCCGGAAACAGAGAAGGTGATCGAAAAGGCTGATGAAATATCCATCGCGCCAGAGAAAGTATAATCGCGTTGCATAAAATTTGTACTTAAAAACTCCACTTTAACCGCAGAGTTTTTTTGTGGGCAATACAGGAATCGAACCTGTGACCTCTTCCATGTCAAGGAAGCGCTCTAACCACTGAGCCAATCGCCCTTCTCGGTGGGACCGATAGGATTCGAACCTATGACCAAGCGATTATGAGTCGCCTGCTCTAACCGCTGAGCTACGGTCCCGTCGGCACTAAGTGCCTCTTTCAAACCCCTCGGTTTGAATAATTCCGCCACGGGAAAACTCCCGTTTTCCCGACCCCTTTCCCATTCAAAATAAAATCTCATATAAAGCGTAATGTAATACTGGTATTGCGTCAACATTAAGAAAGATTAATCATATATTCTTTGTAATACAACAGGGTAGACACCGCCCGCGTTAAATGGTAAATTTTTACAAGTAATGCTAGTTCATCATAATGAGGCTAATTTAGTCATAATGCCTGAAGAAAAAGAAGCAGCCAAAGAAGAAAAAATAACCAAAAAAGAGGAGCAAAAACTCCATGTATTTTTTGTCGAAAAAGTTATTACCCTGATGACCGGCGCGATGGGACTCGTCGCGGCTCTCGCCTGGAATGATGCCATGCGAAAACTTTTTGAACGAATTTTTGGCACGCAAGGCTCGGGCGATGTCACTGCTATGTTCATCTACGCTGCAGTCGTCACCGCTGCCGTGGTTCTGGTCACTTACCGCCTCACTAAATTCGCGGAAAAAGTAAAAAAGAACTGCAAGAAGTAGAAAATATTATTCCTGCTAAAGCATAATCCCGGAGACGAATCCCGGGATTTTTTATTATAAATATTTTATGTCCCAGTAAACTAGTTTATTTATACGTTTTATTTCCCAAAAAGAAAACCCCAACCGCCGTGAGGTGATTGGGGGATTTAAAAATGGTATGTAGCCTTAAGTCTTGGTTCGTTTGACGAGTTTACCATCATCGTCGATATGCAAAGCTGCTACGGCTTTCCCAATCTGGGAGCGTTCATGATTCATGATCTCTTTGACCCTTGCCTTGGCTTCGGCGGGCAAAGACTCATCGGAGCAAATTGCCTCCAGCAAATCTTCGTAGCATCCATCGACAAATTGGAGCAATCCCCCTACCGCTTTTTTATTGAACCCACTGGGTGGCATAAGCCTTTCCTCCTTGATTTTTATCTGATCAAAGATTAGATCGTTCCTTCTGTCCTCGTAATAAAAAATTAAAAAACGCCTCAAAGACGTTATTTTTATGCTTGTATACAATTTATTTTTAATCTGCTCTGTATTCTATCGAGCTACAACAAACTAAATATTTTCGAACTTTTTTCCCTGTTGCCAGAGAAGTTCGAACATTATTCGATATGATTGCGCGACTATATCACTTTCAATCCAAACCGTCAATTCGTCCGCATAAGAGACAACCAACACAACATTATTGAAAATATCAATATTTACCTTTAGCGAAAAATTATTGAGGTACCGGGTTTCCATTTTATATTCACCGCCCTTCCTTGAAAAACTTTTCGCAGCGTCCGAATTATGCACAATCATTCTCGTGCTGGAATTATGCCTGGCAAATTCCTGGTTCCACCTATCCCAGTATTTTTCGGGAAAGTATCTGAAAATTTCGTCGATTAATCCCGCCAGACTCAGTATCTCCGTATTTTTCGATTGCGCCAGTTCTTTTTCGTAGGCCTCTTCAACTTTTTTGTGTCCTTCAAAAAATCTAGTCACAATTTTGCTTTTTTTGTCAGAAGGCACGGACTTCAAGATAGAAGTAATATCGAGTAATTTGTCAGAGACATTCTGAAGTTCGCTAATTTTTTTCTTACTTAGTTCAACCAGCCGGCTTGGGTCCGCAGGAATGTATTTCTTTCTTTGTTTTCTTGTAATGTCAAAAAGGCCAAGTTCGACCAACTTTTCAGCCTGCACGTAAACCTGCTGCCGATTGATCTTAGTCGACCTTGAAAGTTCCAATGCTGATAACAACCCCTTTTCCAAAGCTGCCAAGTATAATTTGATCTGGCTATCAGTCAATCCAATCCCCTTCAATGTATTAATTTGTTTTTCAGTGAGTTTATTTTTCATTAATCAAAGTATATACCGCGCATATCTTAATCTCAAGATGATTCATTTTCTCCTTTTCCCATGGAAGGCCTTATGAACTTCTTTGAGCTGCTTATTCGTGACGTGGGTGTAGATTTGGGTCGTCGTCACAGAGGAATGTCCAAGCATCTCCTGGACACTGCGGATGTCAGCGCCGTTCGCGATGAGATCGGTCGCAAAGGAATGGCGCAAAGTGTGCGGATGGACATCTTTCACAATCCCAGCTTTAGTCGCGTAGTATTTCACAACACGCTGAATAGTCCGGGGAGTTAGCCGCAAACCTCTTGAGATCTTCCTTTCTTCGAGCCGTTTCACTCCGATTCGCGCGAAAAGCGCCGGATCCATATCGCCCCTTTTATCGAGGTAATATTCAAGAAATTTTTTTGCTTCGCTTGAGACAAAGACTACCCGTACTTTTCCGCCCTTGCCTCGCACGCTGAATTCCCCGGTCCTAAGGTTAATCTGGTCTCTATCAAGACTGACTAATTCTGAGACGCGAAGACCTGAGCTGAACAGCAGCTCGAGAATGGCCCGATCACGAAGCGATTTGGGATCCCTGCCGCCGGCCGCATCAAACATCCGCTCTACTTCTTCAATTTCCAAAAAATCTATTTGCCGCCCTTCAGTCTTTCCAAGCTCCACTTTTTCCGCAGTCAAAGTCTTAATATCGCGCTTCGCGAGAAACTTCAGAAAATTACGAAGCGCAATAACATGGTAATTTTGTGTTATTTTTTTGAGAGATTTTCCTTTCTCATCATTCAGGCGATTTAAATAGAGGCGGTAACTTCTAACCAGTCCATCCGTAATATCGACGGGAGATTTCACTTTTGACCAATCCAAAAACCGCTGGATATAGTGATCGTAGTTTTCTATCGTCTTTTGCGACCTGTCTTTTTCTATTTCCAGATATTCAAGGTATTGGGTTTTTAGTTGACTTAAGTTCATAATTATTGCACAGCCCAAGCTGATTTCACTGCTTTTTAGACTTATCTAATCTCGTCAGAAAGATGTTGCGCGGCACATTGATTATACCAGAGATAAAGCCTAGCTCGAAATTATTCTAATATTATTTGAGTCTACGCATCGGATATATCGGACATTATTGCTTTATATAAAGCTTTATTATCTAATCCACAATTTTCCCTCACAACCGTCTTGACACTTATAATGGCTGTGTTAACCTATTATGCGTGTAATAATTAGGGATTAGTAGGAAATCGTTCTCGATACGGTAGTTTATGATTGCGTTTTGCTTCGAGCCTACAATCCAACAGAAAGGGAAATCCTATTAGTAACTTTTTAAAGCGTCTCTTCCAGTTGGTCTGGAGAGGATTTAGAGCTTTACTAAGAGGGGAAAACCTTCGCTTAGCAAATTCCAAAATCCATTCGTTTCAATTTCGCCTTATCTTTTTTCTAAGAAGAAAGACGTCATTTGTTAAACTATTTTCACTTTTGAGAGAATACGCAGCCACGATTGTCGTGGCTATTTGTGTTGGGCTGGTCGCTCTCATTAACCTTTCTTCATCGCTCGAGGCGCGTGGATCCTTGTTTGGCTATTTGCTTTCAAGCCAAAATCAGAATGACTCGAATTCACTCAAAAACAAGGCGCTTGTCAGGACGGAGAGACAAAATAACCTAGCTACAGCCCCCCTCAGCACTACGAATTATCTGGCTGACACGGAAGTCGCCTCAGCTGAATACACCGCAGATGAATCGGACGCAGTCTATGCTTATCTGCCCGCGACGCAAAATCAGATGTTTCTGACTTCCACGAACGGTGTAGAAGCCGGAGGCGGAACAGCTAAAGGCAGGGGTTCGCGCGAGTATCTAGTAAAAGATGGAGATAACATTGGAAAAATTGCCGCTCTTAACGGGGTTTCGGCCAACACCATTCTCTGGGCCAACAAATTGGATGAAAATTCAATCATAAAACCCGGCGACAAGTTGACTATCCTTCCCGTGACCGGTGTTAACTATAAAGTTCAAAAAGGCGACTCGGTTGCTGCAATTGCTAAAAAATACGGCGTAGATGAAGCAAAGGTTATCGCCTACAATGAACTTCCCGCCAATGGAGATATGCGAAGTGGCCAGGAGCTGGTAATTCCAGATGGATATATCGCACCTCCGCAAGCTGCCAGCGGAACCACCTTGGCTTCGGCCAGCATGCCTACTCGCCAATATGTTTCAACGTACGCAACCGCGGCTACTGGCACTGCAACGGCTTCAGCTGCTCGATTCGATGCAAGAGCTGGAGCAGGTCACCGATTTCCTTATGGCTATTGCACTTGGTATGTAGCACAAAGAAAATATGTTCCCTGGGGCGGAAACGCTATATCCTGGCTTGCGAATGCCCGCGCTTACGGAAAAGCAACGGGACGCACCCCGCGACCTGGAGCAATTGTTGTCACAGGGGAGTCGCGCTGGGGGCATGTGGCTGTTGTTGAGTCGGTAAAAGGAAGCTCTTTCACGGTTTCAGAAATGAACTATGTCGGTTTCGGAAAAAAGAGCACGAGAACTCTCTCGGCGGGCAGCGGCGTAATTAAAGGTTTCATCTATTAATAAATTCTTTTCGTGTCTTTTAAAGGCGGATCCGGAGTCCGCTTTTATGCTTTCCTTAAATGAGCGTACGCAGAGGATATTTTTTTTATACCCACCTTTCTGAAAGCCACCGTGAGCACATCACCCTCTGCCGAGACAACAATTCCTTCTCCAAATTTGTCGTGGTTAACTCTTTCTCCGTCGTTGTATTTTGAAACGCTTTTAGACTTTTTATCTTTCCTGAATTTTTCGTAGCGATGTTCATTATTGGCGTTTTTGATCAAATCTTGCGGAATATTTTCAATGAAACGCGAAGGCACGTTGACTCGAACTGAGCCGTAAATATTGCGCGAACTCGCGTGCGACAAAAATACTCTGCTTTTCGCCCTGGTCACACCCACATAGCACAGTCTTCTTTCCTCTTCCAGCTCGGATGGGTCTATGAGGCTTCTGGAATGGGGGAATAAGCCCTCCTCCATGCCGACCATAAAGACAGTATTAAACTCCAGGCCTTTGGCGTTATGGAGAGTCATCAGATGCACAGCGTCCTTTTTTTGATCAATGTCATCCGATTGCGAAACCAAAGCGACTTCTTCCAAAAATCCAGTCAGCCCTTCTTCACCGTTAAGCTCGTCATACTTTTCTGCTACGGTAAAAAGTTCCCGCACATTCTCGAATCGGATTTGCCCCGCCTCGCCTTCGCTGAGAAGAAAAGTCTGAAAGCCCGATTCGAGGAATATATAGTCAAAGAAATCGGTTAAGCTCGCTTTTTTTATTTTCTCCTGGGCGCGTTCGATAAAATGATTGAATTTCTTTATGGCATCAATCTTTGCGGCTGCCAAGCCCTCGATTTTTTCCGCGTCTTTCGCGCTTTCAATAAAGCTTGTGCCTTGCTCCCTAGTAAAGTCAACCCATTTTTTCAGTGTAACCTGCCCGATTCCGCGCGGAGGCGAGTTCACTATTCGCTCAAGACTCAGTGAGTCTTTTGGATTAGCAACCAGGCGCAAATAGGCCAGGAAATCTTTGATTTCTTTGCGCTCGTAAAACTTTAAACCGCCGACAATGCGGTATGGCAAGGCTGCCTTTAGAAATCCCTCTTCAATAGCCCGAGATTGGGCGTTGGTCCGATAGAGAACCACAAAATCACTTAATTTTAAATTATCCTCACGACGAATATTTTGCGCTTGAGATACGACAAAATCGGCTTCGTCCATTTCATCACTCGCTTCGTAGACAACTACCTGATGATCACCTTTGATATCCGTCCAAAGTTTCTTGTCTTTGCGATGAATATTTTGGGAAATTATTCCATATGCGGCATCCAGAATTTTTTGAGTCGAACGATAATTGCGCTCAAGGCGAATCACCACCGCTTCCGGATAATCTTTCTCAAAATCCAAAATATTTTTGATATCGGCTCCTCGGAAAGAATAAATCGATTGCCAATCATCCCCCACAACGCAGAGATTACGATGCAGCTCAGCTAGCATATTAACCAGTACATACTGCGCCTTGTTCGTATCCTGGTATTCATCCACCAGGATATATTTGAAAATACTCTGATACTTTTCCAGAACTTCAGGAAATTTCCTGAAAATTTCCACCGTATAAACCAAAATGTCGTCAAAATCCAGAGCGTTGGCAGCATTCAGTGAGTTTTGATAGCCATCGTAAACTTTAGCAATAATTTCCTCAAACAAGCTCTCGCCACGAATGAAATGCTTTACGCTTTCAAGATCATTCTTTGCCCTTGAAATTACCGACAGGATGGCCCGCGGATTGAATTTGTCCGAATTTACATTCTTTTCCTTCATGACTTTTTTGATAAGGGCCAACTGATCCTGCCCATCAAAAATCACGAAATTGCCGGAAAAGCCGATCCGTTTGATTTCCCTCCGCAGAATTTGCACGCAAACCGAGTGGAATGTTCCAACTGTAGGCTCAAGAGACAGCTTCCCCCCCATAATCTTCCTGATTCGCTCTTTCATCTCTTGCGAGGCTTTGTTTGTGAAAGTTACCGCCAAAACATTGCGGGGCGAGATACCCCTCTCTTTGATTAAATACGCCACTCTATAGGTTAAAAGGCGAGTTTTTCCAGATCCGGCTCCGGCAATGACGAGGACCGGCCCCTCTGTAGTCATCGCAGCCTCTCTTTGTTTCTCATTTAAACCGGCCAGAAGCCCCTCTTGTTTTGATTCGCGGAGCGTTTCAGACGATGTTGCGGGATGGTTCTTGATTATTTTCATACTCTGTAATACAATTAAAAACTACTTATTGCGGCCTCAGCGGCATATTCAGCGTACCACTGCATACAAAGTGTATAATACACCATTAAACCGAAATCTGATAGGTCTTGAGCAGCCATTTTAAATCTCTATATCGGGAAAAGTAAACATATTCTTTTTGTTTTACAAAAACGTCTTTTAATGTTATTATCAAGCCGCAAGATCTGATGATGATTTCGCCAAATAAACAGTAATATTTGAAAAACATGCCTTTAAGTAAGCAAAAGAAAGGTAGGGTAATTGAAAAAACTAAGACTCATGAGAAAGACACCGGCTCGCCTGAGGTTCAGATTGCTCTTTTTACTGAACAAATTAAGAGCTTGACCTCCCATCTTCAAAAAAATAAAAAAGATAACCATTCGCGCCGCGGCCTCTTAAAGATGGTTTCCAAAAGGAAAAAACTTCTGACTTATCTCAAAGGAAAGGATTCCAAGCGATATAAAAAACTTGTGACCGCGCTGGGCCTTAAGGAATAAAAAAAGAAACTTTGAGTCTTTTATATAAACTTTAAACTTCTTCTATGCCAACAGGAAAATTTCCGGAACAAAGAGTGGGTGTTCTGGTGGATATCCAAAATATGTATTATTCCGCCAAAGTACTCTACAAGAAAAAAGTTGATTTCAAGGAAATCTTAAAATCTTCGGTATCCGGAAGAAAATTGATTCGAGCAATCGGATACGGCATAAAAACCATAGAGGGTCTGGAAAAAAATTTTTTTGATGCTCTCCAAAAGTCCGGGTATGAAGTAAAGACCAAGGATCTCCAGATTTTTCCCGGAGGCGCCAAAAAAGGGGATTGGGATGTCGGAATTACCGTCGATGCCGTTAAGCTTGCGGAACACCTGGACGTAATCGTTCTTGTCACCGGCGACGGAGATTATATCCCCCTAGTTGAATACCTCCAAAACACCAAAGGTTGCCGCGTTGAAGTTATCGCTTTTGCGGAATCAGCCTCAGGAAAACTGATCGAAGCAGCGGACGATTTCATCAATCTAAGCGAGAACAAGAAAAAATTTTTAATTTAATGACAAACAGCATCCAGTAAGTACTAGGCAGTATTCTCGCAAATCCACTATTTGCCGATCTTTAATCACTAAATAACATCCCGCCAGTTCTAATAGCTAATCGCACACACTTCGTACTGAGTTTATCAGTGCCAAATGTGTGTCATTCGTCTATTAGCGCGTGGGCGGAGACAAACTTTTTATGGAACCGAAAAAATTCGAGACTGAAATTGCCGGAAGAAAACTCATCATTGAGACGGGTCTTTTAGCGCAGCAATCCAATGCTTCAGTAACCGTTCGTTATGGCGATACCGTAGTGCTAGCTACTGCCGTTATGAGCCCTGTGGCCAGGGAGGGAATGAATTATTTCCCGCTTATGGTGGACTATGAAGAAAAGTTTTACGCTTCCGGAAAAATAAAAGGCAGTCGCTTTATCAAAAGAGAAGGAAGACCTACTGACGAAGCCGTTCTTAACGGTCGGCTTATTGATCGAACACTGCGGCCGTTATTCGATCAGCGGATGCGAAATGATGTCCAAGTGATTATAACCGTTCTCTCTATTGACCAAGAAAACGATCCTGCCCTTGCTGGAACGATTGCCGCATCGGCGGCTCTTGCCATTTCAGATATTCCTTGGAACGGTCCCGTGGGCGCCGTCCGTGCGGGAGAAAAAGAAGGGAAAGTAATCATCAACCCCGTGAATGGCGACCTTGCTGCAAGTTCCTTTGATATTTTTGCCTGTGGAGTCGAAGGAAAAATCAATATGATTGAGACCAGCGCCAAAATCGTCGCAGAAGACAAGCTTTTTGAGGCGTTCACTGAAACGCAAAAGGTGATCGATCAAATTGTCACGTTTATACAGGATATCCAAAAACAAATCGGAAAGCCAAAGTCCGAAGCAATTCTGCTAGCGCCAGATGATGATTTCAAAAAAGAAATCCTGGAAAAATTTTCCGATCAAATCGCTCCGGCCTTGTACCAAAAAGACCATAACGTCCAGACAAAGATGCAAAATGAACTTTTTGCTGAAGCAGCGAAATACATCAAGGAAAAATATCCCACGGATTATGCCGCAAAAAAAGAACTGGCCTTGGCCGCGATTGATGCTGAAATGGAAAGACTTTTTGAAAAAAATATCCTTGAAAAGAATGAGCGTCCTGACGGAAGAAAACTGGATGAAGTGCGGCCGATCTCTTGCGTTGTCGGCCTTTTGCCCCGCACGCATGGTTCAGCGCTCTTTACTCGTGGAGAAACCCAAGTGCTCTCAGTCGTCACGCTGGGCGCTCCTGGAATGGAACAGGTGATCGACACAATGGAACTCGATGAAAAGAAAAGATTTATGCATCATTATAATTTCCCTCCTTTTTCTGTCGGAGAAGTACGACCGATGCGCGGGCCGGGACGGCGTGAGATCGGCCATGGGGCGCTCGCCGAAAAAGCGCTCGCTGTCGTAGCTCCTGAAAAAGACAACTTTCCTTATACTATCCGCGTCGTGAGCGAAGTCCTTTCCTCAAATGGATCTTCCTCGATGGCCAGCACCTGCGCCAGTAATCTGGCTCTGCTGGACGCCGGCGTACCGATGGAATCCGTAATCGGCGGCATATCGGTTGGAATCGTCGTTGGAAAGGACGGATCTTACAAGCTGCTTTCCGACATACAAGGCCCGGAAGACCATTTTGGAGGAATGGATTTTAAAATTACGGGATCAAAAGACGGGATCACCGCCATTCAACTTGATGTAAAGGTGGACGGCCTCACATCCGATATGATCCGCGATACTCTTGAACAATCCCGCAAAAATCGGATTGCGATCATCGATATCATGAACGAAACTATCAGTACTCCGCGCGCCGACCTGTCTCCGTATGCCCCAAGAATCATCATTTTGAAAATCAATCCTGACAAAATCCGAACAGTTATCGGACCAGGCGGTAAAGTCATCAACCAAATCATCGATGAAACCGGAGTAGAAATAGACATTGAAGATGACGGCTCCGTGTTTATTACAGCCGACAATCCTGAAGCCGGAAAAAAAGCTTCTGACTGGGTAAAAAACCTGACTCATGAAGTGGCCGCGGGAGAAGTCTTCAAAGGGCGCATTACACGCCTGATGAATTTCGGCGCCTTCGCTGAGATCCTCCCTGGGCAAGAAGGGCTCATTCATATCTCTGAGATTTCAGAAAAAAGAACCGAAAAAGTGGAAGATGCTCTTGAGATTGGACAAATGGTGGACGTCAAAGTGAAGGAAATAGACAACCTTGGCAGAATCAACCTGACTATGAAGGGTTTGGATAATAGTGTAAAATAAAATTGCGCTAGTAAAATAAAAATTCATCCGCTCAAATTTTGCTTTTGTCATTCTGCATTTTTCCAAAAACCAAAAAATCATAAGAACTTTTTCCGGCACGAAATTACGCTGAAAGGCAAAAGTTGCAGCGAATAAAAACAAATGTTTCAATTTGGAAATTCCAGATCGGACACAAATAACGCCCCCGAAGGGAGCGCTCTGCCAAATTTCTATGGCAAAATAAGGACTCTGAAGGAAGACTACGAAAATTTTAAGAAAGGAGTTACTTCTTCTGAAGAAGATCAACCAGATTCTTCTGCACAAAAAGGGGCCACATCCGGCTCCGGGGAAACGTTGAACATTGAGAGCAACGGCAGCTCAATCGTTCCCGCACCCGCTCCCGCCCCACCATCTTCAACCAACCTAAAGAGCGCTGAGGAACAGAACCCCTTCCTGGCTAAAATAGAAGCTGAAGAGTCTCATTATGCCGAGGCTTCAACCAATACTCTCTCGCCTCAAGCGCCGAATTCTCCCCAAATTCAGCCTCCCTTTGCCGAAAAAACTGATTATGGCGAATCCACGAACAATTTGCCAGGACAAGTTGAATCAGCCTCAACTCCAAAGAAAAAAAATAAATTAACAATCGTTATTATAATTATCGTATTGCTTCTCGTCCTACTTGGCGGGGGTGCTTATTATTGGTTCTTCCTTCGCCACTCGGCTGAAGAAGGAGGCAACGTCCAAAAAACTCCCCAGACTACGACAGATACTAATGATACGAGCGCCCAAAAACAACAAAGTTTAGACATCATTCTGAACGCCAATAATCCCAAGCAGAGCGGCTTAGGGGTAGACATTTCTTCCGGGAGCGCCGCGATCAAGGCCGAACTTGATGAATATGTCACGGAATTCTCGAGAAATTCATCTGAAGGCGACCTCGTCGAATTAACTCTGGTAGATAAAAGTAATCACAGTAAACTCATATCCTCCTCTGACTTTATTTCAGGCTTCGGGCTCAGTATTCCCGCAGACCTCAGTAAGCTTCTTTCGGGAGATTTCAGCCTATTTGTTGCAAAAGAGAACTCCCAAATAAACATGGGAATTGTTTTCCAGGTGAGCGATAAAACCGCCGCCGCTCAAGAGCTTACGGCTCAGGAGCAGGCCTTGGTATCCGCTTTTAAGCCACTGTACATAGGAAAGTCCGTGATTTTTTCTTCGACCGCGTTCAGTTCCAGCAAATATAAGAATGCCGATATCCGATATATAAATTCTTCCTCCACCGATAATTCCCTGGATTATTCAATTATTCAAGATTCGGTTAAAAATTCCTCTTATCTTATAGTGACAACCTCCAAAGATCAGATGCGCTCGGTTTTGGATTACATCTTGGTAAAATAAATTTTATACATTGTTAGCAATTTGAATTTTCCATTTAATATCAAGACTAATACTCCGTACATTACAGCCAAATCGTGAATTATTGCTCCCCACTTGCAAAAATTATTTGACCTTTCCGAAAAAAAATGCTATACTATAGCTACAAGTTCGAAATTCTTTGAAAATACTTAGGCAAACGAGTTCCAATCGCAATTTCCCCCTATTTGCGATTGGAACTCGTTTGCTTTCCCGTTTCTCCTTCCAACGCGAAGGATAACGAGTGTGCCAGTCTTTTGAATCTGACCAGTTCGGATCTGAGAGTCTGGCATACTCGAAAAAAACAAAACAAAGTTTTTGTTGTAAATTTTGTAAAAATAAAAACAAATAAGGTTCCTTAAATGACCGCGGGAAGGTGACGAATACGGACATGTATGCAAAATACATGCAGCTTTTAAGACACTTTCGCGCCTTTCACCCGGGCGCAGGGTTCTGGGTTTGCATGTTGATACATGTCAAACACCGGGCGCTGCCGCCACTTAATTATTTTTTGCGGGCGCTTGCAGCGCCCGGTATCCGATAAAAAAGGGCTGCTAAGAGATCGGCTGAAATAGGCTGTTTTTTTGTTGGCAAAAATAGCTTATACTGGACCTATGGAAGCGAATCCCAGCTTACCCGGCGAAACCGGCAAATTAGGAGAAGTTATTGCCGCAAATTACTTGCGCAGAAACGGATACGAAATTTTGGGCGCTAACTTTTTCAACAAATTCGGCTATAGACGCGGAGAAATTGATGTTATTGCCAGGGACCCTGAATCGGAAGAAATAGCATTTGTTGAAGTAAAAACCAGAAAGTGTGATAAAAACCATCCAAGCAACCCCGAAGCAGCCATTACCCGATCAAAATATCACAAGCTGTCTAGGGTAATTTCCGACTATCTTCGAAAAAATAAGCTGGAAGAGTCTGATTACCGTTTGGACGCGATAACAGTCGAGATTGATCACGAAACCAGCATTGCCCGACTGCGCCATTTAAAGAATATTTATTACTAAAATAAGCCTACTTTTCTTTTAGGCTGAGCTTTATGTTATAATAGATATGCAATTTTATTGGAAATTATTAAGTAGTTAATCGCTAAAGACATGTTGGATCCAAAAATTCAGGAGGAGCTTAAACAAAAACTTCTTGATGACAAGAAGCGCCTCGAAGGAGCATTGGGAAATTCTGAAAAAAGAGAGGAGGACGTCGATCGGGAATACCAGACTAATTTTTCGGAAATCGAGAGAGATGAGGAGCAAAACGCGGACGAGATAGAAATATATGAGAGCACCTTAGCTACCGATGAGACGCTCAAGCAGGAACTTGAGAAGACAAATGAAGCTCTGGCAAGGATAGACCAGGGAACTTATGGTTTTTGCGTGAATTGCCAAAAAGAAATTCCCCTTGAAAGACTGAGAGCCTATCCTCAAGCCGATACTTGTCTTGACTGCGAAGCATAATCTATCGAATGAAAAAATCTTTTATATTTTTTTACTTGCTCTTGGCGGCTAGTCTTATTCTGCTCGACCAACTTGCAAAGTCGTTTCTGCTAAAAACAAAACTTAATTCCGGTTTTATTTCTTTTTTTTGTAATGAAAATCTGTCCTGGGGGATCAAACTTCCGACTGGCTTTTTTTATTTTCTTTGGGTAATTATCATTGGATCAATCTTGCTAAAACTATTTACCGACAAGAAGTCAGCCTTTACGCTGCCTTTGATTTTAATTTTATCCGGAGGAATTTCCAATTTAGTCGATCGCCTAACTCAGGGCTGTGTCATTGATTTTATCAACCTGAAAATATGGCCGGTATTTAACCTGGCTGATGTCTACATCACCATCGGCATAGCTATGCTTGCGTTAAAAATACTCAACAAAAATCCGCGCAGCGGGACTTCATAATTTTTAACTTTTCACTTTCAACTTTTAATTTATTCCTGTGTCTTCCAAAGTATTAAGCGCCGCTACAATTGGACTAGCCAGTTATCCGGTCGAGGTAGAAGCCGATACTCATTCGGGTCTGCACGTTTTTAGCATCGTGGGACTTCCGGACGCCGCAGTTAAAGAATCAAAGGACCGGGTTGACTCTGCCATTAAAAATTCCGGCTTCAAGCCTCCACACCGTTGCGGCCGAATCACGGTAAACCTGGCACCAGCTGATATCAAAAAAGAGGGGCCACTGTACGACCTCCCTATCGCATTGGGATTTCTGGTTGCGACTAACCAGCTAAAATCGAATTTGGATAAGAAGATGTTTGTAGGCGAACTGTCTCTGGATGGCAACATTCGGTCAGTCAATGGAGTCTTGCCCGTTGCCATCATGGCCAAAGAAGCAGGCATGGAAGAATTTTACGTACCATTTGAAAACGCAGATGAGGCCAGTATCGTAGCGGGCTTAAAAGTTATTCCTGTCAAAAATTTAAAAGAGCTCGTTCTGCACATTTCCGGAGAAAAAATTATACCTCGCGCGCCAAAGAAAGATTTAGATTCTCTGTTTAAACCTCAGAATTACACGGCTGATATGGAAAATGTGCGCGGACAGGAATACGCCAAGCGCGCGTTGGAAGTTGCCGCAGCCGGTGGCCATAATATCCTGCTTTCCGGGCCGCCAGGGTCGGGGAAAACGCTCCTCGCCAGAACCTTTCCGTCAATTCTCCCGCCGCTAACCTTTCAAGAGTCACTCGAAGTTACTAAAATTTTTTCCATTGCAGGCAAGTTGGAAAAGGGGACCGCGCTTGTAGCCGAAAGGCCGTTTCGCTCGCCTCACCACAGCGCATCAGCTGTCTCATTGGTGGGAGGCGGACAGTTTCCGCGTCCGGGTGAGATCAGCCTCGCGCATCGGGGAGTGTTATTTTTAGACGAGTTTCCCGAATTTAGCCGCTCGGTTATTGAAAACCTGCGTCAGCCGCTCGAAGACGGACTGATTAGCGTTTCCCGCGCCCAAGGAACCCTAACATTTCCCGCCAGGTTCACTCTGATCGCTTCCATGAATCCGTGCCCTTGCGGAAACGCTACTGACCCGGAAAGACTTTGTAGCTGCTCTCCCGCCTCAATCATAAAATACCAAAGAAAAATATCCGGGCCCATTCTGGATAGAATCGATATATATGCTGAAGTGCCTCGAATGAAATTTGAGAAATTACATAGCGAAGCAAACTCTGAAAAAAGTTCCTTAATCCGGGAACGAGTTACGGAAGCCCGTGAGAGACAGCTCGCGAGATTTGAAGGCCTTGATGTAATTTCAAATTCCGAAATGCAAAATCCGCACATCAAAAAATTTTGCCAGCTTGGCGAGAAAGAAATTGATCTTCTGCGAAAAGCCGTAAATCAGCTTCAATTGTCTGCTCGCGCTTATCATCGCATCATAAAAATCGCCCGCACTATTGCGGATCTCGCGGGATCTGAAATCATCCAAGTCCCGCATCTCGCGGAAGCCATACAATACAGGCAGAGGCAAGTGTAGACAGTAAAGATATCATATTCCCTCCAAGCATATACTAATAATCACAGGCTTTGATATTCACTACAACTAGTTGTAGTGTTAATTTTTGCCCAACAGTCGTTAAGCGCTGCGGACAAAACTTGCCAAGCGATTATGATGTTAATTCAACTAATCGCATTAAGAAACCGAGACAGTCTGTCAATTATAAATTGAGTATAAAAAAAGGCGGAGAGCCAATCAGCTTCCGCCCAAAGTTTTTCTCTTTATGTATTATTTAATTACATTTGCGTTCGCGCCATGCGCGATGCCGTAGATAACTCCGTATTTTTCGGCTAACCTACGGATATTGGTATTGCAATCCCGGACGAAATCCACATCCACTCTTGTAAACCATCTCAGAAACGACAGCTGCACTTTCCAGGGGAGCGAGATGCTGTCTTGATAGATATTGAATTCCCGCCGCCAGGCAACCCTCGGTAAATCTTTGCCCACCATAGCTGCATATCCGCGAGCAAATTCATAGCTGGTAAAAATCCGGCCACTAGGCGCGCTATGCCAGGCCCAGAAGATGTCGCTTTCGATTCTGGCAACTTGCTTACCTAAAATGCCCAGCATCCATTCAATGAATTCAAGCGTTTCTTGGCAGCTTCTCTCATTTTCACCTGGACTCCCGAAAATGAAAGAGCAGTGAAGATGGAGACCTAGTTTCTTCGCAAGAAGTACGAGCTCCTTGTTCTCACGAATCCCATGCCCCTTATTGAGTCCTTGCTGCAGAATCAGATCCGAGCCGCTGTCCAACCCGCAGTTGACTTTTGCGTATCCTCCGTCAACGAGCCTCAATATATTCTCAAAGATTTTTGGCCTATGCATTGCCGAACGAGCCCGGCCGTAAAAGATTAAATTTGGAAACTTAACACCAGCCGTATAGAGCTTGTCGATTAGTTGCGGAAATCCCGTAAAATCATCCGTAACATTATAGTAGGTGCTAATTCCAAAGTTTTTATAAGCTTCGATAAGCGACAGGAAATAATCGGCATCTCCCCAGCGCATTTGCCCCACCTCGTTGATGGAGCAGTAGCTGCAGGCATTCCGGCCGTGCGCGCACCCGCTCGCCAACATAATAGTGGCATTTTTAATGCCAGTCGAATCAATGCTGTACTCAGAGCCATCCAATTCCTGATGATTTTGCCAGACTCTTTCCCAATAAGCTTGCGAATACAGCTTAAAGTCAGGCTTATTGAATTGCAGAGAATGAAAGGGCTTAGCTAGAATTAAGGCTGGAATCCCATTTCGATCCCTTCTCGTAAAACCGGCTATCCCATCAACTGGAAGAGAACTGATCTTCGCGATACAGCCAAATACTTTTTCAATCGGGTCGAGATTATCTCCCAAAAAAATTCCATCCACGCTCGGGCATTGACTTAGAATTTGTTTAGCCCGGCTCGCCGCCTGATCATTCCCCAAAATCACATACTGCGATCCCAGTTTTTTTGCCTCGTTGGCCAAATGCAGCCCACGCTCGCATGATGAGATTAGCAGGCTCAACCCGACCACATCTCCGCTTCTCACAAAATCTTCAAGCCTGATTGGCCCTAGAATATTTTCATCGTACAGCGTGACATCCCAACCAATTTCTTGGAGTAGGGAGCCCACAGTCAATATTCCCAGACTTGGCCAAGCATGCCAATGCAAGCTATCCGCCGGCCTGCGATCCCCAACATTTATCAGAAACACTCTTTTCATAATTTCACCATCCCTTTCTAAAATTGTTAAAGTCCCAAAGCAAAAGAATATAGCATTTATTTAATATTTTGGTATTAAATTTTACCATTTTATATATATTTTGTGCTTTATACATAGTTTATTTTGTTATTAACATATTTTTTGTTCGTTTATTTTGACAATTTTAGATAAAAGGGGTATCTTAAATATATGGCTATTGATGAGAAAACCATTACCCAATTAACTAAAGCCGGCCTAAGAGACAAAGCAGCTAGAATTTACGCGGCTTTACTTGAAAACGGCGGAGCTTATCCTTCGAAACTGGCAGAAATTACAAAAATTAACCGAAGTACGACCTATAAAGTTCTTACAAATTTAGCAGTCAAAGGGCTTGTGGGTGAAATAGTAAAGGGGAAGAAGCTTTATTATCAGATCGAAAAACCTTACAAGCTGGAAAGATATGCCAGATATAATCTAAGCCGGGCTCAAGATACCCTTGAGTATACTAAAAAACTGATCCCTGAGCTGGAGGGCTTATTCAGCTTGATTCCCAATAAACCTCAGGTTAAGTACTTTGAGGGAGTCGACGGAGTCGTTTCAATATACGAAGACCATCTTGCAACAGATAAAAAATACGAGATGCTGGCATTTTCAAATACATCCGAAGTTATTAATTTTTTGACCAGTAAATTTATTGATCGGTACTTAAGAGCTAAGGAGAAAATTGGCATTGCAACTCGCGCGATAACGCCAGATACAAATACTGATAAAAACTACGCCAATAAAATTTATAAAAATATCGACAAAAAAATCTGGCCCGTTTTGCGCCATATTCCCAAAGAAATTTTCCCCTACAAGATAGAACTTACAATTTACGCTGATAACCGAGTCTCGCTCCTGAAACTCGAGCGGGAACAGCCAATAGGCGTGATCATCGAGGACAAAACCTTCCATGATACCATGCAAATGATTTTTGAGTTGGCTTGGAAGGGAGCCAGTTCAGTATCTGGTATATAGTATTTGGTATCTTGTATTTTTCGGATAGAACAAACAATTAAATTGCCTGGACTAGATATGGTATCCGCATAAATGGAATACACGACATTGCAAAAAAATCTCGAATACTTGCGGAATATTAACCTAACTATTACAATAAAGTGCTAGTTATGCGCACTTTTTTTAGAATACTAATTGCAGCCGCCCTAATCGCTGTTATCATCTTCGCCCTCAAGTATAATTATTTCTGGCCCTTCAGAAGACATTTTTTGGGAACTGGTTTTGTTTCCAAAATCAATCTTGACGACAACGGCTTAAATTATTTTGTTCTTACTACAAAGGGTGACGTGAGCGGTTTTTTGGAAGAGAACAAGATCGTTCTAGGAGAGCATGATCTCATTTACCCGGCTTCAGGGACAGCCATTAACTCCGGAAGCAATATTGTCATCCGGCGGGCAATTCCGGTGACAATCGAAGTCGACGGGAAAAAAATCGAACTGGATGCCATGAGCTGCAACGTCGCAGGAGCCCTCAAAGAAGCCGATATTGCCTTGGGCCACGCGGACAAAATAATTCCTGAGACCAGCGCTCTGCTTTCGCCGAAACTCGCAATCAAGATTACCAGAATAAATTTTGAAGAAATCGTGAACGAAGAAGATATTCCTTTCCAAACCGTTGAGAAAGAAGACAACACCGTCTTATGGCGCAAGCATGAAACCAAACAAAAAGGGGAGAAAGGCATTCGGGAAAAAACCTACAGGATAACTTATACTAACGGGAAAGAAACAAATCGCGTTCTCTTGGGAAGCAAAGTAACAAAGACGCCCGTCTCTCAAGTAGAAGTTGTTGGAACGAAAATCATTGTCGGGAAAACCCAAACCGGAGGCGCAACCTGGTATGTGAACGGCGATGATCTCACCTGCGCCAGTTTGGATTTTCCATCCGGAAAATATCTGCGCGTTATCAACCGCGCCAATGGAAAATCAGTGATCGTCCAAGTGAACGACTCTGGCCCTTACGGCAAGGGAAGAATTATAGACCTCAATAGAAAAGCTTTCCAGAAAATCGGGGACATAGGCGCGGGAGTGATTAACGTCAAGGTAGAAGAGATATTAAATTGAATTTAGAATTCTGAATTGAGAATCATGAATGGGAATCAAGAGCTTAGAATAATGCTTAAATGTCAATGGCCTCTAAATTCACTGTTCCGTATCTCCATTCTTAATTCCAAATTCTCTATTCACAATTTTTAAACTTATGCCAACAAAACTTGGTCAAAATTTTCTCACTGATGAAGCTACCGCAAGGAAGATTATAGAATCCTCTAGCTTATCGCCCTCAGATAATGTCCTTGAAATCGGACCCGGAGAAGGAATTTTAACCAATTATCTGGCTAAAGCAGCGGGCAGAATCTTTGCAGTGGAAATTGACAAAAAACTCGCTGACTCACTCAAAAAAAAGACTGGAGATACAAATTTGGAAATCATCGAGGGGGATATTTTGAAAATAAATTTGCCCGAGCTACTCGAAGAGAATGCTTTTAATAATTACAAAGTCATCGCGAATCTTCCGTACTATATTACCTCGAAGATTATCCGCCTTCTTCTCGAGACCAAATATCCTCCCACAGAAATGGTTCTAATGGTCCAAAAAGAAGTGGGGGAAAGAATTTGCGCTCCGATTGGACAGGAAAGTATCCTCTCCATCTCGGTGAAATTTTACGCTGAGCCTGAAATATTATTTTTCGTCGCCAAGGAAAAGTTCGACCCCGTCCCGAAAGTTGATTCGGCTGTTATCAAAATTAAGAAAAAAAATAAAATCCCAGACGTTGATGCGGGGCAATTTTTTTCACTCGTGCGAGCCGGCTTCTGCTCTAGGAGAAAAATGCTGCTCAACAATCTCTCCACAAGCTTTCATATTCCGAAAGCCGAGCTTTCGGAAACATTAAAAAAGGCCGGAATTGATCCGGCGAAGAGAGCGCAGGAGCTTGAGTTTGAAGATTGGCTAAAGCTTTACTTGCAGCTAAAAACTAAGAGCGAAAAGCTAAAAACAACAACTAAAACGAGAAGGCTTTGAGTTTTAAACTATTGCTTTTCACTTTTAGATTTTAGTTTTTAGCTAAATTTTACAACCGGCCAGAAAACAAGATACCCCATCAAGAGAACATAAAGAAATAAAAATCCAAAAATCCAAATATGCACCCGACGGGGTGATATTTTTTTATTCTGGAGCACCGCAAAAGAAATCGCTCCTAAAATCATCGCCGGCAAAAATAGAATCTTGGCGTTGAGCCAGATTACGCTCAGCGAGTACGAAATAAAGATTCCGAGCCCGATCAGGAATCGGCTCCAGCTCTCGCCCAGAAGGACTGGAATCGTCCAAACCTCATTTTTTCGGTCACCTTCAATATCCTTTAGGTCTTTTATGGGAAGCGATACGGTGAAAGCTATGATTAGCAGCCAAAACACCCTCGCGGGAAGTTCAGAAATATTTTGGCCGTCCGCTAGTAGGATAAAACCGCTGATGAATAGTAATGCGAGAGCCAAGGCTGAAAGAAAGCTGGCGATGATTGGAAACCTTTTTAGACGGAATGGCCAAGCCGAATAGACCCATCCGATAACTTGGTAGATGAGGATGATGAGGAAAAATTTCACCCCTACGGTGAGCGCTAGAATTAAGGACAGAATGAAACTTACCAGGAAAAGACTTCTATACTCACTGACTGAAACATTTTCTTTCGCAAGCGGTCTGGCTTTATTGGAAACCCTATCAATTTCAATATCTTCGATATCGTTTACGAAAACGGACGCAAGCCATGCCAGGACCGCAGCCAAAATGAGATTCGCGAGGGCAAAATATGAAAAGATGTTGATTTTCAGATTAGCGGGAAAATAAAATGCCCCCAAGCCCGCTCCTACAAGGATAAGCCCGACATGCACGGATATCTGGATCCAACGAACATTTTTAGCAATTTCCCGAGCTTTTTCTCTATATGCAAGCCATATGATCAACATTAGCGCTGGAATTGTCAAAAATGCATAGACCAAATTCATTTTCAGGTTCAGCGCATTTAAAAAATCACTATCTAAAAAAGAAAAATAGCTGATCGGGGATAGGAAAAGCGCGGCGATGTCATAGCCTTGGACAGCCGCCAAATTTTTGGCAAAAATGTGAAAAACAAATGTTAGCCAGGAAGGAAAAGAACCCAAAATAAAGAGAATCACATAAGCCAAAACTGCTCCAATAATGGCTTTTACAAGCCTTTCTGTTTTTAGATATACGTATATTCCAATGAATATCACGGCGAGAAGCACCTCGACTCGCACGCCATAAGTGATTCCAATTGTAGGATTATCCCCAAAAAAGGTGAAAAAACGATGAATGAGTCCCGGAAAGCTGTCGAATGCATAAAAACTCCAACACTTTTGAGTTCCACACCATATTTTGTCTATCAGCGGAGGAAACACGGCCAGAGTAAAACCCCAGAGCAAAATATTGGCAAATTTGGCTATATTATCCTTTATATAAAGCAAAAGAAAAGATAAGATGGTGAGATAGGAGAAAAGGAAGAAAAGGAAGGCGACAAGAGCTGAGCCGAGGAAAAAACTGGGCGATTTACTCTCAAAACCACCGATGAGATTTTCTCCCAGCACGCGAACAGCAATAATCGAAGAAAAAGCCAATATCCACTTAGGAATGGTTAGGGGATAGCTTTCTATTTTTTCGACGAATTTTTGAAGTTTTCGAAACACAACCAAGGCTTGAGCTAAGAGCGGAGAGCTAAAATGTAAAAGTAATCGCTTAAAAAAACTTTTAGTTTTTAGCTGTTGTTTTTCACTTTTAGCTTCTATTTCTTAGTTTTAAATTATATATAAAATCTACCACATTTATCTTTTATTTATCAACAGATATTTATTTTGTTGACGGGCAATATTTATGGTATAATTTACTCAAATTACTAGTCCCGTTGAATTTGAAATTTACTAAATTCAAGACAGCAACGGGATAGTTTCACTTGAAACAAATTCATGAAAATAAACAATAAAAATTCAGGCGGGATGAACGCAAAAAAAATAAAAATTCTATCCGTTATTGTCGTAAGCCTGGCAATGTTTTTGGCAACATTTTTTGCTATGGCTGAGAACAAAAACGGGAGTACTATTTTCCTTGATAACGACCAAGATGGGCTAGCCGACCAGGAGGAAAGATCTTTGGGCACCAATCCGAATAACCCCGATACGGACGGAGACGGATACTCAGATGGGAAAGAAGTAAACAGCGGGTATAATCCATTGAAACCCGCCCCGGGGGACCGAATATTCACAGTCGTGCCAAGCGCTTCCGGCCAGGAATCCACCGGATCTGCCAACCCGGCGCCTGCTTCGGAATCTCAAGCTGGTGCTTCTCAATTATCGTCGCTCAGCCTCGAATCACTAACTAGTTCAGGGGACACCGGAACGCTCCTGAGTAACGATGTGCTGCAAAATCTAACTTCCGACCCGGAAAATCCCAATTTGACCAATGAGATGATCGGCAGTCTGATGCAGCTTACAAAAACTAAGGCGGAGTCTTCCTCCGATTTTTCCGCCAACCCGACTTTTTCGGCGGACGATTTCACCCAGGTTGCCGAAAATTCTCTCTCCAGCGCTAATGTCGTGAAAGATCTTCCCGAAATAAAGGACGATGAAATAAAGGTGCTGCCTGAAATAAAGGACAAAGATCTTACGGACGCAGAAATTAAAGAAAAGCAGAAACAAGAAATCCAAGCTTACCTTGCTTCCGTGGCGTTCATTATGGCCAACAATTCTCCTTTCCCGATTGAAACAACTTCTTCCCTCCAAACAAACTTAACGCAGGAAAGCGGCAACCTTCTCGCTGCTTTGTCGTCAGGGGACAAAACAAAAATCGATGATTACGCCCAAAAAGCCCGCGCCGGAATTGATCAAATAAAAAAGGTGGAAGTTCCTTATGTCATGAAGGATATTCACAAATCAATCCTCCAGCTCGCGATTTATACCTTGAGCCTGAAAGATTCAGCGGTCGTGGATACCAATGATCCCATGAAAAGCCTTGCGGCTATGAGCTCGCTTCAGAGCGTCGCGGAATCAGCCCTCAAAATCCAATCGGAGATGACGAATATTCTGAACGCGTACGGGATTGATGCCGTTGAATTAAAATAAAAATCATTAACCTATATGTCTTCTCAATACAAAAAAATCATCGCCGCGATCCTGATCCTAGCCGCCTTTGCAGCGGTCATACCCAAGCCCGCGCGTGCCGAAGCTTGGGGAACTAATATGGCGTCCGCACTGCTAAAAGAGACTCTGGAAGAAACTTACGCCAAAATAAAAGAAAGCATCGTTGCGAGCCTCAGGATAACCGCGATTAGGATTATCCAGGGGCGCATGCAGGCGCTTCTCACCGGCAGCCCGGGGCAATACGGCGCAGGGGGCGGCGGGATGGTCATCAGCGACTGGAGGAATTTCATATACGGCACGGCGCAGGGTTACGCCTCGACCGTGACGAACACTTTTTTCATGACCGTTCAAAGTACCGCGACTATGGCTGTGAACCAAGCTATCGTCATACCAGCCATGCAGGCAATTGATTCGGTGGATAAAATTCTCACGCCTGATATTCAAAATTACGTAGCGGAAGGTAAAACAAGCGACATGTTCAAACCTGGGGCTTCGCGAAATCCTTGGCAAGCTTGGCGGATCGCCGGGCAACCCCAGAATGACTCTGGCTATTATCTAATCCAGGGCATGTCCCAAAAACAAGCCGCCTATGAGTCAACCGTTGAAAGACAGATTGCGCAAGGCGTTGCAGGCCAAGGCTTCAAGGGTGTTGATAAGAGCCAGTCAAAAAGTCCTTATACTGTACCAGCAGGCAACGGCCACGGCGCTTACACGGTACCAGGCGCGCCATCCCGAACCGCGACTGCCGGCAACGGCGCACAAGTGACCGTTCCGCCCGGGTCGGATTATCAAGGACAAGCTATTTCGACTCCCGGTTCAATCGTCGCTATGACTGTTGCTCAAATTCAAAACATGGGCGTCCAGATGATTGCCATGGCGCGCTCAATTCCGGATGTCGTTGCGAGTATGGTGACCCAGATGCTCACTCAAATGATGGAGCAGGGGATTGCCAAAGTGACCCAGCCCATAGATCAGGCGCTCTCGCAAGCTCACAACAGCACGCTTGGCGCCATGCAACAAGGGATCCAAAGTGGAATGCGAAGATAGTCTAAAATAATCCAGAAATAAAAAATTTATCTGTATTTTCCTAAGGATTTAGAAATAAATAAACACAGGCTAAATGCTTTTCTTTTTTAAAAAAATAAATAAATTAAACTCTTCTTTAAATTATTTTTGTCATTCGATCCAAAAAAATCGAATAGCTTTTCTATCACTGCTGATTTTAATACTCCCGCTTGCCCCATTAGCAAAATCTAATGCTGCTTTTACAATGACTTCAGATCAAAAAAAGCAGTTCATCGATGCGACCTACGGGGATCTTTCAATCAAAACTCAGTACTCTGAAAATGATAAAGGAAGGGCGCTAGTAGAAAAAAATGTTCTACCGGGTTATGAGAGTAAATATAATTCATACGATGACGCACTTAAAGCTCTCAAAAGCTCGTCAACTTATGGAGGCTCTGTCAAAACTGGCGACGCAATGATTGATAACATAAACTCGAAAGAAATTTCTAAGGAAGCCGGGGAAACACAAAGCAAAGCCAGCTGGTATCTCGCTCCTGTTACTGCCGTTCTCCAAGCTATTGCCTGGTTCATGAAAGAATTTGTTGCTATCGCTGCGCAAATTCTGGACATGATGCTTAACCCAAATATTTATAATCTTAACAATCAGCCAGTTATCAACACCGGATGGACAACAGTTCGGGATGTATGCAATTTGTTTTTCCTTTTAATTCTCCTTTTCATCTCATTCTGCACAATCCTTCAAATTGATAAGTACCACATTAAAAAAACTTTATTGACTCTTGTCATAATGGCCCTTCTTATAAATTTTTCAAAGCCCATCGCTATATTTATTTTTGATGGATCCCAGCTATTGATGAATTTTTTCCTTAATGCGATGGGAAAATCAGGTGGATTCAGCGCGGCTATTGCCAATAAGGCAAAGATTGCTGAAATCGTTTACACTAATGCGCGTATGGAACAAAGCGGTTCAGACACGGAAATTATCGTAAATTACTTATTTGCAATTATTTTTTGTTTTATGTTTGGATTGGCCTTGCTAATAATGGCAATATACCTGCTCATACGTTTAGTCGCTATATGGATACTTATCATAGTTTCGCCCTTTGCCTTTTTCGCGCAAGCTTTCCCGGATTTCAAAAAAATGTCGTCGGATTGGTGGGATGCGCTTTTCAAATACTCTTACTTTGGCCCAGTGATGGCTTTTTTTCTTTTCCTTTCAACTACGCTAGCCTATGAAAGCATAATAAGCACAAAGACAGCCCAAGGTGGATCATCTTTCTTTACTTATGTAATCCAAACAGTGCTTCCATACATGATTGTTCTCGTTTTTTTGTACGCGTCACTTATTGTTTCACAAAAATTTGGCATACAATTTGCCGGCGCCATCACCAGCCGCGCGAATAAGGTTATGAATAGGGCAGCGAAAGCAGGAGCAATGGGAGCGCTTACCGTGGGAACATTTGGTGGATACCAATGGGGAAGGGATGCTTATCAAGGCGCTAGAAAAGGAGTCTCTCAAAGCCCGGGCTGGAGGATGCTTACAAAAGAGGGTCGCGAAGCTAAATCAAAAGAACGCCAGGGTAAATGGGAGGAACGATTTGCACCACTAAGTATGGCTCGCGTACAAAAGAACGCGAAAGAACTCGAGAATGTTGACCTCGGTATTGTTCAAAGCGGAGTGAAAAGGGGCGATTCGGCATCCATACTTGAAGCCGCCAGAAGAGGCAAGATAACAGACAGGGAACTTGCCAGCAAACCGGTCCGCGACCTGATAAATAAAAACGCAGACTTCGAAGCCGCGGTCTATAAAAATTTAAGAAATTCAGGCAACGGCCATCTTCAGTATAGCGACCTGATAAGTAGAGGGAAGACAGCAACAGATACTTACGAAAAGACATTTAAGGATATGTCAATCAACAATCTAGCGGATCAGAATAAACTTGATGCGGCTTTAACATCAGAGAACGCTGCGGGAGGCACTCAATTATATACTAAACTTAATGCCCTTAGCACTCTACCTGATCCAGAACGTCACAGAAGAGTTGGTCCCCTTCTATCAAAAGCTAAAGACCCAGACACGATAGCCGTTCTGACTAGAATTTACAACGGCTTGCCTCCAATATAAAGATTATTAGACTATACCTAAATGTCCCACCCAAATCAAATAAATTCAAATGCCCATGATGATTCATTTATTTTTCTTAGTCCTTTTTTAATTCCTGAGAATAATGATAATTCTCCACGAAGAGGGGAACGATTGCTGGATAGATCTAAGACTTTTTTGAATCTCCCTCTGAAAATAAAATTTAAAATTACGTCACAAAAGATATCCGAGAAAATTCTACAAATTGGGCAAACATATGGTTATGAATTGCAACGCTTAGCAAATGTCACGAGACTGATTCGTGAATATTATTTTGGGGAAGTTAAGCTCGAAGCTTTTCCGAAAGAAATTGAAAAAAGGATGGGAGTCAGCCTATTTACCGCCCAGGAAATTACAAGATACATCAAAAGCGAAATTATAGATTGGGATCCGGTTGTGGAATATTTAGGCCAACTGCCAAAAATTGCTTTACGTGAAATAATAAAAAATTACCCTGACATTGCCAGGCAAAAAATTACTGACCGAGAGCTAGGGCTTAAAGAAGGTCTTGATTGGGATGATCCGACAATTGAAAATTGGATTCATGATTATACCCAGCATTTGGGGCAAGGACAACATTCCGCGATTGATCGGATGAATTATCTGTTTCACAGTGAAAACACCGGCCGGTTAACCTCGCCAGAAAGGGAAAAATTGGGTATAATACTTAAGTCCTTCGACGAAAATCTGCCCCTGCCAGTTGATAAGGAAAACAAAGAAATTCCGCTCGATTATCTGATACCGGAACAGTCACAAAACACGAAGCATGTAACATATAACACAAACAGCCAGCCGCAAGTTCAAAAAAATCAGGCGCAGCCAGTCGCACCAAAGCCATACATTCCGCCGATGCGACCCATACCGGTTACTCAAACTTCACAGCCAACGCAAGCCAAACTTGAAACGCCCGAGCAAGCTTTCATTAAACCCTACCCGCAGACCAGCGAGGCAAGTCCGCAGACAAAAAAAGTAACTGCCCTCGCCGCGCCACCCAGAAACACCGGCGATCCGGTGCATTTGGATTTTTCAAATCCTTTCCCGCAGCCTGGAACTCACGCCGCGCCGAAACCGATATTTAACCTCAATACTAAATTTTCCGAACCGGAGCCCAGCGATAATATCCTGCCCGTGGGAAACAGCTATCCCTTGTCTCATATTCCCGAATCAGATGCTGCCTCGCCTGAGATTCGAACAGGCGTACCAAGCCCGATGGCTAAACCCAAGCTCCCAAATCTTGAGGAGCCTCCCCGAAGGGCCAGTGTGATTAACTACTTCCAGACTCCGGAAAAATTCGGAAATTCTCCAGTTGAAATAAAAGGCTTCACTGAACATCAAGTTCCCAAAAATGCTCCTCCGAACCACCCTGAACCGGATACTCATGAAAATAATTATCCCGCCACAGCTCCGACTTCTGCGGAACCAAGAAGAAACGCTCCGCCTTATGTTTTCACGCCACCGCCCCGGAATATCATTCGTCCGCTCATGACCATAAGAGGGCAGCAAGAGAAACCGGAGCCTAAGCTAGACGGAAATGTAGTCGATTTAAGCGGAATATAAACTAAAATGCAAGCCAACGTCCCACAATTTATAGACATCGAGGATAAGATTGCCTTCGGTCTCAGTGGCAAGCAATTGCTTTGGATCGGAGTGATGGCAGCCGTCCTATTGGTCGCCTACAATCTATTCGATCGGGAGTTGTTTTTTGTGGCTGGCTTTTTGATAATTGCCGTCTTCGGAGCTCTGGCATTTTGGAGACCCCAGGGCGTTTCGCTTATTGCATTCTTGGGATTTGTGATGGGATTCACGATGCGCCCCAAGAGCTACGTTTGGAAAAGAAGCTATCGCGGGTCCGAAATTGACATGAAGCGCGCAGTCTCAGCGCAGCGCAGAGAAACAGGATCTCCGGTGAAAGGAAAAGGTCTGCCTGGCCGATCCCAGCTTAGAAAAATCGCCTGGGCATTGGACACAAAGAAATAAGTTCAAAGTTTAGAGTTAAAAGCTAAAAGTTTTGGTATTCCTGCCTACCGGCAGGCAGGCGCTCTGTTCATTTTGTCTCTCAAATAAATTTTAATTTTACGTTGTCATTTTTCCTGCCCGAATTGCTTTGATATATTTCAGCTTCCATCTAAAATAAATTTATGCTAGTTTCGAGCTCTCGATATTAAAAATTAAAGGCAATTCAAAGCAGGCGGGCATTTTTATATTTTCATTTTACATTATTTATGATGGAAAATCTGCATTCAAAAAATCTAACCAAAAATGAAGGTACGGGAAAATCCGCACAGGAATACGTGGATATTGCCGAGATAAAGGACAATGTGGTGATACTCAAAAATGGCACCATGCGCGTGGTTTTGATGGTTTCTTCCATTAATTTTGACTTGAAATCGACGCAGGAGCAGGAAGCCATAGTCGCGGCCTTCCAGGGCTTTTTAAATTCTTTGGATTTTCCCATTCAAATAATCGTGAGTTCTCGTAGGTTGGACATCAACCCCTATCTTGAGCTTCTTAATGAAAAGGAAAAGGAACAGGAAAACGAGCTGCTCCGCAACCAGATAACTGAGTATCGCGATTTCATCAAAAATCTAGTCAGCGCCTCGAATATCATGACGAAGAGTTTTTATGTCACCGTGCCCTTTGCCCTTACAGAAGGGAAAAAAGAAAATTTTATTGATCGGGTACGCATAGCCTTTAACCCCAAACAAGCCATGGCGGAAAAACAGATGGAGTTCGAGAGCTTCAAAAATCAGCTCTGGCAAAGAGCCGACCACATCATAGCGGGACTTGAGGGAACCGGAATTCGGATGATCCCGCTCAAGACGGAAGAATTGATAGAATTGTATTACAATGCGTACAATCCAAAAATAATTGAAAATACCAACGCGGTAGAAACAGATCAGCTTAATTTAAGCCGATACTAAATAAGTTCAAAGTTTAGAGTTAAAAGTTAAAAGTTTTAATTTTACGTTGTCATTTCTCATTTTATTATGTTTGATTTCCTAAAACCAAAGAATAGCAAAGGCGCGTCTAATCCATCTGCAGCTGCAAACGCCTCAGACGCGGACGTCGAGAAAATATATCACGAAGGGCTGGCTTCGATCGTCGACCTGATTGCTCCCGCCGCCATGCAGATTAACGGCAGCTTTATGCAAATTGGCGAAACTTTCGCGAAGACTATTTTTGTGACGACTTATCCCAGATACCTCCAAACCAGCTGGTTTTCTCCCGTTATCAACCTTGATACTCCGATGGATATTTCCATGTTTATCCATCCGATTGAAACCGTGGATATACTCAAAAGTTTGCGCCGCACGGTGACGCAGGTCGAATCTCAGATTCATATGGAGGCCGAGGCCGGAAAAGTGAGAGATCCAGTACTGGAAACCTCGCTTCAGGATATCGAAGAACTGCGAGACCGTCTTCAGCAAGGAACGGAAAAATTTTTCAAGTTCGGGTTGTATATCACGCTTTATTCCAACAGCAAAGACGAGCTCGACAAGTCAGCTCAGTTTATTGAATCGCTTTTGGAGTCACGCTTGGTATACATCAAGGAAGCAGTCTTCAGGATGGAACAGGGTTTTTCTTCCACTCTACCGCTAGCCAATGATGAACTAGGGATTTCGAATAATATGAACAGCACTCCGCTCGCGACGACCTTTCCCTTTGTCTCCTCTGACCTTTCCTCCAATACCGGAGTCCTGTACGGGATCAACAGGCACAATAACAGCCTCATCCTCTTTGACCGCTTTGAAATGGAAAACGCCAATATGGTAATATTCGCCAAATCCGGCGCCGGAAAAAGTTATGCCGTAAAACTCGAAATATTGAGATCGCTGATGCTCGGAGATGATGTTATCGTAATCGATCCGGAGAATGAGTATCAATATTTGTGCGAAGCAGTGGGCGGAAGCTTTTTAAATATCTCCTTGAGCTCCGACTACCATCTCAACCCTTTCGATCTTCCTAAAATTCCCGAAGACGAGGATCCGAAAGACATCCTGAGGAACAACATCGCCAGCCTCATCGGACTTTTGCATATCATGCTTGGAAATATTACGCCGGAAGAAGACTCAATCCTCGATAAAGCCATCACGGAAACTTACGCCATGAAAGACATTACGCCGGATTCAAATTTGCGCTCTTTTTCGAAGGAAAAAATTCCTACCATGTCGGATCTTTACGAGGTTCTACGCTCAATGGAAGGCGCAGAAGATCTTGCGACCCGCCTTGAAAAGTACACTCAAGGAATTTTTTCAGGATTTCTCAATAATCCCTCGAACATCAGCATGGACAACAGTATGGTTGTTTTTAACATCCGTGACATGGAAGAGGAGTTGCGCCCGATCGCCATGTACGTGGTCCTACATTTCATCTGGAATGAAATCCGCTCGCAGCTCAAGCGACGATTAATCATCGTAGACGAAGCCTGGGTAATGATGCAGCACGAAGATGCCGGATCCTTTATGTTTTCAATCGCAAAGCGCTGCCGAAAATATTATGCCGGACTGACTACCATTACCCAAGATATCGCGGACTTTCTGGCTTCCCGCTATGGCAAACCGATAGTCACAAATTCATCTATCCAATTGCTGCTCAAACAATCTCCAGCCGCGATTGACGCCATCGGAGATACTTTCTTCCTGACTGATCAAGAGAAATTCATGTTGCTTGAAAGTGATATCGGAGAAGGAATTTTTTTCGCCGGGCTAAAACATGTCGCGATAAAGATAGTAGCTTCCTATTCCGAAGATCAACTGGTAACTTCCAACCCAGCCCAATTACTTGAGATGAAAAAGGATCGGGAAGATCGGGAGTAAAAAGACAAATAGTTTATTAATATAGCCCTGAAGAATAACCTTGTTAAATATTCTCCAGTAGTTATCGCTTAGATGGATACAGGCTCAAGCACAAACGTATATTCTATGGATGAAGCCCGTGAAAGGAGGGAGTTGGCTATGCAAAGCGCCCTCTCTAACCAACAACGCCAGGCCGAGAACGCCCCAAAAAAAGCTGATCCCAAAAAAGACCAGCCTGCAAAACAAGAAGGAGTGCTCGACACGCTTAACACCGCAAAAAGTGCGGTTAAAGCTGCTGGAAATGTCCTGGGCACCGTAAAAAATATGCTTGGCCAAATAAAGTTAAGTGAGGACTGGTTTCTGGTTTTTTTCGTAATACCTTTCGGATTGCTCAAGGATATTTTTGACATAGCTTTTGCGGCTATTCCGGGTGTTGGCATCGCTGTATCCTTTCTTTGCGAAGTTTTTTTGTTAATCCTAACAGTAATCGGCCTTTTGCTCGCCAGCGGTAATCTAAAAGATCGGAGGCAGGCTAAATATATTTTAGGTTTTTGCGTATCTTTCATTTCCGAAGCTCTCCCCGGAATCGGCTGGCTACCCCTCGCGTTTATTGAATCGAGTTTGATGTACGGCTTTCTCCTTTTCGACCGCGCTGGCAATATCCAGGAACAATCAAAAGCCGACAGTGAAAACGAACCAGCCGGCCAGCCCCAACCCGAACCCCAGTACGCCAAGGCCGCCTGATAAAGATGTATAAAAGTTCATTGTTTAGCTAATAAAAAACAAAATGGCGATAAGATTTCACGAAGAAACAAAAAAAGGTTTTTCCTTTAAGCTAGCTCAGAGAGATTTTCTAATCTTGTTCTCCTCTCTCCTGGTCGCTGCTATCTATATTTTTTACCCTAACAAAACGATTGGAGAAACATTTTTCTTGTCTATTTTTCTGTTCCTGCTTTTTCCATATTTGATGATAAAATTCATAATCAAGGAAGACTTAGCTGATTTTGGACTCACGCTGGGAAATAAAAAAATCGGCTTGATATCGTCCGCGATATTTTTGATTATTTTTTTAGCTATTAATTATTTTTTAGTCTCAAAACCCGAACTGCGCGATAAATTATTCGTACCTGAACTGATCGCAGGTAATTTTCTATTATTCCTATGGTTTGAGATCGTAATTTCGCTGTCCCTGCATTTTTCCTGGGAGTTCTTTTTTCGCGGATATCTTCAGCTGGGTCTCACCAAAAAAATTGGGATGTTTTCGCTGTTCATTCCGGCCATAGCTCAGTCTCTAATTTTTGGGCGGTCCAATTGGATGATCTTCGCCGTACTTTTATCCTCCTCCCTGGGAGCCGGCTTAATAGCAAAATATTCGCGATCGATTATGTACTCGTTTGTTTCAATGTGGTTAATATCCGTCAGTTTGGATATAATGATAATAAGATATATTCACCAAGCCTTATCCTAAATAAAATGAATAAAAACAAAAAGAAAATTTTACTTTCTGCTTGTTGCGCCATTTTCATTATCTTGCTTGTCGCGCCGGCAAATGCTCTTGCCTATACGTTTAACGTAGGGCCTTACGAAACCAGCATCGATGTGAACGAAATAGTGCAAGAGGCAAACCTGGGCTCGATATCCTCAGTCGCGAACAATGCCATGCAAGCCAACGAGTCACGCTATGGTTTCAGTTCAGACATCTGGCGGGTCGCTCAAGGCAAGGTAAACGCCCCCCGTGTCGATATCTTTTTTGACAATACCAATCCTAAACCGGGCGAAAAAGTCACCGCGAATGCCGTCACGGAATTTTTCAAAAACGATCCTCAAAATTTGTATTACACGTGGTATCTGATCCACACTAAAGACGGCACTCCGCAAACTGCAACTAATTCCATCAACGACGGGAAAGTGGAGGCTTCCCGGGTGATGGCCGCGGGGGATTATAACTCCGGGCTTGATGAGCAGAGCTACAATGACGCTTCCAAAGATCCGGATAATGACGGCTGGCCTTCGGTAGACAAGAATAGCTACGACGAAGACAAAACAGCAGCTCCGATGGGAGGAGCAGACGGCGTGGGCGGCCTTACTGAGGAAAGTGATAATATCGAACGGTATAATTCTTCGGATGAATACTGCGATGCTCGAGGCGGGCATTCCCTCGCAAGCTGCAATGTTTACACCGACAAAAGCAGTTTCAACAACTACTATACTTTCAAACCAAATCAATCCGGAGATTACTGCACTTACTGTCAACAACACACTGCTTTTTCCTCAACTCTCTCTTCGGATAACCTGTGCTGCTTCATGGTCCAGAACCCAAGCTACGATCCCAGCTCTCCGCTTCATGATCCAGAATCTCCAAGCTACGATCCTAACGCCATAGTATACGACGCTTCCTTAAGCTATTGCCCCAGCAGCTATAGCACCACTTATGAAAGCTGTTTCGGCTATAGCACCCTCCAATCCACGAATTCAAATCTGATAACAAACTGCTTGGATACCCAGTATACAGCCTGCGAAGATGAATGGAACGCTATTCATGATAATAATAATTTTTTGGAAGGTTCCGGTGAAGCGAGGGACTCCGGCTCAGCATCCTATTCGAGATGTTTTGAGCATAATTTTGGGACAAATGCTGATGCCACCGGCTACCGAGGGTACTCGGGATCATCCGATAGCTACGGAGAGGATGCTTCCGGAAAAGATTACCGAACGGCATGCAAGCATAAATGGAGAAACGCACCCAAATATAAGAGCGGCTCTGGCAAGTTTCCCACGGGGGAGGAAAAATACTGGCATACCGATCCTTTGGATCCAGACACGGATGGCGACGGATATTCAGATGAAGCCGACGTCATCGGGCTAGGACAGGAATCTTTCACTTGGACTTACCAGGAAGGCGACAGGGTTGGCGTCGTAGCAGAGGGAACATCCATGATGCCAACTGATGAGAATAACGCCTACTATAAGATAATGTGGGGATATCTGGACGTCTGCGACAGCACGAAATCGGGCTTGCTAAGCGGCGACCTGTGCGACGGATCGAATGATTACGGATTCGGATTTCTCGCCACTCGTTCTCCCCAGCAAGAGTTTCCAGAGGAAAAGATAAAGGCTTCCCTCTCCTTTTCGCCCGACAACCCTCTGGCCGATGCCAGTGACGACAATAAAGAAAACATCACTGATGACGGGACCATTACTGACGCTGATACCATTACCGTCACTTCTTCCCTCGACAGTACTGACCTTGACCCCGGGAGCCTCTACTATAATTGGTACATTGAAAGAAAAGATTCCAAAGGCGATTGGAAGAAGATGGATATCAAAAAAGACTTTAACGCTTCTTCAAATTTTTCAGGGATGGGCATCAGTTCTTTCAGTTTTTCTCCCAAAAAGGATGCACTCAACAAAGGTGTGGATATCACTGATTTCAAAGTCTCGGCCGCAATATCTCGAACTGCCAGTGCGTCAGCTGATGAAAAAGATATACTTGGCAGAAAAACTCCGAAGCGCGGTTGGGCGAGTGTTGAAGTGCCTATAAACAGCAGTGGCATAAAATTAAAACTGTACAAAGTTGACATTAAAGATGGGAAAGCTGTGCTCGGGGAAGAAGCCTGCGCTGACGGCCTCTACAAGACACTTTGCCCCGCAGTCCGCTATCAAATGCTTGCCGCAAAAGTTGAAAGCAGCAAGTACAAAGCCAGCAATACCGTTTTTAGCTGGAACCTCAATGGGTATGCCTACGATCCTCCCTCGAATGCCAGTGACCTTTTTGATGGCTGGGATGATACAACCATATTCTTCCCGACCATAAAGGCCGAGCAAGACGTTGAGGAGCTGGATGTCACGGCTACGCCCAAAGACGCTCTCCAGCCAGTGACTGGCAGCCGACTGATGACAATAGTCAAGCCTGCGGCTTTTGTAAAGTCTTCAGATGAGTCTATCAGCTGGCCCCTGCAGTATAATATGGAAAGCCAGGAAACAAAGAATGCCGTAAACACCGTCCAGGACAATTCAATGTATGACGCACTCATCAGCAGCAACGCTGGATACTATCTCGACTTCGTTCCGGATTATTTTCTCATGAATGATTCGGGCGTTGACATCGACTGGAAAATAAACGGCGAGAGTATTCGTTCGGTTGATTTTTATGAAAAGAATCCAGACCTTGGGCAGATTACTCTCGGAGAAAACGACCAAAAAATTTCAATTCCGACCAGTGCCAGCGAGGGAGCATACTATTCACTAGGTGTATCGGTGAGTAAATATTGGAGCAACGACGAAAGAAATATCCTGTACTCCGCTTGGGGAATTACGCCGCAAACTCTAATAGGTGATTCTTCCGTTACAATTTCTACGGTCAGCCAACCGCTGGATAGTGGTGAACTTTCCGCTTCTAACCCAAAGCAAATTCTCGCTGCGGTAGGAACTCATCTCCCGCAGTATCTGATGTATATTTTACGTCTCGCGCTCACGATCCTCATTATGTTTTTTGCAAGCGTCTTGTTTTACGGATTAACCCAACGATTGACCTTGTATGAAAAGGAATAAAATATTTACGCTGATTGCAGTTTTATTTTTTTTATTGTTTTGGATCAGCCCAGCATATATGGCTGATTATTACGTCAACCAGGAGAAGATTCCAGGAGCCGCCCAGCAGACCGGGGATGTCACGCAATACGTTAAAGATATTGTTAACTTCGGATTCGCAGTGATTGGGATCTTAGCCATGTTTATGCTGATGATCGGAGCGTATCAGTATTTGATGGCCGCCGGAAACATCGCTAAAGTTGATCATGCCAAAACGACCATCAGCTCGGCGCTCCTGGGTCTCATCATCGGTATTTGTTCCTGGGTGCTCTTGCGGACTATCAATCCGGACTTGGTTAATCCGTCTTTGCAAGTGATACAGGGGATCGGGGGGACAAGCGGCGGTGGAGGAACAGCGCTCACTTCCGATATGTCCAAGGTAAAATGCGATACCGTGCGAAATTATAACGGATTTATGAATAAGAATTGGTCAGACTTACGCAGCGAGACAAACATCAATAGCGCTGAGGATCTGCGGAACGCACTCCAGGGCCTCCGGGCGAATGGAAACGGCCTGACGAAATATTCTGATACCATATACCAGACATGCAAGGATAATAATGTCCCGCTCTGGTACGCGATAGCCACTATGTCTTATGAATCAAATATGTTCAATGACAAAGGATGTGCAGCAATGAACAATCCAGGCTGTGTGCATGATCCAAAGACTGACAAACCCCGAAACTATGCTACCCCGGAAGAAGGCATTAAAGATAATGTAGCTGTTATGAAAAGTAATATGGAAAAATACTCCACACCCTTGGAAACATGGAACGCTTGGTTTTGGCCGGATCGCAATGCAGAAAACTGTGGCAAAGCCTCGGAATATCTCAAAACCTTCCCTTGGGCGGCAAAAGCAACAGGCCTCTCTGGCGTATAAAAAGTTTGAAGAGTTAAATTGCAGAAAAATCAAAATCCATTGACTTAGCTATGGTCGCAATGTTCATTATGGACACGAAATTCTATGGCCTCACTCAAAGATTAAATTTTACTGATGAAAAAAAATAAGAATATTTTTATTACAGCCACTCTATTTCTTTGCTTGTTTGCAGCCGGATATAATATGGCTTTAGCCGATAGTTGCTCCGGGACTTGCTATCCTGTCGTATGCCCTCAAGGCACAAGCTCCTCATCCGGATCCTGTTCCCAGGATCAATATGTCTGCTGTGGAGGGACGGCAACTAATTACGTAGGTCCAAGCTCAATCAATTTAAATCCAAACAATACTTCTGCCAGCCCAGCCACAGGCAGCAGCGGTTCAGGTACTTCCAGTAACTTCTACGTCAACCAGGAGAAAATTCCAGGAGCCGCCCAGCAGACCGGGGATGTCACGCAATACGTTAAAGATATTGTTAACTTCGGATTCGCAGTGATTGGGATCTTAGCCATGTTTATGCTGATGATCGGAGCGT
>JBAZYY010000011.1:0-43926 GCA_041659065.1 Parcubacteria group bacterium
AAAGCTATGTTTATGCGATCCAAGAGAAACTCAACAATCGTGCCAGAAAAGCCCTAAATTTTCTAACGCCAAACGAAGTTCTCGCTCTTGAACTTAAAAAAGGGGCTCTAAATTCTTGAATTCATCCCCCCCTTTGCGAGCTCTCGGGATTTGCAGGTTCAAAGATTAATACGCAATTGTATGCAAGTGCCTTTTCAAAAACAAAAACCGCCGGCAGTGTGCTGGCGGTTTTTTCTTGTAAATAAACGCTTGCTGATTTACTGTTTATCCGATGCTAAATTTGGATAAACCTTTTTTAATTCAGCTATTGCTTTGTCGGAAGCTGCCTTGAAATCATCAACGGCTTTTTGGACTGCCTGCTTTCGCGCCATGCTCAACGCATCAAGGGTGGCCTTTAGGTCATCCAATTTTTTCCGTTCGCCTTGAAATTTATCCTGCCCTGTCTTGATGGAAGCGCGCAGTTGAATCCGAATCGCGTTTGGGTCTTTCCCCGCGTCGCAATCAGATTGAGCCTCTTGAAAAGCTGTTCGCACAGCCGCCTGAAAAGCAACTGCTGCCGTATCGGCGTTTCCTTCTTTCTCTGTGGCAGCCGAATCCATGCCTGACTGGAAAGCGCTTACGGCTGCATCAATCGCAGCTTTTCTGGTTTTGACCGCCGCCTCGATTTGAGTCTTAAACTGAGAAACAGCGTCTTTCTGTTCCTGCGTTCCCATCCGCTGCTCCAGCTTTTGATAATATTCATTTCTCCGCTCGTCCATCTTCTGCCTATAATCATCAAGTTCTGTTTCTCTCTTGCTGCGGTTTTGGGTCATGGTTTGAGTGCGGGTTTCAACCCTGCTTTGCACTTTTGACTTCAGGCCCGTCATTCTTTGGTCAATCTTTGAAGATAAGTCGCCGAGTCGCGCGCAAATTCCTTTTTCACTTTGATCCGCGCCGCTATTCGCCGCTGCTTGGCTTCCGGAGCCACCTTGTCCACCGACGGCTTTGCCGCTGCTTCCAAGAGGAGCTGCTGCTGTTTTACCAAGAGCGATGAGGCTGAAGCAAAAAACCAGTGCGACAGACAGGCTTATGATTTTTTTAGAATTCATTTTCATTGTAAGACTGACCAAATTCGTCAAAAACTTTAATGTCTTGGTTTATCAGCGCTGAATCTCCGTCCTCATCCCCCGTCAGCTGTTGTTCAGCCTTAGAGCTGGCAGACAGTTCCTTCGCTAAATCGTCAACGCTCCCGGTCGGCGCTGGCAAACCTTTTGTCAGGTCGATCTCAACACTATCTGAAACTTTATGATTAGTGGAAACACTCGGCGCGATGAAACTTCCCTGGGACGAAATGAAAAAATAACCTGCTATGGCAACAACCGCGGCAATGACAATCAGCGCAACAAGGCTTATATTTTTTGATATCATTTTTTGGCCAAAATTATTTATTTGTGTTTTTTCAGCAAAGGATCGACCTTTCGCTTTTCCTTGCCCAATTCTAGGATTTATTATAACACAATTTTAAGCAAACACATAGTTTGGAGACAAGCAACGCTTAATGCCCTATAATTATTAAAGGAGTTTAGTTCCGGCTTAAAAAAATATCTGGCTATTTAAGCGTACTATACTTTTGCAGGCTAAATTATTAGAATCGTTATGTTTAAGAGATTTTTTTCTGTCTTAATAATTCTTCTTGCCGTGGGAATAGCAATCATATTCCGGCCCGAGCTGGAAAATATTTTTTTGCAGTCCAAAAACAAACTAGCTGATTTTAGCAGTGGAACTCTGGGAAATATAGTGGAAAATATTGAAGATAATGTTTCCACTCCTCCTCCTCTCCGACATGCCGACAGCGACTCCCTTGGAAATCTTACGCAGTCTGGGACGATCAATCTCACGAACGCCGAGCGGAAAAACAACGGGGGCTTGGGCGTCCTTTCGGAAAATTCAAAGCTTGACCAGGCCGCCACCCTGAAAGCTAAGGATATCCTGGCGAAACAATACTTTGACCATATCTCACCGGACGGAAAAGGTCCCACGGATCTCGCGAAAAACGTGAACTACGATTACATCGCTATCGGTGAAAATTTAGCCCTCGGCGGATTCGCGAGTGATAAAGAACTGGTTGACGCTTGGATGGCAAGTCCGGGCCATCGCGAAAACATCTTAAACAAGGCTTATACGGAAATTGGAGTTGCCGTAGTGAAGGGAATTTACGAAAAGCAGGAGGTCTGGGTGGCCGTGCAGGAATTCGGCACTCCCACGGCTGTCTGCCCGCAAGTTGATGAGACGCTGAAGGCTCAAATCGACGCAAGCCAAAAACAAATTGACAGCCTTCTCCAAACTTTGAATGCCACCAGAAAAGAGTTGACCAGCTCCAGCGCGAAAACCAATTCTGATTATTCCGGCCAGGTCTCCGCCTATAACAAATTGGTGGCTGACTATAACTCCTTGACTGACAAGACCAAGGTTCTGGTTGAAAAATACAATAGCCAGGTAAACAACCTCAATGACTGCATAAAGAAATATAAATAAGCTCATCCTAAGGTTCAACCTCAGGATGAATAAAACTCAATACGCTGTGGTTATCGTCCGATGATATGGCAAATCAGCGGGCGATTTTTTTTGGCCCTCCAGCCATAAATAGTCGTTGATATCGATTGATTTAATATTTGGAATTATGCCTTTCAACTCTTCTTTAATATATTCAACCGCCCAGATTGTATTTGCCCGAATTTCTATTTCCTCTTCGCTGCCCCTTGGTAGCAATGCCTTTTGGTCGACTTTCCGGGAAAGTTCAGGCGAATACTTCAGAATTTTTAATCTACGCAAAACTTGAGGAATTTTATAATCGGCGCAGGCCGTGAACTGTTCGAAATTTTTAACCTTAAAATCAAAGTTATTGCAGATGTCCGCGACGAGAAGCTGCGCGCGTTTATAAAAATAAATTTTTTTGCCTTTGTAAAATTCTTCGTCTCGAAAGGAAGGAAAATTGGTGATTACCGAATTTAGCAGTTTAAGGGCATTGCCTCGAGAATCGTTTATTAAATTAAATACCTGTCCGTTGAATTTATCTTCGAGAACTTCCCCTAACTCTCTTACTATCCTTAGCCGCTCTTTAAAAAGGGGGATTTCGATTCCATTCTCATTTAGGATTCCGGCCAAATCCTCCCGCTTCATGCTCGCCCATCCCCGGCTATCCAACTTCATTCTGCCGTTCAACAAGACTTTTGCTAGATTTGTAATAAGCCCCCAAGCGCCATTACGCTTTTCTTTATTAAATTGAATTTTCCACGTTGGCTCGTACCAACTTTGCGTTTTCTGAGACCATCGCGGCTCCGCCCAATAGCAAAAGCTGATAGCGTTAAAAAGCAACAGGAATTTCAGCCTGTTTTCTATTTCCAAATCTGAAATATCAAATGGTGAATCTTGCCACCAATGTTTGGCACTGCCCCTTTTAAAATATTCGCAAAATTCTAAAATCTCCCCGTGGTCGATCGAGACATTTTTTGAATTTTCGACTACATATTTGGTTGTCTCTAAGATTTTGTTCATCACTTTTTTTTACTAGTCATACCGCTGACTGGCAAAAAAGAGTGCTGGTGCGAGAGATTCCTCACACCAGCATTGGAGAGCCATAAGCTTATTTACCGCATTGAAATTCTTCCCAAGGCAAAGATGCCAACCGCAATCCAGAAGATCTCCAGGTAAACAACGGCCGTTGCCTTCTTTTTCCAGCATTGAAACCCAATCGCCGCAGCCCCCAGCATATTTATAATTTGATAAAAACATCCCTGGGCATCAATTAATTCAAATGATACTGATATATATGCGATCGCGAACAAGGCAGAGCCAATCCAGCCGATTACTTCGGGATAATCTTTCATTATCTCTCCTCTTTGTAAATTGCTTTCTGCCATGCCTTACATAGCAGGTTAAACTTTCCTAAGCTTAACTCCGTATTATATGTCAATTTAAATAATATGTCAACGATATATTATTGATAATTGCTTTGCATAAAGCATATTTAATTATATTTATCAAAATATTTGACAAATTAGCCTAAAAATGATAAACTTAAACTGCTTATGGATCAGGACCTCATCAAAATTATCGAATCAGTCGGACTGCGCGATAAAGAAGCCAAAGTCTATTTGGCTCTTTTGGAGTTAGGTAAAGGCACGGCGACGGAAGTTGCTAAAAATGCCGGACTCAAAAGATCGATTGTCTATGTAATTCTTGAAGATCTCATGAAAAGAGGGCTCGCCTCCCAGCTTCCGGATAAAAAAATAAACGAATATCAGCCTATTGATCCTTCAGCAATTTTGGTCCAGCAAAAAGCGGGCCTCAAAAATTTTGCCGAGATGCTTCCCCTGCTCCAAACGCTCCGATACAAAGGCGGGAAAAAGCCAAAAATTCAATACGTGGAGAATAAAAACGCCATACTGAATATTTATGAAGAATTAAATTACGCTGAATGGGCCTACTATATCTCGTCGTACCAGAAAATCGATGAATTAATTTCCAAAAAAGTCCTGGAGCAATGGATAAAAAACTACGCCAAAGGCTTATATAAAGTCGAAGCCAAGCACTTGATTCCTGATAACCCAACTGAATTGAAATACGGCCAAGCCTATAAAGAAGCTGGCCAAAATATCAAAATTCTTTCCGGCATAAACGAATTCAATATGGATCTCACGCTGACAGAGAATAAATTCGTGATTACTTTTATTGAAGAAAGTCCTTTTCTGGTTCTCATCGAATCGGAAACGCTTTCGAGATCCTTAAAACCCCTTTTCGAAATTATCTGGAGATCAGCAAAAGAGTTATAAAATACCCCAAGGTTGAACCTTAGGGTAAATTTTAGGGAAAAGTAAAAACCTCTTCCCTTTATGCTGTTATTTTACCTTACCGCCTGTATGATCACGTAGGGCAGTTCGTAAGCCATGCGATCCTTTTTCATGCAACTGATGTCGCCTCCTTTTTCTTCCCATTCCTCAACCTGGTCAAGCCAGGCTATTTTTTGCCATAAATGAAGTTCGCCTGCCTCAAAATAATTAATCAGGCTGGTGCCGCGAGTACAGATCTCTATTTCTCTGAATCCCGCGGACTTGAGCCACGTCATCAGTTCTTCTTTTGTAGCGATATAACGCGGTTGGTTCGGATCATAATGCTTCGTCAGCATGTCCTTGAGAGCCACAAGGGAATTTACCAGCCCCTGGGTTTTCGAAGTTGCGCAATAGACCAGGCCAACGAATTGCCCTTCCGGCGCCAGGGCTTTCCAAAAATCGCGCAAGAGATTGGGCTGAAGTTTCGCTGGGATATCCTGCAAGAATGATTTTCCGGCAATGACGCCAGCGCTTCCGGGCCCTATTCTCGAAAAGTAGTCAGTCATATCCTCGCCAAAAAGTTTGACCCGTTCCGCATATTTTTCTGACATTGCCCTGCGCGATGCCAGTTGGAGCATCCCTCCGGAAAAATCGATCAGACGAAGTTTAGCTGATTTTCCATATTCACCGGATGCCTTCAAAATGGAAAATCCCAAATGGCCCTCTCCGCAACCCACGTCATAAATTACGATATTTATTGGAAGCTTTTTAAAATCAATTGCGCCCACGATTTGCCCCATCAAATCGGGCCGGAAAATGTGCGAATGTCTGACAAGTCCTTGCTCTCCCGTGCGGGCAATATTGTCATACCTTCTTCTGAGCTTCCGATTCATTGAGTTGGTCCTCCTCTGTTATTTTTTTCAAACAATTGATTATCCGATAAGGCTCCCCTATATACAAATACTATCGACAATTATATACTATGTTTCAAATATTTTGCCTTCTACAAGCATTTGATATATAATTTATGATGACCATAATTATCGACAAAATATGAATAGTATTAGTCAAAACCTGGAAAAATTGGGAATTGGCGGCAAAGAAGCGGATGTCTACCTGGCCATTTTGAAATTCAAAAAAACCAGCGTTGGCGAGCTGGCAAAATTTACGGGAATCAAAAGAACCACCATTTATCACTGCGTGGAATCTCTTTTGAGCAAAGAGCTGATCGCAAAACTCACCAAAGATGACAAGAAAATCTATCTGGCTGAAAATCCGGAAGAGAGTTTGGCTAATATGCTGCGGGAGAAGAAGGAAACCGTGAGCGAACTTATCCCCGATCTTAAAAGTCTCTTGGGAACAGGCGCCTATGCCCCTGAAATTAAAATTTATCGCCACCAAAGCGGCCTGCGGAAAATTTTCGAGGATATGCTTTTCTCAAAAGAAAGAACAATCAGATATTATGTTTCCGATTTGAGCTTGGATGCTCTGCTTGGGAAAAAATTTCTGGCAGACTTTGTGAAAAAACGAATCAAGCGCGGCATTCGAAGTCTCTCGCTTCGCTCGCAAAAGTATAAACCGGAACGGGAGCAAGGCGCGCTGCATTCAAAGCAGCTGCGCGAAGTCCGCTTCATTCCAGAGAATATAGAAATAAAGCCTTACATGTGCATCTATGAAAACAAGGTGGTCGTTATCGCCTCAAGAGATGAGAGGGTCGGATTTATTGTCGAGTCTCGTGAATTCGCGGAAGCGCAGAAAAATATCTTTGACCTGCTTTGGAATTCCATCGCGGTATAATTTTGGAAATAAATATTTTTGGATAAAAATAGACCCTTACCGACTAACTGCGCGCGTACGCACATGCGATAAGGGTCCAAAGGAGCCGGAGGGCTCCGTATCAGGCTACGCCTGACTACCTTCTTGCTGCCATGGCACCTTGCCCTTTTTCCGCCATAGGGCTAACCCGGTCAGACCGGAGCCGAGGAGTAGGACAGTGGACGGCAGGGGCACTTGTCCTTCCACGCCGTCGTTCCAACAGCCCTCGCCATGGTGATAGCCTACCTCTCCGGAGCCCAATACCCAGGACGGGAGAGTAAATTTCATGCCGGTCTCATCGAGCACGACAGTGGCATCAGCGATTTTGGTGCCATAGCCGCCCCTCCATGCCTGGTCGGCTCGGTATACCCAGCCGCTGGGTCCCGAAGAATACTGAATGGTGGAGTAGTCCAGCTGATACACACCGCCATCTGTAACCACCAGATTCCAGCCCTCTGCCTGAGTAAAAGTATCCGAAGCATAGGGTGCGGTGCCAGTGGCAACCCAACCGTTAGTGTTGAGATACAAGTCCCCGGGACCAAATTCCGGGAGAGCGGCATTGCCTACGTTATTGACGCGGTTATAAAAATACTCACCCTGGATTTTGAACGAGGTCATGCCGCCCTGACTACCCACGGTGACCCCGCTAATCCCAAATTCGGCGCCGATTTGGTCACCGTATTGGGTCGGAGTGGGGTTTACGACACGCCCACCCCAGTATTGATCCGGATAAAAAGTATCCGCTTGGGCGGTGAAAACACCGCCGCCCAACAACACCATGGCCAAAAACATCATTACTACCAAGCGTTTGCCGAGCATGTAAAACCTCCTTCAGGTAGAGAGATGAACAACAAGGCAGGGCCAATCCCTGCCGCAGTACTCAAATTTTTAAGCTGCTAATATTAAATTTCGCTATTCTATCCCCTCCTGGATAGAGCGGATTCTTATTATCGCATATATATGCGCATTTTGTCAAGTGCGGAATGCCCGCTTATAAAAAAGTCTCGACAAAAGCCGGGACTCATAATTTGCTCAATGTCTAGGCAAAAATCATTTCTTCGGAGCTGAACGCATGAGATTCAAGCCACCCGCGGAATAAGCGCAGTGCGGATTCGGCCATTCATCCGGATCCGGACAGCAATCTTCGTCCATGTGCTTGCCTTTTGTCTTGCTATTTTTTGGATGGTCATTTTTCTCCGCGCATCTCCTCAGATTTGGAACAAATTTTACCTTGGGGCGAATAATATTTTTCACAACCCGGCTGGACGCTTCGACCGGATCTTCCTTGTTTTCGAGATTCAACGTCGAAACAATCTGATAGAATTCCGGGAAATTCGAAACTAAATTCATTTTATAGCTGAAATTGTCCAGCACATATCCGCTCGCGATCGGAACAATATTATAGGTAAAACCATCCTTCACGAGATTGTAAAAGAAAGTCGCTTCATAACAGCTACTACCGGCTTCAATGCCAACCTCTTTCGCGGGATAACCGTTTTCCCCCAGAAAAATATTGTCAAAACCAGGACAGCCTTCCACGCCGGCTAGGCCCTTTTTTTGGACTAAACTGTCCGTTCCGGCCGGGCCGGGGAATTTTGTCGAGGAATAGACATACAGCTCAAAACCTTTTGAGCTGTTTCCGCCGGAATTCAGAAAAGAAACTTTTTGCAGAAATTTATCCCCCGTCTGAGCGCTCACCGCTTTTGGCTCGCTCCAGCCCGGCGGGTACTTGATCGAAATTCCATAGGTCTTATTTTCATATGTCTTCCACTGGGCCGTTTCATCGGGGACCGATTTGAGCTCGGTAGTGATTCCGGACAGCTTTCTCAGCTCATCCTCATACACCGATTTTCGATTGTTCTTCTGGGAATGATACCCCTGATAGCGCAAAAAACTGACTGCCACGAAAGCGAGCGCCAGAGAAATAACTCCGACCATAAGAATAACGCTGATTGCCGTCACATTGCGCCGGTTCGTGAGATACCCCAAAAATTTTTTTATTTTTCTTTTTGACATGTGTTTTCCAACTACGCCGAGCTAATGAATGATTCCGTTATTTTATAACCGTTCCGATTTTTGATCCAAGCAGGACTTTCTTGAGCGCGCCTTTTTTATAGATATTGAAGACAACAACATTTAGGTTGTTTTTCATGCAGAGTTCAATCGCCGCCTTATCCATAATGTTAATCTTGTCATTCGTGAATGCCTCTTTCATGGAAAGCGTGTCATATTTTTTGGCTTTGGGATTTTTCATCGGATCGTCGGAATAGACTCCGTCAACCTTGGTCGCCTTAAAAATCGCCTCGCAACCAAGTTCCAGAGCCCGCATAGCGGCTCCTGTGTCGGTTGTGACAAACGGCAAGCCTGTTCCGCCACCGATGATAACTACGCGGCCTTTTTCCATGTGACGAATGGCTTTCTTGCGAATAAAGTTCTCCGCTATCTGTTTCATTTCGATCGCGGTCTGCATGCGTACTATTATCCCCTTTCGTTCCAGCGCGTCCTGAAGAGCCATGGCGTTGAAAATCGTAGCGAGCATTCCCATATAGTGGGCGGTGGCTTCGTCCATTCCGCGCTTGCTCCCCGCCACTCCCCGGAAAATATTACCTCCGCCGGTGATAATCGCGATTTGAACTCCAGTCTTATGGGCCTGGGCAATCTCATCCGCCAGGTACGAAATAAAAGCCGGATCAATGCCATACTCCCGTTTCCCTTTCATGGCTTCCCCAGACAATTTCAGAAGAATCCTTTTGTATTTGGGTTTTGTCTTCATCGAGAATACTTTATAAATAGTTAATGCTCTTTATAGATAATAAAAAATACCAGCGAAAGCGTCAAATGGATAAATTTGAAACAATTTGACGAGGGGGTAGGTAGTAAGATAGCATATACCTAGGGGGTAGGTAGCAAGAAGTCTAAAATTATAAATTTAAAGTGGAAAGTCATGGAAATTAACAAGGAAATCATTACCGCGCTCAAGAAAGCGCATAGCCATTTGGGGAAAGTGATTCGGATGGTTGAAGGCAAAGAATACTGCATCTCGATTATCCAACAAAATCTGGCCGTGATCGGCCTTTTAAAATCAGCCAACATCAAATTGATGGAAAGGCATCTTAATAGCTGCTTCGCCAGCGCCATGCGCGGAACCAACGAAAAAAGAAAACAGGCCATGATCGGAGAAATATTAAGCATCAGTAAAATGCAAAAATAATCTTCCCGGGTTACGCTCCGGGATTGCCGCAAGGCATATTTTAATTTTATTTTATGCGAACAAAAACAATTTACATCCGAGGGATGCATTGCCCCAGCTGCGAAAAATTGCTGCATGACGAGTTTAGCCATGTTCCTGGAGTGGAAAGCGTCGAAATCGATCGCAAAACGAACAGCGCGAAGCTGTTTTATGGCAAAATTGAACCTGATTTCCAGGCTGTGCAGAAAACAGCCCAAAAATTCGGATACCAGGCCTTCAAAAAAGAAATCCTGTCTGCTGGCAAAAGTTCAGCCAGTGCCGCTTGGCTTGTTTGGCTGAAAGCTTTAGCCGTTGTCCTGATTATTGTTATTTTCTACCGCGCTTTTCAAAATAGCGGATTCGTGAAAAATATCGCCTTAGGCGGATCGCAAATAACTTTCGGAATTTCCTTCCTGATAGGCCTTGCGGCTTCGGTTTCATCCTGTCTCGCCGTCGTCGGAGCGGTCGTAATCGCCTTTTCTGAAAAATACAGAAGCTCAGGAAAAAATTTTTATCAAAATACCGTTAAGCCTAACTTGCTATTTCATATCGGGCGCCTTGCTGTTTTTTTCATTTTGGGGGGAATTCTGGGAATCGTTGGCGGCGGGATAAGCATAAGCGGAAACTTTGTTTCAATTTTTATGCTGCTGCTCGCGATTGTAATGGCCTGGCTGGGCCTCAATATTTTGGGTATCATGCCTGCTCCCTCGCTGTTCGGAATGCGGATGCCCGCCGGCCTGTCGAGGCGCTGGGACAAATTAAAAAAATCCGAACATAAATTAGCCCCTTTCGCTCTTGGAGGATTAACCTTTTTCCTGCCTTGCGGCTTCACGCAGAGCATGCAGATTTTCGCACTGGCTTCCGGCAGTTTCCTCGTCGGCGGGTTAAGTTTGTTTCTCTTTGCGCTAGGAACTGCTCCTGCTCTTTTCATGGTTGGCCTCGCGACCTCCTGGAGTAAGAGCAGGAGAATATTTTTCTTTCAAAAAGCCGCCGGAATACTGATAATAATTTTTGCGATTTATACTTTTAACTCTGGATTCGCCCTAAGAGGCGTCCGGACAAATGTCATCAGCTCAGGAAATACTTCAAGCCAAGCCGCAATGGAAAACCAACCAGCCCCGCAGGAAAAGCGAATTGCCGGGCAGTCGGAACAAGTCGTTCGGATGAACGTGACAAGTAACGGATTTGAGCCAAGCGTTTTTACAGTGCAGCAAGGTATTCCCGTAACGTGGGTCATAAATGGCGTGGACGTGACCGGCTGCACCAGCACGATTATCGTTCCTTCGCTCAATATTTCGAAAATTTTGAAAGCGGGAGAGAATATTATCCGGTTTACCCCGCAAAAAAACGGTGCGATCCCCTTTTCCTGCGGAATGGGAATGGTGCGGGGAAAATTTATTGTCCAATAGAATTAATTGAGTCGTGTTTATGAACGCCAAGAAAATAATTTTGAAAATTGCCGGAATGTCTTGCGCCACCTGCGCTCTTAATAACGAAAAAGCGCTGCTGAAAACAAAAGGGATTTTAAGCGCGTCCGTAAATTTCGCGGTTAAAAAAGCATATATCGAATACAACGCCGACACTTTAAGCGAAAAAGATGTCCGACAGGTGATTGTATCCAACGGCTACATAGTGGAAGATGGAGAAAATCACGAATCCATGCGACATGCGACGCATTTGCAAAATGGCGCCCACGAACACGGCGGCGAGGATGTCGCAAAAAATTGGAAATTTTTTTTCTGGTCGGGAATCTTGAGTCTTCCACTTCTGCTTGATATGTTCGTGAAGATTCAGACTGGAATCATTTTGGCAAAAATTGATCTTGCGATGTGGATTTACTTGGCTCTTGCAACCGTCGTTGTTTTCTTTTTTGGCGGGCGATTTCACCGCATGGCGTTCCTGCAAGCAAAGCGTGGCCGCGCTAATATGGATACACTTGTCTCAATGGGAACTCTCGTTGCATATTTTTTCAGCGTCTGGGCGATGTTTTCCGACAAGAATACTTTTTTTGAGACAGCCGCGTTAATCATTACTCTGATACTGCTCGGAAAATATTTTGAGGCTAAAAGCACCGGACGGGCCGGAGAAGCCATGAAGAAACTCATGGAACTGGGCGTGAAAAGAGCTCACCTGCTTTCCGACGGACGGGAAGTTGAAACCGATATCCCTGAGATTGAAGTCGGCAATATTCTTTTGGTCAAACCAGGCGAGAAAATTCCGTTGGACGGAGAGATTACCGAAGGCGAATCGAGTGTTGACGAGTCGATGCTGACCGGCGAGTCCCTTCCTATTGAAAAAAGGAAGGGATCTCGGGTATACGGCGCGACGCTCAACCAAGACGGCATCCTGAAAGTCAGAGTGACTCAAACCGGGGAAGACACGATTTTGGCGCAGATTATCAAGGCGACCGAAGAAGCCCAAGGCGCCAAGGCCCCTATCCAAAAGCTGGCTGACAGAGTGTCCGGCGTATTTGTTCCGATCGTAATCGCCATAGCCATGCTGACTTTCGCGATCTGGTATTTTTCATTTTCAGACCTTCCGCAGGCTATAATCAGCGCAGTTTCCGTCCTGGTAATCGCCTGCCCATGCGCGCTGGGCCTCGCTACGCCTACGGCTATCATGGTTGGAACCGGACGCGGCTCCAGAAACGGCATATTGTTCAAAAGCGGCGAGAGTTTTGAAAAAATAAAAGAGATAACTATGGTGGCATTTGATAAGACGGGAACGCTGACCGAAGGGAAACCGCATGTTGAAAAAATTATTCCAAACCCTGAATATAAATTCGGCGAGATTGACATTTTGAAGATAGCCGGCTCTCTGGCTAAACTCTCCACTCATCCTTTTTCAAAAGCCGTCTTCGAATTTGCCAAGGAAAAAAAGGTGGAGCTGACTGAAGTCGAAAACGTACGGGAGATCAAAGGCAAAGGCATCAGCGCGGAGTGCGTTAAGCATAAAACCCGCCTATTGGTCGGAAATGAAAGGCTAATGAAGGAGAACAGCCTGAACGTCGATTGGACAGACGATTTGAAAAATGAAACCGCGCACCAATCCGGATCAGCCCTATTCGTGGCGCATAGCTTTCAAGTTGTCGGCATGATTGTTTTATCCGACAAATTAAGAAGGGAGACAAAACAGGTTATCAAAGATCTCCGAAAAATGGGCATGAAGATTGCCCTGATCACGGGAGACAATGCTGGCACTGCAAGCAAAATCGGCCGGGAGCTCCAAATTCAAAAAATAGTCGCCGACGTGTTGCCGAATGAAAAAGCCTCAGAAATAAAAAAACTTCAGGCAAGCAAAGAAAAAATAATGTTCGTTGGCGACGGCATCAATGACGCACCCAGTCTTATTCAAGCTGACTTAGGTATAGCTATGGGCGCCGGGTCCGATATAGCCAAAGAGTCCGGCCAAATTATTTTAGTCCAAAACAATCTGGAAAAAGTCGTGGAAGCAATCAAAATTTCCCGCGCAACTTACCGGACAATAAGACAAAATCTGTTCTGGGCTTTTTTCTATAATGTCATCGCTATCCCACTGGCCGCTTTCGGATTCCTTAACCCGATCCTGTCCGCGGCAGCCATGTCTATGAGCTCTATCTCGGTCGTATTAAACAGCTTGAGAATCAACCGAAAATAATTTATTTTCATAGCTGCGATGCGCTTTAAGCTTCGCATATGCATAAAATACCAGACGGAAGAATAATTATTTTAATCTTGCTTGTAGTATTTATTGGAATGGTTTTTGTGATTCACAAATCACGATACAAACCAAAAATTAATGAAAATATAAACATTAATTCATCCAATCATATGCAAATCATCAGCCCGGCTTTCGCTCCGAACGAAAGCATCCCACAAAAATACGCTTGCGACGGCCAGAATATCAACCCCCCACTTGAGATCAGCGGAATTCCCGAGAATGCAAAAAGCCTCGCCTTGATCATTGACGACCCTGATGCTCCGGTTTCAGGCGGGTTTGTCCACTGGGTGCTGTTTAATATCGACCCCAGCGTCAAGGCAATAGCGGAAAATAGTGCGCCTTCCGGCGCGATCCAAGGAACGATCGGATCTGGCAGTGTCGGTTATACCGGACCCTGTCCGCCCTCCGGAATTCACCATTATCACTTCAAACTTTTTGCCTTGGATGATAAACTAAACTTGGATTCATCCGCTAAAAGAAGCGCGGTGGAAAATGCCATGGAAGGGCATATACTTGATCAAGCCGTGCTAATTGGCCTTTACCAAAGAAAAACATGAATGAATTGTTTAATCAAAGGAAGTCCGTACGAAGTTTCAAAGCTGACCCGATTGAAAAAAAGGAGTTAAAAGAAATCCTAGAGGCCGCAAATTCCGCTCCGTCAGCCGGCAATCTGAAAGCAAGAAAAATAATTATCGTCGCTGAAAAAGAAAAAAAGGAGGAGCTGGCCAAAGCTGCCTATGACCAGGAATTTATCGCTGAGGCTCCCGTAGCAATTGTTTTCGTTGCTCTGCCGAAAGTATCTTCCCATAAATACGGAGAAAAAGGAGAAAAGCTTTATTCAATTCAGGATGCCACTATTGCCGCCAGCTTCGCCTGGCTGCAGACTGTTGACTTGGGCCTGGCGGCTTGCTGGGTCGGCGGTTTTGACGAAAAAAACTTACAGCAAAGCTTGGGTCTGGCGGAAAATGAAAAACCCGTAGTAATACTTCCGATTGGACACTCAACTTAAAAATATGCCAAGACTCCTCCGCTTAAAAATTTACGGTCATGTCCAAGGAGTAGGTTTCCGCTATGAAGCCATGCGAAAGGCGCAGGAGCTAGGCTTGGTCGGTTTTGCCAGGAATGAAAAGGATCATACGGTTTATATCGAGGCACAAGGCGATGACACCACCCGCCTTAACGAATTCCTGCACTGGTGCACTCTCCATGGACCATCCGGAGCAAGAATTGAGAGAGTAGAATCAAATTACGCGAATGAGCCCAAAAGCTTTGTCAGTTTTAAGGTAGTTTCCTGACTTTCTGTTTTTTTATTAGCTTCCCACTGAAGCCGCAACAGGAATCTTCCGATTCCTTTTTTTGTGTGGATAAGTTCGGCAAAATAACGCCGTGAATACATGTTATTATTGAAGCAGTTATCATTTTTGAAGGGAGGTGAAATATGGAACCACAATATAATTATCATTATTCCGGCAATGTGCCGCCGGAAGCAGCGGCTGGCGCCTTTGCTCTAGCTGGAGGGATATTTTTATTGATAATGCTGGCAGTGATTGTCATTTATGTCATAATGGCAATTTCTTTGATGCGAATCGCCAAACGCACCGGCACGGAAAATGCCTGGTTTGCCTGGATTCCCATTCTGAATTTGATTTTGATACTACAAATAGCGCAAAGGCCGATGTGGTGGCTGATTTTTTTCCTCGTTCCGGTGCTGAACATCGCAGGAATTGTTCTGCAATTTGTCCTCTGGGTTGATATCGCCAAGAGAATTAATAAGCCAGTTTGGATGGGCGTCCTCGCGGCCCTCATTCCAATTATTTTCATGCCTGTCCTCGCTTTTTCAAAGGATTAGTTTTTCGTAAGATAAAAAACACAACCATCAAGGCGGCTGTGTTTTTTATTTAGGGACTTATCGGCAGCCATGCCAAAATCGCGAAAATATGCTATAATAAGGTGCGCATAAATACTGGCGGGCGCAGATCCTGTCTCGCAAGTATCGGCTCCTCAATTTGTAATTAATAATATACGAGGAGATATAAATAAACAAAGCAACGTGAAAAGGATACTATTTTACACGACAATACTTCTGTTTATCGGGCTTGGTTTTTTTATGTACTTTAAGGCCAAGCAAGCTAGGATTCTTCCCAATCAAGCTGAAATAGGCCAAACAACGGATTCGAATTTATTAAAATCCTTGCAAGGCGCTGTTTCCCTTGAATCCCAACCCAAGCCGATTGATCCGGCAACTAGCCAGGCGCCCAACGAATTAAGCCCTCCCGGTCCCGATTTATCGGCCGAGAGGAATCCTTTCCAGTCAAATGAGGCACCCGTTGCCTCTTCTTTTTCTTTCGCTATTATCGGCGATACCCAGCGCTTCGAAGCGGGAAACCCAAATGGAAATTTTCAAAAGGCTTCCGCGAGTATCTCAAAACTGAATCCTGATTTGGCGGTTGCTACCGGCGATTTGATCGGTGGATGCGAGGGCAAAAACAGCGATGCTCAAAATTACGTCGACTGGAAAAAAATTCTGGGCGCGCTGGCGGGAAAAACCTATGCCGTGCAGGGAAACCACGACCGGGTTTCCGATGGAAATTCATGCGACCGAATTTGGCAAAACGCCTTTACCCTTCCGACTAATGGACCCGCCGGATTTTCGGAGCTCACCTATTCGCTTGATTACAAAAACTCCCATTTCGTTTTTCTCGACAGCATCAAACCCGACGGACACCAGATCAGTGACACGCAGAGAACTTGGCTTGAAAAAGATTTAGCCGCGAACAAAGAAGAGAATACTTTTGTCATTTTTCACGAGCCCGCCTTCCCGGTAAGTTCAAAAATTGGGGAAAGTTTAGACGCTCAAGCTAGCCAGCGCGACGCACTTTGGCAGATTATTGATAAATATAACGTGACGGCGGTCATTAACGGCCATGAGCACATTGTTAGTCGGCGAAAAATTGATTCTTCCATTTTCCCCGGCGCAAAAAATTCAATTTATCAATTTGTCTTTGCGAATACCGACTCTTTTAACCACGATCTCCCAAAACCAGGCGTCTCCGAATACGCCAGCCAGATCCAAGGCAGTTTTGGCATCGTGAAGGTCAGTGGCAAAGAGATTACCGTTGAAACGCATAGCGCTGACGGAAATCTTCTTAACACTTTCACTTTCTCGAAATAATTCTAAGGGCAAGTTGTATTATTTTTCGTGAGCGATGCGGCAAAACCGCTGCCACAGATTAATAATTTATGGATCAAAATGGAAGGAAAACAAACAGAAGAAGAACAAAGACAAGAAAAAATGCCTTCTACAAGCAGTTTAACGATCTGGATTGTGATTGCAGCTATAATCATCGTTGCTGGCATTTTCTATTTTTATCGGGGGAAATACCAAGCTCCTTCGCCGAGTTCCAATCCCTCCTCAGCAGCCCCTTCTTCCAGAACAAATGCAGCCCAAAATACCGCGGCAGCTGTCACAATTCAAAATTTCACCTTTTCCCCCGCCAGTCTTACAATCAAAAAAGGTGAAACTGTCACCTGGACTAACGAGGATTCTGTTCCTCACCAGATAGCCAGTGACAGTGGCGCTTTCCAGGGAAATTCCATGGGCAAAGGCCAGTCGTACTCCTTTACTTTCAATACAACCGGGGAATTTGACTACCACTGCGCTATTCACCCGTCAATGAAAGGAAAAATAATCGTTCAGTAAAACGCCGCAACAAAATTGTGCGCGATTGATTTGAGGAGATCATTATTGGCATTAAATTATTAAACATTCTTCACCCTTGGCTCCAGATATTAATGTTTCTAAATAAATATTATGGCGAAAGTTCCAGTCACGCCGGAAAATGAAACTAAATGCGCCTGCCCCAGATGCCCAACCTGGATGTCTGATAGCTGCCCAAAAGAAAAAGGCGAAAATCTCTTTTGCGCGAAGGGAAAGACGGCCTGCGAATTACCCGATAAAGGCTGTATTTGCGGGACCTGCCCGATCTGGACCGAGTATGGACTCTCCAAAGGATATTTTTGCTTTAATGGAGTAGCCGAATAACAAAAGCTTCAACTAATCTTAGGCACTAGGCCAGTACTCTATCACCAACGCAATGTTTGTTGATTGGCAGTTACTGGCTATTATTGCATATACTTATACATATCTTATGAGTTACGAGCTTAATAAAACTTATAACTCCTTGGGAAGATTCGAAAAATGGGACGCTGAAACGCAAAAGGCAGTCAGCGACAGACTGAAAGATGAAACGCGCGCGGATACAAACTTCATTTTTTTTAGCCCGTTTGAAGGTGAAATTTTAGAAACACTGATTGACATCTTGATTCCGCAGAAAAAAGACGACAACTACATAAAAATTCCAGCGGTAATCGACCGCAAGCTAGCGAATGGAAAAAGTGGCGTACGCTACGGCCTTGATTCTTGGACGCAGGAATTTTACAAAACAGGCCTGGCTGAATTTTCCAGAAAGGCTAAAGAAATTTATGGAAAACCGCTGGAGGATTTTCGCGCCGAACAACTAAACAAATTCGCGACTAAGTTTTTGAAAAAAGACGGATCAGATTTTCTTAATCGTTTTATGCGAAAAGTGCTCGCTGACGCGACCGTGATATATTACTCTCATCCACTCTCATGGAATCAGATCGGATTTCCAGGCCCGGCTTATCCGGAAGGATATGCCTACCTGGACTGCGGAGAAGCGGATGCGTGGGAGCCTAAATATACAAAAAAAGATGAAAAAGAATATTCTTAAAACAGATATCCTCATTATCGGCCTCGGCGCTGCAGGCGGAGTGCTATTCGGAAAATTAGCCGAATCCGGAAAAGATGTGACTGCGATTGAAGCCGGACCGCACTGGGACACGGACAAGGATTTCGTGAGTGACGAACGCGAAATGGAAAAGCTGAAGTGGAATGACCCCAGAATCAGCGAGGGAGAAAACCCGCTTGATGTGGGCGGTGGAACGTCCGGAAAAGGTGTGGGTGGCGGAACCGTCCATTATACAATGATGTCCCTGCGGCTGCACCCTTCCGATTTTCACATAAAGTCTCAAGATGGAGTCGGAGTTGACTGGCCGATTTCCTACGAAGAATTAGAGCCCTTTTACACGGAAATTGAACAAGAACTTCCGGTTTCGGGTCCAGAAAATTTTCCCTGGGTACCCATGAGCAAGCCCTACCCGCAAAGGCCCCATCGGCAAAGCTGTGTGGATAATAAATTTAAGCTCGGAGCGGAAAAGCTCGGCATCAAAGTCGTCCCCTGTCCACTAGCATTGATTACTGAGCCCGTCACCGGACGCATGCCCTGCATCAATCGCGGATTTTGCGAACAAGGATGTAAGCCCAAAGCCAAATCTTCCACTCTAGTCACTTATATTCCGCGCGGACAAAAAGCCGGAGGAAATATTATCGCCAATGCCATGGCAAAAAAAATAAACCTAGATCCGGCAGAGCGCAAAGTGAAAAGCGTGACTTACGTAAAAGACGATGAAGAGTTCGAGATAGAGTGCAATACGCTCATTATCTCAGCTTTTGCCGTTGAAACGCCTCGCCTCCTGCTCAATAATAAATCGGCCAGATTCCCTAATGGATTGGCTAATTCATCCGGCGCAGTCGGAAAATATTTAATGTGCCACCTTGATCATGTAGTTTACGCGAAATTTAATGAACCTTTGCGCGTCTACCATAACCCGCCCGTGACAAGCTTAACTCAAGATTTTTACGAAACCGACCCGAAGAATGATTTTAAGCGCGGATTCTCAATTGCGCCTTATTGCGGTCGCCCAATCAGTTTTGCTCTGGGCGCGCAAGCTGGCCGAACCGATCTATGGGGAAAGCGGTTACTTGATTTTATGAAAGAGTATAATTTCTGGCTGCAACTGGGCATAATCGGAGAAGTTTTACCCTCTGAAAATAATCGTGTGGAATTAGATGGAGAAACCGACAAACATGGAATTCCGCTAACCAAAACCACTTTTTCTATCGGAGATAATGAGAGAAAAATGATTGACACAGGGTATAAGAAAATGGAGGAAATAATGGACGCGGCTGGAGCTACGGAAAGTTTTCGCACTCCCCTGCTTGTCCATCTGATGGGGACAACTCGCATGGGAAACGATCCCAAAACCTCCGTCGTGGACCAAAACCTCAAGGCCCACGATTTAGATAATCTTTACGTCTGCGGGGCGTCCGTTTTTCCCACTAGCGGCGCTTCAAACCCTACCTTGACAATCGAAGCCTTGGCCGCTAGACTGGCCAGTCACTTATCGCAATAAAACGAGTGATGTTTTCTGCTCGTTAAAAATTGGAGTGCAAGGAGCTCCCGATGAAACCAAAAGCCTTTATCTCTTGCCCAGATATGATTCTGGCCGAAGTTTTCCTCCAGCTTGAAAAATTACTGGACTTGGTCTGGGGTGGCTGCAATCTTGGCCAACAAGCAGTTTTAAATAACTTGCGCGATGCCTTGATTTGGATAGTGGGCGGCAATGAAAAGATAACAGTTGAGCTGCTGAAAAAATCCAAGATCAGGTTCATTGTTTACATAGGCGAACAACTATCAACCGCCTATGGACCTGGAGCTGAAGAATTTTGCAAAACAAACAGAATTTGTGTCCTTACAACAGGGGGTGGACGCGAAGCTGTCGCTTTAAGCGTCATTGAGGAGATGCTGGCTCATAAACGCCGCCAGCAATCCAGAATTATGCGCTCTTTTAAGTCACCCCCAGGAGCAAGAAAAATTCTTCAATCCGACAAAATAGTTGTCGTCGGAGCTGGAGGCATAGGGTCTCTGATCCTGAAATTGCTGCGTGACAAATGCGGTTGCACTAATCTCTGGTACGCAGGAGGGCGAGGCAGCAAGCCGGAGCTCGAGAAAGAAGGCTATAGGTACATTTCTTCTCTTCTAGACGCCTTCCGAGCTGACATCGTTTCCGTACACCTGACTTATATCCCAGGCGTCACTGAAAAAATAATTGGGCTGGATGAATTGTCCAATCTTAGACGTTACGGGCTTTTTCTTAATTACGCCCGGGCCTGGCTTGTAAACCCTGACGGCCTGCTTAAATTTTTACTTAAACGTCGGGATGCTCGGGCGATCTTCGACCCCTTCTACGTTGAGGGAGCCGAATTAGGGTCTCTGCGAAACATGCATGACCCGCTTTCAGAAATTCTGCGAGCCATCCTGCGGCGAAAACTCAATTTTGAGAGCCGCGGGCATACGGCCATTTACCGGGATGAGGCCTACCTACAATATGGAATAAGCTTACTGCAGATCTTGTCGCAGATTCTGCAAGAGCTGCGATAGACTTCTGTATTACGATTTCAGACATGGCGGGAACCCCTCCTGGGGTTTCCGCTGTTTTTTTTATTTATTTTTATACTCTATACTAGATATAGAATACTAAATACCATTTTCAATGTGGCAGCATCTGCCGGAAAAAATCAACCCGATCGCCTTTAACCTTGGCCCAATCGAAGTGAGCTGGTACGGGATAATGTATCTTGTGGCTTTTTCCATCGTTTATTATCTAATCAGATACAGGACTAAATCTGAAAAGCTCAGTATAAGTTTTGAAACTTTCCAGGAATTTTTCCCCTGGGCAATTATCGGGCTTCTCATTGGCGCGCGGCTGGGGGATGTTTTGATATACGATTGGGCATATTACAAAAACCATTTAACAGAAATTTTTCTGCCTTTTGATATTTACAATCATTGGAAATACATCGGTATTTACGGAATGTCGTATTTTGGCGGCCTGATCGGCCTCGTGCTTGTTTTTATTTTTTTCTGTCGGGCCAAAAAAATTCCAATGTTGCGATTCAGTGATATTTTTGCTCCCGTAGTACCTCTGGCTTATGTTTTCGGCCGATTAGGAAACTTTATCAACGGTGAGCTGTGGGGACGGGCAACAACAAAATTCTGGGGAATGTATTTTCCGCAGGATTTTTCCGGTCGGCTTCGGCATCCTTCCCAACTTTATGAAGCATTCTTAGAAGGAATTTTATTATTTATCATTTTATGGAGTGTCCGAAAAATCAACCTCCCCAGCGGATATCTTACCGCTTTTTATCTTATCGGTTATGGACTAGCCCGATTTGTTTCCGAGTTTTTTCGCCAGCCGGATAATGATTGGTTTGTCGGACCGTTCACAATCGGACAATCTTTTTCCATCGCGATAACCCTCGCTGGGTTATTTATTATTTTCAAAAAAAGACGCGTTTCGCGAATTTAGTTTGCCTGTCCGACTAAAAAAGTGGATAACCCGTGTATAACTCAATTGACATCCTTTTTATAAAAATATATTCTGAAAGATACCGAGTTGAGGAGCGTAATAATTCTCAACTGGATGCTTTACTGCAAGCCGGGTGGTTTGAGCACATGCCGCCTTTAGGACTTGCAGATTTTAGGAGGAGGAATGGCCATGGGGTAAAATTAAGTTGATCGACTAACTCGTGCAGTCCTGCTAAGTTGTTGTTATTCAACAGCGACGAAAGCTAAACTCTCGTGACCTCCCTGCTAATAGTGCAAGGAACTCACGCAAAAGAGAGTTATGGGAACAGGGGAAAAATGTCGCCGCAACTTAGTGCTACTTAAATGCGGGGTAAGTAGAGACATGTGATTTATGACGTTAACGGCATTAAATCAGCCTCGTATTCATGTCCTGCACACACCCTTCGCCACCATGAGGCTAGCGGAAAAAGTTATGCTGAATGCGCAGTAACTTGTAAAAAAATTAGTTCAGCGGCTTTTTCTGGAACATGGCTGACTCTTTGCCTTGTTCCGCCTACAGACCGGGAAGGGCAAAAAGAAAAACGATCGCAAATGCCATCGAAAGGATCAATTAGTGACTAGAGAAATGAGTCTTCATGCGTGCGATCAGGGCGATTTGCCGAAATTGACGGCAGAACCTCACAAGGGGCTTAGCATCACGTAGCACGATGCCAAGTCCCTTCTTTATTATTATTTTTCTTGATTTTTTGTACCTTTTGAATTACAATTCACCTTCAACCGGTAAGCATTGCTGAGACTTCAAAAAGGCTATGGACAAACCAGTCGAAATAAGGAAAAGAAACTTATTTTTGGTTTTAGCCCAGGGAATGGCTATAACCTTCCTTCTTTTTTCAACCAGCTATTTCAGCTACGATCTTTTTCATTCGCTTCTCGAATTGTCGACAATCATAATTGCCTTTGGCATCTTCATCGTAGCCTGGAATTTCCAAAAATTTCAAGGAAACAATTTTATCCTCCTGCTAGGCGTAGCCTATTTTTTTGTAGCCGCCTTGGACTTGATTCATACTTTGTCATACACAGGGATCGCGCTTTTCAACAATACTTCGGACTTACCGACTCAGCTCTGGATTGCCGCTAGATATCTCGAGAGCCTGTCCTTCGTGATTGCCTTCCTCTTCCTGGATCAGAAAAGGAAACTTCGAGGAGATTCCGTCTTCTTGACATACCTGACAATTTTTTTATTGCTCATTCTGTCTATTTTTGACTGGAAAATATTCCCGGCTGCTTTTATTGAGGGAGCAGGACTAACTCATTTCAAAATCACAAGCGAATACGTGATCGCGTTCCTCTTCGCCACGGCCTTAGTCCTCCTGTATGTCAACCGCCGGCGATTCGATCGGCGCTTCGCTCTGTTTCTGATGCTGTCTTTGGCGGTGAAGATCGGATCAGAGATGCTTTTCACCGAGTATGCCAGCGTTTTTGATTTTGCGAATCTGGTCGGGCATCTCTTGAAGTTTTTTTCTTTCTTCCTTCTTTATAAGGCGGTGCTGGAAATCGGCTTAACAGAACCTTACAACGTTCTTTTTCGGGACCTGAAACAATCCGAAGAAAATTACCGCAATCTGGTAGACAATTCTTTGGTTGGCGTTTACCGGGCGGATTTAAATGGAAATTATCTCTACGCCAACGAAGCCATGGCTAAAATGTTTGAATTCGATAATCCGGAGAAAATGATCAGGGAAAGAGCTCAAGTGCGTTACGAAAACCCGGCTGACAGAGAAAATTTTTTGAATGCCCTAAGACGTGACGGCCGAATCGCGCATTATGAACTCACGGGAATAACAAGAACTGGCAGAAAGATTAATGTCTTATCGAGCGCGATTCTTTCCGAAAGCGAAATGTCAGGAATGCTTTTGGATATTTCAAGACGCAAGAGGGCCGAGAAAAAAATTAAAAAAGCGGCCGAAGAGTGGGATACAACTTTCAATTCGATATCGGACCCGATTTTTATTCTGGATATCAATCACACCATAATTAAAGCGAACAGGGCTCTCTTGGAATTCCTGGGAAAAAAAGAAAAAGAAATCATCGGAAAAAAGTGCTATGAGGTTGTCCACAAGCAAAACAAGCCCTGGAGCACCTGTCCTTTTTCTATCACTCTTGAGAGCGGACGATCGCACACTGAAGAGGTAAACGATCCGACATTGGGGAAATATCTTTTGGTCACAACATCCCCTATCAGAAATGCTAACGGCAAGACCGTTGGGATTGCCCATATCATCAAGGACATCACTGAACGCAAAAAGCTTGAAGACGCGAAAGACGATTTCATGTCGCTTGCGTCACACCAGCTCCGCACCCCCCTTTCGAGCATTGCTTTGTCTTCGGAACTTATGCTGCGCGGCATATCCGGCGAGATAGGAGACAGCCAAAAGGAATACTTGGAGGAAATTTTCAAATCCACCAAAAAAATGTCTTTGTTGGTTAATAATTTGTTAAACGCTTCTCGCCTCGAAATCGGGAGCTTTCAGACTAAATTCGAGCCCTTTGATATTTCCGGCGCGGTTTTATCCCGACTTAAGGAATTTTCATTATTGATCAAAGAAAAAAGAATAGAGCTGGCAGAGGATATCGATGAAAATGTTCCTGTTTTTGATTTTGACGGGAACAGTTTTGGCATCGTATTTGATAATTTTATCTCTAACGCAATCCGGTATACTCCTAAAGGCGGCAGAATAGCAGTGGGGCTGAAAAAAATGAGTGGAGATATTCTTTTCTCGGTTTCGGACACGGGCCCAGGCATAGCAGAAAAAGACCGCGAAAATATCTTTGAAAAATCTTTCCGCGCCGACAATGCCAAAGATATAAGCTCCGAAGGGGCAGGCCTGGGTCTCTATATGGTTCGAGAAATCGCCAAACGCACTAAATCAAAAGTCTGGCTTGATTCAGAAGAAGGCAGAGGAACTACTTTTTATTTTTCTATGCCGGCTAACTTTCGGAAATAATTTTAGATTTTCTAGCACATTGCGAAGAATCAGATTGCCTCTGCGTTTAAAGCCTGAATTTTCAGCTATAGTATTAAAAAAATCCTCAAGAAAGGATTTTTTAGCATTTCAAGGATGGATCAGATCAACCTATTATCCGATATCCCGCGCCTCTCACAGTTTCAATAATTTTGCCGTCCTTGTCGTCAATTTTTTTGCGGAGGTTTGTTATATGCACGTCCACCACATTAGCAAAAGAGTCAAAAGCGAAGTCCCAAATACTCGAAAGGATTTGATCTCGAGTGACAACAGATCCTTTATTTCTGATAAGGTACTCCAGAAGCCCAAACTCTTTCGGCGTAAGCTTTATTTCACTTTCACTCCTGCTAACCCTTTTGGTCGCTGGATTAAGGCTTATGTCGCCAGCGCTAAGATCGAGAGGCAGAGTTGTCTTGGGCCGGCGCAAAATCGCCCTGATCCTCGCCAGTAAAACCTCGAATGAAAAAGGCTTAGTCAAATAGTCATCGGCCCCGGAGTTCAATCCATCCGCGATGTCTTTCGCGCCATCCTTCGCGGTAAGCATTAAAATCGGAATTTCTATTTTTTTATCCCGCGTTTCCCTGCAAATTTCGTCGCCGTTTTTTTTAGGAAGCATCCAATCCAGAATAATGAGATCATAATCCTTGTTATTCATCGATATTCTGCGAAATCCCGCTTCTCCGTCGAATACGCAATCCACCGCGAAGCCTTCCGATTCAAGGCCTTTTTTGATTAATCTTGCCAGATTTTCTTGATCTTCAATTATGAGTATTCTCATTAACCTCATTCTATATCCATATTCCTTAATAAATCAAGGGAATTTTTCTTTTAATTTCTTAATCAAATCTTAATGTAGTTATTTTATAATGCATTCAGTAATTTTTAATTAAAATTATATGAGTGTGAAAACAAACCAACCATTCGCCCCAGCCTGCCCGTGCGATCTCTCAAAATTTTGCGCGGAGCGAAAGGACGAGGAGATCATCGAGTACGTAAAAGAAAATAAAGAGTGCTACGCGCAACTAGTGGAGAGATACGAAGAAAAGCTTACCCGCTATATCAAAAGGATCAGCGGAGTATCCATTGAATCAGTTGAAGATATCCTCCAGACTGTATTTCTGAAAGCATATGTCAATCTCAACAGCTTCGACAGCAAAATGAGATTCTCCCCGTGGATTTATCGGATTGCTCATAACGAAACTGTAAATTATTGGAGAAAGCACAGTAAGAAGGACATCGACGTTATTTCTCTGAATGAAAATGATTTTCTGGAAAATATCATTCCAGCCCCGCAAGATGTGAACCGGGATGCCCTTCAGAGTTTGGACGGCGGGATAATCCTCGCGTCACTCGAAAAGCTGAAAGGCAATTACAAAAAAGTTTTGAAGCATAGATATCTGGACGAATTAAGTTATTCGGAAATAGCTGAAAAGCTTGATAAGCCGATAGGCACGGTTGGGACATTGGCTAATCGCGGCAAGAGGCTTTTGCGCGACGAACTGATAAAAGTCGGCTTTACATCGGCTGCTTTATAGGAGAGCTCCAGGGATATTTGATGGTTAGAAATAATTAAGAAAGGAGGTGAAAAGTATGAAAACAGATCAAAGAGTAAAAACAGCAAATTGGCTTATCGCCATTGTCGGAATCTGGTTGATTCTTTCGCCTTTTTTCCTGGGATTCAGCGGGACAAGCCTTGGCCGAAACGACGTCATTTTCGGAATTCTCTTCATAGTCGCTTCTCTCATTCGTATCGGTGTTCCGGAAAATTCTGATTGGCTGAATTGGTTAAGCGCCCTGATGGCAGTTTGGCTGTTCGTTTCCCCATTTATGATGGCTAGCGTTGGAGTTGCCGGGCTCTGGAATAATCTTATTTTCGGGGTAATTGCCGCGGGATTGTCGCTTTGGGGTACGCTTTCATCTTCAACGACCCAGCTTCCAAAAGCTGTTTAGTTCCAAGCAAAACTTATCTTGCGAATATTGCGAGATAAAAATAGGGGGAACGACAAAAAGCCTCGATTTGAGGCTTTTTGTTTTGTTTATTCTTTTCTTCCACATTCAAACCTGGACCTAATTGTCGCTAGCTTGATATTTTATCCTTTCGCCGCTACTATTTAAATAAAGTATCCATGGCAAAATTATGATTCCACGCTATACAACCGAAGAAATGCAAAAAATCTGGAATGAGGAAGCTAAATTCCGCAACTGGGCTAAAGTTGAGACTGCTGTGCTCCAAGCAAAAGTTAGCCTAAATCTGCTCAACGCTACGGTGCCTGAAAATCTAATCGAAACTTTGCAAATTATCCCCACCGAAATAGATCACATAGAAAAAGAAATCACGAAACATGACGTGATTGCTTTTTTAATGCATACTTCCCCCCAACTTCCGGAAGAGTTGCGTCCGCACTGGCATGCCGGCATGACTTCATATGATACTCAAGATACAGCTTTAAGTCTTCAGCTTGTCGCAAGCGTCAGGCAAATTATTGCGCGCGTAAAAAATCTTAAAGCAGTCCTGAAAGAAAAAGCCTTTAAATATAAATACACTCCTCAGATCGGCCGAACCCATGGCGTGCATGCCGAACCGATCACATTCGGAACCAAGTTGGCAAAATGGTATGACGAATTTTCCAGACATGAAAGACGGTTGGAAAAATTACTCGAACAAGTTTCAGTCGGAAAAGTATCCGGAGCCGTTGGAATGTATACGCTTGATCCAAAAATCGAGGAAGAAACATGTAAACTGCTAGGTCTCAAGCCCGTGATGGCAACGCAAATTATTTCTCGGGATATTATTGCTGAATATGTTTCGACCTTGGCAATCATTGCAGGCACGATAGAAAAAATAGCTGTGACAGTTCGGACTCTTCAACGGACGGAAATCCTCGAAGTCCAGGAATATTTTGACATGAAAAAACAGCGTGGATCTTCGGCTATGCCGCATAAGCGCAACCCAATCGCGCATGAAAATATTTCGGGAATGGCGAATATGCTGCGTGGCTATGCCGTAACAGCTCTTGGCACTATCAGCACTTGGGATGAGCGCGACATCTCAAATTCCGGACAGGAAAGAATTTTCCTGCCCGATGCTTCGATTCTTCTCGACTACATGCTCGCTCGCCTCGTCGGGCTGATGGAAAAATGGATTGTTTATCCTGAACGGATGGAAGATAATCTGAATCTCACTAAAGGTTTAGTCTTTTCACAGAACGTCCAAGCGCTCCTAGCTGAAAAAAGTAACTTGCCGCGCGAGGACGCCTATAAGATCGTACGCGACATCGCTCAGCAGTGTTGGGAGAGCCGCGAAGATTTTAGAGAAGCGCTGCAAAAAAACACCGACGTGATGGAATATCTGAGCAGCGAGGAGCTGGAGGGCTGTTTTGATATCAATACAAAACTCAAATACGTAGACTATATTTTTGAAAAAGTTTTTGAGACAGCTTAAATAATTTATTAAAAAAATATGGCAGAATATAAAAAAGGAAAACTTATCGCTGAGGGCAAAACCAAAAAAATCTGGGAAAACACAAATGACCCCAAGACGGTTATTGTGGAATACAAAGATGATATTACGGCCTTTAACGACCCAAAATTCACTAAAAATTTCAAGAGTAAGGGCAAAAATTCAAACCTCACTACCTGCCGAGTTTTTGAATTGTTGGAGAAGGCCGGCATTCCGACGCACTACATCGAACAAATCTCGGAAACGGAATTTGCCGCCAAACCTTGCGAAATGATCTTGATTGAAGCGGTTTCCCGCCGCTACGCCTTTGGAAGCTACCTCAAGCGCAATCCCCATCTTGTTGTTCCTGAAAACGAGCCGCCGGTTTATTTCCGCCACCTTGTAAATGAATATTTTCTGAAGACAACCAAAGGAGGAGTTGTAATCGCCGATGAAAAGCTCATTGAAGGATTAACTTCCGAGCAAGACGACCCGATTATCGTAAATCCGCAAGAGGAAGATTGGAAACCACTGTTCGCATGGAAACCCACCTGGGATAAGGAAGCCGATCTCGGAAAAACGATCTCGCGCGAGAAGGTGCTTCTGGGAGATCCCCAGAGACTCCAAATGATCGATGAAATCATGCAGAAAACTTTTTTAGTTCTCGAAGGCGCCTTTGCTCAAAAAAACTACCGCTTGATCGATATGAAAATTGAATTCGGCATTACCAAGGACGGTGAGTTGGTTGTGGCGGACGTAATCGACAATGATTCCTGGCGCCTACGTGACTCTGCTTGGAAAGAATTTTCCAAACAGGCGTTTCGCGATGGGGAAGATTTGGAAATAATCGAACCCAAGTATCAAATCGTGGCTGATCTGGTGCAAGATTTCCCGATGATTTCCGATCAGGCGCTCGTGTTCTGGACCGGATCCGATAAAGATGAAATGCCCACGGTCGCGGAATTCTCGGGAATAAAAATTATTAAAAAAATAATTTCGGGCCACAAGAAAACGAGCTTGTGTCTTGAGGAGCTTAAGAAAATAGAGCGGGAATTTCCCTGTGGTGGAGTAATTATTGCCAAGGTTGGGATGAGCAACGGCCTCGGGCCAATTCTTGCGACCCACACCCACTGGCCGGTAATTTCCATCCCTGCCAGCGCTAAATCATTTCCCGATGATGTCTGGAGCGCGCTACGCATGCCTTCTGATGTCCCGATGTCAGTCATAGAAAGGGATGCCAATGCGGTTGATTTCGCTCTCAATATTCTTGCCAAAAAAAATCCCGTCCTTTATATGAACAGGCGCTACAAACTTGAACAGTACGATATGGAGCCCTCTAAACTTATGCCGTAAAATAAAACTGCTTCTTAGGGGAAGCGGAAAGAAGAGGACTCAGCCTATAAAAGTATGCTCGTTGTTTTTCGTGAAGGGGGATAAATACGAATTAGTATTCGAAAGTCCCGAGGTTTGAAACAACGGCTACTTTATTTTTATCCTCAACATTCTTCTCGCATTTCCCAAGTTCAAAAGCTGCAACTTTTGTTTTTTGGGATACAAAATCTATCGCATTTTTCAGAATCTCGCCTTCATCTGAGCCTGCGATTTCGAGTCCTATCCCCATATTAAACGCCACGCACATATTTTCCCAGCTTTCCCCACTCTCAGCTTGAATCAGCTTGAATAGTGCCGGCGGATCGGGAATTTGCTTTTCGTATCGGATCCCCCTTCCCAGATTTTTTATTTTAGTAAGCCCTCCGCCTGTGTTGATGCACATGCCGTGAAGTAGGTGAAACGCCTCACGGTTTTTTAGTTCTTCAATCAGCATTTTGATGATGATTGCCCACTGCCGCATGGGAGAAAGAATCGCCTCGCCGACAGTCATGCCAAGCTCCTCAATGTAATCTTCGACCTTATGCCTTCCCGTATATTTGTTTTTCCCAAACAAGAAAGGGTATTTTTTGTTGTAGTCCGCGTGCATCAAGATAGTTCTGGTAAATGTGAGCCCGTTCGTCATCTGGCCGGAATTAAGTTTATTTTCCCACTCGGCCTGTCCCGCGCTTGAGAATCCGAAGATTTTGTCCCCTACCGTCACGTCGCCTGTCACTATATTTTTTTCCTCGGCCTCGGCGCGAATGTCCATGTCAATCGCGTATGAGTTCACCTGGTCCGGCAAATCCGCCGTTTCTCCTCCCAAGAATTCAATACCTATACCATAGCGTTTATATAACTCGATATTTTTCTGGATTCCCATCCCCAATTGCCTGAGAATGATGTCTTTAGGGACATTTTTGGAATTGATGTTCACGACATCCGTGAGCTCGTAATTTTCTACGAAACCGCTCGCCGCGATATCTGAAGCATTGGAAGAAAGCGCGTCGCCAACATCGCCTTGAAATATTGTTTCGTCGAGAGTTTCAAAATAGTGTAAACACCTTTGAATGCTTTTGCTCCCGCTTCCGTCGGAGTGTTTCACTTTCACGAATCCCGTTTTTTCCTTGTCCCGCGTCATAGGACAAAAAGCCCCCGGAAAATCATTCAGCACGATTTTCTCAAAAACGCTCTTCACGGAATCCTTATGCGGATCCACACCCAGTTTTTCGTAAATACCTTCTTTCATAATAGCTTACGCAAAATACTTTACCGCGTTTTGAAATATTTTTATCCCCGGACCGTCTTTTGGCATCGGCTTCCCTTCACGCTTGTATTTTTCTTTGAGATACGGCCAGTGTGGCAACTGATGGAAAAACATCGCTCTTTCGGGATGGGGCATCATGCCCAACACCCGCCCTTCATAGCCCAGAACACCGGCGATATCTTCCAGCGAGCCATTGGGATTCGCCGCCAAATCTTGATAACGGCAGATCTCGCCTTTGGCATACCTTGCCGCAATCCTTTTTCCCTTTTTGAGTTCGGCGAGGGTTTTTTCGTCCGCATAATATTTCCCTTCTCCGTGAGCAATGGGAATCATTAGCGTATCTATTCCCTCAAGCCAGGGGCTTTCTCCCTCGATTTTAATGTCGACCCAGCGATCGAGATAGCGGGCTGAGTCATTAAACGTCAGCGCGCCCGGTAGGAGACCCAGATTAGTTATGATTTGAAAACCATTACAGATGCCTACCACTAGCTTATTTTCCCCGACAAAACGTTCCAATTCTTCCCGCAAGTGATTCCTGACTTTGTTGGCGTAAGCCTTGCCTGACCCGGTATCATCGCCATAAGAAAAACCACCGGGAAAAGACAAGATCTGATAATTTCTCAGCCTTTTCTTATCCGCAATCAAATCATTAATATGCACGATATCAGCTCGCGCGCCCGCTTTTTCAAAAGCAAATTTGGTTTCCTCTTCACAATTCAAGCCGTAGCCTGAAAGGACCAAAGCTTTGGGATTTTTCATGCTAATAATTCTTAAAATTTGAGCGATACGCTCTGAGAGCGGAGTTGAGCGCCAGATTCACGATATGTTTTCCGGATTTATTTTTCACGCTGATTTTCTCTCCATCGGTGACTTTTCCCACAAGCGCGAACGGATTTTTTTTCATGGCTTTTTCGAACCTTTCTTTGTTTTTCGGCGCAACGGTGGCGATAATCCTTCCCTGGCTCTCCGAGAAAAGGTCTACGTCGTCATAATTTTTTTCACCCGGAAGACAACTGAGTGAAATTTCCACCCCAAGCTTTCCTGCCATTGCCATTTTGGCGAGCGCTATTGCGAGTCCGCCCCGCCCGATGCTGATAGCCGCCGTAGCCAGGTCTTTCTGCACCGCGCCAAAAAAGTCTTTATATATTTTTCTGTTGGCGGCCGCGTCCACGCGCGGAATTTTATTTCCAAGATAATTCTTCTTTTCCTCTTCCGAAATCAGTGCGTAATATTCTGAAGCACCCAACTCATCCTTTGTTTTTCCCAGAATATAGACCAAATCGCCTGGGTATTTAAGATCAATGGAAACGGCTTTCATCACGTCCGGGATCACCCCGATAGCTGAAATTAAAAGCGTGGGCGGTACGGAAATCTTAATTGGCTCGCCTCTCTCGTCGTAACCTTTGAAATCGTTGAACATGCTGTCTTTGCCGGAGATAAAAGGAGTTTCAAATGCGACCGCGGTGTCATAGCACGCCTCGACAGCGCGCTTGAGCTGATAAAGCCTTTCCGGCTCATTAGAACTGCACCAACAAAAGTTGTCGAGCAATGCGATTCTCTCCATGTCGGCGCCTCCTGCAACCGCTCCGCGGATCGCAGAATCAATCGCACAGGCCGCCATATGATACGTATCTATATCGGAATAATTGGGATTGATGCCGTAGGACAGCACTGCGCCTTTTTTGGAATTCAGCAATGGCTTTATTGCAGCCGTGTCAACATTGACTCGCCCCCGCCCTTGGATGGGCTTTATAACCGAACCGCCTTGGACCTCATGGTCATACTGGCTCGAAATAAAATCATAACTCGAAAGATTCAAGCGACGAAGCATCTTTTCAACCGTCTGACTCCAGTCTTTTTTATTCTTACGCGGCGGTTCACTATGCGCAAACTCAATTTTTTTCGTCTTTATTTCCTTTTTTGGCAAACCGTCATGTAAAAAATCCATCTCCACATCCATTATGGTTTGTTTTCCGTTTCTCACGACGCATTTTCCCGATGTATTAAACTCCCCAATAATGGTTGCCTCGACTCCGCGGCTTTTCATCAGCTTTTGGAAAGCGAGCCAATTTTTTTTTGGGACAGAAAGCGTCATTCTTTCCTGCGACTCGGAAATCCAAATTTTCCACGGCTCAAGCCCTGGATACTTGATGGGAACTTTATCGAGTTCAATAAAACAGCCGCCCGATTCTTTCGCCATTTCGGCAACCGAGCATGAAAGTCCGCCCGCTCCATTGTCAGTGATGCTGGCATACAAGCCTCTGTCTCTTGCCTCCTTTACGATTGCGTCGCTCAATTTTTTTTGAGTTATGGGATCCCCAATTTGCACGGCCGTCGCTGGACTACCACTATCCATCGCTTCCGAGGAAAAAGTCGCCCCGTGAATACCATCTTGCCCGACCCGGCCTCCGACCATAACGATATAGTCTCCTGAAGAGGCCTTTTTCTCGTAAGATTTACGGCCTTTTGATCTTCTGGGAATTAATCCGACTGTCCCCACGAATACCAAGGGTTTGCCGCGGTATCTCTCGTCAAAAAAGAGGAAGCCTTGCGCCGTCGGAATGCCAGAGCAATTGCCGCCGACATTAACGCCCTGCACAACCCCCTCCAAAATTCTCTTTGGAGAAAGCATTTTTTGTTTCTTGGCAGCGTCGCGGTAAAGGACGCGGCTTTCATCGGGGTTGGCCAAGCAAAATCCGTATATGTTTGCCACGGGCTTAGCTCCCATTCCGAAGCCGATTGTATCCCGATTAACCCCGACTATTCCCGTCACCGATCCGCCAAAAGGATCAAGTGCCGAAGGGCTGTTATGCGTTTCAGCTTTATGCGTCAGTAAATGCTCGTCATCAAATTCAATCGCCCCGGAATTATCCGTGAAGACGGAGACGCAAAAATCTTTTTTACCTTTCTTCTTTCTCACTACCTCGGTCGCTTTTTTGATATAGGATTTGTATAGCCCGTCTTTTATTTCATCCATCGGATCGGCGAAAATAGTGTGTTTGCAATGTTCCGACCAAGTCTGCGCGATTGATTCGAGCTCAACGTCCGTCGGCTGGCGCCCGATTTTATTGAAATATTTTCTGATAGCATGCAAATATTCGAGGTCGAGCGCTAACGGGCCCCTTCGCGACCCGTCCTCACTTTTTATTCCTTGCTTTCCAATCAAGGCCAAATCTTCCTCATCGATATCCAGATTTACTTCCGAAACTGTGAGGTTCGCGTCGAGCTTGACTCGCGGCACTGCGATTCCCATCCCTTTATCCTTCTTGTATTCCGCCCAACTTTTGATGCTTACTCGCTGAATAAGCGGATTATATAAACTGTCGGCAATTTTTTGCGCGTCTTCCCGATTTAAACTTCCGGAAATAAAAAAAATCAGCGATGAATATATTCCTTCGCCGTCTTTAAATTTTTTCTTTAGTAAATCCTCGATAGTTTCTTTCGCTGTATTCCCAACATTGTCCGTCACGCCCGGGAGAAAACCTATCTCAACCGCCCAATCAAATTTCTTTTGCGCCTCGAAGTTGTCTATAAGAGCCTGCTCCAGCAAGGGGTTCACAAGGCTTTGAGCCGCTTTTTTGATTTCAGCTGCTTTGATGCCGGCATCGATCGTATAGCAATCCCGTATTTCGACCGCTTTTATTTTCCCTAAAAATCCCAGCTTCTCGAACTGTTTTTGTTTCACCTTGGCCCGCGCATCGGGAATAATGTATTTTATTTCAATTCTCGCTTGCATATTTTAATGGCCCCAATCTCTTTTTATCATAGCAAAGTAAAACTGCATATACAATAACCCTGCCCGCTTGAGGTATTTTTGCCAATCTGATAGGCTTAATCATAAGAATATGATTGTCGAGAAGGAGGATGAGGCTATGAGTCTGAAAAAACTTGCACCGACTCTCACCATTATCATCTGTATGGGACCCGGCAAAGAAGAGAAGCTTCGGGAAAAGTTGAAGGAGCAGCTTCCGGACCACAAAAGAACAGAGTTCATCCTCTGTGATGGAAACGTGGATGAGGCTCTGCTTCAAGTGAGGTCGGCCAAGCCCTCACGGCCAGAGGTAAACCTCTACACTGACAGGTTCCTGCCAGGTGGAGACCGCCTCTTCCAGCTAAGTATTTCTCATCTCTCACAATATAATGTGTTCTTCGCATAGCAGGGGAAGAACGCGCCAAAGGGAAGTAAAATGGGCTCAGAGCTATTATCAGGCTGAGCCCATTAAAATTTATGGAAATTTTCTTTTTTTAATATCGAAGATAAAATTCTAAAAAATAATATCTCTCCTCTGTTTTTTTGGTCGCACGTAGTCTCTGGCAGGATAGCAAAACTCCGCCTTGGGAAGGGGCGGAGTCTGGACTGCTTTGAGTTTTCTCAGAGCAGCCCGAAGTAATGAAGACCCGGCAAAATGTTGGGAGCTAGGTCTCCACTGGGTAAATTATTTAGATTGAACCAGTTAAGATCCCGCATCCCTGCATGCGGGGTTAATTTTCCACTTCTGATTCTAGCCAGAAAGCTGACGACATGTATAGTCACGTCTGCTTTCGGCCTGTCTAAAAAATAATGGCCGAAGTAGGGCAATATTTCAATGCCCAGTCCCACCTCTTCTCTTGCTTCCCTTCTGGCAGCTTCTCTCCAATTTTCCCCTCTTTCCAAGTTGCCACCGGGAGTTTTCCACTCCTTCATGTAACCTTCTTTTACCAGAAGGATTTCCGCGATGCCATTCCTCCTGATAATTAAAGGTGCCGCAACTCGCAATACTAGGCCCATGGGTCCTCCTTACCCGTTGCAATTTCTTTTCTCTATTTTCCAAAAAAACAAAATCTATTTCAAGCCTTGCTATCAATCCGAATTTGACAAAACTCTAATAACCTATATGATGAGAAACAGTTATCAAGTTAGGCGTAGTATCCAAGTTTAAATAAACCTTTACGGAGATATAACAAGGAATTTACCCTGTTAAATCCCGTGAAACGGATGCGGATTTGCCGCAATTTAACGGGGTAAAAAGAGTCGTTCGCCTAAGTGAGAGCTATCTTGATTCGTCTAATCAATAGATGGCAAGATTATTAACAACTAGGCGAAACGAAAAATGGATTATCAAAATCGCCCGCAAAGGCAGATGTTTGATGTAAGCGCCCTCGGACTTAAGTGTGAGGAGTGCGGAGTCGACATTAAGGAACTTCCTTTCGAACCGACTAAGCGTGATGATGACACTTATGGCAGAATTTATTGCCAAGAGTGCAATCGGAAGAGACGCAAAACCTCCGGTGGAGGAGGAAGAGGCGGATTCGGTGGCGGATTCGGTGGCGGTCGCAGAGACCGATACTAATCTCAAAATTAAAACAATCCCCCGACGAGGGGGGTTGTTTTTTTTGCTCAAACCTATTTTATCATAGAATCTTCGCTTATGCTTTAGTATAGTACAATACTAAAGTAATCCTATTTTTCAAGTAAATTTAAGAGTAAGAAATGCAAAGGATATTTCTTTTTAACAGCCTGCCAAGAGAAAGGCATAGCAGGAATCTTCTCAACTTCCTTAGTCGCATTTTTTTTATCATACCTTCTAATTATTTCCTTATACCCGCCAAAACCATTATTAAGCCATTTTTCAATTTGACTCACTGTCACAGTGCTCATTTTTAATTTCCGACTTATCGCTTCATATGTTTCTCCCGCCAGAAGCATTTTAGCCGCTTGAATGCGTCGCGAAATCATAACTACTTCGCTAAGTGACAGGAGATCCTTGAAAAAGTTTTTGACTTCTTCGCGATTTTTCAAAAGTGAAACCATAGAATAAAATTCCCCTAAATATTTTTTCTTCTCCAGATCGCTAAGCTGATTATATCGCACTTTACCCCTCGCCATATCGTTAACCTTAATTATTATATACTTTAGTATAGTACTATACTAAAGTATTAACAAATATTTTTCAAATTTTGCAATCAACCAACAGAGTCTGAATAAAAAAACCCGCCGCGGCCGTTCGTCTGAACAGCGTTGGCGGGGTTATAAACTTTCACTTTTATTTTTCGCCCTCTTTCTTGCCAGCTCGATGGCCAGCTTTATAAATCGAAAAACCCGAGATAAGAATCATTGATGCAGCCAAGACTAAGGCGCCGATGACATTGATTACCATTTTCTCCTGGCTGATAGATATACCGGCCTGGATGGTCAGAAAAAATCCGTTGGTCAAGAGCATACCTGCAGACACTTCCTGACTGATAGAGAGCTTTATTTTAAATATGTCCTCCCAAAATTGAAGAAGAAGGTTTACGCCCAAAAGAACCATTGAGATCCATAAAACGTAAACGTAGACATTCTTTACTATTTCAGGATTCATTTCGACCTCCTTAAATTTTCTTTTTCTTTGGAATGGTGAGAATCGTGCCAACGAGCATCATGATTATACTGCCAATCATACGCCACAAAACCATAGCAGACGCGTGCGCATAATCAGTGATCATTTCGTGGGGAAAATAATATCCCAACACGAATCCCATTGCCATTCCCCCAACCTCCACGAGCATAATTCCAATGAGCCATTTGAGCATCCTATCCTCCTCAAATTTTTCAGGCGAGCCACATCACTCTCCGCCTAGTTTTTAGTGAGTCAAGGCCATCAAAAGATATCCTATGGCGGCGAAGAAGGCATAAATTGCCAAGATAAAACAAATTCCGGCCGCGCACTTCAAGATGAATATAATCTTCTCAAGCATGTTTTATCCTCCGGTTTTTTTAATCCTTTTTTTTAATCACGGGGGGTCTCCATAGATCAGGAAGTTTTTCCATACATATGATTCCTTCTTCGTCCACGAAAACTGCATGATAGTATTTTGCAGCCGGATACTGGGGATCTCTCAAAGCGATCACAACCGCCGCGGTCACCTTACTGATTCCCTTGACGATTCCTCGATCAATAAGAATTTGCAAATTCCAGAAGATTTCGCCTTCGGCAATTTCCCTTAGGGTAAAAGCGAGGACTTGATTTTCTTGTTCTTGCTCAAAACTTCTATTCCTCAGTATTGTATCCACCATACGCCAGCATATATAAAGAATTACCGCGGTTACAAGTAACGCAAGTGATACCGAGACATTATTGGGCATGGCGCTTCCCCCTTTTGTTAAACAACAAATTTTTGGTTTTACCGCTCAATATAGCCTTCCGTTCAATATTTGTCAATATATTTAAAACTATATATTGACTATTTTTTAATAATAAGATACAATTGAGTTGTAAATTACTTATTATTACTATGGATATCGATAATTTTGATAGGCGTATCCTTTACTCTCTTGATGAGGATTCCTCCAAAAGTTTAACTAAAATAAGTCAAGAATTGGATACGACTCCCCAACTCGTGAAATACCGCCTGGAAAGACTCGAAAAAAATGGCTTTATACAAGCCTATTGGCCGATGATAGAGTTCCGAAACTTGAGGAACTCCAATGCCTCATATTTCCTAAAATTAAAAAATCTCTCCACGGAAAAAGAGAGAGAAATTTATGCTTATCTGAAAAGCCAGAATAATATTATTATTGTAATGCGAGGTGACGGCTATTGGGACTTGCACCTCACCATCGCGACCCGCAACATTTTCGCGAGTGTCGCGGTATTCAACAAATTCTATGACCGCTTCCACCAATCCATCGCGAACTATGACACCGCCATCTCTGTCGGCTTCTATCAATTCCGGCGAGAATATCTAAACCCGCGCGCTACCAAAAAAGAATACCCGCCCATGGCTTTGACCGGTGCCGATGTTCAGGAGATCAAATTCAGCGAACTTCAGCTTCAGATCCTTGAAGCTCTCAACCAAAATTGCCGCCAATCTCTTTCGGATATCGCTGAAAAAATTGGCGTCAAAAGGGACACTGTAGTTTATAATTTCAATAAGATCTCAAAAACCAGCATCATCCAAAGCCACGCGCTTCTGCTCGACCATGACAAGCTTGGCTGGCCACGTTATCGCGCGCTGCTCCAGGTGACCGATTTTACTTCCGTCAAATTCAAAGATTTCTTCTCCTATTGCCAAAGGAATCCCAACATCATCCATCTTTTGCGCCTTTTTGGAAATTGGCAGGCCCTGATTGATATTGAAATAGAGAGCCGCGAAAAACTACGCGATCTTTTTCGCGACATGATGCAAAAATACGGAGACATCATATTGCGGGTCGAGAGCACTCATGTCTATAAAACAGACAAGTTCCGCGACATTCCCCTAAAGATAAGCAAATAGCATTTTTCATGAACAGATATAACCGGAAAATTATTTTATTCTTTGCAATAGCGGCTGGCATAGTTTTCGCGACACACGCAATCCTGCGCTCTCCGGGGCTCAAAGATAGCGCTTTCCCAAAAGATACGGCAAAAATTTCCAAGCAAGGCCAGTCTAAGACAAATACAGAATCTCCGGCAGAAAATATCCCAGAACCAGTTGAGGAAAAATCGGCTCCAAGGGAAGAGGAGGCAGTAAATATTCCTGAAAAATATCTTCTTGATATGCCCTTTTATTCCCAAGCCCCGCTTTCGAAATGGGATGCGTTTCATGAAGAAATGTGCGAGGAGGCTTCGCTTCTCAACGCCGGACTTTATCTTGAAAACAAAGAATTAACCAAAGGCCAGTTTGAGACGGAACTCCAGAAAATTCAGAAAATCGAGAAAAATGAAGTTGGCGAATGGAAAAGCACCACCATTTCCCAAACAAAAGAATGGGCTGATGTCTATTTCAAGGGAAAAATAAAAAGTAAAATCATTGAAAATCCAACTATTGAGGATATAGAATCTGAAATCGCTGCCGGCTTGCCCGCCGGTGAGGTGGGAAATCCCGTTGTAGTGCCCCTGGCTGGCCGTGATATTGGCAATCCTAATTTCACGCCTCCCGGACCAATCTATCATATGTTAGTCATTAAGGGTTATGATGCGCAAAACTTCATCACCAATGACGTTGGCACCAGAAAAGGAGACTCATATACCTATAAAAAAGAGGTTATTATGAAAAATATCCATGATTGGAACGCGAATGATATCCACGCGGGGGCTAGCAGAATATTAGTATTGTATAGATAAGCCAAAAATGGCGTTAAACGATGCGATATTATAATACGTAAGCTCAAAAGTCAAAGCTGAAATCTCAAAACTTCAGCTAAAAGTTAAAAAGTTTTGAGTTTTGCGCTATGGTTTTGCCTTTTGAGTTTTGAGTTTTATTGAGTTTGGCATTTCAACGGCTTTGGTATAAAATGTAATGTGAAGATAAAAACATAACTTCTTACTACACTCCATGTATTGCCTTGTTGATTTTCGTAACCGCCCTCAAAATAAATACACTTTCCATTCCCGAGAACACGCCAGGGAATGCCTGAATAAAATCAGAAATAACCCTTTAGGAGTCACAGTTTTTTACCCTGATGGACGAAGGGAATATTTTGAAAATGGTTTGCCGACCATGCTGCGCAAGAAATTACAAACGGACCATCCGAAGGCATCCTCCTCTGCTGATAAAAAAATATCAATAAAAAGAGGTTATCACGTTAAATGCAGTATTAAGAAATTGGGAACGCTCGATGGAGTCTGCCAAATAAAAAATCGCGGTAAGATCGGAAATTCCGCAAACTGGAATAAGAAATCCGCCCTCCCCTTGTTTATGCTTGGTAATTTCAAATTTTATTCTTGCCTGGCGGTTGTTTCCCTTTTTCTTTTTTCTTCGGTCTTCCTTTTCCAAAGCCGGCTGGGGAAAATAGCCAGCGCGGACGCCTCCGGAGATATATCCACCAAAGAAGGGATTGTTGCTGGCGCTACCGACGTGAAAGCTACGAGCGAAGAATTTGAGAATAATCCGATCAAGCTGGCTGATGAGGACTTGATTTTCAATTTGCTCTCCAAAATTGAAGCGGAAAAACAAGGGGAATTTGAGAAAGAAATCCTGAAATATCTGAAAGGCAAGCCGATGGAATCCATGGCCCCTTTTATTGCCAAGCAACCCCGAACCGTCGCCGCCTTCATTGTTGGAATTGCCATGAAAGAAAGTAAGTTTGGCGTCTATGCGCCCCATGACGCGAACGGCCGCGACTGCTTAAATTATTGGGGATACCGCGGACCGGAAAACACGACTGCCTCCGGATACTCCTGCTTTAGCTCCCCCGAAAATGCCATCCAGGTGATTGGAAAGAAGATAACAAAGCTTGTAGCCCAAGGAATAAGCACTCCGGCGGAGATGATTTCCTGGAAATGCGGCTCATCCTGCGCCGGTCACGGAGAAGAAAATGTCCGGAAGTGGATTTCCGATGTGGGAATCAATTTCTATAAAATCAACTCCTAATTATAGCCATAATAATCCTTATATAAAGCATATTATCGTTGTTTTGCAGCTTGGCCTTGACTAAATAGGCAAGTTTTCCCAAAAACTTTGAAAGCCATTTGACAGCCCCTATCCCTTCTGGTAGGATACCCCCTGTCGACAAATGTGAGATAGCCTGTTGAGCTATTTTTTTGTTGGCTTTGCCCCTTAAATATGCGAAATTTAACCAGGGCTGCAGAATAAATTGGCTTATATAAGGTCTTTTTATTCGAAGTTAAAACTTAAAAATTGTTTCATGAGTGATTTGGGTAAATCCGTGTTTTACGGAGGGATTTATTCCAAAGAGCAGAATCAAGAAACGAGCCAAAAATTTCAAAAACTAAATTATCGTTTCACTGAAATCAAAGACCGGCTCTCGAGGATAAACACACAGCTTCTCGTGATCTGGGGGAAAGCAAAAGAAATAGTCAAAATCTCGCAAAAGCACTTTAAAAGTCACGTTTTGGAAAAACAAGAACTTTACTTGCCTGTTCTGATAGGCGCTATCCTTCTGGGCTTAGTCTTTGTATCAAAGACCGCCTTTTCCAAAACATTAGATGAATCAAACAATCTCCCTATAAAAGACAATTATAAGGTTAATCTGATCGGAACGAGCACTGATTCTGGCAAAGATAAAGTTTGTTCCGCTGACAATCTGGCTTATCAGGAAGACCTCAAAAAGGCCGCTTCCAAAAAGCCGAGCGACGAACTTAAAACAAGCGTAGCTGCTATCGTGAAAAATACCCCTATGGCAGCCATGATTGACCCTATTGCGGAAAAATCCCGCACCGTCGCCGCCTTCATTGTGGGAATTGCCATGAAGGAGAGCAAATTCGGAGTGTATTCTCCGAAAAAGGGCGGGCACGACTGCTACAACTACTGGGGATTCAAAGGCGGCGGCTCGACCGTTGCCGGCGGATATACCTGTTTCGCTTCTCCCGATGATGCAGTTGACGCCGTTGGGAAGAGGATCGAAAAAATGATAGCCAAGGGCGTTCGAACCCCGGCTCAAGCCATTTCCTGGAAATGCGGCTCATCCTGTGCCGGTCATGATCCGGGAGGTGTCAGTAAGTGGATTTCCGACGTGGGAATCAACTTCTACAAAATTCAAAAATCTTAGTCATGCCAAACTATAAGAAAAACGACCCGCCAAAGGTCGTTTTTCTTTTTTAATTTTACACTTACTAAGTTTCACTATTCTTAGTTGATTTGCCCGTCTGATCTAACCTTTTAATGGCAATTTTGAACCAGTGCGTATATGAGTTGGGATTTCTCAGCATGTCTTTCCTTATTTCATCCGTGTCAGTCCATTTCCATCCAGCCACTTCTTCCGAATTTGGCTCTGGATTACTGTCATATGTTCCGCAGAAGACATAGTCATACTCATTCTCGATTAGTCCCTGTTCCAGCCTGGTATTATAACGAAAGGAAAAGGCCATTCTTAACGGACAGGCAAAACCCATCTCTTCTTCCAGGCGACGCTGAGCGGCTTCATTAACCCCCTCTCCCGGACGCGGGTGGCCACAACAAGTGTTTGACCAAAGCCCGGCTGAATGATACTTGCCACCCGCCCTCCTCTGAATAAGCAACTCCCCCTTGGAATTGAAAATAAAAACGGAAAAAGCTCGATGCAACTTCCCTTCTTGATGCATCCTTAATTTTTCCCCGGCACCGACTTCCGTGTCATTTTCATCCACGAGAATTACTAGCTCTTTCATAACCTAAAAAATAACTACTTTTTATACTTTTGTAAAGCCTTATAATACCTGTTCGTATAAGCCATAAAGCACAAATTTTTCAGTAAATCTACTTTTAAGCTAGGTAAAGAACCTAGTGCCTCCTTGGCTTTTCGCGCATATTGTCGCGCTGCATCTTTCGCAAAATAAATTGCCCCATTACTCGTAAGGCTTATCGTCACTTTTAACATTGTTTCTATGTCTATTTTGTCTTTTTCTAGTACGCTGAACAGAAGGTATTTATCCTGATTACTCCCATTAATTAATGCCCAGAGAATAGGTAGTGTTAGCTTCTGGTGCTTAATATCGCTGTAGGCGTCTACAGGCACCTTTGTTTCAGTACCAAGGTTATCATTTGTAGGAACGAAATCTGAGATGTCATTTATAATTTGCATCATAATCGCATAATATTTGGAAAAATTACACAAATTACTAATCTGCGCTTCTGATCCCCTGCCCAGAAGCGCTCCGATAAGCGCAATCTTCTCATAAAATACTCCGTCTATGAGATACGATCTTTTATAATAAGCCGAGATCATGTCCTGCCAATTCTGATTTTGCCCTGGCTTATATATATTACAGTTAATATCCATGAACTCTCCGATATAGAACTTATAATTTACTTCACCCAATAGATTATTGAATTTACTTATATTTTCTTCTCCTACGTTTCGGTACGCATACTGAAACGCCTTTGATGAAAGTTCTCTCGTTATCATCGATGCGATGACTTGGTTGTTAGTCTGTGATAATATTTCTTCTCCGCCTTTTTCGTCAAAAACACGGTTGGTGTAATACATCGAGCAAAGTAAAAATTCTACCGCCACCGCGGCATGTTTCACTTCCTCATTCTGTACTTCCCCCATTTCTTTAGACACCAACCTTGTTATCTAAATTGTATGGCGCGGCCGCCAAAAGCGCAAATTGTTGCGGCGGCATCTTGAGAGCGGTGTGAATCCGCTCGTTATTGTATCTCCAG
>JBAZYY010000012.1:0-42741 GCA_041659065.1 Parcubacteria group bacterium
AGCTATGTTTATGCGATCCAAGAGAAACTCAACAATCGTGCCAGAAAAGCCCTAAATTTTCTAACGCCAAACGAAGTTCTCGCTCTTGAACTTAAAAAAGGGGCTCTAAATTCTTGAATTCATCCAAATGACCTCTGCAAAAATTCCAGCCATTTATTCCACCCCGCCCTACCCCCCAGTAAGGACAGCCAGTTTCTCATCTTAAAATCCGGGAGCTGACTAAGCAGCTCAACAAAATCCAACATAAATACCAAGTTGCTTGTTGACATCGGTTTCCGCTCCTTTCCCGATATGGTGGTTTTTCGCCTTAACGGAATATTAACCTGCTGATTCACAAAGTCAAGGCGATGTTAGCTCTTGAGATGCTAAGAAATACTCCCATTCTCTTGTTTTCAATTGCTTCTTTTTTCTCCATAGTTATAGGTATTTTTCAGGTAAATTCCCTGCCTGCTCAAGCAGAAACTTAAATCTTGGTTCGAATTTTTCTCGTATTTCAGGAATGACCACTTTTTTGTTCCAATCTTTCAGCGCTTTCTTCTCGTTATCCTCCATAAGCTCTTCAAATTTTTTGTTTGAATTTTCATACCACCAAAGAAAAAAGAAAGGTCCAACAAAGTGAGCAGCGCCATCGGCTGAAGATAAAATTTTAACTTCCAAGGGCGCTTTGTTAATATCTATTGCCAGCTTGCTGTCCAACATTTTAATAAACATTATTGTTTTCGATATAAAATCCTTTTCAAATCCTAGGGAACCCATCAGCTCACTCCCCTTGACCTGAGTAGATTCATACTGGTTAGAAAAATCAACCATCTTACCATAGTCATGAAGCCATGTCATTGCCAACACCACATTTTTATCTGCTTCCTGATAAATATCGCAAGTTTCGAGAGCTATTTTTTCGACTATCTCCAAGTGATACTTTATAAACCATTCATGGTGAACAAACTCGGGGTTCTTCGAGGCTTCAATGACGTCTTTCTTTAAATTTTCGAGCAAATTTTTCATACTTACCCGAAATAATTTTCCACCGCAAACTCGAACTGCTTCAAAAACAATTCTTTGAAATACGAAATGTTATTCTGCTCATAAAACAGCAGTACTGCTTTTTTGTATTCTATTTCGTCCATACTACGGTAAGAAAGCGGGCAAGAATCAAAAGATTGCAAAATCGCATTGCCGCTCAAACGGCTGGTGCGTTTGTTGCCGTCGACAAACGGCTGAACATAGGCAATGAGGAGCATCAAGATAACCGCTTTTTCAAAAATATCTTTTGTTTCATTTACCAACTCACAAGTTTTCTCCAGGGCTTCTTTGATTTGGAATTCATTGTCCAGCGGTTTGAAATTTGTTCCCGTTATCCCGACCAAAGTTTTTCTCAGATTTTTCGTCACGTTCAAGTCATCCACCAGCAAAGAATGGATGTTTTCAATTTTGGAAACGGATACGGACTGAAAATCCTTACTGTTGCTGGCAATATATTCCAGGGCTTTCTTGTGATTGAAAATCATCGTGGCTTCTTCCTTGGTATGACCTGGCGCTTCTTGTTGATTTTTAATCAACTGTTCTGTTTCGAGAAGGCTGTAAGTGTTCCCCTCAATCTTTGAAGATTTCCAGCTGAAATCGATATTTAATCTTTCGATTTCTTTTCGGAGTGCATCGGCATCAATATCCTTTATCTTGCTTCTATAGACCTCATCTAGTTCTGAAAGCTTCTTCTTTTCAGTATCAGTAAAAATACCTTTCAGTTGATTGAAGATATCAAAGTTGAATTTCTCCTTTATCTTTCTCTGGTCAGCGTCTTGAGTAAAGTATTTTTCAACATCAATTCTTTTCAGAATGGAATACTGGGACGAGAGTTGGTAGACAGCGGTTCTTCTAGACTCCCCTTGCCTTTCAATTAGGTTAAGTTCCAGCATTTTCTCCAAATCTCTAGAAACAGTAATTCTGGTAATGTCACCGATAGTTTTCTGGATATACTTAAAAATCTGTCCAATGGAAACAGATTCATTGGCTTCAATAAACGCCAGGATAGCGCTTTGCCGTTCATTTAGTTTATTGCTTGTGATTTTTGGCATATTATTTTATATCGTTTTTATGCTCTTATTATATCATTTTTGATATAAAAAAACAACTACAACATCGTTTTTATTCTAATATAAGCCATTATTTTTATATCATCAAATTATCCACCCTATCCACTCTAGAGCGGAGTAGACCCCAAATATCTCCCTAAAAATTTTATTCGCCTCTGGAGGAGAACCATTCACGGCAAGATAGCACAAAAAAACAGGGGTTTATCCCTGTTTTTGTTTTTCTAAAGTGCTTGCAGGCTTAAGTTAAGCTTTTTTATTTTCTGCGCCAATTCTGGCTTATCATTTTAAAAAGACAAACAAAAAATGCCGTTGAAGCTCCCCCTGACTCCACCGGCATCGATAATTATAAGTACTACCACGTTAATCACGATTAACCCAAGATTCGAAGGACCTCCTTAAGGTCAACAACATAATAGTCAAAGCCTTCGACGCATTTCACTCCAGGCCGCAACACCTGAATAGTCAACATGCCTAATTCCTTGCCAGCCTTTAATTCCGAACGAGGATTATCACCCAGCACTGCAACCTCGTGGGCTTGCCAGCCGTTTTTCGCCATTAGTTCCCGGAATATGTTAAGCTTTCCTGGTCTAGCAAGTGGATCATCAATTGCGTCGATAACGATTTCCTCAAAGAGACCTTGGATCCCAGTCACTCTAATTTTACTCAGTTGCAGCTTAGAGTGACCGCTAGTGACCAGGATTTTTCGAAGATTGGTTTCTCGGAGCAATCCGACATCATCATAGCACTTTGACCAAAGGGGAGCTTCCAGATTGGCATAGGCTACTCTCATGGCATCAGCGATATCCTCAGGAATTCCGTGGCTTTCGATTACATCCTGAAGGCTAGATGTCCAAAGGGCGGCGATAATTCGCTCACGCCTTTCGAGCTCTAGTATCTCATAAGGATCGGCGTCCATCATCGCTGCCAGCACTGGCCTGACTATATCCAGGCCCATGCTTTGCGTATCAAATAAACAGTTATCCAGGTCAATAAATAGCGCTTTTATCATACACCCTCCTATCTTGAGACCTTATTTGTGCCTAATGTATACCAAAATAGATTGCGGTTGTCAAAGATTTATCCTACTGCTTATTCTTCTTTTGCTTGGCTTATGCTTTTGTAACATCGCAAAGCGATGTCAGCTCTTGAGATGCTAAAAAATACTTACCGAGGTAAGTATTTTAATAAGTATTCACAAAGATCCTGATCTGGAAACTGCAGCTATCACACTAAATTAAGGTTGTTAATTTTCTAAATACATTGTAGGTTATTGTGTAAAAAAAGTAACCCACAGATATTGAAATTCATCAATTCCTGAAAAGTTGAATCTAAGAATCTTTATCTTTTTCCATAGAATCAAGAACTTCCTTTATAACAGGATTATTTTCCATACCTACAATTTTTATTTTGCTACTTGGATATAGTAATTTAATACCTGAAATAAATTCATCAGCAAATGAAGGAGTAATTACCTCAACACCATTAAAATCCAATGCAATTTCATTAATATCTTTTGATCCATTTATAATCTGCTTCGAGATTAAAACAGCCTCTCTGCCAGAAGGTCTACTATTTAATATATTTCCAAATTTTCTTACTTCGACAATCATACTATTTATAATATATCACAAATTGCGCTAATGTTCCTAATATTTTTATTCCCTGGTATTCACTGGTTTTTTCTTCGCTTACCTCAACAACTCCCCCGCCTGAATGAATTGTTAACATACCAGAAAAATTCTTAATTGTCCAGCTCTGTATATATTTTAATCCATTTCCTCTATTTTCTCCAATCCTTCCTGTATTGCCAGCTAAACCCTTTTTTATCGCTTTTATGTCGCTGTCTAACTCAGGAAAAGCAGCTTTCAGGGAACCCAAAAAACCGATTCCCGGATCGCCAATCGCAAATTCTATCTTTTTAAGCTTGGGGAAATTTTGTGCTGCAATTATGCATCCAGAAACATCTGTCGGCCATTTTCCTAAGTTATGATCGAAAACATTATTACCAAGTTCACCAACAATTGCTGTCGCCAATTTCGCATCATTTAACTCCATTCCGAAATTTAAAAACATTCCCAAAAAATGCCCAAGTCTTGCATCAAACTCGTCTCTGTATTTGCAATGTGATAATTCCTGTAAGTTAAGATTGTAATGTTCCGGAACTTCGACTGAGTCAAACTCAGCTTCTTCGATATAGGCCAATTCTTTTAATATCTCCTGCAGATGCATCCTTTTGAGATATTTTAGTAAATCCTGATTTTTCGGCAAAATTATTTTTTTACCAGGCTGATCTTTTCTTTCAATAAGCAGCAGTGAAACCATAACCATATCCCATGGATATAAAAAATCCAAAGAAGAGAGATCAATTGCTGACTCTTTTATTATTTGTAAATATTTTTGATAATTAAGCGACATATTTATAATATAATATAAAATAATAAAAATATCCATTCTTTTATTTAATTAATTTTTCAGCATATATTTGCTTTTGGCACAAAATCAAAATACTCATCTTTCATAAATTTTTTTGCCTCGGCGATTTTGATTGTGCCGATGTAATATTTCATTGTCGTTTCTAGATTTGCGTGTCCCAACGAAAAGTTCATTTGGTTTAGCAAAAAATGATTGCTCTGCTTCAAGTTTATGACTCGAAGCAGAGCGGTTGTTTAGGGAGCGATTCTCGGCTCTTTCTGGCGGAGTTCAAATAGTTCGTGGCCAGCGACCCAACCAAATCCAGGATAAAAAGTAACCTCCTCTTTTCTACCCTCAATCTTGATTTTACCCATAATCCTATAGAACTTTGTTCCTTCGAGAAGAATTATGGCGCCCAAAGAATCCAACATTTTCTTCACCTCACTTATTTGAGATTCAAAAAACGAGCCCGTTTTCAGGGCTCGTTTTTAATAGATATGTAAAAAAGTCACATCAAAAACCAACCTTGAAAAAAGGATTAGTTTGATGTGCGTGATTTAAGCTAATTGAAATCTTCATATATTTTTTGCAAACTTTTGTGGTTGTCCTTGCCTAAGTCTATTAACGACCAGTGGGTTTGAGCTTCGTTCAGAACGAAACATCTTCACCGTATCTCCCTAGAAAGGAGGTGATCCATCCACAGCTTCCGCTACGGATGCCTTGTTACGACTTCACCCTTATTATCGATCCTACCGTGGTACCACCGAAATGGTGCTTCGGGTATTACCGACTCTCTTGGTGTGACGGGCGGTGAGTACAAGACCCGAGAACGTATTCACCGTGACGTGGCTGATTCACGATTACTAGCGATTCCGGCTTCATGGAGTCGAGTTGCAGACTCCAATCCGAACTGAGACCGGCTTTGTGGGATTGGCTCCACCTCGCGGTTTGGCAACCCATTGTACCGGCCATTGTAGCATGCGTGTCGCCCAAGGTGTCAAGGGCCATGCTGATTTGACGTCATCCCCACCTTCCTCCCGGCCCGCAGATCACGAATCATGTAACATATAACACGAAACAAAATTATTTAAAATTGTTACATGCTACATGCTTTGTGTTTCATGAGCTCTGGGCCGGGCAGTCCCAAGTGACATATATAACACTTGGCAGGGGTTGCGCTCGTTTCCCGACTTAACGGAACACCTCACGGCACGAGCTGACGACAACCATGCAACACCTGTCTAGCACCCTCGAAGGCTATCTAAGTTTCCAAAGATATGCAGCTAGATTTCTAACCTTGGTAAGGTTCCTCGCTTACTGACGAATTGAACCGCGTGCTCCACCGCTTGTGCGGGTCCCCGTCTATTCCTTTGAGTTTTAAGCTTGCGCTCGTACTTCCCAGGCGGCCTACTTAACGCGTTAGCTTCGGTCCTGAAAGGGTCGATACTTCCAAAACCTAGTAGGCAACGTTTAGGGCGTGGACTACTGGGGTATCTAATCCCATTCGCTACCCACGCTTTCGTGTCTCAGCGTCAGACAAAGCCCAGTTCACTGCCTTCGCCTTTGGCGTTCCATATGATATCAACGCATTTCACTGCTACACCATATGTTCCATGAACCTCTACTTGTCTCTAGTGATGACGTTTCAGATGCAGCTCCAACGTTGAGCGCTGGAATTTAACATCTGACTATCATTACCGCCTACACACTCTTTACGCCCAATAAATCCGGATAACGCTTGAGGTCTCTGTATTACCGCTGCTGCTGGCACAGAGTTAGCAACCTCTTATTCCTCAGGTAATATCAATAACACCACGAATGATGTTACTTTTTCCCTGAGAAAAGCGGTTTACAACCCGAAGGCCTTCATCCCGCACGCGGCGTCGCTCGGTCAGGCTTTCGCCCATTGCCGAAGATTCTCGACTGCAGCCACCCGTAGGTGTTTGGACAGTGTCTCAGTTCCAATGTTGGGGGTCATGCTCTCACACCCCCTACCCGTCATAGCCTTGGTGGGCTTTTACCCCGCCAACAAGCTGATAGGACACAGGCTCCTCAGAAAGCGATCCCGCTAAAAGCGGGGCCTTTACTCAGAGATTGCTCAATGAGACCATTTGGAATTACCTCCCCTTTCGGGGAGCTATGCCAAACTTTCCGGTAGATTCCTATGTATTACTAACCCGTTTGCCGCTCGGCTCGAAGCCTCGCGCGACTTGCATGCCTTATCCACGCCGCCAGCGTTCATCCTGAGCCAGGATCAAACTCTCAATAAGAATTATTTTAAAATCAAAGATTTTAGAATAATCTGAGAACCCAGAATCTTTTTGATGGAAAATTCTGGCGAACTCTATTTAAGTAACTAATGTTGAATTGAATAGACTTTTTGCCCCATAGTCCCCCGCCGAGGCGGGATACTGCTGGGGCTTGGCTCTCTCGCTTTGATATAATCTCAACGAGAATTTAGGACAACCACAAAAACTTGCAATTTTTTTCCCGACGTTGCATCGGGAAATGTTGTCAATAAATTGTTAAGGTTCGGCGTGCTTATTGACCTGCCCGCCACAATGCCTACTCGAAGTTGCAACATCGTTGCGGGCGTAGCTTTGGGCGAAGACAATTAAAACACGACCAGAATAATCCATAACCCGCCGGGTTGCAAACTATTCCAGTCGCGTCTTTCACCTGTATTTTGGTAAATTAAGTGATCGACTAAGTTGCTTTCGTTTTGAACTTAAATTTTAGTGGCAGATATAATAATAGCAGGCTGAAAAAGCGTGTCAAGGGCTCTCTCAACGAACTCCTATCGTGCCAGGTTATCCTCTCGGAAAGCTCGCCTTATTGTCCGCTTCCCGCCACCTATCTTGATAATATAGAAGCTGAGAACCAAGTCAAATTGTCCCTTTAATCGCTTCCTGAAATTCATTCCCTTTTTCCTCAAAATTCTTCCACAACGAGTAGCTCGGAGAAGCCGTTGAGAGCAGGCAAATTTTGCCCTTTCCGGTATTTTTGAAAGCGAATTCGACCGCTTTTTGCATGCTTCTGGTTTCCAAGACGTTGAATCCTTTTCGCGATTTCAAAATACGCTGGCCGCTCTTGGGAAAAAGCACGATATTTTTGATTTTATATTTTTGCAAAGTTTTTTCGAGCTCCCGAAAATCATAACCCCGATCCTCTCCCCCAAGAAAAATTGTTCCGATATTCTTGAGCGTTTTAATCGCCGCGATAGTTGACTCGGGGGTTGTGGAAATCGCGTCGTCATAAAACTTTATCCCGTTTTTCTCTCCAACAAATTCCAAGCGGTGCGGAAGCGGTTTGAAATTTCTGATGGCCTTTATAATTGCCTTGTCGGGAATCTTAAGGATCCGCGCCACTTTGATGGCTACTTTGATGTTCTCAAGGTTATGCGCGCCAAGCAGTGGAATTTCCGTTTTTTTGAGCGGAATTTTTTCATGAAATGGAGGCTTTACGGCGAAGTCTTCTGGTTTTTGAAATTTGAAAATATTTTTTTTAGCTTCGTAATAATTCGTGACGTTCCCGTGATAATTCATATGCTCGGGAAACAAATTGGTCATTACCGCGATATTCGGTGAATATTCGATGTCTTCCAGCATATAGCTGGAAAGTTCAATGACGAAAATTTCTTTGGGGTCAACTTTTCCGAGTAGAACCTCAAGCATTGGTTTTCCGATGTTGCCAATCAGGCGCGCCTTTTTTCCGGCGGCATTCAGAATTTCATAAATTAAGCTCGCTGTTGTACTCTTCCCTTTGCTGCCTGTGACCCCAATCGTGAAATTCTCGTTCCGCGAGAAAAAAATATTGGTCGCAGTCGTGTATGGAATTCTGACTTTGCTTTTTGAGATACCGGAAGTTTTGATCGCGAGGTCATACCTCTCCTGTTTTTCAAGATAGTTTTTATCAAACTTCTGATCCAGAATTCCAATTTGAAGCTTCGGATAATATTTTCGAATATATTTTTCGGTTATTTCACCCTCTCGCCCGTAGCCTAAAATGCAGACATTCTTGATTCCCAGAAATTTGAAAGGAACCGGTAAAGTTGGAGCCGTAGCGGTCTTGAAAACTTTGCGAACAATCTCTTGGGAATTTTTAATTCTTTTGGCGAAAGATTTAACTATGATATCGCTCTTATATTTTTTTGAGACGAGATAAATGGCCGCGCGGGCTTCTTCGAATGTTCCCACGCAGTCAAAGGGTTTCATTTTCCCAAACCCCAGAATGTCCCCGTAGAGCGATATCAGCTTTTCATCCGCCAACAGATTTTTTCCGAATATCTTGACGAGCTTATCTTTATCCATAAATGGCGCCAGCATCAAAAACACGAACGCGCATTTAGGGCACTCCCCGCACCAGAGAGCTTCAGGCCTTTTTTTGGAAACCGTAAAATTCTTATTGCAGCTGGAAAAGTATGGAAAGTATTTTTCAAGTTTTGCGAACATTTCGGCGATCCGAATTTCATGAAAAGGGCGCAACGGTGAAAAATACATCACATCCGGCGTTATATATTTTCTGGTATAGCCCTGAAGCATCGCCTCGAATTCCGCAGATTTGCTCCATTGGTGATTTATACTTTCGCCTTTATACCTGATATTCCCAAAATTGCTGCTATGCTCGTTAGCCACAGCCACATATTTATATTTGTACAGTGCCGCCGATAATAGGCCGAGAAACGCAAAAACAGCCGAGATTGGAATATGCCCGTTATAGGCGCCTGCATGGGTTTTAAAAATTTTAGGATCGAGAATCCTTTTTATTTTGAGTGAAGGATTTCCAATTTTCTTTATTATTGCCTCCGAGATATAGTCTCTTTTCTGGGTTTCAACTTGAAATGACGTGGCGCGGAAATCGCGCAGCAATTCCGTTGCGACAATTGAATCTTTCCCTCCTCCAATTCCGAGTAGTATCTTCTCTTCAGTTTTGATATCGACCGAACCGGTTTTAATTTTCGAAAACGGAAATTTTGCAATTTTTTCCGGATCCAGTTTATTCCGATATAAAAATTCGCCCAGGCCTTTGCGATAAACTATGTTCCAAAAATCGGCCTGCTCTTTTGAAAGCTTGAAAGGCAATTTTATTTTCGGTGGACAATAGAGCTTATAGTAACTGATGCCCAGAATAATATGCAGGGGTTCCAGAAATCTTCTCAGCGCGGAGGAAGAAATATTCCTTGGCGCGCGAGGCAAAATGATTGTCTCCCTGAACTCCAGCGGCCCGCGATTAAAAAATTCGATTTTGTAATCGAAAGTAATTTTTCGCGACCGGACGTTAAAGTTGTATCCGCGAAAGCTAAAATTTGCGGCCTTTGGCTTTATCCCGTTAGGCATTTTATGTTCAAAACTTAATTTCCAAAAATTCATTGCTCTCCAATTTGGCAATGCCTGGCGGGATTCATTAATTTCGTACAGATTACGCAGTTATAAATGCACCTGCCAGTTCCTCGGTCAGTTTCCCCTCGGAGAGCGCCAGCTTGCCATTCACTATTACTTCGCTCACACCTTCGGCGTATTGAAAAGGATTTTCGGCCGTCGCCTTATCACAGATCTTGTCTTGATCGAAAATAACTATATCAGCCTGATAATTTTTTGCCAAGATTCCCCTATTTTCAATATTGAACTTCCTTGCCGGAAGAGATGTCATCTTTCGGACTGCTTCCTCGAGTTCCAGCGCTTTTTCTTCCCGCACATACTTGCCCAAAACTCTCGGGAAGGTGCCAAAACTCCTAGGATGCACCAGTTCGCCGTTTTTTCCATAGGTGTCGCCATAGCCTGCCCCGTCCGAAGCCACGATTGAAAGTGAATGCTTAAGTGCCTTTCTGACATTTTCTTCACTCAGGCAATCAGAAATGATCAGCACTCTGCCCTCACTCGCGAGAAGTAGGTTGATTATCGCCTCTTCCACTGTTGATTCCTGTCCTTTGGCAATCTCAGCTAAGGTTCTTCCAGCCAGGGTTTTACTGACCGACGAACTTGCCACAATGGCTTCCCCGTAATCATACTCCGCTTTGCGCCGCATATCTTGGATTATTTTCGCGCGCAGGCTTTCAGCCTTGAGGCGCTTCAGCATCATCTGCTTCCCCCCTTCGACCGCCCAGTCCGGAAGAAAAAAATACAAGACGGACGCAGTCAAGGTATAAGGATACACATCAAAATTAATATCAACGCTTTCTTCTCTTGCCTTATCAATCATTTCAAGCGCTTGGTCCATCAAACCCCAATTTTCCTTCCCGGCGGCTTTGAGATGCGATATTTCCAGGCTGACTCCGGAATCTTTGGCGATATCAATAGCTTCTTCGAGCGCAAAAATAAGATTATGCGATTCGTTTTTGAGGTGCGTGGCATACACCTTGCCCTGATATTTTACGGTCTCAGCCAGCTCCAATATTTCATCCCAGCCGGCCTTTCGCTCGTGGCTATACGCGAGACCCGATGAAAGTCCTAGAGCTCCGCTTTGCATGGCTTGATCCAAAAGCCGCACCAGCACTTTGAGTTCGCTCTTATCGAGTCTGCGCATTTCATCAAGGACTAGTCCGCGCCGCAAGGTACCGTGCCCTACTAAAGTGCCAAAATTGACTGCGAATTTCCGCGTGCTCATTTTCTCACCAAATTCAGCCATTGAAAGCCAGTCCACATTCACATGCCGCATATCAACCCACTTTTGAATCGATTCTATAATCCTGCCGTCTGTGAGAGGCGCGATCGAAGCTCCGCAATTCCCGCCAATTACGGTTGTAATTCCCTGGTACACGAGACTCGGAAGCGACGGTTCCAAAAAAATTCTCCAATAGCTGTCGGAATGGTTATGAATATCGATAAACCCAGGTGAAACTATTTTCCCGCCGGCGTCTATTTCTCTTCTTGTCCGTGAACCTTCAAGCTTCCCTATTTTTACGATCTTGTCTTTTTCGATCCCTGCATCAGCTCGGTAGCTTTTTCTCCCGGTGCCATCCACGATAGTGCCATTTTTGATGAGAATATCAAACATAAAACTGTTTTTTATTTGAATTTATAGCCTTATTTTACAATAAAAAAAGACAGGTGTCGAACCCATCTTTTCTTGTCGTTTTTATTTACTAACATTGAATGTTGGTAAGGGTTACTTCGGTATCCAGCATCGATATCCATAAGCATTTCCATTGCGTCCAATTGACCATCCTTGATAAGGCGCTTCGGAAGTTGCAATAACTTGGCCTCCGTATATTTCGTCGGCCTGCCACCAGTTGAGATCGCCGTCTATCCAATTGCGTCCAGATCCTCCAGAAAGTGAATATGACACCATAGAAATATACCACTCCGTATGACTTGGAAGTCTTCCTCCATATTTGTCAAAACATTTTTTTGCCGCACTAAAAAAGGGGTCTTCTCCTTCCTCGCTTGTCTGTATGCAACCCAGTTGGTTTCCGCCCTTTTCAACACTGGTAAAACCCCCAGGACATGATCCCGCCGCCACCGCCGCTTCGATCGCCCGCTGAGTTTCATTCCCTTCTCGGCCTACGGAGCGAACCGCTTGAATGTCAGCAAAGGTAGGGGCATCAGTAGTGGCATTGATTTCAGCTTGAGTCATGACCGTACCGTCTTCTTTGAGGAAGTAGACTTTGCAGCTTACTCCAATTCCAGAGGGACAGTTTATACTGCCGTCTGCGTTGGGAGACAGGCTGTTTTTGATATCGCCGTTGGTATTGGCGATTTTATTAAGAGCCCATTCCACTCCGGATTCGGCGTCATAGAAAGACGCTACCGAGCTTTTGCCTTTTTGGCTCATTTTCATCTCCATCACCGTGACGGAAGAAAGCGAGATGATAATGGTGAGAATGGCAAAAAGTAAGATGGTGGCCAGAAGAAGGGCGGAAGCCCGGTGATGTTTTGGTTTTTGTTTCATGGGGGTTGTTTTATTTGATTAATCTGCCAAGAATTGCTTGAGCTAAAAATAACAAAATTTACATCTTCGCGCAAATGAATTCCGCCATTTCCACCAACCGATTGGCATATCCCCATTCGTTGTCATACCAACCCACGACTTTCACGAGATTTCCATTTGCCATCGTGAGCGGAAGATCCACGATCGCACTGTGAGGATTTCCCTTGAAATCCATTGAGACTAATTCCCCTTCGCTCACGGCCAAAATATTTCTCAAATTGGCTGCTGCCGCTTCATGGTAAGCCTGGTTTATCTCCTTAACCGTCGCTTCATTTTTGAGATTGCAGATAAAATCGGCGATTGATACCACCGGCGTGGGAACTCGCATGGCAATTCCGTTCAGTTTACCATCGAGTGATTTCATAGCCTTCCCAACGGTTTTCGCAGCCCCGGTCGAGGTCGGAATGATATTCTGAGCGGCCGCTCGGGCGCGGCGCAAGTCTTTATGTGGCAAGTCGAGTATTCTCTGATCATTCGTGTAGGAATGAACTGTTGTCATGAACCCTTTTTCCACGCCGAATTTGTCGTCCAGAACTTTTATCATTGGAGCCAGACAATTTGTCGTGCAAGACCCATTGGAAATTATATTTTCTGAGGGATTATATTCCTCATGATTGACGCCCAGGAGATAGACCGGAACATCATCCCCTTTTGGAGGAGCCGAAAGAACAACTTTTTTTGCGCCAGCATCAAGATGTTTTTGCGCGCCTTCTCGGTCGGTAAAAGCTCCGCTGCATTCCAAGACGACGTCAATTTCCAAATCTTTCCAAGACAACTTAGCCGGATCCGGCTCGGTGATACTCGTTATTTTTTGTCCATCAACCGTAATCTCTCCTTTCCCAACGGAAACCTCCCGGGAATATATTCCATACATGCTGTCATATTTCAAAAGATGTGCCATCGTCTTTTCGTCTGTAAGATCATTAATGGCGACAACTTCAAGATTTTTATTCTCCAGCGCGATTTTGAGCGCCGGGCGACCGATGCGGCCAAAGCCATTAATAGCGATTCTTTTTTTCATAATTTAAGGATGAATAAATAATAAATGCCTAGCTTGATTCCAAGAGCTCAAGCCCGTTAAAGACCCTTTCATAAGCATCCATCACTGACCTGATTTCCTCCAGACTTATTTCATAGGAAGGATCCTGAATAATTTTCTTGAATATTTCATGGGACTTGGCAGCATCTTCAATTCCCAAGATCAGGCCCGGTTTAACTGCTTTAATCCGCTCATCCGTGTCTTTCCCGGCATAGCCCATTTTTTCCAATATCTCGCCCAGCAGCCGATCAGATTCGATAATAGCAACTTTCCCGCTCGCTACGCTGCCAAGCTCTAGCCTCTTTCTTATATCAGACCATGTTTTGGCATATTTCGCCTTATTCACAAACGGTATTTTGCTTCCATACAAAGCGACCTTAATATCACCAGCTAGTCTCATTCTGATGAGCAACAAATCGGCAATAAGAAGCACGGCGGTCACAAACGCCGCGATGATTTTAATGTAAAACATAAAGGTGGAATGAAAAAACGCATTCCAAACGGCGGCTATTGAAGTTGTCAGATCTCCTCCCATATTTTTTTATCTATTATTTTTTTCAAAGGCAAAGGCTGCTCGCAATAAAACATCTTCGTTAAACCACTTTCCCATAAGTTGCATTCCAATCGGTAACTTTTTGCCATCCCTTTCCGTAGATCCGCATGGAATTGAAATCGCCGGCGTCCCAGTAATATTTGCCGTGACCGTAAATATATCAGCCAGATACATCTCGAGTGGATTCTCCGTCTTTTCTCCGACTTTAAAAGCCGGTGTGGGAGCAGTCGGGCCAAGAATCAAGTCTACCTTTTTGAAAGTTTCCTCAAACTCTCTTTTTATGAGAGCTCTGACCTTCTGCGCTTTAAGATAGTATTGATCATAATACCCTGCCGAGAGCGCGTACGTCCCGAGCATAATCCTTCTCTTCACCTCGGAACCCAGATATTTTGAACGTGTTTTTTTATAGATATCAAGGAGAGATAGGTCTTCCCCCAGTTCTCCCTCTTTTGCACCGACGGATTCTCCATACCTGATTCCGTCAAACCGGGCCAAATTCGAACTGACCTCGCAAGGCATTATCACATAGTAAGTCGCAAGCGCATAATCAAAATTGGAAAGATTGATATCCACTAGCTTCGCGCCCATTTTTTCGTATTTTCCAGCTGCATCCAAAACAGCTTTTTTTACTTCCGGGTCCAAGCCCTCCGCCTCAAAATATTCTTTGGGTATTCCGATATTCAGCCCTTGAATATCGCCATCCAATGTCTCCTCATAATCAATCGGGGATGAATCGACTGAAGTTGAATCATGCCGATCTTTGCCTGCTATTCGCGTGAGAATTATCGCCGCATCCTCGACGGTCTTTGCGACTGGGCCAATTTGATCGAAGCTCGAGGCCATAGCGATCAAACCATAGCGCGATACTCGACCGTAAGTCGGCTTGAGCCCCACTGTTCCGCAAAAAGAAGATGGCTGGCGAATCGAACCTCCAGTGTCAGATCCCAGCGAATACGCACACATATCCGCTCCTACAGACGCAGCTGAGCCGGCCGAGGAACCGCCCGGTACCCGACTTACGTCAAAAGGATTTTTTGTGATTTTATAGGCGCTGTTTTCTCCTGAAGCTCCCATTGCAAACTCATCGCAATTCGTTTTCCCGAGAATAACCGCGTCAGCTTCTTTTATTTTTTTGACAACCGTTGCGTCATAAGGAGGAATATAACTTTCCAGGATTTTCGAACCCGCAGTAGTTCGAATTCCTTCGGTGCAAATTACGTCTTTTATCGAGCAAGGTATCCCCGCAAGTAAATCAATTTCTTCGCCACTCTTTATCTTTTTATCGACCGCCCGCGCCTTGTCGAGCGCGAATTCTTTGTTTAAACTCAAATATGCCTGAATTTCAGGATCTTTTTTTTCAATCTTATCAAAATACTCTTCGGTCAATTTTTCCGAGGTAATTTCCTGATTGATAAGTTTTTCGTGCAATCCTCTTATCATCCTAAAGTTCGACTTTAGGAGCTCCTAAAGTCGAACTTTAGGAAACTCGTTGGTTCGTAAATAAATCAAAAGACCGCTTTTACTTTATCGAAACGATCTTTTTTCTCCGGGAAATTGTTGATTATATTTTCTTTCGTCTCTCTGCTGTATTCGATAATCTCGTCCTCTCGCACTGCATTCTTCGCTCCCGTGATGTGCGCAATCGGCTCAACACCGTCCGTATCCGCTTCATTGAGCTTATCCACAAAACCCAAAATATCTGAAAGCTCGGTTGAATATTTCATTGCTTCGTCTTCAGATATTTCTATTCTGGCCAAATTGGCAATTTTTTTTACTTCGTCTTTGCTTAACATAATTTCAAATGTCAAAATCCAAATTTCAAATCAAGCTCAAAGCTCAAAATCCAAAAATTTTCACATTGGGATTTTAGATTTGATTTGTCATTTAAGCTTTGGATTTTGGATTCATAACATGCGAATTGTTATTTTTCCAACAACATATCGAATTCCTTCTCCTTCAATATTTTCACTCCCAATTCCCTTGCTTTATCATACTTCGATCCCGGATTTTTGCCAACTACGACATAGCTGGTGTTCCGGCTGACAGACGAGGAAATATCGCCACCTAAACTTCGGATTTTTTCTTTAGCCTCGTCGCGCGTCATGGATTCCAATTCTCCTGTCAATACGAAAGATTGGTTTTCCAGTTTTAAATTTGAAATTTTAAATTTTGGAAAAGACACTTCCACGCCCAAATCACGCATTTTTTCAAGCAATTTTATATTTTCTTTATCATTAAACCATTCCGCTATACTTTCCGCCGATTTATCTCCAATACCTTTTATTTTTAGCCAGCCTTCAATGCTGATTTTAGGAAATATTCTTAAAATATCCCTTAAACCCTCCACTTTGCCATGTACTCCATATTCTATGTTCCATGTTATGTGCTCCATGTTACGTGAAATCAAAACGGCCGTTTCTTCGCCGACATGCCGAATCCCTAACGCGTAAAGAAACTTTGGAAATTCAATTTTCTTCGCATTCTCTATCGCCTTAACCAGATTGTCCGCTGATTTTTCGGCAAAGCGCTCCAGCGGCTCCAGATCGCCCGTTTTGAGCTCAAAAATATCTGCGAAGTTGGAAATCAACCCCTCGTTCATGAGCTGCTCGACAATTTTTTCCCCCAAGCCCTCAATATCAAAACCTTTTCTGGAAACAAAATGGATGATATTTTCTTTTTCAACGGCAAAACATTTTTTGTTTTGACAATAATGGGCGGCGCTTTCTTCGCCTTTCTTCCCTGCCTTTATGATTTCCCGCCGCACTCCGCCTCCGCAAATCGGGCAGCGGGTCGGCATATTGAACATCTTTTCTTTCCCGGTCCGCAAATTTTTGAGCACTTCCACGACTTCCGGAATTACGTCACCCGCCTTATGGATCACAACGGTATCTCCTATTCTAACATCCAAACGTCTGATTTCATCTTCGTTGTGGAGGGTCGCTCTTGAAACCGTCGAGCCGGCAACTTGCACCGGCCGCAGATGCGCCACCGGAGTGAGCGCTCCCGTCCGGCCCACCTGCACTTTGATATCTTCGACGATGGTTGTCACCTTCTCAGGGATAAATTTATAGGCCACCGCCCAGCGGGGCGACTTGCCGGTATAACCCAGTTCATCTTGAAGTTTTTTCGAATCTATTTTTACAACCAACCCGTCAATCCCATATTCCTGCTTGTTGCGCTTGTCCTCCCATGACCTGAAAAGTGTTTCGACGTCCTCAATAGACTTGCATAATTTATGATGTTCGTTGACTTTGAAGCCCAATTTCCTAAGAAGAGCCAGTTCCTTAATTTGCGTTTCTGGAAATGCTCCTTTGATTTCATCGATATCGTATATAAAAGAATCCAATTTTCTTTTCGCGGTTATTTTCGGATCGAGCTGACGAATTGATCCGGCAGCCGCATTTCGGGAATTGGCAAACATCGGTAAGCCTTCTTTCTCACGTTCTTTGTTTATTCTTTCCAAATCGCTTTTTTTCATCCATGCCTCACCCACAACGATAATATCAATCGGATCATTCAGCTTGAGCGGAATGCTTTGGATTGTTTTCACTTGCTCGGTCACATTTTCCCCGACTATCCCATCCCCTCTGGTTGCCGCTGCAACTAGCAAACCCTCTTTATAGGTTAAGATTATTTTGAGTCCGTCTATTTTTATTTCCGCGCAATATTCCAGCTTAGCGGAAGTTCGACTTCCTCTTGGAAGTCGAACTTCCAAGCTCTTATTAAGCAATCTCAGTATTTTTTCTTCCCAAGCTACCAACTCATCGCGCGAAAAGGCGTCATTGAGTGACCATTGCCGGTGCTTATGGCGGACTTTCTCAAATTTTTTCAAGGGTTCTCCGCCAATGCGCTGGCTGGGTGAATCCGGACTCCTGAATTCGGGATATTTTTCTTCCAGACTTCTCAGCTCCCGCATCAAAGAGTCGAAAATCTCATCCGAGACTTCCGGCCGATCCAAAACATGATATTCATAGCGAAAACGGTCGATCTCTCGCCGCAATTTCTCGACTCTTGTTTTTGCTTCGGATTTATTTTCCATAATGAAATATTAGCAAATATACAGCAAAAAATAAAGCTTCGGGCACAAAAAAACAGGCTCGGTCCTGCCATTGGAAACCTTGGTTTTTGCCCATTAAATCAAGTGCTTATTCCCTCCAACCGTAATCCCGCGCAGCAACATAGGTTTCAATCCTGGCTTCCTCGTTACTCATACCATTTCCATCCGTGGGTTCGAAATAGAAAAACATGAAGACTCCCCCGTGTTGTTCATTGGAATCCGCAAGATCAGTCTGAACATTCCAAAATCCTGATGCGCTATTGAATTTTAATCCCGTCCCAGCCAGATCAACCATTTTTTTGTAGCCGCTGCTTGCCGGACAATCAGTATCCGGCGCTTCAATCTCTTGAACACCAATAAAGCCGTTTGTGAGGTCTATGAAGTAGCAAACTTTCTGGTTATCGGTATTTCTCGTAATCATCGTGTAATCCTCTCTCGAAGCATCGGCCTCAGGCCTGGGTGAGCTGACATTCTGCCCTTTTTCAATTTTTCCCATGCGTACATCCTTGGAGATGGAATTCACGGCATACTGCGCTTCCGCCATAACATTTTTGATGGCTCTGGACTTCTGGTAAGATCCGGAAGAAGACACGAACAGCGCCACCATTGCTGCCATAATCATGGAGAAAATAAAAATCGCAATCATTATTTCGATTAAAGTCAGGCCGCTGGAATCCTGACGTATGCTCCAAAAAATAGTTTTGGTTTTCTTCGGTCTCATTGAACTAATAATTATTAGGGTAGAGAATATCGGTTGCGGCAGTTGCCCTGCTATTCCAGCTGACGGAACATATAATTTTGAGGCAGGTTGGACAGTCAGCCACTCCTTGCGCCACAGAAAGAGTTCTTTTCATATCCGTCCCAGACTCCCCTGTGGAATAGAGTGCATTGTTGCATTGCTGGTAAAACTTATAGGTCGCATTTTGGCAAACATCGGTCTTGACCACTGAACCCGTCTTGTAGCATGTGTTGACGGAGGGGGAAGTAACCCAATGATCAATTGTTTTGCAATTACCCACCCAATCGCTTGCGAGGTCATCCCAGCTTTCGCCGGAGCCGAGTCTCGCGTCCTTCAGATGGCGCATCAGTTCCAAGCCTTCATTGGCAAGTCCGGCGGCCACTACTTCGTTTTTAATCTCGTACTGGCTCGATAAATTCATATTAAAAAAAGACACCATTCCGACCAGCCCAATGCCAATGATAGTGACAACAATAAGCATCTCAATTAATGAGAAACCTTTGTTGCCGCTTAAGCTTACCGTCTTAATATTTTTATTTTTCATTCTCTAATTTCTATTCGATGTAAATTCTTCCTGTGCATTCCACATCCACATCAACACTGCTGTTGCCTTTTTCCAAGGCTACCGGATACGGAAGCGTTGCTGCCGCGCACTCGCCCTCGCCATTGAGATAAGCTTTCCCGCTCGGAATTTCAAAAAAAACGTCGAAGTCACTGGGCGAGTTGATTACTACGCCATTTCCCAACGAGAGCTGTCGATCTCCTATGTCTATGCCCTCCGCGTGCGTCCTTAGCGCCGGACAAGAATCATCTTGCGCAGTCGCACCTGAAGTTTTGATATAATAAGTTCCCAATTTACTATCTGATACGTAGTAAACCCCAAAACCGCAAATCTTCTCGCCCGCACCAACAGAAACATAATCTCCCGCCAGGGCGCTATTTTGCGCTTCTCTGATAAAAGTCATTACGCGATCCGCCTCTAGCCGCGCGCCTTGGTCATCATTTTTCCCGACATTGACAAAGGTTATGCCGGCAATTACTCCTACAATTGCCATGGCCACCAGGATTTCAATAAGAGTGAAACCAGAATGCTTCGCAATTTTCAATTTGCAATTTACAATTTTCATTAAATTTACAATTTTTAATTTACTATTTTTTCCACTAAACCGAAACCTCGCCGAGGCAGTGGCAAACAATGTTCGAATTTCACAATTTCTCAATAAAAATATTTGAAAATTGGCTGTAAATTGAAAATTGAAAATTGTTTAAAACCCCATATCCAAATACCGATTAGCCCAGAACTGAATCTGATCGGAAAAAAACAGGATTACCAGAGCCGCCGAAACAAGAAAGGGAGCAAAAGGCACCTGACTTTTCCAAGTCTTGAGGCGGAAAAGTATAAGAAGCAAGCTGATAACCGCGCCAAACATATAGGCAAAAAACAAAACAAACAGAATATTCGGCCAGCCCACGATAAGCCCCAGAAGAAATCCCAGCTTTACGTCGCCGCCGCCGATCCAACTACCCTTGGAAACCCAAATCAAAACCAGAAAGAACAGCGCCGCGACAAAAGCCGCAAAAAGAGAGCCTGTGATGGGAGATTTCAGATTCCAGATGCTGAGCGGGCTTTCAAGATACCTAAAAACCTGATAGAGCAGGGTGATTATCATCGCCGGATAAACAACCACGTCCGGTATGAGCATGAAATCGAGGTCGTGAAAAAAAATAATGACGAGGTAGCTAATGGCAAAAAGAAGAAAACTCAAGGCAATCACGTCTCCCAAGCCAAAGACCCTGTCTGGCGATCCGGTGAAGCCAAAAGCTGAAACGCCAAAAAACTTATACGCCGCTGCCGCGAAAAGCAGGCCCGTCATCAGCTCGATCAAAGGATATTCCCAAGAAATTTTTTTCTTGCAATCCCGGCACTGCCCCGCCAGAAGGATAAAACTAAAAAGAGGTATGTTATCATACCAACGGATTTTTTTCTTGCAATGCGGACAATACGACCGCTTGAAAACAATGTCTTCAGCGGTTTTAATTCTCCAACTGACAACGCCCAGAAAACTGCCGACGATTATTCCAACGACGAAAAATATGGCTATCATGGAACATCAAATAAAAAATTATATCACGAGGGAGATTTTTTCACTATCCCCCCGCCCAAGTTTTGAGCGGGGTTAACTAAAAAAATCTATTATTCAGTCCAATTAGGGAGCAGTCTGTTCACATTTCTCCTGGTCGCAGGTCATATTATATACAGTTCCAGCTACATTGCAGGAAGTTGCATACTCAAATGTTCCGTCTCCTCCCGCGTCCGTTACCACATAGTTTAATGTCGTCCCGCTGCCGCAAACTCCCGTTGCCACTGCCGGCCAAACTACATCCGGGTCTGTCGGATTACACATGTTAGTATCGGAAACGTTTCCCTGCAGCGCGCCTCCCGCGTCATCGCATTGAGTCGCAGCGGCCTGCGTGCTGGATACAGTTGATTTGAACGAAGCAACCTTGGCTTTGTTCTTCGCGCTTTGAAGGCTTACCAGCACGATTCCGGCTAGAATACCGATGATCGCGATAACAACCAAAAGCTCAACCAGCGTGAAACCTTTCATTTTTGTTTTCATTTTAACACCACCTTTCTAGATAAGATTAAATTATCTTAAATATCGCTTTTTTCTATAGAATAAGGCATTTCTCGTCTCTGTTATGGAAATTTTCAATTTTCAGCTTGTATATGGTAAATTATCCGCTTGACAAACCCGTTTTTAGATGTTTATCTTATAATCAATCAGTTATCTTAGGGGGAGGCTAGCTTAGCTCCTCAAAATCAAGGAGGAACCTGTATGTCCAAGCGGAAATTTCCTTTGGCGGTTTTTGCAGCGTTTCTGGTATTTTCCCTCTTGCCCATTGCGGCTGAGGCAGACCTGTATAATTTCAACGACCTGGTCATCGCTGATCCGCCGGGCTATCAGCAGATGAATACTCTGGATCCCGACTACATGGGCTGGGGCTTTAATGACAATGTCTACGCCATCACTGCTGAGCTGGCCAACTCTTTTGACTGGACGGGGATCGTGAATGATCGCGGCGCGGGTCTTTTTTTTCTTCTCTACGATGACCCACCTAATGAGCTCCGGATCACCTTTCCTACCATTAGCTCCATTCAGTTCATCCTCGGTCCGTCATCTCCTGGACAGGAAGTCTCCATTAACGGCGGCAGCTCTTTTAAGCTCAATGCGCCCGAAACGATTTTAGTGGCGCTTCCCGCTCATGAATTGGTGATCGCCGGGGATGGCTTCCCGTTTACCATTGAGAATGTCAACACCAACCCCGTTCCCATCCCTGGAGCACTTTTTTTACTCTTCAGCGGGATATGTTGCATGGGGCTCAGGGGTCTCCGCCATCGCGGCACTTAGGGCTTCGCGCCTCAAAACCTTTCCATGGGTTCACCTTCGGGTGAACCCATCTTTATTATCTTAATTTTCAATATACTAATCTATCCATCCGGATCCATCACAGGTTTCACTGGCATCTTTTATGGTAGATGCGCAGCCTCCGCCCTTTTTTGTACAACAAATTTTTCTGTCATCATCGGATGAACCGCTTGTAGAAAAAAAATACCAGGAATCCCTATCCATACAATGCACCACTAAACTGCAAAAATCATCCGTATCGCTCACGGCCGCAGTACTGGAACTAAAATCATACGAATCCAGATCTCCAGTAAAAGTGGGCCATTGGCCGTAATTTGAAGCTCCAGTAATCCCCCAGCAGATATTATTGCCACCGCCATTTGCAGTAGGTTTTCGTACTTTTCCTCCATTTCCCCAACAGCTGATCATACTAGGCACTACTGACGACATCTGAGCTTGAGCTTTCGCGGAGCGGGCTTTCACTCCATAGCCCTTCATCGAGACCATCACGATTGCCGCTAAAATCGCCACAATGGCAATCGCGACCATTATCTCAATCAGGGTAAACCCGGTTTTATTTCTTTTCATTTTTATTGTGTTACAAGTTGCGTGCTTCGCGTTGAGCAATATTCTCCCACCTTTCCCCGCCCTTCGCAAAAGACGGGGTTGTTGAGAAAATAGATTTTACCTTAACTTTCAAATCGGATAAATTCCGAATATCTGGAAAATAACGATCAGATCAATCACATAACAACGGCACTTTTTTGTTTATTAACCTCCAGTGCATGTTCCCGTATCATATGTGCACGTTATTGTAGCCCCTGTTCCGCATCCGCTTATTATTACATTCGTAGTCTGATCGCTGGCGTCGTCATATTCACAATCACCTGACAAAGTCGGCCACATGGGAGAAGTCGCGCCACCGGTACTGCAGACGAGTCCGCCCGCGGCAGGATCAATACCCAGGGTGCCATTTTTAACCATACACTCTGATGCAAAGGGCAAGGCGCTCTTTACTGACTGAAGCGATGCGGATTGATTTGCCTTACTTCTTTGCGAACTCAAGCTAACCAGAACAACCGCCGCCAAAATTCCAATAATCGCGATGACGACCAGCAGTTCGACCAGAGTGAAACCTTTGTTTTTTCTATGATTTTTCATTGTTTCACCTTCCTTTCTTAGTAAAAATAAATTAATTATTGAGGACAATCAATGGACCCATAAGTCGTAGCCGGTTGGCATTTGCCGCTATCCGTACCGGCAAAACAGCACCCGGCGTATAGATAGGTTCCGTCGCTTTGGCGACACCTGAAATAGGCTTCTCGCGGATTAGCGTTGGCTGCATTTTTTTCAGGATAAACCCTCCATATTGAAGCTGTAGTCGCGGTTGTACCCCCATCTTGGCAATAATTCAGGCTTGCATTCGTGGGAGTAGTAAAGGAGTTAAAGGAATCGGCAGAGCAGACAGCTGCGCCATTTCCGACGGTGTTATAAGTTGGAGAGGTAACGGCGTTCACATACCTGGCATTCCCCTGCATATAGCAGTCCGCCATGGCAGGCAATACGCTCTTCGCGGTTTCCAAAACGTTTGATTGGACTGCTCTTTTTCTCTGGCTTGCCAAGCTTAATAAAACAACCGCCGCCAAAATTCCAATAATCGCGATAACGACCAGCAGCTCGACTAGCGTGAAACCTTTCGAGCGCTTGCAACTTTTTTTCTTTATTGTTTCCTTTTTTATTTTTTTCATAAGTCACCTGCTTCCTAGATAAGTTTGTTAATTTTCAATTTATCAATTATCGATTTTCAATAAATTTTTAATTGCTGAATTTTCAATCATTTTTAATCAATGAGCTGACTATTTTTTGAAAAATCAGAGACAATTCGTGCGCTTCTTGCCACAATGTTCTCATCTCATCTTTCTTCTCCGGAAAACAACTTGCCAACATTCTCAACCAGTGCTTTGTTTCCTGTGTTTCCTTCTTGCAAATAAATATCTTATTTTTGAAATCTTTTCTTGAACTGGCGTTATTGGCTTCGCAATAATTTGCCCCAATACTCGTTGCTGATCGAATCAATTGATTTATTATCGGCTTCGTTATTGTGTCTTGTCTTATTGACTTACAAAATATTATAACATTTTCTCCAAACTTCGCCGTTCTTTCCTCGAGATCATATCCGTTTGAAAATTTTTTCATTGATCATTATTTGAAAATTGAAAATTGATCATTGAAAATTCTATTTGATCCCCTGCGCTATATTATATATCGGAATGATGATTGAGAAAACCAACACTCCTACCGCTACTCCCAAAATAATAATCAGAATTGGCTCAATGATCGAAGACAAATTCGAGATTATCTGGTCAGCTTCCTGCGTATAGAATTTCGCCATAGTCGTCAAGGTCATATCGAGCTTCCCTGTTTCTTCACCCACTTTGACCATCTGCACCATCACCGGCGGAAAATCCTTTTTCTTTGCCATAACGTCGCTCATCAGCCCTCCTGTTTTCACATTTTCCGCCGCCTCAAAAACGTGCGCCTCAAACACGGAATTGTCGATAACTCTTCCGGCAATCTGAAGCGCGGTGACAATCGGAATTCCGGATCGCACCAACGTACTCAAGTTCTCGGCAAAACGGGCCAAATAGATGTAACGAAAAACCTTTCCGACAATCGGCATTTTCAGTTTGATGACATCAAATTCTTTTTTTCCCTCCGCTGTGCGCAAGTAATAGATCAGCCCAACAACAGCCGCGGCGACAACTAAAATAACAGCCCACCAGTATTGAGTCATAAAATCCCCTATCCAAATCAGTGCCCGGGTCGTAATCGGCAACGCCACGTTTGTCTCTTTGAGCATCGAGGTGAGTTTTGGAATGACAAACGTCACCATTATGAAACCCACGACGAAGAATGCAGACATAATAAAGGCAGGGTAATAGAGCACCCCCTTTACTTTTTGGGTCAATAGATAGTTTTTTTCGATGTTATCCGCCAGCTTATTGAGTGTTTCCTGAAGATTGCCCGAAACTTCGCCGGCCTGCACCATGTTGATATAGAGATCGGAAAAAACATCCGGATGTTTTTTGAGGCTTTCCGAGAGTGATTTCCCTTCGTCTACGTCTGCCAACACCTCGGAGAGTATCTTGGCAAGATATGGATTGCTGGTCTGGCCCAGAATCCCCTTGAGCGCGCTCATAAGTGGCACTTTGGCTTCCAGAAGAACCGCCAGCTGTCTTGAAAATATCACGAATTCCTTGGCTTTGACCCCTTCCCAAAATCGGCTGATATTTAAAATAAATTCGGACTCTTGAACGGGGTCGACAGCAACAACTACCAGATTGTGCCGCTGGATAATACTTGTGGCATTGGCTAATGTTGAAGCTTCCACAATTCCTTCTTGGATTGTGCTGGCCTGCGTGCGGGCTTTGTATTTGAATTTCATAATATTACCTCATCAATATTCGAAGCTCTTCCCTGTTCGGCGAATATACATCCGCCTCTTCTATGGATATTATACCTTCTCTCACGAGTTCTGCCAAAGAATGATTGAGTGATACCATTCCTTTATCCCGGGATGTCTCGATCACCAGATTTATTTGGTGGGTTTTCCCTTCTCGGATAAGGTTCGCCACTGCATTGTTGTTAAAAAGTATTTCAATCGCCGGCACCCTCCCCCCGCCTGTTTTATTCACCAATCTTTGAGACACAATACCGAGCAAATTTTGCGCCAGCTGCATCCGGATTTGGTTTTGCTGGTGCGCCGGAAAAACATCCACCATTCGGTCTATTGTCTGCGCCGCGTCATTCGTGTGAAGTGTCGCGAAAATGAGATGGCCGGTTTCCGCCGCAGTGATTGCAGTACTGATCGTTTCCAGGTCTCGCATTTCACCGACCATGACGACATCAGCGTCTTCACGAAAAACCGCCCTCAGTGCCGTCGGAAAGCTTACGGCGTCCTGCGAGATTTCCCTTTGGTCGATTATGCACATATCCGGCTCAAAAATATATTCTATCGGATCCTCAATCGTAATTATATGGTCTTGCCGGGAATGATTTACGTAGTCAATGAGAGCCGCCAGTGTCGTAGACTTTCCATGCCCGCAAGGACCGGTAATGAGAACAAACCCTTGAGACTGGTTAGTTAGCTCATAAAGGAATGGTGGAACCCCTAAATCTTCAAGGGACCTTATTTTTGAAGGGATCATACGAAAAGCGGCGCTGATGGTGCCTTTTTGAAAATAGATATTTGTCCTAAATCTGGCTTTTTGGTGAAGATCAACTGAGAGATCGATTTGCCTGTCTTTTTCCATCTGAACCAGCTGGTCATCATTGAGAATTGCCCTTGAAATATCAATCATGTCCTGTTCGGAAAGCTTATTTTCACCCGTTATCGGAAAAAGCTTGCCGTCTATGCGCAGAATCGGCGGACGACCCACGCTCAAATGCAAATCGGAAGCCCCTTGTTGGGCAACCATCTCTAAAAATGAATTAACTTTAGCCTCGATTTGAGTTCGATTCATTGAGTTAGAATATTTTTAGTAAAAAATTGCGCATGAATTTTTGGAAAACATTACTCAACTTTTGTTTCCAAGAGATGCCTCTGTATTTTTTTATAGATGTTATTTCGTCTTTGAATCCCTGCTTTTTTTTAGAGTAGCTTCGATCTTTTCAATCACCTCAGCGGGAGTAAAATGCGATTTGATGAGATAGTCATCCACTTCCAGGTTGCGAACCTTTTGGATGCTCTCCTTTTCCCCGACATTTGTCAGCAGAATCACCGGAATATCTCTCCATTCCTCTTTTTCCTTAACCTTTTCCAACATTTCTATGCCGCCCATTACCGGCATGATAATATCCAGAAGAATAAGGTCGGGCATGCTTTCGGAAATCGCTACCAGGCCATCCTCTCCGTTTCGGGCAATTTTTACTCCATATCCAATTTCGGAAAGCTTGGTTGAGTAGACTTCTGCCACAAAGTTATCATCCTCAACTATTAATATTTTTGCTTTTTCTTCCATTTATTTGATTGAGTATATTAGACAACTTATCATTCTTCGACCAAAAAATTTTCTTCAGTCACTCTTTCAACCTCTTCCAGGGTGGTCATCCCCCTGAGCGCTTTCAGCACCCCATCCTGCTTCATAGTTATCATGCCTTGCTTTTTAGCGGCCGTCCACAGCTTTTCATCATCAATTTTCTCGTCCATAAGATTGGCCACATCGTCGTCCATATAGAATACTTCGTATAATCCTATCCTTCCCTTGAGTCCCAGCCCACCGCATTTCGGGCATCCCTTGCCCTTAAATACCTTTATTCCTTTTGAGATATCCAGACCAACTTTTTCAGATTCCGGTACATCTTTGACTATCTCCTCAAGCCTTTTTTTCACTGGATCTCCAATCTTTGCTTCTTCTTTGCAGGCATCGCAAATTTTCCTTACCAATCTCTGCGCGACTATAACCCGCAAAGATGAAGTGATAAGAAACGGCTCAACGCCCATGTCGACAAGCCGAGGAATCGCACCAATAGAGTCGTTGGTATGGAGTGTTGATAAAACGACATGTCCGGTAAGCGCGGCATGGACCGCCAACTCTGCCGTCTCCGCGTCCCTGATCTCTCCAACCATGATAATATCCGGATCCTGCCGGAGGATAGACCGTAAGCCTGACGCGAACGTAAATCCTATTTCCGGCTTAACTTGGCTTTGATTAACTCCTTCAATCGCGTATTCCACCGGGTCCTCGAGAGTGACAATATTCACGCCCTCCTTGTTGAGAATCTTCAGAATTGAATAAAGAGTCGTCGATTTTCCTGAACCGGTGGGACCTGTTATCAGGATCATTCCGTATGGCTCGGCTATCTTATCTTGGATTATCTTATAATTTCGGCCGATAACTCCGAGCTTATCAAGATCAATCAAGCCGCTGTCTTTGTCCAGCACCCGCATTACGACTTTTTCTCCCAGCGACACCGGCAGAGTGGAAACGCGCAAGTCGATTTGTTTGCCCTTCTCGGTTATCCTGAAACGGCCGTCCTGTGGCTTTCTACGCTCATCAATTTTAAGATTAGAGAGAATCTTTATTCTGGAAACCACAGCAGGACCAATCACCTTAGGCAGCATCAGAGAGTTATGCAGAATACCATCCATCCGGTACCTTACTCTGATACTGTCTTCCATCGGTTCAATATGGATATCGCTTGCCAGCCCGTCAATCGCGTTTCTGAGAATAACCTCAACTATCTTGGCAACCGGCGCTTCACGAAGTACCTCCGCGTCCCTTTTCTCATCCGTAAATTGCGCAACTTTTGTAATGTCTTCATCTCGTTCTTGCGTACTGATCGTCTCCAAAGCCTGGCTGATCATTGCCGAGGGATTATTGTAGTTCGCGATGGCATTTTCGAAATCTTTCTCGGACATTTCCACCAACTCGATGCTAATCTGATTCTTTTCAGCCAGGAATTTCAGAGCATTCTGAAGTTCGGGATCATCCATGTTCACCGTGCCGACTCTCAGAGTGGCGCCCTCTTTTTCAAAAGGAACAACTTTATACTTCTTTGCCGCTTCAGCCGGTATAAGCCTGATGACTTCCTGCGATATTTTAATGTGCTCCCAATCTATACCATTGCTATTGTCATCTTTTTTTTGGGAATTTTTAACTTTAGATTTTTCCATTTATCATATTCACACCATAGAGATAGATCGCGAATAAAAGATACTTCTCGCTCCAAATAATACGGTGCCAAATTTATTCTATTTAAAAGGATTTCTTTCCCCCCCTGATTCAACAGCTTGCACTTGGTATGGCCGGAAAACAGAATCATTAATCTTCTGAATTATTTTCTGGTTTGTCCCGCTGTCAACAGCGCCAAGAACTGACATAGCATCCCCTCCCATTGCTTTACCTTTGAAATACGCTTCAACATTTATTGACACACCAAGTATATCGGAAGCGCTCTCGCTCGAAACAGCAGTATTCTGAGTTGTCTCTTGCCCCACTGATGAAGAATTCTCTGCTGAATTACTTTCGATTTGCACCCCATTCACACTTGCGAAACGACTGGATTCATTAACGTACTTTAAGAAATCCTGTATCTGACTCCAAGTCCCTCTCGCGATTATCGAAAACTCCAGCGATTTTGCACATGCTGAATTATCCAGTATGGAAGATCCGTCTGGATCGGCTTGCTGGGGTTCGGCGCTGCTATTTGATTCGACCTGCGTATTTGATGAAATAGGCTGTGCCTCTCCTGCTACTTCCCCAGTCGCTCCTGCTGAGTTACAAGACTGCGATGATGAGGAGCTAACACTTTCGTTTCCGCCAATACTTATGCCCGAAAGCAACATCCCGCTCTGACTAGCCTTGGAATACAATTCCGCCATAAACTTTTCCGAGTCTTCGCTATTAGGAAGGGCTTGATCAATTAGCTCTTGGTCCTCAGCGGAAGCTTCCCATTCTGATTTTATTTTATTTAACTTAGCCGTATTATCCTCCATGATTTGTATCTGGGCCTGCGTTTCCGCCAAAGCTACCTTCGCTTTACTCATTTCTTGAAACGTTGGAACCATATAAAATATCACTGCCACAACGACTACCGCTAAAGATAGGGGTAGAATTAGAACTTTAAAGCCGATGGATTTTTTTATCATTTTTTTATTGACTCATAGCCCCTTGAATTTTTTGTGGCTATTCGACATGTTAGCTAATACTATTTATTTTATTGCGTTTTTTGACTGCTGGCTTTAAGTTTAATCTTTACGCTAAATGCTGTTTTTTTTGTTCCATCCGCGTTATTTAGTTCTTCCGAAGCTCCACTAAATTCAATAGAATCGGTTTGCGGAAACTTTTTAAGAAGAACTATTTCTCTGGCAGCTGTATTGATATCGGGAGCCGTAGCACTAAAGGAAAGCTCATCCGCTTTCGGGTCATAAGTCAAATCATTTAGCTTTACTTCCGGAATAACATACTGACTAAACTCCTTTAGAAAAACATCCCAGTCAGTCCGGCTATTGCTAGCACTATCAAGAAATTCCAGCCTTTCTTGAAAATCAACCAAATCCGCGTAAGCAGCTCCTGACACAGCAGCCTTTTTTGAAACCAACGTGGCTTGTGCCTGCTGCTGTTTGTTTACGTAACTATTTTTGAAGTAATTCAGTCCCAGCTGCGCCAGCACCACGACCACTATCAAACCAACAGCTAAAAACAAAGTCGACTTGCTCCCAAATTTGTGTTCGCTAGAGACATCGTCGCCTGCCGTTAAGTCAATATTGGTTACCATGATATATAAGAATAAAATTTAACCAGATTTAGTTGCTACTTTTCATCCAAACCTCTGAGCGCCAGACCAATCGAGGTAGTAAGTTCAGGTGCAACTTCCGTCATCACCTCTTCGTATTTTTTTTCAATGGCAATTCTGCTTAGAGGATTTCCAAGCTGGCTTTCTATCCCGGTCTTCTCATTGAAATATTCGACCAGGGTGTGCGTTTTTGACGTTCCGCCCGTAAAAATTATCTTATCAATTTTTTTTAGAGGGCTCTTTTTATGGTATATCTCCTGAATCCGTTTAATTTCCTCTATGATCATCCCCAGCACGGGACTGATTAGCCTCGACATTTCGTCGTTTGCGCCAAGAAGATTTATCCGGCTTGATTTTTTTAGCTTGTCAGCCCGCTGCAAATCGATCCCCAGTCCGCTAGCTAAAGACCGTGATATTTCAGTTCCTCCCACATCGATACTGCGAGTAAGCCTGGCTACCCCGTCGCTCACCACGACAAATTCAGTCACCTTGGCGCCTATATTCGTAATTAGGAAAGTTCCTTTGTCATTGCCTATCAGGGCTCTGATTACGGCAAAATTTTCAACTTCCATAGCCACGGAGCTTAAACCGACTTTTTTAATAATGCCAGAATAACTTGCCACCGCATTCTTGGGAACAGTGACCACCATAACTTGAAGTTTTCGACCCTGACCGGTTGCTTTTCCACCCTCAACTTGCTTATCCTGATAACCGCCGATGATTTCCCACCCCAAGCTTACATCTTCCAGGGTGGTGGGAATATATTTTGCCGCTTCGAATTTTATGGCTTGCGCAATTTCTCCATCGGGCATTTCTGGAATTTCCATGAAAGTGATAAGTGAAAGAAATCCAGGAATGGCTATAACCGCCCTTTTTGTTCCGAATCCGCCCGTTTTGAGCATATTCTTGATTATATCAACAACCTGCGAATCAAGCATTTCCAGCCCGTTTGACTGCAAAAGAGAGCCGCTGTCATGAGAAATCGCGTAGTTGATGAGGGTGGGAAGATTATTTTCCTTTTTAAGTTCAGCAATTTTTATTCCGGTTGTCCCAACATCAATCCCCAAGCACCTATTTTTACCTTCGAATAATCCAAACATCAAAAATAAACGCAAAAGTTAAAAATAAAAACAACTCCTAAAGCAAAGAGTGGCCAGGAGTTGCTCTCCATATTAAAAAAATTCTTTTATATCCAAAAAATAAAGATTTTATCAGCATTTTATTTTTGTATCGATTAGTCCGCTCTTGGTCTTATTTTAACACATTATTAAAAGTCAGGCAATATCACATGCCCTGTAATTCGAGAAGTGCCAGATAGATTTTTTATATTTTGTAAAAGGCTGCAAAATGGTTTAGATTATGTGTATAGGCAGAGTGGCCTATTGTGCGGATAGGTTTTTTGCGATTCAAAGATTTATATTTATTTTTTAGGGAAAAATGCAAGAAAAATCGGGCGCTTACATTATTCTTCCGGTCTATAATGAAGCGCGAATAATAAACCGGGTAATCGAAGAGATAACACAAGCGGGCTATCACCGAATAATAGCCGTTAATGACGGCAGTTCCGACGATACCTTCTCGCTGTTGAATCAGCACGAACTGATTGTTCTTCGACATTTGATAAATCGGGGGAAGGGAGCGGCCATAAAGACGGGCGTCGAAGCCGCAAAGACTTTTGGAGCCAAGGTAGTCGTGACAATGGATGCGGATGGACAGCACAATCCGCAAGACATTGAAAAGATGCTCCAGGCCGTTCAAAACGGTTATGATGTCGCATTGGGATCCCGCCCAAAAAGTCCGAAAACAATGCCCTTAACGAAAATTGTCGCTAATTGCGTTGGGAATATAGTTACCTGGCTTATTTTCGGGCTCTGGGTTTCCGACAGCCAATCCGGCTTCAGGGTCTATTCTCAAAAAGCGATCAATCTTATTGATACAGCCTCCGATCGCTATGAATATGAAAGTGAAGTTATCAAGGAAATCAAGCGGCATAAGTTAAAATTCATTGAAATTCCCATCGAAGAGAGATATACTGATTACTCGAAAAATAAGACCCACAAGCAAAATTTTATTAACGGCTTGAAGACAGCCATAAAGTTAATCCTTTCAGCTTAGAATTCCATGCTAAAACTTAATCTGTATCAGATAATATTGGGAGCAACCGCGCTGTTTTTTTTGGCTACCGCTCTGATAAAATTCTTTAGCGGACGAAGAACTCAGACTTTTTTCAAGCTCCTGTCGGCCATAGTAATCTGGGGCAGCATTTTGATATTTTCTCTCTTCCCTAATCTGACCCATAATATCTCGAGAATGTTTGGATTAGGCGAGAATTTAAACACTTTGATATTCATAGGCTTTGTCGCGGTTTTTGTGATGATTTTTAAAATTATAAACATCATCGAGAGAATCGAGAAAAATATTTCGGAAATCGTGAGAAAAGAAGCTCTGGGACATCTAGAAGATAAAAAAACCACACCCCATGATTTGCCCCAATTGTAATCGGCCCTACTTCTTTATTCTGGCGGACGCCTCCCGAAGCGCGTCCTGCCTAAGATGCGGGCATGAGGATACTTTTAGACTTCCTGATTATTCTGATTATCATCAAAAAAAATACCTGAGAAAAAATTATGCCCGAAACACCGGGACTGATCCTCAGATGAGGAAAATGCTGCGTGAGTTGAACGTCAGCTCCGAAGAAAAAATCTTGGATATTGGCTGCGGTATAGGAGATTACACGAAGGAGATTTACAAAATCAACCAGAAAGTCATCGGTCTGGACCGGGATGTCGAGGAGGCGAAAAGGAATAGCAGTGCCTTCTTCCAAAAGCATGACTGCAATAATCCTTTGCCTTTCCCGGATAATTCGATTGATAAAATTGTATCCGTCAACTTAATCGAGCATCTCCATAATTTCGAATATTTCCTCGGCGAGTGCCGAAGAGTATTGAAAAAGGGAGGAAAAATCGGAATCACTACGGCAAATCTGGATTTTTTTCTGCATGCTTTTTTCTACGACGAGACGCACATGCATGAATGGACTCTTGGGGAGTTTCAAAACCTCGCGCAAACGTATTTTGAGATCGAACTTCTTGAAAAAAGCAGCAGCATGTTTAAATATTACCCGCTTAATTCCATAACAACCCTATTTCTCAAACCCGACCTCTTGCTAATCGGAACGAAATTATGAATAATCCGCCAAAAATAGCAGTGCTTATTTTGGGTTATAACGACAAGAAGAATCTTCCGGATTCACTTGGCTCCGCGCTTAAGCAAACTTATTCCAACTACGAGCTTATTTTCATAGACAACGGATCCTCTGACGATTCAATGTTTTTTCTGGAAAAAAAATATCCGGATTTAAGAATAATTGAAAATAAGAAAAACCTCGGATACACTCTCGCCTATAAATTGGCTCTCGAAGAAATATTTTCCGGAAATTTTGACGCGGCGGTGCTTTTGAACTCCGATGTAGTCGTCGACAAAAACTGGCTGCTAGAACTGGTTCGAACCGCCTTTTCCGACAAAGAGATTGCCATGGCTCAATCAAAAATTCTCCTCTGGGAAGATGGAAAGACAGCCAAGCTCAACTCGGCTGGCAACAAAATAAATTATCTGGGATTTGGGTTTTGCGGAAATTACAAAGAAGACGCGACTAAATTCACACGGGACAGAAAAATAACATACGCCAGCGGCAGCAGCCTACTCATCAAAAGAGACGCATACTTTGCTATTGGAAGTCTTGACGCTGAATTTTTTACCTATCTGGAAGATCAGGATTGGGGCTGGCGGGCCAGGCTGTTGGGCTATGAGATAGCGCTGTCGGCCAAATCGCTTGTCTGGCATAAATATAAGTTCAAAAACTCGAGCAGAAACAAGCAAAAATATTTCTACCTTGAAAGAAATCGCCTATATTTCATTTTTAAAAATTACAGCTTCAGGATGATGACTGTAATATTTCCTTCGTTCCTGTTTATGGAAGTAGGAATTTTGTTTTTTTCCATTGCGCAGGGCTTTTTCTGCGACAAAATAAAAAGCTATTTTAGTTTTTTTGCCAATTTACCCGCACTTACGCGTGATCGCAGAAACATCCAAAAGAAAAGAATATTGTCCGATCGGCAATTGATTGAATTTCTTGAACCCATTGTTGATTTTGAAGAAATAAATTCTCCCCTGCTTCGAGTTGCAAATTCGGCTATTGGAAGCTACTATAAAATAGTAAAAAAAATGGTTTAAAAATGTTGATAATAGCCGCTTTTCACCGTACTCATAAGGTCAGCTTACGCGCCAAGTATTTCTCTGAAATTTAGTATTTTCTTCGACTGCTACAGCTTCAATCGTCTTGATCGGCCAAGAGAATTTGATAATACCTAGATAGCCTTTTGAAACAATACTTACGCAGGATAGCAGAGGATAAGACTCGAATATAATTTTTTACCTGAAAAAAAGCATGGAATCATTAAAAAAATATGGAAGTCTGGCAAAAACCTCCTGGATTAAAAACCCGTTAATATCTTCATTTTTTATTTTTGCTTTTGTTTTTTCCGCTTACGGAGCTTTTTATCTCGCTACGCCGGGAGTTTCCGCTCTGGATGACCACCTCTTTCTCTTCAAATATTCAGAATTGATAAGAGAGCAGGGGCGCGAAGCGATCAACAATTTTCATTGGCTTCCTCTTTCAAGATTTTCTAGCGGAGATACGGCTTACTCTGTCTCTTTATTTAATTTTGCCCTGATTCCTTTTACTTATTTCAAGGATAAGCTTTTCGGGCTGAAGCTAAGCGACATATTCATCGCCAGCTTGTCACTCGGAATTTTTTATTACGCCCTCAGAAAATTAAGAATTAAATTTGCTTTTCTTTTGGTGCTTTTCCTGCTCTCTATTTATTATTTTAGCTCCCGCCTTCTCATGGGGCGGGCGGTACTGCTAATAAGCAGTTTGGTGATTCTGGAATATTATTTCGCCGTAAATAAGAAATATAAGAAATTATTCGTTGCTTCCTTTTTGCATGTTCTCATCCACCAGGCAACTTTCTTCCTGCCCCTTCTCATAGCCGCCGCGGTAGAAATCTCCCGCTTCATAAGCGCCAAAACCGTATTTTGGAAAAATATCTGGCCCCCAATCTTTGCCGCAATAATCGGAATGATGTTTTATCCCGGCTTCCCTGGAAATTTATTCGGTCTTTCCAAAACCTTAATCAATCTTCATGGGTCCATTTTATCATCCGGTGACATGGGGCTAGTAGAAGGAATGGAGCTGGCGCGAACAAAACTCACTTCAGCTGTTGAACATTCAACCCTGCTGCTTTTGATGCTCTTGGCTTCTTTCGCCGTCGCTGTTTATTATTATCTCGAGAGCAAACAAAGAGTCGGGGATGAAAAAAATCCAGCCCATACCAAGCTTGATTTATTGCACATTTCTTCTTTTTTGATTGCGTTTGCGTTTTTCGGAGGATCTTTGCTTCTTAGTGGACGCTTTTATGATTTCTACTTCACCAGCGCCGTACTGCTTTTCGCGATAACTCTGCAAAGGCTTGCGGCAGACGAGAAAATAAAAATCACAACCGGCGCGGGAAAATCTTTAATTGCCGGAACGGCGATATTTCTGATTGTTGCTGCGGGGAACAATTTTATTAATATCAAACGGAATGTTTTCCGAAATGATACGAACCCTTGGGAAAAAACCTCCACATGGCTAAAGAAACAATCATCCCTCAATGATCTGGTTTTTTTGCAAAACTGGAGCCATTTTCCGGCGGCTTTTTTCTATAACCAACAGGATAACTATACTATGGGAGCGGAACCCAAATTGCTTCTTGATTATAACCCCCAGCTCTTTTGGGAATGGTTTAATATTTTCAGAAATAATTACTATTGCGGTCTCCCTAAAAACTGCTTTGAAGAGAAACAAGCCTCTTTAGATTCAATCAGAAATGATCAAAATAAAAAGGAGGAATTTGAAAAGAAAAATTCAGCTCTTATAATAAAAGCCATCCGGGAAGATTTTCGTTCCAAGCTTGTCCTCTCCGATTCCTCTTCGCTGAACAATTTACTGGAAAAAAATCCGGATATGATTGCCGACAGATTTGAGAGTAAGTCCAAAATTACCGGAATCACCGTTAGGGCATACGTACTAAAATAATTTTTGTATTTTTAAAGTAGTATTAGTCATGGAAAATATCTTTTTGAAAACAGGCTTTATTTATGACCGTCTTTCGGAACGGGCAAAAAAAGCGACCTTTGGTTCGCAAAAGCCCAGTTCAAACAAAAGTTTCGCAGACACTTCCATCGCATCGATTTTGTCATCCGTATTGGAGCAAAAAGGATCAATCGGGGGATCGATCCTGGCCAGCTTGGGTGTCACTTTTCAGAAAATCGAAAAAATTTCAGTCCTGAGCGAGTATCCATTGCGTTCAGAAATCGGCCGCATCCTTACGGACGCTTTTGGAATTGCCAGTCGCTTTCAATATCCCTATGTCGGCACGGAACATCTGGTTTTCGCGTGTCTCCTGGGACAGAACTCAGAATCCGAATTTATACTTTCAAAACTGCGCGTGAAACGCAAGGATGTCGAAGAAAAGCTGCACCTGGCTCTCGGTGGTTCGAAAAATCTTCCCAGCATTCTCAAAATGTTTGATCTCTCGGAAAATCTAGCCGACCTTCAAAAAACCACGAAGAGGGAGAAGTCGCCGCTGGCCTCATTTGGACGCAATCTTAACGACCAATCCAAAAAAGAAGAGCGGATAATCGGGCGAGACAAGGAACTTGAACGGATCATAAATATTCTTTCCAGAAAAAATAAAAACAATCCCCTCCTTATCGGCAACCCCGGAGTGGGAAAAACAGCTATTGTTCAAGAGCTCGCGCGAAGAATAGAGACGTTTGATGCTCCACCGGCCCTAATCGGAAAAAAAATTGTAAGCTTGGATATGGGCTTGATAGTGGCCGGAACATCTTTCCGAGGAGAATTCGAAGCCAGGCTTAAAAGCATTCTGGAAGAGACCAGGGCTGGAAAAAATATCATCCTTTTTATTGACGAAGTGCATAACATAATCGGAGCAGGAAACTCTCCCGGCAGCTTGGACGCCGCAAATATCCTTAAACCGGCTCTTGCTAACGGAGAAATTCAAATAATTGGGGCGACAACCCTGGAAGAATATAAAAAGCATATTGAAAAAGACGCGGCGCTCGACCGCCGCTTTCAGACGATTCTCATAAAGGATCCTGCTCTGGACGAATGCGTAATGATGATCGCCGCAACCAAGAAAAGTTATGAAAATTTCCACGGAGTTTCAATTAATGAATCAGCCATACGTGCCGCCGTTGAATTAAGCCATCGGCACATTTCTTCCCGCCACCTGCCGGATAAGGCTCTCGATCTGCTGGATGAAGCAGCAGCCTGGAAAAAAACACGAAGCGCCAAAGAAAAGGAAACGGTAATAAAAAAAATTGAACTCGAGCACAAGCAGGATCGAATAAGGCTCGAGAAAAAGGAAATGGTGATCACGGAAAACTACGAAAAAGCCATCCAGCTCAAAGATCTTGAAAAACAAATTGAGCTTGAACTGAAAAAGTTAAGCTTTGTTCATGGAGATCCGGAAAAATCAGCCAAGAAAGCGGAAATAACCGACAGGGATATTGCAGCCATCCTTTCCCTCCAAACGGGAATTCCCCTGTCCCATCTTCAAATCAAAAGTGGCCTTGGAGCGGTAAATTTGAATTCGACTCTCCTCGAGAAAATCGTAAACCAAAAGGAAGCCATTCATGAGATCGCATCCGTCCTCAAGCGCGCCGAAGCCGGCCTTGCGAGTCGCCATCGGCCATTAGGAAGCTTTCTTTTCCTTGGTCCCACTGGCGTCGGTAAAACCCACACGGCCAGAGTTTTGGCCGACTCCTTGTTTCTTTCGGAAGATTCCCTGATAAAAATAGACATGAGCGAGTTCATGGAAAAGCATAATGTCGCGAGATTGCTCGGAGCTCCCGCGGGATATGTCGGATACGGCGAAGGCGGGATTCTCACCGAGAAGGTGCGTCACAACCCATTTTCCGTAATACTCTTTGACGAGATAGAAAAAGCCCACCCTGATATCCTGAATATCCTTCTTCAGATTCTCGAAGACGGAAAACTGACCGATGCTCAAGGCAAACCGATTAGCTTTAAGAATTCAATAGTTGTTCTTACCAGCAATTTGGGCTCGCACGAATTTATCCTGAGCAAATCCTTGGGATTCTCGGGATCACAGAAAAATCCAAACGATTTTGACCACAAAAAAAACAAAATTGTTGAAAATGTTAAGAAGGACATCCGCCCGGAGCTCTTGAATCGACTGGACAAGACAATTGTTTTAAACCCGCTCGGGGTCAAAGACCTCGAAAAAATAGCCAGAATTGAGCTGGGCGAACTTCGAACAAATTTGGAAAAGAATGGCTTTGAACTCATCTTCAAGGATGACTTGGTAAAATATATTGCCAAGCAAAGTTTTAATATCGCTGAAGGCGCAAGGTTAATCCGAAAGAACATCCAAAATCTTATTGAAAATAAGTTAGCCGGATTGATACTGCAAAAAATTAATGCTTCAAAAAAATTTAAGATTGCCGTCAAAAAAAATAAAATAGACATTTCTTCGTCATAAATATGTTTTGGCAAAGTTATTTTAGAGTTCAAAAAAATTAAAAAGGCTGTGCTGGACACGCTTTTTCCCATTAAATGCCTGGGGTGCGGCCAAGAAAATGTTTGGCTATGCCCAAAATGCCTTAGCGCGATAGAAATAAATTCCTATCAACTTTGTCCGGTCTGCGAAAAAATGATCACAGTTTCCGGAAATCTATGCGCGCACTGCAAAGAAAACAAGGAGTCTTGGCTTGACGGGCTCCTCGTTGCTTCTTCTTATAACAACTCTCTTCTTAAAAATATTCTTCATTCTTTCAAATATCGCTTTATAAGTAGTCTTTCCGAGCCATTGTCAAAAATAATGCTTTCCAGCTTAGTTGGATCCGATTTTACCATTCCGCACTTCATAATTCCCGTTCCGCTGCACAAAAAGAAATTGCGCTATCGCGGATTCAACCAAAGTTTACTGTTGGCAAATGCCATTTCGGATAATCTTACTCCCCCGATCAAAATAGCGGTTGCTGATATATTGGAAAGAAAAAAGCATACCCGAGCCCAAATGGAAATAAAAAACTACCAGCAGCGGATTCAAAACGTCAAAAACATATTTGAATTGAAGCCGGGATTTGATAAGCTGCTTATTAAAAACAAGATTGTATTGCTAGTGGATGATATTGCCACTACCGGCGCCACTCTTCAGGAATGCGCCAGGATTTTAAAAGAAAATGAAGTTAAAAAAGTGTTTGCTGTTGTCGTAGCTCGCCAGGCTGTAAAATGATTGCCAAAGCCGTTTTTTCGTGCTAGCCTGCCCGAAGCACTTTGATTTCCTTAAAAGCAATTAAATGTTGTATAATTGAAATATCCCCAATGGTAATGCGTTTATTTTGTAGCATTCCAAAGCAGGCGGATTTTTATTTTATGGAGAGGTGGCTGAGCGGCTGAAAGCAGTCCCGCAAGAGGCGGGATTGACCCGGCTACAGCTATCGCTGAAGAATTTAAAATATGGAGAGGTGGCTGAGCGGCTGAAAGCAGCAACCTGCTAAGTTGTTGAACCTTCACGGGTTCCCAGGGTTCGAATCCCTGCCTCTCCGAAAATTGCTTTAGCAAATGTTTAGACTGGATTCGAACGAGAAAGGCCTGCCCGCATTGCTGTGCAAAGCATTGCAGGCGGGGGTCGGGAAAACGGGAGTTTTCCCGGGGCGGAAGAATTGAAACCGCAAGGTTTCAAGGAGCGTCTGCCTGCCAGAAGACAGGAAACGACGTTCGATTTCCCTGCCTCTCCGCCTTCGTCCGCCGTAGCGGACTTCGGCGGACACAGTCCGCTAGAAGCGGGAAAGACTAAATATATGGAGAGGTGCCGGAGCGGCTGAACGGACCAGTCTTGAAAACTGGAGTACCAGAAATGGTACCGGGGGTTCAAATCCCTCCCTCTCCGCCAAAAAAAATTAAAAACAACCCATGTCACTCGACAGTTTTATAAAACCAAATCCAAAAAAAGCTCCCGGGTCTTCTGTCCCCGCTCTTCCTTCGCACCAATCTGCAGCAGATTTTCAAAGTGATGATCTGCTTGGGAATCCAACCTTTTCATGGGAAGCGCTGGAATTTGAAAAGATCGAAAAACATCCGCGCTGGTATTGGATTATGGGCATAGCTCTATTGGCGATTATCGGATACGCGCTGATAACAAATGCGATTCTGATGGCAATCACATTTATATTGATTGGCATGCTGGGCTATATCCACGCCGAACGTGATCCGCGTGTAATTGAAATAGAGATTAACCAAAAAGGAATCATTGTTGACGGATATATGTATGCTTATGATGATATTAAAAGTTTTTGGATCTATTATGAAGTCGAGGAAAGAATAAAAATTTTGAGCCTCCACAGCAAAAAAACATTTCTGCCTTTTGTGCATATACCAGTTGGAGATGCCAACCCCATCCAGATTCGAGAATTGCTCTTGAATTTCATTCCCGAAATCAGGCAGGAGCTCACGATAATAGATCGAATGGAGAGAATGATTGGATTGTAAATCCCAATTTCAAATTTAAAATCAATTTTAAATAATGAATTTTAAATTTTAAAATTTTGTCATTAGGATTTAGGATTTCATTTGAAATTTGAAATTTTATACGTCCCCGTAGCTCAACGGATAGAGCGTAGGCTTGCGGAGCCTGAAATCGAGGTTCGATTCCTCGCGGGGACACAGCTAAGATAAATTTATCAGTAGTTCGATTTTTACCCGCCAAAGCTTTGACGACGGCGGGCTTGGCAAGGACACAAATTTACACCTTTATATAAACCATAAAAGCAGCCTGAAAATATTGAAGAAGATGAGATACATAGGTAACACTCTGGATTTAGCAAAATTGAGGGATTTTGCTAAAATTCAAAGTTAGCTTACCTAATATATCTCACCCATGAATAGCCTCAATGCCGCTGCCTGGGCATTCTTCATCCCCAAGCCGTTTAAATTGCTCCCCGCGCACGAGAGATGGCATCGGGTCGGAAAGATCCTTAAACTCTCCCGGGAAGCCAGATTAAGACTTGAATGGATTATCGAATACCACGAAGGAAAAAATGCCACCGAGATTGCCCGTCACTACGGAATATCGAGGAAAACATTTTACAAATGGCTGCGCGAGTTCGATTCTGACAATCTCTACAGCCTCTACAAACTGGAAGACAGATCCAAGGCGCCGAAAAGGGTGCGGCAAAGAGAAATTGCCCCATACGAAGAAGAAAGAGTTATCCTTCTTAGAAAAAAGTATATCCGCTACGGCAAAGAAAAGCTCTCGAGAATCTACAAAAATGAATATCATGAGAAAATCTCTTCTTGGAAAGTCCAAAGGGTGATTGAAACCTACAAGCTGTACTACAATCCCCAAAAGACCGAAAAACTCAAGAAAAGAAGACAAAACTCAAGGAGAAAGAAAAGAATCACAGAACTCAAGCTGGACAAATTTAACTGGAGGAAAAAGAAAGCCGGATACATCATCTGCCTCGACACGGTTACCATTCATTGGAACAGTTTTAAAAGGTATATTTTCACTGCTATCGACAAGTACGGGAAAGTGGCTTACGCCCGAATGTACAAAAACAAAAGTTCGAAGAATGGCGAAGATTTCCTTTTGAGATTGTATTTCCTTCTCGACGGCAAGATTCCCCGAGTGGGCCACGATAACGGAACCGAATTTGAAAAGTATTTCAGAACTGCTTGCGAGAGACTCAATATCCAGCAATACTATTCAAGAGTCCGAACCCCCAAAGACAATCCCGACAACGAAAGATTCAACCGCACGCTCCAGGAAGAGTTTATCCAGCTTGGCAACTTTACTCCCGACCCGCTTGTTTTCAACCGGAAATTGACCGAATGGCTTGTAGAATACAATTTTCACCGGCCGCATGCCACGCTTCGCTACGAAACACCCATAAAATTTAGTGATTTGTCACCTATGTACTCATCTTGTACAAATATTTGTTAACATTGCAGCAAAAGGGTTTACGCTTTTTGAATAAAAAAGTAGGATGAAAAGTTAAATTTTCATCCCAACTCTATGAATCCCTACGATAATCGCTACCTTATGCTGCAAGAAGAAAAAAT
>JBAZYY010000013.1:0-41378 GCA_041659065.1 Parcubacteria group bacterium
CAAATACACTTCGATTCTTTCCCTCTCGAAGAGGGTGATTTCCTTTCCTTTTGGCATATCCATGGCGTTAATTAGAGGTTAACGCTCCAGTCTAGCAAAAAGGGGGCTTCGGGGTTTGAATTCGGTTTGATTCCGAGGGCATTGCTATTCTGGCGGATGGCATTGCTTCGCTTCTGATGGAGAGACTAAGGTACGCCTGTGATGATGAGGTTACCTATAAAGAAACTTTGAAAGAGGGGCACGCTCTTCTCAAGGAGATCCATCAGGAAGCCACCAAACAAGGGATTGAGATCGATGGTGCGCTGATAGACCGCCCCTTTTCTGTCACCGAAGTGGCGGAAGCCGCCGGATACGTGAAGATTAGAGATGGAATGGTTAGTCTCACAAAAAAAGGCGAAGAGGCTGGTCGGGCGTTTTGGGAAGGCAGACAGAGTCCAAGCCGCGGATGTCCAGGAGGATTGGCACTGGCTATCAAAATCGTCAGGACGCCCAAAGGACCCGCGCCCGAGGAAATCAGGAAAGAATGGCGTGGGATGGAACTTGCCGCTGAAAGATGTCATAGCTTACGACGCGACTTCCTGACCGGGGGAGAAGTCTATTGCGCAGGCTTCGCGGTTGCAAGGGAATTGGCCCTGGAAGCTCTGAAGGAAAAATCCCCGGAAGCGGCCTGGTGGTTTCACGAAAATCTATCACCTGACTGTGGTCGCCTTATTTTTGGAGCAGACGAAGCGGAGGTGGTGGGCACCGTGGTTATATGCAGTATTGAACAGCAGTAACCGGATTTCGTTAGGGCAGTCGGATCTTAGGAGCTGACTGCCTCTCTTTTTTAAAATTTGATGTAACTCTTTCAATCTTCGGCAAGCCAATTTTTGCAAGTGGCAAATTTTAATATTTATGCTAAATTGACAACAGATAATTAACGGTCAAATCTATGAAAATAATTGTAATCGGGAGTTTCAAACTGGAGCCAGATCAAAAGAAGCGGTTGGAGCTGCTGGGAGAAGTGAGTTATTTGCAAGATACGAAGGAATCAAAAGAAAAAGCTCTTACGCAACTAGCTGATTTTGATATTATATGCTCTGAAAGTAAGCCAATCGCGAATATTATCTATGATTTAAAAGATAAATTAATTTCGTTTCCCTTTGTCGGTGTTGGATTTCTTGATCTTAAAAAATTAACGAATAATAATGTTAGAGTAGCCAATGCGCCAGGGTGCAATAAGGCGGCGGTCTCGGAATGGATTCTTGGAATGATGATTATTCTTTCGCGAAAACTTTTAAAATATATTGGTATCAAAGAAATAGGAGAAAATGACTTTCTGGAGGAGATGCCGGGTCTGGCTGGCAAAAAAGTTGCGATTCTTGGCAAAGGCAACGTTGGTTCCAGAGTTGGCAGAATCTGTGAAGCTTTCGATATGCAGGTTGCATATTTTGAGAAAGGCGATAATATCTTGCAATCAACTCAAGGCGCTGACTGTACTATCAATTGTCTAGCGAATAATCAAGAAACAAAAGGCTTACTTGGAAAAGAATTTTTCGAAGCATTAAAAAACAAATCTTTTTTTGTTAGTATCACGGATACCGAAATTTATGATGTGGATGCTCTGATTGATGCAATGGATTCCGGCCATCTTGCCGGGGCTGCTATCGACCCTGCTGGCATTGGGATTTTTAATCCGAAAGGCGATGTGTATAAAAAGCTTAAAAATAATCCAAAAATTTTAACCACTCCGCATATTTCATTTCATACTGATATGACAGAGAGGGTAGCGAACGATATTATGATTGACAATATTGAGGCTTGGGCGAAGAATAAGCCAATAAATTTGGTAAATTAATCGTGGCAGCCGCAAGAACCCTAATGGATGTTTAGGGGAAACTAATAAGCATGAATAAGAAAGTTAAACTTGGTATAGCAATAGGAATTGGATTGTTTGTCATCCTGGTTCTTTTCGGAGCGTATCGGCTTTTTTTTAGTGCGCCCCAGTCTCAGGAAGAAAAAAAAGTTTTTATTGTTAGCCAAAAGCAAACTGAAGCGCAGACGTTGGACAAGCTTAAAAATCAAGGGTTGGTTAAAAATAAAGCAGCCTTTAGATTGGTTTTATTTCTCAGGGGAAGACACAGTATTGAGTCTGGCGGATATAACATGTCAAAAAACATGAGTGCGTGGCAGATTGCGGGAAAACTCACTGCCTCTCCTGATTTAAGGTGGGTGGTGATTCCGGAAGGTTGGAGAAAAGAGCAAATTGGAGAACTTTTAGCAAAAACTTTTTCTTGGAACGATGATGGACTCGACAAATGGAATACGGTTTACACGAAAATGAAAGTGGATTATATCGAAGGCACATATTTTCCCGATACCTACCTCATCCCGGTCAATGAAAGCGGATTAGATATGGCTAATCGGATGACAAGACGCTTCGATGAGCAGTTCGCCCCATATATTACTCAGTTCGCCCAGCAGAATATAAAATGGACTACCGGACTCAAGTTGGCTTCAATCGTCCAGCGGGAGGCGGGAGGAAAAAATGATATGCCTCTCATTGCCGGAATATTATGGAACCGGTTAAATCAGGATATGAATTTGGAAATCGACGCGACTGTCCAATACGCGCGAGGAAAAACCGATGATGGCTGGTGGGCGCCAATAAAGTCCCAGGACATAACCAATATTGATTCTCCCTACAATACCTATAAATATAAAGGCTTGCCGCCATACCCGATTGATAACCCCGGCTTAGACGCGATTGAAGCCGTTTTACACCCGGCTGAAACGGACTGTCTGTATTATCTTCACGACAGTAATAGGCAAATCCATTGTTCGAAGACTCTTGAGGAGCACCAAGCAAATATTGAAGAGTATCTTCGGTAGTCAGGCTAGTATCTGCCGCAAAATTAGCGGATGTTTTAGGCAATCGGGGACAGGAATAAAACCCCTGTTTTTTTGATTTCACCCCGCTTGACAATATCAATGGACATTGATATAGTATTGGTATGACTAAAAAATGCTGTCAAAAAAGTTCCAAAGAAATGAAGGGGATTCTGAAATTAGGGGAGTTCCTGAAAATTATTTCAGACACCAACCGCTTGAGGATTCTTTGCCTCCTGACTAAACAGGAGCTCTGTGTCTGTGAAATTTTTGAAGCGCTTGAGCTTCCGCAAAATCTGGTTTCTCATCACCTGGGGAAATTGAAAGATCTATCACTGGTGAAGGAGCGAAAGGAGGGGACATTCATAATTTATAGCATTAATAAAAATAGCTTGAGACAATACAAGAGTTTGTTTAATCAGATAGTTAAAGACTAAATCTATGACCATTAAAATCTTGGGAACCGGCTGCCCAAATTGCAAAAAGCTGGAAGCCAATACGAAACAGGCGCTTGAAGAGTTGAAAATAAAAGCAGAAATTGAAAAAGTGACCGAAATCCAGGACATCATAAGCTACGGAGTGATGGGAACGCCCGCTTTGGTCGTTGACGGTGAAGTCAAAATTTATGGCCGAGTTTCTGACGCAAAGGAGATTAAGGAACTGCTAAAAAACTAACAGGATGCCTATAAAAAACACAAACATTGCTTTTGCCATAATTCTCAATGTTATCATTACCGCTTTTGAAATTATAGCGGGGTTTCTCATCGGCAGCTTGGCTTTGGTGTCAGAAGCTTTGCATAATTTTTCCGATGTCGGGGCGTTATCATTGAGCTGGTGGGGCGAGAAAGTAAAAGAAAGGGGCAATACGAAATATAAGACTTACGGCTATAAGAGAGCAGAAATTCTGATTGCCTTTTTTAATTCACTGGTGCTTTTGGCGGTAGTTGTTTTTGTTTTAATTGAAGCCGTCCAAAGATTATTTCATCCTTCCCAGATCGCAGGCAGTTGGATGATTGTGGCAGCCCTGGTCGCTCTGGTTGGCAACGGCATCGCAACCTACCTTTTAGAAAAAGATGCGCACAAAAATTTAAATATGAAGAGTGCATGGTTGCACTCCCTGCAAGACGCTTTATTCTCACTGGGAGTGGTAGTTGGGGCAGTTCTCATTTACTATTTTCACTGGTACATCATCGATCCGATTATTTCCATAGCCCTTTCAGCCTATATTTTCAAGGAAGTTTATGAACTTCTGAAACAGACGCTGGATATTCTGATGGAAGGCGTGCCGGCTGATATTGATTTTGAAAAAGTAAAAAAAGAGTTGGAAGATTTTTCCAAAGTGAAACAAGCCAATGACCTTCATATTTGGCAAACCGACAGCAATAGTCGATTTTTGAGTGCTCATTTAGAAATCGAAAATGTGGAAAATGGCGAAAGGAATGCATTGCTTTGTCAAATCCAGGAAAATCTTTCGAAGAACTTCAATATCAGCCACACAACCATTCAGATGATTTCGGCGACGGAGGCTGAAAAATTAAAACTAAATTGTAACCATTGCAACTAGAATAATTTTATGGACATATTTTATCCCGTTCAACTATTTGCTGATTGGCTGACTTATTCGGCCTTCGGCATTGCTCAAAAAACAGTGTTGGCAACGACCGTCAATTTTTTCATTTTTGACACTATCAAGATTTTCCTGCTTTTAGCCGTAATAATTTTTGTGGTTTCCATCATCCGCTCCTTTCTTCCGCCAGAGAAAATACGAATTATATTATCCAGCGAGAAAAAGTATTTCGGCAATGTGCTGGCATCACTTTTGGGAATAATCACTCCGTTTTGCACCTGCTCAGCAATACCTTTGTTTCTTGGCTTTCTTGAAGCTGGTGTTCCGTTGGGGACAACATTTTCCTTTTTAGTGGCTTCGCCAATGATAAACGAAGTGGCTCTAGTTTTGCTCTTCGGACTTTTCGGCTGGAAAATCGCTTTACTGTATATAGTGAGCGGACTCATTATCTCCATTCTTTCCGGAATCGTCATTGGACATTTAAAGGTGGAAAATCTTGTCGAAGAATTTGTCTATAAAAGCAAATTCAACGGACAGTTGCAATTGCCTGAAATGAATTGGAAGCAGAGAGTCGCTTATGCAAAAAATTACACTGTTGAAATCATCAAGAAAGTCTGGATTTATATTATTTTAGGAATTGGCATTGGGGCTTGGATTCACGGCTATGTGCCGACCGATTTACTTGTTCAATATGCCGGGAATGGCAAATGGTATTCAGTGCCGCTTGCGGTGCTCGTCGGCATCCCGCTTTATTCCAATGCGGCTGGCATAATACCGCTCGTGAGCGTTCTGACCGAGAAGGGGGTAAATCTTGGAACGACGCTGGCTTTCATGATGGCAGTCACGGGATTGTCGCTTCCGGAATTTATGATTCTCAAGAAAGTGATGAAAATAAAGTTAATTCTGATATTTGCCGGCATTGTCGGCGCGGGAATTATTTTTACCGGATATCTGTTCAATCTGGTTTTGAAATAATCTATCTTTGCAGTACGGTCGCGCCGTGCTAAACTAACTCAATAGATAATCCTTTGGCAACAAAAAAATGGTAACTTTTCTCGGCGTCGTAGCGGGCGTCCTCAATACAATTCGCTTGTTCCCCCAGGTTTGGAAAAGCTGGACGACAAAAAAGACCCGGGATTTATCCGGATATTTTGTGGCAATTTTATTTCTCCAGTCCGTATTTATCATTTTATACGGCATATACAAGCCGGATCACATCATCCTTTGGACGAATATCAGTCCGCTTATCTGTTCAGTTATCCTGGCAAGCTTCAAGCTGAGGTACAAATAGGATTTACGGTAAACTTGCTTGGTAGAAGCATCCGATTAGTGGGTGTTTTTTTATGAAAAGATATTTTGGAAAATTTGTATTAACAAATATGAAACGCAAGAAAAAATCTCAGCCCAGTCGGCCCAAAGATTACAAGAACAAGGATTATCCCATGAGCCCCAAAGAAATTTTTCATACTTCCGACCCGCTCGAAGAATTTGAAGAGGAAGAGGGTTTGGAATTGCCCGAAATGTTGCATGAGGAAGCGGAAAAACCAAGTAAACTTCCCAAAAAAATTCGCAGCGGCCTCAAGGAGTCGTATTTTCCTTTGCATCGAAGATGATAGCTAACTCTTGCGCCATGGCCAGAGCAGACCTCAATGGAAAAATCGTGGCTATAATCGGCGGATCCCGCGGGATTTTGTATATCTGATGATCCGCAATAACGTCGTCTGTCGCGTCGATAGACTGAAACAAACATCTTTCTATGGCGTAATAGCTGATAGTATAATAAATAATAAAAATATATGATGGGAAGTTATTTCGGACACATGGGAGGATTCGGCTTCGGCTTTGGTTTCATTTTCATGCTTATCTTTTGGGTGCTAATCATTTGGGTGATTTTTGCTTTGGTGCGCGGCTTTTCCGGACACACCTGCGGACACTTGCGTGGTGAACACAAATATAAGGAAAACAGCGCTTTGAATATTCTTAAAGAGCGTTACGCAAAGGGAGAAATATCGAAAGAGGAATTCGAGAAAATAAAAAAAGATTTGGAATAGTGAAGCCAATATCGGTTCTGCATGCAACAGGGGTAGCACCTTGTTTTTGTTTGATAAAAAAGGGATTTCGGTGATAATATAGGGACAAGAAAGTTATGCTTGGAAGGAGCATCTCTGTATTTTAAATTTACGATATTTGATTTAATGAATATTGAAATTGATTTTTATGGCGCAAAAGATAAAAAAATGGAAAGAACTTTCTCGCGAACTGGTCTTTCAAAAATATGGCCGAAAGATCGAAAAAGTGATGTTCGAGCTTCCTGGGGGAGGACAAAGTGATTTTTATATAAAGCGTGAAGGGCCAGCCGTGTGCGTATTCGCGCTGACTAAGGATAATCACGTAATTTTAGCTAAGCAGTTTCGCCCTGGGATGGAAGAAATTCTATTGGAGATACCGGGAGGAAGAGCTGAAGTAGGGGAGACGGCGGAGCAAGCGGCGGAAAGGGAACTTTTAGAAGAAACTGGCTACAAAGGACAGGTGAAGTTATTCACGGAAGCTTTTGATTGCGCCTATTCAACTATGCGGAGGTTCTGCTGCGTGGCAACTGAATGTGAAAAAGTTGCCCAGCTCCAAAATACAAGTACTGAAATAACGGAAACCGTCTTGCTATCGCTTGATGAATTCCGGAAACTGCTTCGCGGCGGCAAAATGACCGACATAGAAGTTGGGTATTTGGGCCTAGATTACCTGGGATTGCTTTGATTGAGATGCGGATTTTTGTTTTTATCCGCACTGGCAACTTTCATTAATTTAATTAAAATAACTTCATGAAAAAAATAGACGGTGATTCCCTCGAAACAGAGCTAAAAGAAGGTGCGGGAATTATGGAAGGAGTGGAGGTTGCTATTCTTAATAAAAAAAATCAAGTTCTCTTAGGAAAACGTCTTGCCAGCGCGGGCTTCGGAACATGGAACTTTCCTGGCGGGCACCTAAAAGCAAAAGAAAAGATTGCCGAATGCGCAGCGCGAGAAGTAAGTGAAGAGTTGGGTGAGGATATTGACGTTGAAATTACCGATGAGCTTTTATCTATCCGCGAGAATTGTATTGCTCCACAATACATCCATCATCTTACGATACTGATCAAAGGCCTATATAAAAAGGCAATCCAGTCGTTAACGAGCCGGACAAATGTGAAAAGTGGGAGTGGTTCGATTTGGACAATCTGCCTTCCCCTCTATTTTCAGGCGTGGGAGAGGTGCTAGAAAATTACAGAAACAGCAAGACTTTAGTGGTCTCTGAACTATAGTTGAAGTAGCATTTTGCAGTTTACGGTGTTGATGAAATTCCAGGAGAACCTTTTGAATTTTACGTAGTATCTGATATTATATAGGTGTGTTTATTAAGCATCTTATCTAAACTGCGACTGGGCAAATATTTGTTTATATGGGAAAACAAAAAAAATCCGGACATATTTTTAAAAAAATACATATCCGCGCTAGGGATATTTTCAATCCCCAAAATGAACCCTTTCTCCATACAGTGGAATGGGTTTTTATTCTAGCTTCTTTTTTCTTCATTGGACTGGCAATGATGTATTACCAGGAATCGAAATCTCCGCTTGAGGTCAAGGGCGGTAAATATGCCGAAGGCATAGACGTCTCAATTCAAACTTTGGAAGATCAAAAAATGTTTACCGGAGAAGTTGTTCCGGAGCCGGTCGATACCACGGCTTGGGATACTTATCAAAATAAATGGTATGGTTTTGAAATTCAGCATCCTGATGCATGGAAAAACAACACGCAATACAAAACAGCCACTGAAAAAAGCGCCGTGTATGAAACCATTTATAAATTCAGAAAAGACGGAGAGGAGAATGGAGATGCCTTTGCGGGATTTGACGTCAAAATATATCCCATAAAGAAGGTGCAAAAGATTGAAAATACGAATGATGTGCACAAAAAAGACAGTGCTCCAGAGGAGTCGAATGATTGTTCGCTATCGTTAGAAGAAACAAAATTGAAAGATGGAGGTTTAGATCTCAAAAAAATCAGCGTTGATGAAAACGATCTTTGCTATAAACCTGCTTATTTTTACAGCGTCACAAAGGGAAGCTACATTTACAACATTATTCCGGCCATAGGGGAAAGCGGAGAAAGGTTTTCCGACCCGGAAAAAGAAACCAGCAAGCGGTTTCCGGAATTTAAAGAAGCTGTCGCAGCTTTTAAATTTATCCCAATAGTGAAGCCGAAGCCGCGAGTCGACCCGAGAGCAGGTGTTCGAAAACCGGTAGCGGCAAAAATCGTGGGTGGAAAGCTTGTTTGCGCCAAGAAGAATGATCATCCTAAGGACAGCCACAATAACAAACCGGGACATCTTGATTTGGAGTGCTGCCTTGATCCGGATGAGCGTCCAAATCCATGGTGCACGTATTAAAAAAATCAAAAAACAAAAATCAAATCTCAAAACCATAAATCCGGCCTTGCTGGATATTAGGTGAAATATATAAATTGACAAATCTGCGAAATACCAGATTTCAGTGGAAGTGCCTTTGCTGGCATTTTTTGTTGCGCTTTGTCCCTCTCTTATCCTATAGTGAAAAGCATGACAACGGAGGATAAAATTTTAGTGGAAAAATACTTGTATGGCGATGAAGAGTCGTTTGAAATTCTGATGCAAAGGCATCTAAAACCCATCTTCAATTTCGCTTATCGGCTTTCCAGAAACCGCCAGGCGGCGGAAGATATCTCACAGGACACCTTTATCAAAGTCTGGAAAAACTTGCATAAATTCGATCCAGAGAGAGGTTATCTTAAGGCCTCGCAGGATACGCAGGGGGAAAAACCTGCCTCGTATCGAACTGCAGGTTCTGGTTCGGGGTTCAAGACATGGCTTTTCGCAATCGCCAAAAATACCGCCTTTGATTATCTGAAAAAGAAAAAAGATCTGCCGTTCGCCGCATTTAGAGAAGAGGAAGACAGCGATGGCTTTGAGAATATCAAGGCAGAAGAAACACTAGCCGATGAGGTTTTGGAAAGGAAGGATCTTGCGCGCGAAATAAGCGCAAAAATAGGGGAAATCCCGGATCCGTATCGGATAATCCTAGTCCTTCACTATAAGGAAGATTTTTCCTTGCATGAGATATCAGAAATCCTGGGAAAGCCCTACAACACCATAAAAAGCTATCATCGAAGGGCTATTTTAAGGCTTAAAATAGCGTTAAAATGAATTAATGCATCCAGCGTAAATATTTAATCGTATTAAAGAGTATGAATGAAAAGCTAAGTCGTGCTTTCAAAAAAATAACGGACGCCGATCCGCCTTTAGAGCTTGAGGACAAAATTTTACATAAAATAAGCCTGATAAAGGAAGGGCGAGTGAGGAGAAAGCTATTACTGTCTTATGTCGGGTTTGCAACTTCTTTTTCTGCATTGATATACGCGGGAACGGTTTTTGGAAGCCTGATATTGAGATCAGAGTTTTGGAATCTGGCAAATTTGCTTTTCACGGATATGGGTATCATCGCTGGCCATTGGACAGACTTTCTCTTTTCGCTGCTCGAAACTTTTCCGGCGGTATATCTGGTTGCCATGATAATCCCGGTTTTTGTCTTTCTGATTTCAGCTAGCTGTTATTTCAATGCCGTGAACGCGAACGCTCACAGGCATAAATTAATTTAGTTTAAGACAATAAAATGGACATTAAAGAAGCCGCTAAATCAAAAAATTTCAGAGTTGCCGCGATTGCGGTGGGAATTATCTTGATAATTTTCGTCAGTTTTGCCGGTGGAGTCATGGTCGGTCTCAAGAAGGCGAGATTCTCCTATAAGTTCGGAGAAAACTACGAACGAAATTTCGTTGGATCTCATATGGACATGATGGGTCGACCGGGTCCGGGCGGGCTGGATTTTCCTCCAGGCGGACCACTGAGCCATGACTTCAGAAACGCGCATGGACTTGCCGGTACGATCATTTCCATCGCGGACAATAACATAGTGGTTAAGGATAGGGATGGAAAAGAAAATACGATAAATGTCACCGAAAAGACTGTCATCAAGCGTCAACGCGATGACATCAAAATTGAAGATCTGAAACAAGGTGACCAGATTGTGGTCATGGGAAACCCTGGCGATAACGGCGCTTTAAACGCTGATTTAATACGAGTATTTAGCAGTAACGGAAATAACTAATATGGCGAGCTTAATGTTGACCCTTCGCAAAAGGAAGAAGTATGTTTGGATTGTGCTGATACTTTTAATAGCTGGGGGAGGCTATTACTGGTATAAAAAGTCGCATTCCACCATTACCCAGGTTCAGTACGTGACATCCACGGCTGAGAAAGGGACTCTAACCTCATCCATATCGGCAAGCGGCAATATCATCGTCGATCAGAGCGCGTCGATTGATCCCACCATCACTGGAACAGTCGCTAATTTGGCGGTGCAAGTGGGCGATTCCGTTAAAAAAGGGCAAGTCCTTTTCAGCATTGTCAATGGGGATTTAACGGTCAGCGTCGCAAAATCATCTGCCTCGCTGAAGACCTCCAAGGATGCCATCGAATCTGCGGAAGTCAGCGTAAAATCTGCCAAAGCCGATTATGACGCGGCTAAAAAGAAAGAAGACGCGACACCCGGAACGTACACGGACAAGCAGCTTAAGGTCATGAAAGCGAAGATTGACACGGCCGAAGACGATGTGACCGAGGCGCAAAAAAACTATGACGCCAGTTTGGCAGACTATAATAATACGCTGACCAACGCGGGTAAGAGGCAGGTAACCGCGCCCATTGACGGGACGGTCAATGCTGTAAATATAAAAAATGGAGATGATTTGAGCCGGATTTCCTCCGGCACCAACGCTGTCGCGCCAATTGTCGTTGGTGACCTCGGCACAATGAAGGCCCAGGTCCAAGTTAACGAAGTGGATGTCGCGAATGTTTCGGTTGGGCAAAGAGCTGTGCTGGCACTGGATGCCGTAGGTGGAATTCAGACTTCGGGGAAAGTCGAAAAGATGGATTCACTGGGCACGATTGACCAAGGGGTTGTGACGTACAACGTGACGATCGGTTTTGACACGCTTGACCCGCGCATTAAGCCGGAAATGAGCGTTTCAGCTTCCATTATCACGGATGTTAAGCAGGATGTCTTAATAGTGCCTTCAAGCGCGGTGAAATCGCAAGGAAATACCAACTACGTGGAAGTGTTAAACAGCGGCCAAATTCCTGAGCAAAAAACAGTGCAAGTCGGGATTACGAATGGAACCGATGCTGAGATATTAAGCGGCATTAGCGCTGGGGATAAAGTTGTAACTCAGACGATTAATTCGAGTACTACTTCTACGAGCGCGAGTTCTTCGAGTTCTGCAAATCGAAGTGGAGGAGGTTCATCAGCTATCCGGCTCCCGGGGATAGGTGGCAGTGGGCGCTAAATTCCTATTCTCCGCGATTCATATAGATTATGATTGAATGTAAAAATCTTAAAAAAGTATATATCAACGGCGACGTAGAAACAGTCGCTCTCAAAGGGCTGACGTTCAAGATAGAAAAAGGTGAATTTGTCGCGATTATCGGTCCGTCCGGAAGTGGAAAATCGACTCTCATGCATATTCTTGGCGCTCTGGACACCCCTTCGAGTGGTGAGTACTTTCTGGATGGAAAAGAAGTTTCCAAGCTGAGCGAAGACGAGCTCTCGGACCTCAGGAGGGATAAAATAGGTTTTGTTTTTCAAGCCTTTAACCTTTTACCTCGAACGACTGCCCTGCAAAACGTTATGCTCCCTTTGGTTTATTCGGGCATATCCATGAAAGAACGGGAATCCAGGGCCAGAGAAACGTTGCAATACACCGGACTTGAGGAAAGTAAATTTTCAAATCTTTCCAATCAACTTTCCGGAGGGCAAATGCAGAGAGTGGCAATCGCGAGAGCGCTGATAAACAACCCGTCCATAATTCTCGCGGACGAGCCAACTGGAAACTTGGACACAAAAACCAGCCATGTGGTCATGGAAACCTTCCAAGAACTTAACTCCAAAGGGCATACGATCATATTAATTACTCATGAAATGGAGATCGCGGAATTTACCAATCGCATAATCGCCGTAAGGGACGGGCTGATTGAAAAAGACCAGAAAATCAAAGGAAAAAAGATAGCCATCTAGATTCTAACTTAGGATTGGATAAAAAATGAACATAATAGATTTATTCAGAGAAACAATCCGTTCACTTTCCGGCAATAAAGCTCGTTCAGGACTAACAATTTTGGGCATCGTAATTGGGATTGCTTCGGTGATAACAATGGTAGCCATAGGCCAAGGCGCAAAAAGCTCCATTGAAAGCAACATTGAGGCAATCGGTTCAAACTTGATTATTGTCATGCCGGGATCCCAACGGGTAGGCGGGATAAGCCAAGGGGCGGGAAGCTCCCAGACTTTGACAGTGGAAGACGCTGATGCAATCAAAAGCCAGGTTTCCAATATTAAAGCGGTCGCGCCGGAAATATCCAAACGGTATCAAATAACCGGGAAAGGCACTAATACCAACACAGAGGTTGTCGGAACGATAGCGGATTATCTCACGGCCAGAAATGTGAAAATGAACATCGGATCGTTTTTTACCGACCAACAAATCAAAAGCTCCTCGAAAGTGGCGATTATGGGTCCGACTGCAAGAGACGATCTGTTCGGCGCGGACATTAATCCGGTAGGACAGTCGATTCGCATAAAGGGAGTTGATTTCAAAGTAGTCGGCGTAACAGAGTTGAAGGGCGGATCCGGTTTCAATAACCCGGATGATTATGTTTATGTTCCACTGACTGCCGCCCAGCATTACTTGGCGGGAAACGATTATCTTTCCGATATTAGTGTTGCTGCCGCGGATCAGTCTTCCATGACATCGGTCCAACAACAGATTACAGACCTCCTACTCCAGCGCCATAAGATATCCGATCCAGCCCAAGCAGATTTCAGTATATTAAACCAGAATGATATTATCGCTACAGCCGCGAGCGTGACTAGCACATTCACGATGCTCTTGGCCTCAATCGCCGGAATTTCATTGCTGGTGGGCGGGATTGGAATCATGAATATGATGCTTACTAATGTAACGGAAAGGACCAGGGAAATAGGCTTGAGAAAAGCCGTTGGAATAAAAAAAATATATATAAATCTGCAGTTTTTGGCAGAAGCAGTTGTGCTGACTTTTTTAGGGGGAGCGATTGGAGTGGTGATGGGATGGATAGCCTCGCTCGCTGTTACAAAATTTGCCGGGCAGAATACGCAAATTTCAACGTCATCGATTCTTCTTGCCTTCGGAGTTTCAGCTTTGGTAGGGATAGTTTTTGGATTCTATCCCGCAAGAAGAGCGGCTAAGCTAAACCCTATCGTGGCATTGAGATACGAATAAGAAAATGTAAAATTAAAAAATATTTTTTCCGCGAAATTGCTTTAATAATTCTACGCCTTTAATTCCTGTTTTTAATTTTGATTTATTAAATTTTAATTTAATCAGCATGAATAGCAAAAAAAGCATAATAATTGCTGCAGCCGTTGTGATTATCGTCGGCGCCGCATCATTTTTCGGAGGCACTGTTTATGAAAAAGACAAACTATCTTCTCAAGGCGTGTTGCGCAGCGGCAATGGGCAATCCGCCAGCGGTCAGCAGAGAAGACAAAGCGCGGGCGGAGCAGGCGGGCCAGCCGGGCAAAGCGGCGGGAATTTCAGGCCGGGCGGCCAGGGGGCGAATGGAGGAAGTTTTCTGACCGGACAAGTAATCGCCAAAGATGATAAAAGCATTACGGTTAAAACCCCGGACGGAGGCTCGAAAATAGTATATTTTTCCGATTCTACCTCGGTCGGAAAATCAGTCCAGGGCTCGGTATCCGATCTGGCTAATGGCGATCAAGTCATGGTGGGCGGTACGAATAGCTCAGATGGAACTTTTGCCGCGCAAAACATCCAAATCAGGCCAGTTCAGCAGCAGCCTTAATCTCCACGAGCAAATTAAATCAATTCCTCATTTTTCCAAAAAATGGGGAATTTTTTTAAGCTTAAGCGTAATGCCAGATCTCTTGCTTTGTTATAAAAAAAGCTTATGATAGGTATTAAGAATTATATAAGCCATAAAACTAATCTATGACTACTAAAGCAATCGAAAAAAATAAAGAGGCGGTTTCGTCGCTTAAAATTTTCGGAGATTTGTTGAATGGTTACGCGGCTCGATCTATAGGCTATCTTGCCTCGACCTCTGCGGCGAAAGCGGTACTTACCCGCCTGGATGCGAGGATTTACAAAGAGTTGATGAGCAAGGAACAATATCCCAAAAAGGTACAGGAAGAAAAATACTTTATGGGACGAAATTTGATTTTAACGATCCTGAAGTCTCTTGAGAATGCTAAGGGATCTCCTAACGTACAGAAAGCTCTCGTGAAGGCGGTAAAAAATGTTTTTTTGGACAGGAAGAGCCGGGTCGCGAAATTTGAAGAAAAATTCGGCCATAAACCTCCGGCATTCCTCGTAATCGGTCCTGGAAAATTTTGCAATCTGAGCTGCGAAGGTTGCTACGCGAATAGTTCAGCCACTAATTCCGAAAAATTGGAGTGGGATGTGCTTGATCGCATCATGGAAGAAAAGGAAGAACTTTGGGGGTCGTATTTCACCGTTATTACTGGAGGGGAACCTTTGCTATACAAGAGCCAGGGGAAAACATTACTGGATTTGGCAAAAAAACATTCCGGACAGTTTTTTTTAATGTTCACCAATGGGACAATGATAGATAAAGCTATGGCAAAGAAGCTACAGGAAGTCGGAAACATCACACCGGCCATATCAGTGGAAGGATTTGAAAAAGAAACTGACGCGCGCCGTGGGGAAGGAACGCATAAAAAAATTATTGAAGCTATGGCAAATTTACGCGAAGTTGGTGTTCCCTTTGGGATATCGCTGACAGCAACGCACAATAACGCTGAACTGGTTGGAGGCGAAAAACTTTACGATTATTATTTTGGAAAGCATGGCGCTGTTTATGCTTGGATATTCCAATTGATGCCGATCGGAAGAGCCGACTCGCTTGGCTTAATGGTGGACGCCAATCAGCGCGTGAAACTTTATCGGAGCACGCAAAAACTGGCGAAGGAAAAAGAGATGTTTATCGCGGATTTTTGGAATAATGGCTGTTTGAGCGACGGGTGCATTTCGGCCGGCCGGCCGGGAGGTTATCTCTATATTGAATGGAATGGCAACGTGACTCCTTGCGTGTTCAATCCATATTCGCCGGTTAACATCAATGACATCTATGAAAATAAAAAGAATCTGAATAACGTTTTGGATGAGCCATTTTTTGAAGCGATTCGGCAATGGCAAAAAGATTACGCGCTCGACCGGAAACCGAGTGAAATGGGAAATTGGCTTTTGCCTTGTCCGATAAAAGACCACTACAGCGATATGCGCAAGCTGATTGATAAGTATAAGCCGAATCCGATTGATGAAGCCAGCGAGCAGGCCCTCTTGGATGATAATTACAAAATCGGTCTTGAGAAATACGACCGGGAAGTTGCGACGGCATCTGATCCGATTTGGGAAAAGGAGTACCTAGGCAAGTAGCATAATCATTTGAAGTAATAAAGACGTAAATACCGCCTGTAATCCATGGGTGGTATTTATATAAGTTCCAGGGTTTAAATTATTTCATTCTTTATTTTTTTATCACCTTCCTGGCTTCGTCCCAAAACTCGGGGCGATCCTGTTTTGTCTTCATCCAATACCACCACTCTGCGCCCCATAAATAATTTTCCGGAAATCCAACCTGTTTGGCATACTCAATGTTTTCCCGAAATTGGTCGATGGACATGGACTTCATTTGCTCATCAACCGATAAATTATAAATTAAATTGGGTCCCCAGGGCTCGGCTTGAAGCTCCGAAACCACAATCGGCTTTTTAGGGTAGAGCAAGTGGACTACATTGGCCTTCAGCCAGAAAAATTCGGGCGGGAGCGGATATTTGAAGTAACCAATTGGATTTTTCCAGATAATGCGATACATCGTTGTCCCGAAAACATCTGCGCGCTTGGCTGCCCGCACCCAAACAGAAAGTTCTCCGCTATCCGTCACCATGATTTTATGATTCGGATCGAGATCGCGCACAGCCTTGATTTCCTGATCGAGGAAGCTTGCGGGGGTTGTAGCGCACTCGCCAAAGCCAAGAAAAGGTTCATTATCTGCCTGCCAGAGAGACAAATTATCCGCATTCTTATAGTGCTCAACTGATTTGGATATATATTTGATGATGCTGGTCTGTTTTTCTTGCTCTGAAAGACTATCCGCCCAGACAGGTGAATGGCATTCAGGCCAGCGGGGAAGTTTGCGCCCGACGACCAGTATCAACTTTACGTCCCGTTTGCCGGCTTCGTCGATCATCCAGTCATAGTCAGAAAAATTATAGTTTCCATTTTCTGCTTCTATGTCTTGCCAATAAATCGGAAGCCGCAAAGAGTATGGCTTGAGATCATCAAGAATCGCGAGATAATTTTCCTTCCAGTCCAGCCCCATCTCGGTGCTGAAAGTTTTGGAAAAAGCGACGCCCCACTTGATGTCATCGGGATTATCGACAATGCCCGCGGGCCTGCGAATCAGAAATAAAACGGCCAAAGCCAGAAGTCCAAGAATAAGAAACAAAATTTTATGCCTAATTTTCATAATACGTCTATAAAAAGACAAAGACTGTTCCCAGGATCACCAAGAGGATCCCAGTGATTTTGAGCAGAATATTTTTCCAGCTAAAATGCTGATGAAAAATCTTGCGTGAATGAAAGGATAAAATAAAAACAAACAGAAAAGTGAACAGATATTGAACGGAAACGAGAGAACTCACGATCGCAACGCTTCCTAAGTAGATGGCATAGTTCGTGAGAACCATTCCGCTGCCGGCAATGGTTTTGGCGATTATCGTACCGACGACGTTCAAAGTGTTATGTCCCACTGATTTTTTTCTCCAGCTTCCAACGATATCTTTTCGGAAAGACGGCAGTGCTAGAGAGAGAACTGCCCCGGAAAATATCCCGATTCGATTGAAAACATACCCGGCCACGAAATTCTGCCCGCCATATGAATATTTAAGCATGATTAAAGAAACGGAACCCAAAATAGCCGCAATAAGGATCTTGTGCCAACCCTTAAAAAAGGTTTTATGGTGAAATCGGTACGCGATGAAGAGGCCTCCGAGGACGAGAAAAAGGATGGCGATAGCCCGAAGCTGGTTGATGCCTTCATTGAGAAATAACGCCGATAGCACCAGAGTCAGAAGGGTTGTGGACGCGCCCTGAAGGATATAGACCCTGTCTGCGGATGAATGGAGGAGGGCGTTGAAAAGGAAACAAAGCGAGATATAGAAGATGATTCCCGATAAGTAAGTGATGACAATCGGCATTAGTCCGTCATGCTCAAGTCCAAAAGGAGAAAGGACAATCGTAAAAAGAGACAAAATACCCACGTAGAACGCGTACAGTCTCCAGCCCTTGATTCTTCCGACGAGCAAATATTTGCTGATGACCGACTCAACAGCCAGAAGCATATAACCCAAGATTGCAATGGTAATCCAATTCATTCCGTTAAATATTCAATAAATCGAATTATTTTTTTTCAACTCTCGTCGCACCAAGTCAATATGGTTACAAGATAGTGCTTAGCGGGACCCATCTCTAATTTAGTTAATGTATCAAATAGCAGCAGGCTAAACTTCCAGGGAGTTACCCTTGCATATCTTCGCGTATTCCCGCGCGCTCGGGCGAACTTTGCGCCGCATTGTTTTGTAGTCAATTTCAACCAAACCGAACCGCGGCCAAAAGCCTCTAGCCTCTGGAGCCTCGAAATTGTCGAGGAATGACCAATGCAAATAGCCTTTCACATCTACTCCATCCCGAATAGCATTATGAACCCAGAAAAGGTGCTCTTTGATGAATTTTTCTCTGTGCTTATCCGTAGCATCTGCTATTCCATTTTCGGTGATATAAATTGGCAAATTATATTTATGTAATTTCTTGAGAACATGATAAATTCCTTTTGGGAAAATCTCCCAACCAAGATCTGTTTTTTCTCTATCGGGTATATTTCTGCCCTTAAAAGTAATAATGATTCTGATGTAATAATTATAGCCTATAAAATCCAAAAATTTTGTGGTTTTTTTCACAAAATAATTACTAAAAAAACTCAACAGAGAAGCTAGCAATCTATTTATTGGTTTCCAAATATCTACTTGAAAAAAAACCGCACTGTGAGAAAAGCTAACTTTTGATTCCGGATTAATACGGTGGATAACGGTATAAGATTTTTTGTAGGAATTAAGCAGATTAAAATATGCTTTCAAAAAGGCTACTATGTTTTTCTTTCCCGGAGGTTGAGAACCTAATAAATATCCAAATCCAGTATGGACATTCGGTTCATTTATTACGAGCCAAAAATTTACATCGTTTCCGAGGGATTCAACTATTTTTTGAACGTATCGGATAAAGTAAAAGGCTGATGATTTTGACACCCAGCCGCCTTTTTTATCAAACCAAACAGGATTCGTCCAATGCCACAATGTCACAAATGGTTCCATGCCTCTGGCGCGGATGGCTTTGATAACTTTCCGGTAATGCTCAATTTCTTTTTCATTAAATTTTCCTTCTTCCGGTTCAATGCGTGACCATTCGATGGAAATCCGAAAAGCATTAAAATTCAATGATTTCGCGATATCGAAATCTTCCTCGTAGCGGTTGTAGTGATCTGCGGCGCGGCCCGAAATATAGTTGCCCGGATCGAACATCTCGGGAAACTTTTTCTGCTGCCATTTTTCCCATTTCCGCTCCGCTTCTTTGGCGAGGCGTTCGGCGTTTTTCTTCTCCCAGACGGTCCAGTCATTCTTATTGCCGCCTTCAACTTGGTGAGCCGAAATTGCCGCGCCCCATAAAAAATTTTTTGGAAATTTCAAAACTTTATTTTTGTTTTCCATGGTATAATTTTATCATAAATGGCTCTAAATGGGTATTATTTTCAGAGCTATGCTATAATATTCTAAAGCCTTATGATTAATTAAATATTGAAAAAATGGAGCAAAAAAACGAAAATACAACTCCCGAGGAAGAAAAAAATATTCCAACCAAGAACAGCAACAAAGCGTTGTTTTGGGTGCTAGGCGGATGCTTGGCGCTGCTGATCATAGCGGGTCTCATTACGGCCGGCTTTGTCTATTGGGGATATAAACAGATAAAAAACGAAACGAAGCAAAATCAGCTTAAGCTTGAAGAGCGGCAGGTTCAAATAAAAAATCTGGAAAAGCAGGCTGAGCAGGCAAAAGAGCAGTCGGAGTCATTTTCCGAGGAGGCACCGGTCGCGGTCGCGCCGCAGCCAACAGTGGCGGAAGAACCTGCGCAGAGTTTTCCGGAGAACAGCGAGAGGCAGATAGGCTACATAAAAAAAGTTTATGCAAAAGGCGGAAAAAATTATTTGAACATTGACTATATCCAGTGGCTAAGCGGCGATGCGGCGGAAAAAGCAATGCGCGAAGACGGTGCTTGCCCGAAGGCGGGGGAGTGCGTCGTGCTTAATGATTATTATATCCGCAATGTCAATGCGCTGATTCGGACATTTGAAATTTCTCCGGAAGCTCAAATAACGATGCAGACATATGATGTGGAAGCTACCGGCCAAATCCAATCTCAAACAATAAACCTGGCGCAATTTGGCCAAATCTGGATTTCCAACCAAAAATTGAGCCTCAGGGAAGTTCCCTATATTGTCGAAATTCAAAACCAGCAAATTATCAAAATAAACGAACAGTACATTCCTTGATTTATAGACAAAAAATATTTTTTCAGGAATAATTAAATAGGACTGCTTAGCCTAAAAGGCTGTTTTTATTTTTTTGATTTTAGATATGAAACAAATCCAAATCCTTGTCGTCGATATGGGGTCCCAGTACACGCTGGTTATCGGGCGGACTTTGCGGGAACTCGGATATCGCAGCGCGGTTTTATCACCGGGAAAAGCCGAAGGCTGGCTCAAGTCGAATAAGCCAAGTGCGATCATTCTCTCGGGAGGCAGCGCGAGCGTATACGAAGATAATTCACCGAAGCCTCCAAAAAACATATTTCAAGCCAAGGCCCCGATACTGGGAGTTTGCTATGGCATGCAATGGATTGCCCATACGCAAGGCGGGCAAGTTGTTTCGCATCATGAACGAAAGGAATACGGGGAGGCGACTGCTCAATTTGATACGAGAGACCCGCTATTTCAAGGAATTAAAAAGAAAAATATTGTTTGGGCAAGCCATGGTGATAGTGTCGAGAAGGCGCCTGAGGGTTTCAAAATAATTGCGCGCTCCGGAGATGGGAAAGTGATTGAAGCCATGAGTAATCCGGCAAAGAAAATTTGGGGAGTCCAATTTCATCCGGAAGTGACGCATTCCAGGGAAGGCAAAAAAATCTTGATAAATTTTCTCGAGAGCATCGCGAAATGCGAAAAAGATTGGCAACCGGCTGACATGATCGATGATATCCGCAGTGAAATTGCCAAAGCCACTCAAGATAAAAAAGCTATCATCGGATTCAGCGGGGGGGTTGACTCAACGGCGCTTTCCGCAGTTTTATCTCCTGTCTTCAAGAAAAGTCTGCTTGCGGTTTGTATAGATACGGGCGCTCTACGCAGAAATGAACTTGAGGAGATCAGATTTAATGCCGAGGCTTCAGGCGTGAACTTGAGGATAGTAAAAGCGGCTGGCCGCTTCCAAAAAGCGATTGGAAAACAAACGCATTCTGAGCTCAAGCGGAAAAAATTTAAAAAACTTTATGGCCGGATTTTCGAGGAGGAAGCTAAGCGCTTCCAGGCGGACTTTATCGTGCAGGGGAGTCTCGCGACGGATCTTATTGAGTCTGGATCAGCCGGGAAAGCCGATCTGATTAAATCCCATCATAATGTAGGCCTTAATCTCAAGGTGAAGGAACTGCATCCCTTCAGGAATCTTTTCAAATACGAAGTTCGCGAGTTGGCGCGCCAGCTCAAGCTTCCGGATTCAATTTCTGAAAGGCAGCCGTTTCCGGGTCCGGGGCTTTTCATCCGTATTATCGGAGAGCCGCCGACAAAGGATAAACTTAATATTGTGCGCTGGGCGGACGGGGAAGTGGCGGATATCCTCAAAAAATATAAAGTTTATCAAGATGTTTCCCAGCTTATTGTCGCGCTTGATTGCCAGAGAACAGTCGGGATTAAGGGTGATGGCAGAGTCTACGCCTATTCAGTTATCGTGCGCGGGGTAAAAACCTTAGACTTTATGACGGCGGAAGGATATCAATTGCCGGCAAATGTGCGCCGGGAAATTTCAACTGTCGTCACGCGCCATCCGAAAATTGTGCGGGTCTTTTTTGATGAAACGAACAAGCCGCCGGCAACGACGGAAATGGAGTAATATATAAATCAATTTATAAATAAGTAAAGAGGGGGCAGGCTCAATGAGCAAAAAGTGGAGTTCTTTTCATGCGGCGGGTGCGAGTTTTATTTATATCGCGTTGAATGTTGTTACTTGGTCATTCTTAATTTTGATAAAATCGTAACCGTAAAGGAGGAAAAAGGTTCATGGAGCCTTTAAATATTGCTGTAGTCTCCAGTTTCCGCGGGTTATGGCTGGCCCTGGATCTTTATTACGGCAGGGGCGAGGCCAACCTGATATATTTTCTGACAGCTAGAATCGGATTTTGTCGGGAGTCATTGCGGGTAATTGCTAAATATTTTTTTGCAGACGCAATAATCCAGGACGACTCCTGCGGAATAACAAAGTTATCTCGCCGGATAACAAGCTGGGCCGTCCATGAGGAGAAAATAATTAACGAAATTGTTATTTTTTCCTCTTGGAAGGATATTATCTCGGACTGGAATTATTACCATTCCAGGCTTCCAAGATGGTCCCATCGGCTGCTAAGATTTCATCTGTAGCTCAGCTAATGGGCTGCTTCGCTTTTTTCGGGGCTGGTCTGATAGTCAGACCGGCCTTAATTTTTATAGATCCTGACAAGAGCCCGGCACTTGCCATACGGCACCTCCCGAAGGTGTTTTTGCTTTATATCTGTGCTATGCTTTAATTAGATAAAACATAGCCAAATGCCGAAATATCCTTTATTTAAAGAATTTGCGCGGAGTAAGTTTGCCAAGGACAGCCTTTTGTATGTTGCAAGTTCGCTGGTCGTGGGTTTCTTGGGGTACTTGTTCAATTTTTTTGTTTCGCGCAAGATATCCGTTGCCCAGTATGGCGAGCTTCAAAGCTTGTTTGCGATCCTTTCGATTTTTGGGGTGTATTCCGCAGCTCTCGGATACTTTATAGTGAAGCATGTCTCGGTGTTTTCCGCCCATGAAGACAAAGAAGCTAGTCGGGATTTTACGGGCTATCTATTCCGGAAAACGAAAAAACCTGTTTTTCTGGGGCTGGTCGTATTTATTCTGCTCATCCCTTTTCTCAGCCGCCTGCTCCATCTTTCAGATTCGGTGGGACTGATAGCTATTGGAATCACAATCTTTATTTCTTTCCCGCTTGTCATCTATGGAGAAATTTTGCGGGGATGGAATAAATTTTTTGTCCTAGCTTTCATAAGCATTATTTCCGCCATAGCGAAATTGGTAAGCGGCGCCGGATTGGCAATAATTTTTCAAAAGGCTTCAGCGATTTCATTTTCGATATTCGTAGCCGCGATTTTTGGCCTCTTCCTCTCAAGATTCTTTAGCCGGAAAACCATTGGTATTTCAAGAGAACAAAAATCTTTTCAGAATTGGAAAGAAAAATATTTTCCCGAACGGAACATTCGAAAGACGGCTATTCAAATTTTTATTTTTTCCGCGGGAATTATTTTGATCAGCAACTTGGATATAATAATTGTCAAAAATCTGATGTCTCCTGACACCGCGGGCTATTACGGGGCCCTGGCTTTGGTTGGGAAAATTATTTTAATTATCAATCTGGCGGTAGTGGCGGTTATGCTTCCAGGCGCTTGCGCTGATGGTTATCTCGGCAAGAGGCCGAGTTCCAAACATATTTTTGGCGCCTACAGCTTAGTTATCGTATCCAGCCTGGTTTTGATTCTGCTATATTCCTTCCTGTCCAGCTTCGTGGTCAACTTGTTTTTTGGAAGCAAATATCTGCTCCAGGCAAATAACCTGTGGCTTTTCGGACTTATGTCTTTTTTTCTATCATTGGTGACCCTGGAAGCCAATTTAGCTTTTGCCAAGCATGAATTTCGGGTGGTGTATTATCTCATGGCGATTGTCATTGCGATGGTCTTGGGCGGAGCAGGTTTTCACGCAAATCTCAGAGAGATTGTCGTAGTGTTCAGCGCGATATTCCTGCTGGGATATTTCGCGATTTTATCCCTGAACCTATCAAGGAACGGGGAAAATAAGAATTTGAGTGTTGCGGCGGGGGCATAATATTTTTGAAATAAAATGGTTAAATTCAGTTTCATAATTCCAGTAAAAGAAATAAATGAATACATTCGGGAGTCAATTCCGAAAATCATCGCGCTTGGCCGCGAAAACTTCGAGATAATTATTTATCCGGACAAAGCAACTGATGAAATGTGGGAAAAAACCAAGCAAATCTCGAGCGGGAATGCCGGACCGGCGCAGAAAAGGAATTTGGCCATTCGAGACGCCCAAGGCGAAATCTTGGTTTTCATCGACGACGATGCTTATCCCAGGACGGATTTTCTAAAAAAATTAGATCAGGATTTTTCCGATTCCGGCATAAGCGCGGTTGGGGGACCGGCTGTGACCCCGGAGGAAAGCAGGTTTTGGCAAAAGGTCTCCGGGGCGACATTCTTAAGTTCGCTTTCGGGGGGATTTCCGGAAAGATACCGGCCGCGAGGGAAAAAGAAATTTGTGACTGATTGGCCGACAGTCAATCTTTCCATTCGAAAAAATGTTTTCGAAGATCTGGGAGGGTTTGCCGGGGATTACTGGCCAGGTGACGATACTAAGCTGGGTTTTGACCTCCTGACGAAAAAAAATATCAGAATTCTTTATGATCCGGAACTGGTTGTCTATCACCATCGGCGGGAAGGAATCGCCAGACACGTGCGGCAGGTCAGCGCTTACGGCCTGCACCGCGGATTTTTTGCCAAGAAATTTTCGAAAACCTCGCTTAATTGGAAATATTTTATGCCGAGTCTGCTGGTTTTGTTTGTCACAGTCGGAGGAATAGTGAGTTTTTTTTCAGCCTTTTTCCTGAAATTATATATTTTAGGGTGGGCTATTTATCTTTTGGCGCTCCTCAAAGCCTTTTGGGACATTCAAAAGCATGAAAAAAATATCTTAGTCGTTCTGGCCGCGTCGTACTATATTTTTTTGACGCATATCTTCTATGGAATCAGATTTTTGCAAGGGTTTATTTTTACAAGAGACTTAAAGAGCAAACTAAGATGAAGGTATTCATTTCCTACCCGCCGCTGGAATCACCCAAAGGAACGCCGTTACTTTCGCAAAATCGCCAGTTCCAGTGGTTTTCGGACCCGACCTATATTTATCCGGTGATTCCGGCCAGCGCCGCGACGCTTCTCAAGGCAAACGGCCATGAAGTATTTTGGGATGACGCAATCGCGGAAAATTTAACTTACGAAGAGTGGAAAGAAAGGCTCATCCGTGAGCAGCCGGATATTATTGCCATTGAAACCAAAACCCCAGTCGTAAAGCGCCATTGGCAAATAATCAATGACCTCAAAAACTCTCAACTCTCAACTCTCAACGCTCAACTCGTCCTCATGGGTGACCATGTTTCCGCGCTTCCGGAAGAATCTCTCAAGAATTCAAAGGTGGACTATGTAATCGCGGGCGGGGACTATGATTTTATTCTTTCAAGTATCGCGAATAAATTATCCAGCAAGAATGAATTAGAGGGCGGAGTATATTATCGGGATGGAAATAATATTATCGATTCCGGAAAATACGATCCATCAAAATATTTGCTCGACGAGCTGCCGCGAATTGATCGCGAACTCACGAAATGGAAGCAGTATGCCTATAAGAATGGCAACTTTAAATACACGCCCGGTGCGTATGTTATGAACGCGCGTGATTGCTGGTGGGGAAAGTGTTCTTTCTGCTCCTGGACGACGCTTTTCCCGGGAGAAAAATTCAGAGCGCGCTCGATTGAGAAGGCGCTGGACGAAATCGGCGAGCTAATAAAGCTTGGTGCGCGCGAAATCATGGAAGACTCCGGAACGCTACCAATCGGAAAATGGCTCGAGGATTTTTGCGAAGGAATGATTGAAAGGGGATACAGTAGGAAAATAAAAATTAGCTGCAACATGCGTCTCAATGCAATCAGAGACATCAAAGTTTATAAACTAATGAAAAAAGCGGGCTTCAGGATGGTTCTTTTCGGGTTGGAATCAGTGAGTCAAAAAACTTTGGATAAAATTAATAAAAATCTAAAATCGGAAGAAATCGAACCGGCCCTCAAGATGTGTAAATTCGCCGGACTTGAACCTCACATCACGGTGATGGTCGGCTATCCCTGGGAGTCAAAAAAAGACGTTGAAAATACTTTGTTATTTGTGAAAGATTTATTCCGGAAAGGGTATGTCGATTCCTTGCAAGCAACGCTCGCGATTCCATATCCCGGCACACCGCTTTTTAAATACTGTCAGGAGAATAATCTCCTGCTCACTGAGGATTATGATCGTTTCGACCAGCGCGAGCCCGTAATGAAAACGGAAATGAGCGCGGAGGAATTAAAAGACATGATTGGGAGATTTTACCGCTCATTTTTGACTTCCCGGTTTTTTCTGGATAAACTGAGAAGCATCCGCAGCTGGAGGGATATTAAGTTTTTTGCGCGTGGTGGCGCAAAAGTTATCGGCCATCTCATAGACTTTTCTTGAATAAGTCTAAATTTTGAAAAACTAATGGAAAATTTTAAAAAAATACTAGTGATGTACAGGCTCAAGGAAATCTATCGCACCTGTCATGTACTGGACAGAAGAGAAAGTTCGGCTGAGCACAGCTGGAGCTCTATGATTTTAGCCGATTATTTCCTGAGTAAAATGAAAGTGAAAATAAATCGGACAAAAGTCATGGATATATTACTTTACCATGATCTGGTAGAAGTAGAAGCGGGGGATACCTATGTCCATGACAAAGTTGCAATAAAGACCAAAGAAAAAAGAGAAAAGGAAGGGTTAAAAAGGCTTAAGAAAAAAATACCGAAGGAATTGGTGGAGAAATATACCAAACTCTACGGAGAATACAAGAAATGCAAAACTGCCGAGGCCAAATTTTCCAACGCTGTCGACAAGATAGATCCTATTATTCACTCGATGGAAAAAAGCCGCTCATGGGCCGAATGGGATTTGAGTGAAGCGGATATAAGAGAAGTAAAAGAGAAGCATCTGATTTTTTCAAAGGAATTTATGAAAATCCTTGATAGTTTGCTCGAATACCTGAAGGAAAATAAATTTATAAGGCGCTAACAAAGGAAAATATCGAGGCTTCAAAAGAATTGGGCTGGCAGAGCTATCTTTATAACGGGTTTGATAATTTCCAAAAAACAATATCACAGACATGACATTCTACTGGTAATAGATATTCAGAGAGAAATGTCAATAATTTTTTAAATATAGCATTATGGAATTTCAAAAATTTATTAAAGAGTCGTTGGAAGAATCATCGAAAATTGCTCTTGCGGGATTCGGCAAGGTGGCCGGGAAAATTAAGCTCGAAGATAATAATCAAGTTCTGACCGAAACAGATCTCAAGATCAGTAACCGTTCCTAAAGTCGAACTTTAGGAATTAGAAGCATCCGATATTTTAACCTTTCCTAACAGTTAATGTTAGGAAATCAATAGAATAATCTCATGGGCATTAAAGTTGAATTCAATCCTGATCTCGCGCTACAGGGGATTTCAAAAACCGTGTAGGGAATAATATAAAAAATGGGACATAATTTAGAAAGAAAAATCGCATTTGAACCTGAAGAAACTCATCCACCGCTTGAGATAGATTTTGAATCGCTTCTCGCGGAACTGCGGGACTTGGAAAGCCAGCCAATTTTGGGAGAAGAAGAGGCAATCGGTATGTTGCTTAAGCTGTACGATTATTACAAGAAAAATACTAAAGAGGAGGATGATAAATCTTATCCTACGCCAGAGGGCGCGCTTCTGAAGATCGTATTAGGCAGAATTATAAAAAAATGCGGGAATGGTGAGCATATTCAAGCATTCTTTGACCATTTTTTCTCGATGAAATTTGAGGAAGCCGGAAAAAAAATTAACCGAAGTTTTAGCGCTGCTTTTTCTCCCCTTACTCGCAAAATAAAAGCGAACGCGGAAACTTCTTTTCTTTTCAATCCCGTTGTTATGCTGGGAGAACTTTCAGCCTATGGTTTTAGCAGGGCGATAAATAGTGTTCACCATGAAGCAATTCATATAACGCAGTCGAAATTACTAGATGAATGGAAAAGGTTTGCAAAGGCTATGTCTATTGGTATGTCGCTATTGTTCTCTTCTCAAGAGAAAAAAGATGAATATCTTGATAAAGTGCGCCGCCAACGTCTTGAGGGAAGGGTTTTGCAGGAAGCGCATGCAACTCTGGGCAGCAGCAAGTTCAAAGCCTCAAGCGAAGGAAGTGACTATTCAACGGGAAACCTTTATAAAATTTTGTCCAAGTATGAAGTGTTTGGGCAACCGTTAGTACAAGACAAATATGAAGTTGACCGTATGATAGCGGCAAGCACGGAAATAAAAAGGCTTTATGCTCTTGGGTTAGGCAATAAAGAAATCGGAGAATTAATAAGGAAATCAAAGTGGAATAACGATATAGCCGGTTATGACACTCTCGAAGAAAAGATTGCAAAACTCCTTGAGCAACAAAATATCGAGGAGGAAGACGTTGATAATCTGGTTTTGGCGGATGACATCAAGCGAAAAATTTATGTTCTAAAGGCTAAAACCGTCGCGCAGGAGGAACTAAAGAAAGCCTTCGCGGAAATCTCGAAGGTGTGATGATATTTAGCGCAGATTCCGTCGGGGGATTCAAAAATTTGCCGGTTTTATATCCGTTCTAGTCATAGATAAACAAAAAATCTATAGTCTGTAAATATTGCTATAGCAATATTTACAGACTATAGATATAATATAAAAGGGATAGGTAAAAAATAAAAAAATGAAAAAGGGCGATGCGGTAAAAATAATTCTCAAAGGGCTTTTATATGGAGGAGGTTTTGTTGCGCTTTCCATCGCATCTCCGACCTTTCCTGCGAAGATTTTACCGAAACTGATAAAATGGGCCAAATATGAGTTAAGAAAGAAGCAATATAAAAAGCGCAGATTCTATAACGCTTTTTATTATCTTAAAAAAAAGGATTTAGTAAGCATGGAATATCGAGGTAAGCAGCTCTATATATCCCTTACCGAAGAAGGCAAAAAGAAAGCTGGCAGATATCAGATTGACGATCTCAAAATCAAAAAACCGGCTGAATGGGACAGAAAATGGCGAATACTCATTTTTGATATAGAAGACAAGCATAAAGTCAAAAGAGAGGCTCTGCGTGGAAAAATAAAGGAACTGGGCTTGTTTCAACTTCAGAAGAGTGTTTGGATTTGCCCCTATATCTTCCACGAAGAAGTTGACATTTTGCGCCAGTTTTTCGGGTTTACTTTGAGGGAAATGAAAATCATTACCGCTTCTGAAATTGAAGGTGACCGGGAAGCCAGACAACAATTTCATTTATAATTTATAATTGAAAGAAAGATAGTTTGTAATTATTGCTATCGCAGTTATTACAAACAGGGAAATAATTATTAATGATGCAAAAATGAGTGAGGGAATGAATCAATTTCAATTAAGTTTTTTGGATGCTATAAAGCAAGTCGCTGATAGAAATAAAAAATATTTGGAAAGTCTTAAGGATCTTCCTTTCGAATGCGATACTATTCCATCAGCTGATTTCAAGCAATTGCGATCAGTAAATGCCCTTTCAAAAGCTGCGGTAGAAAAATACGAAAGAGAATCCAAGGCTCTCGAGTTTATTTATGGGGCAAATGGGCAGCTTAATCCTGAAGAATTTCTAAGAGCAAAAAAAGGTATGGAGCAAAAAATAATTTTTGACTTAATGTCGGTTTTTGATAAGCTCGATGTATGGTCATATAAATTTTCAACGGAGAGTCAGGGGACTGGCGATAATTTAAGAGAGACACCCGATGACTCCATATATTATATGACGTCTCATGGGGTTTCCATTCGATTTAAAATGGCGAATAGGGAAAAAGGAATAGAAAAAGTTCTTCAGCCTATGATGGAAAAAATATTCTTTATGAGATATAGAGATGAAGATTTATCAGAAACGCCAAAACTTGGATATCACGTTACAGAATATGCAACGCCAGAATTTTTTGATGCTTTACGGAATGAAGTTGCAGGCGAGGATTATAAGTCTTCAATTAGGAAATATAAACGTGGTGATAAAACGGAGATACCTAAATTTAAAAATATTAAACGTAGTCATGATGGAAGCCCTGTGAATAAAATATTCTTTTCGAAGTAATGAATCTTCGCTAAGGCTTAGTCTCAAAAATATACTGCAGGTTTCGGCGGTGGAAATAAAAATACTTACCTCGGTAAGTATTTTTTAGTAAAGCAAAAATTGAAGCGGAAATTACTACTGCTCTTGAATTTTCGCTTCGATGGCTTGGACATTTTGTTTTAAGTTCTCGTCATTGGGATTTATCTCAGACGCTTTTCTGATGTTTTCGAGCGCTTTTTGGAAATCGCCCGCGTTGTAATAAATCGCGGCGAGATTTTGATAGGACTGCCAGAGTTGGGGATTGATACTCAAGGCTTTTTCATAATTTGCCACCGCCAAGTCAAATTGGCCCGCTTGCTGGTAAGTATTGGCGAGATTGTGGTAGGCATCAGCGTAGTTGGGATTTATTGCAATCGCTTTTTGAAATTCTTCAATCGCTTTTTGCGTGTTTCCCTGCCTCGCGTAAACGTCCCCCAGATTATTGTGGATTTGCTGGCCGGAGGGGGCAACCTGGGCTGTCGCAACCCAAAGCGTATCTTCGCTTTTCCAATCCTTATTGCGAATTATAGTGCGGACGGACAACGACGCAACAATTATCACCAAAGCGAAGTATCCGACCATTTTGCCATTTTCGCTGAGTTCAATAATCTTGCTGATAAAAATAGCCACAAGCACAATGATGCCCAGTGTTCCCAGATAGATGTATCTTTCCGCGACGATCCAGGATATTTTGAACGGCGTCAGGGTTGGGAGGAGGGTGATAAAGAAAAAAACCAGCCAGAAAAAGACCGTCTTTTTTTTGAAATAGCTCCAAATAATCGCTCCGGCAAAAAGCAGAAAAATAAAGAGCGCGAACAAGTACTGCCCTTGAGTGAAGCTCATTTCTGTTTGATATAAAGTCAATTTTGCGGGCCAGAAAATTAATTTCAAATAGCTCGCGATTGCAATCGGGATCTGGATGAGAGGATTATACATCCCGCCGGATGCTTGGTATGTTTGAGACTCTATCGATGCGGCCCGGTAGCCGATCTTGGTTACATACACAAGCAATAGGGCCATACTGACGGAAAAGAACGGCAGGATTTTTTTCCAGTTATATTTGATGCTCCCGAAAGCCAGCTCATAGAGCGCGAAAATCAGGAAGAGGACTAGGGCTTTTTCCGACGAAAGAATCGACAAAACGTAGAAAATAATCGAGTAGTAAAAATATTTTTTGTTACTGGCGGAGAAAAGGTAGAAAAGAAAGGAAAGAAGAAAAAAGAAAGCATAAATGGAATAAAGGCCGCCTGAAATCCAGGAAACCGATTCGGTGAGGATAGGATGAACCGCGAAGATGGCCGCGGCAATAAAGGCAATTTGCTTTTTCCTGGACAGCGCCAAGAGCATGTATATCAGAATCACGCACCCAAGATGGAAGAGAATGTTAATTACTCGGAAGGTAAAAGGATGCAGCCCGCCGATGTGGTAAGCAATGAGTTGGAGCAAGGCCGGCAGAGAAAAGTGCATCGGATTACCTGTGACATTTGAAAAGCTTCCCACTCGGCTATTATTCAAAAAGCCGGCAACATCGTCAGAAACGAAGCCATTCCCGAAAGAGTTCGCATAGGATACCAAAGCCAAGAGGGCGAGAAAAGCTAATGTGAGCCGGTTCTCGCGAAAGAAACCGGCGAAACTAAAGCTGGCCGGTTCCTCGCTTGAGATTGTTTTGACTTGAAATTCCCTCTGTCGGAATTTATTGTATTTTTCCTTTGTCCACTTTTTTTGGAGGTAACCAAAAATTTCTTCCTCGGTCAGTCTCAAATCCGCGGCTATGCGCGAAACGGGCTTTTGTCGGATATTTCTTTTGATGTAATTTTTAGCATTGTAATCAAGCCTCATGGGTTTTTCGTAAATTGTGCTTTTAAATACATTATACTATGCTTGAATCAGGCAAGTAAAATCAAGAAACTACCCATGCTTATATCGGTCATAATTACGACTAAAAACGAAGAAAAGAATATCGGCAATTGCCTGAAATCTGTGCTGGCGCAGACCTATCCTTTGGGAAATATCGAGATAATAGTCGTGGATAATAACTCCTCTGACAAAACAGAGGATATCGTTCGCGAATTTCAGAAAGAGCACGCTCTGTTGAACCTAAAAATGTTTAACCAAGGCCCGGAAAGATCCGCTCAAAAAAATTTTGGCGTGAAAAAATCAAGTGGCGAATTTTTTATCCACTTGGACGCGGATATGGTCCTCAGCGAGAATGTTATTGCCGAGTGCGTGAAAAAAGTTTCCAGTGATAAAAATATTATCGCGCTTTTTATTTCGGAAATCGTGAGAGGAAAAAGCCTTTTTTCGAAAATTCGGAGATTTGAGAGGGAGTTTTATGATGGAACGGCAATCGACGCGGTCAGATTCATAAAAAAGAATAAATTCCAGGAGGCGGAAAGCTTCGACGAAGCGTTGTATGCCTGTGAAGACTGGGATCTCAGCAAGAGACTTAATAAATTAGGGGAGTTTGCTATCATAAAGAGCCCGCTTTATCACAATGAAACAGAATCCAAGCTGGCTAAATATCTAAAGAAAAAGGAATACTATTCAAAAAATGTCGATGTCTATATTGGAAAATGGGGGAAGAATGACCCGGACATCAAAAAACAATTTGGATTTTATTACCGATATATCGGAGTGTTTATGGAAAAGAAAAAGTGGAAAAAAATCTTAAGACATCCGGTTCTAGCTTTTGGCATGTACTCCATTAGGTTATTGGTAGGAATTAAGTTTTTGACGCGTCAACCATGAAAAACTTATTTTTCAGCATACTCATACCAACCTGGAACGGTGCCGAAGTTGTCGGCGATACTTTGCGCAGCATTCTCAGCCAAAGTTTTCAAAATTTTGAAATAATTATTCAGGATGACGCGTCGAATGATAATACGATAGAAGTTGTCGAATCCTTCAATGATTCGCGGATAAAAATATTCAGGAATGAAAGAAACCTGGGCTACCCCAAAAATTTGGAAAGCCTAAGTCAGAAAGCGTCCGGCGACATCCTGTATTTAATGGGGCAGGACGACATATTGGGCGAAGGGGCGCTCGAAGAAACCCATCAAGCTTTCAAAATTTCGGAAGACATCGGCGCTGTCGCGCGGCCGTATTTCTGGTTCGATGAAGAAATCACAAAGCCTGTGCGCGCGACGGGCCAGCTCAACCCAAAAAAAAACGAATTGGTGCGTATCACGGATGATTACGAGAGAATCATTCTGACTATCGATGTGGCCGGACAACTCTCGGGCCTTGCCATGCGGAGAAAATATCTGGATACGCCTTTTCATGAAGATACTTTTCCTTGCCACGTTTATCCGTTTGCTGCTATTTTCAAAAAGCATCCGATAGTTTTCCTTAAGGATTATAATGTCGCTGTCCGGATCAGAAGCAGCCAATGCCGAAGCATATCCTCAATTTACAACAAGTCTCCGATCGAAAGCTGGGTTGATTTTTTTGATAATGTTTTTTCCGAGCCCGAATTTGAAAATTTCCGAGCGCATGCAATCAAAAATTATGTAGCGAAAAACTATGTCGGCTTGGCCCAAATCCGGAATTACGCGAAATACAGATATCTGATCAGGGAAATCAGGCTGCTGCTAAAATACCGCTGGGAAAATATTTTTAGCCCCGCATTTTGGTCGCTCAGTCTGGGATGCCTCATTACGCCGCCATTTATCCTTATCCCTCTCATTGACTGGTATAAAAATAATGTCAATTCAAAAAGATTGAGGCATATAAAATTTAAACATTCAATGTTCGGGAAACCCCAACATTGAATGTTGGATAATATATGAAAAAATTAATCGATAAAATATACCACAATCATTTTTTTGCCTGGCTTTTTCCTACGACCGTATTTTGCCTCCGAAAAAATCTTAAAGACTGCGAAAGCGTGCTGGATCTTGGCTGTGGGCCGTCTTCGCCGTTGCAATATTGCCGGAATGTAAAATACAGCGTCGGCGTGGAAACCTTCAAGCCGTATCTTGAAGAAGCAAAAAAAAGGAAAATCCATAACGAATATTTGGAAAAGAAAATCGAGGATGTTAATTTCCCCGAGAAGAGCTTTGATGCTGTCATTTTAATTGAAGTCCTGGAGCATCTGCCGGAGGATGCAGGCTGCAAGATGCTCGCAAGAGCCGAAAAATGGGCGAGGAAAAAAGTGATCGTATCGACGCCGAGCGGATTCCTTCCGCAAAATGAATATGACGGTAATTCATATCAAGCGCATTTATCCGGTTGGAACGTTGAAATGATGAAGAAAATGAACTTTCGCTGTCGGGGGCTTTCCGGTTTTAAATTTATCCGATACAGCGAACCGGTCGAAATCAGCCAGGGCCAAGAAGATTTTATGGCGTCCATCCGTCTCCGGCCGAGATTTTTTTGGTTTGCAGCCGCGACCCTGAGTCAGCTTATAACCTATTATTTCCCTAGGCGCGCTTTTGAAATTTTTTGCGTAAAAGAAATCAAATGAAAAACGGGCCAATTGTTTCCCTAGTCATGCCAGTTCGCAACGGAGAATCCACTCTAAAAAAAACACTCGAGAGTTTGATGGGGCAAACGAAAAAATTCGATGAGTTAATCATAGTTGATGACGCCTCGAGCGATGGCTCAGTTCAAGCAATTAAGGAGTCCCTGTCGGAAGAACAAAATTATCATTTAATCCGAAACGATGTTTGGATCGGGTTGGCGGCTGCCTACAACAGGGGGATTAGGGCGGCTAAAGGCACCTTAATTATTACTCTCCATCAGGATATTCTGCTTAATAAAGATGCGTTGGAGAAATTAATTGCTCCGTTTAAGGATGAGCGTGTCGTGGCTTCAACTCATATCGTTGCTCACCCGATGGAAATATGGACCCGGTATAATTTTTGGCAGAAATGTTTTTTTGCCCGCCTCGCCGGCAAAAATTACGCGGGAATTGACGGGAAATTCGACTGCTTTCGGAAAAGCGCGTTGGAAAAAGTTGGCCTGTTCGATAGTGTCCACTTCAAGACAGCTGGGGAAGACGGCGATCTGGTCTATAAGCTTGGAAAAATCGGAGAAATAGCTCAAACTCAAGCGCGGATAATACACCTCCATAAAATTGATCCGCGCTTTAGCTGGAAAGATATTATCCGCAAGCAAGCGCAATACTCCGAAGCTCAGGGCGCCCTGTTCGCCCGTGGAAGAATCGGAAAAATCAGCAATTTGGCCAAAATTTTTTTTCGGGAAATAATGCTCATCACGTTAATTATTCCATATCTGCGCGTGATATCGATCCTTCTAATTTTATTTTATTCCTTTTTTTATACCAAGATTGTTTTCGCAATGGAATATAGGAATAAAAGAATCCTTGTTCTGCCATTTTTTAACATCTTTCTTCTGTTCGTAAGTTTAATTTTTTCCTTGAAAGGATTTGTGCATGGAAAACAGAGAATTTAAAGTCGGGCTATTTATGCTTCCGTTGCTCACTCAGGGCGGCGGGGCGGAAAAATATTTCATCGAGCTCGCGCGAGGCCTTCGCAAAAGGGAAATTAAGGCCGATGTCGTGACGATGGATGAAAAATTCTTCCAAAAATTCGCAAGACTGCTGCATATTTTAACGCGTGGGAATTTTTTTGGGAAAATCAACACCGGCGGGCGGGAAAGCGAGGATGACATAGCAAGGCAATTAGGGACAGCCCGGTGGATCAAGGCTGATTTAAAAAATTTGGAGAAAGTATTGGAAGAATACGACGTGATCTACGCTAAAAACGAGCTGGTTGATCTGGCCCTTCTCAAGCTTAAAGGCTATAAAAAGCTTCCTCCAATTATTGTTGGGGCGCATACTCCGATTTTATATCCCGAAGCGAAATCTTCCATCTCAAGGATTCACAATCTCCTTTATTCAAGCTATGCCTACAAGTGGCTGCTACTGGGAACAAGCCTTGTCCACGTGGTCAATAGTGACGACGAAAAGTTATTGGCGGAAAAATTCAAGAGCTGTGCCGTGAAGAAAATTTATTACCCTTTTTCTGTGCAAAACGGCGCTGCCTGCCGGTCGGAACGCGAGGAAGGGTTGAGAATAATTTTCATCGGCAGACTGTCGGAGCAAAAAGGCGTGGACATTTTTATCAAACTGGTGGAAGAAATAAATAGGAGCGGAGCCCTGCGCGATATCGAGTTTAGGGTGGCTGGATCAGGGGATGCATATTTTGAGAAGCGAATGAAAAATCTGGAAAAAGAACAGCCAAACCTTTCTTACCTCGGCCACGTGAGCCACAAGGATATAGGCGAGCTGTATCGCTGGGGGGAAATAACCATTCTTCCTTCGCGATACGAAACGGTGAACTATGTCGCCCTGGAGACAGGGGGCAGCGGAAAGATAGCGGTGGCTTCGGATATTCCCGGGCTCCGAGAGGTAATTGAAAACAAACAAACCGGCTTTCTGCTGCCGCTATCCGTGGAAGAATTTTACTCCAAGATTGAGGAGTTGTATCATATGAAAAAGTATAATTCCTCGGAATTTTATCAAATTGGAATGAATGCGAGAAAATATATTGAAAATAAGTTCAGTGCCGATCGCATATTCAGCGCTATGGTAAAAATGCTCGAAGAATGCCGCGAGAAATAATAGAAACTTAAATTTATGCAAAGGATACTGATCAACATACCCACAACCCAAAATAAAAATATTTCGCAAGATTGGCTGAGGATCTTCAGGGTTTTCCAATCGCATGGCTTGGATGTTTTTGTTAATGCCGGGCTATTCGTAAAAAACCTCGATGCCATAAAGGATGTGCACAATTTTGAATGGCTCGAAAAAAATGAAAAGGAGATATTACAGAAAAATAAAGCTAGGACGAAAATTGGATTCATGTTCCATTCGCTGAAAAGAACTTTCGTTACACTGAAAAACAGGAACCATATTTTTGAAAAAAAATCTTTCGATATCATCTACACTCCGTCAGCAGTCCTGGATTTCGTGATATTCCCGTATTATCTCAAAATTAAAGGAAAAAAGATCGGGTGGGCTACGAGCTTGGCAAACACCGTGCCCTTCACCGATCCGGGAAACAGAATTATCAGATTTTTGGCTTGGGTCTTTTTTCAAGCAAGCATATTCATGCTGAGAAAAGCCGATGTGATTTTTACTCCGACCGTCGAAATAAAAAAGTACTTGTTAAAGCGCGGATTTCCCCCGGAAAAATTAATAGAAACCTCTTTTGCCGTTGAGAATGATTTGATAGAAAAGGCCTATCGGTTGGAAGCAATGAAAATCGACGCGCTATTTATTGGCAGAATCAATGAGACAAAGGGAATCTTTGATATGTTGAAGGTGCTGGGGATTATTGTGAAAGAATATCCTGATTTTCAATTGGCAATCATGGGTAATGGTGATATCGCCACGGAGAAAAAATTCAGAGGCAGAATAAAAAAATTTGGTCTTGGGAGAAATATTCAATTTTTGGGATACAGGACGGGACCGGAAAAGTACAATATCATCAAATCCGCGAAATGCTTTTGGTTTTTGAGTGTGAGTAAGAGCGAAAGTTTTGGGATGGCTCTCCTGGAAGCGGTTTGTTCGGGAATTCCAGCTTTCACCTATGACCTTTCGCAGTTCTCTTATCTCTACCCTAACGGAGAAGTTATTATATCGCCGAAAGGAGACTATGAGGCAGTCGCGAAAAAAGTTATTGAACTATTCAAGGAAGGAAATTTTTCCAATGAAAAGGGTAAGTTGCTGCTGGGGAAATATTCCTGGGAAAAAATAGCCGAAATCGAATATGCATCAATAAAAAGCCTTTAGCCCGGATGAAAAAAAATATCTATAAAAACTTATACAGTGACCAAAATAATTTGGGAAACCTGGCGAAAAATCCTAGAATCCAGAGCATGCTGGAAATTATCAATCGGGCAAATCCCAAGGATAAAAATATCCTGGATATCGGGTGCTATGACGGAACATTTCTGTCGCTTATAAAAAATCGAAACAATAATTTCTTCGGATTAGAAGCTAGCGATTGGGGAGCTGAAAAGGCCAGACAGAAAGGGATTGAAGTGAATCAGTATTTTTTTAACGGGAGCGCGGGTTTGCCGTACGAAGACGAATTTTTTGATGTAATCACGGCCGGCGAAATAGTTGAGCATATTTTTGACACCGATTTTTTTCTGGAAGAAATTGCCAGAGCCTTGAAGCCGGGAGGAAAATTTCTGTTGTCGACTCCCAATATAGCATCCTTTGGGAGAAGGCTGCTGTTGCTAGCCGGGAAGAATCCGATAATAGAAATATCACCCAATGAGTCGGACAGCTCCGGGCACATCCGGTATTTTACCTTCAAGACTCTCAAGGACATTCTTGGAAAGCATAAATTCGAAATAATCCTCTCTCGATCTGACTATGTTAATTTTTCAAAAAATGGTAAAATCAGGTCTGTGTTTTTGGCGAAAATATTTCCCAGGACAGGAACCAGTATAATATGCTATGCAAAAAAAACTTCTCGAAAAACTGAAAAATTGGCGGGATAAAACGGCGCGCAGATCCGGTGTTGAGTTTTACCGCGTGCTGGGAAACCAAGCGCTTGAGGAAATTGCTGCAAAAATGCCGCAAAACAAACAAGAGCTTCTTGAAATCAAGGGCATAAAAGAAAAAAAGTACGCCCAGTATGGCGAGGAAATATTGTCGATGGTGCGCGGCGAAGGGGAGGAATTTGTCCAAGACTTTAAGGAGGAGAACAAAGTTTTCGAAGTCGGAGAATATCTGGATTTTCTGAATGAAAAACTGCTTGAGGCCGAGGCTAGAGTCAAGGGGGAAGTGTCAAGCGTTGACATTCGGGGCAATTATATTTTCTTCGGGATAAAAGACAAAGGGGATGAAAGCCTGATTAACTGTTTCATCTGGAGAAATGATTACGAAGCCAGCGGCGTGGAGCTTGAGGAAGGCATGGAAATCGTTATATGGGGCTACCCCAGTGTTTACAAGCCAGGTGGAAGATTGTCATTTCAAACGAAAATGATCGAACTAGTCGGAGAAGGAGCGCTCAAGAAAGCCTATGATGAACTAAAAAGAAAATTGGAAGGAGAAGGTTTGTTCGCGCTCGAACGAAAAAGAGCAATTCCCGATTTCGTCCAAAAGATCGGTTTGATTACCTCTCATCAGGGGGCGGCGATCGGAGATTTCACCAGCAACTTAGGTAGCTACGGCTTTCAAATAAAGTTTTTTGATTCCCGTGTCGAAGGCAAACAGGCGGTTTTTGATTTAATTAACGGGATAAAGTGGTTTAATCGGAATATGCCGGAGATCGGCGTGATTGTCCTTGTGCGCGGGGGCGGGAGTTTCGAAAGCCTTCAGGCCTTTAATTCTGAATCGCTTGTTCGAGAAGTAGCTGCTTCGAAAATTCCAATTTTAGCCGGCATTGGCCACGAGCAGGACATAACACTCGCGGCACTCACAGCCGACAAAATGGTTTCCACTCCCACCGGGGCGGCCGTTGAACTTTCCCGCTGTTGGGATGAGGCCGCCAGAAAGGTTGATGAAGCGGAACATCAACTACTCGCGAATTTGTCTGGAATCTTTGAACGATTTGAGAGAGTGAAACACGCTCTCCATCGCGAAGCGGAAAAAATTGGACAAGCGATTTTTTACGGAAAAGATAAAATCAGAGGGGCGCTCAAAAATATCTATTCAGATTTTTCCCGATCGATTTCAGGCATAAAGGAACAAATAAACGTCGCGGAGAGCCAAATTAAGCTAAACGATCCGGAACGGCAACTGAGGCTGGGCTATAGCCTCGTAAGTCATAATGGCAAAATCGTAAGAAGCGTGAAGGACGTGGAGATAGGGGATGAGATGGAAATTCAGATTGCGGATGGAAAATTCGAGTCGGAAGTGAAAAAAATTTACAATCTTTAATTTTAGAATTAAGTGTATTCTATGACAAAAGAAATTAACCTAACAGAGTCTCTGAAAAAACTTGAGGAAATCGTTGAATGGTTCGAGCAGCAAGGCGAGGTGGATGTTGAAAAAGGAATTGAGAAGGTAAAAGAGGGCGTGAAACTGATCAAAGCCAGCCGGGAACGGCTCAAAAAAGTCGAGAACGAATTTGAAGAAGTGAAAAAAGAGCTGAAGACGGAAGTCGAAAACGAATAAAAAAACAGGGCAGACCGTGGTCTACCCTGAGGGTTGTCAAACTGCGATGATAGGCATCAAAGAGAGTCTTTCTCAGCGTCCGGCTCGGGCAGGTGAAAGGTGATATTAGTTACGACCTCGGCCCGGAAGAGCTGCCGAAGGTCGAGGACTCGGGCGTTGGCAGGTGGAAGATAATAGCCGCTTCCCTGGAATCGGGGATCGAGAGGTACACTCCTCCCATTATCGACTTTGATCTTAATCCTGCCAGTCAATAAATTGATTTGAGACTCTCCCTTGTCAGGAATAATGACGTACTGATGCTCAGTGGATAGGTTCTTGTAAGTAGTCTCACTAACCTGGATAACTTCCAGGAACCCCTCAGGTGTCAATCTATAGCCATCGTTAATAATCGCCGTACGGGGTTTGATGGGTTCGTCGGGCTTAACAGGCTCGCCGGGCAACACTCGAAATGCATTGACTGGTGCCGCGACGAAAATAACCCAAGTGCCCTCCGCAGCCTTTTCATATGTCTTTGGTTTCAAAGGATATTTCCTCCTTCAATTTTTACTCCTTCAAATATTTCTACCACATATTTTTAATTTAGTCAATATTGAGAAAAGAATGCAAGAATTAGATAAAGATGAAAAATACGAAATAAAATACGAAATTAGAAAAAGCAGCCGTGCCCGTAATTTGCGGCTAACTATTTATCCCGGAGGCAAAATGGTTGCGACTCTTCCGAGGAGAGCTGGTCTGGATCAACTTGAAGGATTCATATTGCAAAAAGCTGATTGGATAAGGAAAAAAATATTAGAGGCACGGAAGCGCGGGCAAAACGGGCTACTTACGAAAACCAGCCGGAGAGAATATATGAAGCTTAAGGAAGACGCCAGAAAGTTAGCCGTCAGCAAGCTGCGGGAGCATAACCAAATCTACAATTTTAGCTATAATAGGATAGCTATCCGGAACCAAAAAACCCGCTGGGGGAGCTGTAGCCAGAAAGGAAATCTGAATTTCAATTACAAAATAATTCATCTTCCGGAAAAACATCTCGACTATATAATTGTTCACGAACTATGCCATCTCAAAGAGCTGAATCACTCCGTAAGATTTTGGAACTTGGTCGAAAAGATAATTCCGGATTACAAAAAGATTAGAAAGGAATTGAGGCAAGCCTGAAACTTTGTTAACATTGCAGCAAAAGGGTTTACGCTTTTTGAATAAAAAAGTAGGATGAAAAGTTAAATTTTCATCCCAACTCTATGAATCCCTACGATAATCGCTACCTTATGCTGCAAGAAGAAAAAAT
>JBAZYY010000014.1:0-29928 GCA_041659065.1 Parcubacteria group bacterium
CAAATACACTTCGATTCTTTCCCTCTCGAAGAGGGTGATTTCCTTTCCTTTTGGCATATCCATGGCGTTAATTAGAGGTTAACGCTCCAGTCTAGCAAAAAGGGGGCTTCGGGGTTTGAATTCGGTCGCTAAGGAACATTATTGACATTTAAGCGGATTATTGCTATATTATTTGAATGCTCAACGCGGCATTGCATTATTGAATCATTAACATTGGCAGTACTGTGGGCGAACTTTTTTGTTTCGCCTAATAAATATCAACTTTTCACCTGTATGGAGGACAGCATGAAGACGAAAGGATTGGCAGCGTTTGTAGCAGTGGTAATGGTCCTGATGATCCTCTCTGTGTCAGGAATGGCAAACGCCTACTTTATCGAGACCTTCGACGGCAACAACGCGCTGTTCACGACCACCACGATCAACAGCAGCGGCACGCAAACTGAGGTCTCGGCACCCTGGTCGAGTACCGGCGGGAACCTGAACGGCAACATCTACGCGACGGTAAATAACGACTCCGCCGCCAAGCGTTACGCGTTTGCCAACTACCAGGCCAGTAACGTATTCGGAGACTTAAATGGCGCCAACCTCACCACGTCGTTCAAGACTGAGGGCGTCATCACTTCCTCCAGTCCGCTGGTCCGCTTCTACGTTGGGAGATATGACGGCACGACGTATAACTATTTTGTTTCCCAGGATGCGTTCTCCTGGGACCCCAACAATGACGGAGCCTGGACCAACCACTCCGTCTTTGTGGCTGCGGCAAATTTCCTTGCCTGGCCAAACCAGAACGCCGGAAACCTGACCTTTGCCCAGGTGATGTCGACCTATAATGACATCGGCTTAGTCTTTGCCGACGGGGCAAACAATCTGAACAACAACAATTACCTGGGCTTCAGCAGTCTCAATGGAGCGACCGTTCGGGTAGACAATTTCGGCTCCGCCTCGGCGGTTCCCGTTCCTGGCACGCTGCTGCTCCTGAGCTCCGGGCTCGTCGGCATCGTCTTTTGGAAGAAGCGGAGCCACGAGGATGAGCAGCCTTCCACCACCTCATAGCAACTGCCTGCTAATCGTTTAAGTACGGAATGGGCATAACGCCCAAAAGCTCCACCGCTAACGCAACATTGCGTCACAAAAAGCGGTGGAGTTTATTTTTTATGCGAAAATGCCTTCTTGTTGATTTTGCCGCACGGCAAAAAATTTCATGCGTTTCGCGGCATGATTTTTTATTTAGCATGAAGCTAAGTGGTTGCTTTTATTGCTCTCTCATCCAATCAAAATTCAAATAAAGACCTTTCTTTATTATTCCACGTAGAACAGTTTTTCAATCGGCTCGTGCAGATACTGACTCACTTTTAGTGCCAAAAGAAGAGAAGGCGCATAATTGCCTTTTTCCAAAAGCACCACGGTCTGGCGGCTTACGCCCACGGCCTCAGCCATCTCTGCCTGGGTAACCCGCCGCCTGCGTCGCTCCATTCGAACTATATTTTTGATGATTTTTTGGTTATGCATGGCCTTATTTTAACATCTTTTTTCAAAATGTAAAGTAAAGTTTACATTTTATATTGACTATTATTTAAAAATATGCTATCTTTCGGAATAAACAATTCAAGCAATATTTATGGAAATTCAACTCATTAAAGAACGAGAATCCAAAAAAGAATTCCGCGGCTCAAAACTAAGAGGCCATCCGAATTTAAAGCGCATTATCCGCTCCCTTTCCAGCCATAAATTATACTTCGCCAGCTTTGAAAACGAAGAGACAATCGTAGCTATGGGACGCATCGTGACTGACATTGCTTTTCATTATAAAGATTTAATGTATGCCGAGGTGCCGCTTGGGATTATTACCAAGGGACAGGTCGTTGTTTTTGAAAATGGAAAAGCCGTGAGGCATCTGACGCCCGGTGATTTTATCGGCTTATTCGAGACAGCCTATTATCTCCATTTTAATGCTAAAAAAAGGCTCGGCAATTGGACGCTGATTGCCGAAGACAATACGGATATAATTTTTTTCGGACAACAAGGATTCAGTCACGAACGCAAGGCATCCAAAAAAACACTGGAACATTATCTTATTGAGCTGGCCAGGAAAGACCGCACCCCAAAGCCGCTTACTGAACTTCCCCTGCTGGACCAGTTTGCAAGTATTAAAAACTTGCCCTTGCAAGAAGACGTTTTAGTGATTGCCCATACGCATATTTTGGAGAGCTCTTATCCCCTCTTTCGCCATTTAGCCGCAGTGGTTGGCTACAAGAATATGTTCCTGATGGAAAAACCATATTCGACAATACCCTCCGTAGCCGACAAAGTCGTTGAAATGGGCATTGAACTTGTTCGAGTGCGCATGAAAACGGGACTGGCTTATGAATTTTCCGTTCAAGACAGCATAAAAGTTCTCTGGGATAAGGCACTTTCGCATTCCAAGAAGGCAGCTATCTCAAAAATTGTCATCATTGATGACGGGGCCGATATTATTTCCAACATACCCTGGGCGGATCTTTCGGGTATTGACGTGATTGGAGTGGAACAAACAACTCGAGGAATCGTCCGATTAAAAGAAGTTTACGGGAATTGCCCGCCAGTGGTTAACGTAGCCGGATCGGCCTTGAAAAAGGAAATTGAGTCCGAGATTATTGCCAAAGCGATTGCAAAAGAAATTTGCTTAGTCGCGAAGAAGACAGGCAAGCGTAAAATAGGAATTGTCGGCACGGGAAATATTGGCAAGAATATTCTCGTTGAGATGGATAGACTGAAGATGGCTGCCAATTACTATGATTTCTCGAAATTCAACGCGATGGGATCATCCCGCAAAGGAAATGTCGCTTCCATCAGCGAAATCATTGAAAAAAATGATATTATCGTCGGCGCCACCGGAAAGGACTTTTTGAAGGGGGTCGTGCTTGATAAATCCAAGGGTGAAAAATATATGCTGAGCACATCATCAGCAGATGTGGAATTTTATAGCCTGCTTAACAGGGCTGGATTCCCCTCGGATTCTTTCGAAACCATTCGCTTACAGCCGCATAAAGGCCTAATTTTGAAAATAATGAACGGCGGCTATCCGATCAATTTTAACCGAGAAAAAGAGATTGAAAGCGCGGAAGACATGCAGCTCACGAGAACACTCCTGTTCGCCGGATTCGCCATGGCATTGGAAGTTCCGAAAAAGAAGAAGGCAGCTACGATTTATAAGCTTGCAGCCGACCTGCAACGGCAGATACTTAATATTTGGGTCGCTCTTGCGCGAGAAAAGAGTCTCCGGGCAACCCTCTCAACCCTGCGAATTGAAAAGTTATCGGAAGGAGAAGCGTTGAAAGTATCCAAAAAAACCGATACTTATCAACTGCATGTAACAACCTCTCCGTATCTCGACATGGTCCGGAAGCACACAGAACCGTATACAACCAGAGTTTTCGGAAAAGATCTCATCATCTATCCCGACGTTATGTCTCCCAAGTATGATTGGGCTGGAATTTTTGGAGTAGAAACGTTGCCGGATGTCCGAGGAAAGACAGTACTCGAAATTGGCTCGGGCTGCGGCATTATTTCCCTTTTTGCCGCCCTGCGCGGAGCATCATTTGTGGACGCGGTAGATATTAATCCTAACGCGGTAAAAAATACCAATGAAAATTTCAAAAAGCATCAGGTGAAAAACGCCAAATGTTTTTATTCGAATCTCTTTTCTAAAATAGCCAAAAAATACGATATAGTGATATTCAATCTCCCCTATCACGGAAACAAGCCCCAAGATGTTTTGGAATATGGCGTGGCGGACGAAAATTACAAAATGATGAAGAAGTTTATCGCTCAATTGCCCCGTTATATGGAAGATGGCGGAATTGCCCAGGTGGGCTTTTCAACTTCGGGGGATACTCCGCTTCTTCTCAAACAGTTCAAAAAGAATCATCTTCGGATTATAGAAAAATATTCGGACGAACGTTACGGATACAATTGCGACGCGTATATCTTAAAAAAAACTTAAAGCCGTAAACCACCTTGCGTCGGCGGCTCTTATCAAATAATACTTACCGAGGTAAGTATTATTTTGTTGCTCCGGTTTGCTATGCTAAAAGTTTAGCTTAGGAAGGCTGCTTTTCCCACGAATACGCCTTGAATGTCCAGTCAATTGCCGTGCGGATATCTTGCCAACGGTATGGATCATCAAGAACAACCACCACCACGCGGTGTTGCTTCGTCACGTCCGACGCTCCGAGAAGAAGTGAATATCCAGCGGCCGGAGTGAAACCCGTCTTGGCGCCCATGGCATTGGGAATGTCGCTCATTGCAACATCAGTGTTGAGAAGCGTGTGTGAAGTTTGCCCGTCGCAGGAAGTGATCTCACAGTTGTTCGGGTAGTCAAACATATTCCAAATTTCATCGTAGCGCATGGAGTAGGCGGCAATATGGGCAATATCGGAAGCGGAGGAATAGCATTCGGATTCGCGTCCGTCCGGCTCGAGTCCGGAAGGCGTGCAAAAATGCGTGTTGGTGAGTCCCATCTGCTCCGCTTTTTGGTTCATAAGATCTGCAAATTTTTCTTGCGATCCGGAAATGTGCTTGCCAAGGGCGGTCGCCGCATCGTTGGCGCTGTTGATAAGCATTGCCTGAAGAAGATCTTTGGCTGTTATTTTCTCCCCGATTTTTAGCCGCGGGCTCACACAATATCCGCTGCGCGGACAGCCGATCTTTGTTCCTTCGATATAGACTTCCTCTTCGCCAATTTCAATCGGTTCATTGAGATCCTTGATTTTTTCCATGACCAGAATAGCCGTCATCATTTTCGTAAGCGATGCGATCTGTCGCCGATCCGCTTCATGGCTACCCGCCAATACTTTTCCACTGTCGGCATCCACTACTACGAAAGCATGCGCGTTGGGAATCACAAGATCTGCAATTCCGTCATTGCGCACCGGTTGATACTCAGGCTTATCGATTGCTTGCGCTTTGATTGGTTCGATTTTTTGCGCTTCCGCCGTGAGGGCTTTGCCTTGATTTGCCTCCAGCTGCGCGGAATCGGAGTGCGATTTCTGATGTTGATAAGCCATGAAGGCTCCGTCCGCGATTATAATCACTACAAGCAGCCACAAAAGAAAACCGGATTTCGGCTTTCGGGGAGGTGGATCGGGTTGATATTTTTTGGGTGAATAACTTATATCTATCACGGAGAAATTTTACCAAATGAATCGGCCCACTGCAACTCTACTCGTTCACTTTAATTTTTATTATCTTTCGCGATTCAAAGCTTTTGCTCCTAAAATCTACTTTTAGGAGAATTTATTGCTTTTTTAGGCAAGATTTGGTAGCTTTGAAAAAACTTAACAACTCGTGTTTTTGCAAATGCAAAAACTAAATACTATTTTAGCTCAGGAGGTGAGCTTAATCATGGGAAGACCTAGGAAGAAGAAGGATGTCTATTCCAGCGAGCCTCTCATCTGCGATGCGCAGATTCAGAGATTTAACTTTTTTGGCTGCGGGGCAGTTCTGAATGAATCTAATACCGCAGCGGTAAATTCCGGCAAGCGCAAAATTCGGATTTGCAGCAGGTGCGAGAGAAGATTAAAACATGAGAATCTTCTTTTGATGGATTTGATAGAAAAGCTCATTTACGGGGCTACTTATTCATCTCGCACTAAGAGCTAGCGAGGTGGCAGCCACTAGATTGACTGTCAAAGGGTCGAAAACCGACCCTTTGGATCATCTTGCGCTTCAAGGCTTTTCGCCGCTTGAAGCGCTCTTTATTGTCCGGATAATCGCCAAACGTTGGCGATTTTTGTTTGAGGTATTGCTGATCACTGACCCAATCCTCAGAAAAAGTTAACCCAATTTTTCAATTCTTACTCCCACCAACCGGATCAGCTTTCGCCGCGGATTTTCACGACGGTCAAAAAAAGACATGAGGAGCTTCAAAGATTTCATTTCAATTGCCTTCAGTGAGTTCGCAGGCTTTCTGAGTGTTTGCGAGCGAGTATGCGTTTCAAAATCCGAGAAACGGATGGTGACAGTCACGGCCTGGAAACTCTTGAATCCTTTTTTTTGAAACCTTCGAAAGACGCCCGTGGAGAGTTCCTGCAAACTTTCCCAAACGGTTTCGAAATTCAAGCTATCGGTTTCGAAAGTCGTCTGTTCCCCGATAGATTTCCGCTCGCGAACTTCGGCCAGATCCGTGCTACCCCGTCCTCTCGTTTTTTCATAGAGCTCGGCTCCCCACTTCCCCAACATTTCCGTTAGTTCTTCGCGAGAGTATTTTTTAAGATCAATTATTTTCTCGATGCCGCGCTTTTTGAAATATTCCTCCGTCTTCGGGCCGATACCCGGAATTTTACGGACCGGCAAAGGCTCCAAAAAATTTTCCGCTCTTTCTTTTGTTATGACTGTGAGCCCGTCGGGTTTTTGAAAATCCGAGGCAATTTTGGCGATCAATTTGTTCGGGCCTATTCCAATCGAAGCAGTGAGATGTTCTCTCTTCCTTATTTCCGATTTGATTTTTTTAGCTATTTCTCCGGCCTTTTTGAAATTTTCCGCGGGCGAGAGATCAAAATAGGCCTCATCGATACTGGTCTGCAGGACCCGGCCTGAATATTTTTCAAGAATTTTGATTATATTTTTTGAAACTTCACTGTAATTTTTGAAATTAACCGACACAAAAACAGCCTCAGGTTTTCCCTGGCGTTTTGCCTCTTCCGACAGACGCCACGCGGTTGAAATCGGAAGCGCCGAGCAAATACCGTATTCACGCGCTTTGTAGTTAGCGGTTGACACCACGCCACGCCCCTGTCCCTCTTTAGGGTCGGCGCCTACCACGATCGGCAAGCCCTTGAGCTTCGGATTCGCCCTTTCCTCAACCGCCGCAAAAAAAGCATCCATATCCAAATGTCCTATGATCTTCATTTTAATTTCTAGCCATAGAGAAGTAATTTTAGCTCAAATTCTGAATGCGGGAAAGGGACAATGTTTTTGCTAAAAAGAATCAGCACATATAACCAATCAACTAGTTTTATTGCTCTTCACGTATCAAAACAACCCCAACATTTCCTTGCTGGGCAAATAGCTAAACTGAATATTTCTTAGAACAGCTCCAGGTCGGTCTTTACGTCTTCCAGGCTATGATAAATATTTTCCGGGTCGATTTTTCTGCCAATCTCATCCATATCATCCTTGGAATCAGACGGCTGATTAAACGATTCAATAATATCTTTCCCAGTGGCAGGAAAGAGAACGTGTTTTTCTATATGTTTGATTAGTTCCGGTGATACATACATAATCCTCACCTCCTTTGTCCAGTTTATTACTTATCCCGTTCGATATATCAATAATACAACCCTGGCTGCCTTTTTGTTTTGGGCTTTTGCATATAGCTTCCCAAAAAGCAAAACCAATATATAATAGAAATATAGTTAATATTTTTCTGGCATTATATATTAGAAGCGGATGGGATATTGAAAAAGATGGTCGTTAAAGCAATTTAATGCATAAACTATGAAAACAAGCGTGAGAGACACAATATCAAATTCTCCAAAGGATCTCCTCGCCCAGTATGAAAAACAGATTGAGACAATCAAGCGCGAGCGAGAGGAATTTGCAAAAAAGATCAGTATGACAGCAGAGGAAGAGAAGCTAAAAAAGATTAGGAAAATTCTTCAAGCCATATGAGCAGATCTCTAGAAAAAAACGACAGGCTAGAACGACCCCGGCAGCAAGAGCAAATAGCAAGGCCAGTGCTGCCGGAGACAGGCCAAGAAAATAATCCCGTGGCAGTCATCAATACGGCAGAAAATTTGCTTCAAGAATTTGAACAACGTGGGAAAGAATTACGCCAAGAGCTGGCAGAAACAGTTGAGACAGCAGGGGTTGCAGGCAGGCAGGCTAGCTTCAATAGCAGAATGAACGGTTTTACCGGCAAAGCAAGGGAAGTTTTTCGCAATTTTGTGCTAGCAATTGTAGCGGCAGGAATGCTAAGCGTCGGCGCTGAATCGGCACACGCGGCTGTTTTTCATGAAGAGAAAGCTCCAACCTCAAATGGACAATTGCTGAATGAGCCTGAAGGAATTACAGCATTTTTAAAAAAGAAGTACGGTGCCACTTCGGATTTTTTTCATGACGTAAATTTAGCCATTGAAGGAGCGAAACTATTCGTTAAGATGGAGTATTATGTAAAGACGAGAAAAGGCGATAAAATGAGTGCCGAGGAAATCGAATTTCGCGAAAGAATAGCGCAGAACGTGAGTAATAAATCATATGACACCATTTCTCCCCTATCGAGAACTATTGATTTTTTGAAGGACGAAAGACCATATTCAAAGGAAAAAACAAAGGAATGCGACATCTGGCAACGAGTTAGGGTGGACATGTTTCGAAAATATCTCGGCCTTGAACCTTTTGGAGATTTTCTCGAAGAATCTCGGTATAGGCCTGGAAAAAGTCAAAACGAGAATGCTCGCTACTTTGCGTTCAAGACTGAAGATTTACTGAATAATATCAAGAAAAACTGGAACAGAGAAGTGAGCGGAGACATGCAGGATTTTGAAAATTTTGCAAAAGAAGCCGACCCAGGCATAAGCCACGATCATTTTGGCAATGTCATCAATGGTGATTATCTGGGACATTTGGGAACGTTCAAGATGGAGACAGGTTTTGACGAAGAGAGAAAAGAACGATTTATTTCTTATTATGACAAGTGGGATCTTGAGTCACCTCAATTGAAAAGCTTCGGCATAAACCTGGATTCCTTGAATTTTCCTTATGAAATATATGGCAGAATATATGAAAGCGATTTAAAGAAGGCGCAATAGGCATCCAAGTAGAAACACATTTTTCAATCAACAATGCCCGATTAGCCACTGTTTTTTCGCGAAATGCACATATATTCCCTGTATGTTAGAATGAAAGTATGGAAAAAGGCACGGACAGAAATCTATCTCCGTTCAAAAATGATTTAGGAGAACCAATAGCAAACAGCAGCCATGCAAAGATATTTCGCTATGGAGAGATAGAGAGCGGCAAATCGTTCATAATCAAAGAAGGAGAAACAAACTATACTCCCCCACTTTTAAAATGTCTGCAAAAATTCGTCGCTTTAAATCGGGAAACGGTTAGCGGTTTTCTCGTAAAATATCTGGGTCCGGAATTCAATATCCAGCCTGATTTTGATTTCGTGAAAAACGGAGTTGCCGAATATTTTCTGATGAGGAAATATTTTCATTGCGACGCGAGCGGCAGGAATGGCGATTCGGAAAGCAGGCGGAAACTGCTGGCAGAGCTGGCAGATAAAAGAGGCACCTTGCATGAGCAGATGCGAAAAATACTGGGAGATGAAGACACCGTCGAAATACTGACAAGCATCGTGAGAAAACACCAAGATGAAAATTTTCTGCCTGAAGAATTTGGAGTAGTAATTGGACATCCTCACAATCTGGATGAGCGGCAAGCCGCAGAGCGTCAAGCTAAGGAGGAAAAATTGCCAGAGACTTACTATATTATCCAGGAAGGAATAGGAGGTAAAAATGTAAAACCACTCTCGGAATCCACGGATGAGGAGCTCAGAAAACATCCAGAACTGCTGGAAAAACTGGTCACGTTCGCGGTTTTAACCAAAAAAATGTATCTAGATACGGGAAAACTCATAGATCTGCGGCCCGAAGAAGTCCTGAGAAACCCTTTTGAGTATTTCCAAAAAACTGCCAATGTTTTAGTTGACGTTGGAAGTAACGGCGATGCGGAAAATGTTTACTTTGTTGACACCCGCTGGCTCTGGGATAAAAACAGCAAAACCGGCGGGGGCGGCATCAATCTCATCCAGCATCTTGGCATCGCTTCGATCGACAGGGCCATAAAAAAATATTTTGACTTATCAAAATCAGCCGGAAGCGGCAAGGTCTGAGACTCAAAGACCCACGCTGCTGGTCCAAAACAAGAAAACAACATCCAGATAGATGCTGTTTTTGTTTAAAATGGAATATTTTATTCAATAAGCGACAGCGCCTTGCCCTTTTTGCTGTCGCTTCGGCGTTGAGCATTCTTATTGCGCCTCGTTTCTATGTCCCCAAGGGTTTTCAACAGCTTCAGCGAAAGAGAATATCGTTTCAAATAACGTATCAATTACATAAAAGAGCGCAGGATGTTTGATCGTGATCGTAAGTGACAGTTCAGGAAACATAAATGAAAGTTTGTTGTTATAGAGCGTGATAAGATTCTTGATTGGCAGGGTGTCTTCGGAAATGGTATGGATATTCCACTTCCTCTTTTTTAAGATGGAGTAGTTTTTTGGCGTAATTGATTTGCTGATATCTGAAAGCAATTCCTTGGTAAAAATTGCTTTAGTGACAATATCACGTTCTGTCATCCGGGTGAAAAAAACATTCCAATATTTATTATCCAGCAGCTTCAGCTCGGCTTCCGCTCCGCGCCGGTCTTCCATAACTTTCCACGTCGATCCAGCCGGCATATTCGTCACTTCGTCATATATCTTCTCAAAAGCCGCGCCGGCTTCGAGGATCTCAATCTCGGGAATTTCGTTTTCGACAGTGCTCAACGACTCTAGCTGGGGAACGAGGGACTTGAAATTACCAACACTTTCTTGCAAACGCTCGGCTAGTTCTGACGGAGTCACGGGACTAATGAGTATTTTCCGGCCGCTTTTTATCTGCTTAAGGACATTTCGCTCGGCTAAATTTTTGATATGAAAATACGCCACCGTTCTGCCCATGCCCGCCTTTTGGGCAATTTGAGAAATTGTGGCCTTTTTAAGCTTTAAAGCGGCCAGATATAGATCCGATTCCGGCTGGGAAAAAGAAAAGTTTTTGAGGATATTATTGATATTGTCCATATCATTTTTCAATGATTATGCTCCTATTTTAGCAGATAATCTTGATAATGTCAACTATTTTATTCAACATTAATAAGGATTTATATGCTTTATATAAAGATTAATTTAAATTGTTTATTAGTTAATGACTAATATTATTTACACAATCTTCAAAATGGGGTATACTGCGTTGTTAGGATGAGAAATCGAATCTGTTAAAAATTATAAAATTGTTATGGAATTAAAATCACGTTTTGATTTTTTTAGAAGACGAAATCTGACTTACCTTGATAGTGCGGCCACTACCCAAGTTCCGGATATGGTTATACGGGCGCTTGATCAAGCTTTGCATTACCGCGGAAACCCGAGCAGAAGCGCTCATGAGGTTGCTTTGCGCAATGAAGAATTAATTGCCGAGGCTCGGGAAAATATCGGCAAATTTATTGGCGCCAAAGGCAATGAAATCGTTTTTTCAAACAATGCGACTGGCGCTATAAATCTTGCAGTTGATTCGATGGCACATCTCGTTAAAGCAAATGATGAGATAATTCTTTCCATCTCCGAGCATCATTCAAACATGCTCCCCTATTTAAAGTTGGTAAAAAAAGGAGCAAAAATTAGATTGGTCGGCATCAAGAACGGGCTGATTGATATTGAAGAAATTAAGAAAACGCTTAATAAGCGGACAAAGATAGTCGCCATCAATCATTGTTCCAATGTTCTGGGAAATATCAATGATGTGGAAACAATTGGACAAATTGCAAAGAATTTTAATAAAGATATTTTATATTTTATTGATGGAACGCAAGCCGTCGCCCATATACCAGTCGATGTTAAGAAAATTCAATCCGATTTTTATGCATTTTCCGGGCACAAGATGTATGGTCCGGATGGTGTTGGTGTTTTGTATGTTTCAAATTCAATTCATCACCTTTTGACCCCAACTAAAGTTGGCGGCGGTACGGTAAAAGACGTCGCTGTCACTTTTGGAAAAGATAAGGATATTATTTCCCCGGAATATCACCAGTCATTAATCACCCTGGAGGGCGGCACACCAAACACCTCAAACATAATTGGACTCTCAAAGACGGTTAATTTTATGCGCTCGATTAGCCTTGATGAAATTAGAAAACACGAAATTGAATTGGTTGCCTATTTAATTAATGGCCTGAAAAAGTTCGAAGAAATAATCATATTCGGGCCGGATGATCTGGATCGAAAGATTGGCGTAATTTCTTTTGGAATTAAGGAATACAGCGTGAAAGAGCTTGGCGATTACTTGGCCAAACAAAAAATTTGCATACGCTATGGTTCACATTGCGCGTTTCCTCTAGCTCAACATTTGGGGCAAGAAAGCCTACGCATCAGCTTTGGCGTTTACTCGGATATTGAAGATGTTGATCATATTCTTGGTGAGATAAAAATGTTTTTTGATAAGAAAAAAGGTTTAATTAAAAATCCAAATTTGGAAAATCTAAGAAATAATATTTATTACAAAAAAACCTTAATTGTCAATTCTGCCAAGGCTATCACCGAAAAGATTGAATCGGCTATACATAATCCGAAAGAAACGGAGGTTTTTGTCATGGGCGGCCATTTTTTGGCAATCCCGGATATGATCGAGAACAAGTTTTGGCCAAGCATAAAGCCATTACTCCCCGAACGCCTGCATAGTTTGCTGGAGGAATTTGGAATGACTTCCTTCCCTGTTTATACCTGGGAGCTGGCTTGTCAAACTGTTGCGGCGCTAAAGACAAAGGGCGTTAGCGCAAAGCTGGCTATCATCGCGAACGATACCACTGGGATCAATGAATTACGGCTTTCTCCTGCAAATAAATCTGGACGGTCAGCTGAGAACTACCGCAATGAATTACTTGCCCAATTTTCAGGCCAAAAAGGAATTCCCGAACAATATCTTGAAATTGCGAAACAATACAATTTAAGTGAGGGTGACATCTTGAAAAACGGACCAGACTATTATTTTAGAGAAACCATACTGCGCGCCAATTTCAAGAAATTCATAAGCGCGAACAATAAATATTTTGAAGGAGTTATAAATTATTCCGCTGAAAAGGATGAAAATATCGATTTATCCATAAATATTTTGGATAATCAACAAATAAAATCTTGCAATTTTCAGACATTCAACTCTAAAACGGGCGGAAAGTTTTGCATAGCCGAACTCACAGAATTTCTTGCAGAATTATTTGGAAAATCCCCTTCGGTTTCCTTTAAATATTTAGCGAAAAAAGTTATCGCGCCCAAAACCAACCTGAAACACAAAATGTTTGTCGGATTCACACCGGCTATGTGCGATAACGCAGTGACGAAATCAGGAGAACTTTATGTGAAATTATTTCTGCAAGAATCAAGCGAGGGCTCTTTCAAATTCTTTAATATCCCGCTTGGTCCAAACGCAGAAAGGAATTTGGCCATTGGAGCTGAAATGAAATATGTTTCAGACAAAGATTCGCTTGAAGTCTTGGACGTCCCGACTGAACCAGATTTTGCAGAATTATGGAAATTAACTGAATACAAACTGCTTTATGACAGTCAAGCTTATGCTGAAGAAATGGAAAAATTGTTCGAAAAAATAGGGATTAATAAGAAATCGAACATACTTGATACCTGCGTCGGGCCTGGATTCTTCTCGACCGAACTCTTGCAAAAAGGATATAACCTGCAAACCGCGGATATGAGTGAGAAAACCATAAAACCGTTCCAAGAAAGCTTAAGGGAAGCGGGAATTAAACATAAGGTTACAAAATCATCTTGGCTTGATCTGACACGGCACTTCGGGAATGAATCTTTTGACATGCTTTTAAACCGGGGCAACACCATCATTTATGCCGGAGGAGGTTGGAATGAAGATAAAAAAATCAATGCTAGCCAAAGTCTGAATGCTCTCGAAAAAACACTTAAGGTCTACTTTGATCTGTTAAAACAAGGCGGATATCTGTATGTAGATAAGTTCAGAGATTCTGAAATACCAGATAAAAAAGTTGCCGCTAGATTAAATATTAAAAGTACTGGGGAACAAAAAGACTTGGTATTTTATGTAGAGCGAAAACCAGAAGATAATGTGCGTTTTGCCCAATTATTACTACGCGATAAAAGCGGAAAGGAAAATGGACTACCAAACGTGGCTTATGATTTGTCTGAAGAAGAGATGGAAAATTTACTGAAAAAAGTTGGATTCTCAGAAATTAAAAAGTTGAAATTGAAAGAGGAAAGGCATTTCGTTGTTTGGCTTGCTAAGAAATAGCAAAGTTCCGGGAGGATAGCTCAAGCCAGGCAGAGCACTGATATTACATATCAGAGGTCGGTGTGTTCGAATCCACCTCCTCCTACTAAATATTAATTGTTGCAAACATGCAGACTCACGCTCCCGTCAAGAAAAGCGAAGCTAAAATCTTGGAAATCCATCCCGAACCTACATTGGATGAGATCTGGGATTTATGCGTCAGAAATTTTTTATATGACCAGAAAAAATATGTAGATGAAATTGTTGCGCTTTTTGACAAAATAGGAATAACAAAGGAATCACGCATTGCTGATGTAAGCGCCGGAGGCGGCTTTCCCGCTATTAACCTAGCTAAATTGGGCTATAGAGTTGATTGCTTTGACGGATTTGCCGATGAACTGTTTAATAAAAACGCTAAAAAAGAAGGCGTCTCGGCTGAATGTAAAAAAATATTATGGCAAAAAATTCCGCACATAGTAAGACTTGAAAGTTATGACTTTATATTTTGCCGCGGGAATTCTTTTATATTCGCTGGTGGCGGATGGGATAAAATTACTCCTGATATTGATATGGAAAAGGTTACGAGAGATTATACTAATACCATGAAAATTTTTGCAGATATTCTGAAGGATGGCGGATATATGTATATCGATAAATTCAAGGATAGTGAGCAAGGACATAGGGAAAAATTGGCGACGATTAAAGTTGGCGACCACGAAGAAGGCTTAATCTTCTCATCCGATCGAAATCAAGGCGACGGCTTTCGAAGAGTGTATATGGAAAGAGTAGTTGGCAAAAAGACAGTGAGCAAAGAATCCAGGATTACATACGATCTATCGGAAACAGAATTAATCGAAATGGCAAAATCTGCGGGATTTAGCAAGATTAATGCGATCAATGACTTTATTGGATCAGAAAAACATTTTGATGTCTGGCTCACAAAAAAAGCCAAAATGATATAAATCCAAAAATACAACTAACGCCACAAAAAAACGCACCTGTTCGGTGCGTCTTTTTTGTTAGATGATATTTTATTCGATAAACGTCAAAGCCTTGCCTTTCTTGCTGCCGCGGCCGGTGCGGCCGATGCGGTGAATGTAATCCTCGTAAGTCGCGGGAAGATCATAATTGATGACATGGGTGACGCTATCGATATCAAGTCCTCTCGCGGCGACATCCGTCGCTACTAACACTTGGACTTGGTTGTCTTTAAATTTTTTGAGGGCGCGCTGGCGCTGGCCTTGTGATTTGTTGCCGTGAATAGATTCAGTTTTAAACCCCCGCAGGGTTAGCTTTTTGGAAAGTTTTTCTACGCCATGCTTTGTCCGACCGAAAACCAGCACTTTTTTCAGTTCCGGATTGATCAAAATATCATGTAGGATATCGAGTTTGTCGAGCCCGCGAACTTTCACAATATCCTGCTCCACATTTTTTGAAGTCGCCTGCGTCTTGACGGAAATTGTAATCGGATCTCTCAAAAATTTATTAATCAGCTCTTCGATAGTCTTCGACATAGTAGCCGCAAAGCATAAAGTGTGCCGCTCAGCCGGGACATGCGACATAATAAGCTTGATGTCATTCACAAATCCCATATCAAGCATCTGGTCAGCTTCATCAAGGACAATAGTTTCAATCTGATCAAGCCTCAAACATTTGCGGTTGAGCAAGTCGAGCATTCGGCCGGGCGTTCCGATGATTAGATTATTGAAGTACCGAAGTTCACGAATTTGAACGCTGATATTGGCCCCGCCGACACAAACCACGGAATAAAGGCCGAGGCCTCTGGAGAATGTGCGAAATTCCTGATCGATTTGAAGCGCCAGTTCGCGCGTCGGAGTCAGGATAAGCACCTGCTTTTTCTTGTCACCGCTAATTTTATGGATAAGAGGCAGCAAAAATGCAGCGGTTTTTCCGGTTCCAGTGTTGGCAAGTCCTACAACGTCACGGTTATTTAAAATGTGAGGAATTATCTTGTCCTGAATCGGAGTCGGCTGCTTATAACCGCTTTTTTCAAGCGTGCGCAGAATTATGGGATTGATTTTAAAGTCGGAAAACTGATGCTCAGGTATGAAGCGTTCCACTTTTTCCGTAATTACCGCGGCTTTGTTGATAAAAGTTGATATGTCGAGCGGCGATAATTTAAACCTTCCTCCTCCTTGAGATCGGCCCCGCGAGCTGAAGCGCCTACCTCCCCCGCTAGTTCTTCGGTCATCATTACCACCCCCAAAAGAGCGGCCGCGTGCGTCCGTTTGATTATTTTTTCTGCCACCTTGCGAAAAGCTTGGCCGCGCAGATTTATATTTTGAATTGTTGTTTCTCATGTTGTAATAGAATTATAAAATGCTGTTTTTAGACAGTCGGTTAATTATATACTAATTACTTATTTTTGTAAAGGGCTAGGGGCAATTTCCGATGAAGAAAATAAAATAAGCGCGTGATTGTATAAATATGTGAGGGAAAAAGTCCCCGAGCTAATCTCTTAAGCAAATTATGCAAAAAGATGACCAAGGTCAAGCTCTAGTTATCGAGCGTATATTTGCCGCTCCACGAGAAAAAGTTTGGAACGCCTGGACAGATCCAGAGATGATAAAAAAATGGTGGGGACCGAAAAATTTCACGGTGCCGCACGCGGAGATCGATTTCAAAGTTGGTGGTAAATATCTTTTTGCAATGCGCGGAGCCGCAGGACCCGGACAGCCGATCAGAGATTTCTGGAGTGGCGGCACCTATCGAGAAATTGTGCCTATGGAAAAAATTGTCATGACGGACAGTTTCACGGACGAAAAAGGCAACATCGTTCCAGCTTCTCATTATGGAATGACCGGCGAATGGTCAACGGAACTCAAGGTAAAAATAGTATTGGAAGATCAGGATGGCGGCACGAAAATGACATTAAAACACGTCGGAATACCGGCAGGCGAAAACCGGGATGGAGCTCGCGAAGGCTGGGGTCAATCCTTTGACAAACTAGCTGAGATTCTGAAGTAATTAGACAGACCTATGCGCAAATTTAGACTATCTTTAGTAGTTATTGCCATCCTGTTCCTGGCGGGAGTTCTTTTCTTTGGATTTAAAAATAAAATAAAGCCAACTCCTTTACCGCCCGCTAAAACCTATCAAACAACTGCTGATTTGGGATCACAAAATTCAGCAGCCGTGGCATCGGATTCAGCTCTAGCGAGCGAAATAAATTTAAATATTCCTTTCACCTCTCAGGCACCCAACCAAAACTGGAGTTTGCCCTATCAGCAATTTTGTGAAGAGGCATCCACGCTCATGACAGCCAGCTACATCAAAGGCCAGCCAATAACTGGTCCCAGTGATGCAGACGCCAAACTGCTGGCTATCAAAGATTTTGAAATGCAAAAATTCGGGTTTTACGAAGACACGAATGCCGATGAAACCGCCACCATTCTTCGGGAATATTTCGGCCTCACCAAAGTTGATGTGGTTTCCAATCCAACAATTGATAATATCAAGAGCGCCCTTTCGGCCGGCCAAGCCGTGATAGTTCCTTTGGCAGGCAGGCAGCTCGGCAATCCCTATTACCAGCAGCCCGGGCCGCTTTATCACATGTTAGTTATCAAGGGCTACACAAAAAACGGTGATCTTATCACCAATGATCCGGGAACCCGTCGTGGGGCCGACTATATATACAAGGCAAATACAATCATGAACGCCATTCACGATTGGAACGGAGGCAACGTTGATGCGGGAAGAAAAGTTATGATCGTTGTCGGCTAGCTACTCTCTTGTCAGAGCAGAATTTTTCGCGTGCGAATCGGCAATAAAATTACGAGAATCAGGAGTTCAAATGCGCTGCCTAGAAAAAATGCGAAGGGCAAAGCCACGATGCCATATGAAAAGCTCAACCAGTATCCCCCTGGAATGGCGATGATGATTCCCAAGATACTAACAGCGACCGGAATGGTCGTATTTTTTGTGGCATAAAAAGCCCTGGCGAGAAGATGTACCAGGGCCTCAGTCGGAATACTCAGACAGAAGACGCCTAGGGTGGCAGCTGTACGGTTGATATCAGCCACTTGAAACGCACCGCCGCCTAAAAATATCCTGATCAGAGGCTCTCGGATTAAAAAAATTACCAGAGCGGCCAGGACGCTCGTTGAAAATATCAATAGAAACGAATTCTTCAATGTCTTCCAGAATTTGTCTCTCGCCTTCTCGCTCATCGCGCCGGAGAGAAGCGGAAAACTGGTAGTGGCAATGGTTATGCCGATTAGACTGATGGGGACGCTCTGAAAGTTACGCGCGAAGCTGATGATAGCAACTGAACCCGGGACAAGCGTCGAAGCGATAGCCGTAAAACCCCAAAATGTAGCGAGCTCAATCGGATGCCCGAACATTTTTGGTATCATAAGCCTGATAGTCTTTCGAAATTGCGAGGTTTTAAGGGCATAAGCTATTTCGAATTCGAATCCATTCCGCCAAGCATCCCAAACTCTCACCAAGAGATGAAAAATTGCCCCCAAAAGCGTACCAAGCGCCACACCCATTATCCCAAGACTGGGTGCAAGCAAAAGCGTGCCGAGAATAATACCAAGATTATAGAGCACGGGCGAAAGCCCGTAAAAAAGAAACCTTCTCTTTGTGATGAGCATTGCGCCAATAGCATTCGAGGCCGCGAAGAAAATAGGTGAAAGCGCTAGGACATGGAGAATTTTTACAACCAACAATCTGTCTCCCAGGCTGAAGCCTGGAGCGACAATCATGCTGATAGGTTTTGCGAATATAATAATGGCCACTGCCACTACCAGCATCGTGCCAGTAGCGGTGGTAATAACCGAGTTGACGTATTCTTTCGCCTTGGTTTGGTCGGAACGCAAAAGCTCGGTGAGAATCGGCACAAAGGCGGCGGCAATTCCGCCAGCAATGAGGATATTGAACAAGAGATCGGGAAAAAGAAAAGCCGCGTTATAGGCATCAAGCGCCCGGGAGGCCCCGAAAGTTTGGGCAAAAAAATGGTCCCGCGCAAGGCCTAATAAATAAGAAGCAAAACTCGTAACCGCGAGCACCACACTGCCTTTTGGGATGATATTTAATATTCTCTTCATATGAGAACTATACCATCAAACAAAAAGGTTTCAAGTTTATCATGGCGTCTTGATATTTCGAAAATTTCGCCGTCTTTAGACCTGAATTTTTCATTCTTAAGCGCGTGGTCACATTTTGGCTTAAAGTGGATAATTTTTGTTGGCACAGCCTATGATGGCTCTTTATTACAAGGATAAATTTAAACGTCAGTTAAAAATAAATAAATTCTCAAGCTTACGCTCGGGGTTTTTCTTACCCGAGTGCAAGCTTCGCTTGTTCTTAAAAAACACCCTCCTTTGGGGGTGTGTTTTTAATGCGACTTGCTAAATGATCCAGAACTTTTTATTTTCCAGACGTATTTTTTTCGCCCGTTGAAGCGCGTGGTGAATTTGTTTTTTGTGGGCTGCGTTGCGATACTAACCGTCTTGTATTTCTTCTTGAGCATCACTCGCTTGGCAATTGTCACATTACTCCCTTGAACCCTTGCGATTGTAATATAGGCTCTTTTTTTAGTTATCCCCACGGCGATAACTTCTTCGTAATCATCATTATAGAAGTTGAGATTGGTAAATTTCACTCTTGAGGGTTCAATAGTGAAGAAATCATGATACGCTCCATTTACGTAGAATTGACGGCCGTTTGCGACAATATCGACAGCATCACTGCTATTTGCAACATAGCCTTCCGGCGCAGACAAGGAACAAATTTCCACTGTAGTATTACTATCACCCAATCCATCACCGTCGGCATCCCGATAAAATGCCTGCATCCGGGTAAGCGAGTTGTCATTTTCGTTGCAGTCGGATCCCGTCGGTGAGCCGTCATTATCATAATCACTGTCATTTTGATCGCTGCTATTTACCACGTACCCCGTTGGCGTTGCAAAAGAACAAGTGGATATTGTTGCATCGGAACCAAGCCCGTCTTCATCAGCATCGCGGTAGTAAATTTGGTTTGCAAAAATGGCGGCATCGTAATCATTGCAATCCTGATTGTAATTTACGCCGTCCGAGTCGGCATCCAGACAAGTAATCGGATAGTTTGCATACTTCACAATTGCTCCGCTGTCATCATTTGCGATATAGATGTCTGCCACGCGTGACATACAATTTGTCTTAAGCGTGAAGCCCTCCTGGGCCGTTCCTGGAAGAGAATATTGATTAACTGTTTCGTTCGCCGCGTTAAGTTCAACAAGTGCGTTAGCTGTATCAAAAATAGCGTACGTAATTCCTGTGTCTGAGTTGTAATCAATGCCGGAAATATCGGCATAGCTTGCATTTGGAGTAATAGTTTCAATATAATCAACGTCTCCGTTCACGTTTAGATTGACATTAAAGACATAAATTTTTCCATTCGCTTGAAGACCCGCGTAAAAATATCCACTGCGGTATGCTAGTCCCTCGAGTCCGCTATTATCAGGACCCGTCATCCAGGTCGTAAGATCCCATGATTTTCCTGTCAGCGATTCCGTTTGCAGATCGAATTCCACAATGCTGTCCGGATTTTCGATACCTAAATATAAATAGCGTTTATTTTCCGCCAAAGTAATCCCCTCAAGGTCTCCGGCCACCGGCCAGGAATGGAGTTCTGCTCCACTCGAATTAATTTCGACAAGCGCTCCGGAGTTTCGCACTAAAAAAAGCGACTGTCTCTCTTCGTGCCAAATTATTCCGCTTGCGTCTGAATATGTTGCGATGATCGTTCCTGCGCTTCCCGGCCAAGCATCTATTGCCGAGCACCCAAAAGAAGAATTCGCAAAAAATAGCGCAAAGCTTAGGCTGGCGATTAAAATTTTTATATTTGCCTTTAGAGAAAATCTCTTTTCACCCATGCTATTTATTTGATGGCCGCGAAGATGACTTGGACCTCTTTATTATTCCATAGAATTTCTCTTCGGAGAAGGGATAGGCGCGTTACCCCCCCCACGGAAGCATCCGAACGAATTTGCTCGGTTGATTGTAATAATTAAAGTAACGCTTGCAGATGTTGTAATTTTTGAATTTTCTATGCCAATATCCAATCCTTCCGAGTGCAAATCAATAATTATTCCCGTGCATAAACCGGACATCACCGAGAAGCTGTTTTTTTTGCTCTCCGGAATGATACTTAGCGTTCCCCTGACTTTATTTGTAAGTAATATTTCCGCCTCTCTCCTCCGAGTAAATTTATCTTCATTTCCCGGTCAGCTGATTATAGCCGCGATTATCGCGCCGCTCCTGGAAGAATTCGCGAAAGCCTTCCCGCTCTTCTATCGCCATGGGGAAACGGAAAAATCCCTTATCTCTTTGGGATTTTATACGGGGTTGGGTTTCGGAATAATTGAATTTATATTTTACGCCTTTGCTTTCGGCGCAATCTTGCCCATCCGGTTCTTTGCCGTTTTATTCCATGCCACGAATACTTCCTTGGTCGCTTACGGCATCGCGAAAAAGAAGCCGGCCCATTTTTATTTTTTAGCCGTTCTTCTTCATTTCACCAATAACTTTACCGCCTTATTGGGAAATATCTGGTTGGTTCTGGGAATTCCAGCTGTGTTTTTATCTTATATCTTAGCGCTAATCTTATACCGCAAAGCCAAAGATGAAATTATCAAATATTAAATTATTTATTTTTATCCTCTCTGAAATTGAGTGCGATGGAATTCATGCAAAAGCGCCGGCCGCCTGAAGGCGGCCCACCCGCTTTGCTTCGCCAAGTGCTAAGCAGGTCGTCGAATACGTGCCCTAGATGCGAATTACAGCGGGCGCATTCCACCGCTGTCCGACAAGGCTGGCTCGCTAGACTGCAATCTTCTTTATATTCAACGTGATCCGACTCGAGCGGCCGCGTAAAGCTCGGCCAGCCCGTCCCCGAGTCAAATTTATCTTCGGAACGAAATAGCGCCAAATCGCACGCCACACAATGATAGATTCCCGATTTTTCATTGTCCCAGTAAACATTGCTGAATGCCGGCTCAGTTCCGCTTTGCCGCATAGCTTTGAACCTCTCCGGCCCCAGGATTGCTCTCCATTCTTCATCAGTTTTGGTTATTTTTTCAATCATAGCTTCCTGCTTTCATAAATTATAAATTCAGGCTTGTTCTTAAACTATTATTACGTTCGAATCAATTTTTTATTTGCCCAAAGACTTGCCCATGCTCCCCTGTCTCGGTTTAAGGCTGAAATAGGATTTTTTACATTTTGAATATATAATGAAATTATTAATTTGTTATGCTGTAACATGGGCGAATTATTCCATAAAATAACCGGTAATATCTTGGGCATTTTTCGCAGTCGCAATTTGCTCTGGCACCTTGCGGCAATCTTTCTTACCTATGTTTTCGTATCCTCCGGATTTGATTGGTTTTATTTTCAATCAACAAGAAGTGAGTTTTTGCGCTCGATCTTTTTTCCAGCGGTTATTGCCGGAGCTCTCATCCCGCTTTTTGGAATTTTGATTTTTTTTATTACCAGTTTAATCAAAAAAGATCAAAAGCTTATTCACACATCTTTTGCTTTGGGCCAGGCGGCGCTTCTTGGCCTTCTACTTTCCGGTTTTTATAAATTCTTTACCGGAAGGCCGGGACCGCCCGGCTTTTTGACCCAGGACTTTACGACTGACATCAGTCACGTTTTTCGATTCGGAATCTTGCAAGGCGGAGTGTTCTTTGGATGGCCTTCCACCCATACGACGATAGCCTTCTCGATGGCCATCGCGTTGATTACGCTATATCCAAAAAATAAATGGGTTCGCTACGGAGCGTTTCTCTACGCGCTGTATATCGGCATAGGCGTATCCCTGACAATTCATTGGTTTTCCGACTTCATCGCGGGGGCTATTTTTGGATCAATTATCGGCGCCGTAGTCGGAAAAAGTTTCCGGGAAAAAATTGTGCCAGACGCTGCGCGCCCTTTTGAAAAAGATTAATCTATCTTTTTATTATGCTAAATAAGCAATTCTGCGAAAATTTTTGCAGTTATTTTTGTATTAAAAAATGAAGCATTAAAAGCATAAACAATATCGAAAAACACTATGAAAAAGCTATTTTTATTAATCCCGATAGTACTAGTAATTTTCTTGGCTATATATTTTTTTCCTCGGAATCATCAAGTTCCGACGCCAATGCCAAATGCCAACTCCGTTGCTATGAGTAATCCCAGCGGCTCGCCATTAGCTCCGGGCTCGATAAAGCATGTTTTTATCGTCCTCGAGGAAAATACGAATTATTCGGATATTATCGGCAATACTCAAGACATGCCTTTTCTTAACCAATTAGCTGACCAATACGCTTACGCAAAGAATTATTATGCCGATACTCATCCTTCAATCGGCAATTATTTTATGCTGACCACCGGCCAGATAGTCACCAATAGCGATGGATCATCTGGAACAGTCTCGGAGGATAATATCGTCCGCCAACTCTTAGCTGCCGGAAAAACCTGGAAGGAATATTCCGAGAATATCCCTTCGGTCGGATACACCGGGCCAGATAAAGGCGGCTATACCGAGCATCATAATCCTCTCTCCTATTTTTCCGATGTAAGAAATAATTCCGACCAAGCTAAAAATCTTGTCCCTTTCTCTCAGCTGGCAATAGACATTGCAAACAATCAATTGCCCGACTACGCTTTTATCGTACCCAACGAATTTAACGATGCACATAGTTGCCCGTCAAGCGGGTCTTGCAATAAGCTCACGGTAGCAGACAATTGGCTCAAGACTAATCTCGATCCGCTCCTGCAGAGCCCGAATTTTGATACTCCGGGTGGGGGACTTTTAATCATTACTTTCGATGAATCCGCCAAGTCTGATCCGACGCACGGTGGCGGGCATACGGCTTGGGTTGCGATCGGACCGGATGTGAAGAAAGGCTATGTCAGTGATACCTTTTACCAGCATGCAAATACTTTGCGTTTTATGGCAGAGGAAATCGGTCTTCGAAATTTTCCAGGAAAAGCAGCCAGCGCTGCGAGCATGAAAGAATTTATCATTGGAAATTAAAAAACCATCGTTTTTACTTCGATGGTTTTTGTTATCAAGCTTATTTCCTTCCACCTCTACATTTGTCGCATCGGCATCCTTTCGGCTTTATATACTCATTGAAGTACTCTTTTCCGTAATCATAGGTCAATTCCTCGCCAGCTTGAATATTTTTTATCGCATATATCATTATTTGCTTGCTTTTTATTTCCGGATCGCAATTCGGACGACAGGAATGATTTATGTAGCGGCTTAAGTTTTCCCGACCTCTCCCGTCTATTGTCCAGCGGGAGTTTATTTCAAAAAGATATTTGCTATTTCTCTCTTCCGCCACTTTGGCAGAAATCAACTCGCCTGTATATTCAATTACGAAGTCCCCTTTTCTAATCGGTTCGCCAGCGTATAAACCCAATCCGGCTTTGGATCTTTTCACGGAAATTTTTTTCCGCGGCAATTTATTTTTTTTCATAGTCATAAATAGTAATACAAATCACGAATGTTATTATGGCACAATTTTCCAAGATTGTGTACCCTCGGAATTCTGGACAGAATCAAGGCGTAATATATACTATAGACTGCTTAAGCGAACTAAATGGCACAAAAAAATCGAAACCGGAAAATTATTATCTCTGTTTTTATAGCAATTATTATGCTGGCCGCAGCGCTAACAGCCGGCAGCTTTGCCTTTCGCAAAGAAAAAAATTTGCCGATTCAAGATGGCTCTGCCCCTGCGCCCATGGAAAACAATGCCAGTGCAACTTTTGCCGAAAGTTTGCCTTCGCTTCAAGACTCAGTCGCGAAACTCCCACCCCCTCCAGTCTCAATGGATCGGCTAAAGACCCAGGGCTGCGTCGCCGACGGGCTTTTGACTGGATATAATCCGGAAAATGATAAGTTTATAGATCTCATTAACCGTTCAAACTGCTATTACCTCCATCGCGCTATTGAAACCTGGCTTAATCCGCCCGACTTCACGAAGATAGAAGCGAACATGAATCAAATGTCAAAGCCTGACATTGCCTATGGGATGTTTATCGCGGAGGCAATCAACATCAAGGCGGAGTATAAAGATGAGGACACCGGAAAAAATTTCGACTTCAAAAAAATGTGCCAACGCGACGGCATGTACGATTGGGGCGAACACACCTGTAAACCCACTTTTTCGAGCGGTGAATATCGCGACTACTTAAAATACATCACGCGCAAGGCCATCGACCTGGGCGTGCAAAGCTTTACATTCGGCCAAATCTATATGCAGGAAAGCGAAAAGCGAAACTACGCCCCGCGCATTGTAAAAGACATCCGGCAATATGCCAAGAAAAAAGGAGTCGACGTCGTAATCGGCGCGCAGACTGGCTCCATCACAGACGAAAAATATCTCAAGCTTTTTGACTATATTGAAGGCGGCGTTGGAATCGACGCAAAAGGAAATATCGAGAACGGTCCCTGCTTATCTTCCAAGGGCAGCTGTTGGGGGCTACTCTGGAATAAGGCTTTTTCCTCCAAAGCCAAGAATGTGCTCTTGCATCTTGATTGGACTGGCGTCATTTACGATGATTTGGATGTATTCGCCCGCATGGATCCCGCCTTGAGAGACCAGACGCTCCAAAAATTGCACAATTATTTCACCGCCAAAAATATGGGCTTTCTTATGCCCTATTTTGGAGTACTTGATAAAAATAATGGCGGATGCTACGGGCCCAAAAAAAAATTCTACTCACCTGACAACGCATATTCATGCAAAGATGAAGACGCCATCAACCGCATCCTCGCAGGATCGGACAAAAGAACCCAGTGACAAATTTCTCTTTCTTTTAGTCCCCAGATAATGGTATAATTTACACATGGCCACCAAACAATTCGAGACACCATTTTTCATCGGGCTTATTTTAATCGCGACCGCGCTGGTCATCTTTATTCTTTTGCCTTTTCTTGGCGCGATAGTCCTGGCAATAACGTTGTCCATTCTCTTTCATCCTATTTATTCCATTCTCCAGAGGGCAATGCCTCGCTGGCCCGGCCTCGCCGCTTTCATGACTATGCTGGCCGGCGTAATCATTATTTTGCTGCCTCTTGCCTATTTTGGATTTAAGATTTTTGCCGAAGCTCAAAACCTTTATATCCACGTAACAGCCGGAAACACCGGGGCTTTCTTGGGATTCGTTCAAAATTTGATCCAAAAATACGCGCCGTGGTTCACAATCGATTTTAACCAATCCGCAAAACAGCTTCTTTCGATGCTAGCTGCTAGCATTGGATCAATTTTCTCCACTCTTACCAGCCTGACGATATCTTTTCTCATTTCGATTTTTACTTTTTACTATCTCCTGAAAGACGGGTACAGGCTGAAGGCCGCCCTCGTTAAAATTATTCCGCTTCCGCACGAAAACACAGAAGAAATACTCACCAAACTATCCCATATGGCCAACTCCGTCATCAAAGGTTCCTTGGTTGTGGCAATTGTCCAGGGAATTCTGGTGGGGCTGGGGTTTTTTGCCTTCGGCCTCCCAAATCCGGTCTTATGGGGCTCAGTCGCAATCGTTGCTTCGCTTATCCCCGTAGCTGGAACCGCGCTTGTTCTAGTGCCGGGAGTAATTTCTTTGTTCCTATCCGGAAATGTCGCGGGCGCGATCGCGCTCGGCATCTGGGGCATCATCCTGGTCGGGCTCGCGGATAATTTTTTGCGTCCATACTTAATAGAGCGTGATTCAAAAATTCATCCGCTTCTTGCGCTTTTCAGCGTCTTGGGAGGCCTAGCTGTGTTCGGAGTCACAGGCCTCTTGCTCGGACCGCTGATCTTAAGTTTCTTCCTAGCACTCCTTGATATTTACCCCGCGCTCATACTTAAACGAAACGGAAGGTAGCAATCATCATTTTTTTCAAAATATATTTTAACATTGATTCAAGGTGTCAGAACTGCTGGAAATACAATCAAAACCTTAGACCACTTAAACCATAAAAGCCCCCACTTTCAAGTCGGAGGAGACCAAGATTCGAAGATATAAATCTTTATATCAAAAGTTGAAATACACTGAAAGACCCAGAATTGCGTGCAGGGTCGCCAGAGTGATTGAGGTGATCGCCATGCGCGGATGCCACTTGAAGGGGATAATTGCGTTACCCTTGAAATTAAGATAGCCGATTGTAGCTGTAAATATGAAGGACAGATACGTCAAAATTCCCATATACATAATAACGGGCTTCCCCAGGATTAAAGTATAGGCAATGGTTTGAACCATAAGGATTGAGCATACTGTTTAGTTGAGCTCATAATACAACAAAAAAGACGCCTGTTCCATCACGTGCGTCTTTTTTCTCAAAACTTAATATCCGCTACCGCCGCTGCCAGTGCCGGACGAGGAAGGGGCCGGCGCGGGAATGGACGAAGAAGATGAGGAATTGGCAGGAGCCGGTGCGCCACTGCTTGGCGCCATAATATCACCACAAGCGGTGTAGACGGTAAGCTCTGAAGCAGATTTGTGAAAATTAATAGCTAGGGGAAGGCTATTTAATAAACTACTCAGGGACGCATCAATAGTAGTTTCCGCCTTGCCATTAACTAAAGGCGACAATGGATATTTTATGGCCCCTAGATTCGCGCATGACCCCACGTGGATGTGGGATGGTTGCGTTGCTCCGCTCGGTTCTCCTGTGATGCTCACGCTTACCTTTGTTTTGCCGTTTTCGTTGGTCAAAATAGCCGCGCCGGTTTCCCCGGAGTTATTCTGGGCTGATATCGGCACCGTTACCGTTTCCGCCCCGCCCGAAGAAACTCCCTGTCCCGATACGGGTGCAGATGAGTTTCCCGGGGCATTGGAGGCATTGGACTGGACATTCGTCACCGGCTGAGCTGTCTGGCTACTCGGCGCGTAACTTTTATTCCGACGCACGGACAGGAATATCCCTGCGATTACAACAAAAACTATCAGCACGATGATTATAGTCTTACTCGAGTTGCTCATATCGTTTGTTTTAATAATTTAAATCTCTCCTTGAAACCTATTACAAACGGATTTTTGAAATATTTCAAACACTGGCAATGGTTAAAGCCTCACTTCTATTGCTTCTACGCTAAAGCTTGGTATTATATAAACAACAAATATACAACCTTATGATAAATTGCCAATTTGAAGACAAAAATAAAGCAAGTTTGCGCCATGTGACGGTGGATACGATTATCGTGAAAGCCGGCAAAGTCCTATTGGGCAAACGCGGAACATTTAGAGGAAAGCCTATTTTGGAATCCGGAAAATGGGGGCTCATCGGTGGTTTTTTGGAGCGGGATGAAAACCTTGAACAAGCCGTGAGACGCGAAGCCCGTGAAGAAACCGGCCTTGAACTCAAGAATATTTTTTTGTTAAAGATAAACGACAACCCAAATCGACCGGCTGAAGACCGGCAAAATGTCAGCATGATTTTTGTAGCCGAGCCAGAGGGTGACGAAAAAGTAAACAGTGAAGAAGTTTGGGAGCTCAGGTGGTTTGACCTTGAAGATCTCCCGCCATACGAACAAATCGCTTTTGATTTTTCTGAAAATTTGAAACTTTATAAAAATTACCTAAAAGAAAAGTTTGACTTGCCGATGATTTCTCATTAAATTTTCCTTTCCTGGAATAAATCCAATTTTGGAGCCTTGCAGCCACTGAATCCTGAAAGTCATTTCCCAGGAAAAGAGTACTAGAGATCAGGAGGCGGGAATTGAGCATTCCAAACAACCTAGACAGGGTTGTTTTTATCTTCTGAGGAGGGGTAAGTTTGGCAACTAGAAGCGGCGGGTCACCCAGCCGCAAAATTTACGGTCGAGGTGGCCATTGCGAAGCAATTGGCAGTATTTATACACCCGATGCATATGGCACAAATAAGAAAGCCAAGCCGGGACACTTGGTGCATTTTTTTTGCCTAAAATGCGGCGGGATACTCTGTGATCGTAACATTGAGCGTCCTCCATATTTGTGCTGGCAATGCCAACCAAAGTGGAAGCAATGCGGCAAAATCCATCTGGTTACAAACGTTTCGGAGCTGATTGCGGTTGCAATCAACCCGGATGGCATCGCCGGAGTTTATTATCCGCGCTATAATTCCGACCCACTTTGCCTGCAATTTGTTTGCGGGTACAAGCGCGACGGAGATTTGAGGTTTTTTCAGCCAACGCAGGCAAAGAACCTTCTTATTTTTTTAAGAAGCTAGTCAAGACGAGGTGCCACCAAATTTTGGTGCGCCTCAATCTTTTTTTAATCTCAATCATATTTTTTAAAATAGAAAATTGTGTTATACTAAAGATAGTAATAAATCCTTTCGTAGGGGTTTATTATTTTGTCCGCTCCCCACTAACTCCGCGAGAAAATGTCAATAAAATGTAATCGAAGGCAAAGCCGCTTCGTTTTTTATTTGGCCAATTTTGCTTATTTGATACGACCGGAATTAGCGATTGGGAGCCCCTATCCAATTAAATCTTAAAAATAGAAAATGATTATCCTGGTAATCCTCGCGATTATCGCGTTTGTTTTTTTCGCCATCATAAGCTTGATAATGATTGAGTTGCATCGTTCCTACAAAAAGAAAGAGCCGGTTTATACTAGTCTAGCCGTCATGTGGCTGATAGTAATCACAGTGTTTGCAATCGCCTATTTCAGCCAAAAGAAGGCGCAAGACGTGAAAGCTGTAGATTCAAGTGAAAAAAATACTCAGTCCAGCTTAGCGCCTACAGCCTCCCCAAATCTCTGGTAAAAGCCAGTTTTTGAGGCATTGGATGAATTCAAGAATTTAGAGCCCCTTTTTTAAGTTCAAGAGCGAGAACTTCGTTTGGCGTTAGAAAATTTAGGGCTTTTCTGGCACGATTGTTGAGTTTCTCTTGGATCGCATAAACATAGCT
>JBAZYY010000015.1:0-26635 GCA_041659065.1 Parcubacteria group bacterium
CGGAATATTAACCGGCTGTCCATCGACTACGCCTTTCGGCCTCGCCTTAGGACCGCCTAACCCTGGGTTGATCGACATTGCCCAGGAAACCTTGGACTTTCGGCGTGTGAGGATCTCACTCACATTGTGGTTACTCATGCCAACATTCTCACTTCCGAGCGCTCCACGGTGGCTCACGCCTTCCGCTTCGCAGCTGCTCGGAACGCTTCCCTACCGCCCACAGGGCATACACTAATTTAACGAATATTTACACGAATAAAACAAGCTAAAAATTTTCGTTAAATTCGTTTTTTATTCGTTTCCTTAGTGTATGTCCCGCGGACCCGCGTCTTCGGTACTATGTTTAGCCCCGTTACATTTTCGGCGCGAAATCTCTAGACTAGTGAGCTGTTACGCACTCTTTAAAGGATGGCTGCTTCTAAGCCAACCTACTAGGTGTCTATGAAACTTCACTTCCTTTGCCACTTAACATAGATTCAGGGACCTTAGACGGCGGTCATGGGCTGTTTCCCTCTTGAGCGTGAAGCTTAGCCCTCACGTTCTGACTGCTGGGGTAAGATCGACGGGTATTCGGAGTTTGGTTGAGAGACCTAGGATTGCTCCACGATCCCTCATTCAGTAGCTCTACCTCCCGCGATTAATAACCCAACGCTAGCCCTCAAGCTATTTCGGGAAGAACCAGCTATGGCCGAGCTCGATTGGAATTTCTCCTCTACACACAAGTCATCCCCGCGTGTTGAACGGCGCGTGGGTTCGGGCCTCCCGTAGATTTTACTCTACGTTCACCCTGCTCATATGTAGCTCGCCCGGCTTCGGGTCTAGTGCATGCAGCTGATCGCCGGTTAAGGCTCGCTTTCACTTCGCCTCCGTGATTTATAGATCACTTAGACTTGCTGCATACAACTAACTCGTTGGCTCGTTCTACAAAAAGCACGCCATCACCGCTCGTATCACGCTAAGCGCGACACTCGCTTAAATTAAAGATTTAAAATTAAAAGTGAAAAATTGTGGCGTGTCTCTCCTTGCTCGACAATTATATATAAATAGTCGATGCGCGAAGCACATACCAAAACTTTTACTTTTTCATTTTTAACTTTTAACTTGAGTATCACACGCAGTGTGATACGAACGGCTCTGACTCTTCGTAAGCATATGGTTTCAGTTCTATTTCACTCCCCTCAACGGGGTGCTTTTCACCTTTCCCTCACGGTACTAGTTCACTATCGATCTCGTACAATATTTAGCCTTGGAGTTATAGTGACCCCAGCTTCAAACGGGATTTCTCCGGTCCCGCCCTACTTGAGAATAATAACAATAAAGTTGTTTCGCTTTTGCTTACGGGACTATTACCCTCTTTGGTCTTACTTTCCAGAATTGTTCAGCTAGCAAAACAATTTGTAACTTTACTCCTGTCGAGTAAAGCACCGACAACTATATTCGACGCTTTACAAGATAGGAAGTCATTACCTCGCAACCCCCGGCCACACCTCGCTACGCTCGGGTGGAATTTTCAATTTTAAATTTTAAATTTTCAAACAATTTTTCAATGATTCAATCTTAAATTTTAAAATTTTGTCATTTAGATTTGATTTGTCACCGCTACAGCGGGATCCCGCTTTGGGCGGGAAAATTTGAAATTTAGACTTTGAAATTCCGGACCGAACACAGTGAGGTGCGGTCGGGTTTAGGCTGTTCCGCTTTCGCTCGCCACTACTTACGGAATATCATTAGATTTATTTTCCTCCAGGTACTAAGATGTTTCAGTTCCCTGGGTGCGCTTCACTGCCCTATGTATTCAGACAGTGATATCTCGATTTCACTCGAGATGCGTTGCCGCATTCGGAAATCCCCGGATCAAAGCTTGCTCATCAGCTCCCCGAGGCTTTTCGCAGATCGCTACGTCCTTCATCGCTTGTACGAGTCAAGGCATCCACCATATGCCATGAGTAATTTACACTCTATCGCAATTTGACCAGCAATTAGCAATCACTAATTGCTTACAAACAATTTTTTAAGTTTCAGAGTCGCTCCTTCTTTCCGCGCTGCCATATAAACAGAGCTCGTCTTAAACTTCCCGGTATTCATTTTTCAAGGTCCGGATTACGCGGAAATATCGGCCTAAAAATACTCAACTTATAAACCAATATTTCGACGCAATGAACTAAAAAACCGCTTCAAGGGAAGCGGACTTGGCGCAAAAGAAAATCGCAAAAGTTTATCCGCTTCTTTTTTGAATGTTTATCAAAATTTCTCTCATTAAAATCCGTTTACAAATAGAATTTTGTTTTGTTTCAACGCTTATCTATAATATAATTTTCCCCGACAGGTGTCAAGCTTTGTTTGAGGTTTTTTTACCCCTGTCCAAGCTCATCCAATATTTGGTCGATTTTGGCAAATAAATCCTCTTTTGTCGCAGTATTTTCCACCTTAATATCGGCTTTTTCTCCAATCATGGGAATCTGCTCTTCAGTCTCTGTCTTTTCCATTTTTAGAAAATCTTCATAGCTGACGGCATCATCGGTTTTTTCACCCCGATTATACATTCTTTCCCAGCGCGATTTGCTGTCGAGGGTAATATAGATAACGGTCGCGCCCGGAATGCTATTCATGAATTCAAGATCTTCCATGAGACGAAGACCGTTAATGACGACTATTCCCTCTTTGACATCTCTGATTCTTTTTCTGAGAGCCTCCGATAAAACTTTATTGCCAAATCTTTTTCTCAAACTTATGGATAGCCACCCCAAGTCTTCTCTTGAAAAATTATCAATATACAGACTCAGTGCTTCTCTGAGCGGATCCGCAAACCTCAAAAGAACCGCGTTGTGCTTTTCCCCAAGATAGTCAGCGACAGTATCTTTTCCGGATCCGGCTTCCCCCACCAACCCGATAATAATTTTTTTGTTTGCTCCTGCATCCATAAATTTTTTCTGACTTGGTAAATATAGCGAATTAAAAAATAAATTGGTATTTACCCCAGGGCAAACCTTGGATCCCTTCGGGTTCCGCGACAAGCCGGCGGGGTATTGACCATTTTGATGTCTGCGCTTGCTCGGAAATTAAAATAAGTTTTAATTTCTCTCGCTTCGCTTGACAATAAAAATCAAGAGTTCCGAGCTCCTGATTTTCAGCTACGCTAGACTAATGAGAGGTCAACCTGGACTGATTTACCCATCGTTGAAGCAAGAAATACGCTTTTGATGAATTTACCTTTGACGCCCTCCGGTCGAGATTTTTTGACCGCTTCGAGAAGCGCTCGAAAATTGTCCTCAATCTTATTCTCCTCAAAGGATACTTTTCCAATAATCTGATGGATATTGCCGGTATTGTCGTTCTTGAAATCCGCCCGTCCTTTTTTGAGAGATTCAATTGTTTCTTTGATTTTTTCAGTGACAGTTTGGCTTTTTGGATTTGGCATGAGGCCTCTCGGACCAAGAATTTTCGCGATCATTGCCAGCTTCGGCATCATTTCCGGCGTAGCCAGTGCAATGTCTGCCTCAACCTTTCCGCTGGTCCTGATTTTTTCAATCAGCTCTTCACCTCCGACAATATCAGCTCCGGCATCCTCAGCTTCTTTCTTTTTCGTGGAAGTAAATGCTATTATTTTTACCTTCTTTCCGGTTCCGTGGGGAAGTTCAGCCACGCCTCTTACCTGTTGATCGCTTTTTTTGGGATCAATATCGAGATTGATGTGCGCTTCGACTGATTCGTCAAATTTTGCCTTGGCCCCGGCCTTAACTTCTTTTATCAGATCGACTAATTTTTTTTCGCTTACTTGTTCGTTCATAAAATAATTTCCAAATTCTAATTTTCTATCTGGATGCCCATCGAACGGGCAGTCCCTTCGATTACTTTCATCGCCGCCTCAACGTCATTCGCGTTCAAGTCAACCATTTTCATTTCGGCAATTTGTCGCACTTGCTCCTTGGTGACTTTGCCGATTTTTTGCTTGAGCGGATCAGCCGCGCCCTTTTCAATCTTGGCTGCCTTTTTGAGAAGTTCAGCTGCTGGAGGAGTTTTAAGTGCAAACTCGAAACTTCGATCCTCGTATACCGTTATTTCGACCGGGATGACATCTCCGCCTTTTTCTTTGGTCGCCTCATTGAATCTAGTGCAAAAATCCTGAATGTTAAGCCCGTGCTGACCCAGAGCCGGACCAACCGGAGGAGCCGGATTTGCCTGACCGGCGCGAATCTGCAATTTAATAACTGTTTTGATTGGTTTAGCCACTTAATTTCACAAAACACGAAGCATGTAACATGAAACACAAGAATGTTAAAATATGAGCTTGTGCTACATGTTTCGTGTTACAAGTTACATGATTTATATTTTTTTAATCTGAAGAAAATCGAGCTCTACCGGAGTTTCCCGGCCGAATATCGAAACTAATACCTTAATTTTGCCTCGCGCTTCATCAATTGCGTCAACTTTGCCATCAAATTCTTTGAAAGGTCCGTCCGTAATCTTGACGGCGTCTCCCTTGATAACATCGATTTTGTACTTAGGCTCCGCCACGCCCATTCTTTTTTTCATGGAGTCAATTTCCGCCTGCGCAATCGGTGTCGGTGTCGTCCCAAGGCCGATAAAACCCGTCACATTAGGCGTATTTCTAACCACGTACCACGAATCGTCAGTAACCACCATCTCGACCAAAACATAGCCCGGAAAAATTCTTTCTTCGATGACAGTTCTTTTCCCGTTTTTGATCTTGATCTTTTTTTCCTTCGGGACCATCACATCAAAAATTCGATCCTGCATATCCAAGGATTCGATTCTCTGCTTTAGATTTTTTGCCACGTTATCTTCGTAGCCGGAATAGGTATGGATCGCATACCAGGCTCGTCCGTGATGTTGGGATTGTTTCGCCACTTATTTCACAAAGCACGAAGCATGTAACATGAAACACAAGAATGTTAAATATCAAACTCGTGCTACATGTTTCGTGTTGTATGTTACATGATTTATTTAATTACAAACGTCCTCAATATTGTCTCAAAAAAATAGTCCAGTGCGCCAAGAAACAATGCCACCCCGAGGCTTACGCCGACAACAGCTCCGGTGAATTTGATGGTCTGGGCACGGGTGGGCCAATTGACCTTGTTGAGCTCAACTCGAGCTTCCTTTATAAATATGATAACTTTATTCATTCTTTTCCTAAAGTTCAACTTTAGGAGCTCCTAAAGTTGAACTTTAGGAAACTCCCATCGAGGCTTTTTTAAAAAGCCTTCGCGGGCTTTTCTATGTACTTATATTTTATAACATGATTCTATTTATGTCAAATATCGCGATATTATTTTATTTTATATCTCACCTCCAGAAAAATTTTGGGCTCAGTATCCATAATTACCTCTTTGATTTCGGGGAATTCCGTACCTTTTTGGATATTATCAATTAGCCGGGTAACTTCCGTGTCATACGGATATGCGTAAGCATCATAGAAAATGTCGCCAATTTTTACCCTATTTACCAATTCCGGCAATTCCTCAATTATATAATGAGAAAGTCTAATTAATTTTTCCCCTGAAAAACTTCTAGCTTCGCGCGAAACGAATCCGCGAATAATTTCAACTAGTCTATTCCTGAAATTCTGATCTTTCTCAAAGTATGAATATAAAAATACTAATTTTTGCTTAAATTTTTCGTCTACTAGATTGTCCCAGGTTACATAAGATATTTTTCCCAATTGCTCTGGCGAAAATTCAGAATTAAAAAGTTTTTGAATTTCTCTCAAGGAGACTTGGCCTTTTTTTCTTGCGATTTCGCGCGCATTTTCTGGAGACTGAGCCTGGCGCACTTCAATATTTATAGCGTGCAGTGTGTCCGCGATATACACAACCACTGATTCGCGGGTATATTTCAGAGACCATTTTGTAAGTTCCAAAACATTTTCCGGAGTGAACCATTTGTTGCCGAGACTCACGCCCACTCCGATATTATATCTTTTTGCCTCCAGTTCTTCCTTTGTGCTGCCTCGAATTGAATATAGTTGCATTATATTGGAGATTAAACATCCAAATTCGCAACACTTCTGGCGCCGGCTTGGATGAAGCGTTTGCGCGGCTCGACTTCCGAGCCCATCAGGATGTCGAAAATCTTGTCTGCTTCGGCAGCGTCTTCAATCGTCACTTGATACATAACTCGATTAGCCGGATCCATAGTCGTTTCCCATAATTGGCTGGGATTCATTTCTCCAAGACCCTTGTAGCGTTGGATATTTACACCGGACTTTTTCTCTTCGTCGCTGATTTCGATTTCCTCTTCCTCGCCTTCGACGGTATCCTGCGGCTCTGATTTGGCTTTCTTGGTCTTTTTCGCCGCGTCTTTTGCGGCCGATTTTTTCATAAACTCCTCAATTATTTCGTTTCGATCCTCTTCATTGTAGGCATACTGGACATCCTTTCCTTTCTGCACACGATAAAGCGGCGGCGCGGCAATATACAGATACCCGCGCTTAATGATCTCTTCAAAGTTACGATAGAAAAATGTGAGAAGCAAAGTCCGAATGTGCGAACCATCAACATCCGCATCGGTCATAATGATAATCCTATGATAGCGCATTTTATCAACATTCATCTGGTCACCGACTCCTGTTCCCATGGCAATAATCAAATTTTTGATCTCTTGAGACATCAGCATTTTGTCGATTCGCGCTTTTTCAACATTAAGAATCTTCCCTCGCAGAGGAAGGATAGCCTGAAAACCTCTGTCTCTCCCCTGTTTGGCGGATCCACCCGCGGAGTCTCCCTCTACAATATAGAGTTCACACTTTGAGGCGTCTCTCGAGGAACAATCCGCCAGCTTACCTGGAAGAGTCATGCCTTCAAGGGCGCCCTTTCGAATAACGGCTTGCTTGGCTGCTTGAGCCGCGAGACGCGCTTGGGCGGAAATCAAACACTTTCCAATGATAGCTTTCGCGTCCTGAGGATTTTTTCCCAAATATTCATTAAAGCCTTCCGCCATCACCGAGGAAACAATTCCACGAACATCACCGTTTCCCAGTTTTGATTTTGTCTGGCCTTCGAACTGCGGATCCCGCAACTTAACGCTTATCACGGCCGTGATGCCTTCAATGACATCGTCGCTGGTGAGATTCGCGTCCTTTTCCCTAAGAAGATTATTTTTTCGCGCGTAATCATTGAGAACTCTGGTTAAGGCCGTCCGGAATCCCGTGACGTGCATTCCACCCTCGACTGTGTATATATTATTCGCGAACGAATAAAGATGGTCCTTGAGTCCCTCGATATATTGGAGAGAAATTTCCACATAAACATCGTTTGAAGTTTTTTCAACATAAAAAGGCTTTTGGTTTTTTACTTCTTTTCCGCGGTTCAGAAATTTGATGTATGAGGAAATTCCGCCATCGAAACAGAAACCAATTTTCCTTTCCTTATAGGCTTCTTTTTCATTTGTCACTTCGCGCCGGTCGAAAATGCGGATGCTCACCCCCTTTGTGAGATAAGCCTGCTGGCGAAGATAATCCACAATCTTGCTCCACTTATAGGAAATTTCGGGAAATATTTCCGGATCAGCTTGGAAAGTAATGGTGACCCCGCTCTCCTTACTGCTTCCTTTTGGCTTTACTTGCCCCAGTGGCTTTCCGCGCCTATATTCCTGAACCCAAATTTTTCCATCACGCTTTACCTCGGCTTTTGTCCAGGCGGAAAGGGCATTGACCACGCTCACGCCGACTCCGTGAAGTCCGCCTGATATCTTGTATCCTTCTCCGCCGAATTTTCCTCCGGCGTGCAATTTTGTCATCACGGTCTCGAGTGTCGAAAGTTTAGTTTGTGGATGCTTTTCCACGGGAATTCCGCGTCCATCATCCGAAACCCGAACAATATTGTCGGGCAGCAGTTCAACCATTACGTTCTTGCAATATCCAGCCATGGCTTCATCAATTGAGTTATTCACCACTTCCCATATCAAATGATGGAGCCCTTCGGTTGAAGTACCCCCTATATACATACCCGGACGCTTGCGCACCGGCTCAAGCCCTTCCAATACTTGGATGGATTTCGCTGAGTAATCAGACTTTTTTGCTTCTTTAATCTTTTTTGGCATAAATTTTGAATAGAATGCAGAATTGGGAATTTTGAATTGGGAACGAGAATATTGAATTTGGAATTAAAAAAATATTTTATATTCTTTATCCTTAATTCCCTTCCGCAATTCTCAATTCTAAATTCACAATTCTTTTAATTTATTTAGACAGAAACCATAGCTCAACTAGCAGCGCCGCTGCTATCACCAATCCGCCGTCCCACCATATCAGAAGCTTGAAGCTTTGGAGAATAAACATGGCAGCGACTGCGAAAGCGATTATCATCCCCTGCCTGAAACTCAGGCCCACGTTTGAATACACAGTCTCATTTTGCGAAAATCGCCTGCGGAGCCAAAACAAAAAAAGCGTTGCGACTCCAGTGAGCGAGAAAAAGAGAGCAATGTAGAACAGTACCTGTCCTAATACGCCGTCTCGGACCGGATCCACGTAATAAATAACCAAACCTAAGGCGCCAAGCGCGATTAGGGTGGTTATTCTCATCCCCCAGAGATAGACGCGAATTGTCATTTTTACCCTATTAAATAATTTGCCCTGCAAAATTACCGCCCCGCGGTGCCCACAGGGTGAACTTTGTTTCCGCCTTATTACCTTATGAATAATAGCAGGAAATTGCCAAAAAGGCAAGAAAAATCCCCCAAGAATTATCCCTTAAAAAAGGCATAATTTAGGGGGATTTTAAGGTATTTTTACTTGATTCGCACTGCGTTCGTCCGCGTCACCTCACCTGTACCGATGACCGATACCGTGAGAGGAAAAGTGCCAAGCGCACTGAAACTATCCATTCCAAATCTGCAAGTCAATTTTTTGCCGTTTTTTGACGTCCAGACTCTTTCGGCCTGTTGAAATCCGAGCGTGCAGCTCACGTTAGAACCTTTCTTGTAGAGACTCCTACCCTTGATTTTTAGTTTGAAAGTTTTCCCTGCCTTATATTTGATAGACTTTTTCTTGACGCTTGAAATTTTCATCGTCTTCACTTTCGCGCCCTTGGCTACGGCGCGGAAGGAACTGAAATGCTTAGGGGAGAATGACAGAGTTTTCGCAGTCGCGTCCCAAACAAGCCCCTCCACATCGCTACTGCCAGCTTTTCTCATGATTGACCCATTCGATACATAAATATCCGGCTGTTCGTTAAAATCAAGGCCGTACATTGTGAAAGTGGTCCCAAAATTGATCATATCCGGCACCATCGATGCGTTAAGGCTGATATATCCGTCGTTAAACTGAATCATGTTGCCGAAATTATTCATGAAGTTGAAAAAACGATAGCTCATGAAATCAACGGCCTCTCCAAAACTGATTCGTCCCATTGGCTGTCCATTTTCAGATTTCTGGAAATATAATCCGCTAATGGCATGCCAGTTCGTATTTTCACTGTTAAACAGACTGGTTTCGACACCTTCCGAAGTCATGCTGGATTCCATTTCACTGGGCATACTCGCAACTTCCGTGCACATTTGGGACATTTCCGACCTTACTTGTTCCACGTCCGGCCCGCCAAATTCATCAGGATGATTGGTTATGTAATTATTGAGAGCCGCGTTACATCCGACCGCGTCGCTCGGAGTCGACATCTGAGCGAATACTTCCCAGAACATGCTGTCTGCCGGCGGCAAATCACCACGCTCGTGCTGTTGCTCCGCGCCGACCGGAGCCGCCAACGCAAGCATCGCGAAAATGGCAACACTCGCCAAAATCGCTTTTTTTGCTTTTGTTCTCATGTTTTTAATTACTTAATTATTAACTAATTAAATGCTTTATATATTATACCGAACACTAATTAAAATTCACTCGGATTGGATCTCCACTTGAAGCATTAATAGTCCTGGTTCTTTTGCCTTGAATTTTGATGATATATTTAATATTTGCACCTGCGTCAAGATTAAGCTTCTTATACCATCCGTTAGTGACCTTGCCTCGATAAACAATCCTTTTTTTCCACTTCCATTTCTTCTTAAATTTTACTTTATACTTTTTGGTAATCGTCACTTTTTTAGCAGTTGATTTTTTCCTCAATGAATCAAGCACTGCTTTCTCAACCGCCATTCCGGAAGTTTGGCCGTAAAGCGCTGTATGAGAATTATCGCGCGTCAAAGCGTAGATTCCGGCTGACATCGCTTCTTCACCGTGCCCCGTGAACATCCAGGCTTCGGATCCCTCGCCTACCATGAAAATACTGGTTGCATTGTCAAGAGCGGTTTCGCCGTTTTTGGAAGTATAATAATCCCAACTGGCCGTGCTCGGGTCATAAATTGAAATTCCGCCCCTATTATTAGCATCAGTGCTTGTCTCCACCGCCAGCGACACTATCCAAATCCGGCCGTCTTCGTCTTCCTGAATTTTTTGGACGCGATTGGTGAAAATTTTACTGTTGTCTTTCGTCCAATTCGCCCACGTGCCGGCGCTCACATCATAGCGGAACACTCCATATCTCGTACCAACCCAAACATCACCGGAGGTATCAATATATGCCTCTGTTACACCGTTTTTGAGCGCAACTCCGTCCGCTGTCGTATCCGAAGAATTATATTGTGTCCAAATACCGCCTTTATATCGCCAGATTCCAGTTCCTTGGTCTCCACCGGAAGGGTTTGAAAATTCATTTTCCGAACTATGATATTGATAAACCCAAAAGCTGTCATCAGTTTTGTTATAAATTCCCCAAACGTCTTGCATTAAGATGTTTGAATCAGTAAGTGGACCACCAGTGTAACCGCTATTAGACCAAGTGCCCGAACTGAAATCATAGGAAATGATATAGAGACGATTGTCCGAGCGAGCAACTGCGTACAAGATATTGCTGTTTTCGCGATTGCCAAAAACGTTTGTTATTTGAAGGTTACCCGTAGCTCCGCCAACCTGACTGGCTATAGCCGCGGATGTTATTTTTGTCCAGTTTCCATCAACCCCGTATTTCATAAGCGCGACATTCGGATCGCGTCGATTTGGCATCCAAACATTGCCATGCTGGTCGGCATACATATTGAGAAATTCGATATCGCTATAGCCTCCTGCGGACTCTACGGCACTTGTTTGTTCCGTCCAATTTGTCCCATCAAAGGTGACAAGATGTCGCACGAAGCTATTTTCATTGCTCATATCTACCCGATCATTGCCATAGAAAAATTTTACCCCCGTCAAACTTTTGGCCATATTTTCAAGCTCGAAATGTTCCGGTAGCGTGTTGCCGCTCGAGGAATGCGTATGCCGCGTCCAATAGTCCGCTTTGGCATTTCCTGACCATAGAAACGCCGCTGCAAGCACAATGATTCCGACTGCGATTTTTTGTTTTTGTTTCATTTTATTTATCACATTATTTAGCAATAGAAGCGAGAGCTATCCCAAAAAATAAAAAAAGGCAAAATGAAAAAACTTCTTGCCCTGCTTAACGCTTTTATTATAAATATTTTTCTTTTTTATTTTTCTTTTCACTCCGAATTTATTATAAAACATCCCTTATTCAAGCGCAAATAAAGGATGTGGAAAACTCTAGCATACCCTGAAAATACGCCTAAGGCTAAAACAAGCTAATTTTGCAAATCTCTAGCTAAATTCAAGAGTTCTTTTGGCGTATTTACAATAAAATCCGGATTTCCTTCGAATAATTTTTCTCGACTGTGCCAACCCCAAGTCACGGCCACGGTTTTCACTCCACCCAGCCTGCCCTCTATCATATCGCCTTTCGTGTCGCCCACGTACAGAAAATCATATCCGGGCAATTTAGCCCTGATTGATTCGATTTTCTTGACCTTGCTTGTACCTTTATCACTGCCCAGCACTTCTTCAAAAAACATAATTTTGTGAAATCTCAACAAATCTTGAACAATACCCGAGAGGTTAGACGAAACAACAAAGAGCTTATTTTCCCCGGCCAATTCTGCCAGCGTTTCCCTGATGCCTTCAAAAAATTTCAGGTTGTTGTGCTCTAGATGCGCATTTTCTTTAAACTTCTTCAAAATTTTCTGAATCGCCTCTTTTGATATTCCCGTATGCTCCAAGCTTTCATAGAGGTTACCGTCAAAAAGATTCAGAAATTCTTTCTTCGTGGAAATCTGTTGATAGCCATTTTCAAAACAAGCCGCGACGAACGCATCTTTGAAAATTTCATATGAATCCACAATCACCCCATCAAAATCGAAAATAATCGCCAGTTTCATCTTTAATCTTTCTGAAATACAAAAGTATAGTATCTCCTATCTATTTCTTCTACTACTCGAAATTCATTCGAATAATTTTTTGAGAATCCGTTCTCCCGCGCCTTCGAAATAAGCAAATCCGGCAGGATGAACTTATTGCGGGCATCCGCGTGCCCGATTTCTTCTTTTTGCCTCTCTATATATTCCTCCACTTCCTCATTCGGCGCATCCGGATGATAATAATAATCTCCGATAATAATCTTCCCGCCTTTTTTTAGAATTTTTCCTGTCTCGCGAAAAAATCGATTGAGATATTCGCCTTGATCGGCAGACGCATTGGTTTCATGAATTACAGCGTTCATAACCACGACATCAACATCCGACGAAAGCCCGCTGGTTTCCAAAAAATAATTCACGTTTTGGTTGAGAATTTTGACGTTGATATTATTAAACTTCTTTTTTGCGAGCCCTGAGAGCGCCTCCGGGTCAAGATCGACCCCATATACCAGACAACCGATCTTCAAGTTTTCGATTTTTTCCTCCAGGACGCCGTCGCCGCAACCCAGATCAACGACAACATCCCCGTCACTCACATACTTATCAATCAGCTTAAATATTTCTCCATATGGTTTTTCGAAAAGTGTTTGGAATTTGTTTGGCATATAATATAGCAATAGCTTAGGCTTATTTCCGGGTCTCGACTTCAAAAATTCACAGAATCTTATCTTAAAGTCCAGCCACCATCAACGACAATCGTTTGACCGGTAATATAACTGGCCTTTTCTGAAGCCAGAAACGTTACCGCGCCCGCAATATCTCCGGGTTCACCCATGCGAGAAAGAGGAATCATGGCAATTGTCTGTTTTTTTGATTCTTCCGGCGCGCTCGCGCCCGGAGTTTCAATCGCGCCCGGCGCCACAGCATTCACTGTGATTTTTTTCGGAGCGAGTTCCAGTGCCAGCGCCCTGACCATGGAGTTTATGGCGCCTTTGGTTGCGCAATAGTGAACTAATCCTTCAAAACCAATAATCGAAGCAATTGAGGAGATACTTACAATCCGTCCACCCTCCGGCAGTATTTTTGCCGCTTCCTTGGAGCAGAGAAAAATGCTTTTCAGATTCACGTCCATTACTTTGTCCCAGTCTTTTTCTTTCATTTCCGCGAATGGAACGAAAGGATAAATTCCCGCGTTGTTCACGAGAATATCAAGCTGCCCGAGTTCCTCAACCGTTTTGGAAAAAAGTTTTTCCACATCCTCTTTTTTTGAAACATCACATTGCACCGCCAGCGCTTTTGGCCCTATTTTTCTCACTTCCTCGGCCACGATTTCCGCTTCTTTTTGATCAATATCTGACACAATGACGTTGCAGCCTTCTTTTGCGAGCGCTAGCGCGATGCCTTTCCCGATGCCCTTGGCTGCCCCGGTCACGATAGCTGTTTTGTTTTTGAGAAACATATTTTTTCCTTAATTATTTATAAATTATTATGCTAATTTTCTGGCAATCCGATACGGGATTGAATAGATTACAATATATTTATTTTGCCGTTTTTAAAATAATAAATATCTTCACGTTTAAATCCGTACTTGCCGCCCTTCTTCCTGATATGAGGCTCAAAAGTGAACAGATTGATATCTTTGAATATTTTTTTGCTCCCGGCTTCAATATAAATGCGATTATCCTTTTTCTTTTCTATGGAATGACCGAGATTTTTTTTGAAATCCAAGTTTTCGTAATCAAGTTCGTTGATTAAAGAATTTATTCTTTGATACGCCTCTTCAAAAGCCATGCCTTCCGAAATCATTTTTTGAAATTCCCGGTGCAGAATTTCTTCAGTTTTAACGCCTTCAATAAATTCTGCCGGGCTGCCCCCAAGCTCTTCTGATTCCGTGCCAACAACTTTTCCTTTTGAGACAACAAATGTTCGTGCAAAATCTCCCCAAAATCCGTCGATTTCGGGAGAGAGATCAACAGTCACAAGGTCATCAGCCTCAACTTTCGCTTGAGACGGCGCGTATTCTCTTCCGGAAATTGACAAGGCGGTCCTTTCCCTCACAAAAACGAACGCTCCAACTCCATGATACCAAAACGAGTTGATTCCTCTTTCTTTCATGTATTTTTCCGCCGCAGCCGCAATTTCTTTTTCCGCAATGCCTTCTTCGATGAAGGATTCCAAAAATTTCATCGTATCTCTGGCAATTTCTTGGACATTCTTATGTCGCGCCAGTTTATTGGAATTCATAATATTTCAACGATACGCACTTATTTCATTAAATCCTCAATGTCCTTCGGATTGATCTGCTGAATCTGGTTAAGATCGGTTCCAGTGCCTGAAAAAATCATCTTCAAGGATACCCAAGTCAAAAGCAAAGCTATCAGCGTAAGGATGATACAAATATTTGCCACATGCCGGGCATCTTCTTCTTCGTCAAAATAATATTTTAGCGCGATCAAGAAACCGACGGGCGGGAGGCTCAAGGAAATAATGTACGACCAGTATTTTCTCTTGGCAGACAGGAAGTTTCTTTTTTGATCCAGGGAGTACATCATCAACTTTGCCACGTCGACATTCTTGTCTTCTTTCCCCAAAGCCTGAAATTGAGATATACGCTCCTCTATTTTTTTGTCTTGATCCATCGGCCTAATTATACCAAAAACCCACCCCTGAGGCGATTTGAAGGGTTAAATTTAGTCAATTCCAGTTTTTTTCGAGATATTTCATTTTTGCGCTCTTAGCTGATGCGATACCAGCTCAACCTCCCTCTCTAATTTTCGCATTTGATCTAATAAATCCTCACTTATTGGATCTTCCAACCTCACTTCATTAAATTTTTCGCGGAGCTCTATGGCTTTTGCCCGTAAGATCTTGTCAGTAGCTTTTTCTTCTAACTGCACCAGGATATCTTTACTCTTCTCTAGATGCTCTAGATTATACTTTCCAAGACCTCCCGAAACAAACAAAAAATGGGCCGCGTGATGAGCAAGCGCTTCAAGTAAATCAAGGACTTCCTGGGTTTCCGGTCGTTTATTTTTTATTAAAGATTCTTCGAAACGTTTGTCCATATTTTTTTTATTAAAAATTAACACGCCGGGATTTTGGAGGATTATTTTCTTCGATCTATCAATCCTCCAATATAACTCGCTTTGTATACCATTTCACCGACTTGAGATATTTTTTCCTCGCCGGAGGAGTTATCAACTTCGCCATCCCATGAATTTTCATAAATAAATTCTCCCTCCTCATATTTTTCCGGACCGCGGAAAGGATAATCTTCGGGCATTCGCATTAAGGCATTTTTAAGAACGCCATAAATAGATTTGGGCTTAACACTCTCTACTACCAATCCGTAATAAACCATCATCCAAACAGGCTTTTCCTCAAAAAATACGACCGTTCTTCCGCCATACGGTTCACCGCCAAAATAATTATCCTGCATTTTCCATTGAGCTTTTTCAAATGGAATCGTAGTTGAACCATCTTTCTCATTGATCCATTTCTTTTCCTCCCCGCCTGCGTAACCAGCTTTATTTGATTCAACTAAAAATTTTTTCAATTGAGTTTTATCCATAAATCATTATTTTAAAAAATAAATTTCGGCGAGATTTCATAGGATTAAGAAATGCTCTGCTTGTTTTTTTTAATCTTCCCTACAATATAATATCTCTTTTTTTCAATTCATCCCCAAGCTGCTCAGCCGATTCGAATAAAATAGTTTGGATTCCTAATTTTTCTGCCGCAACTAAATTTTCATGGTTATCGTCAACAAACAAGCAGTCCTCTGCTTTAGAGCCTATTTTATCCAGCATCGATTCATAAGCTTTTCTTTCTGGCTTACAAACTTCAATTTCGAAAGAATAAAGTATTGAATGAAAAAGCTTATGGTAATCAAACTTTTTTTCGCAATGATCTACCCATTCTTTTGCATGCACTGACAGTAACCCGAGCTTATAACCTTTCTCCTTGAGCTTTTCGATGATATCCCGCGTTCCTTCTACTTCTCGAAAATTCATGCGAACGATTTTTTTAAGTTCCTTTACGTTTATGTCCCATTTTTTCTTAGCGCGCATCGTTCGCCAGAATTCATCCTCCGATATTTTTCCTTTAAATAACTCATACGTTTCGGGAGCAATGAGATCAAGGTTTTCTACTTTTAACTTTAGCCTCTTTGACAAAAGCTTATGCGTACCGAGCAACCCTTGCAGGTATACCTCCGATAAATCAAAAATAATTGTTTTTAACATATAATTACTCAATATATTCCCGAAAAATCTAGAGAACTAAAAGTTAAAACAACCTTCCGCCAATCTCCGCAGAGCCTTTGTCGGGGACGATGAGCACGCATTTGCCGTCCGCATCTGGTACGCCGAGAGTCAAGACTTCGGACATGAACGGGCCGATTTGACGGGGCGGAAAGTTAACGACACCTAGAATAACCCTGCCCAATAATTCTTCTTTGGAATAAAGCGCGACAAGTTGAACTGATGATTTCTTTTTGCCGATTTCTTCTCCGAAATCAATTGTGATTTTATAGGACGGATTGCGCGCTTCCGGAAAATCATCAACTTCAATAATTTTCCCAACCCGAATGTCCACTTTGTGAAAATCTTCAATAGTCGCCATAAAAATTTATCTAATCTTTAGTCAAATCTACCATTTGCAAGCTGAAAAATCAATCTCGCCCGCTTCCTAGCCTCGTTGATTAGGAAGTCATTTTTTTCCCGCAAGTTGCCCGCAGGCGGCTTCAATATCGGTACCAAAGCGGTATCTCTGAGTTGCAAATACTCCCGCCTTTTCCAAAATTGCTTTGAATTTTTTGATTCTTTCCGCCGATGATGATTCAAACCGGCCATTGGGGTTATAGGCGATCAGATTGACCATATACAGAGGCTTCTTCAGAAGCCTCGAGAGTTTTTCCGCTTGCGCTTCAGAATCATTCACGCCGTTGAGCATCACGTATTCAAACATTACTTTTCTGTTCGTTTTTTCGATATATTTATCAACAGCTTCCAGAATTTTTTCAAGCGGATATTTTTTATTGACCGGCATAAGCTCACCCCGCAGCTCATCATCCGGCGCGTGAAGCGAGATCGCGAGATTGATCTGCGGAAAATCTTCCGCTAATTTTTCGATTCCTTCGACGATTCCCGCGGTTGAAACGGAAATTTTTCTTGCTCCGATATCGAAGCAATTCGGATCGTTGATAATTCGGATCGCCTCGCTCACCGCCGCCCAGTTGAGAAACGGTTCCCCCATCCCCATAAAGACAATATTCGTCACTTTCTCGTTTTGCTTTTTGAGCCGCCGCGCGAAAAACAAAACTTGTTCGACGATTTCCGATACAGTGAGGTTTCGTTTGAATCCCATTTTCCCGGTTTCGCAAAACAAACAACCCAAAGAGCAACCGACTTGGGAAGAAATACAGATTGTATTGCGCTTGTCTGAATGCTTCATGAGGACTGTTTCGATTGAAAGTCCGTCTTTGAGAATAAGACAAGCTTTCACCGTCCGACCGTCTTTTGAGGGGAATACTTCGGCCTCAATATTAAGCTGCACTTCTTTCTGCAATTTTTCCCGAAGATCCTTGGAAAGAGTCGTTGCTTCGCCCCAGTCTTCGATTAAATCATGAAAAACCGCTTTCTTGATCTGTTTCAGGCGGAAAGCCGGCTCGGATCTTGTTATTTTTTCAAATTTTCCTATTTCCATTGGTCTGTTTGTCTCAGTCAGTGAAATTAATAAGAAGGCCAGTCATTAAAAAATCTACCATTTTCAAGCGCAAAAATCAATTTAAAAGGGCCGGGTTTATGCCCGACCCCTCAAAGATATCATTTAAATTTTCTCCAAACTAAGCGCGAATATCAATTGCAAATACAACTTCACTCAATCATTAATTCTCAGAAATAGCGACGGTAACTCCTGTCATGTCGCTTTGCCCGTCCTGGCTGTCGGCAATCGTAACCAGAGCTTCTCTGGTCCCTTTTTTGAAATTGATCATCATTGCGCCATAGTTAGCTTCTGTTTCCTTTGTCCAGCCATTTTTTGCCATTTCATCTCTATATTTATTGACCACGTTATCAGCGCTTTGGTTTACGTTATATCCGATCATAAAGCTGGCCTTGGTCCCATCCGCTGGATTAGCCTGTGTCGAAGTGGCAAAGGTAATTTTTGCGTCACTATATACGAACACGTCTGAAGGAAAATCGGATGGCAGCTTGATATTTCCCGCTTCTGATGTCGACCATGTCCCCGAGTCTGTTTTAACGCTGACTGAATTTCCGTCGGAGCTTACATCCGCCTTTTGGCCCGTGCCATGCTCAATTGCTTTTTCCATAATATTCTCCCCGATCTTCTGCGATACTTTCGTCTTGAGACCGCGCATTACAAAATATCCTCCTGCGAGCCCAATGACTCCGAGAACGACGACAACCGCGACGATTATCAGCACGATTTTATTATTGTTTTTGGGCTGTTGTTCGCCCGCCGGTTGTTGGCTTGCCGGCGCTTGCGCGGCAGGCTTCTGTTCGACTTTTTCCACTGGTTTTTGTTCCATTGTTTTTTTGTTTAATAATATAAAAGCATCTCGCTTATTTTAATTCTGCTGCAAATTGCCGCAAAATTTTACTTATTGAGTTATTTGGTAGTTAGTACATCCAAGCTCCTTCATCTGTTTGTAGGCTTCGTAAAGATGCTCCCAAAGCGGAAGGTCCATCCGCGAGAAATCTCTCCATGACACATCCGAAGTATTCGAAATTTGCTGATAAGGAGAATCTTTAGGTATATCCTCGTGATTTTTCAAATAATGATAGAACGTCTGCATTTCTTCTCTCACTTTGCTTTCTAGCCCAGGATATTTATTGGCGAAATCTTTGTAAATATCCTTTTTTCGATACATATCTCCAAATACATCATTACCAAAAAAGAGAGCAAAACTTCCTATTTTTTGCTTAAACGTTTCAAATTCCATGAGCGGCTCAGTATTTTCTCCAAATTTTTCTTTTTTTCCCATGACCTTTGCGCATCGTCACTTATCCTGGCTAAAATATACCATTTTCAGGCAAAAAAATCAAAAAGAAAGGGCCGGATGCAAAACATCTGACCCTGATGGCGAAAAATCCCCACCTCATCTCCATGCCCAGAATTTCTCCGGACATTTTACGCACCCCCACTGAACTCGGGGGCGCCAAAATTTCCGCAAGCTGAACCTTCTCATTTTTCTCGTCCTCTCTGCCCCACTGCCACATCGAGGACACCCAAACCTTTCGGGAAATATAGCACGCAGCATAACATTGTCTCCCTAGCAGACCTTTAGATTAATATTTCGCCCATTTTTTGGCGAATTTCTGGCAAGGTAGGGCAAACCCAACGCGCAGCATCAATCGGGTCACCGGCATGGCCCGTCTTGCCTTGAGGATCCTCTTTCCTCCCTCCAGATGCCCTTGCATCTCCTCAAGTTGGCTTCTGAACCAATCTCGGACACCCTTGACACGCATGAGATCTTCGAGAGACCCCATTCGTTTAATAAGTTCAAGGTCAATCTGATACTCTCTTAGATCTTCCGCAGAGATATTAAAGATTCCCACTGCAGCGTCGCGAAGCATATCTCTGAGGTTAAAATAAATCCGGGTCGCATCCATAAAGCCCTGGAGATCGAGTACTCCAACTGACGTTTCGCCGATAATCCTTAAAGTTTCCAAGGCGGTCGGCAAATCCAGTTTTTTAAAGTACTCTCCGATGTTCATCTTAGACGGCGCTCCTTCAATGCCAGATCTCTCAACGTCATAACTAACCGAGTCAAGAATTAAATGCATTGAGGGAATGATGTCAAAACCCCACATCAAACACTTGAGATGTGAGTAGCTCATAAGTGAGTCAATCCCCTGGAGGTCACGCATCTCAATTTGATTACTTGCCAGCCTTTGCAGTACCATTCTCTTGGCCGCAATAAATTTTTTCAGTCCCCCGGGCCCGGGCAATGGATTATCAAGCTCCCTGTCTGCCACGTCATCCACATGGCGGAACCACAGATAAACTGCGAGGAGTACCAGTGCCCTTAGGGGAATCAAAAAAAATAAAGTCCACATCCCAGAAAGAAACAGGGAGAGCCGCAATCGCTTGTGCCTTGGCGTGGATGTAAATATTCGCCAGGATTGAAAAACCACATAATGCAGGCTGCGCTGCGCCAGTTTTCTTAAAAGCTTTATATTGTTAATTTGCATCTTCCCTCATCTCCTTTTCTCGTATTTTTCCTTCTGAATATGCAGATTGAAAAATTTAAGCCCATAAAAATATACCATTTTCAAGCAAAAAAATCAAAAAGAAAAGAGCGATCGCCCAGGCTAATTAAAAGTTATCTTATAAAAAGTAAAGCTTTATCAGCCAATAAATTGCTCCTGACATGAGCGCCGCAACAGGGATCGTAAATAGCCAAGCCCAGACAATATTGACAGTTATATTCCAACGGACGGCCGAAAGGCGTTTCACAGATCCTGCACCGGATATTGCTCCCGTAATAACATGCGTTGTGCTGACAGGAACGCCCAGATGCGTTGCTATAAATATACTCGCAGCACCAGCTGTATTCGCGCAAAAACCATCGATTGGCTTTAGCTTAGTTATTTTCTGCCCCATGGTCTTCACGATCCGCCATCCCCCGCTTAAAGTTCCGAGGGCAATTGCTCCTTGGCAAACAATGACCACCCAAAACGGAATATGAAAAGACTTAATGAGCCCTCCCGCGAGCAATAAGCTGGCAATTATTCCCATCGTTTTCTGCGCGTCGTTGCCGCCATGCCCCAGGCTATAGAGAGCCGACGAAACAACCTGTAAGCGTCGCGACCACTTGTCAATCGTAATTGGTGATTTTTTGTAGACTATCCAGGCCATTATAACTTCTAGAAAAAATCCTAAAACCAACCCGATAAGCGGAGCTAAAACGATAAAAATCAGCGTTTTGTACCAACCTGCAACTATTATTGATCCAAATCCAGCTTTTGCGATAGCCGCACCGGCATATCCTCCAATAAGAGCATGAGACGAACTGGTCGGAAGACCCAAATACCAGGTGAGAACGTTCCAAGCAATCGTCCCCAGCAGGCCTGCAAATATAACAGTTGGCGTCACAATCGATATATCGACCATGCCTTTGCCAATCGTAGTTGCTACAGCCGTTCCAAAAACCAGAAAAGCAACAAAATTAAAAAAAGCGGCCCAAATAACCGCCTGCTTCGGTGTCAAAACCCTGGTCGAAACTATAGTCGCGATGGAGTTCGCGCTGTCATGCATCCCATTCGTAAAATCAAAAACCAGCGCGATTAAGATTATAAAAATGATGAATAACAATTCCAACCTGGCTTAATTAAATTTTACGACAATACCTTCTATGGTGTCCCCTACCTCCTGATATTTATCCATTACTCGCTCCAAATCTTCCAAGATATCTTTCCATTTTATGACTCTCAGCGGGTCGTGGCCATTTGTAAAAAATTCAGATATGGTTTTCCGAAAAACTTTATCCCCCTGAGTTTCCAGATTATGAGTTTTTTTCTTGAGTTCTCTGAGTCGCGAAGTATATTTAAGCTCACTCAGGCACCCCGACATATCAACCAATAGCTGCGAAGCTTCCTTAATCAAGTCTGCAAATTCGACCAAAGCCGGCTCTTTTGTTTTAATTCCGTACACAAAAATATTACTAATAACATTTTCCATGAGATCGACCACGTCATCAAGCTCTTGCGCGACTTTGTAGATATCTTCACGGTCAAAAGGAATAATGAAGGTATGGTTGAGCTCGTGAATTATCTCGTGCGTCTTATCATCAGCGCGATGTTCAATTTCTTGTGCTTTTTTAGCATGCTCCTCAAAGTCGCAGAAGGAATTAGCCAAATCATGAAAATTTAGAGCCATTTCTTGTTGTAACGCCGCAAGATCCGCTATATATTCACAAAACACAGACTGTTTCGGCAATAAAAACCGCAAATTCATATATGTGATTTATTTTCTTTAGTTCGCAATTTATAATATCCCAATCACTATTCGGAAGCAAATGTTTTTGAATAAACATTTTTGATCTTTTTAGGCATTAAAAAAGAAAAAGCCCGATCGTTAGATCAGGCTACCTGTCCATCCGGTCAGGCTCGGAAAACTTCATATTAAGGTGCGCGAGAACTTGAGCAGGTCATTGAAATTATTAAAACCAACATTTTGTCCCAGCTCATCACGCACAATGGTTTTAGTCTTGATTAAGGCATTTTGCAGATGTCTCACTTCCGGTTCCAGCGAAAGCTCCTTTGCCATCTGCTCAAGCTCCACCCAGGAAAACCGACCCCGGTTCACCCACCACGGAATTACTGAAGTCACCCCGTAAGCCCAGTGTCTGCGACAGGCCTCCTCCAAGATGTCACGCATCGCTTCGACTTTTTTGCGAGATACGAAACGATAACGGAAATCCCGATTGGGATGAAGCGGTTTTGCATCGGGAAGAACTTCGATAAGGTCACTATGCGCGCCCTCTTGTTCATCCCGACACAGTCGAGGAAGTCGATACCGGCCAGACTTGATGGTTAAGATATTCCGGCCGTGATCTTCCAGGAACGGTAGCCACTTCAGTCCCCAATGGAGCGGTTCGCCCGGAATACCCACTATTAGGAAAACGTGGGTTTGGATGCCAGCCGCCCGCAGGTTGGCAAGAATTCTCCCGTAATTTTCCGGTGAGTTCCAAACCTTATGTTCCCGCCGAAGCGTTTCCGATGAAAGAGATTCCAGCCCCAGCTGAACCGCCCGACAGCCCGCGTCATACAACTTTTCACAGACGGCTGGATCGAGAAGTTGGTTATTCGCAGTAAGATAGCATTCCCACTCCGCGGTATAACCGATCTCGCTTAAAGCTTTTCCGACTGCGTTCTGGCGAAGAATCGAGAAATGCTCGTCACAGATTTCGAAACGCGCCGCCCCGATCGTCGCCATATGCTCCGCAATCCGCCGAGGGCTCATCGCTCTGGGTCGTTGGAGAAACGTGTCGCTACCCGCCGGGGTTGCGCAGAATCCGCAACGTGACGGACAGTTGGACATCGTATAGAGTGACGGCACGACATCCGGCGACCATTGTAACGCTCCGCCGTCAAAATTAGGAGTTGGAAGCGATTCGAATTCCGTCGGATTTAGTGTAGGCAGATTAACGACTACTTTACTGCCATCTCTCCAGACAGTTCCCGAAGCATTAGTCGGATTCAGTGTCGCAGCGAGTTGTTGCAAGGGCTGAAAACCCTCGCGATACACTACCGCGTCGCAGTAATCGAAAATTCTCGCGAATTCGGGAAGACGAAACGCGCCCGTAACCCGCGGCCAGAAGTTTCCGCCTAAAACGACTAGGCAATCCGGCATAGCATCTTTAACTAATGAGGCCAGAGTTAGTCCTTGAACCAGCTGGCGCTCATCAACAATGCTAATGCCATACAGATCCGACCGGAAATCAAGCGCCCGTGGCACTTCCACTTTCATAAAGTAGTCGTACCAAAGGTGCTGTTCCCGATTTTTCACTGCTTCCAGTAACCGTTCGACGGTGCCGTCATAATAGCGCGAGACGAAAATTGCGTTATTCCGCGCTACGATGAATTTATCCGGCGTTCCAATCCCAGCCGAGACATGCTCGAAGACCATCCGCGCCGCGTAAAGCTCCTGAATACTACTCTGCGGATTACGGATTATCGAGAGCGCCCGGTCAATTTCCTCACCACCGGCCTCTCTTAGGACATATTCGAGTCCCTCGATGTGGCCATAGTGCTGGACGACCTCGTGGCCATTCACGCGAAGCAATGCAGTTAACTGCGAAACTCCCGCCGGAAGATGCCAAGGAGATGACACCGGCGGAAAGTTGAGGATTATCCTGCGTCGCTGGGACAGAGCCGCTAAAACAAAAACTGGCTCTCCTCGAACAGCTTTTAAATCCGCAAGGCTGATTTTAACATGCCGCTCTGGCAATAGAGGATCCGGATGCGAGAACGGATCCATTCCATATTCCACCCTACAGGACTTAAAAAAAATATAGCTTTCACCACGATAGAGAGGTATTTCTCTGCCGTCAGAATACATGATCCAGATAGGCGCTGGGCTTTTAACCCACTCTGGTACGGCAAAAACTCCCGAATAAGTGATTTCGACTTTGAGAACGCCGAAAATCACCGCCATAGCCAAAAGGATATTTAAAACACGGTGGTTTCTCACGGCTATTCTCCAGAATTCCTTAGATAAGGGTTATTGAATGAGCCCTTCGGCCCAGTCCGTGTATAGTTGCTCCAAATCTAATTTCATGCAAATGATCTTAAGATTATACTCACGATCAGCAACCCCCGTAACCGTTTCTCGAAGCTGCATGGCACGAACTTCTCCTTCGATTTCCTGCTGCAACTTCACGATGAGCCAAGGACGATACGGATTTCCCTTAAGATCCAGGAGTCTTTGTTCCGCGGTTTGACCAATGATGATAGCTGACATGTGATCCCTCTCTTGAGCTTTAATTTGTTATAAACAAGCGGAATCCACTTGTTTTTTGTCAAACAACAAAGACATTAATTATTAACACGATGTTTTTGTTTCGTCAAATTAAATTCAAAAATAATCGCTTATATAAGAGATTATTTTTGAATTTATACTATCATTCAATATCATAAAAGATAATGAAAAGCAGTGGATCGCTGTCCACTGCCTTCAGCTAGAAAATATTTTGTTTAAAAACCGGCGCGCTTGTTAACTGATCTGGATCGCCCGGCTTATCTCTTCTGACCCCAAATAGAACTTATATGTACCTTTGGGGCTAGGCGGTTTTCTATATCTAATTTGGCGATACCGACCCAGTTGACGGGATGGCTTCCTAGAAGATCCCTCAGCAGACCCTTCAAACTCGAAAGAGTCCATAAGGCGATTATAGCCTAAGCAATGTCCTTCTCTGAAAATAAGTTCCCTTGGCGGATTTTTTTGACTCCCATCCACCGGGAAACCCACCGCCTCTGCAGGCGGATCAAATTTATATTTTACTCCTTCCTGAAAACCTCCCCCTATTCCGTTCTCACTCATCATCGGTACCCCCTTCCTTTTTTTAACTGCAAAGCATCGAGAAAACAGCCAAATTACAGCCTTCTCGATACTTTGCATTATTTTGCAAAAGAGCTGTTAACTCTGGATATTAAGAGAAAGAAGAATATATGTCAAGCTAACCGTTTGGAAACCTGGTTTCCAAATATTATTTTTCTGTCAGTTTTTCAATGCTTTCCACGACATCCGGCAGTTCAAGGCAAGCTTTTTCATTTTCAATTGATCCGGAAAAGTGTCCGGCATCGTGTTTAATGATAACTTCCGCGCCCAGCTTATCCTTAAAAATATCCGCGTGTTTGAGGTCAACATAGGGATCATTGTCGGAATGTATGGCAATAAATCCATTTTTTGACATACTCTTAATTTTTCCGAAATCGAACGGAGTTTCAAAAAAGGATTTGATTTCCTCATAGCCAAGGTTATCCGTATATCCAGCGACGAACACCGCGCCACCGATTTTTTTGCCCTCCGGCAAATTTTCCAAATACCGCATAATCGCCGCGCATCCGATGCTATGCCCGGTCAGATATAGATCTTCGTCTGATTCACCAATAGCCTGGGCAAGATGCGGCACCCATTTTTCCATTTCAGGAGAATCAGTTTCCGGGAAAGCCGGCACTTCAACCTGGAATCCCCTTTTTTCAAGCTCGCTTTTAACCCAAGGATACCAGCAATATTCGGGATATCCTTCCCAGCAGTGGACAATAATTGCTCGTTTCATATTTTTCAAAATGAAAAATTATCTTTATGCAATTATGCTATCACTAACCTTTTTTTCTAACAAGTTCCGCTCAAAAGATACTCCAAGTAATTTTTTTTCAAAGTGAAATAAAATAGCAATGTCTCTACGTATTCATGGATAGCAAAGGTCGGCAAAATATTTAATTTCCTCAACGCTCAAAAATATGTACAACAAAGAATATAACGAAGAGGGCGGCGAGATGGGGGGAGGCTGGTCGGAATGTATGGGCCATATGAACCACTGGCCAAAAAAAATGAAGAAAGAATTCAAGATGGCGCTCCTGCGAAAGAAAGAAAAAATGTATGAGGCAAAACTAGCCTTCATTCGCGAGATGAAAGACCTAGTCGAGAAAATGCCGGAAGAGCCCGAGAAGGAAGAAAAGGAATAAGAATAAAAAACACCTCGCTGAAAAGTGGGGTGTTTTTTTAGAATTTATTACTAACTATGATTAACACTGGTTTTTATTTGTTTTGCGCATTTATGTATCGTTGTTAACATTGCAGCAAAAGGGTTTACGCTTTTTGAATAAAAAAGTAGGATGAAAAGTTAAATTTTCATCCCAACTCTATGAATCCCTACGATAATCGCTACCTTATGCTGCAAGAAGAAAAAATC
>JBAZYY010000016.1:0-25349 GCA_041659065.1 Parcubacteria group bacterium
CTGGAGATACAATAACGAGCGGATTCACACCGCTCTCAAGATGCCGCCGCAACAATTTGCGCTTTTGGCGGCCGCGCCATACAATTTAGATAACAAGGTTGGTGTCTAAAGAAATGGGGGAAGTACAATTGAGTATTATGACAAGGACGCAAAAGCTGTGCGGTACACTAGTAAGAAATAAGATATAAAGAGATACATTTTCTCAATTATCAATGTAAAATCTGTCAAGCAACTTATAGCCTATTAGATTGATTCGAACCTTAAAACCTGCTATAATTGATAATGTAGTAAGATATAAATACGAACGGGTGTGAGCCCGTTTTTTGCATATTAAACACAAATTTAACAAATAATTACACTAAATTAACTAAAAAATTGCTTGTTTAAAATAGCGTAATGCCAAAAAAGAAAAAACAAAAGAAGCAGGAGGCGCAAAAAAAAGAAAATAAAATAACTGAAAAATATCATCGGACTCCGGAAGATATCATTTTCGGGTTTGTCGCGGCGTTTTCGTTGGCGTTTGCTCTCTTATTTTATGGAGCAAGCGCAAATTTCAAAGCGGACCCGGCTCCGCAGGCCAAGTTTAGGTCAGCTGCTAAGCTTGAGAAAAACGTAAACACACTTATCTCAAACTATCCGATCAAACAGATGGCGCCTTACATCGCTAAGCAAGACAAGAAGGTTGCCGCCTTTCTGCTCGCAATCGCGAAGAAAGAAAGTAATTGGGGCAAATTATCACCGAAAAAATTCGGGCAAGAATGCTATAATTACTGGGGATACCGCGGTCAGGAAAACACAACCAATTCAGGCTATAGTTGTTTTCAGAGTCCCGCGCAGGCGGTGAAGGTCGTAGGGAGCCGCATTGAGGATCTTATCGCGCAAAACGTCGATACTCCTCGCGAAATGGTGATGTGGAAGTGCGGCTCGGCATGCACCGCGCGCGGCGCCAATGGCGAAGCAAAATGGGTTAAGGATGTGGGTTATTATTACAACAAGGTCTACAAATTATAAAGGATTATTTTTAGCCAAATCCTATTTTCCGGATTATTTCACGCGGATACCGCCAGCCATTGCTGGTGGTATTTTATTTTAAATTGATATAATCTGAATATATAGTTTAATCGGATAGATAAATTCTTGGAGTTAACCGTAGAATTGAAAAAATGTTGTTTTCCACGCCTCAAATTTTCCAATTTATTCTGCACTATAAATATATAGTTTTGTTTCCGATTGCCGAAATTGAAGGCCCTGTCATCACGATTATCGCCGGTTTTCTAGCGTCACTTGGATATCTTAATATTTTTGTGGCACTCGCCGTTATGATACTTGGGGACGTGACTGGAGATAGCGTACACTATGCAATCGGACGCTGGGGGCGGGAAAAATTTGTCAGTCGCTGGGGGAAATATATCGGCATTACTCGAGCGAGAGTCGAGGGACTCGACAGGCATTTTGAGAACCATCGATTCAAGACATTCGCGATCGGGAAAATCGCGCATGGAGTGGGCGGGGCGGTGTTGGTCGCGGCGGGCATGGCCAGAGTTCCTTTCCGGGAATTTCTTTTCGATAACCTGCTTATCACTATCGTTAAATCATCCATTCTAATTACCGTTGGCTATTATTTCGGTCAGGCCTACGTGCGGATCGGCTCTTATCTGGAATTTATGGGCATTGCTACGTTAGGTTTGGTTGTGATTTTGGGAACAATATATTTCTTTTACAGGCCGCGGAAAAATATTAAACTATAGCTATGATCGCAGATAAAGATTCCAGTTTCCCTGAAAAGTTCGTCGATGCCGGAAAGGGAAAAATTTTCTATCGATTTAACCAAAGGCACGTTGGTTGTCCGGTTATAGTTTTCCTGCATGGGCTTTCCGCGAATCATACCACCTGGCTTACCATGATGAAGACATTTGAAGCAATCGGCTATAACAGCTTGTCTCCGGACATGCGCGGGCACGGACTATCAGATAAGACGAGAAAAAGAAAACTTTATAACATGAAAGTTTTTGCCGACGATTTGCGGGATATAATCCAAAAAGAAAAAATAGGAGAGCATATAATAGTGGGATATTCATACGGTGGTGAAATCGCGCTTGAGTACGCGGGGAGGAGACCGCGAAATCTTAAAGCACTGGTTGTGATTAGTACGAACTGCGTAAGTCCGCTTAAATATAAGAAGATTAATTTCCTGACGCCGGTCATTTATGCTGTATTAAATTTTCTTTCTGTGATTCTTATTTGGCAAAGCAGGAAAAAATACCATTATTATAGGCAAGGAAAATCAAGGGGCTATTGGCACTCAGTTTGGATAGGCCTCAATACTATGCCGCTCTCGGTGAATTTTTGGATGCTTTCTCAGATGGGCTTAATCAATTTTAAAAAGGCTCTGGCGCGAATAAAGGTTCCGACTCTTATCATTCGCGGTAAAAAGGATCCCTTTGTTTCAAAAGCGGAAGCGGAGGATATGGCTGCAATGATTCCTGATGCCGAGCTGATAACATTCGACAATCCAAGCCATTTTATCGGATCGCGATCTCAAGACGAGTTAACGGAGGAGATCCTGAAGTTTTTGCGAAGGCGCAAAATGGATAATACCTCAAAAATATAAATTATTCGCAAACTTAAACTCGAATCTGATTTTTCTAGCAAAAAGTTTTTCCCTAGCAAATCAATAACGAAATATGTTTGATAAAAATCAAATTCTCAGGCCGAAATTCAGCAAATAATTCATATTCTTTTATCAAAAACTATTTTAAAAATTTTTACTTCCATGAAGATTGCAATTTTTAGCGATACTTTCCCCCCACAAGTCGATGGTGTTTCAAGTGTGGCCTCACAGCTGGCGGAGAGCTTGCTGGATCGGGGCAATGAGGTTCTTGTGGTCACCATTTCCAAAAACGGACATCGAGAGAGCGGGCGGCAGAGTCCAGAAAGATATGAAATAATTCACCTGCCTTCGTTGCCTGCTCCTGTTTATTCCGGGTACCGAGTGACGCTTCCGATTCGGCAAGCAAGCAGGAAGTTGAAGAAATTTTATCCGGATGTAATTCATACCCATACTCCTTTTTCAGTCGGGTGGGAAGCGGTTCAAAGCGCGAAAAAATTGGGAGTTCCGCTCGTAGGCACCCATCATACATTCTATGACCATTATTTGAAGCATGTGAAGGTGAATTTTCAGTGGGCTAAAAAATTCACTTGGAAAATTATGGTGAACTATTATAATCACTGCGATATGGTATTATCTCCCACGCAGTCGCTTGCGGATACGCTAATAAAATACGGTTTGAAAAGCCCCTCTGAAATTTTGTCTAATCCAGTCAACACCGATCTCTTTGATTCCCTTTCTCGAGGAGAGAAGAGTGAAGAGAAGAAAAAGTTAGGTCTTAAAGGAAAAAGTTTTGTTTATATGGGGCGGGTTAGTTATGAGAAGAGTATAGACCAGGTTATCAAGGCTTTTGCGATCATTTCGAAAAAAATTCCGGATGTAAAATTAGCCATTATCGGCGACGGTCCGGAAAAAAGACCGCTGGAAATACTGGCTGATAACTTGGGCCTGGAAGAAAGAGTAATTTTCACAGGATTTCTTTACGGAGAAAAATTGGCGAAGACGCTGGGAGCGAATGAAGTCTTTGTTACAGCCAGTAAAAGCGAAAATATGCCCATTTCAGTACTTGAGGCTATGGCTGCGGGGCTTCCAGTCATTGGAGCGCGCGCGCTGGGCATCCCTGAAATTATAAAGGACAATGAAAACGGCTTTTTAGTTCCCCCGGATAATACGGAGGAAATGGCGGAAAAGATGATGGAGCTAATCGGAGAAGATGCTTTGCTGGACAGGTTTTCCTCGGCATCCCGCAATCTATCCATGAAATATGCCAGAGAAAAAATCGCAGAAAAGCACGAAAAAATATACCAATCATTGATAGAATCGCGATTATGAAAATATGTCTCTATTTGGAATTTTATAATTTTCTGGGAGGAATGCTCTTTAAAAAAATTGGCACGGGACTTTTGTCATCCTATAAAAATCAGAAGAAAATACTAGATATCCTTGACGTTCCATATTCGGAAAAATGGGATGAAACGTGCGATATTCTCCAGATCAATACTCCCTGGCTGAATTCTGTTCGAATCATCAAGAAAGCCAGACGCAAAAGAAAAAAAATAATTATCTGGTCGCATGTCACCGCTGAAGACACGCAGCAAGTTTTTCGTGTCTTTTCGTATTTATTTCCGCTAATAAGAAAATATCTGATATATGCTTATGGCCTTGCAGATATAGTGCTTTGCCCGAGTGAATATACAAAATCACTTCTGCTGGCGTATGGCCTTCCAGAAAGCAAATTGATTGTCCAGTCGAATGGCGTGGATACGAAAAAATTTTACCAAGATCTCAAAAAAAGGAATGTAGAGAGGAACAGTAGGAGCCTGCGCGGGATCACCGTAGGTACTGTGGGTTTGGCTATTCCCCGGAAAGGCATCGAAGATTTTCTGAATTTAGCCGAAAATTTTTCCGATCATTCCTTTTTTTGGTACGGCAAGATATATAGCAGAGTCATGGTCAAATCTTTGCCCTCGAAACTTCCCTCAAATGTAACTTTCACCGGCTACGTGGAGGATATTCTGGCTGCCTTCAACGCACTTGATGTGTTTGTCTTCCCGTCTTTTGAAGAAAACCAAGGTATGGTAATATTGGAAGCGGCCTCAGTCGGGCTTCCGATTCTAGTGCGGGATATACCCGTTTATAAGGGTTGGCTTAGACACGGAGAAAATTGCCTCAAGGCTAAGAACGGTAATGAGTTCAAAATGTATCTCGGAGAGCTCATGAAAGATACCGATCTCAGAAAGCGTCTGGGGGAAAAAGCTTTGCTTCTGGCCAAAGAAAACAGTCTTCAGGCTCTTTCAATAAAAATGAATGATATATATAATAAGCTATTAGCCAATGAAAAAAATAATCAACAAACATAAGTCGATTTGGAAACAGAAACTGTTCGTCTTTTCCGCTTTTTCCGGAATTCTTATGTTCGCCGGCAGCTTATTGATAAACTATTGGGCCAATAATTACGCGGTTGAAGTTTCCAGCAACTCTGTTACGGATATGCTGCTGGATAATCTGCCGTTTATCAACACTTCCATTGTTTTTGTTCAAGGGTCACTGGTATTTGTCTTGCTGGTGTTATTTTTGCTGGTGCGCGAGCCGAAGTCCATACCTTTTGTGTTTAAAAGCACGGCTCTTTTTGTTTTGGTACGCTCTATTTTTGTTTCCTTGACGCATTTGGGTCCGTTGCCCCAGCAAGCGGTTATAGATTCAAGTAATACCGTTTTTAACACACTTATTTACAGTGCGGGAGCTGATTATTTTTTCTCCGGTCACACAGGCTTGCCTTTCCTTTTTGCCTTGATATTCTGGAAGAATTATTACTTGAGGCTGATATTCCTATTTTCTTCGATCATTGCTGGTTTTAGCGTCCTTTTGGGGCGCATGCATTATTCAATCGATGTTATGGCCGCCTTCTTTATAACCTACGGCATATACCAAATCGCGCGATCTTTTTTTAAAAAGGATTATAATTTGTTTTTAGGCAAAGAAAATGCCGGCGTTGAGGGTGGTGAGCCGGCGCAGATCGGCAAATGAGTTTTGACTGGTAAGTAAATATATGAAATTAATTTATTTATTGGACAGTAATGATAATAATGAGTTGAGCTTGGAAGGCGTCCGCGGCAAAGGCGCCAAAATCGAGTGGAAGGGTCGAAATCTTTCGCGGTTTTTTCTTTGCAAAATTGATCAGTTGCTGGAAAAAAATCACGTGAAACTTGACAAAATTTCTGAGTATAAGATAATGAGCAAAGTGCCTGAAAATTATACTTCTTATCGGATTGCGAAAATTGCTCTAGAATGTTTATTTTTAGCCAAAAATCGGTTAGGCTAAAGAGTTCATTTTACCGAACCTCTTGCTAAATAAAAAGCATTGTGTTATTCTCAAAACAACATCAATTGCTTCAATAGGGGAATTGAATAAAGAATCACAAAAATAATTAAATACTTTTATCAGTAAAAACCACTTACTTACTACCCTTCCTCCAAGAAATTAACGAGGTAGGGATTTGGGAAGTGGTAGGTCTTTTATGTTGCCAGAGTTGAAAACTCTTGGGGTGAAAGAGTCTTTCAGCCCACAATCCTCACTTAGAAAGAGGAAATTTTTTAAACGCCTCCCGATGGTTTCTTTGCCAAATCTCATTGAGACCCAAACTATTTCTTATGAATGGTTCATCCGGGAGGGTCTTAAAGAAATTCTTGATGAAATTTCGCCAGTGAAGGATTTTACGGGAAAAGACTTAGAACTCTCTTTTGGAGACTATTATTTAGACGAGCCGAAATATGATGAGAAGACGGCGAAGTCCAAAAATATTTCTTATGAAGCTCCCCTCCGAGCAAAGACAAAGCTTTTAAACAAGCAAACCGGAGAAGTAAAGGAACAAGAGGTGTATCTCGGCGATCTTCCCGTTATGACCGACAGAGGCACTTTCATTATTAACGGCGTAGAAAGAGTAGTAGTCAGCCAGCTCATCAGAAGCCCAGGCGTGTTTTTTACTATGGATTATCAAAAAGGGCGAAAGCTCTTTGGCGCTAAGATTATTCCGAATCGTGGAGCCTGGCTTGAAATCGAAACGGATCTGGATGGAGTTGTTTGGGTGAAAATTGACCGAAAAAGAAAAGTTGCCATAACCTCACTTTTGAGAGCTTTTGGAATTTCAACTGATGAGCAGATAGTAAAGACTTTTGCGGATGTGAACAACGGTGAGACGAATTTTATTGAAGCAACACTGGAAAAAGACGTAGCGAAATCACAGGGCGAGGGATTCAAAGAAGTTTATAAGAGAATAAGACCTGGTGATTTAGCGTCGGAAGAAAATGCGAAGCAAATGATCGAGTCAATGTTTTTTAATTTTGAACGGTATGATTTCGGTAAAGTCGGAAGATATCGACTGAACCAAAGACTCGAGATGGATCTTCCCAATACCGAAGAATTCAGAATTCTAAGGCCGGAGGATTTGGTTGTGATTGTCAAAGAAGTAATCAATCTCAATAACAATCCCTTGGCTAAGGCTGACGATATTGATCACCTGGGAAATCGAAGGGTCAGGAGTGTCGGAGAATTGGTGCAAAACAAATTCAGAGCCGGGCTGGCCAGAATGGTAAGGAATATCAAAGACAGAATGAGTACCTGCGATTTGGCGACAGTTGTTCCGGGCCAGTTGGTCAACTCGCGGCCGGTTGTCGCGGCAGTCAAAGAATTTTTCGCCTCTTCCCAGCTTAGCCAATTTATGGATCAGGTGAACCCTTTGGCGGAGCTTGAACACAAACGCCGTCTTTCAGCTATGGGTCCGGGCGGCCTCACTCGCGAGCGCGCTGGTTTTGAGGTGCGCGATGTCCATCATTCGCACTATGGCCGGATTTGTCCGGTACAGACTCCGGAAGGTCCGAACATTGGCCTAGTAAATCACCTTGCATGTTATTCAAGAATAAATGAATTTGGTTTTATTGAAACGCCCTACCGAAAAGTAATTTCAAAAGTGCAGAATACAGTCTCGGAATTGGAAGGAAAGATATTGTTTGAGGATATTACGGACGGATCGGACAATGTCATTGCGAAAAAAGGCGAGCGAGTTTCAGACGAAACAGCTAAGAAAATCGCGAAGCTTGCGCAAAAAGAAATCAAGATTAAGCCGCTCGTCCTCAAAGATATCGAATATTTAAATGCTACAGTTGAGGACAGGAAAGTTATTGCCCACGCAGATCTTGAAATTGACGAAGAAGGCTACATTCTCGAAGAAGATGTGGAAGCTCGCGTTAAAGGCGGGCCTGCGATGATTGAGGCGGACAAGGTTGATTATATGGATGTTTCTACAAAACAATGCATTTCAATCGCCACTGCCCTTATTCCTTTCCTTGAGCACGACGATGCGCATAGGGCGCTTATGGGATCCAATATGCAGCGTCAGGCTGTTTCCTGCGTAAAGCCGGAATCACCATATGTTGGAACAGGCCTTGAAGATAAGGCAGCGGCGGATTCCGGGCAGGTTGTTTTGGCCCGTAACGAAGGTGAGGTCATCAGTGTTGACGCAAGCCAGATTGTCCTAAAAGAATCCAGGAGCGACGGGAAAAGTAACAAAAAAATCTATAAGCTTCAAAATTTTGAGAGATCGAATGCTTTTACTTGCATGAATCAGATTCCGCGAGTGAAGAAGGGCGATGTTATCAAAAAAGGCCAGCTCCTCGCGGACGGAGCTTCTACTGATAACGGCGAGTTAGCTCTCGGTCAGAATGTTTTGGTTGCGTTGATGCCTTGGGAAGGAGCAAATTTTGAGGATGCTATTATTATTTCCGAAAAACTGCTTCACGACGATCGATATACCTCGATTCATATTGAAGATTTTTCCGTGGATGTGCGCGACACAAAGCTTGGGCCGGAGGTTGTCACGCGGGATATTCCGAACATCGGAGAAGAGCGTCTCAAAAATTTGGATGAAACTGGAATTATTCATATCGGAGCCGAAGTATCTTCGGGCGATATTTTGGTGGGAAAAATTTCGCCTAAGGGTGAAGGAGATCTCACGCCCGAAGAGCGATTGCTCCGCGCTATCTTTGGGGAAAAATCCAAAGATGTTAAAGATACCTCGCTTTATCTTCCGCATGGAGAGCACGGAAAGGTTGTCGACATAAAAATATTTTCGCGTGAACAGGGAGACAAGCTTTCGGCGGGAGTGATACAGCAGATTCAAGTCAGTGTCGCTCAACTTAGAAAAATTTCAGTCGGCGATAAGCTGGCGGGACGCCATGGAAACAAGGGAGTCATATCCAGAATAGCTGCGCTTGAAGATATGCCGTATCTTCCCGATGGCACGCCTGTCGATATCATTCTTAATCCGTTGGGCGTCGCATCCAGAATGAACATTGGACAAATTTTGGAAGCTCATCTGGGATGGGCGGCCTCAAAATTGGGATATAAAGTTGCAAGCCCTGCTCTGGATGGTGTGAGCGAAAAGGACATAAAGATCGAATTGAAGAAAGTCGGACTTCCCGAGGATGGCAAGATTAATCTTGTGAACGGAAAAACCGGCGAGCATTTCGATGAGAAAACCATGGTGGGGTATATGTATATAATGAAGCTGAACCACTTAGTGGAAGACAAGATTCATATGCGCTCAATCGGGCCATACTCTCTTATTACCCAGCAGCCTTTGGGCGGAAAAGCTCAATTTGGCGGACAGAGGTTTGGAGAAATGGAAGTTTGGGCTCTGGAAGGTTATGGCAGCTCGCATTCGCTTCAGGAAATGCTAACAATAAAATCAGATGATGTAATGGGAAGGTCAAAAGCCTACGAGTCCATAATCAAGGGAGAATCGATTAAGAGTCCCAACGTCCCGGCTTCTTTCAACGTATTAGTTAACGAACTCAAAGGGCTGTGCCTCAACGTGGAACTGACCGGTGTGAAAGAAGAAGTAAAACCGCAACCTCTGCAAGAACCTCGAGACGCGGATAAAGAATAATCAACTTTTCTTTAGTGGTTAAAAACCTATAAGTATATGATTCAACCAGGCAATACTAAAGTGACGGACTTTGACAGCATTCGTTTGCGCCTAGCCAGTCCCGACGATATTCTTAATTGGTCGCATGGCGAAGTGACTAAGCCCGAAACTATTAATTACAGAACCCAGCGCTACGAGCGAGATGGGCTTTTCTGCGAGAAAATTTTTGGACCAGCCAAAGACTGGGAGTGTTATTGCGGGAAATATAAAAAAATCCGCTATAAAGGAATTATTTGCGATAAGTGCGGAGTCGAAGTTACGCGTTCAATCGTCCGGAGAGAAAGACTGGGACACATCAAACTTGCGGTCCCGGTTTCCCATATTTGGTTCCTGCGAGGAGTCCCGTCAAAAATTGGATTGTCGCTTGGCATGTCCGCGCAAGATCTTGAAAAAGTAGTGTATTTCGCGAGCTACATAGTTATGGAAGTTAATGAAGAGGCTAGGACAGAGGCCTTGGAGCGGCTGGATTCCGAATACAAAGGCAAACAGAAAAAAATTAAAGCCGAAGATGATGACAAAACTAAAGATGGAAAAATTGAGGATCTGAAGGGAGCCTATCAAGCTAGCCGGGATGAAATAAAAAGCCTTAAGCGCTTGCAGATTCTTTCAGAAGTTGAATATTTCAATCTCTCTATGAAATACGGACATGTTTTCAAAGCCGGTATCGGCGCGGAAGCCATACGGAAGGTACTTGAAAGCATGAATCTGGATGAAGAGATAAAATCCCTCAACAAGGAGATAGCAGATGAGAAAATCACCGATAAGAAAAAAGCGCTGAAGCGCCTTAAGCTTTTTCAAGGTTTGCATCAGGCAAGTATTCGTCCCGAATGGATGCTTCCGACTGTAATTCCGGTTATTCCTCCGGATCTTCGTCCGATGGTTCAGCTCGATGGTGGCAGATTCGCAACTTCGGATTTGAATGACCTGTATCGAAGAATCATTAATAGAAATAATCGTCTTAAAAAACTTATAGAAATCGGAGCTCCGGAAGTAATCGCCCGAAATGAGAAAAGAATGCTGCAGGAAGCCGTGGATGCTCTTTTTGACAACAGCGCGCGACGAGGACAAACTTCAGTTGCCGCTTCCACCGGACAAAAGCGAGCTTTGAGGTCGCTAGCGGATATGCTCAAGGGAAAGCAAGGAAGATTTAGGCAAAACCTTTTGGGGAAGCGCGTGGATTATTCGGGACGCAGTGTGATTGTTGTCGGTCCGCAACTTAAGCTTCATCAATGTGGGATTCCGAAGAAAATGGCACTCGAACTCTTCAAACCTTTTATCATCAATAAGCTGATCGAAAAAGAGTACGCGCACAATGTAAGAAGTGCCGGTAAGATGGTGGAGTTCGAAGCCGAAGAAGCGTATGAAATTCTCGACGATATTATCTCGGATCACTTTGTGCTTCTTAATCGCGCCCCAACCTTGCATCGCCTGAGTATCCAGGCATTCCAACCCGTTTTGATTGAGGGAAAGGCTATTCAAATTCATCCGATGGTTTGTGCTGCTTTCAATGCTGATTTCGATGGAGACCAGATGGCTGTTCATGTTCCAATTACGGAAGAAGCCAGGACTGAGGCTTCCGAAATTATGCTTTCTTCGAAAAATCTGCTGAAGCCGGCAAGTGGCGAGCCGATTACCATTCCTTCGCAGGATATGGTTCTGGGCTGCTACTATATGACGCATACCAAGAAAGGGTTGAAAGGCGAAGGCAAGCTATTCTCAGGCAAAGAAGAAACAAAACTTGCCTATGATTTCGACTTTATCGATCTGCGCGCGGAAATAGAAGTTAATATGGGCGAAGAGCGAATCAAAACTTCCGTCGGCAGAATCTTATTTAACGAAATCATGCCGGAGGAAATTGAATTTATAAACAATGAAATGGACAAGGGGAAGCTCAGAGATCTTGTCGGAAAGTGTTTGGAAATTGTCGGGCGGGATAGAACGGCTAAATTTGTGGATGATCTCAAGAATCTTGCCTTCTCAATCGTGACAAGATCTGGAATCAGTTGGGGGATGGACGATCTTAAAGTGCCGGAAAAGAAAGGAGCGATAATCGGAGAAGCTGAGCAGCAGATCGAGATGGTGCATGGCCAGTTTGAGATGGGGCTTCTCACTGATCGTGAAAGAAAAAATCGTTTCATTGAAATTTGGAGCGAGGCCAAGAGCAAAATAACCGATGAAGTCAGAAACTCTTTGGATAAAGAAGGGCCGGTCTATTCGATGGTTTATTCAAAAGCGAGAGGAACCGAAGCGGTTGTGGTGCAGATGACCGGAATGAAAGGTCTGGTGGCCGGGCCGACAGGCGAAACAATTGAACTGCCGGTAAAATCTTCTTTTAAGGAAGGATTTAACGTTTTGGAATATTTCATTTCCACGCATGGCGCGCGAAAAGGTATGGCAGATACAGCCTTGAGAACCGCGACCGCTGGGTACCTTACCAGAAGATTGGTAGATGTTGCCCAGGACGTGGTCGTGCGCGAGCATGATTGCGGGGATACGGAAGGCAACTATCTCTACCGGGAAGATTCCGACGTAGTAGGCTTGAGTTTTTCTTCAAGAATTGCCGGAAGAGTCCTTGCGGAGGATCTAATCGATCCCAAGACCAAGAAAGTGATTCTCAAAAACGGGGAAATGATTTCGAAAGATGCGGCGAAAGAGATTGAAAAGAAAAATATCGGTAAGATAAAAATCAGGTCACTTATCACTTGCAAGGCCCGAAGAGGAGTATGTCAGAAATGTTATGGAGTGGATCTCGGTAGAAATGAACTGGTTCAAATCGGACAGGCTGTCGGGATTGTAGCTGCGCAGGCGATTGGAGAACCGGGAACTCAGCTTACAATGCGTACCTTTCATATCGGGGGTGTCGCTGGAACAGATATTACGCAGGGTCTGCCTCGCGTCGATGAAATTTTCGAAGCGCGACCGCCGAAGGGTGAAGCTGCCATTTCTGAAATTGACGGGAGAATCGTTGAAATAAAAGAAACGGAGAAGGATAAGACTATTCGCATCGAATCGGAAGGCGGGAAAAAGAAAGACATCCGGGAATATGTGGTGCCAGCCGTGATGAACCTTAATTTTGGGAAAGACGAGCTGGTCTCCAAGGGGCAGGTACTCTCCGAAGGCCATCTTGATCTCAAAAAACTTTATAAGATCGAAGGCCGTGATGCCATCTATCGCTATATAACCAAAGAAGTTCAGGAAATTTACAGTGCCCAGGGCGAAGGAATCAATGACAAACATATTGAAGTAATTATCCGCCAGATGCTTTCTAGAGTTCGAATAGTCGATCCGGGAGACACCAATCTGTTGCCAGGAGACCTGGTGGAAGAAGTACAGCTTATTGAAGCGAATGAAGAGGCTAAAAATGCCGGCAAAAGCGTTGCCACCGCGGAAAGACTGCTTCTGGGAATTTCAAAAGTCGCTCTTTCGACAGAAAGCTTCTTGTCAGCTGCGTCTTTTCAGGAAACAGCCAAAGTTCTCATTAACGCGGCTGTTACCGGCAAAGAAGACAAGCTGCGCGGCCTCAAAGAAAATGTCATTATCGGGAAACTGATACCGGCTGGAACAGGATTTAGAGAAAAGCACAGTCCGCAGCAGTAAGTAATTGAATAGTGATACTTTAGATAGAGAAAAATTCCCCCAGAAGGGAATTTTTCTTTTGGGAAATTCATAAAATAAAAAACAACCCAATGGCTGTTTTAAAAATTTATCAAAAATAACACTTTCAGACTCTGCTCTGAAAATTCGGAGTATACTTGATTTTACTTCTCCAGTTCGCGCATAATCAATTTCTGCCTATCGCCGGGAAAGCATGGCGAGAATTACTGCCATGACATTCGCCGCGATAACGAACCCCGCTACTATCACCGTCGAGACGATGGAGAAGGCGCCGTAAAGGCCGAATCTTCTTCGGAGTCTCATAAGGATTATTTAATAATTAACAATCCGATAATCCAGGGGGCTTTTGTTTTTAGATTTTTAATTTGCCGGTTCTGGCGCTACGCCAAGCCAGCAGGACAGTCTACAAAAATAGATTTAATTTGTCAAGAAATAAACCCTCGGCGTTTGCTTTGGGCTTATTGGATTTTCAATTATTTGTAGTGGAATTTATGGGCTAGTGTTGCTTCTTCTAATCCCATCAAGGAACAATCCTAACCTTACCAGTATGCGCACGCCGATGATCATTAGGATCCATGATAGCGCAGTCACAGTAACTATTAGCGTTACATCTCCAGCTACTGAGGTGCTGAAGTCGAAAATCGTTTCTCCCGGAAGGCGAAGCAGGAAAAGAGGTAATATCAAACAAAGAGTTGTTGAGAGGATAACTACCCACCCGACTGCGCAAAGCGCAAGTATCAAGATAAAACTAAATATGCATCCTATGGATAAAGATACGCAAGGGTGTTTTAAGGATATAGCTTGGATCCAACGTTTAATCTCCATGTCGATCTCCTTTAGTTTAAGGTACTTTTTTATTTTTCTAGCTTCGCTAGGATGGGCAACAATAATATAAATAGGATAATAATTCAATGCTGTTAAAATAAAAAATACTAGTAATCATGTAAATATCAGCAATTAAGACAATATTATTCAAAATTATTGACAAATTATGCCAGACTGGTAAGCTTAATTTATGCCGCAAGACCAAATAATCCTAAAACTTCTCGAAGACGCGGGGTTTACCGACAAGGAAGCGAAAGTATATCTCGCGCTGTTGGAATTGGGCGAGGGGACGGTTTCCGGCGTAGCAAAAATTACGGATCTCAAGCGGCCAATCATCTATGTTCTTATGGAAGGGCTGATAAAGCGTGGTTACGCGAGTGAAATTCCCAATAAAAAAATTGCGGCCTATGTCGCGACGGATCCATCAGTGATATCCGCGAAACTGCAGACGACGACCAAGAGTTTTCTTGAAATGCTGCCGTATATGCGGACACTGCATAATAAAGGCGGAAGCCGTCCTAAGATGTCCTACTTCGAAAATATCGAGGGGATCATGAAAGTATATAACCAAATGAGCAGCCAGCCGGAAGCGTTTTTTGTGGCAAACTTTTCGCAAATCGAAAAATATTTTCCAAGTGTTATCAATTCATGGCTAAGCGGATATAAAGGCAAGCGGACAAAAATGACCAGTCGCACCCTAATTTCGGATAATGAAAAAGAAATATCGATCGTCAAAGAATTTTTGGAAGTGACCGACAAAGTAAAAGCGCGGACTTTGCCGAGCCTGAAAGAAAGCACTTTGGACTTTACTCTGACCAAGGAAAAACTATCAATCGGATCTTTAGGCGAGCATCCTTTTGTGGTCGTGATTGAATCGGAAGAACTAGCAAGATCCATCCAGCCGATATTTGAGCTGGCGTGGGGGAAGGGAAGGGAAATTAGATAAATCAAGAGGATATGAACCGCTGGAAAAAAAAGCGATAATATGCTAATATAAACCGGTAATTGTCTTCAAAACCCAATGGGACGGAAAAAGAAAAAAAAGACTAAAAATGAAGAGATTGAAAACGGTAATGGCAACGGACGCAAGAAAAAATCTCGCGTTAAAACCGAAACCAAGCGCAGTATTATCGCGGTGATGCTGATTGCTCTAGCGATACTGGCTATTTTCAGCTTATTTGGAGGGGCGGGGACCTTTGGGGCGTATTTCAATAAGACGCTGGCTTATGCGTTTGGCATAGGCAGATTTTTATTGCCCTTCTTGATGGTCGTGGTGGGGTTTATGTACTTTCGCCGTGACACGGAAAGCTATTATATCTTTGTGGCGGCAGGTTTTGTTTTGTTTTTTGCGAGCGTCTTGGGGATCATACATATCTTCTATCCGCTGGATAAAATGGTTTCAATCGCGAGCAGCGGACAAGGCGGCGGGTTTTTAGGCGTAGCCGCGGCTTATCCTGCCATGAGGTTATTCGGTTTTTGGGCGGGGCTGGTAGTGCTCGTAGCAATCGCGCTTGCCGCGCTGCTCCTCGCGCTCAATGTTCCCTTGCGGGCGCTTCTTAAGCCGGTGGAATGGATGAAGGAGAGGGAAGAAGATGAGGATGAGCCTCAATCAAAAGTTGAACAAGGAGAAATCAAGATAGTAGAGCCGCTGAAGTCACAGCAAGAGCCTGAAGCGGAAAGTCGGCTGAGAGCCTTGGCTAACAGAATTACACGGGAAAAGTTCGCGGAAGAACCCGTAGTGCAGCGTAAAAAACCGAAAATTATTCCCGGCTGGGGTCCTTTTCCGCTCGATCTTCTTGAAAAAACGACCGGAAAAGCCAAGGGAGGGGATCTTAAGAATAACGCGCAAATAATCCAAAAGACGCTTCAGAATTTTGGAATTGAAGTTGAGATCGGGGACGTACTGGTTGGCCCGACCGTGAGCCAATATAGTTTCAAGCCGGCAGCGGGTGTGAAACTCAGTAAAATTACCGGCCTTCAAAATGATCTTTCGCTGGCGCTTGCAAAACATCCTATCCGGATCGAGGCGCCAATACCAGGAAAATCACTCATTGGAATAGAAGTGCCAAATGATGTCCCGGCCATAGTTCGTTTGAGGGATATTTTGGAATCGCCTGAATTCCTGGGCAGAGAGTCGGACTTATCGCTTGCCTTAGGAAGGGACGTTTCGGGAAATGTTGTTGTCGCGAATCTTGAAAAGATGCCCCATCTTATGATCGCAGGCTCCACGGGTACGGGAAAGAGCGTCGCGATAAACAGTATTCTGGTAAATCTGCTGTATCAAAATTCGCCCAGAGTTTTAAAATTGATTTTGGTTGACCCCAAAAGAGTGGAGCTGACGGCCTATAACGGAATTCCTCACCTGCTCACCCCGACAGTTGTTGAGAACGGCAAGGTGGCTAACGCGCTCAAGTGGGCAATCGGCGAAATGGAAAGGCGCTACAAGCTTTTGCAGGAGAGTGGATCAAGAGACATTACGTCCTATAATATAAAAGTCCAGGAAGGAAAGATAAAACAGAAAATCGACGATGAAACAGGAGAAATTATAGAAGAGGAGCCGGAATATTTGCCTTTTATTGTTATTATTATTGACGAGCTGGCGGATATTATGGCCGTTCACTCCAAGGAAGTCGAGGCCGCAATTGTGAGGCTCGCGCAGATGGCTCGGGCGGTTGGAATTCATCTCATTGTTTCAACTCAGAGACCCTCAGTGGAAGTTTTAACCGGACTCATCAAGGCCAACATCACCACGCGTATCGCTTTTAAAGTTGCGACGCAAATCGATTCGCGCACAATTCTCGACATGGCGGGCGCGGATAAACTGTTGGGGAATGGTGATCTTTTGTATCTCTCATCTTCCTCGCCAAAACCAAAGCGTATTCAAGGTGTGCTGGTTTCTGAATCGGAGGTAAAGCGGGTAGTTAAGCATATAGTCGGCAATTACAAAGAGGAAGTTGAATATAACGACGAGATTACCCAGCCGCAAAAAGGGAGCCTGTTTGCCGGGCACGGTTCTTCCGGAGGTGAGGGAGGAGATGGGGACGATTTTTACGAAGAGGCTAAGGATACTGTAATCAAAGCCGGCAAGGCCTCGGCGTCCTTACTGCAGAGAAGGCTTCGGGTGGGATATGCCCGTGCCGCAAGACTTCTGGACCTTCTTGAAGCGGACGGTACAATCGGTCCTGCTGACGGTTCCAAGCCGAGAGAGATCTTGGTCGCCGGAGCAAATTCGTCCCCGGAGGGGATTTCCTATGAGGATGAGATCGACGATCAGAAAACCCGTGACCGCTGGCAGGCCTGAGAGAAATAGAGTATAATGCACTAGGTGTCGGTCTTGAAGAAAAACACAAAAATACAAAAAACAGGCATCCGCAACGCAAAGAGTCCTGTTTTTATTGTCTAAAAATTATTCAGCTAAATTTCACGAAATAAGATGATTAGGGGCTTTACTCGAAAACAAGTAAATTCATATACTCTAGGGGAGCAATTGAAAAAAATTAGAAGTGAAGGCAGAGTCACTCTCTCGGAGGTTTCTCGGGATACCAAGATTCCGATGAAGTATCTGGTTATGATAGAGGAGAGTGAATATGAAAAACTCCCGCCGGACGTGTACGTGAAAGGTTTCCTGCGGAGCTACGGGGAGTATTTAGGAATCGAACCTAGAAAACTGATCGAATTATATCAGCGCGAGAGGGATATTAAAAACAACCTCAATCCGGAGAGCAAACCGCTCGCCCTTCAAAAAAAATCAAAGGTGACTAAGTTCGTGGTGACTCCGAAGATGATCACGACCTTTATTATCGCGGTTGTTCTGATTGGAGGATTCTATTATATCTACCGGCAGGTGGGGAGATTCGCTGCTGTTCCGCGTTTGGTTGTCACCGAGCCCGCGACTGATCAATCGGTGGATGGAAATTCAGTTGTAATATCCGGTTTTACCGACCCAGATGACAAACTTACCATTAACGGACAGCCGGTACTTGTGAGTGACAAAGGGGCTTTCAGGGAAAACATAATTTTGCAGTCGGGCGTTAATCCGATCAATATCGAGGCTACTAATAATTTTGGGAAAGTTTCCTCCGAATCAATCAGCATCACCTCTAATTATGAGAATCAAAAAGTAGCGGAAGATCAGAATACGTCCGAGGAAGGAAGAGTCAGCGGGGATGAAGATGTAAAGACGGAGGGCGTGAAATTGGAGATTCGAGTTGACGGCTTGCCGACTTGGGTGAACATAAGCACAGATGGAGAATTGGCTTATTCCGGAACGATGCTGCCGGGGTCAAATCAAGAATTCCAAGCCGCAAGTGAAGTTCGCGTCACCAGCGGAAAAGCTAATCAAACTTTTATAAAAGTAAACGGTGGGGATGAAAAGATTCTGGCGAATGATCCGGGTATCGTGAGGGATGTTGTGTTCGGGCCTAACGATTAATAATATTTAATTTCAAATTTAAAATTGTTAAGATTATGCCAAAAGATAAAGAACAAGAAAACAAGGAGATTCGTCTAGATGAAACCATGAAAGAAATCAGGGATCGTTTCGGTGAAGGCTCCATTATGAAGTTGGGGGAAGTGAAAAGGGTTGATGTGGCGGCTATTCCGACTGGAGCGCCGTCTCTCGATATCGCGCTCGGAATCGGAGGAGTTCCGCGAGGAAGAATAATTGAAATTTACGGTCCTGAGTCATCCGGAAAGACAACTCTTTCTTTGAACATAGTAGCCAACGCCCAAAAAACGGGAACAGCGGCTTTCATCGATGCCGAACATGCCCTTGATCCGTCTTATGCCAAAAAAATCGGAGTGAATCTTGATGACCTTCTAATATCCCAGCCGGATAATGGAGAACAAGCGTTGGATATTGTCGAAACTCTGGTAAAATCGAATGCAGTCGACGTAATCGTGATTGACTCCGTGGCCGCGCTTACGCCGCAAGCGGAAATCGAAGGCGAAATGGGCGACTCTCATATGGGGCGGCAAGCGAGACTGATGTCGCAGGCTCTCCGGAAACTCACAGCGATCGGCGCCAAAAGCAACGTGACGATAATTTTCATAAACCAGATCCGGATGAAGATCGGCATTGTTTTCGGCAATCCCGAAACGACTACTGGTGGAAACGCCTTGAAGTTTTATGCCTCGGTGCGCATTGAAGTTCGACGCGCGGCCCAGATAAAGCAGGGAGACCAAATTGTCGGAAACCGGGTCAAGGTCAAAATCGTGAAAAACAAAGTGGCGCCTCCGTTCCAAGTCACCGAGTTCGACATTATGTATAACGAAGGGATTTCCAAAGAAGGGGATATCATCGACACGGGAGTGAAATATGAAGTGGTCACCAAATCCGGAAATTCCTTTTCTTTCGGAGAGGTGAAACTCGGTGTCGGTCGCGAAAAAGCTAAAACATTTCTCAAAGAAAACCCAAAAGTCTACAAAGAAATAGAAAAAGCGATCAAAGAAAAGATAAAAGAGTAAATTTAATTCTCATAGCAAATAAAAGCGGCTGGAATCTACAAGATCAGCCGCTTTTTTGTTATTATAAATATTATTCTATCACAAACCCGCCTTTCCAGATTATTTCGAAAATTTGTTTGAGGGTTTTTGAAATTTCGCTATCCTCGATGATAAGCCCGAACTGTTCCTTATAGTTCGCGAAAAAAACTTTATTGCCATACATTCCAATTTCAACTTCCGAGGAAAACAAATCTTTTGGCAGCATCCTAGTCTCGCGCAGTTCTGCTTTGTCGCAAGATTTTATTTTAGCTACTTCCGGAGAAACTTCGCCGATAACCCGGACTTTGATTTCCAAGGATTTTCTTTTGGCAATATACTCTTGTGACAGTTTTTCCCCAAACGCTGAAACAAAGCGGGGGGTAGTGAAGCCCAGAATCTCATCTTTATATCGCAAAGTGTCTTCATTCACCTGATCGATTCCCGTCCGGCCCTCGAAAAAATAGACTTTGGGTTTTTGGCCTTTAGTATTTTGGATTGCCTTGAGTTCCGGCAACGCGCTTTTTAATTCTTGCAATCTTTCCTCCTGCATTTTGAGAAGTTTTTCCGGCTCCGCCGCGCGAAAATATCTTTTCTTACTTTTTCTGATTTGCTGCAACAAGCCTAGTTGAAAAAGCTTTTCAGAGAGGTCATAAAAATATGTCCGTTGGATCCCAGCTTTTTTGGTGATCTCTCTCGCGGTAGCTTCTCCCAATTCCAGCGCGGTCAAATACACTGCGGATTCTTTTTCGTCGAGATTGAAAAGGGCTAGGGCTTTGTTGATATTCATAAAAGTGTAGGAAAATATTTACTACTTAATATATAACATAATGTCTTATATAAAGCAATAATATAAAGATAACTAATAAAAAAGTAATAGTATATTTACTTAATTCGTGGAGCTGTTACACTGCCTCGGCAATTCAACGTAATTGTTAATCTCGTCCCAAGGAGAATGCTATGTTTGAAGAAAGTGGAGTGGTACCAGGCAAAGTATATGCAAATGCAGACTGGAAATGCGAAGAAGACCTAACTGATCAGGAGAGGGAAAAAATGGAAGCAGCAATCAAGTGCTGCTCCAATTGCAAAGGAGGGGAAGACCTTCTTTGGTGTAGAGAATGCGTCAATTTTTTTTGCTCCCCTTGCCGGAAAAGAAAGGATTTCGACGGACTTTTTACCGGCTGGACAGAGTATTGTCCCCAAGGCCACAAGCTTAGAGTAAGAACTTGGAAAATTGGATAAGGAATCTGAACTCATTGCCTCGCGGGCGCGGTGGAATGTCGCCCTGCCCCGAGGCCTTTTTTGTAAACAAAAACACTACCATCTATGGTAGTGAAATATTTATACACGGTGACACTGAATTTAAGTTAGATTAATTCGATGCCAAGTTTTTTTCGAATAACCATTTTAACCTTATTCAAATCGTGCTTCATCAATTCAAACTCTTCTTCTAAGTTGCTGACTCTTTTGAGAAATTTATCCAGGGTATTGATGAGTTTTTCTATTTTTTGATTAATTCTGTCCTCACTTTTTTCCAATCTTTCATCAACAGCTGAAAGAATTGTCAGTGTTTGGTCACTCAGTAGATTTTTAATATCTTTTAAATCGATTGTCTTACTCTGATTTTTTGGCATATTTTTGATCCAGTCTTACCAGTTTACCATCTTTCTTCTTGATGTCAACTATTTCGCTCTTTCGACATATTCTCCCGTATCCGTATTGATCCGGACTACATCTCCTTCTTTGATGAAGAGAGGGGTATTCACCTGAATGCCTGTTTCGAGGGTGACGAGCTTTGTTCCGCCGTCGGCGGTGTTTCCACGGATGCCCGGAGGAGCTTCAACGACCTTGAGGTCCATTTTAACCGGGAGCTCAATATTTATAGGTGTGCCGTTGTAGTTCAGGATTGTTACTTCCGTATTCTCAATCATGAAATTAGCAAGATCTCCGATAACCGACTTGGGGAGAGTGAATTGTTCATAGGTCGCGCTATCCATAAAAGCGAAGTCAGAGCCATCTTGGTAGAGAAATTGTGCTTTGGTTTTGGAAATTTCAGCATCCTCCACTTTATCGGAGCCCTGGAAAGTTTTTTCCATCACCGCGCCAGTTTTGAGATTTCTGATTTTGGTGCGCAGCACAGCTCCCGCACGGCCGGTCTTTGAGTGCTGGTGAAAAGTGACGACATACGGTTCGCCATTTAGTGAGATCGTTTTTCCGGTTTTGATATCAGAAAGGGAAAGCATAAACTAAAAAATTCAAATGACAAAATCCAAATTACAAATCAAGCTCAAAGTTTAAAATCCAAAAGCACTTTAAGTATTTGGTTTTTGATTTGATTTGAAATTTGAGCTTTGAAATTTAGGTTTACTTTATAGTGTACGAAAGAAGCGCCATTGTGCGGGCGCGCTTGATGGCATTGGTCACCATTCGTTGGTGCTTGGCGCAGTTGCCAGTTCTGCGGGGAGAGATAATTTTAGCCTGCGTGTTCATGAACTTTCGCAGGAGTTGGGTATCTTTGTAATCGATGGAGTCGATTCGATTAGTGCAGAAGTAACATGATTTTTTGACGAATTGTGGTTGTTCCATAATAGTGTTGAGTCAAAGCTAAAAGCTAAAATGTTAAAACTTTGGTATCGCTTCGCGGTTTATTGCAAAAATATGAGCGTAGCGCCTGCCTACTGGTAGGCAGTAATTCCATACTTTTGAGCTTTGCGTTTTGAGATTTGAGTTTAATTAAAACGGTATATCTTCAATCCTAACTTCATCCTGACTGTCGTCGATTTGGATGGTAGGAATTTCTTCTGGTTGAGGTTGGGCCGCTGGAGTTTGAGGTCGAGCCTGTTGTTGTGGCATTCCTTGCGGTTGTGAATTCGCGGTTTGTGGTGCGAAGCCGCCCTGAGATTTTCTGTCGAGCATAATCATATTCTCGGCGACTATCTCGGTTATGTATTTTTTATTTCCGCTCTGGTCTTGCCAGCTACGAGTCTGAAGTCGGCCCTCGAGGTAGATCTTACTGCCTTTGCGAAGATATTGTCCGCAGATTTCCGCGAGTTTCCCCCAAGCGACGATGTTGTGAAAGTCGGCAGCCTCTTTTCTCTCGCCGGTATTATTGTCTTTCCAGACTCGGTTGGTAGCAATACTGAAAGAAGCGACTGATTGCCCGGTAGGAGTGGTCCTTAGCTCCGGGTCTCGGGTAATATTCCCGATAAGCATGACTTTGTTCAAATCCATAGCATTCAAGTTAAAAGTTAAAAATGAAAAGTTAAAAATTATGGTATTTCATCTTATGAAATCGTCAATTAAAACTATTCCGGTGTTTCGTCTAGAATTTCGTTGAGCTTATCGTCCAGTTCGTTGAGAGTAACCTTAGGCTTGGTTTCTTTTTCCTCCGGCTTGGTTTCGATCGCAGGCTTAACTTCCTCTACTGCTTTGACCTCAGTATCCGGCTGGATATCTTGGGCAGGATCAACTTTTTTCCCGACTTCCGAAGCTCGTACCACGATATGACGAATAATCCTATCATTGAGAACAAGAGCTCGGTTCATTTCAGGAATTTTGTCTTTTTCTTCGGTTGTAAAGCGGCACCAGCTGTAAAAAGCATGCGTATCCTTCTTAATGGGATGGGCTAGTTTGCGTTTTCCGATATCGTTCCAGTCAATGGAAATCTTTCCTCCTAGGCCGGTAATCGTGTCCTGAATTTCTTTTTTTATTTCTTCGATTTTGTCCTCATGCGAGAGAGAGGAAAAAAATAGCAGTTCGTATTCCACGGTTGTTGCGATAAAAAATTAAATCCGCCGAAAGAAAAGTCCTGTTTGGCGGAATCTGCCTTTCGATCCCGGTCAATTCTGGGCGGAAAGACAATTGGACTTTTCCAGTTGTAGAATCAGCGTAGCAGATAAGGTTGTTTTTGGCAAGATCTGACTATTTATGCTAACATAAATAGGCAAAATCACTGAAAAAATAATCTATGTTTGACGAAGATAAAGTCAAGAAAGATCTCGAAAAAATGAGAAAAGCCTATGAAAAGGCTATGAAGGACTTCGATGAAATTGAAGCTCGGCAGAAAAAAATTGCCGAGATGATTTACGGCGCAAAAGATAACGAAGATAAAAAGTAAAGAAAAAATATGGAGATACTAAAGCCAAAAGCATTGGAAGAAACAAACGGGATCGAGAATCACCCGGAAGTCATTGAAATGAAAAAAAATATTATCCAAAGAGCTAGGGTGCTTATGGATCAAAATAGCGAATTAGCTCCAAAAGTATTAAGGGCTGATTGGAATAGAAATTTAAAAGAAGATACGCTTGCAGAGTTGCGAAACTGCAGAATTGCCACTAAGAATGTAACAGAAGGCTTTAACGGAAGGCTACATTAGATCTTGAACTCAATCACATCGCCGTCTTGGACGATATACTCTTTTCCTTCGGTCCGCAGAGACCCAAGCTCACGAGCCTTGCTCCAAGAGCCGGCTTCCAGCAGTTTCTCCCAGTTAATGATGTCCGCGCGGATGAATTTTTCTTCAAAGTCACCGTGAATAGCTCGACCAGCCCGCGGAGCAGTCGAGTTTTTTTTAACTGTCCAGGCACGGGTCTCATCTTCACCGGTAGTGAGAAAAGTAATTAAGTTGAGGATTTCATACGATTTCAGAATCAGCTCGGCGAGGTTTGATTTTATCCCAAGTTCCGCGGCATCATCCGTGGACATTTGAGAAAGCTCTTCTTCGATTTTGATGTCAATCGCGACATTTTTCCGAGAACTCAACTCTGGGAAATTTCCGAGAGTTGAGCTCTCGGAATCACTCGAGTTTAAAACAAAAAGAATTGGTTTCCAAGTCAGGAGTTGCAAATCTTTGACCAGCTCAAAATCTTCCGGTGCCAGGATAATTTCCCGGGCTAATTTTCCTTGGTCGAGAATCTCCTTTATTTTCTTCACAATTTCCAAGGCTTTGATTGCTTCCTTATTTTGTCCGCGAGCTTCTTTCTCGAGCTTAGCAATTCTTTTTTGGATAGTTTCAAGATCGGCGAGGATAAGCTCAGTATTTATTATTTCGATATCACTCTGCGGGTCAATCTTATTATGTACATGAGTAATATTCTTATCCTCGAACACGCGTACGACTTGCACTATTGCGTCCACCTCTCGGATATGCGCCAAAAATTTATTACCCAACCCTTCACCTTGAGCAGCACCGGCAACCAACCCTGCGATGTCGACAAATTCAATAACTGTCGGGACAATCTTGGCCGACTTGGACATTTCCGCCAATTTTTCCAGGCGAACGTCGGGCACCTTAACGATACCGACATTCGGCTCGATCGTGCAGAAAGGGTAATTGGCAATATCCACCGGATTTTTAGTTAGAGCCTTGAAGAGGGTGGACTTTCCCACATTCGGCAGCCCGACAATTCCAACTTTTAGCGACATAGATTCAGCATATTATTTAACCTCGATATCATACTGGTTTGCTGTCCTGCGCGCAAGGTTAGTATGTTCCTGCCCACATAGTTTCAAAGAGACTCTTGAAGCTTTCATAGATGTCGACGCTTTTGTACTTCCCCCATTTCTTTAGACACCAACCTTGTTATCTAAATTGTATGGCGCGGCCGCCAAAAGCGCAAATTGTTGCGGCGGCATTTTGAGAGCGGTGTGAATCCGCTCGTTGTTGTATCTCCAGACAGTGTGGTATATCTCGTAAACCAGCTCACCCAGCGTTTTGAATCGGTTCGGATCGCCGAGGTCGATTTTGAATTTGTCATAGAACGATTCCTGATAGCCATTTTCCCAGGGACAGCCTGGTTTTGATCTGGATATTTCGACACCTACAGTTTCCAGCGCTT
>JBAZYY010000017.1:0-22603 GCA_041659065.1 Parcubacteria group bacterium
AAAGCTATGTTTATGCGATCCAAGAGAAACTCAACAATCGTGCCAGAAAAGCCCTAAATTTTCTAACGCCAAACGAAGTTCTCGCTCTTGAACTTAAAAAAGGGGCTCTAAATTCTTGAATTCATCCGAGGGACGGGACAGGCCCCTCTTGCTTATTACTATGCAAAACAACGAAAAAATCTTTTGGCATGCGTTCAATTCTATTGGTGGATTTGGGCCGCAAAAATTCAGGAAGTTACTGGCCTTCTTTTCAACGCTCGCGGAAGCCTGGCAAGCCTCGCATGCGGACATGCTTCGAAGCGGCATCGGCGAGAAACTGACAGAACTTTTTCTCTCCAAGCGCAGCCAGTTCGACCTAGAAAAAATGCAAGCCGGGCTCTTGAAAGAAAAAATTGAAATTCTAACTATTAGATGCGACGCGTACCCCAGCATGCTGAAAGAAATAGCCTCCGCGCCGCCTGTTATATATATAAGAGGAAATCCGTCCGCTCTTTCAAACAAATCACTCGCCATCGTGGGATCAAGAAAATATACGCCCTATGGCGAGCGGGTGGCTGAAAATATTTGCAAAGATTTGGTGCGCTCGGGCCTTTCCATAACCAGCGGTTTAGCGCTCGGAATTGATGCTATTTCGCATCGCGCCGCGCTTGATGCCGGCGGAGAGACAATTGCTATTTTGGGAAGCGGATTGGACGACGTAAGTATTTTTCCCCGGGAAAATTTCAATCTCGCGCGCCGAATTCTCGAAAATGACGGCGCTCTGGTTAGTGAGTATCCCCCAGGAACGCCTTCCTACAAGCAGAATTTTCCAGCCAGGAACAGAATTATGGCCGGGCTTACGCTTGGCACGCTGGTCGTTGAAGCCGCGCTGGAGTCAGGCTCGCTGATCACGGCGAGATTAGCTCTTGAATTCAACCGGGAGGTATTTTCAGTGCCCGGAAGCATATTCTCTCCCCAATCCACCGGAACAAATTACCTCATTAAGAGCGGCGCGAAGTTAGTCGAATCGGCCAAGGATATTTTGGAAGAATTGAATATTTCCTCTTCGGCTGAATCCGCAAACGGAGCAGCAAAAAAAATATTCAAACCGGAGACGAAAGAAGAGGAAACTCTTTGGAAAATTCTTGGAAACGAACCGCTTCATATTGACAGGCTTCAAAAATTGGCTAAACTAAACCCTGCGACCCTAAACTCGACGCTCGCTACTCTGGAAATCCAAGGCGCGATAAAGAATATCGGCGGGCAAAATTACATCAGGCTGTAAATCCAAAGATCAAAATTCAAATATCAAATAAAATCATAAATCCAAATAAATAAGTTTTATTTTTATACTTTGAGCTTGATTTGAAATTTGGATTTTGGAATTTGAAATTCAAGACAATAAACCGAAACATAAATAAAGTTAAATTTATCAGTTAAATTTTTTCATTCTTATGAAGTTGATTATCGTAGAGTCTCCAACCAAGGCTAAAACCATATCTAAATTCCTAAACTCCTCAAAATACAAGGTGAAGTCTTCTTACGGCCATATGCGCGATCTTCCGGATAAGAAAATGGGTATTGATATCGAAAATAATTTCGAGCCCAAATATGTTATCAATCCCAAATCCGAAGAAAAGGTTGAGGTCCTAAAAAAGGAAGCAAAAAAAGCGGAAGGGGTAATTCTCGCTACTGATGAAGACCGCGAAGGAGAGGCGATTGCTTGGCATCTTTCGGAAATATTAAATGTCGATCCCCGCGCGAAAAACCGGATTGTTTTTCACGAGATCACCAAAAAAGCCATTGAAGCGGCACTTGATGGTCCCCGCGAAATAAATTTCGATTTGGTTGACGCCCAACAAGGCCGTCGAATTTTGGACAGACTTGTCGGTTTTGAGTTATCGCCCTTTCTCTGGGATAAAATCAGGCGCGGACTCTCAGCCGGGCGCGTACAATCAATCGCCGTCCGTATTCTCGTGGAACGGGAAAGAGAAATTGAAAAATTTAAGAAGGAAGAATATTGGGCAGTCGCCGTAAGTTTAAAAAAGCAAAAAGATTCGGAAGAAAATTCCTTTGATGCCGGCCTTACGCATATAAACGAGAATAAGGCGGAAAAGATAATTACGCTCAAATTGTTCGCGGGAGATTACAAGACAAAAAAATCAATCGTTGAAACCGAGCAAGCCGCGAAAGACATCAAGGCAGAGCTGGAAAAAGCAAACTACGCTGTAAAAGAAATTGCCAAAAAAGAAGTTAAACGTGTTCCGCCTCCCCCATTCACAACTTCCACCCTGCAACAAGCGGCAATCAATTCGCTGGGCTTTTCCGCGAAACAAACAATGGCCACCGCGCAGAAACTTTATGAGCAGGGCTTTATTACCTATATGCGTACCGACAGCACCAACCTTTCGCTCGAGTCGATGATCGCGGCCAAAAAAACGATTGAAAAAAAATTTGGAAAAGAATACGCCCTTGAGAGTCCCAGATTTTTCAAAACCAAATCCAAAGGAGCCCAAGAAGCGCACGAAGCCATCCGGCCTTCCGCCCCTGATAGGGCTCCGGAGGACCTCAAAGATAAGCTTGAATCCAGCCAGTATCGGCTTTACGCGCTCATCTGGAAAAGAATGGTAGCTTCTCAAATGCAACCCTCTATTTTAAATTCGACCAGGGTATTGATTGAAGCAAGGGGTGACAAAAATAAATACTTATTCCAAGCCAACGGATCAACTATTAAATTTCACGGGTATCTTAAGGTTTATGGCGAAAAAGTTCCAGTTTCAGAAAACATGCTTCCCGATCTTTCCGAAAAAGAAACATTAGACCTTGTCAAAGTTATCACGGAACAGAAATCTACGACTCCTCCGCCCCGCTATACGGAAGCGTCACTCGTGAAGGTAATGGAGGAAAATGGCATTGGCCGACCATCGACATACGCCCCGACGATTTCGACCATCATCGACCGAAAATATGTCGAAAAGAACGAAGAAAAAAAGCTCCAGCCGGTGGATATCGGCTTCCTGGTCAACGATCTTTTGGTCAAACACTTTCCGCAGATCGTCGATATGGGCTTTACCGCGCAGATGGAGGAAGACTTGGACAAGGTTGCGCAAGGCGAAAAGCAATGGGTGCCCATAGTTAAAAAATTCTATGAACCCTTTCATAAAAACCTGGAGAATAAATCCAAAGAAGTTAAAAAGGAAGACCTGCTCGAAAAGATTGGCCGTAAATGCCCGGAATGCGGCGGAGATCTTATCATGAAATTCGGCCGTTTTGGAAAATTTATCGCCTGTCTCAAATATCCCGAGTGTAAATACACGGAAAAAACCGCGGAAGAACAAAAGGAAGAAGCGGAAAACAGCGGTGAAGTTTGCGAAAAATGCGGCGCTCCGATGGTCGTGAAACGCGGCCGCTTCGGCGCTTTTTTGGGATGCTCCAAATATCCGGAATGCAAGAGCATCAAATCGATCGCCAAAAAAACAGGCGTCAAATGTCCGAAGTGTCACGAAGGCGATATTCTTGAGCGCAAATCAAAGAAGGGCAGATTATTTTATGGCTGCAGTAAATATCCTGATTGCGATTTTTCTTTGTGGAATAAACCCACCGGCGAAATCTGCCCCAAGTGCGGCGGCCTTATGACCTTCGCCGCTAAAGGCAAAACTAAATGCTCAAACAAAGAGTGCGGATTTGAGAAATAAACCTTCAAGCTTATTTATAAAATCCTAGAGCTTAACCCTAGGATTTTTTGTCTCCGGAATTAAATATTAACTTATCCTAACGGATGAGACACGGCGCTTTCTTTATTTTTTATGAGACTCTAGGGCTCAATTCTAGGATTCTTTGAAACCGATTTATAGAATACCCTAAGGATGCAGATGCTTTATGCAGCCTTTATTTCTTGGAATATGCCTTGCTAAATATCGAGTCGCTTCGCAGAATTCTTTGACCACTCCTAAAAAATTACCCGTTGCGTAATAAGCCAAGCCAGTGCAACCGCCGCCGCAGTTCTGCCTGATCTCGCATTCCTGGCATTCTTTCATGAATTTAACATTTCTTTGCCTAATCTTAGCAATCTTCTCTGGATAATAGACTATTTCTTTTTTCTTCTTATTAAATTTCCCGAAAATAAATTCAGATAATTGAGTGTTTCCAGAATACGCTAAGTCGCAGCTGGAAACATAGCCGTCTGGAGTTAGCTGCGGCATCGGCAGGCATGCGCGGCAAGCATAATTACATGGTTCGTCAAAGTTCACTGTAAAAAAGTTTCCATAGCAGACTCCTAGCTTTTGGGCATACTTAAAAGCTTTAACAAAATATTTCGCGAATTGCTTAAGATCAACTGGTGTTATTTTTTTAGCACCCTTTTCCCCTTTTTGCTTAACGCTTTTGAAAACTGGCTCAGCGTAAACCCATTTAATTCCCAACGAATTGAAATAATCAATCAGCTCGCTTTGCCTATCTATATCTTGTGGCAAAATAGTAGCTCTCGTGCCCACAAAGACGCCTCTTTCCAAAAGATATTTGATATTTTTAACAACTACGTCCGACGTTCCGCGTCCGCTTCGCGCGGGCCGATTCCTATTTTGTATTTCTTTTGGCCCATCAATTGAAATCCACACCTCATTAACATTCTTGGCAATCCATTGGGCGGTTGTTTTTGAAAAATATCCATTCGTTTGAATTTCTACAAATAAATCCTTGCCTTTGATTTTTTCGGCATATCTCTTTATAGCTTTAACAAGATTCATTCTTGTGGTCAGTTCGCCCACTCCATAAAACCTTATCATGTCATTATCACTGCCAAAAATGTCTGATCGCTTCCCAAAAAAATCGTCAATGCCAGCTTTGGCAAATTCTAAATCGATTGCTCTCTCTTTTTTCACGCTTCTTGTGTCATTGACACAGTAAACGCAATTTAAATTGCATTTTGACGTGATCAGAAATGAGATAGTTCGCTTTTTTTCATGAGACATGGTTATTTTTTGGCAGTTATAAAATAATAGCCCAAATTCGTGTAATTTATTTTTTTATTTCCACCTTTCATCAATTCACTCCTAATTTCCTTAAACCCAGCCAGCTTTAATTGCTTCATTAGTATTGAGATACAAACCTTCAATTCTTCAACACGCAGAGTATCCATAAACGCGGCTTTGATTTGATCGATAATATCCGCTTCTTTAGCTTGGGGCATAGCTAGAATTTGAGCGGATGCGTATCGCAAAACATTTTCAATGAATTGAGCCTTGTCTAAAGGATTATAATTTTTGTCGAATTTATATTCAGGAATAAACGCATCGGCAATCATAAGCTGTCCATAATCTTTCAAATTATCGTAGAAATTTTTTAATGTTTTGGGTTTATCAAAAAGGTGATGATAGGTTGCAGTAGCAATAATAACATCATAACAATTTTTCTTCTGATATTTTTCACCCGTATTATCGATAACTATAGCTCTATCTTTTGATTCTTTTCTAGTCATATCCCTGAATATTTTTTCCGGCTCAATCGCAGTATATTCTTTAACATTTTTATTCCTGACCAATTTTCCCGCCAGAAGCCCGGGTCCCGAACCGTATTCCAAAACACTGACTTGCCTGTCCTGTTTATTCACAGCTTCTTCAATTTTAACGAACCATTTTAGATAGAGCGGATATTGCTTTACCTGCACTAAGTACTGTTTTCTGATAGCTGTTGCGTCTGTCACTGAATAGCCCTTTTGCAAAGTTTCGCCCAGCTCACTAATCGACTTCCAGATTTGATTTGAATTTTTATTGATCATGATAGTTTTTTACCCTAATTATTGTGTTTTAAGCAAAATAATGATATAAGTATAAACGGCTTTATATTTGGATTATAGCAAAGTGAAAGCTAAGGGCAATAGCCAAGTGTACTAATTTTCATGACTCTTAACGAACTTTATACTCATTATAAGAATCCCCTTAATCAGAAACAGAAACAGCTGATCGCTGATGCTTTTGAATTTGCCGCATCCGCGCACAAAGGTCAGAAGAGAAAATCCGGAGAAGATTACATTGAACATTCGGCCGCAACAGCCGCAATTCTGGCCGAAATCGGAATGCGGTCTAAAACCACCGCGGCCGCGCTCCTGCATGATGTTCCGGAAGATACAAACGTATCTCTCGAGGAAATCAGCAAAAAGTTCGGGCCGGAAATCGCGCGCCTTGTCGACGGCATCACCAAGTTGGGAAAAATAAAGCTGCGGGGCGATAAGGAAGAAATGTATCTTGAAAATCTGCGCAAGATGTTTTTGGCTATGGCGGAAGATATCCGCGTGGTCTTGATCAAGCTCGCGGATCGGCTCCATAATATGCGCACCCTTGACGCGTTGCCACCCGACAAACAGCAGCGCATCGCAAAGGAAACCATGGAAGTTTTTGTCCCCATTGCCAATCGCCTGGGAATCGGGGAAATGAAAAGCTTGCTCGAAGATTTGGCTTTTAAATATCTAGACCCTGAAAATTATAAACTGGCCGTCGGCCTTCTTAATAAGCAGTTTAAGGAGAGGAAGCAATTTGTGGACCTCGCCATCAAGGAGATTCGTGAGGAGCTCGTGAAAGCCGGTATTAAAGTGCTCGATGTGCACGGGCGGACCAAGCATGCTTATCGATTTTTTCTCAAGCTGCAAAAACACGATATGGATGTTGATCAGGTACATGACGTAATGGCTGTTCGCGTAATTGTTCCGGATATCGCCGACTGTTATGAGGCGCTCGGAATCGTTCATAAAAAATACCGTCCGTTGGTCGGGAGAATCAAAGACTACATCTCCCTGCCGAAACCCAATGGATACAGATCTTTGCACACCACTGTCTTCGGGCCGGATGGAAAAATTATTGAAATTCAAATTCGGACCGCCCGCATGCACGACGAGGCAGAGTTTGGTATCGCCGCCCATTGGCTGTATGTTGAACCCCAGTCCTGGCGGGATTTCATCCTGCGCCGCAGCCCTCAGTCCAAGGTTAAAATCCCCGAGCGGGAGCTTACGTGGGTTCGCCAGCTTCGCGAATGGCAAAACGAAACAGGCCAAGATAGCGAAGAATTCGTGAAGGCCCTTAAGATAGATTTTTTCAAGGATCATATTTACGCGTTTACTCCCAAAGGAGACATTATCGATCTCCCGGAAGAAGCCACGCCGATTGATTTCGCATACGCGGTTCATAGCGAGATTGGCAGCCGTTGCGTTGGGGCGAAAGTTGACGGCAAGCTTGTACCGCTGGACTATAAAATAAAGAACGGGCAAGTCGTTGAAATTATGACCACTAAGGAACCCAAAAATCCCAACCAGGACTGGCTGCGAATCGTGCAAACTTCCAACGCCAAATCTAAAATCCGCCAGCAGCTGCGCCGGGCGGGAATAATCGTGGGTGTGGTTAAAAAAGATTTAACAACCAAGAATAGCCACTAAAAAAACGAGCTTACCGCCCGTTTTTTTAATAGATATTTTATTGCAAAGTTGAAAATTTTTGAGAGAGACTTTCCAGTTCTTCCGCGCTGTAGTAATCGACAATAATTTTTCCTCCGCCGCCGGATTTTTTAATCGTCACTTTCGTTCCAAGCGAAGCCGCGATTTGGTCTTCTTTTTCTTTAAGCGCCGGATCGATTTGCCCGCCGCCCATCCTTCTTTTATGGGTCGAAACCGTCACCTCCCGAACCTTGTCTTCGACCTGACGGACAGTCAAGTTGTCTTTGAGAATCAGTTCAAACAGCGCCCTTTGTTTTTCCGGATTTTCAACCGCGAGGATCGAACGGGCGTGCCCCTCGGAAATTTTTCCCTCGGAAAGCGCGCGCTGAATCTCGATCGGAAGGCTTAAGAGCCGGATGCGGTTCGCCACCACGCTGCGGCTTTTCCCAACCTTCTCCGCGATCTCTTCCTGAGTAAGATCAAATTCCTCCATTAGTTTTTTGTAGGCTCGCGCTTCTTCCAACACATTCAGGTCATGCCGCTGAATATTTTCGACAAGGGCCAGCTCCAATTTTTCCCGCTCGCCCGCTTCTTCACGCACAATGACCGGAACCATTGTAAGCCCAGCCATCTTCGAGGCCTTAAGCCTTCTTTCGCCCGCGACAAGCTCATACTGATCGGGAGCGATTTTTGCAACCACGAGCGGCTGGAGAATGCCATGTTCTTTTATGGAATCTGAAAGTTGTTGAAGTTCCTTTTCATCAAAATCATGCCTTGGTTGCTGGGGATTCGCCGCGATTTTACCGATACTCACTTCCAAAAATTCATCCTGAAGCGAAGTCACTCCCGGGACAGCCAGGTCTTGATGGATATTTCCAACCAGCTTCTCCGGTTCAGCCGCCGGCTTATTTTTCTGCGGAATTAGCGATGCCAGCCCCCGCCCCAATCCATAATTATTAGACATAATTTTAAATTTAAAATTTTAAATTCTAAATTCGAATATAGAACTTTTCACTCTAAACTTTTAACTTGTATTATTATACCAAATTATCAAAATATAAAAAACTAGTTGTTTTTTTTGGAGAAATAAGAAAGATCTTTATTCATTTGCACGTTTTTATTTTTTCAAGCACTATAATAATTAGAATTTAGCCACTCGACGCAAAAAAACAAATGCGCAATAAAAAATTCTTGAATCTTTTTGCCTTCTATTCCTTATATATTTGGTTCACGTCTTTCAGTGGATCGGTTTTACCGACTCATTTTCTCGCTGAAGGCTTGAATTTAAGCCAAATGATATTTGGCAAGTTTCTGTTTTACATAGGAAACATCACGTTGCTTTTACTCCTGACAACTTTCAGATCAAAAAGGGCTTGGAGACTGGCTTTGATCCTAAATTTTGGATATATTCTACTCTCAATAAAAATACTAAGCTCGTCTCAATTCTACGCGGCGAGTATTTTGTCAGGCTTTGCGCTGTTCTTTTTCTACGTCTTTTATAACATCGCCCACTTTGAAAACACACCGCAAAAAAAAAGGGGCTACAGCTCGGCACTCATGTTTAGTATTGGGCCGCTGATCGGCATCGTCGCTCCGCTCGCCTCCGGCTATTTGGCCACTACTAATATTAATCTGCTCTGGATTTTTTCCGGCGTATTTTTTCTGGCCGCTCTTCATTTTATAAACCGCCAAGAAGATTTTTCCGTAACGTACACAATAAAATCAGCCCTGCGAGAAATAAAAGCCACCCGCTGGTTTATTTTTATCCAAGGAATTTGGGAAGCCATGATTTTTGGAATCATCCCGATTTTCAGCTTATTTTTTATCAAGAAGCCGCTGGAATACGGCGGATTTTTGGCATACCTTGCCGTAGTATCAATTCTCGCAAATCTAATCTTGGGAAAATTTACCGACAAAATCCAAAAAAGAGCCGCCTTTTTATACCCCCTGACTATCAGCATGTCTGTCGTGACTCTTCTTTTCGTTTTCGCGGTTCAGAATTTATTCCTCTGGGTTATCTTCACGGGAATTTTGCAGTTCTTGATGCCACTGTTCTGGAATGTTTCCACGGCAATGATTGTTGATTCCCATTCCAATCTGAAGCTCGCCATACCCGGTCGGGAATTCACCCTGGCTTCCGGGAGAATTATTGGCCTCCTTCTCGCTTTCTTGAGTTTTACAATCGAAAAAATTCCCCACAACGTTTTTTTTATTTTGGGAACAGTAATACTTCTTTATCCGGCTTTGCTTTTTTGGAATACGAGAGTTTCCAAAAAATATAGTTATCTTTAGATAAGCGAATTTTATAAATCCACTCCTCCAAATATTTGATGTTTGGAGGTTTTTATTTCGAGTTCCTTTGACAATCTAACAAGATTGCTTTATACAAAAACTACGAGTAGTTCCAACCTCAACCCCCCGGGAGACAGCACATGTGCAAACCTTTTTTTCTCGCCAGAGGCAGCAAAATGACCAACCTCGACCAGCAGCTCTCGGGCGACCAACGGCTATTGGAGTATTCCGCGGCGTAGCAGTAAACAACGCTTGGGAAGAAAAAAGGAGGTGAACTCACCCAACTTCTTCCCTCTCTCCTAGAACTTAACTCGCTTGAGCTTTAAGAGAGAAATTTTTCTCGAATCAGCACATTCTTAAAGGAGAATCCGGTGGAGAAGCTGGTCGCGATTGCCATAGTAGTACTGATGCTTTTGGTGGCGGCCAGATATAGCTGGCTGATCTGCACCGACAAGAATACATCCCCTGTCCTTGCCACCTGGATTCTTTTTTTAGCGGCAAGCTTTTTGAGTTTTTGGACTTACTGGAATACCCGAGAGCACTCTTTAATCGGCAACATGACTAACTTCTCCGATTTAATCGCAGTGACCGTCATTTTGGGAAGCATTTTGATTGCGAGAGGAAAAGAGTCGCGGCTAGGTTTTACTAAATTTCAATTTTTCTGCCTCATTGCTTCAGGCATTATTCTGATTCTTTGGAAATTGGGCAACTTCTCTCCAAAAACCTCAAATATGCTCCTTCAGACCATTATGACCATCGCTTACTTCCCCACCCTAGGAAAGCTTTGGTCAGCCAAAAACAATCCTGAACCGATTGAGGTTTGGTCCGGAGTAATGATAGTATCCTCCCTGGGTCTCGGATTATCAATCAGCGAAAATAATATTCCCGGCATAGTCTATGCTGGGAGATCACTCTTCTTCTCCTCAATAATTGTTGCACTAATCGCCCGCATCGCCTGGCGATAAGTAACCATGAATTTTACCAAGACCCGCTGAGGTTTTTATTCCTCGGCGGGTTCTCTTTTTTATATTAAAGCTACAATCAATAATTTTTATACAATCATTCATTCAATACAAAACTTCAATACTACGTAGTATTGAAGTTTTGTATTGATGCTCCTTTTTATTCTCACTGTAATATTCTTTTTAGCTTTTCGAACAAGGGCTTTTTAGTTTTTATCTTATTCATCTCTCCGATTACTTTTTTTAATCTTTCTTTTTCTCTCTTATTTGCGTTCTTTACAATCTCCTCTAAAATTAATTCCGGCCAAAAATACATTGGATAACGCCGCTTAACCTCGCTCCAGCCGCTGTATCCCGATTCCACCGAAATATTCTCTTTAATTTTTTTCATATCACCTCTGGTCTTTTGCACCGCCCAACGGTAACCATCGCCGGAGATTTTCAGCCATTCTTGAATTCTTGCAATTGTTCCAGGACTGACTTTTAAAGATTCTCTTATCTGGCTATAAGTATCACCTTCTAGCACCAGCTCCGCTATTTTAAGGCGTTTAGCAAGCATTTCTGCTTCCTGATAAGAAAGGAGATCGCGCAATAGTTTTGAAGCAATATTAATATTTTTTGTTCGCGAGATTGCCAGGCATAATTGGTAAAAAATTCTTTCAACTTCTTTTTTTGATAATTTAGTGTGATGTTTCGCCATATTATTTTTGAAACATTATTACAATACTACGTAGTATTGTATTTTTGTTTCAAAACCAAATAGTCAGGTGGAGAGAACTTGGCTAAATTCGCACATTTTCCCCTAAGTCCAGCCTTGGAGATTCTACAGGTGAAAATCTTTCCCATCATTCTCCATCCGCAGAATTTCCTGCGCGAGGTTTTTATACGCCCGCGCGCCTTTGGAAAAAATATCAAAATCAAAAATTGATTTCCCGAAGCTAGGGGCCTCCGCGAGGCGCACGCTCCGAGGAATCACACTGTCAAAAACTTTGCCCGGAAAATGATCCTTAACTTCCCGCACCACTTGATAGCTCAAACGGTTGCGCCGGTCAAACATCGTAAGAAGCGCACCCATGACTTTGAGATCCGGCTGAAGATTGTCTTTGACGAGATTGATGGTCTCAAGTAGCTGGCTCAAACCTTCAAGCGCGTAGTATTCACATTGTACCGGGATAATGACTTCGTCCGAAGCCACCAGCCCATTGATAGTCAGTGGTCCGAGACTTGGCGGTGAATCGATAATGATGTAATCGAAATCAGTCCGAATCTGGCGCAGAACATTATAGAGGCGATATTCCCTGTTCTCAAGATTCACGAGTTCGATTGAAGCACCCGCGAGGTCGCGGCTCGAAGGCAAGAGGCTATGACCGAAGGTCTGAGTTTTCACGATAAACTGCGAGGGATGTTCGCCCAGCACGAGACTGTGATATAAACTTTTTTTAATGCTTCTCGGATCGATGCCAATACCACTCGTCGCGTTGGCTTGCGGATCAAGATCGACGAGCAGGACAAACTTGCCGGATTGAGCCAGCGACGTGGATAAATTAACAGCCGTAGTGGTCTTCCCTACTCCGCCTTTTTGATTAACCAGTGATATTATTTTTGCCATAACTCCGTTAATTATACTATATTCGTTGACATTTGGCTACTATTTATTTAAAGTAATATAAGCCTTAAAAAGCCGAAGTGGTTCCGCGCAAATGCTGCGCATTATGCAAAATAAATCCTGCTCCGGCACCGTTATGGATATTTCGCAACAAGCGCGAAACAATCTAAAATATTTAAAATTAAGGGCGAGTGGTGGAACTGGCAGACACGCAGGACTCAAAATCCTGTGATAGCAATATCGTGAGGGTTCAACTCCCTCCTCGCCCACAGTTGTGCAGACACGCACGACTCCCGCCCACCACGCTTCGCGTAGCGATGCGGGCAGGCAAAATCGTGTTGTGCCGTAAAGTTTTTGGGTTTTTACCCGCCTTTAGCGGACGACTCTCATCTTCGACACCTAGCTCTAAAAAAAGGGGGATGTTTCATTGAACCAGACATCCAGTTTTCCGTGCGAAGTATCCGAAAATCTTTTCAGTCCCTACGAGATGCTTCTTCAGGCCATGCGGTTTATTTGTGACGAGCTCCTTGAGTTAGGTTTCGCTACAGCTCATTACAGCGAATATAAACCGAGTCACAAGCCGGAGCTACAAAATTATTGGAGGCTCAGAGAGCCCCGGAACCCCAGGCTCGAAATCCTCTGCGCAAAATCTTTCCAGATATTTGGGATTAATATTCCCGGCTTGGTTGACAAATGTATCTTAACTATTGACTACGACCTCGCTGAAAAAAAGTGCGTACGTTATCTTGCGCGCACTCAAAATCCAGCCGTCGAAAAAATCATCGTTAAAGCAATTACTAGATTTAGCGAAGCAACCGGCATAGAATGTCGCAAGCTTCAAAAAAGGTCACGACTTGAGAAATAAAAGCGGCAGAGCCTGCACGGGCACTGCCGCCTTTTTTTTACTTCGCAAATCAAAAAACTTTTTTTTGAAAAAACCCTGCTTACCCCGTGGTAATTTTTAGCGCAAAGCCAGGCTCGGCATTCTTGGTATATTTTAAGAGCAGTTCGCCTGCAAAATCCAGCACAGCCTTGTTTCTCCTGCCCCTCACCAACGCCGTGGGTCCGGGAAGCTCTTTCGGCTCGATTAGGACGTCTCCCTTGTCCTCCAATTTTTTCAGCCTGAGATTTTCTTCATGATTCCGTCCTAAAATAATTCTGGTTTTCCCGATCCAAAAATGGCGGCCGACGCGCAACAATTCCATATCGCTTTTTCTTATTGTGCGGACTTCCAATAATAATTTTTTTAGCTTTTCTGAGAATTCCTTATCCGTCAGAATGCACCCTCCGGCGGGAGATGGATAACTTTTAACTCCCATTTCTTCGGCAAGCTTCATTTGTTCTTTTCTTGAGCGCCCCGAGATACCCAATAATTTTTCGCGGTCGACTATTCCTGACTTTTCCATTTCCGTTTCCGGCAAGACAAGCGCCGAAAGAGGCCGCAAAATTTGCCCTTCTAGATTGGCTTTTTTTTCAATCAACTTCAGGGCTTCAATATTTTGAGACATCGGCCGCTGTCCCAAGACCTCTCCTGTCGCGATAAAATCGTAGCCGGTTTTCCTGGCTATTTTTTTTGCTTCGCGCAGCATTAGGAGATGGCAATCGACACACGGATTCATCCCGGCGCCGCGGCCAAAACGAGGACTTTTCACGATTGCCAGATGCTTTTGAGAAATATCGCGTATCGCGATATTGATGCCGTTTTCTTTTGCTGATTTTTCAGCCTGTACCGAATCAAAAAAATAGCTCACGAAAGTAAGCGCTGTCACATCAATTCCCTGCGCCTCAAGGATTTTCACTGCGAGAATCGAATCAAGTCCTCCGGAAAACAACGCCAGGACATTAGCTTTTTTTCTCATTTTTTGAGTTATTTTACCCATTTTTTTTAGCGTCCGTTAAATGTTTCATTACGCAACGGGTCCAACATCTCTTTCGCTGGCTACACCAAATTTGCGCTTCTTTTAGCTATTTTAGCCCCATCCAGCAAGATCCCGTCTCATCACTTTTTATTTACGATCCACCAGGAGAATTTAATGTTTTCATCAGCTGGATTTTTGATAGCCACCTTAAAACCCTCGCCTGGCTTCACTTCTGTCACTACCAACGGCTGATCCAGCATGGTTTTGGATGTGACGAATACTTCAGAACTGTCAGTCACGGCCTTAGTCGGAACAAAAACGCTTTTGCCGTCACTGCCTGTCCCCTCCGCGACGACGCTGACGTTTTCATTTCGGCTGACGGCGGCAATTTCGGCCTCTCCGAGAGAAGAAGCTTCGATGTCATCCGTTTTCACAGAATAGAGTCCGCTCACAGATTCGTCCGAGTTGGATTGTTGGGCGTCCAGATTCGTGACGGTCGCGGTTTTTGTTTCGATGCTGTCCGCGTTCACTTCTTTCGCTTTGAATATACCCGCGAGGGTCGCGTTGCCGCTTGCGTCCTGGGTGATGACATTGGCCGGGATTTCTCCAACGGTAATGGTCGCTGTGGCCAGTTTGTCTTCGAGAGCCTTGATCCTGTCTTCATGATTCAAGAGCTTGGCAGTGATCATATTTTCCGTTTCCATCATCGAAGTCAGGAGGTCAGTCGTGCTAGCTTCAAAAGTGGCGAGGTTGTTTTCCGATTCCGCGAGTTTAGTCTGGGCGATTGAGAGTTGGGAGCTGAGAGTTGAGAGTTGAGATTCACTCACGGCGGTTCGGCTGTCGAGAGCGGTGAAGGAATTTGAGACGATATTCAGTTTGTCATTGACTGCAGTTTGAAGATCGTTAATATCACTTGACTGATTTGTGATTTGCAAGTTTATATCGCCTAAAGTTCGGCTATTGGCTTCGCCCAGAGCCAAACTTTGGCTGATTTCGCCCTGCTGCTGTTTGATGCCTTCCACGAGAAGCGGGGTCAGTTTGCCGTAATCAAGGGATTTGTAGCCTTGGCTGTCAGTCGAGACTATTTCCGGCAGAACGCTTTCCACGTCTTGGGCGAGGAGGCCGAACTGCTTGGAATGGTCAATTCCGCTTTTCCAGTCATAATAGTAGCCTGTGAGGCTTTGGATCTTTTCGAGAGGGTCGGAAACAGTCGCGAGATTAGTTTTGAGGCGCGCGTCGGAGAGTGAATTCCAGGCGTTGGCCCGGGCTTCCGTTCCGTCGCCCGCGGTTCCAATTTGGAGCGCGTAGCCCGGAGTTGAAGTTCCGATGCCCACGCTCCCCTCGACCAGCATGCCATTCTGCGGCGCGGTGGTGCCAATACCCGCATAGCCCGCACCGATCTTCACCCCGCCGGCGACGTCCAGAAGGTTGGTGGGAGCGGTTGTACCGATGCCGACGTTGCCGCCATTCGTTATTCTCATTCTTTCGATAGGAGTTAATGTTGTGTCACCGAGCGCGGAAGTCCAAAAAGTCAAAGCTGTAGACGCGCTTGTACTCCACGAATTTTCGGAAAAAGCCTCAATTTTCGCTCCTGTATTCGTATCAGCGTCATCCGCTCCGCCAAAATATAATCCTCCAATCAGTTGATTCGCATTTATAATGGGATCTGTATTATACAACTGGACAACCGGCCTCGAGCCATGCCTGATATCCAGAATTTCATCAGGCGACGTCGTTCCAATGCCTATGTTGCCGGCCAAATCAACTTTTATGCCGCTTACCCCACCCCCCGTGAACTGTCCGCTGGCAATCACATTGCCTCCCGCCACCGGCTTGACGCTGAAACCGCTCACGGCAAAGTCGTTTGCTGCAGTATTCGTTGTATAAAAACCGACATAGAAGGTTGCATCAGTTGGGATATAGAAATAGATAGTGTTCGTTCCGGCCACTGTCATCTTGTTCAGGATATAGACGCTCAAAGCGACATTCGTAGCCACGCGGAAGTATGGAAGAGTCGTAGCGTTGTTGGTCATCGTGAATGTCGCCTTATATAATCTTCCGGCAGCTCCGGAAAAGCTGTTGCTGTAACATACTCCGCCTACGGATGTATTGCTCGCTTGGGTTATATCTGTTCCGGAGCCCGGCGTAAAAATTTCAAACGGGCTGGTGGCATGATTGGTCCAACTTGTTACAACTTCGTCTCCCAGCTCGCTATCGTTCCAAACTCGAAGATTCCCTCCGCCGATTTCCAACCTTTCATTGGGATCAAGAGTCCCGATGCCAACATTGCCTTCAGTGATAAGTCCCCCGTCCGGAGCGGCGGTGGAAAGATAGATTGAGGCAGGATTGGTCGTGCCAATGCCGACTCCGCCGGAAACGGAAAGTTTGTTGCCGGGACTTGTCGTTCCGATTCCCACGCCGCCAAACCCAGAAATTCTCATTATTTCGTTGTAATCACCTCCATGCCTCAAAGAAAAAGCAAAGTCTCCGGTGCCGCTTCCCGAACGCAGCAGCCCGATTCTGCCAGTTTGATAGACTGTGCCGTCTCCGGAATTGTAATTTCTGAAAAGAATGCTGGTCATTTCGGCCGTTCCGCTCGTTTGATTATTTTCCAGCAGGAGAGCGTCAGTTGCTTGCGGCGCGAAAGTTCCCGGCCAGCCGCTGGTGATTGTCGTGTTGTCGGCAATTTGAACATGCACTTTGGCCGCAGGGCTTGTCGGTCCGAAACCCGCGTAGCCGCTGCCATTCAAAGTAAGGGCGTTGATGCTGGTTGATGCCCCCGTGGCTATCTCGAAGTTCATCGTTGCATTCACCCCGGTGGCACTGATACTGTTGGTAATTTTATTGAACCAGCTGGTTGGCACGTCAGCCCTGTTGAAAATTAGAGAATTTTCTCTGGTCGCATATGTAATGGCGCTGGCACTCATGCCAATTTGGGCCGCACCCCCGGCGATGTGCAATTTTGAATTCGGGCTCGTCGTCCCGATGCCGACGTTGCCATCAATTGTTGTGTTTCCATCAGCATGCAGTGTTCCCTGAACATCCAATAAATAATCGGGAGTACTATCCGGACCAATTCCAACATTTCCACCAGAATCAATAGTAAATCGCCTTGTATAGGAAGCCGCTGTATCAAAGCTAAAAAATGCGAAAGCATCATCATACATTTCAAATGATGAGCCAACTCTGCTTTGTCCCATATCCACCCAAGCCGTACCATTATAAAATTTATTAGTTGCGAAGAAAGTATAAGTTTTTCCTGATAAGTCCATAGACTGGAAAGTCCCTAGCGGCGTTGTGGAAGTTCCAGTGAAGTAACCCTGCCCCGACGTTCCTGTCGCTCCTGGAATATAACTACGCAAACTTATTTTTGCATTACCGACAATATCAAGTGCGGTTTGCGGACTCGTCGTCCCGATGCCGACGTTGCCGCCAGAGGTCACCACGAAAGCGGTCGAACCGGAGTTGTTTATCTGAAAAAGTTGGTAGGGAAGAGTCGTCCCGATGCCGACATTGCCAGCACTACTAATCAGCATCCGGATATCAGCATCGCTTAGGCTAGTAGTGAAGTCCGCATAATTTCCAGTATAAAAAGCAAGCCCTTTCACGTTGTAAGCAGCTGTTCCAAAAGTTGATATTTTAGCGCTAACTAGGTCTCCTGAGTTTTTTTTGAACACCAACGAGCCTTGAGTGGTATTTCCAATGTTTTTTAAGGTAATATTTTTATCCGACGCGGCAGTTGAAGTCAAAAGAATATTTCCATCGCCTATTTCCAACTTCTCCCCCGGCGCCGTCGTCCCGATGCCGACGTTGCCCAGGTAGTCTATCCTCATTTTTTCTGCCGCGCTGTCGAGCCCTGTTCCGAAAGCGAGGTCGCCGTACCTTCTCCCCAGCACGTTGGTAACGCCCTGCACATAAGCCAGAGTCTGTCCGTTGGCGTCGTAATTGGTGCCGATGAAAGAAAGCTGCCCGATTGCCGTGCTTGCGCCGCCAATATTCGCGACCGCGCTTATGACGGACGCCGTGTTCGCAGTCGTGGTCGTGATATCAAGCTTGCTTTGCGGCGCCGTCGTCCCAATCCCCACGTTCGTCCCGTCGTCAAAAAGGGTTCCGATTCCCAGGGTATTGGCATCCGTCCAGCGGGCGGCGTAGTTGGCGGTTCCGGTCATAGCAGTGAAAGCGCTGGTTCCGTTTCCTTTAAGAACACCGGTGAGGGTTGAAGCTCCTGTTCCACCATTCGGAACAGTGAGAGCATTAGTAAGTGTCAGTCCCGCAAAAGTGGGACTTGAGGTGGTGGTGAGGTGCTGGCCGGTGTTGAAAGCGAGTTGGGTGTCCCCTATGGCATCGGCGGTGACAGCCACAGTGGGAGACCAGGCTTCTCCCGCGGTTCCCGTAATGGTGATGGCGGTTCCTGCGGTGAGGCCGGCCACATAGTTGCCGGTGGTATCGGTGGAAAGAGCCACGGAGTTGGCGGCGATGGTGGCGTTTAGGGTTCCACTGGCCAAATTGGAAAGAGTGACATTTCCGGTAAGGTCGGTGCCCAGGGTAATAACCGGATCTTTGTCGATAGTGGTGGTGGAATCAATGGAGCCTCCGGTAATGGTCAGGTTGTCATCCACTTCGGCGTTGGAGACCACGGAAGAAGCCGCTACCAGGTTGGAAGCGGTGAGGGTGTCGGAGACTTCCGCGTCGCTCCAGGTGAAGCCGAGAGTCCCAGAATTAGCTAGGACTGTTTTGGAAAGGCTGGCGCTGGGAAGAGTTATGGTGCCGGCAGTGACGGTGAAGCCGCTCGAAGCGGTGAGGGTTGAAGAGAATCTGCCGGTGCCGGTTACGTCGAGAGTCGTTCCGGGAGAAGTGGTGCCGATGCCGACGGAGCCGGTTCCGGTGAGCCTCATCACTTCATTATACAAACTTTCATTCCTCAGCATAAAGGCAAAATCTCCGACTCCGCTGCTTCTTCTCAGCAAACCGATTCTTCCCGCAACATTGGTTATGGAATCCACTGAGTTATAATTTCTGAAAAAAAGAGTCGTCATTTCAGCCAATCCGTCGGTTTGCTTGTTTTCCAGCATCAAGGCGTCCGTTGATTGAATTTGAAAGGTTCCCGGCCATCCGGCCGCAACGGTGGTATTGTCGGCAATATTGACGTCCAATTTGACAGTCGGAGCTATTGTCCCGATGCCCACGTTGCCGGAGCCGTCAATTCTCATCCGCTCAGTCAAGCTACTTGCTCCCGCCAAGGAGGAATAGAAAGACAGCCCTGTGCTTGCCCCGGTGGCATCATCAATATATGCGGCGATTTTCGCCTTCACACCGGCAGTGCCGCCACTACCATCGCCATTGCCAAATGTCAGCTGGGAAAATATTGAATCGTCAGTCCAGGTTCCGGCAGTGGTGGAATAAAGATAGTTTGTTACCGGTGTTGCTCCGCCCAATCCCGAAGCGCCGCTGATATGCAACAATTGTTCGGGACTCGTCGTCCCGATTCCGACGTAACTCTCCACAATGAGTCCACCGTCCGGCGCGGCGGTGGAAAGATAGGAAGAGCCCGGAGCGGTGGTTCCAATTCCCACGCCTCCGGAAATGGTGAGTTTGTTTCCGGGAGAAGTGGTCCCGATGCCGACATTCCCACCGCTCGTCACCACAAAAGCAGTGGAGCCGGAATTATTGACTTGAAAAAGCTGACTCGGCACGCTCGTCCCAATCCCCACGTTCGTCCCGTCGTCAAAAAGGGTTCCGATTCCCAGGGTATTGGCATCCGTCCAGCGGGCGGCGTAGTTGGCGGTTCCGGTCATAGCAGTGAAAGCGCTGGTTCCGTTTCCTTTAAGAACACCGGTGAGGGTTGAAGCTCCTGTTCCACCATTCGGAACAGTGAGAGCATTAGTAAGTGTCAGTCCCGCAAAAGTGGGACTTGAGGTGGTGGTGAGGTGCTGGCCGGTGTTGAAAGCGAGTTGAGTGTCTCCGATCGAATCAGCGGTGACGGCCACGGTGGGAGACCAGGCTTCTCCCGCGGTTCCCGTGATGGTGATGGCGGTTCCGGCGGTGAGGCCGGCCACGTAGTTGCCGGTGGTGTCAGTGGTGAGAGCCACGGAATTGGCGGCGATGGTGGCGTTCAGAGTTCCCGAAGCCAAATTGGAAAGAGTGACATTTCCAGTAAGGTCGGTGCCCAGGGTAATGACCGGATCTTTGTCGATAGTGGTGGTGGAATCAATGGAACCTCCGGTAATGGTCAGATTGTCATCCACTTCGGCGTTGGAGACCACGGAAGAAGCCGCTACCAGATTGGAAGCGGTGAGGGTGTCGGAGACCATGGCGTCAGTGACCGAACTGGCGGGCAGAGACAGAGTTCCCGCGGTGAGAGTGAAGCCATTCGAGGCGGTGAGAGTTGAAGAGAATCTGCCGGTGCCGGTGACGTCGAGAGTCGTACCGGGAGCAGTGGTGCCTATGCCGACGGAGCCGCCGTTAAAATAAGATATGCCCGACCCGTTAATAAAAGCATTCGTTCCAAAAGCACCTGTTCCGGTAAAAATTGTGTTTCCTGTATCTTTTGCGACTGTTACTCGCGTTACATTGTTGGTCCTCAATTGAAAATCATGAGCTGTCATTGCACCAGCAAAGGCAGTACCGGCACTCGAAGTTCCCATTATGAACTCAATATTATTCGTAACATCTCGACCTAAAAAGTAAGCGGCTCCATCCCCTTGTACGGCAACAGCTTTATTTTGGGCAGCGGAAATCACTGAAGAATTTTGTGGATTAATTCCATTTTGAGCGAACAAACTCAGCCAAGTTGAGCCGGTGGCAGAACCAACGGTATGTATCGTCCCTATCGGACTCGTCGTCCCAATCCCCACGTTCGTCCCGTCGTCATAGATGATGGAATTTTCAAGAGCGCTGGTGCCATTGAAGCGCGGGATATAATTGTCAGTGCCCGAAATCGAAGCGGCTGTGGCATAGTAGGCTCCGTGCTGTCCGTCCAAAAGATCGGCGTTGAGATGAGTAATGACAGTTTCGTTGGTGGTGGTGAGGGTGTTGGCTCCGAGAACCAGATTGGCGCTAAGGGTGAGTCCCGCGAAGGTGGGACTTGATGCGGTGGTAAGAGCTTGTCCGGTGTCGAAAGCGAGTTGGGTGTCCCCTATGGAATCGGCGGTGACAGCCACGGTAGGAGACCAAGCTTCTCCCGCTGTTCCGGTAATGGTGATGGCGGTGCCCGCGGTGAGGCCGGCCACGTAGTTGCCGGTGGTGTCAGTGGTGAGAGCCACGGAATTGGCGGCGATGGTGGCGTTCAGGGTTCCCGAAGCCAGATTGGAAAGGGTGACATTTCCAGTAAGGTCGGTGCCCAGGGTAATGACCGGATCTTTGTCGATAGTAGTGGTGGAATCAATGGAACCTCCGGTAATGGTCAGATTGTCATCCACTTCGGCGTTGGAGACCACGGAAGAAGCCGCTACCAGATTGGAAGCGGTGAGGGTGTCGGAGACCATGGCGTCGGTGACGGAACTGGCGGGCAGAGACAGAGTTCCCGCGGTGAGAGTGAAGCCACTTGAAGCGGTGAGAGTTGAAGAGAATCTGCCGGTGCCGGTTACGTCGAGAGTCGTACCGGGAGCGGTGGTGCCGATGCCGACGGAGCCGGTTCCTGCTGCAAATAAAGTTGGCGCCGTTGCAGCCGCAGTTCCTCCAATCCCTACTGATGTTGAGCTCCCAAGAATCGAGAACGGTTGATTCCAACCTGTATCTCCTGCGTTACGAGTATAAAAACGATAGTCGTTTGCGGCGACGCTTGCAGTATAAGCCGCGAAATTACCCACACCCGCAAAGTAACCGGCTCGAACGTAATTACTTGCGTTAACTCTCCCTACAACATCAAGCTCGTAAACCGGATTCGTCGTCCCGATCCCCACATTCCCGCCGCTCAAGATTGTGAGCGCCGGAGCGGATCCGGTGGCGCCGACGCCAAGGTTGAATCTGTCGTTCGTTGTGTCGTAGCTCATCCAGGCTTCATCCGCGCTTGAAGTTCCGATGTGCAAAGTGTCCGCTCCCAGCCAGAGATTGGCGAAGCGCGCTGTGTCGGAGCCGAGATTGTAGGTATCGTCCGCGTCCGGCAAAATGTCCCCTGCCATCTGGAGGGTATCGGCGATGACAACGTAGCCGGAATTAGCCGCGGAGAGCGTCAGATCCAGATTGTCGCTCGGCGACTCGGTTTGGATATAGCCGGGTCCGTTGAATTTCAAGTAGCCGGCGGTCGTGTTGGTCAGATAGAGGTCGTAGGCCATGGAAACATCACCGGTGCCGGCGAAGTTCACCGGGTTTGAGAAAGTCGTTTGGGCGGGAGTGATGTCCAAGATATTGGTGCCGTTATAGTTGAGAGTTAGCAGAGAGCCGGTTCCGTCGGAGCGGATGTAGAGGCCAGCGGCGGCGGCATTTGTGGAAGTGTTGTAAAAATAGCCGATGTAATCGGAGGAGCTGCCGTTAGTCTGGAAAAGAT
>JBAZYY010000018.1:0-17717 GCA_041659065.1 Parcubacteria group bacterium
GCAAATACACTTCGATTCTTTCCCTCTCGAAGAGGGTGATTTCCTTTCCTTTTGGCATATCCATGGCGTTAATTAGAGGTTAACGCTCCAGTCTAGCAAAAAGGGGGCTTCGGGGTTTGAATTCGGTGATATTTATTAATCATTGACATGCCTTCCGTTTCGTAATATACTGGATTTTTGGGTCCAGAGGGTGAGTTCCTAAAAGACGATAACAAAAATTATCAAAAGATATTGAGGTGAGCTATGGTCCAGGTGATTGCTTCAGCAACCGGAGAGGGCAGATGGCTGGGGGATTGCGGCGAAGATGATCTCGCTCAATTAATTGAAGAGTATTACTTTGGCAGGCTAGAGAAGTTTGAGATTAAACGCAAGTATTCTGCAGGCCATATTTCTTTCTCAATCAGAGCGCTCCTGGAGATTGAAGATTATGGCGACGATTATAACCGCACCGCGGAATTGATGCTTAAAGGTTTGATCCTGCCGCGGGTGTTTGATGACCTTAAAGTTCTTTCCTAATTTTTGCCTCATTGAGGGTAAATCACTAACAAAGGGCAATGCCCGGCCAGGATCTAGCAGTTCTGGCTTTTTCATTTCAGAAACTTTGTGTATTTTTTCTTCAGCTTTTCAAGCTTGGGGTTAATGACGAATTGGCAGTAAGGCGCTTGGCGGTTAACGTCGAAATATTTTTGATGGTAATCCTCCGCCGGATAAAACTTACCAAGCGGTTTTAACTCAGTGACAATCGAGCTAGTGAATATCTTTTCTCTTTCTAGCTCTCGAATATATTTTTCCGCCTTTTGCTTTTGTTCCTCGGTTGAGTAAAAAATAATTGAACGATATTGAGCTCCCTGGTCATTCCCTTGTTGGTTCAGGGTGGTCGGATCATGGGTGGAGAAAAAGATCGAAAGCAAGACATCATACGAAATAATTTCCGGATCAAATTCAACTTTGACTGCTTCCGCGTGTTCAGTTTCTCCGGAGCACACTTCTTCGTAATTCGGATTCACTGTTAGGCCGCCCGTGTACCCTGAAATCACAGAAATGACGCCTTGCAGGCTCGAAAACACAGCCTCAACACACCAGAAGCACCCCCCTCCAAAAATTGCTGTTTCAGTTTGCATAGTCGGTTTTTAGCAGATTAAAGACAGTCTAGCTATATTTTTTTTCGATTACTCCGCAAAATATAATACTTTTAAAAGGCGGATTTTCTTACCGTCGCTAAAAAAAGCGGGGAATTAATCCGCTTTAAATTAATATTTGTTATTCGCGCGAAACAATTATCCGGATATTTCCTCGTCAACTAGGCGCATTGTCTCAGACGGGTGAGTCAGGAAATTATAATGGGTCCCCTCGGCCTCAACAACATTGATATTTGTGATTCCAAGCTCCTTGAGCCGTTTGCGAATTTTTTCGGCCGAAAACAAAGTGTCGTCTTTTGAGCAAATTATGGAAATTTCCGTGCCAGCCTCAATTAGGCGCTTGAGAAGATATTGAACGTCGGTTTTCGCCGTGGCCAGCAGCTCTTGGGATGTCCTGAGGGGATGCCCTTTGATTTTCTGCCTGACTGTTTCCTGATAGGTATCCATATCCTTGCGGCGCGGCGCGGTTTCTGCCAGCTCGGCTTTTTCTTTCGCGACGTCTTTTCCGGATGAGAAAATTAAGCCCAAAAGAGATCTTTCGACTATGCCGGCTGGGTTGATAAGAATGATTTTCTTTATTCTCCTGTCTTCCGGCGCTCTTCGGGAATCCAGGTAGGCGGTGTAAAGTCCGCTTACTCCTCCCAATGAAGCCGCCACGACAACTCCATCTTTTATATTTTCCTGGTCCAAGATAGAAAGCGAAGCAAAAGCTTTTTGTCTTTCAATCAGAGCCAGGCTTTCGTGTTTTCTGCTAAGCATTTTATTCTCGGCGTGAATCGGCGCAAATGCTTTATGCCCTTTTCGAGAGAGCGCGAGCAAGGTGTTGCTCAGCATTTCCTCTTTTGCTATCATCCCGGGGATAAAAAGCACGTTAGATTTTTCTTTTTCGCCAGTCCCAGGGTCTGGAGGGGTAACAATAGCTTCGACTCTGCAGTTTTGCGCATTTTCATTCAGAGAATCAGTATGAAGCTCAGGCTCCGGCAGCCGAAATTGGTAAGTTCTTTTAAAAATCTTCGCTTGAGGAATTTCCTCCCTTTGTCCAACAATCTGTTCCGCTAAATCGCAGTAGGTTCTCATTTTTGGATGGCCTGATTCTTTTTCTGCTCGGCACAAAGCCAAAAATTTCATATACTCGATTGCAGTCAGGTTGTATTGTTTTGCAATTTTTTTGAATACTATATTTTTTCGTCTTTCTTCCGCGTTCTCCGGATTTTCTATAACAGGAATATTTTTGGAAAGTTCAAGAAACGTGGGGTGAATCTCAATATTATCCTTCGGCTTTCCCACAATCGCGTTTATATTATATTTTTCCACAAGATCTTTCATTATAATGGCGGAATCGTCATCAATCCCGGAGCTCAACTGTGTTTTAGCTGAATTGAAAAAACTTTCTTCGACTATCAAAATTCTTACTTCAACTCGAGAGCCATTAATTTCTTTTTCTCCTACTATGATTGTTGAAGATTTTGGATAAAAATTATGATTAGGAGATTTTTTTTCGACATGTTCAAATTCAGTTCTTGCTGCATTGTGAGGTGCATTCTCACGATATGGCACTGTGGGGTCTTGTAGCCAAACATTATATTCTATTCGATTAGCGGTTTCGCAATCAATGATTAAGGCCGGGATTCTTTTGCGGACAAAACTTATTCCGAGACCTCTGTATGTGTGGGCGATCGCAACCCCTTTTTCTTTATCAAGAAGGGGCGCTTGCTCCAATCGACTGTCAAAAAGACTATAAAAATAATCAGAGGATGCTGTTTCCGGTTGGTTTTCTACCGACTTAATAAATTCTTGACGCTCCATATTCAATCGTGATGAGCTGTTTATGATAATGCCAAATGCGGCATGGATTGAATAAAGTTTATTTTTCAGTAATATTCACAGATTCTACTTTGACGGGATTCGCTGGTTTGGAATTTTCGCCGGAGGAGCTCACAGTCACTTCGGCTTCCGCGATTTTGTCGACTGTGTCCATGCCTTTGGAAACGTGGCCAAAAATGACATAACTTTTTGGAAGATCGTAATCTTTATGCATGATAAAGAATTGACTGCCATTAGTATTGGGTCCGGAATTCGCCATGGCTACGGTACCTCGCGTGTAATTTCCGTCAATCGGCTCATCATCAAATTTGTATCCCGGTCCGCCGGTTCCATCTCCCTTGGGGTCTCCGCCCTGGATCATGAAGCCTTTCATTACGCGGTGAAAGATCGTGCCATTGTAAAAATTATCTCTCGCGAGCGAAACGAAATTATTCACGGTGACGGGAGTTTTCTCGGCATCGAGATCAATAACAATCTCTCCCTCGGTTGTTTTTAAGACGGCTGAGTAGATTTTAGCTTGGTTGATTTGCATGGCGGGTGGTTGTTTAGAATTAGAATTAGAATTGCTTGGATTCTCCAGTTGCGGCGCGGGCTCCGCGGATTGCTGGGAGCCGCCGCCGGGAGTTTGCACGGTAAGTTTATTGGCTGATACTCCCTGATCCTGATTTCTTTCTTCCGGCCCTTTTATATTATATTGTTCTGCGCTGCGCAGAACGCTCTCCTGGCTTTCGTTTTTTTCATAGCATCCGGAAAGCAAGAGGGAGCTCAGGACCAAAGTTGCCCCCAAAAGAACAACGCGAATTTTCAAGGCAAAGCGTTTTGAATTGTTTTTTTTCATAAAATCGCTGAAATTATTAAATAATGTTTAATAAATTATCGCTCAACATTTTCATATTTTTGAATACCCAGTCTGCGGAAGAAAAATCTTGCGCCGCGGTGAATCTATTGGGGATAGCGAGGCAGGCGATTCCAGCTTTCTTCGCGGAAATGACCCCGGGGCGCGAATCTTCAATCGCAATGCACTCTTTTCTTTTTCGTCCGAGTTCGGAAATGGCCTTTAAATATATATCCGGATAAGGCTTTACTCTTTCGACTTCGTCGCCGCTTACGATAACTTCAAAATATTTCTCCAGTTCAAATTTTTTGAGGCTGAGATTCAAATTGACTCGGGCGCCTGAAGAGCAGATGGCAAGGGAAAATTTATGGAAAGTTTTGCCGAGTAGGGCGCTTATCCCGCTTCTTAATCTTACCTCACCTATCATTTTTCGAAAATACTCATTTTTTCTCCGGAATACAGCCTCTTTATCAAGCCTAACCTTGTATTTTTCGGATATTTTATCGTAGAAAAATAATTTGCCCATGGAAACTCCGAACTGAAGGTAATCCGCGAGAGTTATCTTGATCCCAAAATCTTCCAAGGCTTTCCGGGAAGCTTTGAAGTGGATCGGCTCACTGTCAATTATCACTCCGTCCAGGTCAAAAATAATTGCCTTTTGCATGGAAAATTATAACTAATATATTTTACCAATATCTTTGCGGAAATATTTACCTTCGAAATCTACTTTCCTGGTTTCTCGATAGGCCTTATCTTGAGCTTCGGTAAGGGTTTTCCCCTGGCCGATCAAGTGCAATACGCGTCCGCCGGAGGTAATATAATTTTTTTCCGGGTCATGCGTTATTCCGGCGGAGAAAGTCAGGCAATCAAAATCATTTTCCCGATAGCCGCGGATGGGAAGTCCGCTTTTATAGCGTCCGGGATAGCCGGGATATTTCCCTTTGCCGGTTTTTTTGACTTCACCGCTTGCCAGCACAACGTCACAGAAATAATCGTCAGACCATTCGATTTTCAATTCATGAAGCTTATGCTCCGCGACAGCCTGGCAGATATCCAGGAGGGAATTTTTGAGGCGAGGAAGAATCACTTCCGCTTCGGGGTCGCCAAGCCGGACGTTGATTTCAAGCAGCACGGGCCGATTGATATCCTCATCCTCAAATATCAGGCCGCAGTAAAAAAATCCTTCGTAGAGCATCCCGCGTTTTTCCCGAAAGCCATCGATCAGGGGTTTGGCGACTTTTTCGGTGACAATTCGCGTGAGCTCCGCACTTTCCCATTTATGTGGAGAATAGGAGCCCATACCGCCGGTATTTTTTCCCTCATCCCCGTCTTTGGCGCGCTTGTAGTCCTGGGCCACGGGAAGAGGGGAAAGGGAGCGGCCATCCGTCACAAAGAAGAAGGAAAGCTCCCGGCCGTAAATCCTTTTTTGGATAACTATGCTCGATCCGCCCCATTCGCCGGACTTCTGCTTTTCAAAAACCAGCTCAACGGCGCGATAGGCCTCATCCTTTGTTTCGCAGACGAGAGCGCCCTTCCCGGCCGCGAGGCCGTCGCACTTCACTACGACTTTATAGGGCAGTGAATCGATGTATTTTTTAGCGTCGCCCGGATTTTCGAAAATTTCAAATTCCGGAACCGGAACGCCGAGCTCGCGGCAAAGAAGATCGGTATAACCCTTGCTGGACTCCAGGATAGTTGCTTCCTTTTTGGGTCCGACAATTGGAATATTATTTTTTTCAAAAACATCAACGATGCCGGCGCTCAGGAAGCTTTCCGCGCCGCCAATCGCGAGATTAATTTTTTGTTCGAGCGCAAACTGCACGATTTCCTCAGGCGTGCGGGCGCGGGTATTTATAATGAGTCCGTTCTTTTCCATCCCGGCATTTCCCGGAATGCAATAAACTTTTTTGACTCGCGGATCTCGCTTTATGGCCCAGCCGAGTGCGTCCCCCCGCCCTCCACTGTCGATTATCATTATTCTCATGAGCTAATTCTAGCATATTACGGTGATTCAGCTCTAGCTGTAGAAAAGGCACGCCGGGGTGACCGTCGTGCCAGAGGGGGATGAACTGAGAATGCGCACAGCATCCCTATTATTTTCCCAGTTCTTTTGCCGCTTAACGCTTCAGTCCCCGTCGTCAATGAGTTCGGCATCATTCTCTATACCGCCAGCTGAATAATAAGTCAGCTGCCTGTCGTCGACGATCCTCTGGAAAAAATAGGCCCCGGATTTGGCGATATAGAGGGCTTTTGTCGCGCCGAGCGCTTTTAAATGCTCGGCAACATCCGAGGGCATGAAGGCGATTTTAAGCGGCTGTAGACTGTTCAACACTTCTCTGACGTCGATCATGGCTTAGGCTTGCCTCCTTTAATGTGCGGGATTGTAACTTTGCATTATAAATAACACAGCCATTGTAAAAAGTAAATCTTCCGGGAATATCAAAATAGTGCTCGAAAAGGCCCGCGCGCTTAACGGTATCTGGCGGCAAGAAAGATAGTGGCCAGAAGAACTGCGACTACAGTCCACATAAAGATCACTCCATGGAGGACATCTTTGTCACTGAGGGCCGATTTCCAACCAAGAATAAAAGCTATGCCCAAAAGGGTAAAAATAATAAAGATAATAATGGCAATAACTGTAGCCAGCATGGCATTGAATTAGTTGCCTTAAATTATCCAAAGTTTACCAAAAAATATCCAAAAAGGCAATTCTGGAAGCACCAAACACTCGCAAATTAGCTCTTAAAAAAGGCAATTTTATCATTTAACCTTGAGCATGATACTGTAATCGGAGGGTTTGTAGGCACAAGCGGCGTTGGGATATTCGTCCGGGTCTGGGCAACAATCCTCGTCCACGTGCTTTCCTTGGCTAGGGCTTTTCGTCGGCTTTCGATTGGGATGAGGGCAAACCAATTTACCGCCGGAGCTGACTGCTCCCGTAAGCTTTCCCGATCTACCGGCAGAAGTTGAGGGGCGAGATGAAATCGGTTTTGCCGTAACGGGCTTCGCGGCTGTTGGTTTTTTGGGACTGGATTGGGCGATGGGCTGAAGAGTTGAATCAAACGAAAAAGTTTTTCCCGCCTCGTTAAACTCCAGATTAGTTTTATTCGCTAACTGCTGGTCCGGACTATTCCCTTGAATATACGGAACAAGAGTGTAGGTATAAACTTTACTCGAAAATTCAAGAATTTTTTGCTGGGAATTTGTATCGGTCGAGATCTGTGATTTGTGGGTTGCGCAATTTAAAGATGCGAGGGAAGAATCATTCGCGGTATTCGTGGCATCATTGGCAGCCGCGCATTTTTCGGTCGGAAAGATAAATATATTAAAGCCTTCCGAACCGTTTTCGCTAATGGTTTCTGCTGTCCCAAATGCTGTCTGATACACATAATCGAAATCCGGGTCATTGATCTGTTTTGCCACCGGACTTGCCCAATCAGGGGGATATTTTATTGAGAAATGGTAAACGGGGTCCTGATAAGTTTTCCAATTGGATGTATCGGCCAAAGCGTCAGGCGGGGCTCCTTCCTGAACCGAGGCTCCGGCAATCTGACCTTCCTGCTGAGCGGGCTGTTTAGAGGTCTGTTTGATTGCCGATACGGGTTTTTCGGCTTTCCGGAAAACGAAAACACTCTCCGTAATCAAAAGGAAGGCAAACAGCCCCCCAATGATCATTAAAAAATGTGATATATGACGGCTTCGCTTGGGCATACGGGCTTAGTGAACATTTACCTGAATTATTACTGCAACTTTTTGATTCAAGAAATGCTACTGGTAAAAATAAGGCGGATTATTCAAAAGGTCAGTGGTCAGTTGGAAAGTGTGAGGTTAAGCGGCTCAGGATCAGGATATGAAGGCTGCGCATAACTGGCAAAAACCCGTTCGTTTTGAATGGGCGCATGGATTTCATTCTCAACTTTCAGTGAATATAAAACCGCCCCGCCGAACAAAACCGCGGCGAATATAAAAATAATCAGGATGTTTTTGAAATTAATTTGAAAGGGATTGGACGTTTTCATATATAATAATACAAAATATTTTTTTGGATATTTCAAAAAACGGCGACTGGAAAGCGGACAAACCAGTTGGCTGAAAATAAAAACCTGGGAAGTTATTTCCCAGGTTTTTGACGGATGTCCTTCGGCTTACATTTTGTCTTTCATCTTATCCTTCATCATATCCTTCATTTTCGTCATTTCTTCTTCTGACTTACCCGCCAGCATATCGGCATGCATTTCTTTGGCATGTCCCATCATTTTGTCCATTACTTCTTGTTCGGTTTCGCCCTTTGCGACGAAATCATCGCTCATGCCTATGTCCTTGCAAGATAATGTTTTCATAGACTTGGCATACTTTTAATCTTATGTGCCGCCGTAAGATAAAAAGTATGTAGATTAAATATTAAAACGCTTCAGAGTTATCTATTAATACAGCTTCAGCAGAATAATATTTCCTACTTATCTCAAAATATGAGAGAGGATGCATTAGATCTTCACAAGCTCGTATTCAGCGTTGCCCGCGCCTGATTCTCCCGCGAAATCTATTTGCTTGTATTTATCGACGGAATTAACTTCATTGAATTTTCCTTCCGAAAATTCGTTGGCAAGGTCAAGGCTGGCTTTGTCCACAGCGGCAATATCCTCGGAATATAAGATTCCAACGTCGCTCATAATCGGCTCCTGCTTAATCCCCATGCAATCGCATTCCTTAGTAATCTTCTCGAGCACGTTTATAAAAATCGGGTGAGGGAACAAGGTTAGAATAGCGGATGCGTACTGAGCGATTCTTTTTTGGAGCTCCGCGGCGGTCCGGCCTCTCCAGGGAACCGTAACGGCTCCATTGGCGCAAACGGCTATGCACATGGCGCAGCCTTCGCACTTATTTTGATCGATGGCGGCTTTTTTTCCTGCGAGCGCAATAGCTTCAGCATTACAATTTTCAACGCAAATTCCACAGCCAACGCAGCTGGAAGGGTTTACGGACGGTTTGATGGAGGAGTGCATATCGAGTTTTCCCGCGCGGCTGCCCAATCCCATGCCGAGATTTTTGAGAGCTCCTCCGAATCCGGCCGCCATATGTCCCTTGAAATGGCTAAGGACAATCAGGGAATCGTAATTTTTAATCCCTTCTCCAATTTTGCATCCGCTTACTTCAATGTATTCACTGCCGTTTTCGCCATCAAGGATATCTATCGGCATATCGAATCCGTGGCTTCTTGCGGTTTCAATATGGTCCTTGCGATTAGTTCGGCTGCCGCGATATAACACATTGCATTCGACTAGCGCGGCATCCTTTCCGAGGCTTTTAATTTTTTCATAGACTTTTCTGACTAGTAAGGGATTGATGTATGTTTCGCATCCGCGTTCTCCAAAGTGAATCTTTAGAGCTACTTTTTTACCAAGTTTTGAAAAGTCGGCTCTCTCCAAAATTTTATCGATATCTTTTGCAAAAATAACTTTAGGCATACAAAAAAATGGTTAAACTATTAACTCTCTTTTAATAATACCTCGAAGCGCTGTTATTTGTTCCAAACTAATTTTTCAATCTTAGCCCTTGCGGCCGGACCTTTTTCGTTCGTTTTCCGTGAGCAGCTGCTTTCGAAGTCTGACGCTCTCGGGGGTTATTTCAAGATATTCGTCGTCCGCGATAATTTCCAATCCCCTTTCAATGGAAAGCTGCATGGGCGGAGTAAGCTGAATGGCATCGTCCGCGCCTGAAGATCGCATATTGGAGAGTTGTTTTCCCTTGGTTGGATTGACTGCCAGATCATCGCCTTTGGAGGCATTTCCGATAACCATGCCTTCATACACTTCAGTGGCGGGTCCGATATAGAGAACTCCGCGGTCTTGCAAATTATATAAAGAAAATCCGAGTGCTTTGCCGGATGCCATGGAAATCATCGAGCCGACGTCTCTTTTTTTGATTCCTCCAGCGTAGGGTTTATAGCCGATAACGCGGGAGCATAAGATCCCTTCGCCGCGCGTGTCCACTATAAACTCACTGCGATATCCCAGGAGGCCGCGAGTAGGGATTTCAAAAAGAATTCGCACCTGACTGCCGTTTTTTTTCATATCTGTCATCACGCCTTTTCTTTTCCCCATCTTTTCAATGACGATTCCGGAATATGTCTCCGGCACGTCAACTGTGGCTTCTTCAAAAGGCTCCATTTTTTTGCCGTTTTCTTCTTTGATGATGACTTGAGGCTGAGAGACTTGAATTTCGTAGCCTTCGCGCCGCATATTTTCAAGAAGAATCGCGACATGCAGTTCGCCGCGTCCGTAAACTTTATAGTAATCCGAAAAAAAATCAATCTTTAATCCCACGTTTACCTCGAGTTCTTTTTCGAGCCTTTCGCGGAGTTGTTGGCTGGTGACGAATTTTCCCTCGCGTCCCGCGAAGGGGGAGTTATTAACGATAAAATTCAAAGAAATAGTCGGTTCGTCGACTTTGATGGCCGGGAGAGGTTCTTGCGCAGCATTCTCACAAAGCGTTTCGCCGATATCAATCGTCGGAAAACCCGCAATCATGACGATATCGCCCGCGACTGCTTCTTCCACTTCTTTTCTTTGCAGTCCCTCAAATGTAAAGAGTTTTGTGACTCGGCTGGAGAGAATCTCGCCATTCATTTTTTTGAGCACCAGATTGCTGCTCATCTTCACGGTTCCCTCGTAAATTCGTCCAATGGCTACTCTGCCCAAGAAATTATCATAACCGAGATTAAAGGGCTGAAAACGAAAAGGAACATCTCTATTGGCGGGAGCCGGACTTACTTTCTCAAGAATCATATCGAGAAGGGGAGTAAGATTCGTGGATTCATCATTCAGATTCTTTTTTGCCACGCCGGTTTTTGCGATTGTGTAGACGGTTTCGAAATCCAGCTGCTCATCATTCGCGCCGAGATCGAGAAATAGCTCAAAAACTTGCTCTTTCACGAGATCCGGATTGGCAGCCGGTTTGTCGATTTTATTGATAACCAGTATCGGCTTGAGGCCGAGTTCCAGCGATTTTTTCAAAACAAATCTGGTTTGCGGCATGGGCCCTTCCTGGGCGTCCACGACTAAAAGAACGCTGTCGATGGAGCGCAGGACGCGTTCAACTTCTGACCCGAAATCAGCGTGTCCCGGAGTGTCCACGATATTTATTTTTGTAGTCTTTACTTGCCCGTCCGTAGCTTTATGCAAAGGCGGGTAAAATATCGACGCGTTTTTTGAATATATGGTAATGCCGCGCTCCTTTTCGAGCGCGTCCGAATCCAAACTGACATTCTCATCGCTGACCATGCCGGTTTCGCGCATAATAGCGTCGGTGAGGGTTGTTTTGCCGTGGTCAACGTGGGCGATAATGGCGATGTTTCTGATTTCCATAATAAATAAATTTAACAATACTCCACACCTTTTTGTGGAGCATTAAACTGCACCCAGAAAAGATTATATTCAGTTAATCTAGTGAATAATTATTTTTTTCAAAAGGTGAGAGGCAAGGCAGGGAGAGTGTCCCCGCAAATGTAATACGTTATTTATATACCTAAAATTCAGGATTGTCAAAGAATATGTTTGAATCAGTATTGATATCTTGGGGCCAGTCGACTTATTGGGAGGATACTTAAAGATTCTCCAGAAGGAATTTTAAGGTAATTTTGTCTGTTAGCTCCGCGTTTTTTTTTGCGGCTATGGAAGCCATGCTCGGCGTCTTTTATGGTGACAAGTCTGGCACTGTGAAGCATTTTTGAATATTTGACTGAATCTGAATAAGGAACGTAAGTGTCCTTGTCGCCATGGATAAAAAGCATCGGGATGGACAGGGGCTTGAGTTTTTCCCAGGGCTCGATTTTAGCACTGTTTGTGCTGCATGGCGAGAAAACAGCGGCGATGACGTAAGATTGAAATTGGCCAATTTTTCTTGACAATCCGTAATTACATGCTAAAATACTGAGTCTGGCTTTGAGCCATTTTTTATTAGGCGGAAGGTTCAGAATTGTATATTTTAGGAAATAAATCCATATTTTTATGAACAAGAAAAGACTAATTCCAGGGATTCTTATTATTGCAGTCGCGGTCCTCTTTGTTTTCGTCGCTCGCAGTGCCAGAAAACAGACTTCGGCTCCTGCCTCGGCTCCAAAACAGCCTCAAAATGTTTCAGTCCAATCCGCGTCGGATAGCCTTTCCTATACTCAAACCATTCAGTACCCCGCGACTATCGTGGGCGACCAGGAAATTCAAGTGACAGCGAAATCCTCGGGTACGGCTACGGTGGCAAACTACAGTTTGGGAGACAGGATTGGAACGGGGGCGCTACTCGTGAAGGTTGATGACGTTGGAAATAATCTAAAGGTAGGGGAGCAAGGTTTTAGGAGCAGCGAGGTTCAACAATCCCAGCTATCGGTTGATCAAGCCGAGGAACAACTTGATCTTGCCAAAAAAACATATAAGAACTTGAAAGACCAGTATGATTATGAAAAAAAGAATCCCACGGCGCCACAGACTGTGACAAAAACCCAAAAAGATTCAGCCAAAGAGGCCGTGGATCTGGCGGAAATACAGCTTAAAAATGCCAAGGTCGGATACAAAGGGACTCTGGATTCCCATCTGATTACGAGCCCGATTAGCGGCTACGTCACTCAGAAGTCAGTCGCGGCCGGGGATTCGATATCCGTTGGGCAGTCTTTATTTTCCATCAGCAAGACAATGAACATAAAAGTTCAGTTTTACGTGGACGAGAACCAGCTGGCTTCGATCAGCAAGGGCCAGGAAGTGAATATGACTGACAATAACGGGAATGAAATTACCGTCGTAGTCAGGAATATTTCGCCACAGGCCGATGCTAACACAAAAAGATTTTTAATCGAAGCGTATCCCAAGCAGGCAGGCGCGGCAAATCTTTTTTCAGGGACCATCGTGAGCGTTTCATTTTCTACGGTGAAAACTCCCAGTCAGGCTGGAGCGCTTATTCTTCCGCTTTCTGCCATAAATATCGGGCAAAATGAAAATTATATTTTTCTGGCAGAGAACGGCCAGGCGAAGAAGGTTGATGTGAATGTCATTAGCGTCGAGGGTGAGACCGCCGATATCAAGTCCGATATTCCACAAGATGCGAAAATTATCATAAACGGAAGCAAGCTTGTTCAAGACGGTGAAGAAATAAATATTACGCAGTAGCTTTGATGGAAAATCCAGAAGAAGAAAAGAAATTCACTTCAACTGATTCAGCCTATCTCGCCAAGCTGGAATTCAAGCCGGAACTTCGAAAAACCTGGTTAAATTTTTTTGTTACCAGATTTCGCATTGTTTCGCTGCTTATAATTCTTATCTCCGCTTGGGGCCTCTACTCTTTTTTCCGCCTTCCGCGCGAATCGAATCCGGAAGTAATAATACCGGTCGCGGTCATTACTGACGTTTTTCCTGGAGCATCGCCGGCAGACGTTGAGGAGCTGGTGACGAAAAAAATTGAAACGGATATCTCGGGTGTGCAGGGAATTAATAAAATTACTTCGAATTCGACCAATTCTTTTTCCGCGGTCACGGTAGAATTTGATTCCAACCAAAACGTAGATGACGCGGTGCGGAGGTTGCGGGATCAATTGCAGAATATCAGGAAAGATATACCTGCCAACGCTCAAGATCCGCAGGTCGTCCAGATATCCCTTGATGATACGCCTATCATTACTTATGCCCTGGTGGGGCCGTATGACGGATTTACGATGCGAACATACGCCGAGAACATCCAAAGTGAGCTTGAAAAAATTTCTGGTATCAGGCAAGTCAATGTTGATGGGGGAGACCAAAATGAATTTGATGTCGCCTATGATCCGCAAAAGCTGACTTTTTATAATATCTCGATCAATCAAGCCAACCAAGCAATCGCTAATACGAACCAGGCAATTCCGGCTGGAAATTTCAAAGGGAAGGAGTTTGATTATCCGGTGCGGGCGGATGCGCGTTTTTTTGATGCCGCGAAATTGGGCAACATTCCGGTTTTTCATACTGACGCTGGGGCAATCGTCTATTTGCGGGATATTGCCGATGTGAAAGAGACTGGCATAGAAAAGACAGTGCTATCGCGACTTTCCATCAAGGGTGGAGCGCCCCAGAACGCGGTGACGCTTCAAGTCATCAAGCGTGTCGGCAGCAGCATAATTGATACAGTTGACCAAGCCAACCAGACCATAAACTCGCAACTGGAGGTGTCTCCTCCTGGCATCCAATATCAATCAACTATTGACCAGGCCCAGCAAATCCGAAGTGATTTCAGCCAGCTTCAGCATGATTTTTTTCTTACCCTGGTGCTGGTTATGGGAGTTCTGCTGCTAATCGTCGGGCTCAAAGAGGCCTTGGTAGCGGGACTTGCGATTCCGCTTGTGTTTTTCGTCACCTTCGGCGTGATGGAGGTCACCGGAACATCTCTCAATTTTCTCTCGATATTCTCACTGCTGCTTTCGCTCGGGCTTCTGGTTGATGACGCGATAGTCGTTGTTTCGGCGACCAAACAATATATGAAGACGGGTAAATATACGCCGGAGGAGGCAGTACTGCTTGTCCTGCATGATTTTAAGATAGTGCTGACAACCACCACTCTTGCGACTGTCTGGGCTTTTTTGCCGCTTTTGATGGCCTCCGGAATTATCGGCCAGTTTATTAAGTCTATACCAATAACGGTTTCCGTGACCTTGGTAGCGTCGCTCCTTATAGCGCTCATGATTAATCATCCTTTAGCGGCGGTGCTTGAGCGCATTCGGCTCACCAAAAGATTTTATCTAATAATTGTTGCCCTGCTGCTGGCCGCCGGAGTTTTCGGCGCGATACAGCACAATCCGCTTGGCTACGCGGTGGCCGGAGTCGCATTTTTCATAATTTCCTGGATGTTGTCCTGGTATTTTGGCAAAGGGAAGAGAGCGCTGGAAAAGAATAAATTGCTTATGGATCGAGAATGGGATGATGACGCGCTCGTCAAAGAAAAACTGCTCAAGCAGGGCTTGCGCGAAGAAGCTACTTTTGGGCAAAAGGTAATTCATGGCATTATTCACTTTGATAAGGTTTTGCCGGTATACGAAAAGTATTTGCGTAAAATCTTGGGAACCAATAAAAGGAGAATTGCAACAATTGTCGCGACAGTCGCAGTATTTCTTGCGGCGGCCGCGCTTCCGATTTTTGGAATTGTGAAATCGGAATTTTTTCCAGCTCAGAACTCGGATCAGCTATTTGTCAGCATTGAAGCGCCTCCTGGCCAGGATCTCAACGTGACCAACTTAATCACGGAAAAGATCGAGGAGCGCCTTCTTAAATATCCGGAAATCGTGAATTTTTCGACGCTGGTCGGAAATCCAGGCAGCCAGGGAGAAGGCGGAGCAATTTCCCAGAATACTTCCAATACAGCTTCGATAACAGTGAAGCTTACTGATACAACGGCGCGGAAAATAACCTCATACGATCTGGCTCAAAAAATTCGCCAAGATATTTCTGACATTCAAGGGGCAACTATTTCTGTTTCTACGCCGAGCGGTGGTCCGCCTTCAGGCGCGGCTTTTCAAGCTCAGATAGCAGGAGATGATTTGCAGCAACTCGACAAGATCGCGCACGACCTAAAACCGATCCTCGATTCAATACCGGGAACAGTAAACAGCGATATTTCTCTTAAAAACGCACCGGCGGAATATACCTTTTCACTTGATCCGGCTAGGATGGAGCTCTACGGCCTCAACGCCGCTCAGGTAGGAAATACTTTACGGATTGCCATTTCGGGGACAACCGTTTCGACAGTTATCCAGGGGAATAAGAGTATTGATGTGGTTGCTAAATTCGCGGCAGATAAAATTCCGTCACTTGAGTCAATTCAAAATCTCCAAATTTTGAATGGGAAAAATCAAGCCGTGTTTATAAAAGATGTGGCTAATGTTCAGCTCACGCCTTCAGTCGACACTATTACCCGCATTGACCAAAAAAGAACGGTTCTTTTGACTTCCGACGTCAGTGGTAAGACAAGCTCCACGCAGGTAGTGCAAGAATTTCAGAATAAGGTGGCTGCAAGCTATAAGTTTCCTACCGGTTATGGGATTACCTATGGCGGAGAAAATGAGCAAAATACTCAGTCAGTGCTGTCAATAATTCAGGCGATGGCGGTTGCGGGCGTACTGATTATCGCAACCTTGGTGATACAATTTGATTCTTTCATTGAGGCTTTAATTGTTTTAGTCACATTGCCCTTGGCGCTTATCGGGGTATTTTTCGGGATGGCTATTTTTGGAGTAAGCTTGAGCTTTCCGGGACTTATTGGAATCTTGGCTCTTTTCGGAATCGTGGTTAAGAACGCAATTATCCTTATTGATAAGATTAATCTCAATATCAAAACTGGAATTCCATTTGAGGACTCGATAATAGATGCCGGCAAGTCCCGGCTCGAAGCGATCTTCATTACCTCATTCTGCACGATCGCGGGAATCATCCCGATTACTCTTTCTAATGAACTCTGGCGGGCTTTGGGTAGCGCGATTATTTTTGGTTTGTCGATCTCGTCTTTTTTCACGCTTTTCGTGGTTCCGACTCTTTTCATGACTTTCGTCAAACGCAAAAAGAAAGCATAGGCTGATGCAAAAGAATATTGGAACACATACCGCCATAATTTCGCTGGCGGTATTTTTAAGCTGGAATGGATTATTAATAAAACAATTCCCAAGAGTTGTAACAAAAATGAAAAAGCCCTCGGGCGGCAAAACCTGAGGGCTGGATGGGCGTCGGCGAAGGATTAGCCTATGGCGATTCACCACAGTTTGAAGGCGGCTACGGCAATCGTTCCAGTGACGTGCCAGAACAACTGCCATTTACTCAAGCCCCCCTGAAACTTATAGGCAAGGAGATTGACCAGGCCCAAGAAGATAAGGAAGAGAGCGGAAACTGCAATGACTCTCCACTCTTCCATATGGACTCTGATGAAGAGGTATAGCACGGGAACTTGGAAACTCATATAAACTCCGTGCAGATACCCTGGCCAGGTGATTTCACCCTCCTTGGTGATGATGCAGCCATTGTTCTGATTAGGGTGCCGCATCCAATCCCGGTAAAACAGATAGGTGGCGGCCAAGCCCAGCTGGCCGGATAGCACATAGTCTATTGGATGGAGGTTGCCCAGCTTCGGGACAACCAGTCCGTTGATAATTGCGAATATAGGGACTCCGAAAATGATAGGCCAGTTATGGCTTAAGGGCAGCAGCAGCGGTGGATCTTGCTGGGATGGTTTAAACGTCTGGTTGGATACGGTTAACTCTAGCAGGATGAAAAAATACGCTATGGTGTAAAGGAACGACATGGCGTCAAACCGCATGGTGAGCCTCCTCGTGGCAGGTATGTTAACCTGCTAGATTTTTTTGTTTCATCCAAAAATAGCTTTATTTTAACTTATTGTCAAGCAATCCGGCTCATAAACCAAACAAAAACAACCCCCCTCATCGGGGGGTTGCCTGTAATCTCTAATATAGAAAAAACTTCCTATTTTACGAGAGATACGTTGGTAGCGTTCTGGCCTTTCGGGCTGTCGCTAACCTCAAACTGAACTTTGTCGCCTTCTTTTAATTCATCAAACGTGACGCCAACCAGGCTGTTTGAATGAAAGAAGAGATCCTTGTCATTTCCTTCTCGGGCAATGAATCCGAATCCGCGATCAGTCAGTTTTTTGATAGTTCCTTGTTCCATTTTTTAATCTAACGATAATTAACCTCCCAAGCCTAGTGCAATAAATGAGTTCGACTACGCTGCCACTGCACACTCCTGGGATGCCTTGAATATAGCACTTTTGGGTGATATGTCAAGCATATTAGCTACAAACCGAATTCAAACCCCGAAGCCCCCTTTTTGCTAGACTGGAGCGTTAACCTCTAATTAACGCCATGGATATGCCAAAAGGAAAGGAAATCACCCTCTTCGAGAGGGAAA
>JBAZYY010000019.1:0-15434 GCA_041659065.1 Parcubacteria group bacterium
CCAAGAGAAACTCAACAATCGTGCCAGAAAAGCCCTAAATTTTCTAACGCCAAACGAAGTTCTCGCTCTTGAACTTAAAAAAGGGGCTCTAAATTCTTGAATTCATCTTGTTCTTTTAGCCTGGCTATTGAAAAAAAGCCTCACTTGTGATACTATTCTCCTGTCACCCTGCGGGTGATCACCCGTAGGGTGATTAATTTTTATGTCGCTTATGATCTAGTAAAATTTTATGACCATTCAATATTACGGACATTCGTGTTTTAAAATCATGACCAAACCGGAAGGGCGCGGATCAGGAGAAGATGTGGCCATTTTTATGGATCCCTTCGACAAAGATACTTGCCCGAAACCGCCGCAAGGAAAAGCGGATATTGTGACCGTCAGCCATGATCATCATGATCACAATAATGTAGCCAGTCTGAGAGGCGATTTTCAGGTAATTGATCTTCCGGGCGAATATTCCATTAAAGGCGTCTCAATAACGGGGATAAATTCCTATCACGACAACGCTGAAGGAAAAGAACGCGGGCTCAATACGATTTTCGCCTTTGAAAGCGAGGGAATCAGGTTTTGCCATTTGGGCGATTTAGGATCGAAACTGACCAAAGAACAGCTCGAAGAAGTAAACGGAGTCGATGTGCTGGCCGTTCCGATTGGAGGGACCTATACGCTAGACGGAAAAGGCGCGAAAGAGGTTGTTGACCAGGTTGAGCCTAAAATCGTGATCCCGATTCATTACAAGATTCCAGGGTCAAAGGTCAAGCTTGATGATGAAAAAAAGTTTTGCAGTGAAATTGGAATTTGCCCGAGAGAAAAGGTGAGCAAGCTGGTTATTAAGAAAAAGGATCTGGAGGATAACGAGATGAAAGTTGTTTTGATGGAAGCGGCGAACTCATGAAACACGAAACATGTAACACACAACACAAAGATTAAAAATTAGGATCTTTCAATCCTTGTGTTATATGCTTTGTGCTATATGTTACATGAAGATAAGCGACTATATTGAAAAACTAAGAAAAAAACCCGAAAAAGAAAAAGAGCGGGTGGCTATAATTGCGACGGCAATTTCGTTTTTGCTGATTCTGGCTATTTGGATGATTTCCTTTTCGGAAACCAATCGAGGCCTTGAAGCGGAAAATAGTCCGAATGCTCAGACTCAATTTCAAAATTTGAACAATAATTTTAAGGAAGGCAAGCAGTCGATTCAAGACATGTTGCAACAGGTTCCGGATCAATCTAATTTGGCTCCAGAGACGACAGCGCAAAATAATTCGACAGGCGAGGAGAATATGGACGGCAGTTTTAACGCGCAAGTTGAGCCGCAGGCTCCTCCCGCTCAAGACGAAGTGAGCCAGAATCAAGCACCGGACGGCAATCAAGAGCAAATTCCACAACTTCCATAGTTTGAATTATAAAGTATGGATTACGATTATCCCTTCGTAATTAATACCTTGTAATTCATAATTTCCGTAGAATGGAAATCGGATACGTAAAACCCAGAGAAATTACGAGTGAGATGAAAGAATCTTATCTCGCTTATGCCATGAGCGTTATTGTTTCACGTGCGCTTCCGGATGTTCGGGACGGCATGAAACCGGTGCATCGCCGGATTCTTTATGCTATGCGCGAATTGGGGCTAACGCACGCCGCCAAATACAGAAAGTCGGCGACGGTAGTCGGGGAAGTGCTCGGTAAATATCATCCGCATGGCGACACCGCTGTTTATGATTCGATGGTAAGGCTGGCTCAGTATTTTTCCATGCGCTATCCGCTGGTTGATGGACAGGGAAACTTTGGCTCCATGGACGGTGACAGTGCCGCGGCTATGCGTTACACGGAAGCCAAGCTGACCTCGCTCGCGGAAGAAATGATGGCGGATATCGAAAAGGATACGGTTGATTTCATTCCTAATTATGACGAATCGCGGAAAGAGCCGTCGGTTCTTCCGGCTAAAGTTCCCCAGCTTCTTTTGAATGGCACCATGGGGATAGCCGTTGGTATGGCTACTAATATTCCTCCGCATAATCTGAATGAGCTGGTGGATGGCATAGCGCATCTCATTGATAACCCTGATTGTTCAGTGCGCGACCTGACAGATTTTGTGAAAGGTCCGGACTTTCCGACCGGAGGATCGATTTATAATCAAGCTGACATTACTCAAGCTTATCTTACCGGCCGCGGAAGCATTGTTACGCGAGCTGAAGCGGAGATAGTCGAAACAAAAAGCGGCCAATTCCAGATTATAGTGAGTGAAATGACGTACGCCTCAAATAAAGCGACGATCATCACTAAAATGGCCGATCTGGTCAAGCTGGGAAAAATAGAAGGTATCCGGGACATTCGGGACGAGTCGGATAAAGAAGGAGTGAGAATCGTAATCGAGCTGAAGAAAGACGCTTTCCCCAAAAAAATACTTAATAAGCTGTATTCTCTTACGGATCTCCAGAAAACTTTTCACGTTAATATGCTGGCGCTTGTGGATGGCATCGAGCCAAAGGTTCTGAATTTGAAATCAATTTTTGAACATTTCGTGGAGCACCGCAGGGTTGTGGTGGTGAGGAGGACAAAATTTGATCTTGAGAAAGCCAAAGACAGGGCTCATATTCTCGAAGGCCTAAAAAAAGCTCTCGACCATATTGACGCCGTTATAGACACAATTAGAAAATCGGCTGATAAGGAAATTGCCCACGTGAATTTGATGAAAAAATTCAAATTTTCTGACAAGCAAGCAACGGCGATTTTGGAGATGAGATTGCAGACACTGGCCGGACTTGAAAGAAAGAAGATCGAAGATGAGCTCAAGGAAAAAATGAAACTTATCAAAGACCTTGAAGACCTGCTGAAGAGCCCGAAGAAAATTTTGGGAGTGATCAAAGGCGAATTAGTTGAGCTTAAAGAAAGATTTGGCGACGAACGCCGGACGCGGGTTATAAAATCAGCTGTGGGCGAATTCAAACAAGAAGATCTTATCCCGAATGAGGATACGATTATCAGCATTACGGAGGACAACTACATTAAGCGCATGAACCCCTCGCTCTACAAGGTACAGAAGCGCGGCGGAAAAGGGGTTATCGGGGCAACTACCAAGGAGGGTGATAGTATCGACAAAGTTGTTTCCGCGATGACTCACGACGATCTATTTTTCTTCACGAACAGCGGAAAAGTTTTTCAAGCCAAGGCTTACGAGATTCCCATGTCGTCAAGAACGGCCAAAGGTCAAGCGGTGGTAAATTTCTTGCAGGTCGGGCCTGAAGAAAAGATCACGGCGGTTATCTCAGTCGGAAAAGACAGTCAAGCAAAATATCTTTTTATGACTACGCGCCTTGGCACCGTAAAAAAATCAGCGATCGATGATTTTATGAAAGTTAGGCGCAGCGGACTGATCGCGATTAACTTGACCAAAGGTGACGAACTTCGTTGGATCGAGCCAACTACGGGCTCTGATGAAGTAATAGTCAGCACGGCTTCCGGACAGGCTATTCATTTTAAGGAAACGGATGTGCGGGCCATGGGCCGATCGGCTACCGGAGTACGAGGAATAAATCTCAAAGGCCAGGATGAAGTTGTAGGAATGGATGTTGTGCTCAAAGGCCAAAAAGGAAACCAGCTTCTGGTATTCACGGAAAATGGTTACGGCAAGAGAACAGATCTCAAGTCCTATAAAATTCAGAAACGAGGCGGCAGCGGAATAAAGACGGCAAAAATTACTCCGAAAACCGGAAAATTAGTTTCGGCTAATATTGTGAATATCGATGAACTGGAGAGTGATCTTATCGCGAGCTCTGCGAAGGGACAAATCATCCGCACGCCGCTCAAAAACATCTCAGTTTTGGGTCGAGCCACACAAGGTGTTCGGGTGATGAGATTGAATAAGGACGACAAGATAGCGGCAACTACGGTCTTGTAGGTTGCTTGCATAGCTGAATTCATGGCAGCTCCGACGTTATGTCGGGGCTGTTTTTTTGTTTGTCCCAAAACCGATATTGTTGTAGAATTTAGTTAACGAAACGCTTATCAATATTAAAACAAAAAATGAGAAAAAAAGTACCCGTTATATTTTCTCTTTTGCTGATTTGTTCATTGGTTGTTCTTTCCGGTTGCGGCTGCAAGTCAACATCAAAAAATACTTATCAAACGAAGCTTGAGATATGGGGTCTCTTTGATGATTCCGACGTAATGACAAAAGCTATCGGAGAATTCCGGAAGAGAAATCCGAGGATACGCGATATAAGTTATAAGAAGATGACAGTTGAAACTTATGAACAGGACCTCTTGGATGCTCTGGCGACTGGGAAAGGCCCCGATATTTTTTTGATTCATAACACTTGGCTCACTAAGCACGAAGATAAGTTAGCCCCCGCGCCACAAATTCTCGACAGTTCCAACCAGCCTCAACCCATAGTGAACCCTAAGCAGGTCAGTGACGCTTTTTCCGATGTGGTTTCTCAAGATTTTGTGAGAGATTCTCAAATCTATGCTCTTCCTCAAAGCGTGGATTCACTCGCGCTATACTATAATAAAGATCTTTTCAATCAAGCCGGGCTTACGGCGCCGCCTAAGACTTGGACTGAATTTGACGAAACAGTAAAAAAACTCACGAAAATTGATTCTTTCGGCAATATAACTTTAGCTGGCGCGGCCATGGGCGCTTCGAGCGATGCCAGCGTCGGGACCGGCAAAATAAATCGCGCGACGGATATTTTGACACTTATCATGATGCAGGCCGGGGCGGATATGTTTGATTCTCAAAGCAATATGGCAAGATTCGCTGATTCCGGACAAAGGTCCCCAAATGATAATGTTTCACCCGGTGAATCAGCGCTCGCATACTATACTAAATTCTCCGAAAGGGGCAATTCAGTCTACACGTGGAATTCCCTGATGCACAATTCGGTTGATAGTTTCATCGAAGGGAAAACCGCCATGATGATAAATTACTCTTGGCTTATTCCGAAAATCCAGGCGGGTGCGCCTAAACTGAATCTGGGAATTTCTGCTGTTCCGCAAAATAAAGACAACGAGGGCCATGGAACTGACATTGATTTCGCGAATTACTGGGGCTGGGCAGTATCGAATAATCGGACCTATAGCCAGGAAGAAATACAGACGATGGGTCTTACGCCAGGAACGCTCGCAACAAATGATCAGAGAATCGCCGAAGCCTGGAAGCTGATCAGGTATCTGACAATGAGCCCGGCATACAACCAAGACCCGGATTTCAAGGCGGCTGACTCCCAAGAAACTGCCAATTATGATCCGGCGGCTGAATACGCGAAAGATCAAAAAAAGCCTGCCGCGCGGCGCGATTTGATCCAATCTCAGATGTCGGATATTCTGCTTGCGCCGTTTGCAGCCGGAAATCTTATCGCCCAAAGCTGGCCTCAGCCGGATAATTTAGCGGTAGAAAAAATATTTGATGAAATGATTGACGACGTGGCTTTGCGGAACGAACCGGCCTTAGACTCGATAAAGCAGGCGCAAAACAGAGTCAATTTGTTGATTAAGAGATAAAAAAATCAAAGGAAATTTAATAGATTAATTCTCAAAAGATTTATTATGGGGCGAATCTTTGGGATATTTAGGATGCGATTAAAAATAAATTTAAAATTCGACCAAACGCTTTTCAAAATTAGCTTGATTATCTTTCTTATCATTGTGAGTTTTATCACTAGTAGCAAAGCTTCTAAGGCTGATTACATGACAGAAGCGCAGTGCACGGCGGCCGGCGGAACCTGCAATAAGATTTCCAGTAATTGTAATCCTGACCAAGACAGCAAGGGGCTATGCCAGGGAGGTCCATTAACACAGGGAGCATGTTGCGCGCCGAAAACAGCGGCTACGACTAAACAAGCATCGGCTGCAGGAGAAAATTGTAAAAAAATTAATGGGTCTTGTTTTCCATTGCAGACGGAGTCAGGTTCGACGTGTGGGGATGATGATTTTAAAGGAACTATGGATTGCCCTTTCCAGGAGGGTTGCTGTGTCCCCAAAGCAGTTGCCACGACTAATAATACTTCCCAGCCTGCTACTTCTCCTAGTACTCCTGCTAGTTCAGAAAATACCGGAGGTCTTGTTCCATGTAAAAATAATTGCACGCTTTGTCATCTGATTGTTGGATTCCATAATATTTTCACGTTTCTTCTCGGGCTTCTAATCACCGCGACCTTGCTCGCGATCACTGGTGCGGGAGTCTTTTATATGGTCTCCACGGGAAATAAAGGGATGATGGATACGGCTAAACAGGCGTTGACCTATGCTCTCACAGCTTTTGCTCTCGGATTGGGTTCTTGGCTCGTGGTCACGATGATTCTCACGGCATTTGGATTTAATAACGCCGGGAGTTGGTGGACATTCACATGTGATGCGACGCAAAGCCAGGGGGCTTCGAGTGTGGCGAATAATGTTGGAACACCCGGAGTTTCCAAAAGCGCTGGTATTGGGAACGGAACATGCGGCGGCGTGGGAGGACAAACCAGCTTGTGTAAATATCAAACAAAAGAGCTGGAAAATCTTCTTAGTTGTATAAAAGGCAAGGTTGCTATGGGCGATTCCGCAAATTCAAAAATGGCGGGATATTTTATTAAACCAGCATATGCTGCAAGTACAATCAGCGCGTCCTATTTAAATGCTGAAAGCAATTTACAGGATTGCGCTGGTAACGGGTATTCAAAAGACAAATGCATTCATATGAGGAATTCATGCCACTGGGGAGGGACTAATTGCGCTGGCCAAATTAATGCTGCTGATTTGACAGGGAGTGATCTTAACGCAATTAGGCAAGCAGCTACTGCCTGTGGAGGTTTTTCAATATATAAAGGCACAAATTATCGTGTCGATGGAACAACTTCTACGGCTAGCGATCATGGAAGTCATGTGCATGTGAGTCCGATGAATAGTTGTGGATGCCAATAACAAATTTTAAAAATATGAAACGATCATACTTAATTATCTCTATTACAATCATTATCGCGATTGTGATAACTGCAGTATTATTGCTGACAAAATATTTTGGGTCAAGAAATAAAACCGCTGGCGATCAAGCTCCTGCGAATAAAAGCCAGGAAATGATATCGTTGCCGGTTACTTCTTATCAAGGCCAGGATTTGCAAGTTGAGGACAGGAATAATCAAGTCCAAATAAGAAACTCATTTGAAGCTTATATAAAGCAAAATTCTGATAATTCCCCACTATATAAGGAGAACGGAATTTCCCAAGCTTTTCCAATTGACGACAAAAATGGAGAGATGATCCAGCTAGATTCATTTTTAGAGTCAGTGGGCGCAAAAGTTAATCCTAAAATAAAAAGCCTTGTTGGATCCAGCTACTACGGATTCTTCTACTGTCCAAAAGGAACAGATAACAAAGATTTTGGCATGACTTTAGACTTGGCAAGTGATTCGCAGAATCTAGGGAGCGTGAATTCTCAAGCTATAAACGCCATGCTCCAGTGGGAGCCTTTTATGCTTAAAGATTTGCATAACATTCTTTTCCCGGGAATAAATTTTAATGATACGCAAATTAGTCAGCCGCTAGTTTTCAAAGATGGTAAATTTCGGTATGCCGAAGTGAACTTGCCTGGTGGTGAAAAAAGTTCGATTAACTATGCTGTGGATATTTATCCGCCGGATCATCCTTCTGCGGTAAATAAAGTTTTTATAGCCACTTCCCAAGAATGTTTAGAAAAATCTCTTGGCTATTTATTCGACTTTTAATCTTATATTAATTAATCAAAGCCAAAACAAAAATGAAAAAAAACATCATACTATTATCAATTATTCTTCTTGGTTTTTTAATCTTTGGTGCGGATAAATCCTTGGCTTATACGGAATCGGAATGCACCGCGCGCGGAGGGGGATGTTCGAATTCGCCCTGTAACGGATCAGCAAATACTATCGGAGGTTGTGACGGATCTCCGGCTCCTTATTGTTGTGGGGATGTTAGTGCGGCTACGCAGAAAATATTTAGCGAAGGAGGGCTTAATCCAGCGACAGGCAGTGGATCCGCAACCGGAGGTGGTAACTTGAGTGTCGATTTCACTAATCCTATTGGATGGAATTCCATAGAGCAGGTCATGAACAGCTTGGCGGGTTACCTAAAAGGCATCGCGGGAACAATAGCCGTTATCTTCATCATCATCGGGGGAGTCATGTATATGTTCGCGGGTGCCAACAAGGATATGGCGGAAAAAGGCAAACATACCCTGACCTATGCCATTGCCGGGCTCGCAATTGTGATCGCCGCGCCGACATTTTTGCGTGAAATCAAGACTATTCTGGGCGGGGACACCAGCGGGATCGGCGGATTGTCGCTCTTGGAAATTGCCGGCAATGTCCTTCGCCTTCTTTTGTCCATAGTTGGAATGCTTGCTATAATAATGATGGTAATCGGCGGGCTTTGGATGTTCTCTGCCACGGGAAACGAAAAGCAATTTGAAACAGGGCGGAATATCGTCACCTATGCGATCATTGGAATTGCCATTTCGATCGGATCCCTTGTTATCGCTCAACAGGTTGCGAGGATAGTGGCAGGATAAGCAAACATAACCGGAAAATTAAAATAAAAATAATTTAGAATGGAGGTGAATCAATGAAAAGAAGAATAAAATTAGTGATTAGTAGCATCACGTCCGCGGTTCTCCTGGCGCCGGTAGTGACGATGGCGCAGCTCAAGCCGCCGACAACCGGCGAAACCGGTCTTCCGGCCGGATCCATATTTGATATTATTAAGAATGTCATGTTGTGGCTTTTGGGAATCCTGGGATTCGTGGCGGTTATCGGGTTTGTCATTAGTGGAATTATGTATCTGGTTGCGGCCGGCGACGAAAAAAGACAAGAAACAGCAAAGCAGGCTATGTACTATTCGATTATCGGCGTTATCGTCGGACTGGTGGGCCTTGTGATTCTCTACGCAGTTCAGAAGTTGCTTGGGGGGCAGAGTGGATCGACCACTTTCTAGCATTCGCGAAAAAATATTGTTTCTAAAACGGTTCTCTTTCTAGGTGAGAGCCGTTTTTTTATTATTTTTCAAAAAAACTATTGTATTGTATAATTTCAGCTAAGGAATAGCTAATCATTGTTTTCGATAAAAATGAAAAAAACAAACGGAAAAATATTTTCAAAATTACTTAATCTTCCCCGATCCATCTCCCCCTCCCCCTCCCTTTCCCTTTCTCTATCTCTATCTCTATCTCTATATCTATATCTCTCTCTATCCATATCTCTTTTCCTAGCATTTATATTTGCAGGAAATGCGAAAGCCCAATGGGTGCCGGCGAAGCACCTGTTGACTAATCTCCCCTATAGCCCGATATATCTGATCATATACAACGTGATGAAGTGGGGCTTGGGAATCTTCAGTTTCATTGCTGTTATCAGCTTTGGCATTAGCGGGGTGATGTATCTGGTTGCGGCTGGGGACGAAAAAAGACAGGAAGGCGCCAAACGGGCTATGTACTATTCCATCATGGGGGTCATTGTGGGCTTGAGCGGGTTGGTTATTATCTATGCCGCGATGAAGATGCTCGGAAACCAGACAACCCAATTCTAGGTGGTATGAATAAATTTCAATAATCTAAATAAAAAATGAAAAAAAAAGAAAAAAAATATATTATTGGATTCTCCGTCTTTTTATTGTTTTGCATGTTCGCGATTCAAGCTTTTGCCGATGAATACGGATCGGAATCCAGAAAAATATTGGACAAACCGATACTTATTGCCGCCGTGGGAGACGATTGCAACACGTCTGCTGATTGTTCTTCGGGAATGTCATGCGTGCCTTGTGAGAGCGTCGGGGCAAAATGTCTGGGAAATGTTTGTTGGAATGGCAGTAATACGTCTGCAGCCGCTAGCTGTTCTGAAACTTGTTACCCCATAGCCTGCCCTGAGGGCACAAGCCAAATATCAGGTACTTGTTCTGACCAGTATAAATGTTGCGGTGGATCTGCAACAAATTATGAAAATAGCGGTTCAGTTCCCGCGGGGACTTGGGGAACTAATGTTAATACTCAGACGGGTGGTGTAAGTAGCGTTTCGGGCTACAGCGGTTCAGCTAGCGGAGTAATCCTTCCAACTTGGAGCGGTCTTCCCACTGGAACGGTTGAAGGGGTCATCTTTACTTTCTTAATGTGGCTCCTCAGTATTTTTGGCTTTATTGCCATTATCAGTTTTATCGTGAGCGGCGTGCAATATTTTCTGGCTTTTGGCGAAGAAAAAAATATGGAAAGAGCCAAGCGGAATATGGAGTATTCGATTATTGGGGTGGTCGTCGGCCTTATCGGAGTTATTATAATTTTCGCCGTGGATTTCTTGTTGAGAGGCGTTCCGTTGTTCTAGCTTTATAAATTTCTTTATAAAAAAAGAAACCCCAGGAAGAGATGCGCACCGGTTGTGGCGCGCAGAGCTCTGCCTGGGGTTTTATCTTCCCAGCGAGGTTACCGCTGGTAAAGTGTGACCGGTCCCAAGGGGGCTGGAATTTTCCAGCCGTTGAGACCGCGAATCTCCACTTTTACTGAGGTCACTTTTTTGAGCTGACCTTTTTTAATGGAGATTTGGCAGGCGCCGGGGAATGGCATCTGCACAGCCGAGTAGATCCGGCCGTTAATCTTAACCTCAAACTTTCTGACAACCGAAGTTTGAGGAAGGACGAACTTCAACCATAGATCGCCGAAAGCCGGCGGCGGCTCGTCTAGATCAAGCTTATAGACGATCCACTCCCCGGCCCTCTGGTACAAGATGGCGGAAGCATTAAACTTGTCCGATAGGGCCGGAGCCAATATGGCTCCGGTGACCTGGTTTCCGGTTGTGGCGAGGGTGTTTACCCAACGCCTGACCCCCGGAAATGCGGCGTAAGAGTACCAGATGACTAGGACTAGCACCACCAGCCAGAAGATTCTCCGTCCGGTGCTCATTGAAGTGCGGGCGGTAGATGTCGTGGCGGCTGTCCGAGGTGCGGTGATTGCGTACCAAATCCCTTGCAGGATCCGAAAAGCAATGTATACCGCCAGCAGAAGCAGTAAGCCCGTGATGATATCAGCCCAGTCAATCCCCGGGATCGGGGACGGCCCTAGCTTGGGAACTCCGGGGATAGCCGGGGTTCCACTAGTCGGAGGAGCCGTAGGTGTTGTGCCTGCTCCGTGACCAAAGATAGGAGGAATTCTCGGCGCCGGAGCAGATGGGGCAGTTGTGCCTCCGCAATTGCGGATTTTGAGGATTAACCACAGCGCTGCTCCCACTGCCAGTCCATACACAGCATACCAGAAGTACTGTATGGCTTGAGCAGTTCTTGCTGCGAAAGTTGGTGCGGCGGGAGGTGCCGCAGGCGCTCCGCCGCCAGCAGGAGGAGGCGCGGGGACTGCTCCACCAGCAGGTGCGGCAGGAGGAGTTTGCTGTTGCCAGTAACGGTAGCCGAAGTATCCAGCGACCACTAATATCGCAAGAATAATCATGCCCATTAGGTTTTATCTCCCTTGTTTTTAAACCTATTCTCGATGGACTGAATGGCGCCTGCTAGGCCACCCAGTAAATCTCCACTTATAGCGTAGACATTTGCTCCAGTCTTTCCAAGGGTCTCGAGCCTTCGTTGGTCGAGGTAAAAGTTACGAGCCTCTTCCCATGATATGGGATGTCCGCTCTTTAGAGCTGATTCCATAATCGCCTCGATGGCCGCAGTCCAACCCTTGGCATCTGTAACATTTGCCGACATTCTCTTGTCAGCTTGGAATTTTTGGAGGCGCGCTTTATCGCCTTCCTCACCGTAATCAAAGTCTGGCATGTAAAAATCCTTGACCATGGCTCCGGTTTTTTCCAATAGCTGATCGCAAAGTAAGCTCAAAGAGTTTGCCACGATATCGGGTCTCTTTGTGTCAGCTTCTTCGCTCCTTAGAGCTTGGAACTTCGGACGAACCGAATTATCAAAGCTCTCTTCTAAGTGGCCTACAGGGTCGCGGTAGTTATAGACCCACTTGATTGGGTCAACTACTTCATACCAGATATGGCCTTCAATCGTGACAGTCACATCCTGAAGCTCTAGTTTCTTCCGCAGTTCTTCCGTAAACAAGTCACGGCGAAGCCTAACCTGGTACGGAACTGTTGCTTTTACTTTATCGATTATCCCAGGCAAACATAAAATCCGTGGACCCGGATAAGCAACTCTGCGGAAACGCCCGAAGGTTTCAATTACATCGACTTCTTTTTCAGGCTTTTGAACATAGCCATGGGCGATATAAAAGCCTGCCGCCAAAATTGAGCCCGCAATGCCAGCCGATGCCGCTTCGTCGAAATAGCTTCCAATTAGTCCGCCGATTATTGCACCGGCAGAAACCAAAACGGAGAAAACGATCGTCGGTACCAACCGAATGATCCAATTCGCTCGCATCGAATTTTCTTCCTCTCCATCCGATTCTTCTTTTGGATGAATTTTTTTAAACTTTATTATGACAATCAATATGATTGCCAATGGGACTAGGATTAGTGACCAATCCCAGCTTTTAATCGTCCACCATACACTTCGCATAAAATCAATCATTTCCCACATACGAGTCTCCCTTATTTTGTCCAAAATTGGACTATAAAATTTTCAAGGTGCCCCCAGGGGCTTCCCTTTTTACCAAAATGCCCTGCGATGCCGACAATTCAGACATCATATTATTATATACCAAATATAAGTAATTGTCAATATGTACGAAGCAAGCCTTTTTTGCTATGATTCACCCCGTACTGCGGATATAGCGAAACAGATTAAATAGAGCTTAAGAATGCCTAATAATTCTGTAATTCGCGTGAAACAAAGCATAGATTAGCAATACTTCAATTTATAGAATTTTTTGTCGGGGTGGTCCCGCACAAATGCTCCGCATTCTGCGGGATAAATTCCATGGCGATTTTTTAATACTGGGCGAGTGGTGAAATGGTATACACGCGTGCCTTAGGAGCACGTGGGGCAACCCGTGGAGGTTCGAATCCTCTCTCGCCCACAATTATCAAATGGAGGCTTTTACCCACCAAAGCTTTAGCGTCGGCGGGCGAGTCCTCTCCCCGGCACACTAATATTTAATGTTGGGGTTTCCCAACTTCAAATGTTTTAAGGAGTATGGTAAAAATTGTTTTTCAAAATGAAGATTATATAGTTATCGAAAAACCGGCTGGACTGGCTGTCCATCCAGGAATCAATACCAACGAGCGAACTCTCGTTGATTTTTTATTGGAAAAGTTTCCTGAAATAAAATCTGTTGGGGATGCTCCCGAGCTAAGGCCTGGGATTGTTCATCGGCTGGATAAGGGAACATCCGGAGTTATGGTAGTCGCACGCAACCAAAAAACTTTTGAGTATCTCAAAGGACTGTTCAAGAATCGCAAAATTGAAAAAAAATATATTGCTTTAGTCCACGGGAAGCTTAAAGATAAAGAAGGGAAAATCGAAGGCGAAATGGGCCGGTCAAAAAAAGACTTTCGGAAACAATCTTTAGTCCGTGGAAAAGTCAAAGTGCGCAAGGAAAGATACTCGCTTACTTTCTATAAGGTTATTGGAGAGTCAGATAAATTTTCAGTTGTTGAAGTATACCCAAAAACTGGCCGCATGCATCAGATCCGAGTCCATATGCATTCCATCGGCCATCCGATTGTCGGTGACGAAAAATATACTTTCAAGGAATTCCTGCCTCGCCGGCAGGCGGGCAAGAAAGAAAATTATCCCCGGATGTTTTTACACGCCGCTGAAATTACTTTTCAAAGTCAAAATGGAAAGCCGGAAAAATTCAAGAGCGCGCTGCCCAGGGAATTCGAAACTTCTCTCGAGAAATGAAAAAATCCCCTGAAAGGGATTTTTTCAAACTACTGAGCCAAACTGTACAGGAAGTTAGAACTTATTTTATAAAACAGAAAACCCGCTAAGCAGGTTTCTGTTAGTGGGTTAAAGTGCGCACAAAATGGCAATAATCCCGTTCAGGATTATCGCGCTCCAGGGAACGAAAATATTGGCAAAGTCTCTTTTAGGAGCTCCGTAAATGGCCAAAACGCACGCTCCAATACTCCAGAGCCAAACCCAGAGGGTTTCTCGCTGAGGAAAATTCCAGTAGTCGATAATCAGCGGAAGACACGAAACATACATAGCAACCATATACGCCCAGATTGCTAGTCGTGCATTTAGACTCACCCAAAGCAGGATTGAGATAATACAAAGAATAAGCGAGACCGTTTCAGCGTCTCCCCAGCGCCAAGGGCTGCTCGAAATTATTGCCGCGACGATACAAGCAGCTGCGATTGTCCAGCCTATTTGGAGGTATGGTTTTCTGTTGCCGTCCTTAAAAACAAGAACGACGCCAATAATATCCAACAGAAAAATCATGAACCACGTTGCTACATTCTGCGGAATCCCATCGATATAAATAGTCCACGCAAAATATGTAGAAACGCAAAAACCAAGAACACCACTAAATACAACTGCGATGTTTCTTGCGGAATACATAGCTGCCTCCGTATGGTTGAAATTTTTAAGGTAGAAAATATTTAAATCCCCGACTAAATAAGATATCATATGAAAGCAGCTCTGTCAATCTCAGCTAACCTTAGTTCGATTCCCGCTACCAGTCGCCAAAAATAACTAAAAACAAGGCTTTGAAAAGCCCTGTTTTTTCGTTGAGCTGGCTAGTTCACGCGGTTAGAACCGGGTTTAAAAATTGACTAGTTATTTTTCTTTACTGATAACTCAATCCCAAAGCAATGTTTTCAGCACAAAAAGATAGACCCCGGCGGATAAATCCCACCGAGGTTTTATTGGTTGGTAACAATGACCGACTGCGACTATTGATAAAACGGTGCCCGATTTCAGAAACCGCTATTGTCGAACACGGCATTAACGAGACGAAGAGTTTCCCAACATATTGGATGCTGCAGCTTCTGCAGATCAACTGGTTCATAATGGGAGCATCCTGCGCATTTTTTCTTCATGTTCTCCATCATGATCTTCAGTACGATGTTAGCTCTCAACCGCTCAAGTATAGCCTGCGTCTTTTCCACATATTCATTCCACTCCTCAGATCTCAGACCGAATTTTTCCGCTGCTTTCCGGAGCTTTTTCCACAACTCATTGTAATCACCGAAAATGGAAGGGGTGGCCTCTTTAATCATGCGCCACATGTCTTCCTCTGGGATGCACTTTTGGCATTCAGGAGAGTAAGGGCACATTAATCCTCTCGCTTCTTCCGGGGAAACTTCCTTCAGGTCTTCCCCTTGTTTTGACATGCGATTCTCCTTCTGATGAAGTGTCGAAAAATAAATTATTTACAAGCAGCTAAATGAAGCGTACCGTCAATTATTGTAGCATTGCAGCGTCAAGTTTACACTAGCCAGCTCATTTAGTCTTTCCATGGGAGTTAAGCCTTCCATGCCCAATCCACGGTGCTTTTTCTGGTAATTGTAATAGTGCAGAAACAGGTTTAG
>JBAZYY010000020.1:0-3737 GCA_041659065.1 Parcubacteria group bacterium
GCCACCTTCTCCCTAATGGAGAAGGGGATATAAAAAGAACTTGTAATAAAATTAAGTTAAATCTATGCAAATCGAAGTCAAAGATGTTCAAGGTAATCCAGTGAATAATTTGCGCCGACTTGGCTATTCATTTCAAAGGCACGAGGGCGATGAGATGAGCTTTATTCGTCCAATGGCCGCAGCTGGCTATCCCAGATTCCACATGTATGTCAAAGTAAGTGGGACGGATATGTTGATTAATATCCATTTGGACGTGAAAAAGGAAACATATGGAGAAAATACGAGACATCATGGGGAATATGGTAATGATGGTGCTCTGAAAGAAGAGGTGCGGAGGCTTAAGGCGCTTTTGGGGTAATGTTTGCCAAAACGGCTTTTACACCGTATGATGAGTTGGTGTATATCGGGGGTGTGGTGAAATTGGTATACACGTAGCGTTCAGAACGCTATGATCGCAAGGTCGTGAGAGTTCAAATCTCTCCATCCCCACAAAAATAATAGAAAACAAGCCCAGATGGCGGAATTGGTATACGCGCCAGTCTTAGGAACTGGTTCTCGCAAGGGATTGGAGGTTCGAGTCCTCTTCTGGGCACAGTATTATAAAGGACTCCCTTTGTTTTTGTTAGATATTCTTATGATCAAATCAATCCTCTTTGACGCTGATGGAGTAATTGTTCAAAGGGAGATGTATTTTAGCCAACGTTTTTCGGAAGAATTCGGCGTTCCGTTGAAAAGAATACTTCCTTTTTTTAAACAAGAGTACCAGCGTTGTATTGTTGGTGAGGCGGATATTAAAGTTGAGTTGAAAAAATATGTCAAAGAATGGGGCTGGGAGAAATCTGTTGATGATTTGCTCGACTATTGGTTTTTGCATGAAAGAAAAATTGATGAGCAAATGCTCGAAGAAATAAAAGTTTTGCGAAGCAGCGGTGTGAAGTGTTATTTGCACACTAATAATGAAAAATATCGTAGTGAGCATCTGTTTGAAAAAGTAGGTCTAAAAAAACATTTCGATGGTGTATTTTCTTCGGCAGATCTTGGGTTCAAAAAACCACAGCAAGAATTCTGGTCTGCGATGTATAATTACCTCGATAAACCAGATAAGCATAATGTATTAGTTTGGGATAATGAAGAGGAGAATGTCCAGTCGGCAAAGAATTTCGGTTTTAAGGCAGCTCTTTACTCTAATTTTAATTTATATAAAAGAGACATGAAAGTGTTGGATAGCCAGATATATTTATGCAAAAAATAATCATCACAAAAGACAGCTCAGGAGAACGATTGGATAAATTCCTCAGTAGCGGGAATATATTTTCTGGAAAAATTACGCGTAGTGAAATTTCTCGGCAGATTAAGGCGGAGAAAATTTTGGTGAATGGTGAAAAAGTAAAATCTGGCTATGTGCTCAAGAATAATGATGTAATTACTTTTGATTTTATTTTCACGGAGGAGAAGGTGATATTGTCAAAAGAAAAAAAAGAATTGCCGATTATTTTTTCCGATGAAAATATTATTGTGATTGATAAGCCGGCAGGAATGCAGGTGCATCCAGATGATACTCGAAAAGAGGAAACGCTGGTGAATTATCTCGTTTCACAATTTCCGGAAATTGAAACTGTTTGCGATAACACGAAAGAAGGAAAGTTACGACCGGGGATTGTGCATCGGTTGGATAAAGATACGAGTGGCGTGATTGTTGTCGCGAAAAATATGGAAACATTTTTGGAGTTAAAAAGACAATTTCAAGACAAGGAAGTGGAGAAAAAATATCAAGCGATTGTCTATGGCGTGCCGGATCCAGCTGAAGGTGTGATTGAAAAAGCCTTGGCTCGTTCGGGAGATTATAGGCGTCAGGTGGTGGCAGGACACAAGACTCGGACAAAGATTCGGGAAGCTGTGACTGGGTATCGAACGATAAGAGCACTGGGAGATGATTTTGCTCTGATGGAGCTTTCGCCTAAAACTGGGCGTATGCATCAGATTCGGGTGCATTTGACTTCGATTGGACATCCGATCGTGGGCGACAAAAAGTATTTTTTGAGAGGAATTGAGCGCCTCGATTCTGCCAGAAGACAATTGCTTCACGCTGAATCGATCAAATTTACGCTTTTTGGCAATGGCTATGAATTTAGCTCTCCGTTGCCGCAGGATTTTTTGGATTTCGCTCATTTCCTTGACGAAACTGCTGGAAAGAGATAGTATAAAAAAGCGAAAAATTGCGCCAACCGGTGAGATATTTTCTGGTAAACAAAAGGCTATTTCTGGCCTATTTTAATTTAAAGTAATAATTTGCTATAATAACCGTATGGAAAAGAAGATTATTGAGTTTAATAAATCTCAGAGAGCTTTGAAAGATACTCAGGAATTTCACAGTGGAGATGTGGTGAAGGTATTTCTTAGAATCAAGGAAGGTGCCAAGGAAAGAACGCAACTTTTTGAGGGTCTTATTATCGCAGTTAAGGGCGGACAAAGTTCTTCTCCAACAATTACAGTGCGAAAAGTGACGCACGATGTTGGCGTGGAAATGATTATTCCAGTTGGTTCCAAAAATGTGGAAAAGATTGAGTTGGTGAAGCGCGCTAAGGTACGAAGAGCTAAACTTTATTATGTCCGAACTCTGACAACAAAGCAAAGCCGTATGAAATATAAGGATATCAAAGACGTAAACAAAAAAGACAAGCCGAAAGCAGAAGTTGCTAAAAAAGAGGAAGAGGTAGCTGTTGTTGAGAAAGTGGAGGAAAAAGTCGAAGAGAAAAAAGCCTAAATAGTTTTTTTGAGCCTTCGTGGTGGAATTGGTATACACACATGCTTGAGGTGCATGGGTCGCAAGGCCGTGCGGGTTCGAGTCCCGCCGAAGGCACCAAAAGTATGCGCGCGGATCCTTAGCTCAATGGCTAGAGCACCTCGTTTACACCGAGGGGGTTATAGGTTCGAGTCCTATAGGGTCCACAAAATTATGTAACATGCGACATGAAACATGTAATATGTAACAGATAAGACTTTATATTTTAGGCTGATAGAAAAAAGCCGAAGTAGCTCAGCGGTAGAGCGAAGGACTGAAAATCCTTGCGTCGGCAGTTCAACTCTGCCCTTCGGCACAAAAATGATAATCGGCGAGACGAAGGTCTCCTTCGCGACTTCCTTGGCGGGCTTTGCCCGCTGAAAGTCGCTACGGCGACTGAAACCAGCTTACGCTCTACTTCTTGCGGGCCTTGCCCGCCGAAGCCAAGCTTCAGCTGGCGAAGGCGGGTGTCGTATAGTGGCTATTATATCAGCCTTCCAAGCTGAGGAGGGGGGTTCGATTCCCCCTACCCGCTCAGATAAAATAGAAATCTTCTTGAAAAAGGAGATTTTTATTTTTTCACAAGCCTTTGATTGAGGGGAATCGAAGGGCGCGAGTGAAAAGCGAGCGTGCGCAGCTTTTCTTGTGTGAAGCGCCCAGGTTTCGAATCGCCTGCCTGCTAGGAGTAGGAAGGAATGGAGCCTGTGCTGTAGGTACGCGCGAAGTGATGGATGGAATTGAACTGTTAGTATGGGTAAAATTTTTGTTGACATAATGTATATTTTAAGAGATAATAAAAAATCTCGGAAGGGGGGGCATCGGGCTCCTTAAAAAAAGAATACTTTGACTGATTTGGAAAGGAGAAATATAAGATGAAAAAGCACTTGTGGCTGGAAAGAGGGCTTGATTTGGTTTTATTGCTCGCGTTGGTTATTTGCGTTTCTCAGGTGTTTAA